>LJSV01000047.1 GCA_001314715.1 Rhodobacteraceae bacterium HLUCCA12 | reverse complement strand
ACCTGCCAAAGCCAGCCTGATAGCGCTCCTGTTGTAACATTTCCGGCCATTCGGCCTGAATGAAATCAAACGCTTATCGATTTTGTTGATGAACTTGGGTGGCAAGGCCGCCTGTGCTGGAATCCGTGAAAGCCGGGCTCCGCAATGTGTCCTCACGGGCCACCTGGAAGTCCTCGATCCCGTGCAGGACAAGGTTCATCCGGGCGATCGCGGCCGTGGTCAGGTTCTTCTCCTGGCCGTAGATCTTGCCGTAGAAGGTGCGCGGATCGCCGCCCTTGCGCATTACATGCTCGATAGCCCCAAGCAGCATACCGCCCGTGCCGCAGGCGGGGTCGTAGATGCTTTCGCTTTCCTGAGGGTCGAGGATTTCGACCATCATGCGCACGACGCTGCGTGGCGTGTAGAACTCGCCCGCCTTGTTGCGGCGGGTGACGTCGGCAAACTTGCCCACCAAATATTCGTAGGCGTCGCCCAACACGTCAGTGCTGACGGTGGTGTTGCCGAGGCCGATCTCAGAGAACCCCTCGATCAGATCCTTCAGCAACTCGTCGGAGAACTTCTCCTTGTTGCCCCAGTCCGCCGAACCGAATACGCGGAACAGCGTGTCCGGATTGGCCCGCTCGATCTCCTGCATCGCCCTCTGGAGGGCCGCGCCGACGTTGGCCGGGACTTCCCTGATGTCGTTCCAGTGACAGCCCTCAGGCAGCACGAAACGGTGCACCTCCGGAAACAGGGAGGGGTCCGCTTCGCCATAGATTTCCCGAGCCTCAGCCGTCTCTTCGTCCCAGACGTCGGAGATGCGCTTGAAGAAAAGCAAGGGGAGAATATAGCCCTTCCAATCGGTGCGATCTACAGCTGAGCCTCGCAGCGTATTGGCTGAGTCCCACAGGCTTGCTCGTACTTCTCTACTCTCTTGCATGCAAACACTCCGGTGACTGGTGCTCCTGACCTCACCGCCAGATCACCGAAAACAGGGACGTCTCAAATGTCGGGCAGCGCCTGAGGCAGTTGAAGCTGCTTGAAGCGAATATACAGAGCCTTGGCTTGATCGAGCTTGCCTCCAATTACCTTTTCCGGTTTCCTACGTTCCGTCTCGCCCCAAGGATCGGCATCGCCAATGCTCGCAAGATACGCGGCAGTAGCCGCAAGCTCGAGCGCAATGGGGTTCGCGCGCTTCGCCAAAGAAACAAGCTGCCTGTAAGGATCTCCTTCGTCGCCTTTGTAAGGGGCGCCTGAAGTGAAGACAGAGTATGTGCCGCCCCATCCTGACCGCTTCTGATCCTCACGGAAGTCGAAAAGCAACGGCGCAAGATCCACGGCCGATGCCAGTTCCTCACTGAAGGGACCATAATGCTTGTATTTGAATTCATAGCCGCTACCAAGACCGGCTAGCTCAAGAAGAAACGCCGTCTTCTGAAGTCTTGTCCTGCCGACGATTTCACCATCTGCAGCTGAGACAATGCGGACCAGTTCTTCCATGTCTCCACCTGTTTGCATTTTCATTCTCCCTTTGCCTCCTTCACTTTTTCCTTGACGATATCAGTTATTAATTTCCCCGCGCCGTTATCTGGAAATGGAATATAGGCTCTGTCCAGCTTGAATGGTCGAATTGAATTAACAATAGGTGAGACCTCTTTGAGGTCGACAAGCCCACCGTTGTGCCTGATGAGAATTTGGTTTAGCGGGCCGATATCTTCTTGGAATTCCTTATAGGGCACGCGCTGCGCGGTATCGATCCAAATGGGCGGCACCTCGGCGCCCTGCTCATCGCACCATGCGCCAAGCGCATTCCTGGCGAGCAAGACAGCCCGATCAATGACTTCGGCCGGAGCCCCATCGCCGAGCTCTCTGGATACGGCTGTTCTAAGATCGATAGACTTGGGCAGGCGCCGCTCCCGGAGCATCGCTGCAAGCTGCGATACTAGGCTGTCCCTAGATTCACACAGCTCCGCCAGAGAACCCCAAATAACCGAGTCGTCAAGTCGAAGTGCGTTCTGAAGCGAGTCTGGATTTTCAGCGAAAGAAATAATTGGATTGGCATTTGATAGGCCAACTAATTCAGCCTTACCTTCCCGCGTGAGCCTGAAAACACGCTCACAGAGATGGAAAAAGACTTTCTCAGCCGATCTAGTCGCTTTGTGGAAGTATACGGTTGGATAAAGCTGGAAAAGGCCGACGACATAGGTCTCAGCAGCATAAATCGCCTTCGAGCTGAGCACGAAGGTTTCAACGTCTCCCACCTTTTCTTCTTCAACGCCGAAGGGCACGGCGTCTAACTCAAGATTTGCAATCAGCCATGTGAGGTCAATTTCACTGTGCTGGGTCCCAGTCATCATGCGGTCACGCTGCATATAGTCTAACCGGTCAGCGTCGAATTGGCTTGAAACGACTGATGAATAAACATCTGCCGGCGTCTTTGCGCCAATGATATCTGCTACCTGAACCGACATTCCTGGAATGTAGCTATCTAGGATCCCGGCGACCTCAGTGTTGCGAATGATCTCGTCACTGACGTCTTCATGCTTGGCATACTTGAGGTTTAGACTTTTCCCAATGGCCTCAAAGGAATGGCTAAATGGGCCATGGCCAACGTCATGCAACAGCGCGGCGGCGAGGGCTGCTTCAGAGCGATATTGATCAAAGTTGTCAGCGCCGATATGGCGTCGTACGTTGCGCATTAGGCGCCTAGCATTGAAGAAAACTCCAAGGCTGTGTCCAAAACGCGTATGAGTTGCGCCTGGATAGACATACTCAGAAAACCCAAGTTGTCGGACGCGGCGCAGTCTTTCAAAAGACGGTGATTGAATAACCTGCCACAGCATCTGTTCGAACCGACCTGTGTCGAATTCGATCAAATCGTGCAACGGATCTCTGATCCGTTGAGGGCGTCCCTTGGGTCCCAGTGCCATCAAAAACCTATGCTTGCTTAGGTCATACTATATCGTGTGTGTATCGACCCCACAACGACGAAAGCCTGCAGCACCGAGGGGAACATTTAAAGAACATATGGTGGATTGAGTCAATGAGGCTGTTCACACCACTCCAACGGAATCGATTCCAGCACCCGAGCCAGTGTCACCCCCGGACCCTGTGTGCCGTTCAGGATCGCCTCGACGATGTCGGGGGCGAGCAGCGTCAGCCGCAGGACGCGCGCCATGTAGGACGGCGCGATGCCCTCGCGCTCCGCCAGTTCGGCGATTGTCGCGAACTCCCCGGACTCCAGCATCTGCTTCCAGCGGAATGCACGCGCTAGCGCCTTGACCAGTGAGTTGTCCGTTCTTCGCGGTAGCGCGGCACCGTCGGGCACCTGCATCTCCTTTCGCCCGCCGCGCCTCACGACGCGGAACGGGACGTGGAGCGTAACCGTCTCGGGGATCGGCGTACCTCGGGTCATGCCGCTTCTCCGATGCTGCCAGAAAGCATCTCGCGCGCGAGCCCGCCGAGGCCATCCATCCGCAGCCGGAAGTCGAGCCCGTTCGTGCCGATGTCGACGCGCTCGACCAGAAGTGCCACGATGCGTGCCTGCTCGGCAGGGAAAAGCTCGTCCCACAGCGGATCGAGTTGCTGCAAGGCTGCGCGTGCATCGGCCTCAGTGACATCGTTGGCGTGAGCGCGGGCAGCCTTCCATGTCCCCGCCACGATCTCGGGCTGGCGGAACACGGTGCGAAGCTGGTCGATGACGGCAGCCTCGATCTCGCCTGCGGGCACGCGGCCCACCGGGCATGATCCGGCGCCGTGCTTCAGCACTGTCTGGCTGACATAGTACCGGTAGAGCCGGTCGCCCTTGCGCGTATGGGTCGGCGAGAACGCAGCGCCATCAGGCCCGAACAGCAGCCCCTTCAGCAGCGCGGGTGTGTCGGCGCGAGTTCGGGCAGCGCGCTTGCGGGGGCTTTCCTGCAAGATGGCGTGGACGCGGTCCCATGTCGGCCCGTCAATTATCGCGTCGTGCTCGCCGGGATAGCTTTCGCCCTTGTGGACCGCCTCGCCGATGTAAGCGCGGTTACTGAGCATCCGATAGATGTACTTCTTGTCGATCCGGTTGCCGCGCGGCGTCCGGAAGCCGCGCGTGCCGACCTCGCGCGCCAGTTCCGTGCAGGACCCGATCTCGAGGAAGCGGCCGAAGATCCAGCGCACATGCGCGGTGGCGTGTTCGTCGACCACCAGCTTCCGGTTCTCTACCCGGTATCCGTAGGGCGGCACCCCGCCCATCCAGATGCCCTTCTTCCGACTGGCCGCGACCTTGTCGCGGATGCGCTCGGCCGTCACCTCGCGTTCAAACTGCGCGAACGAGAGCAGGATGTTCAGCGTCAGCCGCCCCATCGACGTGGTCGTGTTGAACGACTGCGTCACAGAGACGAAGGTCACGGCGTTCCGGTCGAACACCTCGACCAGCTTGGCGAAGTCAGCCAGCGAGCGGCTGAGGCGGTCGATCTTGTAGACCACCACCACATCGACCAGCCCGTCCTCGATGTCTTCCAGCAGCCGCTTCAATCCGGGGCGCTCCAGCGTACCGCCGGAGATGCCGCCGTCGTCATACTGGTCGCGGACCAGCACCCAACCTTCGGAGCGCTGGCTGACGATATAGGCCTCGCAGGCCTCCCGTTGGGCGTGGAGCGAATTGAACTCCTGCTCCAGCCCTTCCTCGGAGGATTTGCGGGTGTAGACCGCACAGCGCAGCTTGCGGACGACCTTCGATTTATCCGGCGGGTTCGTCATGTCCGCCCCCTGTGGTTCTTGAGCCCGAAGAACACCCAGCCGTTCCAGCGCGTGCCGGTGATGGTGCGGGCGATGGCCGACAGCGACTTGTAGGGCCGCCCCTGCCATTCGAAGCCATCGGCGGTGACGGTGACGATTTGCTCGACACCCTGCCATTCGCGCAGCAGACGCGTGCCGGTGATCGGGCGGTCACGGTCGGCGCGCATGGCACGCTTCTTCCTGTCGCCGCCGTCAAGTTCCTCGCCCAGCCGCTCAAGGCGCCGGACCGTTTCGGGCTTCAGCCCGCCATAGGCCAGTTCCTGGATGCGGTAGGCCAGGCGGCTTTCCAGGTAGCGGCGATTGAACGGCGGCGGCTCGCTGTCGAACAGGTCGCGCCACTGCTTCTTCAAGTCGGGCGTTGAAGTTGTCTTGAGCGCGGCGAGGCGCGCGGGGATGGGGTCGGGCTTGTTCATGCATTTCTCCGGTGCGTTGGAGTTGCATGACGGCATTGGTCGGGCGGATAGTGTAGGCAACTTTCTCCAGTATCGTCAGATACTTCGTCCGTCTCCCGCATCCGCAACCGAACCAGCCCGAGCGCCAGCAGGCAGCAGAGTTCGGCGCGGCGCTCGGCGGGCGCCATCTGAACGGGTGGCAGCGGGTTTGAACCCCGCTGTGGATTTTTCGGCGCGTTTCGCATGGGGGAAACGCTATCTGTGCGGCCTCCGAAAACAATCTGATTCAAAGACTTAAGGGGTTTCTGCGTAAGCCCGCGCAGTCGATGGTAACTGGGTGTGCGGGTCGCTGCGGTAGTCAGGGAGCCATCCCCACTTGGCGTGAATGATGACGTGAATAATTTGGGGTTGTTTCTGTAAATCGGCCCGGCTATCCTCCATCAAAACAAGCGAGGCCCGAGCATGCCGATTCCTAGCGAAGCCACCGTGCGTCCCGTTCTGGACGAAATCTGCGAGCAGGTCGTCTCCGCGATCCGAGAAGCGTGGGAGGACTGGCTGGCAAGCGATCGCAACGGCGTCTGGCGTTACAAACGCAGCCGCGCGAATTTCGTCTGGGAGCAGATCATCGAACACGCGAACAATGCCCTCCTGGGCCATGATGCCGTCCATGTGATCGACGGCCACGAAACGATGAAGTTCCTCGTTCGGGACACAGTGCTGTTTCGGTTCAAGAAAGCAGATGAGACGGGCCGCTCGTCGAATGTTGCTACGCAATTGGCGCTCGCTTTTCACGATCATGACGAGGACCTGTTCGGCTTGCCGGAGGTCCAGCGCGTCGAGGTCGTCTACAAACTGAATCGTCTTGAAACGCAAATCGACGACATCTGCGTGGTCGCCCGCAACGGCGATCAGATCGCGTGGGAATACAGCCTTCTGGATGCAGGCGAGGCCTCGGTTCCGTTGCCGTTGCCCGAGCCGAAACCCGAGCGCCCCGCTGCGTCTATCGTCAAGCTCAAGGGCGCCGCGGACGACCGCAAGAAGCGTCAAGACTGATGCCCGCCGATTTCAATCAGGACCTGCTGCGGATAGCGCGGCAGGCGCGAGGATGGAGTCAGACAGAGCTTTCCGCGCGCTCAGGGGTGTCACAGGCAAATCTCTCGAAACTTGAAAACGGGCTGATCGGCCCGACCGATGACGTGTTGACGAGCGTCAGCGAAGTTTTGGGTTTTCCGGTCGATTTCTTCTTCCAGAACGACCGGGTCATTGGCCTGCCGATGAGCGTGCAATACCGGAAGCGGGCGAGCGTTGGGCAGAAGGCGATCGAGCGTCTGGAAGCCGAACTCAACATCAGGATCTTGCACATCCGAAGACTGCTCGATGCCGCCGAGCTCGAGCCGGAGTTGTCCCTTCCGCGTCTGGATGTCGACGAGTACGGCAGCGACCCCGAACGTATCGCCGATCTTATCAGGCGCACGTGGCTTGCACCTTCGGGACCGATCCGGGAGCTCGTCGAATGGGTAGAACGAGCGGGATGTATCGTCGTCCATTGTGACTTCGCCGCGCTCAAAGTCGATGGCTTCACGGTTCAGATACCAGACATGCCGCCATGCATCTTTTTGAATCGCAATATGCCCGCTGATCGGCAGCGGTTCAGTCTCGCGCACGAACTCGGGCATGTCGTAATGCATCAGGTACCATCACCCCAAATGGAGGATCAGGCGGACGAGTTCGCATCGGCGCTGCTCATGCCGGCGCGCGATATTCGCCCCCACCTTTCCGGCCGGCGTCTTACGATCCAGCACCTCGCCGCATTGAAGCCTGTCTGGCGAGTGTCGATGGCGGCGCTTCTCTACCGGGCGAAAAAGATCGGTGCGATTACCGACAACCAGAGCCAGTATCTCTGGCGGCAAATGAGCTCGATGGGATACCGCAGAACGGAGCCGCCGGAACTCGATCTCAAAGTCGAAATGCCCACTATCCTTCCTGAGATCGTGAGGCTTCACCTTGAGGAGCTTGGCTACGGCGTGTCTGATCTGGCCCAAGCGCTCCGCACAAGCGAAGAGGACCTCCGCGCGCTTCATCCGCTTCCGGGAGCCACAACCCGACTACGAGTGGTGAAGTAGGCCCTATGGAACGGTTGCAGACTTACAGCGCTATGGTCGCGTCAAATCTCGCGCGCGAACCAGCGGATACGGCCGACGATGTGGATTTCTTCGGCGCTCCGTTCGTAGGGGCTGTAGAGCTTGTTGTCGGATATGACGCGCACGGCCGGCGGGTCGCTGTTGGCGATGTGCTCGAGCCGCTTTGCCACGAGCCCTATGCCGTCATCGAGCACGAAGATGCCCGGCGGGTTCGGAGCGCGGCGGGTCATGTCGACGAGCACGGTGTCGCCGTCGAGCAGCGTCGGGGCCATGCTGTCGCCCTCGACATGCATGATACGCAACTGCGACGGGCTGGCCTTCAGGCTGTTCCGGATCCAGGAGCGCCGGAAGTGGTAGGCGCGGCCGGCGGTGTCGCCAAAGTCCTCCACCACGGCCCCACCGCCCATCGACGGTCTGGGGCTGGCATGCGCGATGGAGACGAAGGTCTCGTCCGGGTTCTCGATGAAGGGGGGCGTACCCTCGACATCGCCGATCCCATGGATCAGCCAGTCGCGATCCACCTTCAGGACGCGCGCGACCTCCGCAAGCTTGTCGATGCCGGGGCGCGTCGAGCGTCCGCGGAGGATGTCGTAGACGAAGGAGCGGTTTACGCCGGCCATCTCGGCGACGTGGGCGGGACTGATGCCGAGCTGATTGGCCCGGGCTCTGAGGCGGTCGGAAAGCGTGTGGTGCTCGGTCATGTCATCCCCACCCATCTGTGGATGAAATAGGATAAAATCGGATTGATCGGAGCCCGTCAAGCGA
>LJSV01000012.1 GCA_001314715.1 Rhodobacteraceae bacterium HLUCCA12 | reverse complement strand
TGCTTTCGTTTCGACATCTTCGATCTCCTTCGTGGTGAAGATCAGCAGACAGCAAATCCGAGCTTGCGTCATTGTCCAGTTTTCGGGGGGCACCTCACAGCGACATGCGGGAGCGCGACCTAAAGCGCAAAGCGATGTTGCGTCAGATGCTGAACAACCCGGGCGCTCAAGGATGGCGCAGCATGAAAACAATGTCCGGGGTGATCGGGGCGAACCGGGAAGAGACCGCGCGTCTGCTTATCGAAATCGGGGCTAGAGCATCTGAGACTGGCAACCATGTGTGGGCACTCACGAAGAACAAGCCGCTGCCTGGCGGCGATTGACGCCGCTCGCGCTGATGATCCCTCCCTGTTTTCATGTCACGGTGGCCCAGGGGCGAGCGCGAATTTGCGCCATTTTCTTCGCTACGACGGGGTGATGCGACAGCTTGCGTATGTCGCACTCATGTTGCAATCGTGTTGTGCGGAACTGCCGGGAGCTAAAGAAAATCCCTGAAATTAAAGGGAATCGGATTGCAGGGAAGTGCAACACGAAAATGGGGCCAATCTAGCCCCATCATTCACACAAGCTTTTGTTTTGTAATGGGGATTTTTGGTAGCGGAGGAGGGACTTGAACCCCCGACACGCGGATTATGATTCCGCTGCTCTAACCAACTGAGCTACTCCGCCAGAAGCTGGCGCTTGGTATGTCAGCGCCCTGACGGCGTCAAGTGCAAAAAACGGCACTCTTGCGGCCGTGCAACGGCGCTTTGGACCCTCGCTTTCAGGCGCCGGGCGCGCTATGGCAGCGGTGCGACCGCAAAGGCCCGATCGTCATGCAAACCCTGCCCCTTACACGCGACCTGGTTCTGATCGGCGGGGGTCACGCGCATGCGCTGGTTCTCCTGGACTGGGCCATGAACCCGCTGCCGGGCGCGCGCGTGACCCTGATCGATCCGAACCCCTCGGCGCCCTATACCGGCATGCTGCCCGGACATATCGCCGGACATTATCCACGCGACGCGCTGGAGATCGACCTGGTGCGGTTGGCCCGTCATGCCGGAGCCCGGCTGGTGACCGGCCGGGCCGAGGGGCTAGATCCGGCGTCGGGCACGATCCGTGTGAACGGTCGCCCGCCGATCCGGTTTGACGTGGTTTCGATCGATATCGGGATCACGTCGGACATGCCCGATCTGCCCGGATTTCCGGACCATGGTGTCGGCGCCAAGCCCCTGGGGGCCTATGCCGCACGCTGGGAGCGGTTTCTGGCCGAGGTCAAAGCGGGCGCGCGTCGGCCCGACATCGCTGTTCTCGGCGGCGGGGTAGCCGGGATCGAGCTGGCCCTCGCCATGGACCACCGGTTGCGTGACACGGCTGAGCGCCGAATCACCATAATCGAGCGCGATCCGCTGCCCCTGGCCCAGATGGGGCCAAATGCGCACCGCGCACTTCAGGCAGAGTTGGCGCGGCGCCGGATCACCCTGCGTGCCGGCCTCAGCGCACAGGGGATCGAACGCGATCGGGTAACACTTTCGGATGGCAGCGTCGTTCCAGCCGCCCTTGTGGTCGGGGCTGCGGGCAGCCGTCCGCATGACTGGCTCGCGGCGACGGGGCTGCCCCTGACCGACGGGTTCATCACCGTCGATCCGTTCTTGCGGGCGCAGGGACATGGGCATATCTTTGCCACCGGCGATTGCGCCCATCTGGCCCATGCGCCGCGCCCCAAGGCCGGCGTGTTCGCCGTGCGCGAGGCGCCGGTTCTGGCGCATAATCTGCGCGCGGCGCTGTCGGGCGGAGCGCTGCGCCGTTTTGATCCGCAACGCGATTACCTGAAGCTGATCTCGCTGGGCGAGCGGTCCGCGCTGGCCGAGAAATGGGGGCTGGCGCTGTCGGGACGCTGGCTCTGGCGGCTGAAGGATCGCATCGACCGCAAGTTCATGCGCATGTTCCACGACCTTCCGGCCATGCCGCCACCCGCATTGCCCCGTCGCGCGGCCCTGGGCATGGCCGAAGCCCTGGGAGACAAGCCCTTGTGCGGCGGTTGCGGCGCCAAGATGGGGCCCGGCCCGCTGCGCGCCGCGCTGGCCACGCTTCCCGCACCGGACGCGGCGGCGCTGCGCCTGGGGGTGGGCGACGACGCGGCCGTGCTGCAAATGGGTCCTCATTTGCAGGTGATCGCCACGGACCACCTGCGCAGCGTGACCGAAGACCCGTATCTGATGGCACGCATCGCGGCAACGCACGCGCTGGGCGACATCTGGGCCATGGGCGCGGCGCCGCAGATCGCATTGGCCAGCCTGACCTTGCCGCGCCTGTCCGAGACCTTGCAGGAACGCACACTGGCCGAGATCATGGCCGGGGCCGCATCCGTATTCGGCGCTGCCGGTGCCACCATCGCGGGCGGACACACGGCAATCGGGGCGGAACTGTCGATCGGCTTCACGGTGACGGGGCTGGCCGACGACCGGATCCTGACCAAGGGCGGCGCCCTGCCCGGCCAGCGACTGATCCTGACCAAACCGCTGGGCAGCGGCACCTTGCTGGCGGCGGAAATGGACAAACAGGCCCAGGGGCGCGACATCGCCGCCCTGTGGCCGTATCTCACGCAATCACAACAGGCGGCGAGTGCGCTCCTGACCCCCGTCGCGGGGGCCATGACCGACATCACCGGCTTTGGCCTCGCGGGGCATCTGGACGAGATCCTGCGCGCAAGCGGTTTACGGGCGATCCTCGATCTGGGCCGCCTGCCCGTTTTCAACGGCGCCGAGGCGCTTGCCGGTCAAGGTATCGCCTCAAGCCTCGCGCCGTCGAACCGCGCCGCCTTGACCGGACGGTTGCGGACCCCGGACGGGCCGCGCGCCCGGTTGCTGATCGATCCACAGACGGCAGGCGGGTTGCTGGCCACGGTGCCGGCCGATCAGGCCGACAGGCTTGTCGCGCAGCTGGTAGAGGCAGGGTATGCGGCAGCCTGTATCGGTCGGCTGGAACCCGAAACCGGCGACACCCCCGCGATCACCGCGCATTGATCCGGTCGGCCAGCCCGTCATCCAACCGTGCGCCGTAACAACCAGGCCGCGCTCAGGCACCGCCATCCTCGCCAAGCGCATCGAGGAACCTTGCGACCACCGGGCCAAGCGCCTCGACGATCTGTTCCACGCCCTCGGCATTGGGGTGAATCCGGTCGTCCTGCATCAACCCCTCGACCCGCGCGCCGGAGTCGTGGCGGTCGGTGATCGGCGCAAGCAGGTTGGGATAGAGCGGCACATCGTATTCACGCGCCAGTTCGGGATAGATCGCGGCAAAATCGTCGCGGAAGTCAGGCCCGAAATTGCCCGGCGCGGGCATCCCGACCAGCAAGGCGGGCACGCCCTCATCCGCAAGCCGTTTCAGGATCGCATCCAGGTTTTCACGGCTGATCGCTGGATCGATGCCACGCAACAGGTCGTTTCCGCCCAGCACAACCATCATCGCATCGGGTTCGTCGGCCAAGGTCCAGTCCAGGCGCGACAATCCGCCCGCCGTGGTATCCCCGCTGACCCCGGCGTTCAGAACCTCGACATCATGGCCCTGTGCCTGCAACCAGTCTTGCAGTTGCGGCACCAGCCCGGCGTCCTGCGGCAGACCGTAGCCCTGTGTCAGCGAATCGCCAAGTGCGGCCAGTCTCAGCGTCTGACCCTCGTCCGCAGCGACGGAAACGGCGGTGGCAAGCGTGAAAATCATGCCTGCCAGAACGCATCGCAGCTTGCCAGCGACGCGGGCACACCCATATGGCAGGAGAAGCCTGATTTTGAGGACCATTTGCATGACCGATCCTGTTCTTTCGTTGCGCGACGTCGCCTTGACCTTGCAAGGCAATGCGGGTCCGGTCCGCATCCTGCGCGATATATCACTGGATATCGCCCAAGGCGAAACGCTGGCGCTGGTGGGGCCTTCGGGTTCGGGCAAATCGTCGCTCCTTATGCTGATGGGCGGTCTGGAACGCGCCACGGCAGGCGAGGTGCGCGCCCTCGGCCATGACTTGACCGCGCTGAACGAGGATGCGCTGGCACGCTTTCGCAGGGGGAATATGGGGGTGGTGTTCCAATCTTTCCACCTGATCCCCACCATGACCGCACTTGAAAACGTTGCAACACCGCTGGAACTGGCCGGTCGACCCGACGCATTCGAACGCGCCGAAGCGGAATTGCGCGCGGTGGGTCTGGGCGAACGGGTGCATCACTATCCGGCTCAGATGTCGGGGGGCGAACAACAGCGCGTGGCACTGGCCCGCGCCGCCGCGCCGCGCCCGGCGATCCTGCTGGCCGACGAACCCACCGGAAACCTGGACGAAACCACCGGCAAGGCGATCATGGACCTTCTGCTGGGACTGCGCGACCGCCACGGCGCCACGCTGGTTCTGGTCACGCATGCGCCCGAACTGGCCGCACGCTGCGATCGCGTGATCCGGCTGCGCGACGGTCAGATCGCCGGCGAAGACCGGCGCGCGCAAGAGGCCGCACAATGAGCCAGCTTGCCATTGCCTGGCGGCTGGCCCGGCGCGAGTTGCGTGGCGGCTTGCAGGGCTTTCGGATATTCCTGTTGTGCCTGGCGCTGGGGGTCGGTGCGATCGCCGCCGTGGGCTCGGTTCGGGCGGCGATCGAGGCGGGCCTTGAACGTGAGGGGGCGACCATCCTTGGCGGGGATGCCGAGTTGCGCTTTACCTACCGTTTCGCCGAACCGGATGAACGTGCCTGGATCGACGAGGCGGCGGGCGCCGTGTCCGAAATTGTCGATTTCCGGTCGATGGCGGTTGCCGGCGAAGGGGCCAGTTCCGAACGTGCCCTGACCCAGGTCAAGGGAATCGACGATCAATGGCCGCTGGTCGGTGCGGCCGAGTTCGAACCGACAATGGATGTGACCACCATTCTGGACGGTGCCGACGGACTTCCGGGCGGCGCGATGGAGCGCATTCTTGCCGATCGCCTGGACCTGGAACCGGGCGATCGTTTCCGGCTGGGGGTGCAGGAATTCGTGCTCATGGCCTATCTCGACCACGAACCCGACGGCGTGACCTCGCAATTCGGGGTTGGCCCGCGCACATTGGTCGCGACGACGGCGCTGGAGCAATCGCAGCTTCTGGGGCCGGGCACCCTGTTCGACGTAGCCTATCGCGTGACCCTGCGCGAGGGCGACAGCATCGACCGCCTGCGCAGCGCGGTCGAGGATCGGTTCGCGGGCGCCGGCGTGCGCTTTCGCGATTCCGGCCGTGGCGCACCCGGCGTCGCCCGGTTTGTCGAACGCATCGGCGCGTTTCTGATTCTGGTGGGATTGGCAGGGCTCGCCGTTGGCGGCGTCGGGGTATCGGCAGCCGTGCGCGCCTATCTCGATGGCAAGACCCCCGTCATCGCCACACTGAAAACCTTGGGCGCCGAGGGGCGGGTCATCTTTGCCACCTATTTCCTGCAAATCGGCGTTCTGACCAGCGCCGGGATCGCAGCGGGTCTGCTGCTGGGCGCGTTGGTTCCGTTGGCGGCCGCACCGCTGATCACGGCGTTTCTGCCGGTGCCCTTTGCCGCGGGCATTCATCTTGCCCCCTTGGCCGAAGCGGCGCTTTACGGTGCCTTGACCGCGCTGGTGTTCACACTCTGGCCTTTGGCGCGTGTTGAACAGGTGCACGCGGCGGCGCTGTTTCGCGGCATCGGCGCGCAGGCGCGCGGCTGGCCGCGCGTTCGGTATCTGCTGGCCATGGTACTGGCACTCGGGGCGCTGGTGGGGGCTGCAACCTGGTTTGCCGAGGTCTGGCAACTGGCCATCGGCACGGCTGCGGGCATTCTTGGCGCGCTGGTTCTGCTGTCGGGGGCCGCGCTGGCGCTGCGGTTCCTGGCCCGCCGGCTGTCCCGGCTGCGGGCGCTGCGCGGGCGAACCGCGCTCAGGCTGGCACTCGGCGCAGTCGGCAACCCGCACGAAGGCGTGGTGGCTGTGGTGCTGTCGCTGGGGCTGGGCCTGACGGTACTGGCGACGGTCGGGCAGATCGACACGAACCTGCGCAGTGCCATTGCCCGCGACCTGCCCCGGTCGGTGCCATCGTATTTCTTCATCGACATCCAGAACGATCAACGCGACGCTTTCCTTGACCGCCTGCGCGCCAATCCTGCCGTGTCCGAGGTCGACACCGCCCCGCAGTTGCGCGGCATCGTCTCGGCCATCAACGACCGGCCCGCGCGCGAATGGGGCGACCACTGGGTCCTGCGTGGCGATCGCGGGATCACCTATGCCGACGCGATGCCCGATGGCACCAACCTGGTCGAGGGCGAATGGTGGCCGAACGATTACGACGGCCCGCCGCTGATCAGCTTCAGCGAGGAAGAGGGCGCGGAACTCGGCCTTGAACTCGGCGACCGGATCACGGTCAACGTGATGGGCCGCGACATCACCGGCACGATCGCCAACTTCCGCGCGCTGGATTTTCGAACCGGGGGCATCGGCTTTGTGATGACCTTCAATGCCAATGCCCTTGCCGGGGCGCCGCACACGCATATCGCCACCGTCCAAACCGGCCCGGACGGCGAGGCCGACATCCTGCGCGATATGGCCGAGGCATTTCCCAACGTGACCGCAATTCGCGTGCGCGAGGCGGTTGACCGCGTGTCCGAAGCCCTGACCGCGCTGGCCGCGGCGACCTCCTACGCCGCCATGGCCACGCTGCTGACGGGCTTTGCGGTTCTGATCGGTGCTGCCGCGGCGGGCGAGCGCGCGCGGATCTTCGAGGCCGCGGTGCTGAAAACGATCGGTGCGACACGCGCGCGCATCCTGCTCAGCTTTGCGCTGCGCTCGGCACTGATGGGGGCAGCGGCCGGCAGCGTGGCCATCGGGGCGGGCGCCCTGTCGGCCTGGCTTATCCTGACGCGGGTGATGGAGCTGTCCTATCGGTTCGAGCCGGTCTCGGCGCTGATCATCGTCGCGGGCGGCGTCACCGCGACGCTGCTGGCGGGCCTTGTCTTTGCGTTGCGCCCGCTGGCCGCGCGCCCCGCGCATATCCTGCGCGCGCAGGAATGAACCGGCGGGGATGGGGGCACCGGCATGCACTTGATGGTCATCCTGTGCCGGTGAATCGGACGATTGCCCTCTTTCCGGCCGGTGCGGGAACGGGGTAAGGGCTGTTCATGCAACGACTGACCCTGAACACGCTGGATGCGCTGAACCACCTTGACTTTGACGATGTGATCGATGTGCGTGCGCCGTCGGAATACGACGAGGATCACATCCCCGGTGCCGTCAACCTGCCAGTTCTGGACGATGACGAGCGCGCCCGCGTCGGCACGGTCTATACCCGCGAAAGCCGTTTTCTGGCGCGCCGGATGGGCGCGGCGCTGATCGCGCGTAATGCATCGCGCCACTTGCAAGGGTATCTGGCCGACAAACCCGCCGACTACCGCCCGCTTGTCTATTGCTGGCGCGGCGGGCAGCGATCAGCCGCGTTCGCGCTGATCCTGGGCCAGATCGGCTGGCAGGTCGGCATCGTCGCAGGGGGCTGGCGCAGCTATCGCCGACTGGTGTCGCGCGCGCTTTATGACGATCCGTTTCCGGCGCCGCTGATGGTGCTGGACGGCAATACCGGCACCGCCAAGACCGCGATCCTGCACGCCGTGGCCCGGCACGGCGTGCAAGTGATCGACCTCGAAGGGCTGGCACGGCACCGCGGATCGCTGTTCGGTCTGGAACCGGGCGCGGTGCAGCCCAGCCAGAAGGGATTCGAAAGCGCGCTGGCCATGGCGATGACGCGGCTGGACCCGGTGCGCCCGGTGCTGGTCGAGGCCGAATCCAACCGCATCGGCGCCCTGCGTCTGCCGCCCGCGTTGTGGCACGCGATGCAGCGCGCCCCCCGCCTAATGATCGAGGCGCCGCTGGACGCGCGCGCCCGCTGGCTGGCACAGGCCTATGCCGATCTGACCGGCGACCCGGCACGGTTGCATGAGCCGATCGCGGCGCTTGCGGCGTTTCATTCGCGCGAGCGGATCGCCGCATGGCACGCGCTGGCCGACGAGGGCGCATTCGAATCGCTGGCCGCAGCACTGATGGATCATCACTACGACCCGCGCTATGCCCGCGCCCGTGGCCGATGGGGTTCGGACCGTTTGACCACGTTCGAGACCACGACACTGGACGCGGACGCACGCGAACGCCTGGCCGACGCGATCGCGGCCCATCTGGGCTGAAGCGACATTTTCCAACCAAAGCACGACCGCGCCGCGAACGACAGGCGCCGGCCCTTGCAGAAATCCGTGCTCAGCCGGTTCGCCAGTCAAAGAACCCTTGCGGGGCGCGGGACAGGAGATCGCGCGCGATGTCCTCGCCCAGCGCGGCGCCATCACTGATCGCGGCGCGTCCCTCGGCAGCCAGGCATTCCGACCCGTCAGGGCGCAAGATCTCGCCGCGCAACCACAGCCGATCGCCCTCAAGCAGGGCCAGGCCCGCGATCGGCGTTTCGCATGAGCCGTCCAGCGTGGCCAGATAGGCGCGCTCTGCCGCCATTCGCTGCGCGGTCGGCGCATCATGGATCGCCGCCAGCATGGCCTCGGTGTGCGTGTCGCCCTCGCGCCGTTCGACGCCGATCGCCCCCTGGGCAACGGCAGGCAACATGGTTTCGGGCGCAACGGCCGCTGAGGCGATCTGGGGCATGCCCAGCCGGTTAAGCCCCGCCATCGCCAGAAATGTGCAATCGGCCACACCCTCGGACAGTTTGCGCAGACGGGTCTGCACATTGCCGCGAAATTCAACCACCCGCAGATCCCGGCGGCGATGCAGGATCTGCGCGCGCCGACGCAGGCTGGACGTGCCGACGACCTGGCCCGGCTGCAACGCCTCGATCCCCGAAAGACCCTGCGCGACAAACGCGTCGCGCTCATCCTCGCGCGGAAGATAGCAATCCAGCACCAGCCCTTCGGGCTGAAGAACCGGCATGTCCTTCATGGAATGCACGGCGATGTCGATCCCGCCGGAAAGCAGCATCGCCTCGATCTCGCGGGTGAAAAGGCCCTTGCCGCCGATGTCCTTCAGTGGCCGATCCGTGATGCGGTCGCCGGTCGTCTTGATCACGACGATTTCGAAGGCATCGACCGGCAGATCGAAGGCCGCCATCAACCGGTCGCGGGTTTCATGTGCCTGCGCCAGCGCAAGCGGCGAACCGCGAGTGCCGATCTTCAGCGGTTGGGCGGGGTTGGGAAGGGTCACGCTCATGGCGTCTGCATAGCCAAGCAATGCTGGGCTGGCAACGGTTTGCGCGACCTTTGGCCGTGACAAACCATGATCTCGGAAACCGATTGCACTTCCCCTGCGACGGTGGATAGTTGTGCCTGCAAGCCAGACCACCCGAGGTTGCATCCATGTCGCCTGACGAAGACCGGCGCGCCCCCCTTTGCCCGTTGAGCGGTGACGAAATGCGTCGCTGGTTGCATGTTTCGCGCGACTGGCGGCGTCCTGACGTCGCGCAGGCATGGTCGCTGTGGTGGAGCGATGGTGCCCGGTTCGGGCAAGTCCACCCGCGCCCGACCCCGCCCGAGATCGCGCAGTTCTATGATCTGGATGCCTATTACACCCATGAAACCACGGCCCCCGTCCCGCGCATGGGACTGTTCACGCGGCTTATTGTCGCCCTTGCCTGGCGGCTGGATCGCGGGAAACCCGCCGACACGGAATTCTGGCGCCGGGTGTTGCCAAGGGGCGCGGTGCTGGAAATCGGATGTGGTCACGGGGATCGGTTGCGAAGCCTGCGCCCGTTCGTGACGGAAACGGTGGGGGTCGAACCCGATCCCAAGGCGCGCGCGCGCGCGGCAGAAAGGGGCCTCACCGTGCTGCCCGGCACGGCCGAGGCGTTGCCGCCAGAGGTCGCGCAGCGGCGCTTCGATGCGATCCTGTTCATGCATGTTCTGGAACATTGCGCCGATCCCGGTCTGGCGCTGGAAAAGGCGGCTTCGCTGTTGAGTCCCGGCGGGATGATGGTGATCGAGGTTCCGAACAATGCCGCGCAGGGGCTGACGCAGGCCGGCGCGTTCTGGCGCTGGCTCGATGTGCCGAGGCATCTGAACTTTTTCACCGAATCCAGCCTGCGTGCCTTTGCCGCCCGCGCGAACCTTCGGGTCACTCGTTGTGATTATGACGGCTACACGCGTCAGTTCCTGCCCGACTGGATCGCCGATGAGGCCCGGATCGACGCGATCTTGCAGGGCCGGACCGCGCAAACGGCCGACCTCCGCCGCCACACCTGGCGCGCGCTGCGACTGCTGGTCACGACGGCATTTGCCCGCAATGCGCGCAAATACGACTCAGTCCGGATCATATGCACGCGTGATCGGGCAGCAGAACCGAACCTGGATCAGGGCTGAACCACCTCGCAGGGCTGCGACCGCGCTGTCAGCCGCAGGCAGGCAAGCTCCGCCTGTTCTTCGGTCAGGCTGTGGATCGCCGCGGCATACCCGGCTGATTCCTGAGCGACGCGGCGCACGCCGGTGCCCAAAGCGCCGTTTTCGGACAAGGCGACGCGCAGCAAGGTGCGTTCGGCATCGAAACGCGAGGGATAGTGGCCCAGTTCAACCCCGAAGACACGCCCGCCCGAGGTCGAAACCCGCGTAACGATCTCGGGCAAGGGCGCGGTATCGCCGCGCGCGTCACCGGCCGTGTCGGTATCACTGGCCGTCAGCATGATGCCACCACCCGTCCCGATCGCGGTGTCCGGCTCCACCGCGTCACTGTCCATCGCGTCACGGTCCGCCGACCGCGTGCCAGCCGCGGGCTCAGGCGTGGCGCGGACCGCTTCGGCATCGGCGAAAACGGGCGTTATCGGAGTGTCGGGATGGCTCAGGGCGGCCGTGTCCACCGCGATGGGCGGCAGACCGGGGATGATGACCAGCCCGTCCTCGATCACGATGTCGGCCAATAGTGCCTCGGTCGGAGGCAACACGGGCATGGATGACGCGTCGAGAAGGCTTTCCGCGATGGCGCTGATGATCGCGGCTTCAGTATCCAGGGTCGGATCATCGGCGCCGGGCGCGTCGGCAGGGTCGGCAGCCGCCCCGCGATCACGCGGAGGCGCGCTGCTCAGCGCTGTTTCGACGATTTCCTCGTCCTCCGGCGTGACGGTGCCATCGCCCTCGGTCAGTTCCAGATATTCCTGCGGGTCGATCGTTCCGAAGCCAACCGCGCGCGCCGCAATCAATCCGGCCTCTGCCGGGTCCTGGCCGGACTCGCCGGGGCGTTGCGGCGGCAAGGGCGAGCTTGCAAGCGCACCGGCAAGCGCACCGGCATCCTCTGCGCCCTCGTCCTCGGGTTCGGCCGGTTCGGCGACATCGGCCAGAACCGACGAGATGTTGCTTTGCAACGCGGCAAGAAGCTGATCAGAGGGCTGTTCAGGCGTCAGCAACGGACGCGGCGCCGGGAACGGACTGCGCTGCGGTGCCGTCTGATACCGCACCACCCGTCCCTCGGATTGTCCACCGGCAAGTTGCGTGGTGCCATCATAGTCGGGCCGTGGCGGCCGACGCAGCGCAACCCGCGTCGGGGCCTCGCGAAAACCGCGGTTCATCAGTTCGACCACCTGCTGGTGGCGATGAATGACCGACCGGCCACCAAAGACAGTGGCCAGAACGCGCACGCCATTTCGCTCGGCCATTGCGGTCAGGTTATAGCCGGCGGCATTGGTGAAACCGGTCTTGATTCCGTCCGCGCCGGGATAGGAGTCCAGGAACCGCGTGTTCGTGTTGCGCACACGGGCGATACCGGCATGTTCGCTGCGACGCGAGAAGAGATTGTAGTATTGCGGAAAATCGAAAAAGAGTTGACGGCCCAGAATGCTCATGTCGCGGGCGGTGGACATATGCCCGGCTTCGGTCAGGCCATGCGCATTGCGAAAGGTCGTGTTGCGCATGCCGATGGCAGCCGCGGTGCGGTTCATTCGCGCCGCGAACCCCTCGACCGATCCGCCGATGGCCTCGGCGATGGCGGTCGCGGCATCGTTGCCCGACCGGATCGCCGCGGCACGGATCAGGTAGCGCAACCTGATCCGCTGCCCCTCGCGCAGGCCCAGTCGCGACGGCACCTCGGTTGCGGCGCGACGCGACACAAGCACCTCGGTATCCAGCGAAATCTCGCCGTTCTGGATCGCCTCGAAGGTGACGTAGAGCGTCATCATCTTGGTCAGCGATGCGGGATGCAAACGAGTATCCTGATTGGTCGCATGCAGGATCTGCCCGGTCCGGGCATCCATGACCACCGCCGCAAAGGGGGCTGCGTGGACCCTGCCGAACGGTGCGAGCCACACCCCGACAATCGCACAAAAAAAGAGCGCCGGCACCGTGATGCCACTGCGAGAGGAACGCCAAAAACGCGCTGCCACCTTGCCTGTCCTTTGCCTCGGGCGCCCCGGTTTTTCCGGGTGCGATTACTGCCTGACGCAAAGTTATCACGTGAATGCGAAGCTGAAAAGCCCTGCTAATCAAGGGTTTTCACGGCTCTTTTCACGTAATGTCATATATTGTGCCTTGCACCCCGAACCGCACAAGATATCAACCGCCGTCGATCCATTCCAAAAGGTCTGGCAATGCATCGAGGGTTGAAATCCGCCGAAAGCGCGGATGTGTCGCAGGCGCGTCGGCGCGTTCGAGCGCCCATTCGAGGCCGTGGGGCACGTGCACGCCCCAGGCGCCGGCCATGATCGGCGCAACCACATCCGACGACATCGAATTACCCGCCATCAGGGCCGCCTCGGCGCCTTCGCCATGTCGGGAAAAGATCGCGCCATAGGCGGCGGGGGTCTTGTCGCTGACAATCTCGACCGCATCGAACATCTCGCCCAGGCCGGATTGGGCCAGTTTGCGCTCCTGGTCCAGCAGATCGCCCTCGGTGATCAGAACCAGCCGGTAATCCGGCGCCAGCCGCGCCACCGTTTCCGCAGCCCCCGGCAACAGCTCGATCGGTTCGGCCAGCATGGCCCGCCCGGCCTCCATGATCTCGGCGATCACCGAGCCGGGAACGCGCCCCTCGGTCACCTCGATCGCGGTTTCGATCATCGACAGCACGAATCCCTTGACCCCAAAGCCATAGTGCCCGAGGTTGCGCCGCTCGGCCTCAAGCAGACGCGCGGCCAGGTGGTCGGGGATCGCATGATCCGCCAGCAACGCGGCAAAGCGTTCCTGCGTTAAATGAAACAGCCGTTCGTTGTGCCAAAGAGTGTCATCGGCATCCAGTCCAACGGTGGTTATGCGCATCCGCTCCTCGCTGTGGCAGGGTTTTCATGGCCCGACATCGCACTATATACTGCAGCCCAAACGAATCTGTCACCCAAAGGCCTTGCCCATGTTCATCGCCCCCTCCATGTCCGACCAAGACGGCGGCCCGGACGAGGAAACCGGCATTGCCACAAAACCCAAGACCCGCACGCAGCGGCCGCCCATGTACAAGGTGTTGCTGCTCAATGACGATTACACGCCGATGGAGTTCGTGGTGCATGTGCTGGAACGCTTTTTCGGCATGTCGCATGCACAGGCATTCGAGATCATGCTGACGGTGCACAAGAAGGGGCTGGCCGTCGTCGGGGTTTTTTCATACGAGGTCGCCGAGACCAAGGTGGCGCAGGTGATGGACTTTGCGCGGCGCCATCAGCATCCGCTGCAATGCACCCTGGAAAAGGAGTAAGGCGCGACCGCGTCTGCCCATGAGTTCAGTCTTTACCGATCCCGCACCGCGTGCGTTGCGGCTGGAACTGGCGTTCGAGGCCGGGTTGCCCCTTCCTGCCGACGGCTCCATCGCCGTTTTGCATCCACGCGCCGGCGAAAGCCTGGCACCGCTGCCGCGCGCGCGGGTTCGGGTGGTCACGCCGCACGCGGCCGATCACGCGGCCTTTTCCGCACAAGGGCATGACTGCGTCCGCGCAATGGCCCCCAGCGACACCGCGGCGGCGGTCATGGTCTGCCTGCCGCGCGCCCGGATCGAGGCCATGGACCTGATCGCGCAAGCCTGCGCGCGGACGGACGGGCCGGTCATCATTGACGGCCAGAAGGCCGACGGCGTGGATGCCATCCTCAAGGCCCTGCGCCAACGCGTCACCGTGGCCGAAGCGATTTCAAAAGCGCATGGCAAGATCTACTGGTTCGCGTCACCCGGGGCCGCGGCAATGGCCGACTGGCGCGCGCCATCCCAATCGTTGACCGATGAGGACGGACGCCGGTTCATCACGCAGCCCGGCCTGTTCTCGGCCGATGCCGTGGATCCGGGCTCGGCCCTGCTGGCCAGATCGATCGCGGCGGAATCGCTTTCGGGCACGATCATCGACCTGGGGGCGGGCTGGGGGTATCTAGCGGCAACCTTGCTGGAACGTTCGCCACGGATCACCGCGCTGCATCTGGTCGAATCGGACGCCCGCGCACTGGACTGCGCGCGCGAGAACGTCACCGACCCGCGCGCGGTTTTCTACTGGGCCGACGCCACCTTGCCGCTGCCCGGCCTGACCGCGGATCTGGTGGTGATGAACCCGCCGTTTCACACCGGCCGCAAGGGCCAGCCGGGGTTGGGGATAGCCTTCATCCGGGCGGCGGCCGCGCTTTTGCGGCCCTCGGGGCAGTTGTGGCTGGTGGCAAATCGTCACCTTCCCTACGAGGCCGCGATGGCGGCATCGTTTCGCAGCCATACCGAAGTCGCCGGCACACCGGCTTTCAAGGTCTTGCTGGGCGCAAACCCCGTGCGCGGGTCTGCTGGCCGACCCAGCCCGGCCCGCGAACGCCGCAAAGTCAGCCACGCCAGAGGGGGCCGGGCATGAGCTTTTCCATAACGGGCAAGACCGCGATCGTCACTGGCGCGGCATCGGGAATCGGCCATTCCATCGCGCGCCGGTTTCTGGATCAGGGTGCGAATGTCGTTCTGGCCGACCTAAGCGAGAAGCGCCTCAAGGCCAATTGCGAGGAATTGGCCGAGCGTGAGAACGCGCGCCTGTTCGTCGGCGATCTGCGCGAACGTCTGACGGTGGCCAACCTGCTGTCGGCCACGATCGATGCGTTCGACCGCGTCGATATTCTGGTCAATGCCGCGCGCCAATTCACCGTGACCGACCCGCTGGACCCGGCCGACAAGACCGTCGACGACGCCCTGTCGCAAAACCTGATGGTCGCGTTGCGGTTGTCGCAGGCGGTGGCGCGCCGCATGATCACCCAGGCCGAAGAGGATAACGACGACGAACGCCGCACCCATGCCGGCGCCATCGTCAACCTGAGTTCGATTGCCGCGCAGCGGACCCAGCCGGAACTGCTGGCCTATTCGATCAGCACCGCCGCATCCGAGCAGATGACCCGCGCGCTGGCGGTTGCCCTGGCACCCCATCACATCCGGGTCAACGCGATCGCGCTGGGCTCGGTGATGAGCGCGAGCCTGCGCGACTGTATCGCCGACAACCCGGATTACCGCGACAGTATCATCGACGGCACCCCGCTGCACCGCATCGCCACCGCCGCCGAGGTTGCCGAGGCCGCGCAGTTTCTGGCCTCGTCAGCCGCAGGTTTCGTCACCGGTCAGATTCTGAGCTTTGATGGCGGCCGGGGCCTGCTGGACGCGGTGCAGCGACCGGCGCACTGACGGCGCGAGCGCGGGATTCGCTTAAGCCTCCTTGCGGCGTTCGATGCCGGTATAGATCGCCAGCCGGGGCGCCGAATTGCATTCCACGGCCTCGCGCTTGCGCTGATGCAGCATACGCGTGACACCATGTGGATGGGCGGTACGCTCCAACATCAGGAACTGTGCAAGGCGCGAGCCCGAATGCCCGCGCGGGCGGTCCAGGATGTGTTTGCTCATGCGTGCCTCCTGTATCGTGGATTGCAGGGCAGCAATCCTAACACGCGCCGGCGATTCTTTCCACTGTCGCGGCCCTGCCCGGTGGCTTGACGCCTGCCCGACCAGCCGATACGCGAAGGCAACGCCATTCAAGAGGTTTCGCGATGCCCAATCCTTCCCTTCTCATCCTGCCCGGTGACGGGATCGGCCCCGAAGTCATGACCGAGGTCCGCAAGGTCATCGACTGGTTCGGCACCCGGCGCGGCCTCGCGTTCGATGTCAGCGAAGACCTGGTGGGCGGGGCGGCCTATGACGCACACGGCACACCCCTGACCGACGCGACGATGGAAAAGGCCCAGTCGGTGGATGCGGTTCTGCTGGGGGCGGTCGGCGGGCCGAAATACGATGCGCTGGATTTCAGCGTCAAGCCTGAGCGCGGATTGCTGCGCCTGCGCAAGGAAATGGACCTTTATGCCAACCTGCGCCCGGCCCAGTGCTTTGATGCGCTGGCCGATTTCTCCAGCCTCAAAAAGGACGTGGTGGCCGGTCTCGACATCATGATCGTGCGCGAGCTGACATCGGGTGTCTATTTTGGCGAGCCGCGCGGCATCATCACCGAGGGCAACGAGCGCGTGGGCATCAATACCCAGCGCTACACCGAATCCGAGATCGCGCGCGTCGCGCGCTCGGCCTTTGAACTGGCGCGCAAGCGCGGCAACAAGGTCTGCTCGATGGAGAAGGCCAATGTCATGGAATCCGGCGTGCTCTGGCGCGAGGTGGTCCAGAAGATCGGCGACGAGGAATACCCCGATGTCGAACTGTCGCACATGTATGCCGATGCCGGCGCCATGCAATTGACCCGCTGGCCCAAACAGTTCGACGTGATCGTGACCGACAACCTGTTCGGCGACCTGTTGTCGGACCTGGCGGCGATGCTGACCGGCAGCCTGGGCATGCTGCCTTCGGCCAGCCTGGGCGCGCCCATGGCGAATGGCCGGCCCAAGGCCCTGTATGAGCCGGTGCACGGCTCGGCCCCCGACATCGCCGGGCAGGGCAAGGCCAATCCGATTGCCTGCATCCTCAGCTTTGCCATGGCGCTTCGCTACAGCTTTGACCGCGGCGCCGAGGCGGATCGCCTGGAAGGTGCCGTGCAATCGGTGCTGGCCGATGGTCTGCGCACCGCCGATCTGATGGGGCCCGATGGCGGCAGCCCGGTTTCGACGAGCGAGATGGGCGATGCCATCGTGGCAGCCCTGGAAACCTCGCTGAACTGACCACCCGATAAGTGCCTGTGAAACCGCGCCGAAACCGGCGCGGTTTTCTGTACCTGGCAACGTCCTGGCGTCAGGGCCGTTCGATGGCGATGGCCGTTCCTTCGCCACCGCCGATGCAGATCGCCGCGACCCCGCGCTTGAGGCCGCGCCGTTCCAGCGCGTGCAGCAAAGTCACCATGATCCGCGCACCCGAGGCCCCGATGGGGTGCCCCAGCGCGCAGGCGCCCCCGTTCACGTTCAGCTTTTCCCGCGGGATGCCGAGTTCGCGCATGAAGGCCATCGGAACGACCGCGAAGGCCTCGTTAACCTCCCACAAGTCCACGTCGTCGACCGACCAACCCAGCCGATCCAGCAGCTTTTGCGTCGCCGGAACCGGGGCAGTGGTGAACCAGCCCGGCGCCTGCGCGTGGCTGGCATGGCCGTGGACGATCGCGCGCACCGGGGCCCCGGCGGCCTCGGCTGCGCTGCGCGATGCCAGCACCAGCGCCGCCGCACCATCCGAGATCGACGACGAATTTGCCGCCGTCACCGTCCCGTCCTTGCGAAACGCGGGTTTCAGGTGCGGGATTTTCTCAGGTTGCGCCTTGCCCAGTTGTTCGTCGGTGGTAATGGTCGCCTCGCCCTTGCGGGTCGGCACGGTAACCGCGGTAATTTCCCCGTCAAACGCCCCGTCGGCCTGCGCCGAAAGCGCATTGGTCAGCGAGCCCAGCGCGTAATCGTCCTGGTCGGCCCGGCTGAACTGGTAGTGTTCGGCGCAATCCTCGGCAAAGGTGCCCATCAGCCGACCCTTGTCATAGGCGTCTTCCAGCCCGTCCAGGAACATGTGATCGACCACCGTCTGATGCCCGATCCGCGCGCCGGCACGCATCTTTGGCAACAGATACGGCGAGCCGGTCATGCTTTCCATGCCGCCCGCCACGACGACGTCGGACGCGCCCAGTGCGATCTGGTCATGCGCCACCATCGCCGCCTTCATGCCCGAGCCGCACATCTTGTTGAGGGTGGTGGCGGGCACCTGTTCGCCCAGTCCGGCCCTGAACCCGGCCTGGCGCGCCGGCGCCTGCCCCTGCCCGGCCGGCAGCACGCAACCCATGATCAGCTCTTCGATCCGGTCGGGGGCGATACCGGCGCTGGCGATCGCGGCCTCGATCGCCGCACCGCCCAGATCTGCGGCAGAGACATCCGTGAACACGCCCTGGAACCCGCCCATCGGGGTTCGCGCCGCGCCAATGATGACCACCTCTTGCATGCCAGCCTCCAGTCTTCTTGAACCAGTTGGAAAGGATTGCACCCTACGCTGACCATGAAACCGCCCCGAATGCGAGAGGGAATTGTGCAGATCAGATCGAATCACACCGCAGCCGGCCTGGTCCTGAGCGTCGACGAAAACCGGATCGACGCCGCCGTCGCCATCGAGTTCAAGGAAGCCGTGCGCGCCGCCGCAGACGGTTCGGACGGCCCCGTCATCCTGGACCTGGCGCAGGTCACGTTCTTGGACAGCAGCGGCCTTGGTGCCGTCGTGGCGGTGATGAAACTTCTGGGTCCGCTGCGGCCGCTGCACCTGGCCGCGCTCACCCCGCCCGTGGCCAAGGTGCTCCGCCTCACCCGTATGGACCGCATATTCACGATCCATCCCCAGCCACCGACTGCGCTGAAGGCCGCGGGGTGAGCGGCATGGCATCGCCGGATTCGCCGGTCCTGGCCGGCCCAAACCAGCCGCCGGACCATGAGGGAACCGGCTGTCACGGCGATCCCGGTAGCCTGTGCCGGCGGTTTCCGGCTGACAACCGGGAAACGCGCAAGGCCCTGATGGCGGTCTGCGACAGCCTGCGCAAGGCAGGGCTGAACGAAGACGACCTGGGCAGCGCCGAACTCGTCCTGGCTGAGGTGCTGAACAATATCGTCGAACACGCCTATTGCCGGCGCTCGGGCCATGTCGAAATGACTGTCACACTGCGCCCAGACGGTCTTTACTGTGAAGTGCGCGACCATGGCGACCACATGCCGCAGGGCCGGCCGCCGAACCTGCCGCCGCCCCGGATCGACCCGCCCCGCCAACTGCCGGAAGGGGGGTTCGGCTGGCATATCATCCGATCCCTGACGACGCATCTGGGATACCGGCAACAGGATGGCTGGAACGCGCTCAGCTTCGTGATGCCCCTTACCGGGTTCGACTGATCCAACGGACCCGGCAGGCGACCGGCGGCAGATTCCGCATCACGCAAGATCGGCATCAGGAATTGAAGCGCCGCCCCGACAGGTCGAACCCGGCGCGCCCGATCAGTTCAGCTCGACCTGAAGCGGATAGATCCCGTCCTCGAACTCGCCGAACAGATCGGCAAGATCAGGATGGTCGATCGGTTCGCCGGTTTCGTCCGGGACAAGGTTCTGTTCGGACACATAGGCGATGTAATAGCTCTGATCGTTCTCGGCCAGCAGGTGATAGAACGGCTGGTCGCGCGACGGACGGCTGTCCTCGGGGATCGCGGCATACCATTCCTCGGTGTTGGAAAACATCGCATCCACATCGAAAACCACCCCGCGAAACGGGTGCTTCTTGTGGCGCAAAACCTGCCCGAGATGATATTTCGCGCGCGTCTGCATAATGACATGCCTTTCGAAGTCACATTTACGACAACCTCGTCACAGGGTCCAGACCGCCCAGGCGCGCGTGGCGGAAACAGTCTGTGAAATGTGTCCAAACAGTGACCGAATCTGGGCGCCCGACGCCACATTCGTTGCAGCTTTGTATCCCGTGAAAGCTTTTTCGCGACGAAGCGTTCCCTCGCACGCCGATTTCGAGTAGAAAAAGAAAAAACGACAACAAGTCGAAGCAGACACGAGGCAGATATGGGCATGTTTCTCCGCATCATTGCGGTGCTGCTGATCGTTGCGGCCTGCGGGCGCGGCCAGTATTCGGCACCGCGCAATCTTGACGACGCCTGCGCCCTTGCGGGCGAGCGTCCGCGCTACATGCGCGCGATGGAGCAAGCCGAGCGCCGCTGGCAGGTTCCGGTTCCGGTGCAAATGGCCATCATCCATGCCGAAAGCCGGTTCATCGGCGATGCACGCACGCCGCGCCGCTGGCTGATCGGCGTCATTCCGATGGGGCGGCAATCGTCGGCCTATGGCTACAGCCAGGCGCTTGACGGCACCTGGGAGGATTATCAGGACGACACCGGCAACCGGCGCGCCCGGCGCGACGATATCCGCGACGCCACCGATTTCATCGGCTGGTATTCGCATCAGTCGCGCGACCGCAACGGTATCGCCCTGAACGACGCGCGCAACCTGTACCTTGCGTATCACGAGGGGCACACGGGATATGCCCGCGGCAGCTATCGCTCGAAACGATGGCTGATGAACGTGGCTGACCGGGTTTCGGCCCGCGCCGTGATGTATGATGCGCAGTTGCGCAGTTGTCGCAGGCGCTGATCCGGGGCTACTGTCCCGACCTCAATCCGCGCCGCTGCATCTCGATATCGACGCTGAAAAGGGTCGATGACAGTGAGCCGCCCAGTTCCAGATCGCCCAGGATGACGGTGGTCTCGCGCCCCATGTCATCGGTCACGATCCATTGACGCAATTCGATCGGGTCGGCGCTGAACACCAGTTCGATGGTGCCGTAGTCCGGGTTTTCGGGGTCTTGCGCGACCACGATCGTTGTCGGCCCCTCGGCCCGGTGATCGACCACCATGCGTTCGCGGGACAGATCGACCTCTTCGGCCAGGATCAGGTTCAGCGGCGTGCGTCGCAGGGGATAGACGGTCGGTCCCTGATTCGAGCGTGCGTCGAATATGTTGACCGATCCGCCCGAAGCCAGCACCAGGTTCTCCTCGGGTGGGTCGTATTCGAACCGGACCCGGCCGGGCCGGTGGATCATCAACTGCCCGGTCGAGATGCTTTCATCCGGATTGACCTGGGTGAATTCGGCCTCTGCCACCTCGAAGCTGTTGAAATAGCGCGAAAGCTCGGACAGGGAAATCCGCTCATCCTGGGCCAGCGCGGCTGGCGCGCCCAAAAGGGCCGGAACGAGGGCGATCGATAGTATGAGGCTGCGTCTGTTCATGCGTTTCCTTTAACGCCTGCGACGCCAGAATACACCTGACAATGGCGCGATGTCACCGAAACCTGGCCAAGCCGAACGCCCAGCAGCCAGGCCGGTTCCCGTTCATCCTTTGTTAACCCGGTGCGCGCAGCGTTGACCCATGCGTGTCCTTGCCGCCCTCTGTCTGCTGATCATGCTCCCGGTTTCCGCCGTTGCCGGACCCTGGCCGCGTGAGGCGCAAGGCTGGTTCGTATCGACCAGCTATGGCCGCGAGCGCGATGCCGCTGGCGACTGGCACGCCACCGGCGATGTCTATGCCGAATACGGCGCGCATGAGCGTCTCACCATCGCCGCGCAATTGCGCCGGTCGCCGGCGGGATGGCGCGGCGATCTGGGTCTTCGCTGGCACCCGGCCCCGCGACGGCTGGCCGTGCCGTTCGGACTTGGCGCAGGTCTGCGCCACCAACCTGGCGGCCGAGAGCGGTTCCTGCTCATGCTGGGCGCACATGTGGGCCATGGATTTGACACGGCGCTTGGCAGCGCCTGGGCCCGGCTGGACCTGCAAATGCAACTTCCGCCCGACCGGCTGGTGAGGCCCGCGGAAATGTCGCTGACGGCGCAACTGGGCCTTGAGGCCGGGGGCGGGTTGATGGGCATGATCGGGCTGACCGCGAAACGGCGGGGCACCACCACCCGGTTCGAGGTTGCGCCTGCCATCGGCCACGCCCTCGGCCGGCGCCACACGCTGGTTCTGGGCGCCACCGCCACCCCGTCGAATCGCAGGATCGGCAATGTCCAGCTGTCGGTCTGGTCGCGGTTCTGATGCCGCCCCATCCTCTTGCGCCTTTTGTGCCACGGTGACACTGTTGCGCCAAATGCGAATTGGAGGAAGCCATGCTCGACAAACGTGAATTCTATATCGACGGCGCCTGGGTCGCCCCCAGGGACGGGACCGATCTGGATGTGATCGACCCCTCGACCGAAGAACCCTGCGCGGTGATTTCCCTGGGCGGCCAGGCCGACACCAACGCCGCCGTCGCCGCCGCGCGCGCCGCGCTGCCCGGCTTCATGTATGCCGATCCGTCCGAGCGCCTGGCACTGGTCAAGCGCGTCCTTGAGGTCTACAACGCCCGCGCCCAGGACATGGCCAAGGCCATCTCGATGGAGATGGGCGCGCCGATCGACATGTCGCTGTCCAGCCAGGTCGGGGCCGGCACGTTTCATATCGAGAATTTCATCCGGGCGTTCGACGAGGTCGATTTCATCGCGCCGCTGGGCGATCACGCGCCCGAAGACCGCATCATCAAGGAGGCCATTGGGGTTTGCGCGCTGATAACGCCGTGGAACTGGCCGATGAACCAGATCACGCTCAAGGTGATCCCCGCCCTGCTGGCAGGCTGCACGATGATCTTGAAACCATCCGAGACCGCGCCGCTGTCGGCCCATATCTGGGCCGAGATCCTGCACGAGGCCGGGGTGCCGAAGGGTGTCTTCAACCTGGTGAATGGCGACGGTCCGGGCGTCGGCACCCAGCTTTCCGGCCATCCCGGCGTCGACATGGTCAGCTTTACCGGCTCGACCCGCGCCGGCATCCTGATCTCGAAGAACGCTGCGGATTCGCTGAAACGTGTGCACCTGGAACTCGGCGGCAAGGGCGCCAACATCATCTTTGCCGATGCCGATGAAAAGGCGGTCGTGCGCGGTGCGCGCCATTGCTTCAACAACACCGGCCAGTCGTGCAACGCCCCGACCCGCATGCTGGTCGAGCGTTCGATCTATGACCGGGCCGTCGAAACGGCCGCCGAAGTGGCCAACAAGACCCGCGTCGCATCGGCCCATGAAAGCGGCAATCACATGGGTCCGCTGGTCAGCCAGGCCCAGTTCGACAAGGTCCAGGGCCTGATCCAGCAAGGGATCGACGAGGGCGCGCGGCTGGTTGCCGGCGGGCTGGGCCGGCCAGACGGCCTGAATCGCGGCTATTTCGTGCGTCCCACCGTCTTTGCCGATGTTAACAACGACATGACCATCGCCCGCGAAGAGATCTTTGGCCCGGTTCTGTCGATCATCCCGTTCGAAAACGAGGACGAGGCGCTGACCATCGCCAACGACACGCCCTATGGCCTGACCAACTATGTCCAGAGCCAGGACGGCGCCAAGCGCAACCGCGCCGCGCGCAAGCTGCGCTCGGGCATGGTCGAGATGAACGGCAAGTCGCGCGGGCGCGGTGCGCCCTTTGGCGGCATGAAAGCCTCGGGCATCGGGCGTGAAGGCGGCGTCTGGGGGATCGAGGACTTTCTTGAGGTCAAGGCGGTCTCAGGCTGGTCGAACGAGGCCGATTGAGCGCATATTGGCACGGGCGATCGCACTCGCCCGTGCCCCCTGTCCTGCATGCGGTAGAACCATGGCTTACAGCTACGACAACCAGAATATCTTTGCGCGTATCCTGCGCGGTGACATACCCTGTTCGAAAGTGCACGAAACCGCGCATACCCTGGCCTTCAACGACATTCGCCCGCAGGCACCGCATCATGTGCTGGTGATTCCCAAGGGGGCCTATGTGAATGCCGACCACTTCGCGCGCGACGCCAGCGATGCCGAGATCGTCGATTTCACCCGCTGCATTGGCGAGATCTGCCAGTCTCTGGGTATCACTCCGGGCGACGGCGGTGCGGGTTACCGGCTGATCACCAATTCCGGCGACGATGGCGTGCAGGAAGTGCCGCACTATCACGTCCACATCCTGGGCGGCCGGGTTCTGGGGCGGATGCTGGCAAAGGGTTGACGGGTCAGGCGACGCTCACAGCGTCGCCAGCCGCTCTGCCATGTCCAGCATCCGGCACGAGAACCCCCATTCGTTGTCATACCAGCCAAAGACCCGCACCATGCCGCCCTCTGTCACAGCGGTTTCGGGCAGGGCCATGACCACGCTTTCGGACCGGGCGCGCAGATCGGATGACACCAGCGGCCGATCGGTCCAGCCGATCACGCCACCGGCCTGCTGGAAAGCGCGGTTGACCTGCACGGCGGTCACGGACTGCCCCGGCATGAAGCACAAATCCACCGCCGAAACGCTGGCCGTCGGCACCCGCACGGCCGAACATGCGACCCGGTCGGACAGTTCGGGCAAAACCTGGCTCAGCAATTTGCCGGCGCTGGTGGTGGTCGGCACCATCGACAGCGCGGCCGCCCTTGCGCGCGCCAGATCGTGCCCGCGCGGGGCGTCCACCGTGGGCTGGCTGCCGGTATAACAATGGATCGTGGTCATGTAGCCGGTCCGCACCCCGAATGCATGATCGAGCAGGCGCACCAGCGGCGCCAGCGCGTTCGTCGTGCACGACGCGTTCGAGATGACCCGGTGTGCGGGCGACACCACTTCGTCATTGGCACCCAGAACCACCGTCACATCGGCGCTTGCCGCCGGCCCCGAGATCAGCACGCGCCGCGCGCCCGCGCGCAATCCGCGTTCGGCAATGTCGCGCCGGTCGGCCTGTCCGGTGCATTCCATCACCAGGTCGACCTGGTTCAGATCCAGCGCCGAAAGATCCGGCGCATGGGTCAGTTGCATCCGCCGACCGGCGGCCACCAGCGCGCGATCTTCCAGCGTCACCCCGCCGGGAAAGGGGCCAAAAACACTGTCGTATTCAAACAGATAGGCGCAGGTCGCGGCAGGCGCGATGTCATTGATCGCCACGATTTCCAGCTGCGGCCAATGCCCCTGCAGCCAGGCCCGCAAGACCGTTCTCCCGATCCGGCCAAAGCCGTTGATCAAAACCCGCATGGCAGACCTCCTGCGCCGACTCGCCCACCCTGACAGAGCTACGCCCACGGATGCGAAAGCTCAACCGCGTGCAAAGGGGATATTCCCGATCAAAAAAATCGGAATTGACTCTTCCGAGTCTTTTTGTCAGATATCGGTTGAACAGTGACGGAGCCCAGACATGACCCTGCAATCCATCCCAGACTTTCAAACCGCTGACCGTCTTTCCTCGTCGGCGCAGGATATTCCGGTCCATCGCGCGAAAGAGCTGACCGGCGGCGGGTCGCTGGCGCAGATCGAGCTTGACGGCAAGGTCTATGCGTTGCGTATCACCCGCGCGGGCAAGCTGATCCTGACCAAGTAAGCGCCACGCCTTTCAGCGAAAGCGCGCCGCCAGACGCGCGCGCGCTTCGGGAAGGGGCCGGTCGCCCAGTGCCGGGGCCAGAACCGCCTCAAGAAAATGGCCGGTCAGGCGCAGCCCGACTGCCATTTGCGCGCGATCGGCGCCGGTATCGTCGCCGTCCGTCATCAGGGGCGGCAGCGGCAGCAGCCGCGCCGACCAGTCACCGGCCCCCACCGCCGTCACCGCGCGCCCGGTGCGGGGCGAGACATAGGCCAGCCCCTCGGTCGCGCCGGTCACCGCACAGGCGCCCAGGTCCAGGCCATATCCGGTCTCCTCCAGCAGCAGCCGTTCCCAGGCCAGATAGGCCGCGAACCACGGCCCACCTTGCGCCAGGCGGTCGATCACCGCCACCGCCCCCGCATACAACCGTTGCTGTGGTTCGCGTTCCGGCAACGCGAACACGGCCAGCGCGCACAGGGCGTTCAGCGCGGCCAGCCGGTCGGGATCGCCCAGCAGGGCCGCGACCCGGTTGCGCAGCGGTTCGACGGTGAAGTGGCCCAGATGCGCATCCAGCCGTGCCCGCCATGTCACCTGCACCTCGCTGCCGGGTTGCAGGATCGGCGACAGGCGGCGCCCCGCGCCGCCGCGCACGACACCGCTGTGGCGCCCCTGTTCGGCGGTCAAGACATCGATGATCGCGGCACTTTCACCATGCGGACGCGCGGCAAGAACGATTCCCTCGCCGGTCCATTCCATGGCTCAAAGCGCCCGCCAGCCGATATCGCGGCGGCAAAAGCCTTCGGGCCAGTCGATCGCATCGACCATGGCATAGGCGCGCTCACGCGCCTGCTGCAAGGTGGCCCCGCGCGCAGTCACGTTCAGAACGCGGCCACCATTGGCAACAACGCGGCCATGATCCAGGCGGGTGCCCGCGTGAAACACCATTTCGCGCGAATTCGCGGGCAGCGCATCAAGGCCGCGAACCTCGCTGCCTTTCTCATAGCGCCCCGGATACCCGTTTGCCGCCATGACCACGGTCATCGCATGGTCATCGGCCCAGTTGACCCGGCACTCATCCAGACGACCCTCGGCGCAGGCCAGCATCAGATCCAGCGCCTGCGCACCCAGGCGCATCATCAGGACCTGGCATTCGGGATCGCCGAAGCGCACGTTGTATTCCACCAGACGCACCTGCCCCCGGTCGATCATCAGCCCTGCGTATAGAACCCCCTGATAGGGCATGCCGCGCCGCGCCATCTCGGCGACGGTCGGGCGAATGATCTGTTCCATCGCCTGATCCTGCAACGCCTGCGTCAGAACCGGCGCAGGCGAATAGGCCCCCATCCCGCCGGTATTCGGGCCGGTGTCCCCCTCGCCCACACGCTTGTGATCCTGCGCCGTGCCGATGGGCAGGCAGGTCTCGCCATCGACCAGCACGAAAAAGCTGGCCTCTTCCCCGCGCATGAAGTCCTCGATGACGACCTCGGCGCCCGCGGCGCCGAATTCCCCGCCGAACATGTCATCGATGGCGGCCAGCGCCGTGGCCTCGTCCATTGCGACGATGACGCCCTTGCCGGCCGCCAGCCCGTCGGCCTTGACCACGATCGGCGCACCCTTTTCACGAATGTAATCCCTGGCCGCGCCGGGTTCGTCGAAGCGCGCCCAGGCGGCGGTCGGGGCATCCACCGCGTCGCAGATTTCCTTGGTGAAGGCTTTCGACGCCTCCAGCCGGGCCGCCGCAGCGGACGGGCCGAAGCACGCAATCCCGGCCGCGACCAAGGCATCCGCGACGCCCGCCGCCAACGGTGCCTCGGGCCCGATCACCACGAAATCCACCGCGTTTTCTTCACAGAACTGCACAACCAGCGATCCGTCCTCGGCATTCAGAACGGCGCATTCGGCGATCTGGTCGATGCCGGCGTTGCCCGGTGCGACGATCAGCCGGTCGCATTTGGGGTTTTGCATGATGGCCCAGGCCAGGGCATGTTCGCGCCCGCCGCCACCAAGAACCAGAATGTTCATGCGCCTCACCCCTTGGCCACCGTTGCCCGGCGTTCTAAGGTCACTTTCCCAGCGTGACAAGCCAGAGGGTGCATGGACCTGATCGACGACACCGCAGCGGGATCGAACGCGCACGAATTCTCGGTCTCGGAAATTTCGGGCGCGGTCAAACGGCTAGTCGAAGGCGAGTTCGGCCGCGTGCGCGTGCGCGGCGAGGTGGGGCGCGTGGTCGTGGCGCGAACGGGCCACATGTATTTCGACCTCAAGGACGAACGCGCGGTGATCGCGGCGATCAGCTGGAAGGGGCAGGTCGCGCGGATGAATGTGCGTCCCGAAGAGGGGATGGAGGTCATCGCCACGGGGCGCATGACGACCTTTGCCCCGCAGTCGAAATACCAGTTGCAGGTCGAAAACGTCGAACCCGCCGGCGCCGGCGCCCTGATGGCCATGCTGGAGGCCCGCAAGGCAAAGCTGGCGGCCGAAGGGGTATTCGACCCCGCGCGAAAGCGCCCGATCCCGTATCTGCCGCGCGTGATCGGTGTGATCACCTCGCCCTCGGGCGCGGTGATCCGCGACATCCTGCACCGGCTGGCCGACCGGTTCCCGCGCCGCGTGATCGTCTGGCCGGTCGCCGTTCAGGGCGAGCGTTGCCCGGCCGATGTGGTGCGCGCCATCGAGGGGTTCAACGGGCTGGCGCCGGAGGGGCCGGTGCCGCGGCCCGATGTGCTGATCGTGGCGCGCGGCGGCGGCTCGATCGAGGATCTGTGGGGCTTCAACGACGAATCGGTCGCGCGCGCCGCGGCGGCCAGCGCGATCCCCCTGATCTCGGCGGTGGGGCATGAAACCGACACCACGCTGATCGACTTTGCATCCGACCTGCGCGCGCCGACCCCCACGGCCGCCGCCGAACTGGCGGTGCCGGTGCGTGCCGATCTGCTGGCCCAGGTGGCGAACCTTGGTGCGCGGCTCGAACGGGGGGGCAAGGGTGCGGTCCAGCAGCGCGATCAACGCCTGCGCGACCTTGGCCGCGCCCTTCCCCGGCTGGAGGCCTTGCTGTCCGCGCCCGCGCAGCGCTTTGACCTGGCGTCAGGGCGCTTTGCCGGATCGCTGCGCGCGCTGGCCGACCGGAAGCGGCTGGCGCTGGGCAACGCCGCCGCCGGGCTGCGGCCCGGAACATTGATCAACCGGGCGCTCTCGCGCGCCGAATCGCTGGATCGCATGGGCGCTCGGCTGACCCCCGCCTTGCAGCGGGGGCTGGAACGGCGCGGCGAGCGTCTGGCGACGATTCGGCTGCCGGGCGAACGGCTGCACGCCGACATTGCCCGCGCCCGTCCCGGACTGCTTTCGCTGGCGGAACGCGCCGACAGCGCGGTGCGCGCGAAGTTCGAGCGTGCCCGCGACACCTTGCGGGCGCTGGAACGGATGCGCCAGACGCTTGGCTATCGCGAAACGCTGGCGCGCGGCTTTGCGATCCTGCGCGATCCGGACGGCACCCCCTTGATGAGCGCCGCGCAAACCGCGTCCTTGCCGCGCTTTCGCATCGAGATGCGCGACGGCACAGTGGATGCCGCCCCCCTTGCGGCAGGACCCGGCACGCCATCCGCCCCCGCCTCGAAGTCCCGCAAGGCGGGTGGTCGCGCGAAGCCCGACACACCGCCCGACCAAGGGTCGCTTTTCTGATCTTGCCTGACCGGAATGAGCGGCGCGGCAACGCATGCAACGACCGCAGGCAAACCGCCCCCTGCCCCGATCACACTTGGCCCGGCGGTTGCATCACCGAAGTAGTGTAGGCATATAGGGCGCGCATCGCAGGAGATCGGGCATGAACTATCTCGAATTCGAAAAGACACTTGCCGAGATCGAGGGCAAATCGGCGGAGCTGCGCGCCATGGCCCGCGCCAACCCCGAGATGGATGTCGAGAAAGAAGCCGAGGCGCTGGACCGCAAGGCCAATCAGATTCTGAACGATCTCTATCGCAACCTGTCCCCCTGGCGCAAATGCCAGGTCGCCCGCCATCCCGACCGGCCGCATTGCCGTGACTATATCGACGCGCTTTTCACCGAATACACGCCGCTGGCCGGCGACCGAAACTTTGCCGACGATCACGCCATCATGGGGGGGCTGGCACGGCTTGATGATCGGCCGGTGGTGGTGATCGGGCAGGAAAAGGGCTGGGACACGAAATCGCGTATTGCGCATAATTTCGGCATGGCCCGTCCCGAGGGCTATCGCAAGGCGATCCGGCTGATGGATCTTGCGCATCGGTTCAAGCTGCCGGTCATCACGCTGGTGGACACGCCGGGCGCCTATCCCGGCAAGGGCGCCGAAGAGCGCGGCCAGGCCGAGGCCATCGCCCGCTCGACCCAGAAATGCCTTGAGATCGCGGTGCCGCTGGTTTCGGTCATCGTCGGCGAGGGGGGCTCGGGCGGGGCGGTCGCGCTGGCCACGGCAAACCGCGTGCTGATGCTGGAACACTCGGTCTATTCGGTCATCACCCCCGAGGGCTGCGCCTCGATCCTGTGGAAAGACGCCGAAAAGATGCGCGAAGCCGCCGAGTCCTTGCGCCTGACCGCGCAGGATCTTCTGAAACTCGGGGTGATCGACGGAATCATCGCAGAACCGCGCGGCGGCGCGCAGCGCGACCGCGACGCGACGCTCACGGCGGTGGGCAAGGCATTGCGCGAATCGCTGGCGTCGTTCGACGGCACCAAGGGCGACAAGCTCGTCGCCGCACGGCGGCGCAAATTCCTGGAGATGGGGCGCAAGGGCCTGTCCGCCTAAGCGTGGACCGCGACCAGAGCGCACCCCCGATCACGAGATCCCGGTTGCGGGGGTTCGGGCCTGAAACCCGGCTTCTGCCATCAGCGCATCCGATCCGGTTTCGATCTCACCCTGAAGGCGGGTCATGAAATCGCGCAGCGGCAAACCCGGCGGAATCGTCGGCAGGAACTCGACCACCGCAAGGCCGGGCGCGCGATAGATGCTGCGGCGCGGCCAGAAAACGCCGACATTGCAAGCGACCGGAACGCAGGGCACACCCATTTCCTGATACAGAACGCCGGTGCCCACCTTGTAGTCGCGCGCGGCACCGGGCGCGACCCGCGTGCCTTGCGGATAGATGATCAACTGACCGGGGTCCTGCTGGCCGCTGGCCACGCGCGCCAGCATGGCCTTGATCGCCGCGCCGCGCCGGCCGCGATCGACCGGCACGCAGCCGATCCGTTTGGCATACCAACCCAGAATCGGGGCCCAGACCAGTTCCTTTTTCATGATGAACTTGGGCCGCGGCAATTCACTGACCAGAATGATGATGTCAAAGAACGACTGATGCTTGGCCGCGATCATCACCTCCCCCGCGGGGATGTCACCGCGCACTTCGGACCGCAGGCCGATCATCCATGCGGCCGTCCAGCGCACGTACCGGCACCAGGTGTGAACCGCCGAAAAGGCCCCGCGCCGATCCACCAGCGCCCAGGGCGTGAAAAAGACAGCCATCAGCGCCATCATCGCATAGGCCTGAACCGTGAAGATCAGCGAGCGCGTCCATTGAACCGCGTAACCCATCAGCTTCCCCTTTTGAGAACCCGCAACGCTGTCGCCCGCGTGGCCAGCCACGCCACCAGTCCGGCCAGAGGCGGAATCGACAAGGGCAGCAGCCATGCCATGCCCTGAAAGCCCAGGTCAGCCAGAAAACCGTCATCCTGCGGCGCCGGCAGAAAGACGAAAACCGCCATCCCGGCCACAGTGCCCAGCGCGGCGCCCATGAACCCGCGCAGCGCAAAACGCCGCGTGAAGGCGCGCGCAATGAAGCGATCCTGCGCCCCCACCAGCCGCAGAACGCGGATCACCTGCGCATTCGCTGCAAGCGAAAAACTGGCCGCAAGCGCGACCATCGCGGCCATGATCGCGCCGATCAGCACGACCGCCGTGATCGCAACCGCCCTGAGTGCGCCCGCCGCCTTGACCAGCGGGCGCCGCCAGCGGCCGTGGTCGTCCAGAACCGCGCTTGGCACTTCGGCGGCAAGGCGCATGCGCAGGCCAACCGGGTCGAACCCCTCGGGCGCTTCGAGGATCTCGATCAGGCGCGGCAAGGCCAATGCCTCGACCGGCATGTCGGGGCCGAACCACGGCTCCAGCAAGGCGCGCTGTTCATCCGCCTCCAGCACGCGGGTCGAGGCAATGCCGGGGGTCGTCCGCAGCACCTCCAGCACTGCGTCCGTTTGGGACGCCATTTCGGCCGGGGGCGCCGACAGACGCAGCGTGGCGGTCTGGGCAAGGGTCTGCGACCAGCGCATCGACAACTGTCCCGACGCAAGCGACAAGGCAAGCGCGAACACCGCCAGAAAGGCCATGGCCGCGGCCGTCGCCACGGTCAGCGCCGCCGTGAACCCCGAGGCGGGAACCACGCGCGAAGGGTCGGAAAAAGCGGAACGCGATTGACGGGCCATCACAGATCGGTCCCCGCAGCCTGCAAGCGGCGCTCGGATATGCGCAGCACCCGCGCCGAGACCTGCGCCTTGGCGACACGGATCAGGTTCAGATCATGCGTGGCGATCATCACCGCCGTGCCCATCTTGTTCAATTCGATCAGAAGGGACAACAGCTTCATCGACATCTCCCAGTCGATGTTGCCGGTCGGTTCGTCGGCCAGAACGACCTCGGGCGACAGTATGACCGCACGCGCCAGCGCCGCGCGCTGACGCTCACCGCCCGACAGCGTGGGCGGCAGCGCATCGGCATGCCCGTCCAGACCGACCCAGCCCAGCAATTCGCGCAAATCGTCCAGCGGAACCGGCTGCCCCGACGCCAGAAAGGGAAGCGCGACGTTTTCCGCCACCGAAAGATGGTCCAGAAACTGGCAATCTTGATGGATCACGCCGATCCGGCGGCGCAGGGCGGCCAGCCCGTCACGGCCGATGGTGCGGCGATCATGGCCGAACATCTCGGCCGCGCCCGCAATCGGAACCAGATCGCCATAGCAAAGCCGCAAGAGTGTGGTCTTGCCCGCCCCGGACGGCCCCGTCAGGAAATGAAACGCGCCGGGTGCGATGCTCAGATCAACCTCTGTCAGCAGTTCGCGGCCGTCATAGCCGTATCCGACTTTCGTCAGCTTGATCACGCGTCCCCCATCCTCGCCATGACCGACCGTGCGCCGGCGCTCCGGTCTTGGAACTTGACTGAGTGCTTGCTACAACAGCAATGCGGCAGAGCCAATGGCCGAGGCGGGCGGCCGCAGAGAATCCGCGGGGATCTGGGGGTAGGATGCGACTGACCTGTCCGAACTGCCGGGCGCAGTATGAGATTGACGGCAGCGCCATCCCCGAGGGTGGGCGCGATGTGCAATGCTCTGCCTGTGGCACGACATGGTTTCAACCGCCTGAAACCCTCGACGGCGCATCCTCGCAAGACGACGCCGCCGAGCCGTCCGAGCCATCGCGACCTGCGCCGACGGCTGCGGCACCGCGGATCGACCAGTCGGTTCTCGATGTCCTGCGCGAAGAGGCCGAGCGCGAGTTGACCGAGCGGCGCAGATCCACCACGACCGGACTGGAAACCCAGGGCGATCTTGGCCTGGTCTCACGCCCGCGGGTGGAGCGCGGCGCACGCCGACCAGAGCCGCAAGACACCGGGCCCGCCGATCACCGCGATCCGCCAGACCGCACGACGCCCGAGCCTGCGGAAAAACCGACATCCAGCCGGCGCAATCTTTTGCCCGACATCGACGAGCTCAGCTCGACCCTTCAGCCGGGAAACACGCCCCGGCGCACCGGCGACGCCGAGTCCAGCCTGCCCCCGCCCGGAGCAGAGGCGCGCAGCGGATTCGTCCAGGGCCTCTTGCTGGCGGCGTTGGTGGCCGTGATTCTGCTGGGCCTGTACCTGTTGGCCCCGCTGGCGTCCGAGTATGTCCCGGTGTTGAGCGAGCCCCTGGCAGGCTATGTGGCGCTGGTGGACAGTGTGCGGCTGTGGATCGTGGACACCCTGCGCGACCTTGTGAATCAGGTCGCGGGGCTCGGCTGAAACCTGCTGGGCGGCCGCGCACGAGTTGCCGAAAATCACACACGAGTTTCATGTGACAATTGGATGAAGATGTGGTGCAATACAGATGTTCAACACGCTCAGAGGAGGACATCCATGTCGCTGACTTCGCATCTTTCCGAACTGCGCCGCAAGCACGAGCTTCTCTCCGAGAAAGTGGTCGAGGCGCAGCGGTCGCCGGGCACTGACGACCTGGCCATTGCAGAGATGAAGAAGCAGAAACTGCGCCTCAAGGAAGAGATCAACCGCCTTTCGACGGCCTGACCGAACGCCGCCCGGCGCGCGCGGCCAGAACCGCGCCGCCGGTGATCAGCGCGGCCGACAGCGCCAGCGACGGTGTCGGCGCCGCGATCCCGACCAGAACCAGCACCAGTGTCGACAGAAGTGGTGCGGCGTATGAAGCCGTTCCAAGTACTTGGATATCGCCGCGCTTCACCCCGACATCCCAGGTAAAGAACGCCAGCCCGACCGGGCCCAGTCCCAGCCCCAGAACGGCGCCCCAGCCCAAGGCCGAGACCGGCCATCGCGGGGTTTCCAAGGCCAGATGTGCCACCAGCGCCATGACGCCGGCCAGCAGGCAATAGACCGTCACCGCTGCAGTCGGCACATGCCCCAACCGGCGCGAGATCAGCGAATAGCCTGTCCAGGTGAACGCCGCCAGGAACGCCAGGGCATAGCCCGCACCCGCCCCCCGCAACTGGCCGATCCCGGCGGAGACGATCAGCGCCGCACCGGCAAAGGCCATTAGGGCACCGACGACATGCCCCGCGCGCAAACGCTCGCCCGGCAACAGCCCGGAAAAGAGCACGATCAGCAATGGCCACAAATACGCGATGAGCCCGGCTTCGGCGGCGGGTGCCAGGCGCAATGCGCTGAAATACAGGAAGTGGTATCCAAATAGCCCCGCCGCGCCGAAAAGGTATACGCCGAACGAAACACCGCGCAACAAGCGCAATTCGCCCCTGACAAGCAGCCAGACCAGGCCGACGCCACCGCCGATCGCAAAACATGCGGCATTCAGCATCAGGGGCGGAACCGGCGCCGACGCGACCGTAAATAGCGCCAGCAGCGCCCACATGGCGACGGCGGAAAAGCCGATAATCGTGGCCGAATTGCGAGTCATGCGCGCTTGATGCGCCAAGCGGCAGGTGGCGACAACGAAAAAAGGCCCGGCAGCAGGACGCCGCCGGGCCCGTCGTTCATGTCACCGCGTTCACACGACGAACTGGCCGCCATTCGCGCTGATGGTCGAGCCGGTGATGAAACCGGCCTCGTCTGCGGCCAGGAAAACCACGCAGCGGGCGATTTCTTCAGGCTCGCCCAGGCGGCCGACAGGGATCTGTCCGATGATCGCCTCGCGCACCTTTTCGGGTACGGCCATCACCATGTCGGTCGCGATATAGCCGGGGCAGACCGCGTTGACCGTGATCCCGGCGCGCGCGCCCTCTTGCGCCAGGGCCTTGGTGAAACCCAGATCCCCCGCCTTTGCCGCCGAGTAATTGGCCTGGGCGAACTGACCCTTCTGCCCGTTGATCGACGATATGGTGATGATCCGTCCGAACTTGCGTTCGCGCATGCCCGGCCACAGGGGATGCGTCATGTTGAACACACCGCTCAGGTTCGTGTCGATCACCTCTTTCCATTGCTGCGGAGTCATCTTGTGGAACGGCGCATCGCGCGTGATCCCGGCGTTGTTGATCAAGATGTCGATCGGCCCCAGGTCGCCCTCGACCCTGGCGATTCCCGCGGCACAGGCGTCGTAATCGGCGACCGACCACTTGTAGGTCGGAATGCCGGTCTCGTCGGTGAAGCGGGCAGCGGCGTCGTCATTCCCGGCATAGTTCGCCGCGACCGAATAGCCCGCGCCCTTGAGCGCGGTTGAAATCGCCGCGCCGATACCCCGCGTTCCGCCTGTGACCAATGCAACCCGTGCCATGATTCCTCCGTCAACTGAAAAGCCTATGAAATTCTGTTACCGAATTGAAAGGGGGTGCGCAACATTATTGCGCCCCCATCCTTTGAATCTGCAGAACAGAGGGGCGCTTAGCGCTCCAGGCACATCGCAACGCCCATCCCGCCGCCGATACACAGGGTGGCAAGCCCTTTGCGCGCATCGCGGCGCTTCATTTCGAACAGGAGCGTGTTGAGGATGCGCGCACCCGATGCGCCGATGGGGTGGCCGATCGCGATCGCGCCGCCGTTCACGTTGACGACATCGGGGTTCCAGCCCATGTCCTTGTTGACGGCGCAGGCCTGGGCGGCAAAGGCCTCGTTCGCTTCGACGAGGTCCAGATCCTCGGGCTTCCAGCCGGCCTTGGCCAGGGCCTTGCGGCTCGCATGGATGGGGCCGACCCCCATGATCGACGGGTCAAGGCCCACGGTCGCATAGCTGGCAATCCGCGCAAGCGGGGTCAGGCCGCGCTTTTCCGCCTCGTCCGCCGACATCAGCAGCACCGCGGCCGCACCGTCGTTGATGCCGCTGGCATTGGCCGCGGTGACCGAGCCATCCTTGGTAAAGGCGGGACGCAGCTTTTGCATGGCCTCGATCGTGGCCCCGTGACGGATGTATTCGTCGGCGTCCATCACCACGTCGCCCTTGCGGGTCTTGATGGTAAAGGGCACGATTTCATCGGCAAAGCGCCCCGCCTTTTGCGCGGCCTCGGCCTTGTTCTGGCTGGCAACCGCGAATTCATCCTGCATGTCGCGGCTGATCTGCCACTGCTGCGCGACATTCTCGGCGGTCTGGCCCATGTGATAGCCGTTGAAGGCATCCCAAAGACCATCCCTGATCATCGAATCGATGAATTTGGTATCGCCCATCTTCGTCCCCGACCGTAGATGCGCGACATGGGGGGCAAGCGACATGTTTTCCTGCCCGCCGGCGATGACGATGTCGGCATCGCCCAGTTGCACATGCTGCGCGCCCAGCGCCACCGCCCGCAGGCCCGAGCCGCAGACCTGGTTGATGCCCCAGGCCGCACTCTCGCGTGGCAGCCCGGCCAGGATATGCGCCTGGCGCGCAGGGTTCTGGCCCTGCCCGGCGGTCAGCACCTGGCCCAGAATGGTTTCCGACACCTCGGACTTGTCGATCCCGGCGCGGGCAATCACAGCCTCGATCGCGGCGGCGCCCAGGTCATGCGCGGGCGTATTGGCAAAGGCACCGTTGAAGGCGCCGACGGCAGTCCGGGCAGCGGATACGATCACGACATTGGTCATAGGTGCTCCTCTCACATGGCGGTGCGCCGGCACGATGGGCGCCCCCTCGTGGATTTCTTACGCGCGATGCCGATGCAAGGCAATGCTGCACTGCGGAACCACGACAGGCCCGAACCGGATGCGCGCCGATGCCACTCAGGCCATCTTGGCCAGCCTGGAGGTTTTCCAGGGTGCATCGGTCGTCGGGACGCCGTAATAATAGCCTTGCAGGCAATCCACGCCGATATCGACCAGATAGCGCGCATCCTCGGCGTTTTCGACGGCCTCGGCGACCGTGAACATGTCAAAATGACGTGCGATCGACACCAGCGCCTGCGCCAGCACCTGGTTGTCCGGTTGGTCGCTGACCCCGCGAATGAAGGCGCCGTCGATCTTTATGATGTCGAAATAGAACTCCTTGAGATGGCGAAAGGCGGTGAAGCCCGCGCCGAAATCGTCCAGCGCAAAACAGATCCCGCGTCCCTGCATCTCGGCCATGAAGACAGTGACCAGATCCGGCATCAGCATGGCTGATGATTCGGTGATTTCAAGGATCAGGCGTTCCGCGATGGTCGGATCACCCCGCAGGCCGCGTTCAAGCGTCGCCAGCCACGACGGATAACCGATCGAGCGCGCCGACATGTTGACCGACAGGCGCAAGCCCGGTTCATCGGAAAGGGCGGCAAGGCCCAGCTCAAGCGCCAGGCAATCGATCCTGCGCCCGGTCTCGGTCGTTTCGACCGCATGCATGAAATCTCGCGCCGGCAGAATGCGCCCCTGCTCGTCCAGCACGCGGATGAACCCTTCGTAGAATGCGGTTCGATTGGTCATGCGGGCCTGGACGACCGGTTGAAACGCCAGCATCGCGCGGCGATCGTCAAGCGCCGCGCGCACCATGCGCAGCGTTTCGCGGCTGCGCAGGTCTTCGGCTGCGGCAAACGGGCTTTCCAACCCGTCGCTGGCGGGATGAGGCGGGGGCGAAAAGGCTGTCATCGGCAATCTCCGCTCGGTTTGGGTCATTGTGAACACCGTGCGTTAACAGCCGGTGAAGCACCGCCAACGGCGCAACCGGCCCACCGATTGCGCGGCGGGGGGCAAGCGCGTATACGGGCGCCATCGCCAGATCAGGGGACGGAACATGACGGAAAGCAGCGCCAACAGCATGTGGGGCGGCCGGTTCGCGGGCGGGGTCGATGCCATCATGGAGGCGATCAACGCCTCGATCGGGTTCGACCGCCGACTGTATGCGCAAGACATCGCCGGTTCGCGCGCACATGCGGCGATGCTGGCCGCGCAGGGCATCCTGACGGAAGCCGATGCGCGGGCCATCAACACCGGCCTCGACCAGGTCAAGGCCGAGATCGAGGGCGGCAGCTTTCCGTTCCGGACCGATCTGGAAGACATCCACATGAACATCGAGGCGCGGCTGAAAGACATCATCGGCGAACCTGCGGGACGGCTGCACACCGCCCGGTCGCGCAACGACCAGGTCGCCGTCGATTTTCGGCTTTGGGTGCGCGAGCAATGCGACGCGGCCATCGAAGGGATCGAGGCCTTGATGCGCGCCTTTCTCGCGCAGGCCGAGGCCGGGGCCGATTGGGTCATGCCCGGTTTCACCCATTTGCAGACCGCCCAGCCCGTGACCTGGGGCCATCACATGCTGGCCTATGTCGAGATGCTGGCACGTGATCGCGGCCGTTTCATCGACGCGCGTGCACGAATGAACGAATGCCCGCTGGGCGCAGCGGCACTGGCGGGAACCTCGTTTCCCATCGACCGCGAGGCGACGGCCCAGGCGCTGGGGTTCGACCGCCCCACGGCAAACAGCCTCGACAGCGTATCGGATCGCGATTTTGCGCTGGAATTCCTGGGCGCGGCGTCGATCTGTGCGATGCACCTGTCGCGGTTCGCCGAAGAGCTGGTGATCTGGTCCTCGGCACAGTTCCGGTTCGTTCGGCTGTCTGATGCCTTCACCACCGGCTCGTCCATCATGCCGCAAAAGAAAAACCCCGACGCGGCCGAACTGCTGCGCGCCAAGCTGGGGCGCATCCTGGGGGCGAATGTGGCGCTGTTCACGGTCATGAAGGGCCTGGCGCTGACCTATTCCAAGGACATGCAGGAAGACAAGGAACAAGTCTTTGACGCGGCCGACAACCTGATGCTGGGCCTCGCGGCGATGACGGGCATGGTCAAGGACATGATCGCCAACCGCGACGCGCTTGCACAGGCTGCCGCCGCGGGGTTTTCGACCGCGACGGATCTGGCAGACTGGCTGGTGCGCGCGCTGAACCTGCCGTTTCGCGATGCCCACCACGTCACCGGCAGCCTGGTCAAGATGGCCGAGGATGCCGGGATCGACCTGCCCGACCTGACGCTTGCGCAGATGCAATCGGTTCATCCGGGCATAACCGAGGCCGTTTTCGATGTCCTGGGGGTGGAAAACTCGGTACGCTCGCGCATGTCTTACGGAGGCACCGCGCCCGAACGGGTGCGCGCGCAGGTCGCACGCTGGCAGGAGGCTTTGTGATGAAACGGCTCTATCCGCTTATGCTTCTGGTGGCCTTGGCCGCACTGGCGGCCTGCGGCGCCGCCGACCCGCCATCGGTCGAGGGTGGTGCCGATATGGACAGCTTCTGGCGGGGATAGGCGATGGCGGCGCTGCGACCGGTATTCCTGGTGCTGGCCCTGTGGGGCACAGTGCATCCGATGTTCTGGTTCGTCAGCTGGTTTCGCGAACACGGCTGGTCGTTGCCCGACATGGTGGATGCCTGGCATGCCAATGCCGCCACATCCGGTCTGGTCTGGGATCTGACGATCGCGGCGGTTGCATTGACCATCTGGATCGTTGCCGAAAGCCTGCAACGTCGCAATTGGCGCGGGCTTTTCGCCATACCGGCCACGTTCCTGATCGGTGTCAGTTGCGGCCTGCCACTCTATCTTTTCCTGCGCAGCCGACGCGACTGACGCGCGCCGCAGGTTGAATTTCTGACAGCGCGGATCGCGCATCGGGGGACGAGTTGGATCATTTCCTATACAAGAATGGACAGTTGCATGCCGAAGACGTGGCACTGCGCGACATGGCCGCGTCTGTGGGTACACCGTTTTACTGCTATTCCACCGCAACCCTGAAGCGCCATTTCGCCCTGTTCACCGAGGCGCTGGAACCGCTTCCGCATCTGGTCTGCTTTGCCGTGAAGGCCAATTCGAACATCGCGATTCTCAAGCTTCTGGGCGACATGGGCGCGGGCATGGACGTGGTGTCGGGCGGCGAATACCTGCGCGCAAAGGCCGCGGGCGTGCCGGGCGAACGGATCGTCTTTTCCGGGGTCGGAAAGACCCGCGAGGAGATGGGACTGGCGCTTGGCGGCGGTATCCGGCAGTTCAACGTCGAATCCGAACCCGAGCTGGAGGCCCTGTCCGAGGTGGCCACCGCCATGGGGATCGAGGCCCCGATCGCCCTGCGTGTGAACCCCGATGTCGATGCGCACACCCACGAAAAGATCACCACGGGGCGCAAGGAAGACAAGTTCGGCGTTCCGATCGCGCGGGCCAGCGAGATCTATGCCCGCGCCGCGCAGCTTCCAGGCTTGCGGGTCATGGGGATCGACATGCATATCGGCAGCCAGTTGACCGACCTCGCGCCATTTGAGGCCGCCTATCGCAAGCTGGCCGATCTGACGCGCCAGTTGCGGGCCGAAGGGCATTTCATCGAACGGCTGGATCTGGGTGGCGGCCTGGGCATCCCCTATACCCGCTCGAACGAGGCGCCGCCCCTGCCCAGCGATTACGGCGCGATGATCAAGCGGGTGCTGGGCGATCTGCGCTGCGAAATCGAGATCGAACCGGGTCGCCTGATCGCGGGCAATGCCGGTGTGCTGGTCTCGCAGGTGATCTATCGCAAGGCCGGCGACGAACGCGAGTTCCTGATCATCGACGCGGCCATGAACGATCTGGTGCGCCCGGCCATGTATGCCGCGCACCACGACATCGTGCCGGTCACCGAACCGGCACCGGGCGAGGCCGTGGCGCCCGTCGATATCGTCGGGCCGGTCTGTGAATCGGGTGACACCTTTGCCCGCCAGCGCCACATGCCGCTGTTGATGACCGGCGATCTGGTCGCCTTTCGGTCGGCGGGGGCGTATGGCGCGGTCATGGCGTCGGAATACAACTCGCGCCCGCTCGTGCCCGAAATTCTGGTCGATGGCGATCAATTCGCGGTTATCCGCGCGCGCCCCAGCTATGACGAGATGATCGCCCGCGATACCATCCCCAACTGGATGGGATAAGGAGGGGTCATGCCCGGCCGCACCACCGAAACGCCCGATCTGCGCCCGCTTGGACGGGCGCTGGCGTTGACGCAGGCGGCCATGGTGACAGAGCGCGCATTCCGCGCCTTCTGGCTGGCGGTCTCGCTTGTGCTTCTCGCCGGGGCCATCGCGGCGTTCGGGTTCGCGGGCCAGTTGCCGGGTGATGCGCCGTTGTGGGCCGCCGTGCTGGCCGCCGCCGCGGTTCTGGCGGCGATCCTTTGGGGGCTGAGGCGTTTCCAATGGCCATCGCGGGCCGAGGCGATGCAACGCCTGGACCGCCGCCTGCCCGGCCGTCCGCTGGCGGCGCTGGCCGATGCCCAGGCCATCGGCACTGCCGATCCGGCCTCGGCCGCGCTTTGGCAGATCCATCGCGCGCGCATGCGAATACTGGCCAGCCGTGCCCGCCCCGTGCCCCCGGATCTGAACCTTGCGCGGCACGACCCCTATGCCCTGCGGCTGGTGGCCTTGACGGCCGCCGCGCTGGCGCTGCTTTTCGGCGCACCGCAACGCATTGGCGAAATGGCGGGGCTGACATCGCCTGCCGGCGCGGCGATCGGCCCGTCCTGGGAGGGCTGGATCACGCCGCCCGCCTATACCGAACGACCGGGCCTCTATCTCAACGAAATCGACCGCGCGCAGTTTCGCGTTCCGCAGGGCGCGCGCGTGATCGTGCGCTTCTACGGCGCCCCCGGCGACCTTGCCGTCACACAGGATCTGGGCGAACGCACCGAGGGCGACGAGACCGGGCAAGCCGCCGAATTCGCGGCCATGCAGTCGGGTCGTCTGTCGATCGACGGCCCCGGCGGCCGCAACTGGGAGGTCATCGTCGAACCCGACGCCGCCCCCGACATCCAGGCAACCGGCGCGATGCACCGCGCACGCGGCGGGGTTATGGAGCTTCCGTTCGAGGCGCGCGATGACCACGGCATCACCGCCGGCGAAGCCGTGATCACGCTTGATCTTGAGGCCGTCGATCGCAACCACGGTCTGAGCCTGCCACCGGAACCGCGCGATCCGTTGCAACTGGATCTGCCGCTGCCCATCGCCGGCGACCGCGACGAATTCGACGAACTTCTTCGCGAAGACCTGTCGCAGCACCCCTGGGCCCACCTGCCCGTGCAAGTGGTGCTGCGCGCCACCGATGCGGCCGGACAATCGGGCGAAAGCGAGGTCATAGCGGGCGCGTTGCCGGGGCGGCGCTTCTTTGAGCCGGCGGCAAAGGCTGTCGCGGAAATCCGGCGCGATCTCTTGTGGAACGCCGAGAATGCGCCGCGCGCCGCACAACTGATGCGCGCGATGCTTCATCGTGCGGAGGGGGCGTTTCGCGATGAGGCCGTGCCCGCCGCCCTGCGCGAGTCGGTTCGCGCGATCGAAAGCCGGCTCGATGAGGGGACATTGAACCGCGATGCCCGTGACGAGCTTGCCACCAAGCTCTGGGATCTGGCGCTGCTGATCGAGGAGGGAGAGCTGGCCAACGCCCGCGAGCGCCTGCGCCGGATTCAGGATCAACTCGACGAGGCGATGCGCAGCGGCGCCACCCAGCAGGAAATCCAGGATCTCATGGACGAACTGCGCGAGGCCATGCGCGACTACATGCAGATGCTGGCCGAACAGCCCCGCGAACGCGGCGAAGCCGATCCCGGCGAGCAGATGGAGATCACGGGAAACCAGATCCAGGAACTGATGAACCGCATCCAGGAACTGATGGAAGAAGGGCGCATGGACGAGGCGGCCGAGCTGATGGCACGGCTGAACGAGTTGATGGAAAACCTGCAGGTCACCGAGGGCGAAGGCGGCGAGTCGATGCCCGGTGCCGAATCGATGGAAGGCTTGGGCGACACGCTGGGCGATCAGCAATCTTTGGCCGACGACACCTTCCGCGAGCTACAGGACCAGTTCGACCGGACCCGGCCCGGTGACGATGATCGCCAGGAGGGCGACACCGACGAAGAAACGGGCGAGCGCACGGGCGATCGGGGCGGCGCGGACCAGATGGACGATCTGGCCGAGCGTCAACAAGCCTTGCGCGAGCGTCTGCGCGAGCAGCTCTTGCAGACCCTGCCGGGCGAAGGCACACCCGAGGGAGACGGCGCGCTGGACTCGCTGGACGAGTCCCGCCGCGCGATGGACGAGGCCGCCGAGGCCCTGCGCGACGACGATGCCCGCACCGCCCTGGAACGCCAGGCCGAGGCGATGGATGCGTTGCGCGAAGGGTTGCGCCAGTTCAACGACGCGATGCGCCAGGACCGCGCCGAAGGGGCCGAGGGCGAAGACGGCCAAGACGGACGCGAACAGGGCGCAGGGCGTGACCCGCTGGGGCGCGAGCGTTCGGGCAATCGCTCTGCCGACGGCGAGAGCGGCACAGCGGTTCCCGGCGAAGACCCGCGCGAACGCGCGCGCGAACTCATGGACGAGATCCGCCGCCGTTCAGCCGAGCGCGACCGCCCGGAGACCGAGCGCGATTACCTCAACCGCCTGATCGAGCGTTTCTAAGCCCGCGCTTGCGCGGGGGCAACCCCGGCGCCCGATCGCCAAGCCCTCAATCCCACGCCAGCGCCCGCCCTTCGCGCAAGATCGCCTGCGCCGCGTCGGAAAAGTCGTCGCGATCCTCGATATGCGTGTTCCCGGCATGCAAGACCAGCGGTGACAGCAACCGAAAGGGCGTGCGCGCGCCCTTGCGCGCCCGGATCAGAACCCGCCCCGCCGGCCGCCCCGCGCGCGGGCAAAGGGGCCGCACGGAAATCGCCCCGGCGCGCCCGTCCAGCCCCGCCAGGATCTGCGGAAGCCGCTCTGCCAAGTGGATCATGGTCAACCATCCGCCGCTCTTGAGCCGTCGCAAGGCCGCGTCGATCCATCGTTCCAGTGGCGTATCCTCGCGCAGCGCGGCCGCACGCCCCGGATCGAGTGCGGCCGGCGCCCGTGGCGGGTAATAGGGCGGGTTGGCCAGCACATGGTCGAACGCCCGGCCGCGCAGCGCATCGGGCATCTGATCGAGATCGCCGACCAGAACCGTGACCGGCACCGCGTTCTCCTGCGCGTTGCGCTGGGCCAGGGCGGCATAGTCGGGCTGTCGCTCCAACCCCGTCAGGTGCAGGTCGGGCACGCGCCTTCCCAGCGCCAGAATCGCCACGCCAGCACCGCATCCCAGTTCCAGAACCGATTGCCCCGGCCGCGCCGCCACGGCCGCAGCCAGCAGAACGGGATCAGTCGCCGCACGGTAACCGCGCAGCGGCTGCCAGATCGACAGCTTGCCGCCTAGAAAGATGTCGCGACTCAGGTCGGTCTCGCCCCAGATCATTTGCGTTTCCGGTTTCAATCCTCGACCGGCAGCCCGGCCTCGCGCAGGATCGCGTGGGCTATGAAATAATCTTCCTGCCTGACCATCAATCGTTGCGGCAGAATGCCCAGCGCACTCATATGGACGTCCAGTGCAAAGACCTCTATACCCTCGCCTTCAAGAAGGGCGGTTGCGTAGGGAATGACCGTGGGGTCGGACGTGCGCAGAAGTTCCTTCATCGCACCACTAAACGGCAAGCCAGCGGGCTTGTCGAGCCTGACCGGGAATTCCCAACCGATGCAGAGCCCCGCCCTGCCGCATGAACGCCTTTCCGAATGGTTGTCCGACGATATGGCGCGGGTCAATGCGCTGATCCGCGGGCGGATGGTATCGGAACACGCCCCCCGAATCCCCGAAGTGACCGCACATCTGATCGAGGCGGGCGGCAAGCGCATACGACCTATGCTGACACTCGCTGCGGCGCGGCTGTGCGGATACGAGGGCGAAAACCACATCCGGCTTGCCGCGACGGTCGAGTTCATTCACACGGCGACGCTTTTGCACGACGATGTCGTCGACGAAAGCGCGCAGCGGCGCGGCCGGCCGACCGCCAACCTGTTGTGGGACAACAAGTCCAGCGTACTGGTGGGCGACTACCTCTTTGCCCGCGCCTTTCAGCTGATGGTCGCCACGGAAAACCTGCGCGTTCTGGACATTCTGTCCAACGCCGCAGCCATCATCGCCGAGGGCGAGGTGCTGCAACTTTCGGCCGCGCAGAACCTGGCCACCGACGAAGCTGTCTACATGCAGGTGATCCGCGGCAAGACAGCCGCGCTCTTTTCCGCGGCAACAGAATCCGGGGCGGTGATCTCGGGCGCGGACGCCGCGCATGTCGAAGCGCTTTTTGCCTATGGCGAAGCCTTGGGGATCTGCTTTCAGATCGTCGATGACTTTCTGGATTACGGCGGCGCGGGCGATGCGATCGGCAAGGATCTGGGCGACGACTTTCGCGAGCGCAAGCTGACCTTGCCGGTCATCCGCGCGGTCGCGCAGGCCGATGCCGATGAGCGCGCCTTTTGGGAACGGACCATTGCCAAGGGTCAGCAGGGCGACGGCGATCTGGAACGCGCCATCGCGATCCTGAGACGCCACGGCACGCTGGCCAGCACGCGCGACACCGCGCTGCACTGGGCGGCGGTCGCGCGCGACTCGTTGGCAGTGTTGCCCGATCATCCGTTGCGCACAATGCTGTCCGATCTGGCCGATTACATCGTTGCGCGCGTGAACTGATCGCGGCGCGCGCGCCCGGCGATCAGGTGGCACGATGGGCCGTTTGCGTCTCTGCGCAGAACCAGCCGGGACGCGCCAGTGCCGCGCGGGCATCGTTCGCGCGCGCGCTATCGGCAAATATCCCGAAACAGGTTGCCCCCGACCCGGTCATCCGCGCAAGCAGGCAGCCGGGTTGACGTGCAATCGCATCGAGCACCTCACCGATTTGCGGCACCAGGGTGCAGGCCGGGTCTTGCAGATCGTTGCGCATGCCACCCAGCCAGTCGCAGAGTTCCCCCTGATCGGCCCAGGCGGGCAGCGTGGCCGGCATCGGCGGGTTTTCCGGGCTTTCCAGGGCCTTGAATACCGCGGGCGTGGACAGCGGCACGCCAGGATTGACGATGACCAGCGCCAGCGCAGGAAGGTCGACAACGGGCGAGAGCCGCTCGCCCAGTCCCTGCATGCGGCACGGATGCGGTGCCTGCAAGCAAACCGGCAGGTCGGCGCCCAGGCCCATCAGCACTTGTGTATCCGGCAGCGAAAGCCCCTGCGCCTGCGCCAGCAGTTTCAGCGTCGCGGCCGCGTCCGAACTGCCCCCGCCCATGCCGGATGCTACCGGCAAGCGCTTGTCCAGCGTGATCGCCACATCGCGCGCGCCGATCAGCCGGGCCGCGCGCAGGACCAGATTGTCGTCCCCGGCGGGCACATCGTCGCCGTGGGGGCCAACGCACCGCAAGGCCGGCGCGCCCGACGCCTGGGCCAGTGACAGACGGTCGCCCAGCGCGGCAAAGACCACCAGCGAGTCCAACTCATGATAGCCATCGGGCCGCCTGGCGGTGACATGAAGCGTCAGGTTCAGTTTTGCCGGCGCCGAAACGACGCCCCCGTATCGCTGGGTCATCCGCCGCGATGCAGGGGCGGCTCCCCCTCGTCGGCAAGCACGTCGTCGAGCCCGACCTCAAGCTTGCGCCGAACCCGGTCCATGTCCAGGTCGTCATGCGGGCCATAGGACAGGGCGCGGCGCCACTGAAAGCGCGCCTCGCGCTCGCGGCCCACCGCCCAGTAAACATCGCCCAGATGATCGTTGAGGATCGGATCGGTCGGCATCAGTTCGACCGCGCGTTCCATATGCGGCACCGCATCGTCATAGCGCCCCATCCGATAGAGCGCCCAGCCCAGACTGTCGACGATATAGCCGCTGTCGGGTTCGCCCTCGACAGCGCGTTCGATCATGTCCAGCGCCTCGTCGAGTTTTTCCTGCCGTTCGACCAGGGAATAACCCAGATAGTTCAGAACCGTCGGCTGATCGGAATCAATGGCCAGCGCGGCGCGAAAGTCCTCCTCGGCCTGGTCCCACTGACCCTCGCGTTCATGCGACACCGCGCGCGAGAAATAGACCCGCCAGTCCGGTTCGACACCGCGGTCGTCCATCCTTGCAAGCGCCTGGTCATAGGCCTCGGCCGCGGCACCAAAGCGGCCGTCACGCCGCAAAAAATCGCCCAGCACCTGTGCGGCGGCGATCGAATCGGGGTTCTGTTCCACCAGGTCTTCCAGAATGGCGATGGCGTCGTCGAGCTGTCCCAGCGTTTCCAGAACCTGCGCCTGCCCCATCGCGGCGGCCATGCCGAACACATCGTCCTCGGGAATTCGGCCATAGGTTTCGGCAGCCAGTTCGGGCTGTTCCATGTCCTCGAACAACTGGCCGATCAGCAAGGTGGCGTCGGTCAGATCCGGGTTGATCCACTCGGCCCCGCGCGCATACAGCAGCGCGTCATGGCGGCTGCGGCCCGATTGCATGGCCGAGGCCATCACGGCAAAGACCTCGGCCATGCCCTCGGCCGGATCGGAGATCAGACTGAACGGCAACGTGCGCCCTTCGCCATAGGCCTCGCGCATTTCCTGGATCACGGGATCGTCGACGCCGTTGAAAACATCGTCGATCAGTTCCAGTGCGTCGTCAAAGCGTTCCAGCTGCCCCAGAACCTGGGCATAGGCGATCATGCCGCGCCGGCTCAGCGCACCAAGGACATCGAAGCGCTCATCCTCCATCACCGAGGCTGCGGTTTCGACGTCGCCGACCAGTGCCAGCGCCAGTGCCCGGCAATACTGGGCAAAGGCCATCATGCCATCCTGGGCCGCGACCTCTTCCAGCGCCTCCAGCGCCTCGGTCATGCGGCCTTGCCCCATATGCGCCCAGGCAACCCCCAAGCCGTCGATCAACGGCAAGGTTTGTGCGCCCGAATCCAGCAATTCCAACGCCGCGTCATAATCGCGGCGGGCAAAGGCATCCGCCAGAAGCGCCAGCGCCGCCGCGTGATTGCCGGGCGCCAGTTCGATCAGTTGCGCTGCCCTCTCGGCCGCGCGATCGTGCTGTGCCAGGACCAGATGCGAGACGGTGAGGCTTTCCAGCACCTGCGCGTTCTCGGGGTCGGTCTGCAACATGCGTTCCAGAAACGGCACCGCCGCCGCGTAGTCGTTGCGCGCGCCGGCCTCGCGGGCCGCCAGAAACGCACCGGCATAGCCCTGGCCGGCACCGTCCTGCGTTTGTGCGCCGACCGGAATCGCGGCCACCGCCAGGGCCAGCGCCGGAACCGCCGCACGGGCCAACCTTTGCGCGATCAAGAATGCATTGGGCAAGACCTGCTCCTGGACCTGAATGACAGACCGGCCACCAAACCTTGGGGCGCCAGCGTTTGTCCCAGATGTAGCGGGCAAGGGCGGCAAGGGCAATGCGCGCCTGCCCCGCCATTGCCGCCGGTGCACATCATGACCGCGTGATCGCCTACATGTTCGGGTAGTTCGGCCCGTCGCCACCCTGCGGCGTCACCCAGTTGATGTTCTGGCTGGGGTCCTTGATGTCGCAGGTCTTGCAATGCACGCAGTTCTGGAAATTGATCTGAAAGCGCGGCTCTTGCCCGTCTTCGCGGACCACCTCATAGACGCCCGCCGGGCAATACCGTTGCGCGGGTTCGTCATATTTCGGCAGGTTCACCTGGATCGGGATCGACGCGTCCTTGAGTTGCAGGTGACATGGCTGGCTTTCCTCGTGGTTGGTGAAGGAGAACGCCACATTCGTCAGCCTGTCGAACGACAGCACGCCATCGGGACGGGGATAATCAATCGGCTTGAACCTGTCGGCCGTTCCCGTCGCCTCGGCATCCGACTTGCCGTGTTTAAGCGTGCCGAACAGCGAAAAGCCCAGCGTGTTCGTCCACATGTCCAGACCGCCCAGACCCAGCCCGGCCAGAAGCCCCCATTTGGACCACATCGGCTTGACGTTGCGCACCTTCTTCAGGTCCTTGCCGACAACACCCTCGCGCAGCGCGGTTTCATAGGCGCTCAATTCGTCGCCTTCGCGCCCGCCCTGCAACGCGGCATGCGCGGCCTCGGCGGCCTCGATGCCCGAATGCATGGCATTGTGGTTGCCCTTGATGCGCGGCACGTTGACCAACCCCGCCGAACAGCCCAGCAGCGCCCCACCCGGAAACACCACCTTGGGAATCGATTGCCATCCGCCTTCGGAAATGGCCCGTGCACCATAGGCCACGCGCTTGCCGCCCTTCAGCAGGTCCGCGATCATCGAATGATGCTTGAACCTCTGGAATTCCATGTATGGATAGAGATGAGGGTTCTCGTAATTCAGATGCACGACGAACCCGACCAGCACCTGGTTGTTGTCCAGGTGATACACGAACGAGCCGCCACCGGCATTCGACCCCAAGGGCCAGCCCATGGTATGCGTGACCGTCCCCTCGCGATGCCTGTCGGGATCAACCTCCCAGATTTCCTTCATTCCGAGGCCGAACTTTTGCGGGCATTTGCCCGACGACAGTCCGTATTTGGCCATCACCTGCTTGGACAACGAGCCGCGCACACCCTCGGACAGAAAGACATATTTGCCATGCAGCTCCATGCCGGGTTCATAGGCGTCGCCGATGCTGCCGTCGGGGTTCTTGCCGAACTCGCCCGCCACGACCCCCTTGACCCGGTCGCCATCGAAAACCAGTTCCGAGGCCGCCATGCCCGGAAAGATCTCGACGCCCAGCGCCTCGGCCTGTTCGGCCAGCCAGCGGCAGACATTGCCCATCGACACGATGTAACAGCCGTGATTGTTCATCAGCGGCGGCATGGGCCAGTTGGGCACCCGGATCTTGCCCCCCTCGCCCAGCATGTAGAAGTTGTCGTGCCTGACCGGCACCGTGACCGGCGCGCCCTTTTCCTTCCAGTCGGGCATCAGGCGGTTCAGCCCGCTGGGATCCAGCACCGCGCCCGACAGGATATGCGCACCGACTTCCGAACCCTTTTCCAGCACCACGACGTTGAGATCGGCATCGAGTTGCTTCAACCGGATCGCCGCCGACAGGCCGGCCGGCCCGGCACCGACGATCACGACGTCATATTCCATGGATTCGCGTTCAATACCGGACATGGCTGTTCCTTATCTGGCGTGGGTCCCGGGTCGATGGGCAATTTTGTTGCGCGCAAGCGATAGCGCAGGCAAGGCGGCAGGGTCAATCGCTACGCGGTGAAAAGGCGTTTCCCGCAGGCCGTGCAGGGCTTGCATTTGGCGTGGCGGTGGTATCAGGTATGGATTGACTGCAATCAATGCCCCGGCCAAGGCCGCGGGCGTTTTTATTGATGGTGAAGGCCGATGGAAAAGATCCCCATGACCCGCCGCGGCTTCGAAGCCCTGGAGCAGGAGTTGAAGCAACTCAAGAGCGTCGAGCGCCCCGCGGTGATCCGCGCCATCGCCGAGGCACGCGAGCATGGTGACCTGTCGGAAAATGCCGAATACCATGCCGCCCGCGAGAAGCAGAGCTTCATCGAAGGTCGAATCAAGGAGATCGAGGGCCTCATGAGCCGCGCCGAGGTGATCGACCCTGCGCGGCTGTCCGGGGCGATCAAGTTCGGCGCCACCGTGACCCTGATCGACGAGGATACCGAGGAAGAGCGCACCTATCAGATCGTGGGCGAGGCCGAGGCCGATATCGAGAACGGGCTCTTGAACATCAAATCACCGCTTGCCCGCGCCCTGATCGGCAAGGAGCCCGGCGATTCCGTCGAGGTGCGTACGCCGGGCGGCGAGCGCAGCTATGAAGTCGTGCGCGTCGATTACCGCTGAGAACCGGAGGCCAGTGCCATGGCCGAGGAGGACACCGACACCGACCTTGCCGCCGCGACCGCGCCCCCGGCGCAGCGCCCGGCCCGGGTCTCGGGCGAGGTTCTGGCCTTTGTCCTGTCGCTGGTCTGGTTCGGCCTTCTGGTCGCGGCCTTCGTGGCGTTGGGACGGCGCGGCATGCAGATCGCCGACTCCCTGGGGCTTGTCGTCATCGCGCTGGCGGTGTTTTTGCCGGTGGCGCTGATATGGCTGGCGGTGCTGATCTTGCGCGCTGCACGACAGATGCGCGATGAATCGGCCCGGCTGCACCAATCGGTCGAAGCCATACGCCGTGGCTGGCTGCGCGAACAACAGGCGGCGGGACTGGGGCTCAAACCCACGGTCGAGGCCAAGCTCGAAGCCCTGGCCGAGGCCCAGCGCAAGACCGAAAGCACGCTGGCAATGTTCACCACGCGCCGCAATCCGGCATCGCGTTCGACCGAAACCGGCGGGTCTGCGCCGCCAAGGGGGGCGCATCGGCCCGGCACCGGCGACGCGCAACCTGTCCTGGCGCTGGAAAACCCGCTGCCTGCGGTTGAGCCCCTCGACACCGAAGACTTCATCAGGGCACTGAACTTTCCCGACAGCGCCGAGGACAAGGCGGGTTTTGCCGCGTTGCGCCGCGCACTGGCCGACCATGGCACCGCCGAGCTGGTGCGCGCGGCCCAACGTGTCCTGACCGCACTTTCACAAGAAGGAATCTACATGGACGATCTGCAACCCGACCGCGCCCGGCCGGATCTCTGGCGCGCCTTTGCCGAGGGCGCGCGCGGTGCGTCCGTCGCCGGGCTCGGCGGTATACGGGATCGTTCCTGCCTGGCACTGACAACCGGACGGATGCGATCCGATCCGGCCTTTCGCGATGCCGCGCACCGATTTCTGCGCGCCTTCGACCGGCGGTTCGCAGAGTTCGAACACGACGCCACGGACGGCGAGATCGCACGGTTTGCCGAAACCCGCAGCGCGCGGGCATTCATGCTTCTGGGCCGGGTGACCGGGGTCTTCGGATGATCCGGCCATGACCGATACGACATCCGTTTCGCAACTGACCCCGCGCCAGGCCTATTTTCAGGGCCTCCGCGCCGGCACACCCTTCGTTCTTGTCATCATCCCGTTCGGCATCGTCTTTGGCGTCGTGGCGACCGAGGCTGGCTTGAACGTCCTTGAGACGTTGCTGTTTTCGGTCGCCGTGATCGCCGGCGCCGCGCAACTGGCGGCCATCCAACTGATGAGCGAGAACGCGCCGGTCCTGGTAATTCTGGCAACCGGGCTTGCCGTAAATCTGCGTATGGCGATGTATTCGGCGGCCCTTGCGCCGCATCTGGGCGCCGCGCCGCTCTGGCAACGTGCGCTCGTGGCCTATCTGATGGTCGATCAGGGCTACGCGACAGCGCATGCGCGTTTCGAACAGGTGCCCGAAATGCCGCTGGCCGCAAAGGTCGCGTTCTATTTCGGCGCGGTCTCGCTGGTTTGTCCGTTGTGGTATGTGGCAACCCTGATCGGGGCACTGACCGGCAGCCAGATTCCGGCCGAACTGCCGATCGAATTCGCCGTGCCTGCCACCTTCATCGCGATCATCACACCGATGTTGCGCACGCTGGCCCATGTCGCCGCCGCGCTGGTTTCGGTGGTGGGGACGCTGGCGCTGGGATTTCTGCCCTATAACCTTGGCCTGCTGATCGCGGCCGTGCTGGCGATGATGACCGCCGCGCAACTTGAAAAGATGGCAACCCGGCGCCGCGAGGGCGGGAAATGAATTACAGCACGCTGGAAATCTGGGTCATCATCCTGGGCCTGGGCCTGGGCACGGTGACGCTGCGCTTTTCCTTTCTGGGCCTCATCGGAAGCCGGCAATTGCCCGAATGGGTTCTGCGGCATCTGCGTTACACGCCGGTGGCGGTCCTTCCCGGTCTGGTGGCACCGCAAGTGTTCTTTCCGGCCGCCACCGGCGGCACCACCGATCCGCTCAGGCTGATTGCCGCAGGCGTGACGCTGGCCGTTGGTTACTATTCCAAGAGCGTGGTCTGGGCGATCGTCGCGGGCTTTGCCACGTTGACGGGGCTGATGGCCCTGACCGGAAGCGCGTAGACATCGCGGTCCATCGTCAGGACGGCTGCAACCCGGTATAGGTCTGGCGCTCGGTCGGTTCGCGATCGCTGTAGATGCGTTCTTCCGTCACGCCCGGCAATTCGGCAAAGGCATCGGACAGCCGGTTTGGATAAAACGTTTGGGGAAGGTCCTCAAACCCCGGAATCTGGTGCAGGATCCCGGCGATGGAACGCGCGCAATAGGCATCCGGCACCGGACCTGCCTCCTTGGCGAGTTGCAAGATGCGCTCGGCGGCCTCGGCCGGAACCTCCAGCGTCTGGATGCGCACATGATGCGTCCGGCGCGCGTGGTAATAGGTATAGGTATGCACCAGGCTGTCGGTCATGCCGAAATGCACGTCGTGGCGCTCGGGTGCCTGGGGGTGCTGCCAGGTGCCGGCCGGGTCGAACAGAACCCGCTCGCTGGCATTGATCAGCAGCGCCGCATGTTCGCCCTGTCCGCGTTCATTGCTGATGACGTTGAAGAACCGGATCTCGGCCGGGCCTTCATGGGCATAGCGCGCCGCCAGGACATCCTCGTCGGCGGCAAAAACCACGGGTTTCGTGCATCCCGTGACCACGACAAGGGCCAGCAACACAAGCAGGCGAATGATGATTGGCGGCATGGATACCCTCTGGACAGGACAGTGCCGCGAGCCCGCTTCCCGGATCCCGCGGCATTGTTGTGCGTCGATCAGGCGTTGACCAGTGCCAGGAAAATCAGGATGGCGATGACGATCCCGGCCGTCCAGGCCGAAAGCCGCAAGAACCCGGCAAAGGTCTTTTCCTGCGCGCTGGTGTCCATCGAGCCATGTTCGTGCTTGGCCATGTCTGCCTCCGTTCAACAGTGTTCGGGCGTGCATACCCCAAGGCCGCGGGCCTGTCACGCCTCTTGCGCCTCTGCGCCAAGATCGCGAACCGAATAGCGCAAATCGTTGCGCGCGCGCAATTGTGCTGCCAGCTCGGCGGGGACAAAGGTCACGCGAATATCCTCGAACCCCGGCAACTGGCGCAACAGCGACGTCACGCCATACGAGCAGCCGCCAAACACATAGGGGGTGCGCGCCTCGGCGATCTCGACAGCCTGGCGCGCCACGGCATCGGGCACCTCGGTTTCCCAAAGATGCAGCTTCCAGAAATCCGGACCGCTCACCAAGCTCTGGCGTGACAGATAGGACTCTTCCAGCTCGGGCGAGAGCCCGCGCGTGACATCGTAACGGCGCACAGCGCGCGGGTCAGCCCAGTATCCGCCCGGATCATAGAGCACGCGATCCTCGGGCGTGTGGATGATCAGGCCGGAATGCAGCATGAAGTCCAGCGAATCGACTTCGAACAGCGCGATCCGCAAGCGGCTTGCGCCGCCATCGGGATAGGGGGCTGCCGGTTGGGCCGACAATCCCATGAATGCCTTCGAGCATCCCGCAAGCGATGCTCCCCCCGTCAACACAAAAGCACGTCGGCTCAGGCGCACCCTTCCCTCCTTCGCTATGGCCGGGCAGGCAGCATGGCGAGCAGTGCTCAACGCAGTTGCCAGATCCAGGCCCCGTCCGAATCGCGCCAGCGCACCACGCGCCCGCGCAACAACAGGTGATTAAGATGCGCAACTGTTTCGACCAGCGCCAGACCATAAACGCCTGGGCCGATCTCGCGCTTGAACAGGCATGGAAAGCATTCGGTTGCCCGGCGGGGTTCGCGCAGATGGTCCGCCAGCCGATCAAGGGCGCCGACATGGTTCTCGACCATCTGGCGCAACCGCACCGGCAGGCCCGTGAAAGGCAGCTTGTGTCCCGGCAGGATCAACTGATCGTCGCGCGCAAACGGGGCCAGCGCCTCGCAGCTTTCCAGCCACTCGCCCACCGGGTCGGCCATGGGTTCCGTGGCATAGACACCAAGGTTGGCCGAGATGCCGGGTAGCAGCTGATCGCCGCCGATCACCAGATTGTCGTCCAGGCTCCAGAGCGTGACATGCTCGGGCGCATGCCCGTTCCCCATGCGGACCAGCCATTCGCGCCCGCCCAGATGAACCTTGCCGCCCTCGCGAAGGCGCCGAAACCCCAGCGGCATCGGCGCGACGACATCGGCGAAATTGAACGGCCTCTCCTCGGCGCGTTCGGCCAGCAGTTTGGCATCCATCCCGGCCTCGCGCCAGAACGCCAGCGATTCGGGCGTGGCACGCTCCTGCACGTCCAGGACCAGCATCCGCGCAAACAGCCAGGCCGTGCGCGAGGTCCAGAGTTCGGCACCATGATCCGACTGGAACCAGCCCGCCAGCCCGATATGATCGGGATGGTGATGGGTGCCCAGAACCCGCAGGACCGGGCGCCCGCCCAAGGGACCCGCCAGAAGTGCCTGCCACATGTCGCGGGTCTTGGCGGTGTCGAATCCGGTGTCGATCACCGTCCAGCCCGGTCCGTCATCCAGTGCATAGACATTGACATGGTCCAGCGCCATCGGCAGCGGCAGGCGCATCCACAGAACACCGGGCGCGACCTCCGTCGCGGTGCCGGGCTCCGGCGGGGCGGGCCAAGGATGCCGTATCTGCCCCGTTGCGATCTTCGAGGGTGTATTCACGCGATTTCCAGATCGTCGTGCGACAAGTCATAAAGCCCCGCAGCCCCGGCCCGCACCTGCGCCAACAGGCCCTCATGTTCGGGCAGGATGCGGTCAACAAAGACGCGCGCCAGGCGCGCGCGCGCGCTGTCCGGCGCGGCGATTGCCGCGCGCAGGTGGTAATGCGCCCCCAGAACGCGGGCAAAGGCGCGCAGATAGGGCACGGCTCCGGCAAAGCGTTCGTTCATGTCCTGAGACAGCAGCCATTCGGTGGTTTCCCGCAACGACTCGGCGGCCGACCACACGGCCTCGGCCAGCTTGGGCTGGGTGGTGCGCGCCGCTTCGGCGCCATCCTCGATCTCTTGCAGCAGGCGAAACGCCTCTTCGCCGCCGTCCATCATCTTGCGGCCGACCAGATCCATTGCCTGGATGCCGTTCGTTCCCTCATAAATCGGGGTGATGCGTGCATCGCGGAAATACTGGGCGGCGCCCGTCTCCTCGATATAGCCCATCCCGCCATGAACCTGCACGCCCCGGCTGGAAACCTCGCAGCCGATATCGGTGCCATGGGCCTTGGCGATCGGCGTCAGAAGCGCGGCACGCGCCGTCCATGGCGCGTCACCCGTGGCGCGGCCCATGTCGATGGCCACGCCGCAAGCCAGGGCGATGGCGCGCGCGGCAAAGATTTCAGCGCGCATTTCGGCCAGCATCCGGCGCACATCGGCATGGTCGATGATCGCCCCATCCCCAAGCGGCGTGCGCCCCTGGCGGCGTTCGCGCGCATAGTCCAGCGCGTGCTGATAGGCCGCGTCGGCCACGCCGATCCCCTGCGCGCCGACGCCAAGGCGGGCGTTGTTCATCATGGTGAACATGGCTGCCATGCCGCCGTGCGGCTTGCCGACCATCCAGCCGGTGGCGCCGTCATATTCCATGACGGCGGTCGGCGAGCCATGAATGCCCAGCTTGTGCTCCAGCGAGACCACGCGCAGGCTGTTGCGTTCGCCGGGGCGCCCGTCGGCATCGGGGATCAGTTTTGGGACCAGAAACAGGCTGATCCCCCGCGTGCCGGGCGCCGCATCCGGCAACCGTGCCAGGACCAGGTGGCAAACGTTCTCGGCCACATCATGATCGCCCCAGGTGATATAGGTCTTTTGCCCGGTGATCGCATATGTGCCATCGCCAAGTGGCTCGGCACGGGTGCGCAGGGCCCCGACATCCGAGCCCGCCTGCGGCTCGGTCAGGTTCATCGTGCCAGTCCATTCGCCCGATGTCAGCCTGGGCAGATAGAGCGCCTTGAGCGTCTCGTCGGCATGATGTTCAAGCGCCTCGATCTGGCCCTGCGTCAGCAGCGGGCACAGCTGAAGCGACAGGCACGCGCCGCTCATCATGTCGTTGACCGCGGTGTTCAGCGCGATGGGCAAGCCCATCCCACCGTATTCGGGTGCCGCGGAAAGGCCGATCCACCCCCCATCGGCGATCGCGCGATAGCCCTCGGCAAAACCCGGCGAGGTCCGCACGACGCCATTTTCCAGCTTCGCGGGCGTCAGATCGCCGGCCCGGTTAAGCGGCGCAAGGACATCGCTGCATAGCCGGCCCGCCTCGGTCAGGATCTGATCGGTGACATCCGCCCCGGCCTCTGCAAACCGCGCGGTCTCGGCAAGCTGCCGGTAATCCACGACATGGTCGAACAGGAACCGGAAATCGCTGACGGGGGCCTTGAAGGACATGCTGGTTTCTCCGTTCGGGCGGTTCTGCCCTTCACTGCACCGAACCGCCGGTGCTTGGCAAGGGCGCCGCGGGGCGGTATGCGCCGAAGATAGCGCCACAGCGCGCATCAAAAAACCCGAACGCCACGTCACCGATCCCGCCTGCAACCCTGAGCCGACAATGACCCGAACCCTCGTTTTGTCAGCAACCCATGCCGGCCTGTCGCAGGCCGCAGACCTGTTGCGCCAAGGCGCGCTGGTCGCGATGCCGACGGAAACGGTCTATGGGCTGGCCGGCGATGCCCGCAGCGACATGGCCGTCGCCCGGATCTTCGCGGCCAAGAACCGGCCGCGGTTCAACCCGCTGATCGTGCATCTGGCCAGCCTCGGGCAGGTGCGTGCCATTGCGCATCTGACGCCGCTGGCCGAACGGCTCGCCCGGGCATTCTGGCCCGGACCGCTGACGCTGGTCCTGCCGCTGGCTGCGGGTGCCGGGCTGTCGCCGCTGGTTACGGCCGGGCTGGACACCGTCGCCATTCGCCTGCCGGCGCACCCGGTGGCGCGCGCGCTTCTGACACGGTTCGGCGGGCCGGTCGCCGCGCCCTCGGCCAACCCTTCGGGCAGGATCAGCCCGGTCACGGTCGCGCATGTTCTGGCCGGGCTCGATGGACGCATCGACGCCATCGTGGATGGTGGCGATTGCCCGGTCGGCCTGGAGTCGACGATCCTGGATGCCACGGGCACCGTGCCACGGCTGCTGCGCGAAGGCGGTCTGCCGCGTGAGGCGATCGAAGCCGTGACTGGCGAAAGCCTCGTCACCGACCCCGCCCCCGCCGACAGGATCGCGGCGCCGGGCCAATTGCCGTCGCATTATGCGCCGCGCGGCGCCGTTCGGCTTGAGGTGCGCAAACCCGATCCGGACGAAATCTGGATCGGGTTCGGCGCCGCCTGCCCCGGTACCAACAACCTGACCTTGTCGGAAACCGCCGATCTGACCGAGGCCGCGGCGCGGCTCTTTCATCTTCTGCACCGCGCCGACGCTCTGGCTGGCGACGGCGGGCGCATCGCCGTGGCGCCGATCCCCGACATCGGCCTTGGCCGCGCCATCAACGACCGTCTGCGCCGCGCAGCCGCACCGCGCTGAGCCGTCCCCACACTGCAGGCGCGTGGTTTCATCTTGCCGATAAATACGCTGGGGGTGAATGGCCGCAGGCCAGAGGGGGCAACGCCCCCTGCCCCGCCGCAACCCGGACCAGTGGCTATTCGATCTCGCGCGCTTCAGAGGCCAGCATGATCGGGATGCCGTTGCGAATGGGAAAGGCCAGATGCGCGGTGGGCGAGACCAGTTCCTGGCGCGCGGCATCATAGTGCAGCCTACCCTGCGTGACCGGGCAGACCAGAACCTCAAGCATCTTGCGGTCAATCGCCGGGCGCGACCCGGCCTCGTTTGCGTCGGTCATTGCAGGCGTTCTCCAGAGGTACTGTCACTGCGTCCACGCAATGCAAATTCCATCAACGTGACCAGCGTTTCGCGCCGCGTTTCCAGCGATGGCGCCTCAAGCAGGGCCTGGCGCTCTTCGGGCGCGAAGGGGCACAGCATCGACAGCGCATTGATCAAGAGCTCGTCTTCGGCTTCCTTCAGGCTGCTCCAGTCGGTGGACAGGTCCACCGCCGTGAAATAGCGCGCCAGCAGGTCCAGAAACGGCGGCCGCTCGAACCCCGGATCGGCCTCGGCGGCGCCGCGATCACGTTCGAAGCCGTCCCAGGACACCTGCGCGCGGCGATACGGCGAGAAGCCTTCGACCTCAGAGGTCAGGCGAAACCGGGAGATGCCGGTCAGCGTGATCATGTAGCGGCCATCCTCGGTTTCGGAAAACGCGGTGACGCGCCCGGCACAGCCGATGGCGTGCAGGCGCGCGGCCTCGCCGCCGGGAACCGCGCGCGGCTGGATCATGCCGATCAGCCGTTCTGGGGTTTTCAGGCAATCCTCCAGCATCGCGAGGTAGCGCGGCTCGAATATGTGCAGGGGCAAACGGGCACGCGGCAACAGCAGCGCCCCCGGCAGTGGGAACAACGGGATCGTGTCTGGCAGGTCCGCGCTCGTACTCATGGCCTAGACATAATCCGGCCAACGGCTCAGGCAAATATCATCGAACTCAACCGCCGCCGCCCACGCTGCGCCAAGGGGTCATTGGGCTTGAGCGCGTCGAAGATCGTGAACAATTGCGCCTTTGCGGCCCCGTCGTTCCACTCGCGGTCACGGCGGAACAACTCCAGAAGCTCGTCGATCGCCGCCTCGGTCTCGCCACGCGCATGCAACGCCTGCGCCAGATCGAAACGCGCCTGATGATTGTCCGGATCGGCAGCCAGCGCAGCGCTCAGTTCATCGACGGGTCCGGCGTTTGCGGCCTGGTGCGCCAGCGCCAGCTGCGCGCGTGCGGCCTCGACCTCCTTGGCGCTTTCGATCGCGGCGGGCACATTGGCCAAAAGCGCTTCGGCCTGATCGAGCTCACCCATGGCGATATGCGCGCGCACCAGCCCGCCAAAGGCACCCGCGTTCTCGGGCTCCTGTCCCAGAAGTGCCGCGAACAGCTGCGCAGCCTCGACGGCGGCACCCTGCGCCAGCAGCGTCTCGCCTTCCTCAAGCGCCTCGCCCAGTCCTCCGTCGCCCGCAAGCGCGGAAAGCTTTTCGATGAAGGACTTGATCTCGCTGGGGGGCAGCGCGCCCTGGAACGCATCGACGGGGCGCCCCTGATAGAACGCATAAACCGTCGGAATCGACTGGATGCGCAATTGTCCGGCCAGGGCCTGGTTCTCATCGACATTGACCTTGACCATGCGCACTTTTCCACCGGCGGCACTCACTGCGGCCTCCAGTGCTGGCCCAAGCGTGCGGCAAGGGCCGCACCAGGGCGCCCAGAAATCGACGATCACCGGAACGTCCTGGCTGGCCTCGACGACGTCTTGCATGAACGTCGCCTCGGTCGTGTCCTTGATCAGGTCGCCCTGGGGGGCGGGATTGGTGTCATTGATACCCAGCATTGCAGCCCTCATCCGCAGAAATCCATTTGTCCCTATATGAGGATCGCGGCGGCAAAGGCCAAGGGCCATGGCGTGCGAATGCGCCGGTCCGGCCGGATTCGGGTTGCCTAAAGGTCGAACGACGCAAAGACCGGCGCATGATCGGATGGCTGCTCCCAGCCCCGCACCGCGCGCAGAATACGCGAGCCGTGCGCGGCGGCGGCGATGTCGCTGCTGGCCCAGACATGGTCCAGCCTGCGCCCCTTGTCCGCCGCGTCCCAGTTGGGAGAGCGATAGGACCACCAGCTGTAAAGGCGCCCGTCGGGAATGTCGCGGCGGGTGACATCGACCCAGCCGCCGGCATCAAGCGCATCATTCAACCCTTCGGTTTCGACGGGGGTATGGCTGACGATCCTGAGCAGTTGGCGATGGTTCCAGACATCATCTTCGCGCGGGGCGATATTCAGATCCCCCACGAGGACAGTCTTTTCGGGCCGGTCGGCACGAAAGCGGTCGCGCAACTCGGCGATGAAATCCAGCTTGTGCCCGAACTTGTCGTTGACCGTTCGGTCGGGCACATCCCCGCCGGCCGGCACATAGCAGTTGTGGATCACCACGCCGTTTTCCAGCCGCGCGGCAACATGGCGGGCATCGCCCTTCGCGCACCAGTCGATGTGACCGGCATCTTCAAGCGGCAGGCGCGACAGGATGGCCACGCCGTTATAGCCCTTTTGCCCGCGCGCAACCATCCAGCGGTATCCAAGCGCCGCGAAATCGTCCTGCGGGATCTTCTCGACGGGGCTCTTGCATTCCTGAAGGCACAGAATATCGGGCGCCTCGTCGCGCAGAAGCCGCTGCACAAGCCCCGTGCGCAGGCGAACCGAGTTGATGTTCCATGTGGCAAGCGTGAATGGCATTGGCGTCTTTCCGGTTTCGACCGCGTTGAGGTCTGCCCTGTCTATCCGGCGCCCGTATCACGCTCAAGCGCGACGCAGAAAAAAAGGCCCGGGCGCGAAGCCCGGGCCAGTCCAACAGGGAGGAGACGTGCCATGACCCCGACACGTCAAGGGGAACTGGTTTCAAATTCCGCTGCGAACAGTGTTCGCATATCTTCGTATATTTGTCGTAAACGCCGGCCTTCAACCCCTCGCGTCAAAATATTTCACAGGTTCAGGGAACCAGCCGATACCCGCCCGGTTCGGTGATCAGAAGCCGCGCATTCGATGGGTCCGGCTCGATCTTCTGGCGCAGGCGATAGATATGGGTTTCCAACGTATGGGTGGTGACACCGGCGTTGTAGCCCCAGACCTCGTGCAGCAAGACCTCGCGCGGCGCGACGCCTTCGGGGGCACGATACAGGAACTTCAGGATGTTGGTTTCCTTTTCGGTCAACCGGATCTTGCGATCGCGCTCATCGACCAGCAGTTTCTGGGCGGGTTTGAACTGGTATGGCCCCAGCTGGAACACTGCGTTTTCCGATTGCTCATGCTGGCGCAACTGGGCGCGAATACGCGCCAGAAGAACCGGAAACTTGAAAGGCTTGGTTACATAGTCATTCGCGCCGGCATCGAGACCCAGGATGGTGTCGGCATCCGAATCCTGCCCGGTCAGCATCAGGACCGGGCATTTCACGCCCGCCTTGCGCATGCGCTTGCACAATTCGCGCCCATCGGTATCCGGCAGGCCGACATCGAGAATGACCAGATCATAAGGCCCGGTCTTGACCTTCTCCATCGCCTCGGCGCCGGTGGCGGCTTCGAATGTGTCGAAATCCTCGGTCATCACCAGTTGCTCGGCCAGTGCCTCGCGCAGGTCGTCGTCATCGTCGACCAGTAGAATCCTGTTGAGCTTCGACATTCCGAACCTCGTCCACAAACCGTTGTTTCCCAAATGCAATTGCGCCCGCACAGCGCAGGTTTCAAGATTTGCGATATTTTCCTCACGCGGACGTGTCGGGGCGGCCGGGAATGTTTCAATTTCCCGCGCGGCACGCTACATGATGGGGGTCCATGTTTCAGCGGAACCGGCATGAGCCTTGCCCCCAGCCCCCTCGAACGTCTGAACCGGGCCCGTGCCGATCTGCGCATGGGTCTGCCGGTGGTCATCTGCACCGCCGACACCGAGGCCCTGGTGATCGCCGCCGAAAGCCTGACAGAGCCACGGCTGGCAGAGCTGCGCGCGCTTTGTTCGCGGCCGGTTCTGGCACTCACCGGGCACCGGGCGCAGACGCTCAAGGCGCGCGCCTATGACGGCGATGTCGCGCGCGTGATCATACCCGAAACGGCGGGATTGAGCTGGATCGAGGCGCTGGCCGACCCCGCCGACGATCTGCGCATGCCCATGAAAGGGCCATTGCAGACCCTGCGCGAGGGCTCGGCCGACCTGCACCGGGCGGCGCTCAGGCTGGTGAAATCCGCCCAGCTTCTTCCCGCCGCATTGATCGCGGCCACGCCGCAGGCGACCGCGCTGGCCGACACGCATGGCCTGACGCGGCTTGACGCCACGGAGACCGAGACGCTGGAAACCCGGCTGGCCCCGGTGATCGCCGCGCGCCTGCCGATGCGTCTGGCCGGGATGGGGCGGCTGCATGTGTTTCGACCCGATGACGGCGGGATCGAACATTACGCGATCGAGGTGGGCCAGCCTGACCGCCATGCACCGGTTCTGGCGCGGCTTCATTCGGCCTGTTTCACCGGCGACGTTCTGGGCTCGCTGAAATGCGATTGCGGGCCACAACTGCACGCCGCACTGACGGCCATGCATGATGCCGGATCGGGTGTGCTGCTCTACCTCAACCAGGAAGGGCGCGGCATCGGGCTTGCGAACAAGATGCGCGCCTACTCCTTGCAGGATCAGGGATTCGACACGGTCGAGGCCAACCACCGGCTGGGGTTCGAGGATGACGAACGCGACTTTCGCCTTGGCGCCGAACTGTTGCGGCGCCTGGGGTTCGACGTCGTGCGCCTTTTGACCAACAACCCTGCCAAGGTTGCCATGCTGGAAAATGGCGGCATCACCGTGTCCGAGCGCGTCCCGCTCAAGGTCGGGCTGACAGATGAAAACGCAGCCTATCTGGCAACCAAGGCCGCGAAATCCGGCCATCTTCTATGACCGGGCTGCATGATATCGTCGTCACCCGGACCGGCGCCCGCTTCATGGGGCGGCAATTTCCCTGCGCGACGGGCCGGGGCGGCATCACCCGGCACAAGCGCGAGGGCGACGGGGCGACACCGGCAGGCAGCCATGCGGTCACCGGCCTTCACTTTCGCCCCGACCGGATTTCCCGCCGCGCCCTGCCCATCTGGGCCAGGCCGATCCGGCCGGGCGATCTGTGGTCCGACGACCCCATGGCGCCCGACTACAACCACCTGACCCGCGCGCCCTATCCGTTCGGGCATGAACGCCTGCGCCGCGCCGATCCGCTCTATGATCTGGTCGTGACGACCGACTGGAACTGGCCGAATGCCCAACCGGGTGCGGGATCGGCCATCTTTGTGCATATCTGGCGCGCGCCCCGGTATCCGACCGCGGGTTGCGTGGCCTTTGCACGCCACGATTTCCTATGGATCGTCAACCGCCTGACACCCGATGCGCGGTTAATCATTCAGGGATGAAATCCCTTCATCTTGCCGAAAATACGCCGGGGGTGAGCCGCGCAAGCGGCGAGGGGGCAGCGCCCCCTACCCCGTTCTGGCACCAAAGATCGCCGATCCGACCCGCACATGGGTCGCGCCCAGTGCGACGGCGGTTTCGAAATCATCGCTCATGCCCATCGACAACCCGGACAGACCGTTGCGTGCCGCCAGTTCGGCCAGCAGCCTGAAATGGGGGGCGGGGTCCGCATCCACCGGCGGAATGCACATCAAACCCTCAAGCGGCAGATCCAGGGCACGCACGTCCGTGACAAAAGCGTCAACCTGATCCGGTGCGATCCCCGCTTTCTGGGCCTCTTCCCCGGTGTTGACCTGGATGAACAGATCGGGACACGTGCCGCGTTCCTGGGCCAGCCGCGCCAGGGTTTGCGCCAGTTTCGGGCGGTCCAGCGAATGGATCGCCTCGAACAGGTCCATCGCCGCGCGCGCCTTGTTGGTTTGCAGCGGTCCGATCAGGTGCAGCGTGATGCCCTCATATCGGGCCTGGAAATCGGGCCAGCGTCCCTGCGCCTCCTGCACCCGGTTCTCGCCGAAGATCCGGTGTCCCTGTTCAAGCACGCGCGCCACACGGTCCGGGGGCTGCACCTTGGATACGGCGATCAGCGTGACAGAGCCCGGCGCACGACCCGCGGCGGATTCGGCGCGCTGAAGGCGTTCGGTGATCTCGGCGAGTGACATGATGCGCCCCCCTTATGGTGTCGGGGGCAGGACAGCACAAAGCTGCGGGGAAGGAAAGCCTCAGTTCCCGACGGGGCCGCGCGGGCGCCAGGGGGCGGGATTGTCGAAATTGTCCAACTGCACCCCCACCGAAAACCCCATCTGCAATCCGTTATCGGTGCGGTGGTGCAGCGTCATCGTATATCGTGCGCCATAGCGCGGTGACACGCCGCGATTGCTGTCATAGGCCATGCCGAAGCGCAGTTCGACCTGATGCGTCACCGGCTGAAAGGTATCGTCCGTTCGCAGGGATTCGCGATAGGCGTCGCCCCGGAAAACGTCAGTGTCGATGGTTTCCGCGGCAGCCGGGCTGGCAACGGCGATTGTGGCCACGACAGCGGCGAGCGTGAAACGGCGTGGTGACGGCATCGGCCAACCCTTTGGCGCGCGCCATGGTCCCGGCGCGATCAGGCAATATAATCAGAGTTTATCATGTCCGCGCGCGGCGATCAAATTGCGTTGCCGCATCGCCCGTCACATACACGGCACCGACAAATGAGAAAGAGCGGGCCAAGGCCCGCTCTTTCCATTCAACCGATCCGGATGGATCAGAAGTTGAAGGCAACGCCCACCGAAGCGGTGGTCGTGTCGGTCGCGCCACCAACACGCTCGGCGCCAGCGGTGATCGACGCGCCGCCGCCCAGGCCGTAGCTGTAGCTCAGACCGTAAGCGGTGTCCGAGTTCAAGCGGCCGACGAAGCCGTACAGGTTGCCACCGCCCAGATCGGCATTGGCGTTCAGAGCGTAGTTGGTGGTCGCGCCACCGCCGGTGCCGATGCGAGCGACGATTGCGCCGACGCCCCAGTTGCCGCCGTTGTAGTGACCCGAAGCGGTGAAGACGCGCGGGCTCAAACCGCGATCCTGCTGATAACCAGCAGCAACGGTGAAGGCGTCGAAGCGGCCACGAACCGCGACTTCAACGCCGTTCGAACGCTCACCCGAGATCGCCGCCTGCCAGTCGCCCATGGTGTAGCTGGCTTGCAGGGTCTGGTCGTTGCCGGTGTTGTTGCCACCACCGCCGTTCGAGTTGAACCAGGTCACAGCGCCCAGCAGGCCGACCGAGTCAGCGCACTGCTGGCCACCTTCGTAGCCGACGCCGCAGCCGCCCAGGTAGCCCATTGCGGTACCGGTGGTGGCGATGGCGCCGTCCTGGTTACCGAAGGTCAGGCGCAGGCCGTTCGCTTCGACCCACACGCGATGACCCGAGAAGTCCTGGGTCGTCATCTGGGTGGCGGTTGCACCGTTGGTCTGCAGACGCAGACGGGTGAAGCCACCGAAGCTGAGGCCGTGGTCAGCCTGAACAGCCGCCGAGAAGTTCAGCTGCAGACGGCTTTCGGTGCGCCAGTTGGTCAGCGCGCCGGTGCGGGTCACGAAGCCGTTGTTGTTGTACTGCACACCCATGCGGCCCTGACCACCAATGGTCACGGCTTGCGAGTGGGCGACGCCTGCCGACAGGGCCAGTGCTGCCGAAGCAAGGAGAATCTTTTTCATGGTTTCCCTCGTTGACTTGAGATGTTGCCCACCTTGCTGGAAGCTGGGTCTGTGCCTATTTCCCGCTTCGGCCCGTTTTTTGCAAGCCGAAGCAAAGGGGGGCGGGAACTATGGCCGCTTGTGATGCAGAATTGCCACGCACACTTTTCGACGGGCCGCAGCGGGACGGGCGACAGACGCGGGCCGTGATTGCACGCGTGCGCCATGTCCTGCAAATGGCTTGTTCCGCAAGACGTGCTCCGCTAGATACGGGGGCAACTCATGCGAAAGGGCCTGACTTCATGTCGATCAATCGCGCTGCGAAACCGGTGATAGCCTTGGCACTCGTGACCGCGCTGTCCGCCTGTGGCGGGGGCGGTTTGGGGAACATGTTCTCTGAAGAAAACTCGCGCTCTGCCGAAGAAATCTCGCGACAGGACATCGTCGAAGAGCGTGTGCGTACCACCGGCTCCGAAGATTCGATCTGGGACCTCTTTGGCGGGCGCGACGAGCCCGACACCACGATCGCGGTGAATCGCTATATCTGGACGGCCGCGCTGGACGTGCTGGACTTCCTTCCGGTCGAGACCGTCGATCCGTTCTCGGGCGTGTTCACCACCGGCTTCGGCGCCCCGCCGGGCGGCGGGCGCCCCTATCGCGCGACAGTACATGTGACCGATGTGGCGCTGGATGCGCGCTCGCTCAATGTCGCGCTGGTTACCCGCAACGGCCCGGCCAGCGACGAAACCGTGCGCGCCGTCGAAAACGCGATTCTGAACCGGGCCCGGCAGTTTCGAATCCGCGATCGAAACCTGTAACCCCGGCGCGGGCTGGACCCGCGCCGAAAGGGCCGCTATCACGTCGCCGGGCCGTTCAGCGCCCGGCGTTTTCATGTCAGGGGAAGATCATGTCAGGCCAGCACGACGCCCGATACAATCCGCAAGCGATCGAACCGAAATGGCAGGCGGCCTGGGACGATGGCGACTGCTTTGCCGCACGGCGTGACCCGGCCCGGCCCAAGTATTACGTGCTTGAGATGTTCCCCTATCCGTCCGGGCGCATCCACATGGGGCATGTGCGCAACTACACGATGGGCGATGTCGTCGCGCGCTACAAGAAAGCGCAGGGCTTCAGCGTGCTGCATCCGATGGGCTGGGACGCATTCGGCATGCCCGCGGAAAACGCCGCCATGCAACAGGGCGGGCACCCGGCGGAATGGACGTATAACAACATCGCGGTGATGAAGGGGCAGATGAAACCGCTGGGCCTGTCGATCGACTGGTCGCGCGAATTCGCCACCTGCGATGTCGAATACTACGGCCAGCAGCAGGCCATGTTCCTGGACATGCTGGAGGCCGGGTTGGTCTATCGCAAGAACGCGGTGGTCAACTGGGACCCGGTGGACATGACGGTGCTGGCCAACGAACAGGTGATCGACGGCAAGGGCTGGCGATCCGGCGCCGAGGTCGAGCGGCGCGAGCTGACGCAATGGTTCTTCCGCATCTCGGACTATAGTGAAGAATTGCTGGAGGCCATCGACGGGCTGGAGCATTGGCCGGAAAAGGTGCGGCTGATGCAGAAGAACTGGATCGGCCGGTCGCGCGGGCTGCAGTTCGCCTTTTCAACGGTGGACGCGCCCGAAGGGTTCGAACGGCTTGAGGTGTATACCACCCGCCCCGACACGCTGTTGGGCGCCTCCTTCGCGGCGATCTCACCCGATCACCCGCTGGCGAAACAGCTGGAACGTCACGACCCCGAAGTCGCCGCCTTCGTCGCCGAATGCCGCCGGATCGGCACCACCGAAGAAGCGCTGGAAAAGGCCGAGAAGAAAGGGTTCGACACCGGCATCCGCGTTCGCCACCCGTTTGACAACGCGTGGGAACTGCCGGTCTATATCGCCAACTTCATCTTGATGGACTATGGCACCGGCGCCGTTTTCGGCTGCCCGGCGCATGATCAGCGCGACCTTGATTTCGCCAACAGGTATGGCCTGCCGCATCCCGACGTGTTCCTTGCGCTGGACGATTCGTCGCCGGTTTCCGACACCGCCTTCGTGCCGCCGAAATCCGAAAAGGTGCGCTATGTGCGTGGCTTTGCCGGCGACACCGTGCAAACCGGCGATGAGGCGGTCGAGGCCGCGATTGCCTTTTGCGAATCAAAGGGGGTCGGCGAGGGCGTGACCAAGTATCGCCTGCGCGACTGGGGCCTGTCGCGCCAACGCTATTGGGGCTGCCCGATCCCTGTCGTCCATTGCGATTCGTGCGGCGTTGTCCCTGAGAAAAAGGAAAACCTGCCCCTCGAACTGCCGCGCGATGTCAGTTTCGACAAGCCCGGCAACCCGCTTGATCGCCACCCGACCTGGCGCAACTGCACCTGCCCCCGCTGCGGCGCTGCCGCCCTGCGCGAAACCGACACGATGGATACGTTCGTGGACAGCTCGTGGTATTACGCGCGCTTCACCGCCCCGCGTGCTGAAACGCCGACCGTGGCCGAGGACGCGGAATACTGGATGAACGTGGACCAGTATATCGGCGGAATCGAACACGCGATCCTGCACCTTCTGTATTCCCGCTTCTTCGCCCGCGCGATGCACAAGACCGGCCACCTGCCAGCCAAGGCGATCGAGCCGTTCGATGCGCTGTTCACGCAAGGCATGGTCACGCATGAGATCTACCAGACCCGCGATGCGCGTGGGCGGCCGGTCTATCACCTGCCCGAAGAGGTCGAGGATGGAAAACTCCGATCGACGGGCGAGGCGGTGCAGGTCATCCCCTCGGCCAAGATGTCGAAATCCAAGAAGAATGTCGTCGATCCGGTGAATATCATCGAATCGTTCGGCGCCGATACCGCGCGCTGGTTCGTCATGTCCGACAGCCCGCCCGAACGCGATGTCGAATGGACCAGCGCCGGCGCCGAGGCAACGTTCAAACACCTGGCGCGGGTCTGGGCCCTGTCCGAGCGCATCGCCGATCTGGATACCGAGGCCCCGGACCCGCACGATGACGAGCTGATGCGCGCCATGCACCGCGCCATCGACGATGTCACCCGCACGATCGACGGCTTTGCCTTCAACAAGGCGATCGCCAAGCTTTACGAATTCACCAATATCCTGAGCCGCACCAAGGCCAGCGCCACGGCACAGAAACAGGCCGCACGGGTTCTGGCGCAGCTCATGGCACCGATGACCCCGCATCTTGCCGAAGAGATCTGGGCACGCCAGGGCGGTGAGGGTCTGGTCACCCAGGCGCCATGGCCAAAGGCCGATCCGGCCATGCTGGTCTCGGATACCGTGGTTCTGCCGATCCAGATCAACGGCAAACGCAAGGCCGAAATCACGGTGGCGGCTGATCTGCCCAAGGAAGAGGTTGAAAAAGTCGCGCTGGCCGAGGATGCTGTGATCAAGGCGCTGGCTGGTGCCAGCCCCAGGAAGGTCATCGTTGTTCCGGGGCGGATCGTGAATGTCGTTGTCTGATCGCCGCAGCGTTCTGCTGGGCCTTGCCGCTGTCGCAGGGCTGGCGGGATGCCGTTTTTCGCCGGTCTATGCCCCCGGTGGGGTTGGCCGCGCCTTGCAGGGCGCGGTGCGCGCCGATGATCCGTCACGGCGCGATGAATACCATTTCGTCGCCGCGTTCGAAGAACGGCTGGGCCGGCCGGTCTCGCCACGCTACGCGCTCAGCTATCGGATCGGCCAGCGCCGGATCGGGGGCGATGCCTCGCGCGTGCAGGTTCTGGGGGTGCTGGAATATGTCCTCAGCGACATCGCCGGCGGACAGGAAATCGCCGCGGGCCGGGTCGATGCCAGTGCCGGCTATTCCAGGACCGGCACGCAACTGGCCGAACAGGCCGCCGCCGAGGATGCCGAGGTCCGCCTGATGCGCATGCTGGTCGACAGCCTGGTGCTGCGGTTGACGGCGCTGCCGGACCTGTCGCCGGCATGAAGCTGTCACCGCGCGACGCGCCCGGCTTTCTGGCCCGGCCCGATCCGCGGATGCCGGGCATCCTGATCCATGGCAGCGATGTCATGCGCGTGGCCGAACGGCGCCAGACGCTGATTCGCAACCTGATCGGCCCGCAGGGCGAGACCGAGATGCGCCTTGCCCGCTTTGCCGCCGCCGATCTGCGCAAGGATCCCGCCGCGGCGCTGGATGCAATCAAGGCGCAAGGGTTCTTTCCTGGCACGCGGGCGGTTCTGATCGAGGAAGCCACCGACAGCGCGACCGAGTCCGTGAAGAATGCCCTGACCCGGTGGGCCGATGGCGACGCAGTGCTTGTTGTCACCGCCGGGCAGCTCAACGCCTCGTCGAAACTGCGCAAGGCGTTCGAGTCCGACAAGCGCGCACTGGCGATGGCCGTCTATGACGACCCGCCGGGCCGCGATGAGATCGAGGCGATGCTGCGCGATGCCGGTCTGTCGTCGGTTCCGCCCGATGCCATGCGCGATCTGACCGCGCTGGCCCAAATCCTGGAACCCGGCGATTTTCGCCAGACACTGACCAAGATCGCCCTTTACAAGCACGGCGACGACACCCCGCTTTCGTCCACCGAGATCGCAGCCCTTGCCCCTCAGGATGCCGAGGCCGGTATCGACGCCATGCTGGATGCCGTGGCCGAGGGGCGCCCGAACGCCGTGCCGCCGTTGATGGCCCGCCTGATCGCGCAAGGGGTCGCCCCGGTCACGCTGTGTATCGGCGCCATGCGCCATTTTCGACTGCTGCATACCCTGGTGTCCGACCCGCGCGGCCCGTCGCAGGCCATCGGAGCCCTGCGGCCACCGGTTTTCGGACCGCGCCGCGACCGGATCTTGCGACATGCCCAGCGATGGCGCCAAGACCGGATTGAACAGGCGATGAGCGATATCACCGAAACCGACCTGACACTGCGATCGACCAGCCGGGCGCCGCTGGTCGCGCTGACCGAACGCACCTTTCTGCGGCTGGCGACGATGGCTGCCCGCCTCAGATGACACCGGCGCACGCCGTCACCCCTTGCACTTTGGCTCGGCGGCATGGATCACTTGCGCCACACGAACCGGAGCATTCGCATGACCAACCCCGCCTATACCGTCATCGGCAACGCCCAGTCCCGCGCCGCGCGGGTTCTGTGGATGCTGGAAGAGCTGGAGCTGCCGTACGAACATGTCGGGGTCAAGCCCCACGCGTCCGAGGTGAATCAGGTAAACCCGTCAGGCAAGGTGCCGGTCCTGCTGGTCGATGGGGCGCCGATCACCGATTCGACCGCGATCATGCAGTTCCTGACCGACCGGCACGGAAAGTTCACCCATGCCGCCGGCACGCTGGAGCGTGCGCGCCAGGATGCGCTGACGCAACTGGTGCTGGATGAATTCGACGCAGTTCTGTGGGTGGCGGCGCGACACAGCTTTATCCTGCCCGAGCCGCAGCGCGTTCCCGCGGTGAAGGAGTCGCTGCGCTGGGAATTCACGCGCAACCAGTCGCTGTTCGTGCGCCGGATGGGCGATGCCCCCTTCCTGATGGGCGAGGCGATGACGGTGCCCGACATCGTCCTGACCCATTGCGGCATCTGGGCGCGCGCCGCGAAATTCGAGATCACCGAGCCGAAATTGCAGGACTACCTTGGCCGGATGATGCAACGGCCCGCCTTGCGCAAGGCGCTGAAGGCTGGCTGACGCGGGGCTGCGCCAGCCAGGCCCCTTGCCTTACAGCGACATGATCCGCGCCTCGCTGCTGACATAGCTGTAGCTGCAGCGAACCTCATAGACCTGCTCGCCGCGTGCGACGCGCAGCATCACATCGCGTGAGCGCGGCACACCATCGTCGCCCATGACTTCGCGGGTGCCGACAACGCCCTGAACTGAAAGGCCCTGGTCCTGCCCCTGGCGGGTGCAGGCCCGTTCGGCGGTACTGGCGGGCACGGCGCCGGGCGTGGAGTCGTCGGTTGCGCTGTCGGTGTCAGGGACAGCCGCGCGCGGGGCGTTGCGTTGCGCGCCGAAGCCCGGCAGATCAGGCATCTGGGCGCAACCGGCAAGAACGGCGCAACCGGCCGTCAGCGCAAACGCGGTCCGAACGAGTGAAAGCATCTGTCACCTCCTGTGTTTCGGCGCTGGGGAACACCCGGCCGCGCCTGTCAAAACGGTCTTTCGCGCCGCGCTCGTGACGGTATCAGGGCGTCAGCAATGCGCGCGCGGCGGCGCGTGCTGCCTCGGTGATCCGGTCCCCCGCCAGCATCCGCGCGAGTTCATCAACGCGCGAATCGTCAACGAGTTGCGTTACGCGCGAGAAGGTAGCACCCTCCTTGACCGTTTTCTCGACGCGCCAGTGATGCGCGCCCTGCGCGGCGACCTGCGGGCTGTGCGTCACCACCAGAACCTGCGCCCCAGTGGCCAACGCGCGCAAGCGGCGTCCGACCGCATCGGCGGTGGCCCCGCCCACGCCGCGATCGATTTCATCGAAGATCAGGGTCTGACCGCCGCCACCCCGGCTGAGACACACTTTCAGCGCCAGAAGAAAGCGCGACAGTTCCCCGCCCGAGGCGATCCGGTTCAGCGGTCCCGCCGGGGCGCCGGGATTGGTCGCCACCTCGAACGTGACCGCATCGGCACCATCCGGCCCCGGATCGGCAGGTGCGATCGTGGTGGTGAAACGCGCGCGCTCCATTTTCAGCGGCGCCAGTTCCGCGGCCATCGCTGAATCGAGCGCCTCTGCCGCGGCGGTGCGCCGCGCCGTCAACGCCGCGCAGGCCGCATCATGGGCCGCGCGGGCGGATGCCTCGGCCCGCGCCAGGGCCGCGACATCGTCGTCGCCGGCATCAAGCGCCGCCAGCCGGGCGCGTAACTCCTGCGCGTGGGCGCCCAGGTCGTCCGGCAGGACGCCGTGCTTGCGCGCAAGGCCGCGCAGGGCGAAAAGGCGTTCCTCGACCATCTCCAAGGTGGCCGGGTCGGTGTCCAGCGCATCCAGGCAGCCATCGACCGCGGCCTGCGCTTCGCCCAGTTCGGTCAATGCCCGCCCCAAGGCCTCGATCGCCGTATCCAGCCGCCCCTCGACATCCGCAGCCGCGCCGTCAAGCCAACGTGTGGCATCATGCATCAATCGTTCGGCACCGTCTTCACCCATTGCCGCACGCGCGCGCGCCACATCTTCGCGCAGCCGCGCACCGGCCTGCATCATCCGGCGGCGTGTATCCAGTTCGGCCTCTTCGCCGGGTTCGGGGTTCAGCTTGTCCAGCTCGGCCACGGCATGGCGCAGAAAATCCTCTTCGGCGCGCAAGGCCCCCAGGCGTTCCTGTGCAGCCGCCCGCGCATGACGGGCATCGGCCAGCGCGCGCCAGGCGCTGCGGGCCCAGGCAAGTTCGGCATCGACGCCTGCGAAACTGTCCAGCAACTGCCGGTGCCCACGCGGGTTCAACAGACCCCGGTCGTCATGCTGGCCATGCAGTTCCACCAAGGTATCCGAGAGCGCGCGCAACACCTCGCCCGAGGCACGGCGATCGTTGACCCAGGCGGTCTTGCGGCCGTCGGGCGTGTTCACCCGGCGCAGGATCAGCGCATCGTCAGCGGCGATCCCCGCCTCGGCCAGGATTGCCTGCGCCGGATGTCCCGCGTCAATGTCGAAGACCGCCTCGACCTCGCCCTGTGCGGCCCCGGCGCGCACCAGTTCAGCCCTTCCGCGCCAGCCCAGCACGAACCCCAGCGAATCGAGCAATATCGACTTTCCCGCCCCGGTCTCGCCTGTCAGCACATTCAGGCCCGGCTGAAAATCCAGTTCCAGCCGATCGATCAGGAGCATGTCGCGGATCGATAGAGTGCGCAGCATCTGGCGCTCCTGCCCCGGTTTCGGCGGCGTGAGCCCCGTTTACAGCCACTCGCCGCGAATCGTGCGGCGATAGATCTGGCGAATCCAGCTGTCGCCGCTGGCGTCGGGCGAAAGCCCCTGATCGTTCAGCAACCGGTAGCTGTCTTCGTAGAACGGGTTGGAGCGGAAATTGTGCCCCAGGATCGCCGCGGCCGTCTGCGCCTCGTCGCGCAGGCCCAGCGCCAGATAGGCCTCGACCAGACGGTGCAACGCCTCGGGCGTGTGCGTGGTCGTCTGGAACTCTTCGACCACGACGCGGAAGCGATTGACCGCCGCCGCCTGCAAACCGCGCCGCAGGTAATAGCGGCCGATTTCCATTTCCTTGGCGGCGAGATGATCAAAGGCCAGGTCGAACTTCAGCACCGCCGAGCGCGCATATTCCGTATTCGGATACCGCTCGATCACGCGGCGCAGATGCTGCAGCGCCTGGAACGTCAGGCCCTGGTCGCGGCCCACATCCTCGATCTGGTCGTAATAGGTTAGCGCCAGGATATACGCGGCCCAGGCCGCGTCTTCGTCGCCGGGATACTGATCAAGGAAACGCTGCGCGGTCGCGCGCGCCTCTTCATAGTCGCCGTCACGGTGCTGGGCATAGGCCTGCATGACGATCGCGCGCCGCGCCCAGGTGGTGTAGGGATAGATGCGCTCGACCTCGCGGAAATAGCGCAGGGCGCTGTCGGCGCGGCGATTGGTTTCCAGGACATATTCACCGCGGCGATAGATTTCCTCGGCGCTGAACCCGTCCAGCGGTTCGTCCTCGCGAACGCCGCCGCAGGCCGCCAGCACCAGGCACAGGCCCGTGACCAAAACTGCCGAACGGGGGTTCCTGAAAGAAAAGCTGCGTCCACGGCCGGTAAGCATCATGTCCAGTGTCCCCTTGCGCGCGGCCCGGATCAGCCTGCGCCTGCTGAATTCCTTACGCCCCGAAGGGGGCTTGAGGCCGGTCCTAGCACATAAGAATGCCACACGCAAAACGCCTTTGCGCCGGCCGCGACCAGAAGTGAAAGTGGTGCGGATCAGGCCGTCAGCGCCAGATCTTCGGCGCAAACCCCCGCCCCCGGCAGGACATGCCCTTCGGTCTCGGAAACGATCACACGGGCGTGCGCATCGCGCTGGGCAAGCAGCGCGCGCACCAGCCGCCCGGTCAGGGTATGTCCGGCACGATAGCCCACATAACGCCCGATGATCGGCGCGCCGGCAACCGCCAGGTCGCCCATCGCATCCAGCATCTTGTGGCGGACAGGTTCGTCCAGGTGCCGCAGGCCGCCGGGGCTGACGACGCGCGCCCCGTCAAAGACCACCGCGTTCTCCATCGTGCCGCCCAGCGCAAGGCCATTGGCGCGCATCCGTTCCACATCGGACAACCGGCAGAAGGTGCGGCTGTCGGCCAGTTCGCGCACGAACGCGCCGTTGCAAAGCGGCAGATCCTTTTGCTGGCGACCAATCGCGGGATCGGGGAAATCGATCTCGAAGGCGATCGACAGATGCGGCGCCGGTTCGAGACGGGCAAAGGCCGCGCCGTCGCGCACTTCGATCGGGCGCAGCACGCGGATCGCGCGCAGCGGCGCGCGCAGCGGGCGCACGCCCGCAGCCAGGAAGGATGCCACGAAGGGGCGGGCCGATCCGTCAAGGATCGGCACCTCGTCGCCGTCCAGCGTGATCTGCGCGTTATGGATGCCGCAACCGGCCAGCGCGGCCATGAGATGCTCGATGGTCGAGACGGTCACGCCCTCGGCATTGCCGATCCGGGTGCACAGATCGGCCTCGATCAGGGCATCGGCATTCACACGGATGCGCCGCCTGGATTGTGGCAGCGCAAGGTCGGTGCGGTCGAAAACAAAGCCGGTTCCGGCCGGTGCCGGCGCAACACGCATGTCCACGAGGTTGCCAGAATGCAGAGCCGTGCCCTGAAACCTGACCGTTCTTTGAAGCGTTGTCTGCACGTGTGCCCCTCTGTCGCGGCCGGACCCGCTGTTGCCGGCTTTCTAGGCGTTGCTTGGGCAGGGCTCAACTCACAGTTTGCAACAGGGCTGTAACAGTCCACAAAGACGCCGGCAAGAATCCGCCCATACCCGCACACCCTTCGCAACCCTTTGACAACGCAATAAAGAAACCGGCCGAAGCCGGTTTCCAATGGCCTTGCGGCCATGTCTTGTGATCGGGAATCGACGCTCAGTTCGCCTGCCTGCGCAGGAAGGCCGGGATCTCGATGCGATCATCCGACGCGCGCTGCGCCGGTTCGTCGTCATACGAATGAACCGGGGGCTGCACACGGGCGGCCTGGGCGTTGTTCTCGCCGCCCGATCCGGCCATGCGGCTGATCAGCGAACTGATGCCGAAGCGCCCGCGCTGTTCGGGTTGCTGCGTCGGCTCGGGCGGGCACGGCGCCTGGCGCTGCTGTGCCTCAGGCTGCTTGGCGACCGCCGCGCGCAGGCGCGCCAAGGTTTCGGGCGACGGGGAGCCCGCCGAATGCGGACGCGGCGCGACATAGCCACCGGCCTCGTCCTGCCAGGACTGGGGCTGCTCGTATTGCGGCTGTTCGTGAAGCACGGCATCCAGGTCGAACTCGTTCTGCACCGGATTTCCCTGGCCGCGATGCACATATTCCGTCTGCGGCTCGACCCGCGCGGCGGGGCGCTGCGGTTCGGGCTGATAGGCCGGTTCGGGCTGCGGTTCGGGCTCAACATACTCTGGCCGCGGCTCGAAAACGGGTTCCTGATAGGCGTCGTGTGCAACCGCCTCTTCCTGCGGCTGTTCGGTCGCGGCCTCGTGTGCTGCGGGCGTCAGCGGCTCGGCCAGACGGCGGCGCGGCACATCCAGCGTGGCGGCATCGGCCTGCGCCTCGATCCCGGTCGCCACGACGGACACGCGGATCGCGCCCTCCATCTCGGGATCGAGGGTCGAACCGACGATGATATTGGCCTCGGGATCGACCTTTTCACGGATCAGGTTCGCCGCCTCGTCCAGTTCGAACAGGGTCAGGTCGTGGCCGCCGGTGATGTTGATCAGCACGCCGCGGGCGCCGTTGAGGCTGATCTCGTCCAGCAGCGGATTGGCGATTGCCTTTTCGGATGCCTGACGCGCGCGGTCTTCACCGGTCGCCTCGCCCGTGCCCATCATCGCCTTGCCCATCTCATCCATGACGGCGCGGACATCGGCGAAGTCGAGGTTGATCATGCCCGGACGCACCATCAGGTCGGTCACGCCCTTGACGCCCTGATACAGGACATCGTCGGCCATCGCGAAGGCTTCGGTAAAGGTCGTTTTTTCGTTGGCCAGACGGAACAGGTTCTGGTTGGGAATGATGATCAGCGTATCGACGACCTTTTGCAGGGCCTCGACCCCGTCTTCGGCCTGCCGCATGCGCTTGGCCCCTTCGAAGGCGAAAGGCTTCGTGACCACGCCCACGGTCAGCACGCCAAGCTCGCGCGCGGCCTGCGCGATGATCGGCGCCGCCCCTGTGCCTGTGCCGCCGCCCATGCCGGCGGTGATGAAGCACATATGCGCCCCGGCCAGATGGTCGATGATCTCTTCCAGCGTTTCTTCGGCCGCCGACGCGCCAACCGAGGGCCGCGCCCCGGCGCCCAGCCCCTCGGTCACCTTGACCCCAAGCTGGACGCGCGCCCGCGATTTCGATTGCTGAAGCGCCTGCGCATCGGTGTTGGCAACGACGAACTCGACACCCTCGAGCGCCTTGTCGATCATGTTGTTGACCGCGTTGCCACCCGCGCCACCGACCCCGAACACGGTGATCCGCGGCGTCAGTTCCTTCGATTCCGTCGCGATGAAATTCAATGCCATTGCCTTATCCGCCTGTCTTGATCCGGTTTGCCTCTGCCGACTGCCTATCGACACGCTGTCCGGCTCTTGGTGATTTGCCAGATTTTCCGCTGATAGTAGCGATCTGACGCGGGAACGTCATTAAAAAAAACCTTCTTCGCACCAAATCTGGAGGAAATTCGCCGAGATTCCACGCATATCGGCGAATCAACCCGATATGGTATTTACCAGTTGTCCCTGAACCATTTCATGGCGCGCCTCAACGGACGCGCCGAGAACCGGTCCGAGGGTATATCGAAATCCCACCATTCGTCCTGTGGCTGCGCCGCGAAGAGGCACAGGCCGACAATGCCGGCAAAGGCCGGGCCGGTCGCGGCTTGCGGCAGCCCCTGCACCCGCATCGGCCGACCCAGCCGAACCTGTTGGCCCAGGATGCGCGCAGCCAGCCCGTCCAGCCCCGGTATCTGGCTGCCGCCGCCGGTCAGCACGATCTGCTGGCTGGGCAGATGGTCGAAGCCCGCAGCGTCAAGCCGGGCGCGCACCTCTTCCAAGATCTCCTCGACGCGGGGGCGCATGATACCGATCAGTTCGGACCGGGTGATGGTCCGGCGATCCTTGTCCCAATCGCCGCTATCGCCGCCGACCTCGATGATCTCACGGTCGTCCTTGCCGGTTGCCTGAACGCCGCCGTAAAAGGTCTTGATGCGCTCGGCCGCGCTATAGGGGATCTGCAATCCCTTGGCGATATCGGTGGTCACGTGATCGCCGCCCAGGCGCACGGTATCGGCAAAGATCATGTGTTTCTTGATGAAGATCGACAGCCCGGTCGCACCGCCGCCCAGGTCGATCGCGGCCGAGCCCAGTTCCTGTTCATCCTCGACCAGCGATGCCAGGCCCGACACATAGCTGGACGCCGCCAGCCCCGCCATTTCAACGTCGCAACGCTTCAGGCAATGCACAAGGTTCTGCACGACATCGGCATCAATCGACAACAGGTGCATGTCGCACGACAGTTTGCGCCCGGCCTGGCCGCGCGGATCGGACAGGCCCGAACGGTGATCGAGCATGAAATTCACCGGCTGGGCGTGCAAGACCTCGCGTCCCGCCCCCAGATCGGGGACCTCGCAGGCTGCCAGCACACGGGCAATGTCATTCTCGACGACATGCGCGCCATCCAGTTCCACCGCGCCCTCAAGGCCGTAAGATCGCGCCTCGCCGCCCGAAAAGCAGACGATGGCATGGTCCACACGCACCTGCGCCATCTTTTGCGCGGTCTGCAAGGCGGTGCGCACCGCGCGCTCGGTCTCTGCCATCGCCGCAATCTCGCCGAACCGCACCCCGCGTGAACGCGTCGTGCCCGCGCCGATGACCCGGAAACTGGCCTGCCCGGCCATGTTCCCCACCCCGGATCCTTCGGTCGCGCCCGAGGACACGCCGAATTTCAGGATCAGGCAGGCCACCTTGAACGTGCCGATATCGAGAACGGCAATGACGCCGCGCTGCATCGCCTGCTGGCGCATGTTTCGCATGGCACGCTGGGACTGGTAGAGATCGGTCATCGGTCTGAAACTCCGCTTGCCTGATTTCTGATGCGGTGCAGTTCCGACATGGCGGTCTGCGAAAGCCGGATCGTGGGGCGCGAGGGATCGCGCAGATCGACCGCGCGAACGTCGCGCGCCAAAAGGTCTTGAACCGAGTCCAGCGCCAGCACCCGCTCCAGCGCCGCCACTGCCCCCTGGGCCGGCAGAAGGATACGCTGGTCGCGATCCAGCACCACATCCCAGCGACGTTCGCTGACCCGCACGAGCCCGCGAAGCCGGTCGCGCAGCGGATGTGCCGCGTCGAAAAGCTGGCGTGCCTCGGCCATCGCTTCGGGGGCGCCCTCACCGGCGACAAGAGGCAGGTCGGCGCGCACGTCGCGCGCCGCCAGCCGGGCGATGCTGCGCCCTTCGGAATCCACCAAATCCAGTCCACCGCGATGGCGCCAGACCATCGCCGGCTCACGCTCGGTCACCGACACCTGCAGCACCCCGTCCGATCCGATCCGCAGCGCCGCGGTTTCGACCGCGTTCAGCGCCTCGATCGACCGGCGCAACGCCGGCAGGTCAAGATGAAAGGAGGAGACCGGAAAGCTCAGCGACAGGCGCTGGATCACGGCCTGCGCCACGGCGTCCGAACGCGCATCCACCGACAGGGTGTTGACCTGGAATTCCGGCCGGTTCTCGATGCCTGTGCGCAGATCGTTGAAAAATGTGGCGATCTGGTCGCGGCGGCTTTCATCGCCCAGCCACAACCCGATCGAGAGCGACAGAATCAGGACTGGCGCGCCCACCGTCACGCCCCGCCGGATCACCGGCGTCAACCAGAGCCGGTTCAGCCGATACGCAAGTCGGCTGGGCGACGGGTCGCGGCGCGTTTTGCGGCTGGTCTGTTCGGACCTGGCGGCACCATGTGCGGCGCCAGGCTCGTCTGACCAGGAATACAGCGCCGAGGGTATCGCCGGGTGCGAATCCTCGATGGGTTCGCGCGCGATGTCGGCGAGGGGCGACGGAGGCACGAAGGCATGCGGACGCACCGGCCGCGGGTGATGGCGGCTTGCGCGATCATGGGACGGGTCAAACCGGTAGGGACCGCTCATCGCTGGCATGAGGCATCCTCCACCAGCCAACGGCACAGATCAGGAAAGCTGATGCCGCATTGCCGCGCCTGCTCGGGGCTGAGCGAGGTCGGCGTCATCCCCGGCTGGGTATTGGTTTCCAGCAGGATCAGCCCGTCGATGCCGCGCGCCTCATCCCAGCGATAATCGGTCCGGCTGAGCCCGCGGCAGCCCAGGGCGCGATGCGCGGCAAGCGCATGGTCCATGCAGGCGTCGAAAACCCGTGGCGGCACATCCGCCGGCACGACGTGATGCGAACCGCCGGGCTTGTATTTGGCGTCATAATCGTACCAGCCGCTGGTGACGATGTCGGTCACGGTCAACGCCCGCTCACCCAGGACACTGACGGTCAGTTCCCGGCCCGGCACATAGGCCTCGACCATCAACTGCTCGGGCATGTCCGGCGACAGGCGTGGGGGGCTGTTTGCCCCGTCCATCACCAGGTAGACACCGACCGACGACCCCTCGTTCGAGGGTTTGACCACATAGGGCGGGGGCAGAACATGCCCTGCCTCGATGGCGCCGCGGGGCGCCATCACGCTTTCGACCACCGGCAGACCGGCCGCGCGATAAATGTCCTTGGTGCGGATCTTGTCCATGGCCAGCGCCGAGGCAAGCACGCCGGAATGGGTATAGGGTATGCCCATCCATTCCAGCACTCCCTGCACGCAGCCGTCTTCGCCCCAGCGGCCATGGAGCGCGTTGAATGCAACATCAGGGCGAATATCGGCCAGCCGTTCGGGCAGGTCGCGGCCGGCATCGACCTCGACCACCTGAAATCCGGCCACCCGAAGTGCGGCGGCGCATTCGCGCCCCGAGGACAGGGACACCTCGCGCTCGGCCGAGATTCCACCCATCAGTACCGCCACTTTGGGGGCTGCCCTGCTCGACATGCCCGCCACTCTTGCCTCATTCAGCCCGTTAGGGGCCATTGCCGGGGCTTTTGCCCCTGATCTTCTTGTCTTGCCGGGTGTTCCCGATCAATCGGCGCGCGCGGGGTCACCGACGCGGGCCACTTCCCATTCTAGCGAGATTCCGGTTTTTTCCAACACCCTTTTTCGCACCTCTTCGCCCAACCCCTCAAGATCGGCTGCGGTGGCCGACCCGGTGTTGATCAGGAAATTTGCGTGCATCTCGGACATCTGCGCGCCACCCAGCCGGGCACCCCGCATTCCGGCCTCGTCGATCAGGCGCCATGCCTTGAGGCTGTGATCGTCATCGGCCCGGCCCGTCGAGCTGTATCCGGCCGGATTGCGAAAGGTCGATCCGGCCGTGCGTTCGCGCGTCGGCTGCGAGGCGTCGCGACGCTCCAGCTGCTCCTGCATCCGCGCGGCCAGTTCGTCAGGATCACCCGGTGGCGCAACGAAGGTTGCCGAGACGATCACGCACCCCTTGGGAAGCTGCGACTGGCGATAGGCCAGCTTGAGCGACGCCGCATCAAGATCCCTGATCGCGCCATCGCGGGTCACGACTCGCACGCTTTTCAGCCGGTCCGCGACATAGACGCCATAGCAACCCGCGTTCATCCTGACGGCGCCGCCGATCGCGCCAGGAATGGTGCGCAGAAACGTCAGGTCCAGACCCGCTTCGGCCGCCTTGCGCGCGACATGGGCATCCAGCGCGGCAGCACCGGCCGTCACTGTGTCGCCCGCGATCTCGATTGCGTTGAACCCGCGGCCAAGACGGATCACGACCCCGCGAATGCCGCCATCGCGCACGATCAGGTTCGATCCGACCCCCATGGGGAAAACCGCGACCCCCGGATCCAGCGCGGCAAGGAACGCGGCCAGATCGTCAAGATCGGCGGGCTGGAACAACCAGTCTGCAGGGCCGCCGACGCGCAGCCAGGTCAAGCCGTCCAGCGGTCGATCCGGTGTCAGCGTGCCACGAATATGAATGGAGGAAGGATCGTTCATGCCACCTCTTTTCCGTATTGTGCGTTCATTTCCCGCTGGTCCGATCCCGCCCGCCGATCCACGCGATCGTTCGCGATGCCCAGACAACGACCGTAACCCTGTTCCATGCCGAGCCATTGTCGACAAGGGCCGGCATGCCTGTGTCAGGGCGCGCGACCCGACCCTCGCGCACAGGCTAGCCTACGCGTTGCGCCGCATCCAGCCGCCCAGCGCCGTGCCCAACAAAGCGCCCAGAGTCGCCGGTGCGGCGAAGAATATCGCCAAGATCGCATAGGCCAGACCGTCCCAACCCTGCGCGCCGCGTCCAGCGATCAGCAGGGCGACGACACACAGCGCACATCCGCCGGCCAGTGCCCAACCCATCCAGACCCGCGCGAACCGCGCCAGCAGCCAGGCCGGAATGACCCCGGCCAGCGCCGATGCGGCGACGATCCCCAGAATGGCGGGTTCCATGGCGCTACCCCTTCAGACGCGCGGGCAGCCCCTGCGCCCAGGCCGAAATCGTGCCCGCGCCCAAACAGACGACCATGTCGCCCGCGCGCGCATGGCGGCGCACCAGCTGCTCCAGTGCGTCCTCGTTCGCGATCGGATGGGCCGACGAATGGCCATGCGCACGCAGTCCTGCCACCAGATCGTCGCGGCTGGCCCCGGCGATGGGTGCCTCGCCCGCGCCATAGACATCCGCGATCCCGACCACATCGGCCTGATCGAAACAGGCACAGAAATCGGAAAACAGCGCATGCAGCCGGGAGAAACGATGCGGCTGATGGACGGCGATGACACGCCCCTGCCCGCCCAGGGCCTGGCGCGCAGCCTTGAGGACGGCGGCGATTTCGACCGGGTGATGACCATAATCGTCGATGATGCTCACGCCATTGGCCTCACCGACACGGGTGAACCGCCGGCCCACCCCCTGAAACCCGCGCAGCCCGGCGCGGATGGCATCGGCGTCCAGACCCAGATGGCGCGCGACGGCCACCGCCGCCAAGGCGTTCGACACATTGTGATCGCCCGGCATCGGCAGGACGCAGTCGCGGATTGCATCGCCAGAGGCGATTTCGATGTCGAACCGGGCCTGCCCGCCGGCATAATGCAGCCCGACCGCACGCAGATCGGCATCCTCGGCAAAGCCATAGGTCACGACCGGCCGGTCGTGCATCCGTCCAACCATGGCACGGACCTCGGAATGGTCGATGCAGCACACGGCCAGTCCATAGAACGGGATACGCCCCACAAAGGCATCGAAACCCGCGCGCAGGGCGTCGATCGTGCCCCAATGGTCCATATGCTCGGGGTCGATGTTGGTGACGATGGCAACGGTGGTGGGCAACAGGTTGAACGATCCGTCGCTTTCGTCGGCCTCGACCACCATCCAGTCCCCCGCGCCAGGGCGCGCGTTCGAGCCATAGGCGTGAATGATCCCGCCGTTGATGACCGCCGGGTCCAGCCCGCCCGCATCCAGCAGCGCGGCGACCATTGTCGTGGTGGTGGTCTTGCCATGCGTCCCCGCGACCGAAACGGTGGATCGCAGGCGCATCAACTCGGCCAGCATCTCGGCGCGGCGAACGACCGGCAGGGCGGCGGCGCGCGCGGCGACCAGTTCCGGATTGTCCGGCCGGATCGCGGTCGAGGCGACCACCACCCCGGCGCCGGCGATATTCTCGGCTCTCTGGCCGATGAAGATCTGCGCGCCCAGGCGCTCCAGCCGCTCGGTGATCGCACTGGCTTTCAGATCCGAGCCCTGAACCGCAAAGCCTTCGTGCAAAAGCATCTCGGCGATACCGGACATGCCGATGCCACCGATGCCGGCGAAATGGATGGGGCCAAGATCGACCGGAAGCTTGGTGCGGGTCGCAGGCATCGCGTGCTTTCTTTCTCAATCGTGGTCGCGCAGGGGGAATGCCAGTTTTTCAGCCAGATCCGCAAGACGCTCTGCCGCATCGGGGACACCCGATGCCAGTGCCGCCTGCGCCATTCGCGCCGCGCCTTCGGGATTGGTCAGGATTGCCGCGACCTGCTCGGCCAGGGCATCGGCCTCGAACCGGCTTTCGGGGATCAGGACGGCGGCCTGCGCCTCGACCAGTCCGCGGGCATTGGCATTCTGGTGATCGCGCGCCGCGATCGCCAGGGGCACCAGGATCGCGGGGCGCCCGATCGTCGTCACATCGGCAATGGTGGATGCGCCCGCACGCGCGATCACCAGCTGCGCCTCGGACAATCGGCGCGGCACGTCGCCGAAAAACGGCGACACCTCGGCCGGAATGCCAGCGGCCTCATAGGCGGCGGCGACACGCGCGACATCCTCGGGGCGGGCCTGATGGGCCACGCGCAGATGGTGCCGCAACGCATCGGGCAGCCCCGCAAGCGCACCGGGCACAACGTCCGACAGGATCCGCGCGCCCTGGCTGCCACCCAGGATGACAAGGCTCATCGGGTAATCGCCGGGCGGGATATAGGGCGCACCCGCCTTGTCACGGACCGAAGTGCGAACCGGGTTGCCGGTGTGAACGCCATTGACCCCGGCCGGCAATCGGGTCGGCCATATGCCGCAGGCAACCGCCCCGACGCGGCGGGCGAAGACCTCGTTGACCTTGCCGGGCACGGCGTTCTGTTCATGGATCAGCCGTGGCACCCGCAACAGCCAGGCCGCCGACAGGGCCGGGATCGACGGGTAGCCGCCAAACCCCGCCACCAGCGCCGGGCGTTCGGCCACCATCGCGGTGACCGCGCGCAAGACCCCGCCAAGGATGCGAAACGGCACCGCAAGTCTGGACAGCGCCCCCCCGCGCGCGAAGGTCGCCGAGGAAACCACCCGGCGCACAACCTGGTCGGGAAACCCGCCGGCATAGGCCGCGCCGCGCGTATCGGTTGACAGGACCACGCGCCAGCCGCGCGCCAAGAGCACCTCGGCCAGTGCCTGCGCCGGGAACATATGTCCGCCCGTGCCGCCTGCGGCGATCACGGCCAGCGGCGGCGTCTTTGCCCGCGTCGTGCCCATTCAGCGCCCTCGAGTCAGAAGAATATCGCCAATCTCACCTTGCGGGCGGCTGCGCGTCAAGGCCAGCAGCATGCCCATCATCACCCCCATCGCCACCAGCGACGACCCGCCATAGCTGACGAAGGGCAAGGTCATGCCCTTGGCCGGCAAAAGCCGCACGGCAACCCCCATGTTGATCATCGCCTGGACCGAGAATGTCGCCACCAGCCCGGTGCCCGCCAGGCGGATGAAAGGATCGCGCTCGCGCGACAAGCGGCTCAGGGCGCGCAGGCAGATGGTGGCGTAAAGGGCGATGATGAAGGCCACCAGGACAAAGCCGTATTCCTCGGCCGCGACGGCGATGATGAAATCGGTATGGGCATCGGGCAGTTGCCATTTGACCTGGCCCTCGCCCACGCCCATGCCGAAAAGACCGCCCTCCTGAATCGCCGAAGTCGCATAGCCAAGCTGCGAACGCGCGTCGATTTCGGGGTTCAGGAAACCGTCGATGCGCCGGGCGAAATGCTCGGAATTGTTGTAGGCGAAAAAGCCGCCCAGCACCACGCTTGCCGCCAGCGCCAGAATGATCGCCATCGGTGCGCCCGAGACGAAATACATCACCCCCCAGCCGAAAAGGATCAGCGAGGCCTGGCCGAAATCGGGCTGGAGCACGAGAAGAAACACCACCGCGAGCGTGACCCCGAACGACAGGATCCGTCCCGGCGGGCCGTTCAGCTCTTGGCCTGCGGCCAGCATCCAGGCCGCGAAGACCGCCAGGCAAGGTTTCATGAACTCCGACGGCTGGACACTGGCAAATCCCAGACTGATCCAGCGCACCGCGCCCTTGCCGAAATCGGTGCCGATGAAAGGCAACATCAAAAGCGCCGCGAAACAGGCGACGAACCCCAGAACCGACCAGCGGCGCACGGTGGCGGGCGACATCATCGACACCACAAACATCGCCGCCAGCGCCACCGAGCCGAAAAAGACCTGTCGTTCGAAATAGTAGAACGGCGGAAGATCGTTGCGCGTGGCCAGCGGCGGCGAGGACGCCAGCGCAAGAAGAATTCCCATACCGAACAACAAAAGCACGCTGGAAATCGTCCAGCGGTCAACCGTGCGCCACCAGCGCGACAGCACCGGCTCGCCCAGATGGGCGGGCATGGCCCCATGCACCATCTCTGTCATGGCAAAACTGCCTTTCTTGCCTCACATGCGCCCGTTTTCCGGGTCTGTCCGCACGATAGCGGCAAACCCGGCGCAAGGCCAGCAGTTTGAAACCGCGCGATCGGCTGGTGATGCCCGGAATGCGACACGCCGTGTTTTTCGGGGGACAGGGGCGCTCCCGCCCGTCGTCACGCGCGGGCTTGCGCCCGCGCGTTCCTCCCGTTGGGCCGGGCCGCGCGCTGCGCGCGCGGCTTCAGGGGGCGTTGCCCCCTCTGGGCGCTGCGCGCCCATTCACCCCCAGCGTATTGCGGGCAAGATGAAGCCATCGTGACGGCAGATCAGCGCCGGCGGCGCAGCACTTCGGAGGAATAGAGGACAAGCGCGAGCCAGATCATCGGGAAGGCGATGGCGCGGGCCTGGCCGAAGGGCTCGTCGAACAGGAATACCGCGATCAGAAAGATCAGCGTGGGCGTCAGATACTGCATGATGGCGATGGTCGACAGGCGCAAGAGCTTGGCCCCGTTGGCATAGATCATCAGCGGCACGGCCGTCACCACCCCGCAGCCGACCAGCAAGGCCATGTCCAGGCTGCCGGCCTGCGCGAAGAACAGCGCCTCCTGGCCATGGAGCCAGGCCAGATAGGCGAGCGCAAACGGGGTCAGGATCATGACCTCGAGCGTGAAGCCCTGGTTTGGCCCGATCGGCAGGGTGCGCTTGAAGAACGCGTAAAAGCCCCAACTGAGCGGCAGCGCCAGCGCCACCACCGGGACGCGCCCCGTTTCCCAGGTCAGGATGCTGACCGCCCCGGCCGCGAGCGCGACGGCAGCCCATTGCCGTCTCGTGAGGCGTTCGCCCAGAAGAACGGCGCCCAGGAAGATGCTGAACAACGGGTTGATATAATAGCCCAGCGCCGCTTCGAGCGCCTGGCCCGACTGGATCGACCAGACATAGATGCCCCAGTTCAGCGACACCAGCGCCGCGGTCACCGCCCCCATGAAGAGCGTGCGCGGCGAGGCAAAGGCCGCGCGCAGATCGCGCGTGCGCCCAAGCGCCAACAGCACGGCCAGCGCGATCGGAACCGACCAGATGATACGGTGGGCCAGCACCTCGACGGCCGGGACGTGATCGAGCGCCTTGAGATAGAGCGGCATGCCGCCCCACAGAAGGTAAGCCACAAGCGCGAAGGCGAAACCGCGCGGCGTGTCGCCGGCGCTGGCCGCCGTTGATTGCACGCTCATCGCGCCACCAGCGCGTTCACTGCCCGCATGAAATCCTCGCCGCGTTTCTCGAAATCGGGATACTGGTCGAAACTGGCCGCGGCCGGGGCGAGCAGGACGACATCACCGGGCCGGGCCTGGGCATGGGCGCGGGCGACGGCGGCGTGCATGGTTTCGCAGATCTCATGCGGGACGGCCCCCAGTTGCAGCGCGAAATCGCGCGCGGAGTGGCCGATCAGATAGGCCCTGACAACCGAGCCCAGATGCGGCCCCAGCGCGGCGATGCCGCCCTCCTTGCCCAGCCCGCCCGCGATCCAGTGGATCCGGTCGAAGGCCTGCAAGGCCTTTGCCGCGCTGTCCACATTCGTCGCCTTGGAGTCGTTGACATAGCGGACGCCCGCGATCTCGGCCACAAGCTGGCTGCGATGGGGCAGTCCCGCGAAGGATGCCAGGGCCGGCTCGATCTGGCGCGGCCCGAGCCCAAGGGCGCGGCAGGCGGCATAGGCGGCGCAGGCGTTCTGGTGATTATGGGCACCGGGCAGACCCGGCATCTCACGCAGGTCGATCGCCGCAACCTGCCGCCCGCCGCGCCATTCGGCCAGAAACCCCTTGCGGGCAAAGACCGACCAGCCCGCCCCGGCCAGCTTCTGCCCGGAGGACACGCGGATCACGCGATTGTCGCCCGGTCCCTCGCCCATCTGCATGGCAAGAAACCGCCCTTCGGCTTCGTCGACACCGATGATCGCGCGATCCGGTCCGCCCTCGGCGAACAGGCGCCGCTTGGCGGCGAAATACCCGCCCGGCCCGCCATGACGATCCAGATGATCGGGCGAGAGATTGGTGAACACCGCGATGTCGGGCGTCAGTGCGCGGGCAAGCTCGATCTGGTAGCTGGAGAGTTCCAGCACGACCACCGCACCGTCGCCCGGCGGCTCGATCGACAGCACGCCGGTGCCGATATTGCCCGCCATCTGGACCGGCCGCCCGGTTGTGCGCAGGATATGCGCGATCAGCGCGGTGGTGGTGGATTTGCCGTTGGAGCCGGTGACGGCAATCACGCGGGGCGGATTGTCCAGCATCTCCCAACCCGCGCGCCCGAGCGAGCGAAAGAACAGGCCGATGTCGTTATCGATCGGGATGCCCAGCGCCATCGCCGCATCGATCACCGGATGCGGCGCGGGATAGAGATGCGCGATGCCGGGCGAGACGATCAGGGCAGACAGGCGCTCAAGCGCGGCGCCGCGAGTCAGGTCGACCAGGGGGATCGCCGTGTCCTGCGCCGCCGCGCGGGCCTCCTGGCTGTCATCCCAGGCGCAGACTTCGGCCCCGCCGGCAGCCAGCGCGGCACAGGTGGCACGCCCCGAGCGGCCAAGCCCCAGAACACCGACACGCGCGCCCTGCACTCCCTGAACGGCGATCATCGAACCCTCCTGCGACTCAAGCCGCGCGACCCTAGCCGACGGCCCCGCCATGCGAAAGGGCGCGCGCATCCGTCATGGTTTTATGGCCATGCGGCCGAGACGAGAATTCAGAAGGGAGAGAATGGCGCGGTTGACGGGGCTCGAACCCGCGACCCCCGGCGTGACAGGCCGGTACTCTAACCGACTGAGCTACAACCGCGCGTGGAGGGCGAGATAGGCCATCGCATTGCGCCCGTCAATCCCGAAACGTGCGAAAGGCAGGTTGTCGACGGGTGCCCCAGCAGCATGTTCCCGGCAATCGCAGGGGCGAGACATGACAACGCCCGCACCTGGCAGAGGGCTTGCTGGCAAAGGGCTTGGGACGGACTGGCGCGGTTGACGGGGCTCGAACCCGCGACCCCCGGCGTGACAGGCCGGTACTCTAACCGACTGAGCTACAACCGCGCGCTGCGGGTCAGATAGCCACGGCCGGGCCCGGCGTCAAGCGGATTCCGTGGCAGAATGGATCAGGTCAGGCGGCGGCGCTGAACCCATGCCCCCTGCGCCAGCAATACCAGATACGCCAGGTCGGCCAGAACCGTCATCAACCAGGGCCGGGCCACCGCGATACCGGCAAAAACCGCGACGCCCAGCAAGACCCAAAGCGCACGCTTGCGCGGCACCCGCAAACCCTTGGGCGAAATGGTGGGCAGGCGCGAGACCATCAGAAGCCCCACGAAACCCATGTAGAGCGCCACGACCAGCGGCATCCCGCGCGGATCCCACAATCCGGCAAGAAACAGATAGATCGGCAACAATCCCAGCATCGCCCCGGCCGGCGCTGGAACGCCGACGAAATGCGCGCGCCCTGGTGGCGGGGTGTCGCGGTTCACGTTGAAGCGCGCCAGCCGCAGACATGCGCCGAGGATATAGACCAGCATCAGCAACCAGCCGAACCCGGCAAAGTCCTGCAAGGCGAAATGGTAGACAAGGATTGCCGGGGCAACACCGAAGCAGACGAAATCGGACAGCGAATCGAGTTCGGCGCCGAATCGGCTTGCGGCATTGAGCTTGCGCGCGATCAGGCCATCCATGCCGTCAAGCACGGCGGCAAGTATGATCAGCGCGGCGGCGATCTCATAGCTTTGATCCAGTCCGTACCGGATCGAGGTCAGCCCCGCGCACAACCCAAGCAGGGTAATCAGATTGGGCAACATGTGCAGCAAGGGCAGGGAACGACGATCCGGGCTTTCGTCGGACAGGGTGTCGTCGGGGTCGTCGCATGGGTCCATTCAGCGCACCTCGCCGGGGCGCGGCCCTTCATCGCCGGCCAGATCGGCTATCACGGTTTCGCCGGCAACCATGGTTTGTCCCAGGGCCACCAGCGGGTGCACCCCATCGGGCAGATAGACATCGACGCGCGATCCGAACCGGATCATGCCGAACCGTTCGCCGGTTTCCAGCGCCGTTCCCGGCGCCACGTCGCAAACGATGCGGCGTGCCACCAGACCGGCGATCTGGACCACGGCGATCTTGCGCCCGTCGGCAAGTTGGAGCGCCAGCGCATTCCGCTCGTTATCGGTGCTGGCCTTGTCGAGCGAGGCATTGAAGAATTTTCCGGGCCGATAGGACACCGCCGCGACCGTAGCGGAAACCGGAATGCGGTTCACATGGCAGTTGAAGACGTTCATGAACACCGAAACGCGGGTCATCGGGGTCGGCCCCAGACCCAGCTCTTCCGGCGGCGCGGCAGGCTCGATCAGCGAGACCACGCCATCCGCCGGGCTGACCAGCAATCCGTCACGCTGCGGGGTGACGCGCTCGGGGTCGCGGAAGAAGTAATAGCACCAGATCGTCAAGACGACGCCGATCCAGCCCAGCGGCTCCCAGATCAGGAACAGTACCAGCGTGACCGCAGCAAATATCGCGATGAACGGATACCCTTCGCGGTGAACGGGCTTTATGACGGTGGACAGCATATCGGCAGACATCGGCGCATTCCCGGTTTGGCGCGCGCCCGGCCCGATCCGGCCGGTGCGCGGTTTCCTGCCCTATAGACCAGAACCTGCCAAAGGCAAAGCCAGAGGCGGGCAATGCGGCATCGAGAATTCAGTAATCGCGCTCATAGAAGACCCCGACACCGGCGCGCCCTTCGGTATCGGTGCGGCCGCGCAGCGTGACCGAAGGCGTCAGATCCAGGTTGATCGAGACTTCGCCGCGTCCGGCACTGTCAACGCTGAGATCGGTATAGAGGTTCTCGGACAGGTAGCGCCCGGCACGCAGCGCGGTATTGCCGTCCTCGTCGGTGGTCACATCCAGATCGTCCAGGCCCAGGGTTTCGCGTGTGCGGGTCAGAAACGACCCTTCAGAATGGCCGGTCAGCGTGGCGACCGACATCGCAAGCTGTGCCGCCTGGAACGGCGACAGCGACGACAGTGCGCGGCGGAAGATCAGTCGCGCAAGGACTTCGTCCTCGGGCAGTTCGGGAACGGATGTAAAGCTTATATCGGGCTCCAGCGCCTCGCCCTCAAGGATGATGCTGGTCGTCACGCCGTCGCTGTCGGTCGTGGCGACAAGCCTCACATAGGGCATGAAGCTGCCGGTCATGCTGGCCGAGCCATCGGTCAGGCTGAAACGGTTGCCCAGAAGATCCAGCCGCCCGCGGATCAGCCCGAAACTGCCCGACGGAATGACATCCGCCGTCGAACCGCCCAGCCGCAGAGTGCCACCAAGTTCCGCATCCAGCCCGCGGCCGCGCACGAAAACGCGCCCCGGCGCATCAAGTTCGAGATCCAGATAGATCGGCACGCGCCGCCGCCCATTGGCCTGCTCGTCCAGGACACCGGCGTTTTCACGGGTGCGGCGGGTGGCGCCACTCTCGCCGACATGGCGCAAACCCACCGGCACATGGCCGGAACGCCCCAGCGGCGAATTTGGGATCCGGATCTCGGCCTCATCGACCTGCACGGTGCCCGACAGGCGCGGGCCGGTCGCCAGATCGCCCATCAGCCGGACATCGCCCGACACCACAGTTTCAAGAAGCCGTGGCCGGACGATCCGCAACCGCTCGGCGCTCAGGCCCAGATCGACATCGCGGCGCCCGTTCAGCCCCACCCCGCCAGAGATGGAGGCACGACCACCCGTCTCGGCCTCGCCAGTCAATTCGACCTGGGCCCACTGCCCCATCAGCTCGGCGCTTCCCTCGATATTGCCGAAGGCCACGTTGTCATCGGGCGCGACGAAACGCCCGCCGGACACCACCGCCTGCCCGCGCAGCGAGCCGATGGCGGGAGGTCCGTCAACCCGCGCGTCCAGGCGCACGGCGCCTTGCACGGTGAAGGGCCGGATCAGGGGGTTGGCGATCGCCGCATCCACCTCGCCGTCGAGATCGAGATCCAGATCCGAGAAGTCATCGCGCACCCGGCCATTGCCATTCATCGTCAGCCCGGATGGACCGGAAAAGGAAAACCGCGTGGCATAGCTTTCCTCGCCCGCCGCGCGCGCCAGACTGGCTTGCAGCCGCGCTTCACCGTCAAGGCCAGGCACCGCCCGTCCCAGCGAATCGACCGCACCCGTAAGTTCGAAATCGGCCGCCCCGTCGGCGCCCTGCCGCCCGTTGGCCGAAGCGGTGAGCGCCTGGGTTCGCAGCTCCGCGGCCTCGATCGCCACCGCATTGTCTGCGCCAAGAATCACGGCCAGATCCAGCGCCAGACGATCACCGATCAGGCCGTCAATTTCAGACATGCCGGTGCGCAGGCGACCGTCGCTGGCCAGATCCAGGTCGATACGGCGCGCGGTGTCATCGCCGGTCACCGCCGCCTGCCCCGCCAGTCGCCCCGATGCGCCGGGCAGGACGCCGTCGATATCCAGCCGCGACAGCCTCGCCGACATATCGGTTTCGGCATCCGACCACAGGCCCTGGACCGCAAACGCGATCTGCGGCCCGTCGATCCGGGCGTCGCGCACGGTGATCCGGTCACCATCCATGTCCGCCTCGGCCATGATCTCGGTCCGGCCCTGAAACAGCGCGCTCACCGCTTCGGCACCCGGCAGATCGCCCAGCGCCAGATCCTGTGCCGTGGCGTCCAGACGGATCGACTGGCGCTCTTCATCGCTTTGCAGACGTGTATCCAGGCTCATTGCGCCGCCATATCCGGGACCCAGCGCGCCCAGATCGGCGATTTCGGCGCTGGTATAGACATGGATGTCACCGGGCAGATGCTGTCCGGCGGCACGCAGTTCCAGTGCGCCCGCGCTCAGCGAGAAATCGCGCAGGATCGTTCCCAACTGGTCGCGAATGACATCGGCGCGGATACTGGCCTCGCCGGCGACAAGATTGTCGAACTCGCGCTGATCGACTGACAGGTCCGTGGTCCTTAGCCCGAGCTCCAGATCAAGGGCCCCGGTCAGCAAATTGGCCTGCCCGGTCGATGAAAACAGGGCATGACCTGCCAGCGATCGTCCAGCCAGTCCCGAGAAGTCCGACAGGTCCGGGGCCTCGGCCTCGATGAAACCGTCGAAGGTCGTGCCGTCAAGCGTGCCATAGGCGGACAGCGCGGCAGTATCGCCCTCGACCCCCAGTCCGGTGATTTGTGCCGGCTCGCCCATCCCCGGCCATTCCATGCTCATGAAACCCGAAACCGAATCGCCAATCGCTTGCTGCATCGCCGGATCTGCCGCATCGATCCCCAGCGCGGCAAAATCGAACACGCCTTCGAACAGCGGTCCGGGCTCGTCATCGGTGCCGGGGGGTGCCAGGCGACCGCGCGCATCCAGGTCGAGACGCTCGACGGCGCCCTGAACCGTGTTCAATCCATCGATCCCCGCCGTGATCAGCCAGTCGCGCGACTGCGACGCGTCATAGGCGATATCGAGCGCGGCTTCATCCAGCGTGATCTCGCCATCGCCGCCGGGCAGGGCGACCGGCTCGCCGTCTTCGCGCGCGACATCGGCGATCAGGTCGACGACGCGCGGCAATCCGTCAGAGCCGAAATCGGCGCGCCCGACAAGGCGGGCGGTCCGGGTGTTGAACGTCAGCTCATATAGGCTGATCGCGCCGTCGTCCGCGCGCGCACCCTGCGCCCGCAGGCGGCTTTCGGACCCGAAGAACGGATGCATTTCCTCGGCCATAAGCGGGCGCAGATCGCCCGCGATATCGGCAATGAAATGCAACCCATCAGGCAAGTCGCTCTGGGGCGTGGCGTCGGTCAGCTGCACGGTGCCGGAGACACGTTCCTGCCCATCGCTGGACAGGCCGATCTCGGCCTCGAAATCGTCGATGGGCCCTTCGCCGGCCACCATCAGCGCCAGTGCCGGGCGATCAGGTATGTTCAGAAGCGAGGCCGCGATCCCCTCAGGCCCTTCGGACAGGACCAGATCGAGAGACAGGTTGCGGCTGGTATTGTCAAAAACGCCCGAGAACCTGAACGTCCCCTCTTGCCCATCGGTGCGCCGCGCCTCGAACGAGGCTGTGCCTTCGCCATCGGAAAGCTGCATCGCCCCCTCCAGCGTCAGCGCGGCACGCTGCCCGGTCACGGATTCGTCGATCACGACCTCATCGGCGCGCAATTCACCGATATTCACAGACACCGGCAATTCGGGCAGATTGAACTCGGCGCGCGCCGTGGGGCTGGGAAGGCCATCGTCATCGCCCGTGGACGGCAGGCGCAACAGTTCGATCCTGCCCGCGCTCAGCTCGTTGACCGCGACACGCCGGTCGAACAGGGCGGCGCGGTTCCAGTCCAGCACGATGTCGCGCAAGATCAGCCAGGTGCCTTCATCATCGGCAATCGACAACCGACGGATAGTCGCGCGCGACGACAGGGCGCCTTGGAACCCGCGAATGCTGACCTCGCGCCCCGCATCCGACAGATAGGATTGCAGAAGACCCGCAAGCAGGCCGACATCGTCTTGCGCATCGTCGGCTTGTTGCGACAGTGCGGGCGGGACCATCAGCGCGAAGATCAGCAACAGCGCAGCGGCCAGGGGCACGAACCCACGCATCCACGGGCTGCGAAACGCCCGTATGCCTGAAATCCGCAAGTGCTGTGACATTCGTTTCAAAATGCCTGACCGATCCCCAGATAGATCTGAATGCCGCTGCCCGCCGCCCGCGCGTTCCTGCGCAAGGGCGCGGCGATGTCCAGCCGCATCGGGCCGATGGGGGTATTGTAGCGCACCCCCGCCCCCGCACCGGCATGCCAATCCGAGGCGCCGTCGAACGTCCCTGCCGATACATAGCCCGCATCGGCGAACACGGCCAGTCCGAAGCGTTCAGAAACCCGTGCGCGCAGTTCCCCGGACAGGGCCGCGAAGCCGCGACCGCCCGAGTTCACACCACCCTGCCTGACACCGAGCGACTGGAACGGTAAGCCGCGCACCGTGCCCCCGCCGCCCGAATAGAACAGGAAATCGCGCGGCGTGGCCGACAGCGCGCTGCCCCAGATCGCACCGATCTGCGCGCGCCCCGCCAGCACGAACCGGCCTTCGGTTCCAAGGTCGGTATAGGCGCGTCCATCCATTTCCAGGCGCAGCCCGTGGTCAGCCTGATCAAAACCGGCATAGGGCATCGCCTCGGCCAGCAGATAATAGCCGCTGGTGGCATCGAGCGGGCGATCACGGTCGTCCCAGGTCAGGCCGACCGGCAGTGCAACGGTGCCGAAATTGCCGCGAAGGCTGCGTCCGGCGCCATAGCGCGCCCGCTCGAACCGGAACGACAACCCGGCGTGTCCGGTCAACCGTTCGGAATACCGGCGCAGGAAACTGACCTCGGCCTCAGCCGAATCGGCGCCATAGTCGCGTTCGTCCACGCGCACCGCGCGCAGTCCCAGTTCCAGGTCGGTATCGCTGTCCAGCGTGGCCGGGCGCGTGTAGCGCGCATCCAGCGAGAACCCCAACCCACCGACCCGCGCCGCGATCCCCTCGATCGCGGCCTCCAGACGCAACCGCTCGGCACCGCCCAGAAGGTTGCGGTGAAGCCAGAACCCGGTCAGCCGCACACCGGACGTGCTGTCGATCTCGGCACCGACACCGATCCGGCGCGGCGGGGCTTCCTCGACCAGGACATCCATGTCGATGCTGCCGTCCTCGTTGGCCTCTTCCGCCGGGCGCAAGGCGGCCGAGGCAAAGGTGCCCGTGCGCCGCAGGCGGCTTTCGGCGCGCTGCACGTCGTCGGGGTCGAACACCTCGCCCGTGTTGACGCCCGCGATTTCTACGATGCGTTCGGAGCGGGTGCGTTCGTTGCCGCTGGGCTGGACCTGCCCGAAACGCAGGCGCGGCCCCGGCGCGATGTGGACCCGCACATCGAGTTCGCGCGCGGCGTGATCGGCGGTCACGTCCTGTTCGGCCGTATCGGCCAGGGCGTGGCCCTGCTGGCGCCAGCCATCGACCGCCGCGCCGGTGGCATCGCGCACCAGGGTGCTGCGGGCGATGCCGCCCGGCGCGAAATCCTCGGGCAGCGCGGTTCCCGGTGCCAGCGGCGTGATCTCGGTCCGGCCAAAGCGAAAGCGCGGCCCCAGTTCGACCGTGACCGCGACCTCGTCGATCACGCGCGGCGGATCAAGCGACGAGATATCGGCGGCCTCGCGCCCGTCGATCCGGATACTGATGCGCGGGGCATAATACCCCTCTTCGTAAAACAAACCGATCAGCCGCCCGTATTCGGCCTGCGCGGCCGAGGTCACATCCAGCGGGTCCGTCTGCCCCTCACGCTCGGCCGTTGCCAGAAGCGAGCTGGCCTCGATGTCTGCGCGCAACTCCTCGGACGCGCCTGGCACCTCGAAGCGCAGATCCGACATCGCGACCGCATCGCGCGCGGCCGGCACCAACGCAAGCCCCGCCGAAAGGGCAAGGGTCGGCAGAACCCGCCGGGGAATTGCGCCCCCGGCACGACACCGACCGCTCAGAATGTTTGGTCCGCCTTTGCTTTGCACGAAACCCCGGTCCCGATCGCCTTCCATGTCAATGCCGTCTTTTTCGCACGAAGCGGCGCGGCTAACAACAGGATAGCCCGGCACCGACCGGAACAACCCGCGCAGACGCAGGAATCCGCCCGGCCCCGCCGCTGACTTGACTTTCACCGAGCGCGCGCGTCTTTTCGCCGGTGCAAAAGCCTGACCGGACCAGCCATGACCAGCCCCTCGACGCCGCTTTCGCAGCCAGCGGATACGATGCGCACGCATTATCTGATCCTCGTGGCGATCAGCCTGTGCCACATGATCAACGATGTGATGCAATCGCTGCTGGCCGCGATCTATCCGCTGCTTCAGGCCGAATTCGCGCTGAGCTTCACCCAGATCGGGTTGATGACTTTGGCGTTCATGGGCACCGCATCGGTGCTTCAGCCGCTGGTCGGGTTGTTCACCGACCGCAAGCCGGTGCCGCATTCGCTGGCCTTGGGCATGGGCTCGACCTTGTCGGGTCTTGTCCTGCTGGCCGTGGGGCCGTCCTACCCCTGGCTGCTGACCGGGGCGGCGCTGATCGGCATCGGATCGGCGGTGTTTCACCCCGAGGCCAGCCGCGTGGCGCGCGCCGCCGCCGGCGGGCGCTTCGGCACCGCGCAATCATTGTTTCAGGTGGGCGGCAACACCGGCCACGCCCTCGGCCCGCTTCTGACGGCGTTCATCGTGGTGCCGCTGGGGCGCGCAGCGGTGGCCGCGTTCGCCGCGTTGGCCCTTCTGGGCATGACGATCCTAGCCGGGATCGGGCGCTGGCACGAGGGGCACCGGCGCGCCGCCGCGCGCCGCCCGGTGCCATCCGCGCCCGTCGCCCTGCCGCGCCGCCGTGTGGTCATCACCATCGCGGTGCTGGCATTCCTGGTGTTCTCCAAGAACGTCTACACCGCCAGCATTTCAAGCTATTACATCTTCTTCCTGATCGAACGTTTCGCGCTGTCCACCCAGGCGGCGCAGATGATGCTGTTTCTGTTCCTTGGGGCCGCCGCGCTGGGGGTGATGCTGGGCGGCATTCTGGGGGATCGGTTCGGGGTTCGTTGGGTGATCTGGTTCTCGATCCTCGGCGTGCTGCCCTTCACCCTCATGCTGCCCTATGCGAACCTGTTCTGGACCGGCGTGCTGACCGTTCTCGTGGGCTTCATCCTGGCATCGGCCTTTCCGGCGATCGTGGTCTTCGCGCAGGAACTGGTTCCGGGTCGGGTCGGCATGATCGCGGGGTTGTTCTTTGGCCTGGCCTTCGGCATCGGCGGGCTGGCGGCGGCGGCTCTGGGTGTCTTGGCCGACGCCCGCGGCATTGAATACGTCTACCGCCTGTGTTCGTATCTGCCTGCGCTGGGGCTGTTGACGATCTTCCTGCCGCGCCTGAACCGCGCAGGCGGCTGAGCCGCCATTGCCCGCCCCCGTGGTCGATGCTATCTGACGCCAAGTTGAATTCGTATTGCAAGGAGCCCGCCCCGATGGCGCAAGACCATATCATCAAGGACATTGCCCTGGCCGATTTCGGCCGCAAGGAAATCGCCATCGCCGAGACCGAGATGCCGGGGCTCATGGCCTGCCGCGACGAATATGGCAAGGATCAGCCGCTCAAGGGTGCGCGGATCGCGGGCTCGCTGCACATGACCATCCAGACCGCCGTGCTGATCGAGACGCTCGAGGCGCTGGGCGCCGATGTGCGCTGGGCCTCGTGCAACATCTTTTCGACGCAGGACCACGCCGCCGCGGCCATTGCGGCAGGCGGCACCCCGGTCTTTGCCGTCAAGGGCGAAAGCCTGTCGGAATACTGGGAATACACCGACAAGATCTTCCAGTTCGGCGGCGAAGGCGGCACCGCCAACATGATCCTGGACGACGGCGGCGATGCAACGCTCTACATCCTGATGGGCGCGCGGGTCGAGGCCGGCGAAACCGACCTGATCGCGACGCCCACATCCGAGGAAGAGGAATGCCTTTTCGCCCAGATCCGCAAGCGCCTGGCCGCCAGCCCCGGCTGGTTCACCAAACAGCGCGACGCGATCAAGGGCGTGAGCGAGGAAACCACCACCGGCGTGCACCGCCTCTATGACCTGCACAAGAAGGGCCTGCTGCCGTTCCCGGCGATCAATGTCAACGATTCCGTCACCAAGTCGAAATTCGACAACAAGTATGGCTGCAAGGAATCGCTGGTCGACGGCATCCGCCGCGCGACCGACACGATGATGGCGGGCAAGGTCGCCGTGGTCTGCGGCTATGGCGATGTCGGCAAGGGCTCGGCGGCGTCGCTGCGCGGTGCCGGCGCGCGCGTCAAGGTGACCGAGATCGACCCGATCTGCGCCCTTCAGGCCGCGATGGACGGATTCGAGGTGGTCACGCTTGAAGACGTGGTCGGCACGGCCGACATCTTCATCACCACCACCGGCAACAAGGACGTGATCCGCATCGAGCACATGCGCGCGATGAAGGACATGGCCATCGTCGGCAATATCGGCCATTTCGACAACGAGATCCAGGTCGCCGCGCTCAAGAACCACAAATGGACCAACATCAAGGACCAGGTGGACATGATCGAGATGCCTTCGGGCAGCCGCATCATCCTCTTGTCCGAAGGGCGGCTTCTGAACCTCGGCAATGCCACCGGGCATCCAAGCTTCGTGATGTCGGCGAGCTTCACCAACCAGGTTCTGGCGCAGATCGAGCTCTGGACCAAAAGCGGCGATTATGCGCCGGGGGTCTATATCCTGCCCAAGCATCTCGACGAAAAGGTCGCACGCCTGCACCTGGACCGGATCGGGGTCAAGCTGACCCAGCTTGCCCCCGAACAGGCGGATTATATCGGCGTCACGGTCGATGGCCCCTACAAGTCGGAACATTACCGCTACTGACGGGGCCGGACAAAAGGGGCTCAGGGGGCGCAAGGCCCACGGTTGCGCGCGCCCTTCGCCTTTCATCTTGCGCGAAATACGCTGGGGGTGAATTGGCCGCAGGCCAAGAGGGGGCAACGCCCCCTACCCCGGACCCGTCCTCGCGCCCGGCGGGCTCAGCGCGCGCGGTCCAACCCCGCCATCTTGCACACCCGCGCCCATTCCGCCTCGGTCACCGGCTGCACCGACAGCCGCATCGACTTGACCAACGCCATGTCGGACAGTTCCGGCGTGGCCTTGATTTCCTTCAGGGTGACGGGGCGCGGCAACGGCTCGACGGCGCGGATATCCACGCATTCCCAGCGCGGATCATCCGTCGTGCTGTCAGGATGCGCAAGCGCGCAGACTTCCGCGATTCCGACGATCTCAAGCCCGGTATTGGAATGGTAAAAGAACACGCGATCGCCCAGCACCATCGCGCGCATGTTGTTGCGCGCCTGGTAGTTGCGCACGCCGTCCCATTCCTCGCCCTTCTCGCCTTTTGCGACCAGGTCATCCCAGCTGAACACGTCGGGTTCGGATTTCATCAGCCAGCGGGCCATCAGCCGATCACCTTCTTCCATTCCTCGATGCGCACGTCACCGAACAGTCCGGCCACGGCATAGGGGTCGTTGGCGGCCCAGCTTTCGGCCATGGCCCGGTTCGGCAGATCCAGGATCACCAGCGATCCGGTCATGCCCCCCTGCGGGTTCACGAACGGCCCGCCATGCACAACGGCGCCGGTTTCCTCGATATAGGCCAGATGGGCGGCGCGGGTGGCCATGCGCAGCCCTTCGTGGTCGGGCTTGTCGGTGCAGATCAGTGCGAAAAGGGGCATGGTTCCTCCGGTTTTCAGGCCTTGGCGCCGCGTTTTCCCGATCCCAGCAACGCCGGGGCGGACATGTCAAGTGGCCAGCGCGGGCGCGCCGCAAGTGTCAGGTCGTCGCGCCCGCCGCCACGGAACCGTTCGATTCCGGCCCAGGCGATCATGGCGGCGTTATCGGTGCAAAGCGCCAGTGGCGGGGCGACGAACGTGGCGCCCGCCGCCGCGGCGACACCCTCAAGCGCGGCGCGCAGCGCGGCATTGGCCGCGACCCCGCCCGCCACGGCGAAGGCCCCGATGCCCGGACTGGCCGCAAGCGCGCGGCGCGATTTCTCGGCCAGGACATCGCGCACCGCCGCCTGGAACCCGGCGCACAGATCGGCGCGGTCGGCGCGCGAGAGCCCGCCCTTGTCGGCCACGACGGCGTCGCGCGCCCTGAGCAAGGCTGTCTTGAGCCCTGAAAACGACATGTCGCAACCGGGCCTGTCCAATAGCGGGCGCGGAAACGGGAATCGCCCCGGATCGCCCGCGACGGCCTCGGCCTCGACGGCGGGACCACCCGGTTGCGGCAGTCCCAAAAGCTTGGCAGTCTTGTCGAACGCCTCGCCGGGGGCATCGTCGATCGTCCCGCCCAGCCGTGTGAAACGCTCGTGGCCTTCGACGCGCAGAAACTGGCAATGCCCGCCGGAAACCAGCAAGACGAGGTATGGAAAGGGCAGATCGTCGGTCAGCCGTGGGGTCAGCGCGTGACCGGCCAGATGGTTCACCCCCACCAGCGGCAGACCGGTCGCCGCCGCCAGCCCCTTGGCGACCATCACGCCGGACAACACGCCACCGATAAGGCCCGGCCCGGCGGTGACGGCGATACCGTCCAGATCTCGCAACGCAAGCCGAGCCCTCTCCAGCGCCGCCTCGATCACCAGATCCAGCTTTTCGACATGCGCGCGCGCCGCGATTTCGGGCACGACACCCCCAAAGGCCGCGTGGAGATCGGTCTGGCTGGCAACCACATTCGCCAAGATCCGGGCGCGCGCACCGGGTTCATGCCGCACCACGGCCGCGCCGGTGTCGTCGCAACTCGATTCGATGCCCAGAAAGGTCAGCGGCCCGTCCATCGCGGCCCCGTGTTGCGCCCATGCCCGTGCCGGAGGTATCATCGCGCCGCGCCGCAGACAATGGGCGCGCGTTCAAAGGCTTGCCGTGTCGCTTTCGCTGCTTCTGCTGACCCGTCCGCGCGCGCAGTCCCTGCGTTTCGCGCGGCGCTGCCAGTCCGAATGGCCGCCGCACCGGTGCCTGATCGCGCCGCTGACCGAGATCGTGCCGCTATCTTTCGACCCGTCGAGCCTGCACGACGCCGACGCGCTGGTGCTGACATCGCCGAACGCCGTGCCCGCGGTGGCCGGAATGGCCGGGCAAGTGCCGGCGTGGTGCGTCGGCCCCGGAACCGCCGCGGCGGCGCGCGCGGCAGGGTTCACGGTGCATGTCGCCGGCGGGGACGCGGCGCATCTGCTGGCCGATCTCAAGCGTGCGGGCGGCAACAAACGGCTGGTGCATGTGCATGGCCGCCACCTTGCCCGCGACCTGGTGGCCGAACTCGCGCCCCTGGGCTTCGATATTCGCGGCGTCGCGGTCTATGAGGCCCGGGAGGTGGCATGGCCAGCCACGGTCCTTCACACAATTGACGCGACACCGCATATCGTCGCCCCGCTTTTTTCACCCCGCGCGGCCGAGGCATTCGCCGCGCGCATCGGCACATGCCGGGCCGCGACCCTGACAATCGTCGCGATCAGTACGAAATGCGCGGATCGGCTGCCGGACGCGCTGCGCGCGCGATGCATCATCGCGCAATCGCCCGATGCCGATGCGATGTCGCGCGCCATCGGCATCGCTTTGTCGCAGTGCGGCACCGCCAACCTTGAGGCCGGTCGCCGCAACCACTAAGTTGGAATGATCGACCAAACCGGATCATAATCGGAGAGAGTCATGGCCAGAACCGGATCAGGAACCAGGCGCCCGCGCGCCAAGACCACCGGCTCGGCCGACAAGGACACCACGATCCAGCCCGAGAGCGCCCCGAAAACCACGAAGGATGGCGGCACCCGGAAAGGCGAGGCGCAAGAAACCCCGCCTGCGTCCGAAGGTGCCCCGACCACCACGGCGGCGTCCGAAACACCCCCTGCAAGCGAGACGGGTACGACCACGCCCACGAGCGGCGCGCAATCAGGCGATCAGCCTGATGAAGCGAAAGCCGATGACTCGGTGTCATCGACCGGCACCGAGGATCGGGCAGCGTCGGCTTCGCCCGCGAAACCTGCGGCAACGACGTCCGAGTCGGGCGCGGAATCGCAAACCGCCACCCCGGCCGGGCGCCGGTCCGAGGCGCTTCCGATGATCCTGGGGGGCATTGTGGCTGTGGTGATCGCAACTGGTGCCGTATTCTACTTCTTTCCGCACGGGTGGCAGCCGACCGATACCTCGGCGCTCGAAGCGCGGATCGCCGCGCTTGAAGACAGCAGGACCGACACAACGGTCGAGACATTGACCGAACGGGTCGCCGCCCTGGAAGATGCACAGCCCGACCTGCAACCGATCGACGACCGCTTGTCGGCCCTTGAGGCGCGCGATGACCCGTCCGACAGACTGGATGCACTCGAAGCGCGCATCGCCACACTCGAGGACGACCTGGCCGAAGAGGTCGAAACCCTCATTGCCGACGCGCTGGACACCGCGCGCGACCGCCAGCAGGAACAGGAACAGGCCATCGAAACCGCGCAGCAGGAATTGCAGGCGACGCAGGACCGGCTTGAGGCCCGCGCCGCGCTTGCCCGGCTCGAAGCTGCCGCCGAAAGCGGCGATCCGGCGCCCGACGCCCTGGCCCCCATCGCCGCGATCACCGATCTGCCCGAAGGGCTTGATCGGTTCCGCCAGGGAATCCCCGAGCTGCGCGCATTGCAAGCCGATTTCCCTGACGCCGCCCGCGCGGCACTGGCCGCCGCACCGATGCCCGAGGATACTGTGGTCACCGACCGCGTCGTGCGCTTCCTGCGCAATCAGACCGGCGCGCGATCGCTGGTCCCGCGCGAAGGCGACGATGCCGACGCGATCCTGTCGCGCGCCGAAGCCCATCTGCGGGCATCCGATCTGTCCGCGACCCTGCGCGAGTTGGACAACTTGCCCGAGCCCGCGCGCGACGCGATGGCCGACTGGCGGGCGCAGGCCGAAACGCGGCAAGCGGCAATGGCTGCCCTTGCCGAACTGCGCACCCGCCTGACGAACGACTGAAGGGAAACCCCATGCTCTGGACCATACTCAAGATCGCGGTGTTCCTTCTGGTCGTGGCCGGCCTGACGCTGGGGGCAGATGCGCTGCTGGACACTGAAGCGGGGATCCGCATCGCTCTGGCCGGCACGGAATTCACGCTGGGTCCGGTTCAGGCCGCGATCGCGGCCCTGGTCTTGCTGGCCGTCCTGTGGCTCTTGCTCAAGCTGGCCGGGCTGGTCGTCGCGACATTGCGTTTCATCAACGGTGACGAAACCGCGATCAGCCGCTATTTCGAGGCCTCACGCAAGCGCCGCGGCCTCGAAGCCCTGACAGACGGCTTTCTGGCACTGGCCGCCGATGAGGGCGAGAAAGCCTTGACCAAGGCGCGCAAGGCCGAAAAGCTTCTGGAAAACAAGGCGCTGACAAATCTGCTGATGGCGCAGGCCGCACGCAAGAACGGCAACACCGCGCTGGCGGAAGAGTATTACAAGCGCTTGTTGGATGACGAGCGCGCGCGCTTCGTCGGCGTTCAGGGGTTGATGCGACACAAGCTGGAACAAGGCGAAGCCGACAAGGCCCGCAAGCTCGCGGAAAAGGCGCTGGCGCTGCAACCCGCCCATGGATCGACGCAGGACATCCTGCTGCAACTTCAGAACAAGGCCGGCGACTGGCAGGGCGCCCGTCGGACCCTGACCGAAACCCGCCGCACCGGCCGCCTGCCCAGGGATGTCTATGTCCGCCGCGATGCGGTTCTGGCATTGCAACAAGCCGAGGCCCTGGCCGCCGAGGGCAACACGACAATGGCGCAGGACCTGGCGATCGAGGCCCACAAGACCGCACCGGCGCTGGTGCCGGCCGCGGTCATGGCAGCGCGCGCCCTGGTTGCGCGCGGCAAAGGCAGCGCCGCCGCGAAAGTCCTGAAAAAGGCATGGAAGCTACAGCCGCACCCGGAACTGGCCCAGGCCTTTGCCGAGATCGAACCGGACGAACCCGCCGCCCAGCGTGTGCGCCGGTTCGAGAAGTTTCTTGCGCTGAGCGAGGGTGACGAGGCGCGGATGACCCGCGCCGAATTGCTGATCGCGGCCGAGGATTTCCCCGAGGCGCGGCGCGCCATCGGCGATCTGCACCAGACGAACCCCACGCAGCGTGTGATGACGATCATGGCCGCGATCGACCGGGGCGAGGGGTCGGATGATGCCGTTGTTCGCGGCTGGCTGGCGCGCGCCGTGATCGCCCCACGAGGGCCGCAATGGGTATGCGACAAGTGTCATCACATTCATCCGCGCTGGCATGCCGTGTGCGACAACTGCGAGGGGTTCGACACGCTCAGCTGGCGCAGCCCGGCAGACGGCGGGGGCGCAAGTGCCGCTGGCACAGAAATGCTGCCCCTGATCATCGGCGCGTCCAGCCCTCCGCGCGGCGACAGGATCTCGCATGATCAACCCGCCGGCGCAGGGAAAGCCGAACCGGTCGAAGATCCGGCCGCGGTTTCGACGCCGGACCCCGCCGCAGAGACCGAGACCGCCAGGAACGGCGATACCGCCCGCGACCCGGCCCAACAGCCGATCCCCGACGCCGAGGTGATCGACCTCGACGAGACCCGCAGGCGCGGGCTGTAGCGGGCAAAAAAGTTGAAATTGGGACTGGATACGCCTTCCTGCCAGTGCTAAAGACCGCGCCACGCCGGTTGAAGTGCCGCCGTGGCCCGTTTGGCCGAGCGCGTCTTTCACAAGTTGCGCAGCCGCCTCTGATTGGCGTCTTTAGTGTGTCGCTTCCATGCGGCAAAAGTAACGTTCAAGGCCATGGTACGGCCAGAACAGAGAAGAGTGCCGCTGTAGCTCAGCTGGTAGAGCACGTCATTCGTAATTATTGGGTCCGCCCAAGAAAGACTTGTGAAGCCAGTGACTTAGATCGGGGCTTGTGGAACTAATAGGGCCATAGTAGGGCCATGTGAGAGAAGAGTGCCGCTGTAGCTCAGCTGGTAGAGCACGTCATTCGTAATGATGGGGTCGGGGGTTCGAGTCCCTTCAGCGGCACCAGCCTTCTCGAAATAAATCTTCCATTACAATAACTTATACGGCTCCGCGCCCAGTACGACAGCGAGCTTGGCGACGGTAATGACCGTGGGGTTGCGTACCCCGCGCTCGACGCGGCTGACATAGGCGCGGTTCAGGGCAGCCACGAACGCAAGCTGCTCTTGATGTAGGCCCCGCCACTCCTGTTCTCTTCGGATTCCATGACGTTCGTCGTGATGGGCCAGCTTGCATAGTAGTTGGTAAGAAACTATTATTGCATAAATTTTGAGGCACATTGCCTTTCTGCTGCAATGTTCATGCAAAAGTCGGTCTTTATTTTCAGATAGTTGAGAAATGGTATGGCAGAGATTCCCACGAAGCGCGAACACCTGATCGAGGACGGAAAGTGCACGCGTTGCGGCTGTAGCAAGGCCTATATTGAGCGCTTTGCCCCAACTTGCGATGAACCGCGTTCGGGCGCTATCGCCGCCAAAAATAGCCGCGGAAACGGCCCAAGATGCCCAAAGTGCCGCAGCACGTCTGTCACCGCAAACAAGATGGGGTTTGGATTGGGGAAAGCCGTTGCGGGAGGGGTTGCGCTTGGTACGGTCGGGTTGCTTTCCGGTTTTTTGGGAAGTCGAAAGGTCTATGTAACTTGTCTGCAATGCGGGCACTCATGGAAGGCTGGAACCGTACCGGTGGCCAAGCAACCGCGCGGCTTGATAACCCGCCGATAACCTCGGCGATCACCGGGCGCATGTGAGTTCTATGTGACTTGCGGGCAAATGGTGGGGCATTAAATGTATGGTTCAGCCCGGACGATGCGGATAACGGTCGGGTTTTTGGTGCCACCCAGCCAATAGGGCGGACCGCTACGGCAGAATCTTGCGCGCTTGCAGCGCGCGCCGAGGCAACTCATCATCGACTGTTCAATTTTCTCGCATTATGCATGTCTCTTTCACGACCTATGCCTCCGGACGTTCAAGGTTGGTTTCCCAATTCACCGCCCAAAAATTCATTAACCTCGAACTTACTTTCAGTATTGACTGCTTGTTTGATGGAGACAGCTTCATCGAGGTTGCCATTCTAGAAGTTGCGGACTGAGCGGCCCTGCACACATCACCCAAGGTAAACGTGGGAAAAGGTCACCGAAGGCTGTGGAAGACGTATATCTTCAGCGTTGAGTAACCGGAGCGGCGCGCACCGGTGCGGTAACATACACCACCGGCGCCCCGGGCAGCGGGGGCTGCCAGAGCCCCGGAGCGGGCCGTCTAGCGGCCTACTGCCATTTTTCGCCCCCGCCGGGGGCTGGCGGCCAAACAGGGCGCCCCTGTGCGCGCCAGGGCGGCTTCGGAAGGGAGGGCCACAGGCATAGAATTTGCCGGTTTTTGTAACTTGTAACCGTAACTTAGGTCAGAAGGGTTTGGGAAAGCAAAAGGCGGGTCACCGTAGCGCCCCGCCGGGTAGTGCAGGCCAGTTTGGGCCTTATGTTACGTTACATGGTACGCTCCGCAGCTCAAAACGGCGGCTCATTGCCATGTTGTGCGTCGAGGCGGTCTATCACCACGATTCCCCCCTCGATCCGCCGGGCGATGTACTCAACCTTCCGTTCGTCACCTTTGCCGCGCGCAAACCCCTTGCGCTGGGCCTTTTCACGCCGTCCGAGGTCGTGCAGACGATGGGTGCCATAGTCCCACCCCAGCCCTGCCATGACCGCATTGATCCGCCGCGTATCCATCGTAGACATACGCGGTGTGTCGATGCCGAGCAGGAGCTTCACGCTCTCCATTGAAACGCGGCCCTTGGTTTCGGCAAACGCATCCTCCAAGACGTCCGCATAGGCATCCTCGACCATGCGCTGCCCTTGAAGCTCGGCAGCAGCAGCCCAGAGGTGCGGCGACAATGTGATGGACTCACCCGTCGCCTCCCGCACCACGGCCTCGGCCCAGAGCTGGTCCACGTCAGTGCTAAAGCGAGCCAAGTCGATCTTCCCCACAAGTACCGGCCACATCCTACGGTTCCCAGTAAGGTCACGCATATACCTGCGCTCGTTGGTGGTGCCGAGGATAATACAGTGCCGCCGATTTTCGCTGGCATCGCGCGCGTATGCGCGACGGTACGTGTCGATAGCCGTGCTCAGGAACCGCTTAAGATTCTGCTGGTTAGTCTTGTTCAACCCGTCCAGCTCTTGGCATTCTACGATCCACGCGCGCGCCAGTAGCTCGGCCTTTGTCTTGTCGTCGCTCTTGAGGTCGAGGCTGCCACAGAACCATTCATCGCGGATTGCTAGGCGCTGGGCGATCTGGGATTTGCCTGCGCCTTGCGCACCTTCGAGCACCAGCATTGTGTCGAATTTCACACCCGGCTGCTTGATACGGCGCACACCCGCGATCACGAGCTTGCTGCCGAACTCAGCGTTCAATTCAGTGTCGTCAGCACCACAGTAATCAGTCAGCCACCGGTCGATCCGCGGTGTCCCGTCCCAGACAAGCTGGTCAAGATAGTCTTCGACCGGATGGTGTTGCTGCTCATGTGCTATGGCCAATAGCTCACGCTTGATCACGGCAGGCGTTGCCTTGAAATCCAACTCGCGCGCGAACGCGCTGGATAGAATTTCTACGATGTCGTTAAGGTCACGACCGTCCAATCCATAACCGCGAAACTCGTCGGTCTGAGTGAACGTGTTTCGCTGGGCGTCCACCCCCTTCACCGCTAAAGCATAGCGAACGTTCTGTGGATCGTTACGGATCGGCCTACCGTCATCATCACGTATTGGCCACCCGCCGGTACGCACCTCAATTGCAGCCATCGCACGCACCACCTGACGGTGCGCGTAGGCCAGTGGGCTTGGGTTTTCCAGCACATGAGCGCTGATACCTACATCCGGGGATATAAGTATCGAAAGCACATGCCCCGGCTGCATTCCTCGAAAAAGCATCCAAATCGTAGCGGCGTACACCAGTTCAGAACGCGAGGCGTAGCTTTTGCCGGGTGGGTTATTGCCCGACATGATTGCCTCGGCCCATTCCGGGTCAGACGGAAGGATTTCATAAAGATGATCCGGCAGCGGCAGCGGTTCGATCTCAATCGCAGGTATGGCCACCGCCGAGGGCTTCCCAGCGGGCTTGGCCTCCTCTTTGGGCAACTTCACGTGAAAATCATCCATCGAGTACGTCCGGGGCGGTTGGTCTAGCTTCATGGGTTCAAAGTGCCATGCCAGCGCCGGTTCGCGCCCAGACGCGCGCTTCTTGTCATTCAGCCAGTTCATCGTCCAAGGTACACGCAGAAGGCGATCAGCGTTGTGTGTGCCCGGTCCACCTTGGAAGGCGAGCAGGAGGGCCTGATTCAAGGCTTCTGCCTGCTCAATTCCGACCCGATCGGCAAGCTTCCAAACTGCCTGACACCCACCGCCGGTAAACCAGATCGCGGTAGGTCTTGGGACACCCTTCGGCCGTTTTCGCGAATCGTCCAGCAATGCTGTGACAAAGTTGAATTGTTCCTCCGGGGTGCCCGGATAGTCCTTGTAATCCAGATCAACATGGAGGAACCGCGCCCCGGTCAAGTTGGCCTTCTTGCGCTCACCTGTCAAAAACTCAGCGTTTGGGAGAAAATATAAGTTCCGCTGGGTATCTTCGGCATTGGCCATCGCCACGAAGGCGATAGCTGCCGCGCTGTCAGCCGGAGTGAACTGCTTTGCAATTGGCCTTGCGTTCCCTTGGCTTGACATTGATTCAAGGTGCATTGGTGCGTCGTTGTTCAGCCAGACTATGTATTCAACTGCTCGTTCAGCGCTGGGCTTCTTTCTATCGACCATGGCTGAACACCTCCGGTTCGCGCTCCTGCGCCGCCAGCCATTCTTCTACCGCTTGAAGGCGATAGAGAATCTTGCCAGTTTTGCCGGTGGCTTGCAGGCGGATGAATTTCGGGCCGTAGCCATAGAGGCGGCCCTTTTCGAAATACGAAGCGCTGAGCCCAGTGAGTGTTGCGACTTCTTTGGTTGTAAGAAGCGCCTTTGTCGCCCTGTCCCTGTGCTTGGGGCCGATAGCAGTGGGGAGGGCTATGCCCCTCCCCTGAGTAAGAAGTGGTTCCATTGTGATTACTTTCGGAGCGCGTGACGTGTCACGACTGGGTTGATGCCAGTGCCTGAAATTCGGCCATACGCCCCGGTCGGTTAGCGCGGACCAACATGCGGACCGGCCATAGCCTTCCCCGTCGCGACTGCGGACTTTCACCGCCCCACGGATGCGACCCCGCTTCTGGGTTTGTCTTTCGCCCTATATGGATGACCCGAGCTATGGGTCAGGTCAAGCAAAGTTCGTTGCGATTCCTGTGTGGTCAAAGACAGTCCAATGCCATCTCATGCGCGCACGCGCGTCGCCAAAGCCTGCAAGATCACCCGATTAAGAGGTTCGAGCAGGTGCAGGCTGGTCCGATGGCACGCAAAGGGCACCGCACGATGGTGTGCGATGCCCATGCTAACCCAAATGCGAACCGGTCACGCCCCGGCAAGTTCCAGAATGCGCGCTGCCACCTTTTCCATAGGCTCGCGCAGGCGTTCGGCGTTGATGACGATATAGCCGCCGGTCACGTCGCCATTGGAGCGGTGGTTCAACAGTCGCTTGAGCGCGTAGTGTGGCACGTCGAGGCTTTCGGCGATGGTGATGAAAGTGCGGCGCAGATCATGCAGCGTGAAGGCTACGCCGGAACCGGCACTGACGCGCGCAAGGAACTTTTTGGTTTCCACCAAGTGCCCACCCTTGCCGGGGCCGGGAAATACCCAAGGCGACCCCGCTACCTTTTCCGCCCGCTGCGCCAGCATATCCGCGATAAACTCGGACAAGGGTAGGTTCAGTGGGTCGCCATTCTTTGTCGTGGGCAGGTGCAGGGTGCGTGCGCGTAGGTCAACATTCTCCCAGCGCAGCTTTGACAGTTCGCCCCGGCGCATACCCGTGAACAGTGCCAGAAGAAGGAAATCCCGTGAGTAGTCGGGTTCGGCCATCACGGCCTTCCACCAAGCGGGCAGGTCCATGGCTGTAACCAACGTCTGCCGCCGCCGCTCGCGATACCATGCACGCGCTTGCGACAAGATTTGTACCGGGTTGGGCGGGAAATCGTCTTCGGTCGCCGCGATAAAGTTGTACACCGAGCGCAGATGCCGCATCGCGTTGTTCGCGGTGGTTTCGCCATGTGCCTTTGCAAGCGCTTGATGCTTCTTCAACACCATTTGGCGCGTAATTGCCGCCATAGGCGTCTTGGACCACGCCTTGAAGTAAAGGCGCGCCGTGCGCTGGTAGCTGCTGACAGTATGCGGTGACAGATAGGTGCGCGCTTCAAAAAACCGTTCGAATGCGGCAGCCATGGTCACGCGGTCGGTACGCTCCTTGCGCTTCTGTTCGTTGGGGTCATTGCCTTCCGCCATTTCGCCCAGAAGCGACAAGGCGCGTTTGCGTGCGACCTCGGGGGCGAACACATCGGCGCGCCCAATGGTCACGCGGCGTGTGCGGCCATGCACCTGCCCCTCGACAAAGAACATCTTGGACCGAGCCCCGACCCGGAGACCGAAGCCGGGCAGTGCTGTGTCGCGATAGTAGGTTTGGCCCACCTTGGGGTGGGGCAGTTCGTCAATGACGCGGCGGGTAAGGCGTAAACTGGGCATCGAGACCTCCTGTTGGCCTCAACTCACTATAAGCACATCTCGACAAAAAGCTCGACTTTTCATCATGTTGTGCAGGAACAGGTTGCGGAGTCTAGCAAAATGAAAGCCGGTACAGCGCTTTGCGAGAGCACCAGATTGACAGTTTACATCAATCAGCCGAGGAACCCGGGTCTTCATTTGGCATCAGCTCAACCATCACCGTGCCCAGACCAACCTCACTAGCCTGCTTCAATCGAAACCACGTGGTTGTAGGCTATCGACGCAGCGCTTCACAATATCACCTCATGTGGGCGATAGAAGGTGGAACGAGGCCCTGTTCCCGGGCAGGCCGCCATGCCAAGCTCTGTACGGGCCGCCTGCGCGGAGGCGCGTCGGGCTGGGTGGTGAAGGAAGCGAGGCAAGAGTTGGCCATGGACCCCACCCACGTGGGCGGGCAAGCGGTGCGCCGGGCTCATCACGTAGCTGACCAAGGACGAGTTGAGCTTGCCGGACATTCAGATTCAGTCGGACCACAAATCGCTGGATGTGCTGCGACAATGTTTGATTGGAACGGTCTTACTCGGGCCTACCAATCACTCGGCAAAGAAACTGGGGCCGAACACTGCTGTCCGCCCCCAGTTATGTTTCTATGGCAGCACCATCCTTCGGAGAAGAAGAATGAAACTTGCCCCCTGATTTACCCAGCACGCTCAGGCGTACTGAATGAGTTTCCAGGTCACCGCCTTGCCTGAGTGTAACCGCCGGACGTAATCTCCCCAAAACCGCCGTTTGAATTTTCCCCAGACATGAGCGTCAGGGCCAATTCCGAACTTCATCTATTCGGAATTGGCT
>LJSV01000011.1 GCA_001314715.1 Rhodobacteraceae bacterium HLUCCA12 | reverse complement strand
CATGTGGCATATCCTTTTCTCAGCAGAGAATTGACGGCGACTCGACACCGCCTTGATATGCCGCCCCTCAGGGCATCACCAACTTTCGCGCGTTTCTCCATGTTAAAACGAATGATTTCATCGCCAAATATATCGCTAATGATATTTGCAGTTTCCTCCCCATACTCGCATGAGACGCTGGAGTATTTTTTGGGAGTGACATTGTGACGAGGAATAGACTTCACCCCCGATTGAGAGGATATCTTGGAATTGTAATCTCTCTCGAGAGATTCAAAATTTAAAAAAATACACTCGTCGGCAAGCCCTTCAAGCCACCAATTGAGAGTTTGAATATGCCTGAAATTTGCCGCCGGAAATTTCGGCCATTCATCACGAAATACGCGCTCCTTGTGAACACTAACGCCTTCGCTCTCATGAAATCTTCTAATAGTGTCCACATACTGATCAAACGAATAATCTTGGGCTTGATCACCGAGGCCACTCTCATCTAGTGACTTTAAATGATGTCGATATGTTGATTTAATACGATCATAAGCATTCCTAATAATACTGAAAACGGTAATTTTCTGATTTATTCTATTCTTTTCGAGATAAGAAAAAAGTTCACGTGCATTTTGATGACGTAGCAGTACGTGAGTACGGTTCGGAACTTTCGTGTTGGGAGTGAACCCGTGAGCCACCTCTATCGAGGAGCCTCCAGTCTTGGGTATATGAATCAAGAAGAGGCTACTGCTCAAATCCAGCATCTACAAAACCTTCCGTGACGTTGTATCATTGATCCGTTTTTTCCACCACCCTGCACGAATTAGAAGCTTAAGCAACAACCCGTCGAGAAAATGAACCAATTGCCTCTGACCTAAAATTTTTCGGACGCAAATTTTGGCAGACGGAAATTCGTGAATAGATTTGTCTTCCCTAAGCGCTTCCATGCTCATTGACTAGTCCCGAAAATAGTCTCGAAATCTGGTTTCTGAGAGAGCCGAAGGTTTTTTATTCTATTCTTCTCTAAGAAACTTTCTGCGTCCACACTATCTTCTTCGAAACGTCTTATAACCTTATGGAATATATCTATAAATGTCCTCCTGAACCCTCGAGCAATTGCGAGGTGATCGCTTCGAATGATTTCCGGATCTCGCGGGTTATTAATAAAATACCTCACGGCATCCGCGATGGCATCCTCGTCAGCTTCGCAGACGATCGAATTATACTCATTGTACCATGCATCTCTTCCTCCCGTTGATGGCGTTGATACGACAGGAATCCCGCAAAGCAAATATTCGCTTGACGCCTTACAGGCACCTTCACTCTCAGATAAGATCAATCCGACTTTTGACTGGTTTATTTTCAATGCCACTTCGGGTTGCGTTAGCGGTCCATTGTTCAAATATATATTCCGAGGAGGGGATACGACTTCGGGTCGATGCGCGTTTCCCGCAACTATCGCCAAGTTTTCCACCTTGGATGCGAGGTAGTGCCGCTTGAACGCGACAAGGCGCCCGACATATATCGCATCGTAGTGTTTTTCAACATTCAAAATACTCATGGTGTCGGTATCAATCCACGCATTCGCATTTACTATTTCTGACTCGATTCCGACATCCATGAAACCGCGTCGCTCCTCATCTGAATTCGCCAGAACAAAGAAATTGTCTTTGTTCAGCCCGAATTCATCAAGCATAGCAACACCATTGGCGATCATAGCTGCATCTTGATGCCAACCAACCCTTATGAAGAAAAAATCGGTTTCTCTGATCCCATTCTTCCACTTTTCCATCCACTGCCAATTATGGCTGAGATTATCGATAACAAACACTCGACATTTATGACCTTCGAACAATACGCGAAATGGAAATGCGGGATTCGGCCAAGCATAACCCCGCTTGAACTGCGCCTTCTGAACTTCATTTGCAGCCACTTCAATCGCCTTTCTTTCCAAACCGTACTTCTATGTGCACTTAGGCGAGTTGATCGTCAAGATAGTGTGCCAAATCAATTACAAACCCTTTCGGCCCATACCTTTCACTCAGTTTCATGAGAACTTCCCTCATCGCCTGCAATCGCTCCTGCGATTCGGCGATCCTTTCGAGCCGTTTAGGCAGCGCGGCAATGGCCTCGGCCGTCTCTGCACAGCGCACGGTCGCGGCCTCCCACAGCGCCGCATCGCCCGGCGCGGCCCAGCTGTCGGACAGTATGACCGGGATCGAGCCATTGACCATCGCTTCCCAAAGCCGGATCGAGTTCGGCCCCGACCCCGATGGGCATAGTGTGAAGACTGAGTCGTCCATAATCTCTCTAAAGGCCTTGGAGTGAGTATCGTCGATTAGCCCCTCGACGCCCGGTGCGGCCTTTTCGAGGACCTGAGCGTCGTAAACGATCTTCTGATAGTGCCAACCGTCGCGGTCAATCACCATGCCGCGTGGGTCGTCCGCGAGCAGATCAATGATCATGTCGCGCGCCCGGGTCAGGTAGTTTTTCTGAGCCCGCGCGCCGACGAAAGAGAACAACCAGCGGCGCGGGCGCGCGAAATCCTCTGCTCCTCTGGGCACCTGCTGCACGGGATAAAGCGGAAAGGGGTGCAAGCGCATGGAAGGTGCATCCGCAAAGAACTGCTCGCCGGTCACGCAATGCGACCAAAATAGGTCGGTAACCCCGGCCCTGATGAAAAGCTCGGCGAACTGGCGCGCACGAATGTGCTGGGAGACAGTTACCACCTGCTTGTAACGCCTGAGTTGTGGCACCTGAGCATCGAGCGCCGCTTGCAGTACCCGTGTGCGGGGATGGTCGGCACCATGCTGGGCATGCATGTCAATCAGCGTGGCAAAGGGAAAGCCAAGATAGACTGAATCATAGGGGCCATACTCTGTGGGCAGAAGCTCGCGCATCCGGTTGAATGCGTGCTGCTCTGTAATGGCCGGGTATTGCCAGTCCGCATCATGAGCAACCCAGGCCGGACGCGAATTCTCCGCGAGCCGCGCCTCCTCAGCCCATCGTTCAAGTGTGCGGTTCAGTTTGACGTCTCGGACTTGGTTGGTCCGAATTGCCCAGATATCAAAGTCCAGTTCCGCAGGCTCTGTCAGCGTGGCTCCCGGGTGCACATAGGCAACACCGCCCAGGACGCGCACGTCACCTTTTTTGCTGTAATAGCGCAGATCCGATTCGTGAACATGGACCGAACGCACGAAAGGAAACGGATTAAGAACCGTATAGCCCTGAGTTGCAAAAACATAGGCGATCTTATTGTCGCAGCGAGGGACACCCAATGCTACGTCAAGTCGTTCTTCGTTCAACATATGGTCGTCAGCGTCAGGTATAAAAGCCCACATGTCCTGCGACCAATGTGGATTCGGATGCGCAACCAATTCTGAACCTCGACGATCAAAGCGGGACAGCGCGACGAAAGACCTGGCATCAGCCGAAAAGATCTCCGACAAACGTTTGATTGTCGTATCGAAGTGGATGTCGCTGTTGGCCAGAACAGCAATGTGACCAGGGCAGATTTTCCGCGCGGCGCGAACCCAGTCGAGGTAGGTAGGACGCCGCCTCAGCCGCAAAATATCTATCTTCCGGTTTAGTCGTGGCAATGGGCTGTCATCGTCGATCAATAGGATGATGCGCGCAAAGAGCCCGGTCTCCAGATTGCGATCAAGACAGTACAGAAGCTCAGCAGCGCGACTAGCGTCTGGTGGTGTGTAAAACGGCATGAAAAGAAACAATTCACGATCATCAATCCCGGACGGCGGCAGGGCCGGTGGAGGCAGCGACGCTTCATCGCTATCGGCCGAGCGCACAGATTCAGCAGATTCCAAAGCTTGACCAACTCGGTCACCAAACTTGGTTTCCTGCTGAGTCGTAAAACCCCGTAGCGACGCTTCAGCAACCTCCGAACCCTCCATGTTTCGAGATAACTCAAACGGCACATTGGCCATTGATTTTTCGTCGGTTCGGGACGCCGAAAACTGTACCTGGTTCACAGATGTGGAACCCAACGCCTCAACAAGGCAGGCTATCGAAGACGGGATTCGATAGATCTCCTGATCTGTTCCCTCTAACGGACCATCCGAGGCTAAAAGATCGATTTGTCGGTCAAGTATCCGCTCGAAGTGCCTTGCTGCAGAATGTTCCCTGGGTAATGCCTCCATGGACATTGCTGCGAGCTGTGCCAAAGTTTGATCTTTTTTAAGAATAGCGAGGAACCGCGGCCCTTCTAATAAAAGCTGAGTGCTATAGATCATCAAAACGGTAGAAGCAACACTCTGAGAAATCCCATTCCTGGAGGTCGGCGCTTCCATTAATAGCTCACGGACTGACATTTCTAGCTTTCTTCCTAAGTTGGCAATCTCACCAAGCGCCAGCATTCGTTTCTCGACGTCGGTAACAAATGAAGACGGGCCGTATAAATTCCATAGCTGGCGTCCCGCGGCCCGCATTCTCTCCAACGCCGTGGGTCTCCTCGATATCTTTTCCAGTTCCCAGGGGAGTCGCTTAATCGCGTCTGGTGTTTCCTTGCAAAATACCGCTGCGGCCTTCCACAGCTCTGGGTTCCCTGGAGGAACATAGGAATCAGCCATGATAACGGGAATCGCACCCAATCCCAGCGACTCCCAAAGGCGAATTGAGTTTGGTCCGGACCCCGATGGGCACAATGAAAATACACTTTTTAACAGGATATCTCTAAATTCAGCCGACGCGTTTTTGTCAACAAGTGCGACTGCAGAAAAAGAGCCTTCTATGTGTCCGTGAATCTGATGAGAATATACAACATCGTCATAGTGCCATTTATCGCGCAAGATCACTTTTCCACATGGGTGATCTCTGAGTATTTCGTATATCCAATTGCGGGCCTGGGTCAGGTAGAATTCTTCTGATTTTGCACCAACAAATGAAAATAAATAATGGCGATCCGACAAAATTTCTTTGGGCGCCACACTTTCCGCCTGCACTGGATAAAGCGGAAAAGGCCTTATTAATATATTTTCGAGATCCAGATTTCCCAAACCGGAAACAGATGCGTGACTCCAAAAAATCTCGCCAATGCCACACTCTAAGAAGAGATGAAGGAACTCGCGCAATGCAATATGCTGGCAAACAGTAATCTTTAGTGAACCGTCCGGCACGAGCTGAGTAAATTCCTTGAATCTCTCTAGGTGTTCTTGTGCGTCGCTCGCATTGCTCTTGAGCTTGTCGATCAAAGTCGCCCAAGGATATGCAACGTACGTCACACCATTCGGAACAACCACAGCATCCCGGATTCTTCGAAACGCATGCTGCTCAGTTTTTGCCGGATATTGCCAATCCTTATCATAGGATAAAATATTCTCTTGCAAAGCAATATGATTTCCGAGTAGGCCCTCCGCACTCTTCTGAGCGGGGTTCGATAAATCCAAGGTGCTATCGCATCGACGACTGTCAATCATAACCGGATCGGCCGCTCTCAGCTGAATTTTCCGCATTGCCGCGCGTTGTCGGATAAGCCGTAGCTTCGAAGCCCCGACTTGTCTAGTAGCGTTGCCCATGAGCAAGTGCATTCAGTCCGGTTATTACCCTGACAGATCCTTGAAGAACTGTGACTTGAGTTTGTGCCGATCCTTCATCTCCTCCGGTGGCGAATTCCTGCAGAACGCGGTTTGGTGGAGGTGTCAACTGATGCGGTGGATGCCCTCACACAACGGCAGCGCCACTAGACTTCCTATCACCTCTGGACAGCGATAGCGCTTCCAATTCTTTGGTCGCTTGACGATTACTCATCAGCCACTGCCCGAGTCGCGCCCCCGTATGCGCCCGCAGCCAGCGCGCGGCGCCCCTCGCAAGCGATCAGTGCGTCCCCCAGTCGCCCCGCCAAGATCTCCCAGTCGCCAGCGCTCAGAAACGATGACGGCGCCGGACAGGCCTGTTGCGCAGCCGGAGGCAACGGATCAAGGCGCAGCCCAGCGCCGCTGGAGCCGCCGCAAGCTGTCAGCGGCAGGAATGCGGCAAGGATCAGGATTGGCACGGGCTTCATCTTCGACCTCCATGGCTCGGGTACGTTGGGCGTCCAGCGCGCTCTCAAGTTCCAGAGCGCGTTGGGATACTTCTTCGGCGGCTCGAAATAAGGCACGCTGCGCGCGTGTTTGAGCGGCGGCGTGTCGGGCCTCGACGGCTCGGCCGCCATCCAGGCGGCCGTAGCCATAAAACGCCCCGTGACTGAGCAGAAGGACCAGCGCCCCAGTGGAATAGCTCTGCCACTTCACCACGCCGAACATCAGCCCTCGCCCCGGTTGCGCCGGTGCGTCAGGCGCCAGATGGCCAGCGCCAGTCCAATACCGATCGCGACGAGGATCACGGTGCCGCGCAGGTTGTCGGGCAGCCAAGGCGCGGCCTCACGAAGTGCTGGTTCGGTTGCGATCAGCGCGCCCTCGATCGCGCCACCGACGCCTGCAGCTGGAGCGGCATCGCGCATGACATCGCGCACCGGCCGATGCTCAGGCTCGGGCTCGAAGCGGACCTCTCGCTCGGGGAATTCACCCCACTGGGCCCCACGCCAGGGTGTTCGGCGGGTATCGATATGGATGAAGTTCCTGCCGCCCGAAGGCTTTTGCGGTGGGTAAAGACCGATGCCGAGAAACCCGAGCGCCTTAGCCTCCCTCTCGAACCGATGCGGATCCACATTGGCCATGGAGATATCGAAGGCGATGCCTTCCATGTGCTTGGAGGCCGGCGCACCGCCCACCCGGCGGTTGTGCTCGGGCGAGCGATAGCCGCTGGTGACATGCAGCGGGTGCCCCATGCGCTCGCGCAGCGCATCCAGCTTGTCGAGCGCATCAATGGAAGCCGGGGTCAGCATCACCATGCCGGTGCCGCGACAGGCAATCTCGGCGGGCGAGAACCAGCGCCAGCGCCAGAGGCCGCTGGGAATGCGGGTGTGGTGGTACGTGGTCATGATGCCCTCCTGTCAGGTATGAAAAAGCCCGGTCGATGGACCGGGCGGTTAGATTTTCTTGGTGGCGATCCCTCACCGACGACCGCGCGAACTTGAACACCCATCGCTCGCGCCTAACTGCGCGAAATGAGCAACATCAGATTCCATCGGCGGCTAAACGACATGCGCGATCGGGCCATACGCGACCCGGCCTATCGGCCTGTCTATTCCCATGCCCTTGGCGTGGCGCATATGAACCACCAGCTGATCGCCACTGATCACCCAGGGCTGGAGCGGATCGAGGCGGCACTTGAGGCCGCGCGCAACGGCGATACAGATGCACTCGACACGATTGCACGCGAGCTCGCGCGACTGCGCCCTACCCCAGGAGCGTCCACAGAGCGGCAATAGGCACACCGCCCGCGACCGTCCACATGGCATCGCTGCCTTGCACCGTGCCGTTGGCCAGGCTGTCGCGGGCCTCTTTCGCCAAACCGGCGATCGCCGCCGCCAGCAGACCCCAGGCGCCGGGTGCGTGCTGATCCAGCAGCGCAGCCGCGAACACGGCCAGAGCGGTAATGGCAGCGCCGACGAGCATGTGCATCATATGATCAGGTCTCATTGCCGGCCCTCGATCCGCTCCAGGCGGGCCTCGATGCGGCCGAGCACCTGCAGCACGCTGTTGAACCGCTCATCTGCGCGAGCCTGCGCCGATTCCAGCGACCGAATGCGTGCATCCAGCGCCGCGGTCTGGTCGCGTCGGTTCGCAGTTTCGCTGGCCAGGTTCCGCGACAGCGAATCCATGCTGTCGCGGGTATTGTCGCCGCGCTCGCTCATGATGCCCCAGGCGACGGCAACAGCAACCGCGAGTGCGCCGAGGTTAATCAGCGATCCGGCTGATATTTCACGCTTGATCCTGCTCTCTGCCATTACAGCCTCTGTCGTCTGCGCATCAAAAAGCCCGCCTAAGCGGGTTACTGTCGTCTTGCCTTGTCGATCAGCGCCGCCAGATCACGCAGCGCCTGTCGCTGGACCGGGGTCAGCCGGTTTCCTCCGCCGCTTCGGTAGGGGTATCGCGCTGGACGGCCTCGATATCCTGAAGCCGCTGTGCCTGGGATTCCGCGAATGCTGCGAGCGCGTCGTTGCGCTGGCGCAGCCACTCGACCAGGGCATTCGCCTCGGCCAGCTTCGCGCGCAGTTCGATCACGACATCGCGCATCGTGGTTTCCGTGTTGTTAGCCATCTGGATTTCCTTTCCTTTCGGGGTTTGCTGATCGTGACGATGTCTTGCGCCCGTCAGTCGTTCTCAGGGGGCGCGGCGAAGGTCACTGCCGAATCCACGACCGAGACGATCAGGCCATAGGCGAAGGTCGCCACGGCCCTGTCGTCTTCGTCATAGAAGCGGATGCCGGCACCATCGGTCTCGAAGCGATCGGCCTCGATATTGGCAGTGCTGCCGTTGTTGTGCGTCACGGTGTAGGTCGCCATGTCAGTCTCCTGTCACTTCGGTTGGTTCAGTGGTTTCGTCAGTCGGTTCGGGATAGGGGTTTTCGGCGCGGATGCGGTCCGCGACCGCCTGGAACTCCTCTGCCGTGATCTCTCCACGCAGAAGCGGGCCGATCAGCTGATCGGACTCCTGCCGGAACTGACGCTGGCGGCGAATACGCACAGCTTCCTTGTCGGAACCTTTCGCGCGATCGTGCACGATGACCGGCGGGGGGGCCTCCTGCCGGGGCATGTAGGTCGGGACGCCATCGACGATCGCCACGTCGAGGATCGACACGTCCCGCGGCAGATCGGCTTCGATGGCGCCGGTTGCATCATGCTCATGCAGGCGCCCCTGGATCAGCCGCCTGGGCTTGCCCTCATCGTTGAGAAACACCAGCGTTTTCATCGGTAGTAATACTCCACGCGCGCCTCCAGGGTGTCGGAATTGACCCAGCTGTCGTTGCCGGACGTGCCATCCAGCTTGTCGCGGCGATACCGGAACTGGATGTCAATGCGGTCCCAGGTTTCCAGGTTCGCGTCTGCGGTATCGACATAGAAGGTCACGGTGCTGGGTGTGCAACCATAGGACGTGGCAACGATATAGGTGTCGTTCTGATTGCCGTAGCTCGCGAACTGCCAGAACGGGGCGAGGGCCCAATCGCTGTTCGACAGCAGGTTTCCCGATCGATAGAACCGCAGCCGGAACTCGTAATAGATCCCGGTGCTGCCGGGAAACTCCGGATCATAATTCGGCTGCTTGCCACCGACCTCGGGCCGGATGATCACCGTGTCGGGCAGGCCATCGTCATTGCCGGGCAGAAAGAACTCCAGCGTGCCAATAGTGTGCCAGGTGTCGAACGCCTTCTTGCCGTTGAAGCTGACCGCCTCCTGGATAAAGAAGGTCGAGGTGATCGCGCCACGCACGATCCCGAGTCGGTCGGTGAACTCGACGCCCTTGATCTTCCCGTTGTCGCGGTCCAGCTGGAAACCATCGGTCGGGGTGCCGCCGGATTCGGCGTAGTTGTCGGACTCGATGTTGCCTTCGATGTTGGCGTTGACGACCGTGAGGTTTTCGATGAAGGCCGTGTCAGCGACCAGATCCTCGACATCGATATGCCGTGCCGCGATCGCCCCATCGACGATGAGTTCGCCATTCGCAGCGCGGGTCAGCGACAGGTTGTCCCAGAACATCGTGCCCGATGCCACCGAGTAAGGGTAAATTTGCAGCCGCGCCGCCCCCGATGGAGCCGTAACGATTCCTGATCGCTCCTGCCAATTTCCGTTGGTGTCATCCCAAACTAGGTTCTGAGTGTTTACGACCGAGCCCGAGTCATCCAAGAACCGAGCCTGGAGCCAAAAGTCACCGGTCAATCCCGAGAGCGACCGCCCCCAACCGCGCAGCAGGAATGTGTCACCCGGATCGCAGCTGATCGTGTTGGATCGCGCGACGATATAGTTTGCGGTGGTGGACCGATCCGCGCGCAGGCAGGTGCTCCCGCGCTGCGGTGATGTCGCGGTGGTCGTCGTGTCGCCCCCAAGGACCCAATCGGTGCCGCCCAGTTCGAAATCCGGGTTCGCGATCAGGTTCGCAAAAGAGGTTATCGTGAGCTTCGACGCCGTGATCGCACCAGCCGCGATGTTTTCAGCCTGGATCGCATGAGCGCCGACCAGTGCGGCCCGAACCGTGCCCACGTTCAGGCGATCAGCCGTGATCGAGCCGGTGGCGATCTCGTTGGCGGTCAGGGTGCCGGCGACAATCCGGCTGGCCGTGATCGAGCGCGAGGCGATCTCATTGGCGGTCAGCGTCCCAGAAACGATCCGATCGGCCGTGATCGTGCGAGAGGCGATTTCCGTTGCCGTGATGGCGCCGGTCGCAATCCTGTTTGCGGTAATGGTGCGTGTCGCAATCTGCGTCGCGGTGATCGTGCCGCTGGCGATCTGAGTTGCAGTGATGGCATCGGCCGCGATCTGGGTGGCGCTGATCGAGTTCGCGGCGAGCCGATCCGCATTGATCGAGCCTGCCTCCATATGGTGGGTCTGGATCGCCCCATCGACGATAAGTTCGCCCGTTGCTTTCCGGCGCACATGGATCGCACCGAACCTCACGAGAGTTGCGCCATTGCTGCTTTTGTAGAACCGCGTACGGGCGTAGTTCTTGCCAGAAGGTATTGTATAGGTGGCGCTTTTCTCTTCAATACCAGCAGTATCAAAATTGATGGTGGACGGAGACCCCCATATCGAGGTTGCCCCTGTCAGAGTGTCGTCATCATACACTACAAGGTGAACAGTTCCTGTCCCTGCATCCGTTACATTCGATCCCTTCACAGAAACCAGGAGCTCATCACCGGGCTGGACCTTGAAAGCAGGTCCATGAACATGAATGAATTCACTACCTTCGCCTTCTATCTCAGCGATACGCGGCGTGCCCCAATCCGTTGGGTTACCGGTGGTTTTAATTGTGAAATCGCCGGACCATGCTTCTGGGTCTGAGTAAGTTGGATCCGGGTTCAGGTTGCTGAAGTCGCCGATCGCCAGCTTAGACGCAACAATCGCCCCTGCAGCGATCTCATCAGCCGTCACCGCGCCCGCAGCGATCTTTCCGGCCGTCACCGCATTCGCCGCGAGCTTCGCCGCCGTAATCGCGTTCGCCGCAACCTTATCGGCCGTCACTGCGCTGGCCGCTATCTTGTCGGCCTCAACGGCGCCAGCAGCCAGTTTCGCGGTCGTCACAGAGCCGGTGCTGATTGCGGCTGCTGTGATCGCGTTCGCCGCCACCTTGTCGGCGGTCACAGCATCCGCTGCCAGCTTGGCCGTGGTGATGGCACCCGAGGCCAGCTTCGGCGTGCTGATAGCACTATCCGAGATCTGGGTCTCGGCAATTTGTCCCGTCAGCTTGGCCGCCGCCAGCGCCGCGATCTGATCATTCGACAGCTGGCCCGTGATCTTCGACGCTTCGAGCGCGGCAATCTGGGCTGCGGCGATCTGCCCGGCGATATCATCCGCGGGCACTGCCGCCGTCCAGCCGGAACCGGTATTGCGGTAGAGCTTGTTGTCGGTCGTCAGAAGAACCGTGCGGCCCTGCACATGCGGGGTGCCGGGCAGCGTGCTGACGATCTCGATCGGGCGCAGACCCGCTGCGAATTTCGCGGTGTTGATCGCGCCGTCGCCAATCTGTTCTTCCAGCAATTCACCGTCGATGGCCTCGGCCGGCACATTGCGGGTCCAGTCCCCATCGTGGAAGCGATAGATATCGCCCTCGAACAGGACCAGGCGGCCCTCAAAATTGCCGCTTGTCGGAAGCGCCGTCACGACCTCGATCGGGCGCAGCTCGGGCGGGAAGCTGTCGACATCCACCTCCGAGACATTCGGCACCCAGTCCGATCCATCCCAGCGGTAAATGCGCTTCTCAGGACGCAGCCAGACCAGCTCGTCCATCTCGCCGTTAGTCGGCAGGGTATCGACCATCCGCAATGGCCGGGCATCCTCGGGGAAGTCATCCCAGTCGAATTCCTGCGGGGCGGCCGTGACCCATTCCGATCCGTCCCAGCGATAGAGCTTGCTCTCGGGGCGCAGCCAGACCAGCTCGTTCTCTTCGCCGCTGGCAGGCAGGGTGTCCACGATCCGGATCGGGCTGACACCGGCTTCCTCGAAGAGATCGGGCAGGATGTTGTCATCGAGATCGCCCGCGCGCAGCCGCACATCCGGCACGGTGACCGCCTTCGGATCCGACCAGGCGGTCTCGCGATCCATGATCGGGCGGATTTCCACCTCGTAGGATTCACCCGCGACAACGCCGTCGGACACGCGCGCGCTGCCGTCCTCGGGCGAGAAGCGGCCCGAGGTGATCACCTCGCCGGTGGCCGCGACCTTCGCCCGATACCGGATCGCACGGGCATCGCGGAAGGCTTCGGGCACCACGCCGATATCGAACGCCGGACGGCGGGGCTCGTCGGCCGCATCGCGGATACTGGACGGGGTGAGAGACCAGGACGTGTCGGGGGTGGTGCGCGCATCGACCGGCGTCGGGTCCAACTCGGGGGGTGGGGGCAGCTCCTCCTCGGGATGGGGCACGAAGTCCGCGGGGTCGCGCTCGCGCAAGGTGACACCCACCAGAAGAGAGAACGGCAGGTATTCAACCTCGGTAACCTCGAAGATCTTGTCGGCATAGCCCTCCTTGTCGCTGCTCCATTCGGTGGCATCGAGGGCCTCGAGGACCTGCGCATCGGGCGGCAGAACGATCGTATGCGTCCGAAACCGGCGCGCATCCTCGATATAGGCGCGCGCGAGATGCTGCGCCTGGCCGTGATTGAAGCAAGCCGGCACCGAGAGCTGCGTGATCAGGCGCCGCCCGCCATCGGCCTCTTCCCAGTCGGCATTGGTGATTATCGGCGTCTGCACCGGCTCCCAGAGATTGCTGGTGCTCGGATGCGACACGCGGATCGCGTTGTGGGTGTCCTGCAAGCCGGGGAACGGGTCGTACTGGCGCGGCGCGGTAATGACGATGTCGTCGTCGGTGAAGGAATAGACCGGCAGATCGGGCGCGCCCCAGCGGGTGCGGAACACGCCGCCGGTCTCGCTGATGTGGCCAAGCCCCGCCTTGAGCAGCTCCTCGATCACCTCGGCCGGTTCGCGATCGACGCGCAGCTCGAGCCCGCCGGTGAACTGCAGCCGGTTGCCCAGGTCGACATCGCAGACGTTCATGCCGGCGATCGCGTTCGACAGCGGCAGATCCTCGGCCGGGATCCGGCCGCCATAGATATTGCCGTCGGGAAGCGGAATGCCGCGCAGGATGTTGTAGACCATCACCGCGAGGTTCTCGGATGACTCCCAGGTGGAGGGATCGTCCCAGCGATGGGACCCGTCGCCGCCGACGCTCGTGTCCTTGCGCGGGTCGTAAAGCGGGATGCCGTCGAGCACGAAGCGAAACTCGGGCAATCCCTGCCAGACCTCGCGGTTGAGGCGCAGGGTGATGATCGCATAGGCGATGCCATAGCCGATGTGGTTGTCTGTCCAGGGCTCGTCGGGGTCGTTTTCATAGGCGTTGACGAGATCGGGATCGGCCTCGGTCTGGGTGCCGTCATAGAACCGGATCCAGCCGTTGTCCTGGCCCTGGCGACGAAACCGCAACATCGGCGCGCCGTATTTCGGATGAAGCGTCTCGCCCAGATCGGTGTACTTGTCCCCAACCCGCAACCGGCGCAGCGCCACCCCCGGCAGATCCGAGACGCTGATCACCATCTGGTAGAACTCGTTCGGCGTGTCGCCGCCGCCGTGGCTGTTGTGATAGCGCAGATGGCCGGGCACGCTGCGACGGCCGATCGGGAAGCTTTGCGGGATTTCCTCGCCGCCGGTCATGCCGTCAATGCGCACGCCCGGTTGCTTGGGCTTTTGCGCCAGCAATCGTCCCAGCATGGTCGGCACGAAGGCCGCGGCCACCTTGAAGATCAGGCCGCCGATCGTCGTGCCCGCAAAGGCCTTGAGGCTCAGAAACAGGGCCGACAGCGGATCGGCCTGCGCAGGCGTGCCGAGGCAGACCACCAGGACGGCAGCCAGGAGTAGGAGCGACAGAAGACGCATCAGTGAGGTCTCACCTTGAAGGCACGATCGGCGGAAAGAAGCGGCAGGTATTCGACGCCCCGGCGGCTGAGAAACGCGAGGCGCTCGCCGGCGACGATGCCGAGCGAGGCCCCCAAAGCCGCGACATCACCCTCCTGCGCCATGGCAACGGCGATTCGGGGCAGTTGCGCGGCCGCGACGGCGACATGATCGGCAAAGCCCGCCGCGGCCAGTTTCGCGCGACCATCGCGCAGGCTGTCATAGCGAATGCCCAGCGTGAGATCGCGCCCGGTGCGCAACTCCACCCAGCCGGCGGTAAAGAGCGCGCAGTCCCAGCGGCCATAGCGAAACGGCCGGGCGCGGGCCGCGCGCAGATACGCCCTCAGGTCCATGGATCGCGCCCCCGGTCGTCGCGGTCCCACCGCCCGCGCCCTTCCCCGCCACCGCCGCCGCGGCGCAGCTCCTCTTCGCCCCACCAGACCGCCTTGAGCCCGGCGCTGGGGCCGTATTCGGCGAAGCGGTCGTTGGGATTGCGCGCGCGCTGATCGGCATCGGACTTGAAGAGTGCCAGCGTGCGCGTAAGCACACGCGCGGCGCTCGCGAGGATGATCTCGGCGCGGCTCGTGCCGCCGGTTTCGGCCCGGATCTCCGGCGCCTTGTCGACCTGTCCCTTGAACCGGCGGCGCGGCGCTGCCACCAGGGTGTTGGTTTCCAGCGAGAACATGGCGTGGTGAATCTCGACGCGCGCCAGTCGCGCCTCATAGCCGCGCAGCACCTGCTGCACCTCGTCGCTCAGGTTCGCCGCCTCCATCCGCACCTGGCGCACCACGAGGCCGACACCGCCCCGGATCGGCGAGATGCTCGGCAGCGCGGGCCCGCGATAGACCCGGGTTTCGCCCTCGATCTCGAAGACCTGCGTCCCCTCGCCATTCCACAGGCCCATGGTCTCGGTCTCGCCGGTGTCGCGGTTCTTCGCTTCCACCCACAAAAGGGTGCGCGCAACCACCCCGGCGCGCGCTTCCAGCGCGGCCAGTTCGGCCGGATCGATCGTAATCATGTCACCTCAGGGTCTGAATGAAGCGCAGCGTTGCGCGGCTCGGGTTGACGGCAGTGTGTCGCGGCTATCCTCGGCGGATTGCGCCCGACCCGTGCCGGTTTTTCGCAGTTTCAGAACTTGCCTTTATTTGTTTTTTGTAGTAACAAATATCCATGCAGATCGAATTCGACCGCGCCAAACGCGACGCCACCCTGGAAGCGCGGGGACTGGACATGGCAGACGCGGGCGAGGCGTTCGATGGCCCACACATGAGTGTAGAAGATGACCGCGTCGCCTATGGCGAACCGCGGTTCATCACCATCGGGTTCATGGCGGGTCGAATGGTCGTTCTGGTTTGGACACCACGCGGCACAACGCGCCGCATCATCAGCATAAGGAAGGCCAATGACCGTGAACAAAAATTATATGAACCCCGACTTCGAGGATGACGCGCCGGACCTCTCCACGCCCGAATGGCAGGCGAAGTTCGCTAGGGCCGAGGTTCGGCGTGGCCGTCCGAAATCCGACAAAACCAAGGTCAGCACGACGATTCGCCTCAGCCCCGAAGTGATCGAACACTTCAAGAAGGACGGTCCCGGCTGGCAAAGTCGGATCGACCGCGAATTGCGTCGTATTGTCGGCGTCGATTGATCATGTCACCTCAGGGTCTGAATGAAGCGCAGCGTTGCGCCTTGCGTGAACACGCGCACGCCGTGTCCGTAATCGGCCGATTCGAGGACAGCCTTGATGGTCGGTCGAACCAGGGCCACCTGCGTGGAGCCGGGAACCACACCGGGGCGCACGAAGGGCGTCACTTCAATGAGCGGTGTCAGCCCGCCGCTCGAGGCGGTGGCCCCGGCCACCACCTGGTGAAGCGCATGGATCACCGGATTGGTGCCATACTGCCAGCCCACGAGATCGCCATCGCTGATCACGTAGCCCGACGGCAGTCCCGAGATCCGGATCTCGCGGTTGTTCGCAGCCAGCGTGTGCAAGACCGGCGTGTTCGCACCGAGCACCACCCCGCCCGGATCGGCGCGCGGGCCGTTGTAGCGCGGATCGAAGGCCAGGAACGTCTGCCCCGGGCGCTGCAGCCGCGCGATACGCGCCTCCATGGCGGCGAGATCGCGATGATGCCGTTTGGCAATCGTCGCCTCGCCCCGCCAGAGTGCCGCGCCAAGACTGCCCTTGAGGATCGAGCCGTCGCCCAGCCGGTTGATCTCGACGGGCTCGTTCAGCCACCAGCGAATGGCGCTGATTTGCAGGCCGGCGAAGAAGGTCGTGTCGGTCATGATGTGATCATCCGCGGACGCAAGGGGGCTTGGCCCGGCAGCGGTGGTGCGCTAGAAACCTCGCGGCCCTGGCTGGTCGATGGAGGCTTTCACCATGTATCCCGACGGCGACCGCCCGCTGAAGATCACTCCGCCCCAGGAAGTGATCGGCGCAAGCATCCCCCAGGATTCCGCGACGATGATCGCGGCGTTCATCCAGAGCACGAAGCTCCTTGCGGACCTGTGCGAGGACGTCATGCCCGGTGACAGCTGGCGCATCGAGACCTACCGATCGCTCTACGCGATACTTTCGGAGACCAAACACGCCGGAACGGGCAGCGTCGAGGAGCTGCAGATACACCGTGCCCTCGACATCCTCGCGAAGATGCTGCGCGTGGCCAACGCCTGACCCCGCGCGCGCGGCGCGGTTCATGACCCCGAACATCATCAGTTCTTCTCCCTCGGGTTGCGGATGATGTGCTGAACCGCGTCCGGCAGCACATGGCGATCGTGATGCTGGAACGCCTCCTGGATCAGCTGTCCGTTTTCATCGCGGAGCTGGGCGCGGAAGCCGTCCATGCTGCGATCGAAGCCGATATCCAGCCGGCTGGGCGTACCGCCACGCGTTGGCGCGGCAGTGCCAGCAGGTGCAGCAGCAAGCGCGCGCTGGCCTCCCATGCCATCAAGCCCGCCCGCCAGCGCGCCGCCAAGCCCGGCCGCGGCCCCACCGGCCAGCGCCGGCGCCGCCGCTCCAAGCGTGCCGCTCAGGATCTTGCCACCCCCGCCACCGCCGATCCCGCCGAGCAACCCCGAGAAAGCCTGCAAGAGCGGGCCGAAGATGAACTGCCGCGCGGCAATCTGCGCCATATCGGCCAGGATCGATTGCACCAGGCCGCGGAAATCCACCTTGCCGGTGCGCACGAAGTCCCCGAGCGCATTCTCGGCCGAGCGAAACGCGTTGACGATGCCGCCGCCCAGGTTCGAGGCCCAGTCCATCGACTCGGTCGCATATTTCGACATGATCTGCGAGACGCGCTTCCAGCCCTGCGCCGCCTCGTCCGCGCCATCGGCCGATTGCCGGCCTGCCCGGCCGCCCGCCTCACCTGCCTCGCGCAGCGCCGCCGCCAGGTCCTCGGCCGATGCCAGGGCATCCTCCATCCCGCCATTGGCGCCATCATCGGCCGCTTCCATGGCTGCGAGCAATGCCGCCCAGGCCTCGCGCGTCTCATCAAAGGCCGTGGCGAGCCCGTCGCGCTCGCGCCGGCGCATCTCCTCGGCCAGGCTCGCGCGGCTTTCGGCGGCATGTTCGAGCGCCGAGGCATAGGCTTCCGCGCCCAGGGCATCGATTTCGAGATCGACGCCCAACCGCTCCATGACGCCGTTCCAGGTCGGTGCGATCATGCCCAGGAAATCGGCCCATTTCTGCGCCAGATACCCCACGAACCGCGTCCACGTCGCTTCGAGATCAAGCGTGATCGCGCGGAAGCCGTCACCCCAGGCGCGCACCACATTGCCCATGCCGGCGAATGTCGCGCGGGCCAGATCGCCCAAGAGCTGCAAGGCATTGCCGAAACCGCCCGAGCCCCGCACCAGCTGCGTGAAGAGATGGACCAGGACCCCTGCCCCGACCACCAGCGCGCCAAAGCCCGTCAGGATCAGCGCCCCGCGCAACGCCACCAGCGCGGCGCGCCAGGCCAACGTGGCATTGGCCGCCGCCGCCAGTCCGCCCGCCACACCACCGGTCAGCAACCCGCCCGTCACGGCGAAAGTCGCATTCACGGCCACCATGAGCGCGCGCAGCGCCCCGAGCGAGATCAGCCAGCGCCCGGTCACGACGATGCCCAGCCCGATCGCGCCCGAGACCAGTATATCGATATTGTCGGCAAGCAGCAGGATGCCGCTTGCCAGCGCCGCACTGGCGCCCAGGGCCCGGTCGGTCTCGCCCAGATACAGCACCATGGCGGTGCGCATGTTGCCAAAGGCCTGCGAGATCGTCGGATCGGTCTCGGCAAAGGTGCGCTCCAGTTCCTCGGTTTGCGACAGGATCGCCGCGAAGAACCGCTCGGAGGACACTTCGCCGTCGATCACCAGCTGGCGCAACCGCGCAACCGAACCGCCAGCCTCGTCGATGCCGCGCGCAGCCGCCTGCGCGATCGGAAACGCGCCCTCGAGGATGGAGTTGAACTCCTCGGCGCGCACCGTGCCGCTGCCCAGGGCCTGGCTGAGCTGCAAGAGCGCGCCCGAGGCCTGCTCGGCCGATCCGCCCTGCTGCGCCAGCGCCAGGCCGATGTTCTCGGTAAAGCGCAGGATCTGCGCCTGGTTGGCGCCGAGCTCGGTCGAGGCCATCGACACCCGCTGAAAGAGCTGCGCCATCGCCTCCAGCGGCGAGCGCGTGCGCTGCGCGATCGCGCCCAGCCGGGCGATCCCGTCGGAGACATCCTCGGCCGCAACACCGGTGACGCGCAGCGCGTTGCCGATCTGCGTGTAGCTTTGCGTCATCGAATTGAGCTGCTGCAGCGAAATGCCCGCGGCCAGGAACCCCATGACACGGCGCAAAATGCGCCCGGTCCATTCCGCCCGCTCGCCGATGCGCCGATACGCCCGCTCGCCGGAATGCCCGACGCCCTCGAACTCGGCGCGCACCTGTCCCCCGCCCTCGGCGCGCAGGCGAACGGATACGCGTTTCTCGCTCATCAGGTGTCCCCGGATCGGTGGTGTTCGTTAAGCTTCGCGGCCATCACGGCCTCGATTTCAGGAAGCAGTTCGGCGGCGATGACAGCCGGAATGCCGAGCGCGCGCGCCATGGCCAGCGCCGCGCCCATGTCCCAGCCGATGACGGCATTGTTGACGATGCGGATCTGGCCACCCAGCCGCAGGACCAGGTCCCAGATCCGCTCGCCCTCATGTGTCAGCGGCGCGTTTTCGGTTTGGGGGCAGGTTTCGCATTGGAGCGGGCACGCCTGGCAGTAGTCCGCACCGCCGCCGAAGTGCCACTCGGCGAGGGCGCGGAGCCGTTTTTTTCCGTCACCAGCAGCATCGCCGGGCCCAGGAAGCGATTCTGGAACACCTCGAAGATGCCCGGCACATCGATCAGCGCATCGATCCCTTCCGGCGTGGGCTCGGGGATCGGATTGCCGTCCTCATCGCCCACACCCTCCCAGCCGATCACGCAGCGCCGCGCCACCGCGCGCGCCATCGCCACCGCCAGCGCGTCCTGGACCTCGGTCGGGATCGCCTCGACCTCGTCCTCCGAACCGGTGTCGGGCAGCAGCTCGCGCACCATGGGATCGCGGCGCGCCGCGACCATGATGCTCGATGTCGCGGGCTTGAGCTGCAGCCGCACGCCATGGCCGCAATCGAGCCAGCGCGGCTCGTTCTTGATGTTGAGCCTGAGCATGATCAGTACTCCTCCACGTCGTTGACAAGGGTGATGGTGCACATCCGCTGACCATCGAGTTGCGCGGCCTGCCACTGGAACGAGGCCTGGACACCCTGGGGCCCGGCGATCTCGCGCCGGGGCCGGGGCAGATAGACATTGTGGGCAACCAGCGTCAGGCTTTCGCCGCTCGCCAGTTCCCAGCCCAGGCTGATCTCACAGGGCGTGCCCGCGATCGCCTGATCGAGCAGCGTCGTGTCGGCAAAGCGCACGTCGATGCGCCCGGTCAGGGCGGCCATGGACGGATCGGCGCCGTCGATCTTGCCGTCGTCGCGGATGGTCTCGATGCGATCGAGGTTGTTGGCATAGGTCACCTCGCTGGTGACGACATTCCCCAGCGTGGTGCCGTTGCGCTTGATCTGCCCGTTGAAATGCCCAAAGCGCTTGAGCACGATCTCGTCGGGCGTGCCGGTCTGCGAACTCGTGTTGATCGTCTCGCCCTGGGCGATCAGCCGCGCGGTCGCCGTCAAAAGCCCCGTGCGCTGCATGGTCCAGCTCAGCTGATCGAGCTTGCAGCCGGAATAAAGCGCGTAGCTGGGAACCTCCGGCATGCCGATCTCGATCGCCATCGATGGCAGATCCCACTTGCCCGATTGAAACGCGTGGCTGATCGGGTCGGGCGCCGATCCGGTCGTCTCGGGCGCGCCGAAGGCCGCCTTGAGCCAAAAGCCGATCGCGCGCATGTCGATCGGGATCACGACGTCGCCATCGACCGTCATCGCATCCTTGATTGGCTCGAGCGGGTCGCGCCCATAGCCCAGAAGCTCGGAATTCTGCAACGGCTGCTCGCCGCCCAGGGTCGAGCTGGCGAAGGGCATGCGGGTGTAACCCGACCCCGGCGGGGTTCCATAGGTGGATTCGAACGCAAGCGCCATCTGCGCCCGCGCCCCGTTTGCGCGTGCCATGGTGGGATTTCCTTTCCGTTAGACCAGCGGATCCGCTGTTGAATAGTGAAGCACCAGTTCGATGGTGGCGGCCTTGAGGCCCTCGGCGCCCTCGATGGCCAGCGCCAGCGGCGCCGGCGCCTCGCCCTCGACCCAGTCGCACAGGCCCCCCAGCGTGCGATCGGCTGCCACGGCCGCGCCGACCGCGCGCACGAGGGCGTCGAACGCGGCATCGCGCGCGCCCGGTGCGCGATCGATCAAGAGATCGACCTCGGCGCGGTGCTCGTAGTGGTAGGCCCGCGGCGAGAGCGTCACCTCGGGCTGACCCGGATCGCCATCGCGCAAGATCATTGCCCCGGCGCCGGGGATGGATTGCGGCAGCACCACGTTGCGCGCCAGGCTGGCGCCCGCGGGCCTGGCCGCCTCCAGCGCCGCCAGGAGTGCGATCAGCACGGTTTCGCTCTTGCGCTCGGGCATGTCTCAGGTCCTCGGCCAGTTCGAGGTGATCAGGCGCGGCAGGCGCGCGGCCCAGGTCTCGGCGTCGCGCGCCAGATCAAGGCGCTTGCGCAGCTTGACCTGCGGCACCAGGATGAAGATCGGGATCGTCATCGATCCGGTCCGGATGCCATCGCGGCGCCGACGCCGGCGGTTCATCGCCGCGCGCCCGCGCGTCGACATGCGCGCATCATCCGCAACCAGCAGGCTCGGCAGCGGCGAGCGATAGACGAAGCGCAGCCGGATCCCGGTGCGCTGCTCCCACCCACCCGGCGTGACCCGGGCACGGCCCAGACCGCGCTGGCCAGCCGCCTCGGTCGGGATTGCGAGCCAGAAGCCGTCCTTCGACTTGATGGTCGCCCCGCGATCGAACGCGCCGATCAGTTTCGGCGCCCGCGTCCAGATCAGCGCGGCCGCGCTGCTCGAGGGCTTGCGCTTGGGATAGACCTCGCTGCGGATCGTGCGCGCAAGCCGCGAGCCGAGCCCTGCGCTTTCCACCTGGCGCCGCCAGGCCGCTTTCAGTCCGCTGGACGCCGCCTGCATGCCGCGCGAGACCGCCACCCTGCCCGCGTATTCTTCCTCCTCCATGATCTTGCGCAGATCATCGAGCGTCTCGACCCCGAGCCTCACAGCTGCCGGGCCTCCGCCGCCCAGGTCAGGTGCCGGCCATCGCGCACCGGCGCACCGCGGACCTCGTAAAGGGCGCCGTCGATCTCGAACGTGTCGCCCTCGGCAAGCTCAGCAATATCGGAGGTGCGCACGTCGATCAGGACCGAGTCAGTCACGAACCGTCCCTCGCCGAAACTTGCCAGGCGATCGGGCGCGCGCCGGACAACCCGAACCGGCACCTCGGCCCCCGTTCCCCCGGCCCGGTAGATCGCGGCCTGCGACAGATGTGGGTCGGTGAACAGGATATCGGTGGAGGCGGCGAAGGCGTTCATCGGGGCTTTCCGGAATGGATAAATGTCAATGATCACCGCGCAGGCGTGTCCCCGCGCGGTGCAGGATCCGGTTTCGGATCAGTTCGAGGTATGCAGGCGGATTGCCAGGCGCGGGCGCTTGTTGACCGGCAGGATGTTGGATTCGGTCATCAGATCGATCCAGCGGCCCTTGGGCTCGATCAGCTGGCGCGCGTACATCTCCTGGCCGATCGTGTTGGCCGCCTCCAGAAGATCGGCCGGGGCCCCATAGGAGGTGAAGGTGTCCATCGTGCCCAGCGGGAAGGCAACGCCTTCGCTCGAGGGCACCAGCCGCTCGGATCCGCCACCGGCCAGGGTGACGCTGGCGTTGTACTCCTCGAAGAGGATCCCCGCGAAGGGAAAGTTGCGCCGCACATCCTGGCGCAGCGGCTGCGCCCCGGTCGCGGCATAGAACTTGTACGCCTCCTCGGTCTTGGGATGGCCAATCAGCTTGTCGAAGAACTCCGGGCTGACCAGCGCATGCACGCTGGTCATGGTCTCGCCCAGGAGGTTGTCCTCGACCGCGCGCACCACCTCGCGACACTTGGCCTGCACATTGGTGCCCGACGTGCCCAGGACAAAATCGACGCTGATCTGGCTCAGGCCGAATTCGTTGAAGTAGTTGTAAAGCGTGGTGCCGCGGCCGTCCTTGACGATGCCGCGCAACGCGTTGATCTCCATGTATTCGCGGGTCTGGGCATGCTTGCGCCGCATCAGGGTCAGCTTGCGATTCATGACCTCGGCCATGGGATCGACCTCGGCCGGCGCCCCGAGCGCGGCCTGACCCTGGATGTCCATCACCGTGATGACATCGTCATGCGGGATATGCGGCACGGCAAAGGAACGCATCGAGCGGCCCTCGCGCGAGCCCACGGTCGCGGGCGCGCCCCAGGGCACGGTCGGAAGCAAGTTCAGCTGGCCCTCGTATTGCTCGATGATCACGCTGCGCTGCGTGACGCCCTCGAAGCGAAAGAGGCCCATCTGGCCCAGCCGGGTATAGAGGTTCGGCAGGATGTTGATCGCCTGCGTCATCTCCGCAAGCGAATAGCCCCCTGCGTCGAAGGGGTTACGGGTGATGGTCATGGTCTCTGTCTCCTGAACAGGGATGGGGTCTGAGCGCCGGGCCCGGGATCAGACGTTTTCTCGGGCGACGATGCCCAGCGTGGTCAGCTGCGCGAGCTTGGCCTCGACCTTGGTGCTGTCGTCGACGGAATCGTCGTAAACCAGCATGTCGCGCGCCACGATCGCCGGGCCGCGCTTGATGATGATGCCGGTGGCATCGCCGTCGCTGGCATCCACCGCCTGGATCAGGACGCCGGCGGCAACCTGTTCGCCGGTATCGGGCTCACCAGCGGCATTGGGCGACAGCGCGTATTTGCCGTCATTGTCGCCAGAGGTGAACTGACCCAGAACCGAGCCGATCTCGTAATCGGTGCCCGCAAGCAGCGTGACCGCCTCGCGGGTGTAGTTCTTGTCCAGGTCAAGCTTCAGCAGATCGCCCTCGGTGGGCGCCTTCACAAGCGGTGCCATTGGTCTCTCCTTTCAATGGCCAGGGAAAAAACAGCGACGGCGCCCGCCGCTGCGGGGGGATTCAGTGCGCAGGCCGGTTGGATGCCTGCGCCGCCGCGCGTTTTGCGGCCGCCACCAGCGGGCTTTCGGCGGATTTGGCGCCGCGGGCCGGGGCCGCAGGCACGATCGCCGTGGCATCGCCACGCGCGCTGGCCTGTTCGAGCACCCGCGCGCGCAACGCATCGGCGCTGACACCCTCGCGAATGGCCTCGGCAACATTGACCTTCACGCCGAGCCGCTCGGCCTGGGCGCCGACCTCGGCGATCGCCGCCGCCTCCTGGCGCGACAGATTGCCCGCGGCATGACGCGCGGGCGCCGGCGCGGCCGCTGCGGCCGGGGCCGGTTCCTGTTCGGGTGCGTCGGCCTCGGGCGCGGTCGTATCGGTCGTGACGCTTACGGCCTCGGCGTCGTCTTCGGTGATCGTCGCGGTGGGCTGCGCATCGGCAACCGCTGCGGTGGGTTTCGTCGTGCCAGTCATGGCAAGCTCCTTCTGGTTGGTTTCGCCCGTGGCGGTGGAAGTGAGTGCCGCCGGCTGGCGGCGATGGACATGTTCGGCAAAGGCCGCAAAGGCCGCGCGCAGATCCGAGACCGCGTCGGCCAGCCCGGCCTCGACGGCGCGCGCACCGCGAAACACCCGCGCCTGCGTGGCCAGAGCAGCCGTGGCATCGAAACGTGCGCCGCGCCCGGCGCCGACGGTTTCGGCGAACATCGATCGAAGGGTTTCCGCCTCGGCCTGCCATTGATCGCGCACCGCCTCGGGCAGCGCCTCGTAGGGGTTGCCGTCGACCTTGTGGGCCCCGGCATGAATCATGTTGACCGCCACGCCCTCGTCCGACAGCCGCTGGCTGTAATCGGCATGCACGATCAAAATGCCGATGCTGCCCGCCTCGCCCGTGCGCGGCAGCACGATCCGGTCGGCTTGGCTGGCCAGCGCATAGGCCGCCGAGAGCGCGGATTCGGCCACGAAGGCCCAGACGGGCTTTTTGGCGCGGGCCGCACGGATCGCGTCGGCCAGATCGAACACCCCCGCAACCTCGCCGCCGAAGCTGTCGACCTCGAGCGCGATGCCGCGCACCGCCGGATCCGTGGCCGCGGCCTCGATCTGCTGGGCGAGCCCCTCGTAGGAGGTCGTGCCCGAGGACTCGCCGACCCAGTCGCCGCGATGCACCAGCGTGCCGGTCATCTCGACAATGGCGATGCCATCGCGCATCGAGAACATCCGCCGCCCCCGCGCGCGATACCCCTCGATCAGCTCCCCGCCCAGGATCGACAGGCGCGGCTGCACGCGGCTGGCGCGCTCGAGCCGGGCCGCATCGCTCTCGATTGCCGGCAGGCTCAGTGCCCCGTCGACCAGGCGCGCGCCAAGCCCCGTCAGGAAGGCGTGGCCCTTGGACGGGTCCACCAGAAGCGGCGTGTTGAACACACGCTGCGCAATCATCGGATACTGCATGCTTTACTCTTGCTCCTCGGGCGATTGCCGGGTGTCGTCGTCCTCGTCGTCGCGCCGCTCCCCGCCTTCGGGTTGCGTCTCCGACGCCCCGCGCGCGGGCGATCCCGGCTGGCGGAAATCCAGCCCCAGTTCGCGCTCGCGCGCGCGCTCGGCCGCGATCTCGCGATCGAGCGTTTCGGCGTCATAGCCGCGCTCGGACACCGCCTGGGTGCGCGATTTCAGGCCGGCCGCGATCTGGGCCAGCTCGGCATTGGTATCCTTGAGCGGATCGACCCAGTCCCAACGCGTCGGCAACCAGACGCAGGCCTGGTAGTCCGCGCGGCGGCGCTCATAGGACGGCAGCCGAAGCGCGCCGGCCATCACCGCCGTGTCCATCCAGCGCTCCCAGACCGGCAGGCACAGCTGGTAGACCATCACGCTGTGCTGCCAGGACGACACGCGCCTGCGAAACTCCATCAGCGACAGCCGCGAGTTCGAGAAATTGCCGCGCGCGACATCGCCGGTCAGATAGGCATAGGGAATGCCGAGACTGGCCGCGACCTGCAGCAGCGTGCGAAACTGGAAGGGCTCGTAGGTCGAGCCCGAATCCGCCGGATCCGCAATCGTCACCTCCTGCCCCGGCAGAAGATTCACGATCGAGCCCGGCGAGACCTCGAGCTCGTCACCCTCTTCCGGCATCAGGGGATCCTCGCCCTCCCCCAGCGCGTTGGTCACGAACATCGCGTAGAGCGCTGCGACCTTCTTGCGATCGAGTTCGGCATCGTCATACTGATCAAGCAGCAAAAGCTTCACCATTGCAGGCGCAAACCGCGACACGCCGCGCAGCTGGCCGGCCTCGACCGGATCCATGACATGCACCACTTCCGAGGCCGGCACCCGCACCGTCTCGTTCTTCAACCCCGGTTCGGTCGGATCCGACGGATGGCGCCGGTGGAAGTGATAGGCCACGCGCCGGCCGATCCGGTCGAACTCGATCCCCTGGCGGATCCAGTGCCCCTCGATCGCCGCCGGGCGATTGATCTCGCCCGGCAGCATTTCCGAGGGCAGCATCTGCAGCTGCATCGGCACCCGCAGACCGTCCTCCGGGCGCCGCGGGCGAAACCGCAAGAACACCTCGCCGGTGATGAACACCTCGCGCGCGGCCCGGCGTTGCAGCCCGTAGAAATCCGTCAGCCCCTCGGCATCGGCCTCGTCGGTCCAGGCCAGCCACAGATCCTGCAGCGCCACCTTGTGCCGGGCGACCGTCACCCGCGCCGAGGGCTTGATCCCGTCGCCCACGGCATTGGCCGCCCAGCTTTCCACCGCATTCGCGGCATAGCCGTTGTTGCGCACCAGCCAGCGTGCGCGGGCGTTCATTTCCGGCCCGGCCGCGGCCAGGAGCGCATTCACATGCGCCCGCGCCGGCCGAAACCCTTTCAGCCGCCGGTTGCCCAGGGCCGCATCGAACCCGCCGACCCAGGCACCCACCCGGCGGCGAAGATTGCGCATGATGGCCATGTCAGAGATCCTTCACCGCATAGGGACGCAGCACCCGGCGACGGCTGCGCCCCTCGATCCGGGCCAGGCGGGTTTCCAGGTCGCGGATCGCTGCTGCCATTTCGGCATCCGTGGCATAACCCACGCGCTGCCCGTCGATGGTGGTCTCGCGAACCCCGCGCCAGCGCGCATCCTGCAGCGCCGACAGACGCTGCCTGAGCTCTTCCTCGGTAAAGGCCATGATCACTCCATGTAGCGCGCGCGATAGGCCCGCGGCGCCGTTACCCGGCGCCTCAGGATCCGCCCGGCAGGGGGCGGCTCGGCGTCGGGCGCGGTATCCTCGGGCGCGGGCTTGATCTGCGCCTCGAGCGTCTGCCAGCGGTTGTCATCCCAGCGGTCGATCCCCATCAGCCAGGCCGCCGCGCGGGCATAGACCCGGCAATCGAGCGCCTCGTTGCGCTCGCGCATCTGCTGCCATTCCAGTTTCGTGTAGCCCCGGCGCTTGTCGCGGCGCGTCACCAGCTGCTCGGCGGTCAGCTGCTTGATCCATTCCGACGTCACGCCCCCTTTGGGGATGTGCACATAGCCGGACGGCCAGTCGAGCCCGGCCTCGATATCCTCGTCCGTGGGCGGGCTCTGGCGCAAAAAGCGATAGGTCTCGGACTTGAAATACCCCGTCTTCACCGTCCAGAGCGACAGGCCGCGCCGGATCTTGCGGCCATGCTCGGTCACATCGACCTTGCTGGGCCCGTCGACCGGCGCCTTGACGATGCCGTCGCGCTGGCCCTTTACCGCCATCACCTGCTCGCCGCGATTGGCGCGCGCCCAGGCATAGACCGCATCCGTCGTCGCCCCGTCGCCGGTGTCGATCGCAAACCGCGCCAGCGCCATCCGCCCGCCATTGGCATGCGGCCAGGTGCGCGACAGGATCTCCGTCAACCGATCCCAGATTTCCGGGCGCGACGTGTCGCCCTCGATGACGATGTGATCGACCAGCCAGGAACGCAGGTTGCGCCCCCAGCCCCAGATATCGATCTCGATCCGGTCGCGCTGCACATCGGTGCCCGCGGTCAGGACCAGCACGCCGGCCGGCGCGGTGCCCAGAGACCAGGCCTCGCGGCGATCGTAGAGCCGTTGCCAGTCCGGTGCCTCGCCCTTTTCCTGCCAGGTCTCGCCCAGGATCGTGTTCTTGAAGGTCTTCAGCGCCGCATCATTACCCTGCGCGTCTTCCCATTGCGCCGCGATATCCTCCCACGAGAGCCACCCCAGCGGCGAGTAGAGCCCCGAGATATGAAACCCCACGATGCCCGAGCGCTGCGCGCGCTCGATGACCTCGGGATCGGCCGTCGCGATCCAGTCGGCCCCGTTGTCGGGGTCCATCATCCAGGTCTTGTGGCGCTCCTCGATTGCCTCGTCGCAGTGCTCGCAGACATAGGCCGCATCCTCCGGCCGCCCCTTGGGCCAGCGCAGGTGCTCGAACTTCAGCCATTGCAGCCCGCCGCAATGCGGACAGGGCACATGATAGCGCCGCTGGTCGCTCAATTCCCACTCCCGCTCGATCCGCGACAGCCCGGCAATCGTCGGGGTCGAGGCCAGAAACATCTTCGCCCGGTGGCCAAAGCTGATGGTGCGCGCCTCGGCCAGCGCGACCGGATCGCCCTCGCCGTCAAGGTCCCCCGGATAGGCATCCACCTCGTCCAGGAACACGTTGCGCGCGGGCATCGAGCGCAAACCGACCGCGCTGTTGGCGCCGGTGATCAAGAGCACCCCGCCCGGAAACCGTTTCGAGAGCACCGTGTTGCCCGAATCCCGCGAGCGCGACGGCAGCACCCGCGTGCGCAGCTCGGGGCTTTCCTCGATCAGCGGCTCGAGACGCTGCTGCGACAGGCGCTTGGCCATGTCCACCGTCGGCTGCACCAGCAAGAACGGGCCCGGCGCGATATGCACGCAATGCCCGACCCAGTTGTTGCCCGCCTCGGTCGCCCCCACCTGGGCGGCTTTCGGAAACACCACCCGCCGTGCGGGATGCGACGGGCTGAGCGCGTCCATCACCGCCTTCATGTAAGGCGTGCGCGCCGTGCGGTACGGCCCGGCCTCGGCCGCACCGCGCGAGGACAGCATGCGGTGCCGATCGGCCCATTGCGACACCGTCAGTGGCGGGTCGGGCGCCAGTCCCGCAAGCCAGGCGCGGCGCAGCTCATCCGCGCCGTCAAAATCATCAACGGAGCTCAATTTTCACCTCTGCAATGATCTCAAGATGCTCGCGCAGGTAGTGATCGAGCACGTGTTCCATCGTATGCGCATCGACGCCCAGTTCGGCGGCCATGTTGGCCGACACCCGTGCCGGCCAGCCGACCCAGGCATCGCGCTCCTTGCGCGCCATGTCGAAGAACAGCGCGATGGCCTTGGCGCGATTCACCACGATCTTCTTTTCGCGCTTCAACCTCTCACTGAGCAGGTGCCCCTGCAAAACCTCGCGGTTGAACTTTGCGCGCGCGTAGTTATTCGGACCATCGCCAGCCTCGGACCGCGGGGCAGGACCGTCGTCCTCCACAGCCTCCTGCATCGCAGCCTGGCGCGCCTCCAGCGCCTGGGCATGCGCCTCGGCACCGCGCTGCATCGCCGGATCGGTCTGGCCCGCCCATTGCGCATCGGCAAGCACAGGGTCGATCGTCCCGTCAGACTCCGGCGTGATCCGACCCGACGCGATCGCCTTGCGCACCGCCGTGTGCGATGTGCCCGGCAGGCCCTGCGCCGCGCGATGTTGCGCATAACCCCTGATCGAAAGACCCATCCAGCGGACGATTCCTCTTGCTGCGATACAAAAAAGAGAGCGCGCCAAGGGCGCGCTCTCCGGTCCTTTCGCCTGTGTGGCGAGATGAGATGTTGCGATCGGGCCGGTATTACCCGTCCACGATCATGATTGCCTGTTTCATGTCTTCCTCCATTCGTTCGAAGCAAACAGGCACATACCTGCCGATCGAAAGGAGTCGGTGCCGGTTCGGTTCCAAGCCAGGGAACTGGACTGGCGGTTTTCCGCAACAAGTAGGGCTTGCGTATCACTTGCGGTTTCGCCGCCGTGCGCTCAGGATGACTCAAAACCGGACAGCAACCGCGCCGGCAACAGCCGACTACCTACCCAACACCCGCAGGACTTCACGATCCTCGCTCATGAGATTCTCCACCAGAGACATTTGTCGCGCAAAGTCGGGGTTAATGAGCGGCGAACGAACCTCCCCAGGAGCTGCCGTAACATACTTGCCGAGTTGACTCTTTTCCTTTTGAAACGTCATATTCCCCTCATGGTCCAGCAACCAGAATACCAGTATGTGGCTTACATCGACGAAGCCGGTGACGACGGCCTCAAGACCATTCGCCCAATCGACCCAACTGGAAGCAGTGAATGGCTTATTGTTTCAGGCGTCTTGATCAAGGCGACACGTGAGGACGATGTCACTCAATGGGTCAATGATATAATCTCCGGGCTGTGGCGCTATCACGGGCGCGGACTTCATTTCAAGAAACTAAACGCAAAAAAGCGACAATACGTTTGCGAAAAGCTTGCCGGACTAAACGCAAGGTACTTCGTAGTATGCTCCAACAAGAAAAACATGAAGGGTTACACCAATCCCTTGGCATCCGAGGTTCCTTCGCAGCGTTGGTTCTACAACTGGATGACCCGCCTACTACTAGAAAGAATAACTGATTACGTCGCATGGCATTCCCGAAAGCATTACCAGGCGGTCAAAAAGGTCAAAATCGAGTTCAGTCAGATGGGCGGCCTATCGTATTCTCAGATGAATGCCTATTACCGATGGATTAGTTACCAAGGAGACAATACGTTCCTTCGCTTCGGAAAGATTGAATGGGACGCAATTTCCTATGACTTATTGAAAGTATACCCTCACTACGAGCGTGCCGGCTTACAGATCGCAGACATTGTGGCAAGCGCATTCTTCAAAGCTGTCGACAAGTACAATACTGGATCGTGTGATCCCAGCTTCGCGAAACTGCTATCACCACGTATGGCGAGATATCGAGACAGGCCCGGCGATGATCCATCGGGCTACGGGGTCAAGCTATTGCCGTCACTTGGCGGAGCAAAGCTCTTACCTGAGCAGCAGGCGATTTTCAGGCATTTTGGTTACCCAAACCAGTGGTGGGCCCCGGACTCGTCTAATCGTCAGGCTAGCTAGGCTAGCGTCTTGTGCCAACCGTCCTTCGGACGCCACCTCAACGTTTAGAGGCGACCCGAGCTCCCCGGCGACCCACATTTTAACGTATCAAATTTCCTGGATTCTGTCAATGAATCCAATTGGGTAACTATTATCAACGTTGTTAGGGGCTTACCAGAGGTCAGCTCCGTTCACCCAACACCTTTCCAACGCGAGAACGCAACCGGCACCGTCCCTCACCCCAGACCCACACATCGCGCCGTCCTCACCTCCTCAAAGCTTCGCCCATCGGCCTCGGCTCGCGCGGTCTCGCCGCTGAAGGCCTGCCAGCGGTTCACGATCACGTCGCAGTACCGCTCGTCCAGCTCCATCAGCCGGGCCGCCCTGCCCGCCTTGTGACAGGCAATCAGCGTCGATCCCGAGCCCCCGAACGGATCCAGCACCGTGTCGCCACGCCGGGTGCTGTTTTCGATCATCTCGAGGATCAGCGCGACCGGCTTCATCGTCGGGTGCTCGGCATTGCGCTTCGGGCGATCGACCCGGATCACGCTGCCGTCGAAAGCCTCGATCGACAGGTTCTGCCCCGAGACCACGAAGGTCTTGTTCGCCACATCAACCTGCAGCCTGCCATCCGGCATGGCGCGCAACGGCACCACATTGCCCTCGCGCACCGTGGTCTGCTTGCGCCCGCCATACCAGGCATGCGCGGCGCCGGGTTTCCAGCCGTAGAGGATCGCCTCGTGCCGCCACTGGTAATCCGACCGGCCCAGCACCAGCGACGGCTTCACCCAGATCAGGCAGCCCGACAGCTTGAACCCCGCCGCAGCAAAGGCCTGGCGAAACGCGATGCCCTCGGTTTCGGCATGCGCGACATAGATCGGCGCGCCCGGCTTCATCACCTTAGACGCCGCTTTCAGCGCCCGGGTCAGGAACTGCCGGAAGTCGTTTTCCGCGAGGTTGTCGTTGGCGATCTTCCCCGCCGCCCCCTCGTAGTTCACGTTGTAGGGCGGATCGGTCCAGCAGGCATCGACCGCCCCGTTGCAGACCACTTCCAGCTCCTTCGGCTCGGTGCTGTCGCCGCACATGACCCGATGCGGCCCCAGGAGCCAGACATCCCCGCGTTCCGAGACCGGCCGCGGCGGGGCTTCCGGCACGAAGTCCGGATCACCCAGCTCCGCCGGCAGCGCCTCGTCCGTGTCGAGATCGCCCAGCAGCTCATCGAGCTCTGTTTCCGAGAAGCCGATCACATCCAGGTCGAAGTCCTCGTCCTGCAACTCCGCCAGCTCGGCGCGCAGCATCTCCTCGTCCCAGCCGGCATTCTCGGCGATCCTGTTGTCGGCGATCACCAGCGCCCGGCGCTGCGCCGGGCTCAGATGCGCCAGCACGATCACCGGCACCTCGGCCAGGCCCAGCTTCTTTGCGGCCAGGACCCGACCGTGACCGGCGACGATCACCGAATCATCGCCGATCAGGACCGGATTGCAGAACCCGAATTCGGCGATCGAGGCCGCGATCTGGTCGATCTGCCAGTCCGGATGCGTTCGCGCGTTCCGCGCATAGGGTAGAATCTGCTCGACAGGCATCATCCGCACCTGCGGCGCGGCATTTTGTTCTCGTTTCATTCTCGTTGAGGCCTTAGGATGCCGCCACCCACCGGTGGGCAGGGAGCGACCATAAGGCTCACGTTGGTCGGCGGGGTGTGCGTCAGAAACATTCCCCGTGTCGCAGGGCGTTGGCGCGCCCTGTGGCCTCCCGATAGACCGAGAGACCAGGATCGCGACGTTCGCATGACCGGGCCTGTCCCCCGGCGCGAACGCCACGCAGATCCATGGCGGTTCCGTCATTGCGGTACCGCATGGTTGTCGCGGACGGTGCACTCGCATATGTCCGGAACCTGGACATGTTCTGCGAAGCACCGGCGCGAGAAGGATGACAGCATGCGCAACGCTGCCCTGATACTGGGAGTGATCGGCGGACTGATCGCGATGCTGGTCGGCTTTTTCGGTTACGGATACATCGAACTCGTTAATCGACACGCCGAGGTCGGCAAGTTCTTCGGACAGGTCGACAACCCGGACCTGATCCGGCTGGCAAGCTTTCTCGCCCCACTCATGGCGATCGCAGGCGGGGCCATGGCGAAGATCCGTGCGCTCGTTGGCGGCATCCTTCTGCTGCTCGCCGGCGCGCTGATGTATTTCGCCTTTGGCTTCGGCGTCTTCACGATGTTCCCCATCGGCTTTTGTATTGTCGGCGGCCTTCTGGCGCTTGCGGCAGGCAAGCCCGATGAGCCCAAGTCACACTTCTGACGATCCGCCGAAGACCCGAGCGCCGGCGCGCATCGCGACACCGCCACTCGATCCCCGAACGAACCTGGTTGCAGGGGCAGGAGTCGAACCTGCGACCTCAGGGGTATGAACCCAGCGCGCTACCACTGCGCCACCCTGCCAATAACAAAGGCCGGGGTTCAGCGCCCCGGCCCTCTCGATCTGTTCCGTTTCCGCCCTCGAGGTTTCCACCTTCCAACAGGGTGGAAACCGGAAACCCAAAGTGGAAACCCCGTTTTTTTGTTTAACGCTAGCGGCTTAACGCGCCTCCGCCCCCCGCATACGCCGACCGCCGGGAAGGACCCGAGGGAGGGGGATGGAGCGCTCGAGGGGCGCTGATCTCTGGACGCGACCCCTCTCAGGATACACAGAATCTGCCACAGAAACGGTGTTTTTGTCTCGTGGAAAATTAACACACTTCACGGTGGTTTTTGTGGGTTTCGCGTGTGGTTTTGTGGGTTTCACGCATGGTTCATCCGCCGCCTTTTTTCGCCAGCGCCCGCAGTGAAGTCACATTATCCTTATTCTTCAATGCCTTGGATATGCTCAGAAGCGCCGCGGACCAGCGCCGGTGCGCGGTCGGCCGAGAGCAACCAGTGTTAACACAAACCTCGCGCCAGCGAATTCCTTCCGCCCGCATCCATACGATGCGCCGGTCGTCGGGATCGGCGATCAGCAAGAGCCAGGCAATCGCCTCCTCCATGCGTGCGATATCACGTGCCGATGGCACGACCCGCATGCGTGCGGCGTGATACCCATAGGCATGCCTGGCCTCATGCACATACTCAGGCCAGCTGGACCCGTGCCCCTTCGGGCCCGAGCCCGGCGGGTTGGGCAATCGCCGCAACGTGGCCGCCGCTTCTTCCAGCCGGTCCTCCACCTCGCGCCAGCCGATCCCGCTTCGCCCCCGATCTTTTCTCAGCAAAGCCGAGTTATCCACAGGCTTGCGGCGTGTATTGGTGCGCATCGTCTCTGTCCTTGTCTTTGTCTTTTTCATTGTCTTTGTCCTGTCCTTTCGTGGAGGACAGTCTTGGACAGTCTAAGACTGTCTCTCAGGACATTCTGCGGACACTTCCCCTGCCCGACCCGACGCCGTCGAGATCGAGCATGTGGTTGGTCCAGGCCTGAATGCCCCGTTCGATCCAGGAGGCACTGCGGTATCCGCAGTCTTGCTCGACCAACCATTGATCGATCCACAGAACAGCCGCGTCATTCCGGGCCATATCCGCGTGATAGCCCGCCAGTGTCTGCCGCAACCGCAGTTGCCGCTTCGCGACCGATGCCGCTTCCGATCGCACCCGGTGATCTTCGCGCCGGGCCATGGCCTCGGTCAGCACGCGCAGGACCGTCGGATGATAGAGCCGCACCTTCTCGCCGCACCGGCAGGGCCGCCATTTGTGCAGCGGGCCGAAGTCCATCCGGCAAAGCTGCGCGAAATGCTTGCCATCCACGCGCAAGAGCCGCGCCAGGATATCGAGATCCGAGGGCAGCGTGCCCGGCGGCGTGTGGTTGAGCGAATGGCAGATCAGGTCGAAGTAATAGGCCCGGCATTCGGGCGTGGCATTGAGCGCCATGTCCGAGGTCAGCCAGCGCCGGTGTTCCCAGGGAATGAAACGGTGGCTGTCGACCCGCTCTTCGTCCGACAGCGGATAATCCGCCAGGTCCTCGACATCCACCGCGGCCAGGTGCCTCATGATTTCCGCCCTCCGTTGGCAAAAAAATTCGAGCGCGCTGCGCGCGCTGAACCCATATCCGTTTGTGTTGCGCGCGGCCGGGTCATGCAGCTCTCCCGCGAACTTGCTCGTCCATGAGCGCGGCCAGGCGCTGATCGGCGAATTCCGCCATCGAGATCGTGCCGACCCAGCCACCACGCGTCTTGCCGCCCCTGGAGCGCTGTCGCCGCGGCAGGCCGGCGTTGCGCGCCGCATGCGTGACGCAGGAGGGGCTGGCGAGCCCGAAGTGCCGGGCGATGTCGCGCAGCGACACGCCAGCCAGCCACAGCTCCCGTAGCTCGTCGCGCCGGATCAACGTCTTGCGCAGCTTCGCCCGGCTGGGAAGCCCCATGCGCTGGGCGCGATCGCTGATCGCCTGGCGCGTGACGCCCAATGCTCGGGCAATCTCCGCGGTCGGGATCGAATGACAGTTCCACAGTCGCGCGAAATCCTCCGCATCCAGCCGGGGCCGTGCCTGCGGCCAGGACAACCCTTCGGCCTGAAGGCGCGCCGCCACCGCGCTTTGCGTGACGCCAAGGCGCCGGCCGGCCTCGGTCTGCGTGATCCCCAGCGCCCTGAGTGCCAGCAGGTCATCCGTGCTGAACCGGCGCCGGGCGCGATGGGCCTCGATAAACGCGTTCATGGCCGCCTCGCTTGCGCCGGGATGCGCAGCTGATGCCAGCGCTGCAGCGCCTGCGTGTGGGTCAGGCCGCGCTCCTGGGCCCAGGCGCGAAGCTCCAGGTAGCGCCCGCCGGTCTCCACCAGTGAGGCATAGTCATCGACAGGCTCTGACGCCGAGGCAGCCTTGCCGGGAACAGCCGGGTCGTTGGCGCCCTTGGGCAATGCCAGCTTCTCGCGCCTGATCCGCATGCTGACCGCGCCGCGCGTGACGCCCAACTGCTGTGCGGCCTCCGCCTGCGTAAAGCCGATCTCCAGAAGCCGTTCCAGCGCCGCCGTCGAGAACTTGTGCTTGCTCATCGCACACCCCCCGATCCCAGCGCGGGAAAGAGCCGCGCGACATTCCGTGCGATCGCCCGGAACTCGATCGCCACCACCTCGGGATTGCTGGCCCAGGTCAGCGGATCCGGCATGTCCGGATACAGCGTGCAGTCCCACAGACGCCCGAAGGCCTCCGCGGCCGTCTCGAACACCTGGCCGTGATAGCTGTGCACCATCGGATTGGAGAAACCGCCCACCGGCTCGATATCCACGCCGGCGGCGATGGCCGCATCCTCGGTGATCTGCTGCAAGCGCATCTCCTCGACGGCCTGCACGACCAGCGTCAGGCGCGAGGCATGCACAGGCATGGCCTGCGGCGCCAGCCAGCCCGCCGAGGGGCGCGCCAGGGCGCGTGGCCAGCGGATTTCCTTGTGGCTGCCATCGCCGCCATAGATCACCGAGAGCGCATCGCCGTCAGGCTGTCGAATCGGGATCGTCAGCCCCTCGCGAACCCAGATCATGTCGTTAACAGTCAGCCGAGAAAACCGTCGGTCGGGCACATGGATGCGCCGGATCCGGCCGCTGATGACGCGGCGCAGGATCTCCGGGTGAAGCGTAGCGGAAACAACGCGTTGCGGCTCGGGGATCATCATGGCCCTGCCCCCAGGTAATCGGCATCGGCCACAGCCGCCGCAATGGTCCCCAGCGCGCTGGCCGGGCGGCAGTTCCCCGGCCCGGCGATCAGATCGGGCACACGCCCCATGCTTTTGGGAAGCAGCGCCGGCGGGCAGCCATGCTGCAACGCCAGCGAAATCACCACGCAGGCATCGCTGATCAGATGGCCGAGATCGGTGCCGATCTTGGCGCCGTCGGCGAAGACCTCGCGCGGGCGGGCCTGCAGATCGAAGCCGACCGTGACCGTGAAGCGATGCCCGGCATGCTCGATCTCGCGCGTCTCGTTCGGGCGCCGCGTGGGCAGGCGTTCACGGGTCATTCCGACCATTCCCCTGCTCCGGATCGCATCCATAGATGATCCGGTGCGCTTGCCTGCCGGCCTTGCGCCACGCACGAACCTTGTGCCGATGATCAAGCCAACGAAAGATGACGACCAGCGCCACAAACCCGATGATGCCCCAAGCGGCAATGTTCAGATCTGACATTTCTTCCTCTGTTCGACTGTGGCGACGTGCGCGATCCCGTCGTCGAGATCGGGGCGGCTCAAAGATGCGCCGTGCGGGTCAGGCGCCGGACGATGGCTTCCATCAGGTCGATCTTGTGATCGGCATCCTTCGGGTCCATTTTTCCGGCGCGCACCTGCTTGCCGTAGACATGCCGGCGAATTCGCGCCTCGCGCGTGGCTTCCTCAATCAGCTGACGGGTGGTGAACCGCTCGGCGGTGGTGGCTGATGTATCCGTCATCCGCTCAGCCTCCCGATGAACAGCGGCCGACCGGTATCTTCGGCGATCGCATGCGCGATCTGCCCGAAATAGGCCTGGCGCTGGTATTCGACGCGACGCCACTCGAAGCCCAACAGAAGCCCGCCCCCGCCGATGCGGAAGCGGAAGGCGCAGCGCAGCGTGACCGGCTCCTCGCCCTGGTAGAGTGGGATCGACAACCGGAACTCGCGCGGGATCTTCATCTCGCCCCGAGTGCGCGTCTCGGTCTCATAGATGAAGGCCCGGTCGCCGCTTTCCAGCCGGTTGCTGGATTTGAACATCACGCCCTGCGTGGCCTCGAGGTCGCGGCTGATCTCGATCATCACCGCAGGATCTGGATCGCTGATGTCCTCGGAGTTCTCCTCGAGGAAGGCCGCGAACTCGGATTGCTCGACCAGCTGGCCCTGCATTTTCGCCCAGCGGGTGAATTCCTCGGAGTCGCGCAGCTTGAGCGTCGCAATGTGCTTCACCGGGCCCGGATCAAGTGCCATCATCGCGCCCCGCGCCTTGACCCAGTCGTCCATCTGGATCTCCTGGCCTGGCTCCAGAACAACAGTGTGGCCATTGTTTTCCGCATGATAATCCAGAGCGGCGCGGATCTCCCCACGATCGTAGTCGGCAATCAAGACCGTGCGATCATCCGAAAACCTATGGACATAGCCCACCAGCGAATCCCGCTCGTCCATGACGATGCCCTGCTTGATATAGGGCGGCAGGGCATAGGGATCGCTGACGTCCTTGAGGGCGAAACCCTCGGGCACAAAGGCAAAGGTGCGCCCGTGGTCGAGCTCGAGCGTCGGGTTCGCAATGCGCGCCGCTTTCAGCACGGCCTCGAGCGTCTCACCCGGATACGGCGCCTGGTCGGCCCTGGCGGCGGCGGTGTCTTTGGTGGCCATTGTTCGCTCCTGTGTCTGGATTGCAGTCAGTGGGTGTCGTTGCGCGTGCGGCGATCGGCGAGTTCGTCCTCGAACATGTCGATCTGGTTGGGATCGCGGCGCGTCAGCCGCCCTTCATCGGTCGCGAAATAGATGCCGGTGCCCAGCGCGCGGCGCGGCTTCTTGCTGGTCACGCTGGGCAGGCATTCGATCTGCCCGGCATCGTTGACCTTGAACGGCAACTTGATCGTCAGATCGCCCTTGCCCCCGGTGCGCTGCACGGCCTCGATCAGCTCCTCCAGCTGTTCATTGGCCTCGACCAGCAACTCGCCGCGACGGAAGGTCTGCATGAATTCGAGGAAGTTCAGATCATCGGTCTTGGGCATGAGGGGCCTCACAGGGTCAGGATGAAGGACAACAGCGTCATCACGGCCAAAAGGCAGAGCGTGACGAAAAGCAGCTCTGACAGGCGGCGCGCCCAGCGCACGGAGTCGCGGGGCTTGGGGGCAGGATGTTTCATTGGCTCTCCCCCCAGCCCATCTCTCGTGTCACCATCCATTGGCGCACGGCTTCGCGGCGGTAGAGGACACGACGACCGAGCTTCGCAAGCGGGGGGCCGATGCCTTGCGCCTGCCAGCGGCGCAGCGTCTCCACGCTGATACCAAGGGTCTCGGCAAGCTCCTGACGATCCATCCAGTCCGACAGCAGCGGATCGGCATTCGCGTCATGGGGCGGGGGGCGATACTCCGGTGCGTTCATGCGCTTGCCTCCCCCGCCAGGCCGGGCATCACCGATGCACGAGCTGTCAAGCCTTCCTTGACAGCTGCCGCCAAAGGGCCCCCGGCCGCAGCCGGGGGCAGTTGAGGCAGTGCCACTCCGAACAGAGAGGTTTGCGCGGGATAACCCGCCACGCGCGCGGGGTTGGTGACTGCGGCAGGATTCGAACCTGCAACCTTCGGGTTCGAAGCCCGGCGCTCTATCCAGTTGAGCCACGCAGTCATTTGATTATTGCCGCCCGGCCGGGGGACGGATAGCCGGGCGGCAGGCCGCGCGGCACGGGGTGAGTGATGCGCGGCTTCGTATATGAACTCGACAGAAGCGCCGTCAGGCAAGATGATTGTTTGCGGCAGACAGCCGGTGCAAGCAGCCGTTTCCGGGGAGAACGGGACCGGGGCAGAGGTACGAGCGTTCATTGAACACCTCGCTCAGCTTCTCCCGGCAAGGCATCGCGGCCCGCTTCCCGATCCATCCAACGGCGCCTGATCGCTGCACGCCATTTGATGTTTTCCTGAAGCCGCGCCAGATATGCACGGCGCGCGCGGTGTTTCCGCCAAGCGATCAGCCAAGCGGCCAGTCGTTCGCCGACAAGGCCGAGCACCAAAGCCTGAAACAGGATGTCCGGCATCATGCGTTACCCCCTTTGACGCGCCCAGCGCTCATGACAAATCCCCCGTCTTGAGCAGCATCGCCGCGCGCAGCCGCAATGCCGCGACCACCAGCTCGTCGATTTCACGGACCTGGGCGCGGGCTTCCTGCGGGGTGTAATCAGCCGGATCGCGTGAGCCCTTGCTGTGCGCCTCGGCATGCAGATGCAGAACGTCCGAGAACTCGCGCGTCAGCGAATGCACATCGCCGGCGAGAGGCCCGCCCGGATCGACCGGCTGAAACACACCACCGGCCAGCATCGCGAAATGGCGCGCAACGGCCTCGGCCGCGCCGCCCTCGATCCGGCCCAGCCGGTCCAGGTAGTTGACACCCAGTCCGCCCGGCCGGTCTTCGCGCAGCTCGGTGCCGTAGGACAGCACCGACAGAGAGACGCCAAGATCGTTGGCGGCGTTCTCAAGCCCACCGACCGCCGTGAAGGCCTGGCGAACCGCATCCTGGATCGAGCCGGGTCGCGTTGCGCGAGTCATGCAGACCATCCGTGTGAGGATGGGCGAGAAAACCCGGCCGGCGGTTTCGCGTGACCGCGGGGCCGGAAGCGGGCAAGGATCAGCACAACGGATAATTGAAGAGGCTTGTGCCATTACGCAGCATCCTCGGTGGCCGAGCGGGCTTCAGCGAGCTCCTCGAGGGTCAGATTGCGCCCGCGCAATTTGGCCGCGCGTACCAGGGCAACATCATAGCGTGCGGGAATCGAACCCCTTTGACGCCATGACGCGACAGTGGTGTATGGCTTCCCCAGATCGCCCGCGAGGTCGGAGAGCTTTGGCCAAATCTCGAATATTCGTTCCATTCTCGGTTTATGCGAAATGCGTAATGCAATGTCAACGCCTATTGCGTAGCGTTGCGTGATAGGACCGCTGGATGATGGGTGCAGCAGAAAGATTGGCCGAGGCACGGCGCAAAGCCGGCTACGCAGAGGCAGCAGACGCCATTCAAGCGTTTGGCTGGAAACCTTCTACTTACTATGGGCATGAGAACGGCTCGCGTGGCTTCAAAGCCGATACAGCCAAACAGTACGCCAAAGCCTATGGTGTCTCGATCGAGTGGCTACTTTACGGGACCGGAGGGAACACCCCGATCACCGTTCCAAATGGCCTCCCGCCCCCTGAGGGCGCTGACCTGGTTCCGGTCTATGATGTTGCTGCAAGTGCAGGCCATGGCGTCATCGTGGACGCTGAAGATCACGTATCGAACCTGGCGTTCTCGTCAAAGTATCTGCGCGAAATGACGAGCGCCAAGGGACGTCAGCTTGCGGCAATCAGGGTCAAGGGCGACAGCATGACTCCAACGATCCAGGACGACGACATGGTTGTGATCGACATGACCAAGACAAACCTGGACTTTGACGGCCTCTTTGTCATCCGCGTGGGCGAAGCCCTTCAGATCAAGCGTATCGGCCGCGGCTGCCGAAGGACCAGCGTAATGGTAATCGCTGACAACTCACTCTATCCACCGGTGGACACTGAACGAACGGAAATTGACGTGGTGGGAAAGGTTATTTGGTACGGGAGGAAGGTGTAATGTCTAAGGTGATTGACACATCCATTTCAGCTGGAAGCATTTCTGTTCGCGTAATTTTGGGCCGCCTCAATGTCTCAGTAATTGATGGGTGGCACACATCAAGAGCCTACGGCGAGGACGATGTAGATGACATCTTGCCACTGGCCGAAGATTCGTTTCGGAACGCGGGGAAAGCAGCCGCCGGCGCTGTTATCGGCGGGCTCTTGACCGGCGGCATCGGCTTTTTGGCGGGGGCGGCCATAGGCGGACGTCGAAGAACGGATGGCATGTACGCCATTGTGCTCAAAGACGGCAATCATATTGTAATAGAAACATCTGAGAAGAAGCTGATTGCAAAGCTGAAAACGCTGGGCTTGCGAAAGAAACTGCGGCCATCCGAGCCCCCGCGACCAAGGCCGGATCCCGACACATCTAGGGTCGAGCCGACAATGAGTGGAAACATACTTTCAGCCAACACTACGCAAGAAGCACTTCGCCTTCTCTCGTCCGGCCGAACCCCAGACGAACAGCCATAGCGAAGCCACTTTTCTTTGCTGACACGACGGCCGCACCGCTTCTCAAAGGATAAGTCCCAACGGCCCTATTCTACGAGCCTTTTCGCTCGTTCGATCGCCGATCATTCCGTTGCAGCCATTACCCGCCACAGAAACGCGCCCAGCTGAGTGATTCTGGCTGAGATTGCGGCAATACGCAGTCATTCACTTATTACGCATTTTGCGTTGACATTGCATAACGCATAACGCATTCTCCCCCTCGCACACCCGCCGAAGACGCCACCCGGCAGATCGCGGGCCAACCGATGGGAGAAGCACATGACCCGCACCGAGTACGCCAATGCCCTGCGCAAGGCCGGTTTTTCCGTCGAGCCCATGTGGCAGGGCAAGACCGAGGATCCCGAGGGGCCAAGGTTCGACCTGACCTGCTATTCTGTTCACGGCCCCGATGGCGATTTCCTGACCCAGATGATCCTTCGCGATCACGTGGGTGGCATCGACGTGTTCTTCGCCAGCGCCAACCTGATGGTTTCGAGCGACCTCGAATACCTGCGCAGTCTTAACGACATGGCCGAAGATACCCGCCATGACCGTGAGAACACGGCCGCGCGGCGCGAGCGCGCCAAGGTGTCGACCTTCCTGCCGCGCGATCCCCTTGCTCACCCGATGAGCGGGCGCGTCGGCGCGTACTGAGCAGCGCACCATGATCACCCGATTCACCAACCCACCCGCTGCGGTCGCCAACGCGCGCCGCATCGTCTGTGACCCCGTCACCTGCGCGGCCAGCCCGACACTGGCGCGCATCGCCTGGCTGATCCTGCACTCGGCCAGGGGGCGGCCGGCGATCCAGTCGCACCTGGTCCAGCCACGGAGAACGCAATGAAACACGTCCCGCCCAGCGCCACCGACGCGCCCGAGAAAACCCCGGTTTTCCACACATCCCGCGACCGCCGTGCCGGTCACACCATGATCGGTCTGACCCTGCATGCAGCGGATCAGCCCGGCGCCCTGCGCGAGACCCGCGCGCTCGCCCAGCGCCTGCGGGACCGGCATCGCGCGACGAACATCGGAGAGTGATGATGATCCTCACTTGCCTCAAGACGGGCCGCTGGTGGCGCTGCCGCGACCATGCCCACGCCGATCGTCTGGCCCGCCTCAAGGGCGTCGTGGATTACGAGGTGTTCCATGGCTGACACAACGAAAGCGACCGCGATCCGCGCCATCGCCCTGGAAATTGCCGAAGAGGTCGAACGAGCGGATACCAAGCATCCACCGCTAAATTCCCCGCATGAAGCGTGGAGCGTTATCTACGAGGAACTGGAAGAGCTGCGCGAACACGTCCGGGCCGATACTGGACGCGGCCCAGAAGCCCGCAAGGAAGCGATCCAGATTGCCGCAATGGGGCTGCGCTATGTGCTCAACCTGTGCACCGAGGTGCGCCATGGCTGACACGACTAAAGCAACCACGTTCCCCGCCACCGCAGATTCGAAGGCAATCCGGTTTGGAAACGACATGAACGCCATGAACAAGACGAAAGTGATCTTTCTGCGCGAGACGCTGCGCGAGAGTATCGCCAGCGACCTGTTTACGTTTTTGACGATGGGCGGGCTTGTCGGTCTCGGCATCATGGCTGGTAGCGCCGCGCTGCAATGGTTTGGCGGGCTGCTCGCCCTGCTGGCAATCGTGTGCCGTGTGATGGCGTTGGCTGGCACTCGCAACCCCCGCATGTCGCTTGAAGAGGCGCGCGCCGAAATCGACCGCCTTATCGCCGACCGCGAAGGGGGCAGCGATGAGGAATAAGCTCTCCGACCTGAACAACCACCTCTTTGCCCAACTCGAGCGCATGGCCGAGGATGGTATGTCGCAAGAGAAGATCGAGCAGGAAGCCAAGCGCGCGGAGGCGATCGTCTCGGTAGCGGACCAGATTACCCGCAATGCCGATCTGCAGCTCAAGGCGGCCAAGCTGTTCGCCGAGCACGGCCAGGCCGTCCTGCCGATGCTTCCCCAGATCGGGGGGCCGAAAGAATGAGGGGCAGATACATCCCCTACAGCGAGGCGGAACTGCTCTGGATCCAGCGTCACTGCGACTGGCCCCGCGCCAAGGCACACGAGGCGTTCGTAGCACGGTTCGACCGGGGCGATGTGTCCCTGCAGAATTTCAAGGCCCTGTGCAAGCGCAAGGGCTGGCTCACCGGCCGCACCGGCCGTTTCGTGAAGGGCCAGGAGTCGCGGAACAAGGGAAAGCCGATGCCCTATCACCCGAACAGCGCGGCGACACGTTTCAAGAAGGGCAACCGGACCGGACGCGCAAACGAAAACTGGAAGCCGATCGGCACCGAACGCATCACCGAGGACGGCTATATCGAGCGCAAGATTCACGATGGCATGCCGTTGCAATCACGCTGGCGCGCGGTTCACCTGATCCGTTGGGAGGAGGCACACGGCCCCGTTCCCGCCGGTCATTGCCTCAAGTGTCTCGACGGCAACAAGGCCAACACCGACCCGGATAACTGGGAAGCCGTCCCTCGCGCGCTGTTGCCGCGACTGGCCGGTGGCCGCCGCCTGCATAAGCCCTACGACGAATACGAACCCGAGGCCCGGCCCGCTGTCCTCGCCATCGCCCGGCTCGAGCACGCAGCGCGCGAGGCGCGAAAAGGAAACGCCCAGCGCAAAGGCGGGCAGAGGGCTGACACATGACCGCCCCGATCCTCCAGCACTTCATCGCCCAGCGCCCGGCCGGTGGGTTTGATATGATTATGGCAGATCCGCCCTGGAGCTTTGAGAACTGGTCCCAGGCGGGCGAAGCAAAGAATGCGAAGGCGCAGTACGCGTGCACCTCGCTGAATTGGATCAAGGACCTGCCGGTCTCAGCCCTGGCGGCAGACAACGCCGTGCTGTGGCTCTGGGCCACCAATCCAATGCTGCGCGAGGCGATCGACGTGATGGACAGCTGGGGCTTCGCGTTCAAGACGGCCGGCCACTGGGTCAAGCGCACCAGGCACGGCAAGCTTGCCTTCGGCACTGGCTATATCCTGCGCAGCGCCGGCGAGCCGTTCCTGATTGGAACCCGCGGCGCCCCGCGCTGCGCCAGGACGGTCCGCAGCGTTGTCGACGGGCCGATCCGTGAACACTCTCGCAAGCCCGACGAAGCCTTTGTCGCGGCCGAAGCCCTGCTTCCTCATGCCCGTCGTATCGAGCTTTTCAGCCGCCAGTCGCGGCCAGGCTGGGAAAGCTGGGGGGATGAGGCGGGAAAGTTTGACCCGATCGACCCAAAGGAGGCCGTGTAATGCCGCCGCCGACAAGATGTCTGAAACAAGAGCCCTGCGCATGCGGGGGGACAATGCACTGGCAACGGCATGGCTGGTTTCGAGAACGCTGGCGCCTCGAATGCCTGTGCGGCCGATGCGGACCATGGCGCCGCTTCCCGCAAGAAGAACTCGCTTACAAGCCGCGCCCTAAAACGGAGGCACCTTGATGTTTGGAAAACCGCGAGACGCTTCTGAAATCGTCAACGCCGAGATGGAAAAGCTCCGTCATGAGCGCGATGAGGCGGTGCGGAAGCACGAGAAGATCGAGCGCCTGCTTGCTGAACTGCGCCCGGTGCGCTGTTCGTTTTGCGGCAAGACCCAACACGAGACGGACAAGATGATCGCTGGGCCACAGGTCTACATCTGCAATGAATGCGTCGATTTGTGCGTGAACATCATCCGGGGGAAGCAGGAATGACGAAACCCGCGCGCATTCAGCTTTCCCGCGCCAAAGGCTGGCGCATGCCGCCGAACACCGTGAAGGTGGATCGAACCACGCGTTGGGGAAATCCCTTCCCAATACAGAAGGGCCGATCAACGCATCTGGGCGTCACGTCAGCGGTGTGGTGTGTCGGAACATGGTCAGGACCCGCCATGTGGTTCAGGGATAGCGAAGCCAAGGCGCGCGCCCTATCCATCCAAGCTTACAGGACATGGCTGCGGCAGCCGCAACAGGCGAACCTTGTTGCGCGCGCGCGAACCGAACTGTGCGGCAGGAACCTTGCCTGCTGGTGCCCGCCTGGATCGCCCTGCCATGCGGATGTGTTGCTTGAACTGGCCAATGGGTCCGAGGAAGACATGACATGACCTACGCCAAAGGCACCACCGTATCGCGCTCGAAGTCCAGGGCCGAGATCGAGGCCACGCTGGAACGCTTCGGATGCGAGGGCTTTATGTCCGGCCAGGACGGGCGCACCGCAGTCACAGCCTTCAAGGCGCGTGGTCGGCAGATCATGTTCCGGATGACAATGCCAGACCCCGATGACGCGTTTTTTCGCCTGACCCCCACCGGCAAGGCACGCAGTGCGCCCAGCGCCACCGAGGCCTATGAACAGGAAGTACGCCGCATGTGGCGTGCCATGGCCATGTCGATCAAGGCGAAGCTGGTCAGCGTCGAAGACGGAATCGAGACCTTCGAGCAGGCCTTCATGGCGCATGTCGTGATGCCAGACGGGCTGACGATCTCGGATCACGTCAGCGAGCGCATCGCCGTGGCGTATGAAACCGGCGATATGCCCAGGCTTTTGCCGGGACCGAAAGGCGATGAGACATGAGCGGGCGTGCGCAGATCGCTTTCACCCCGCGGCTGCTTCCAGCACCGGAAGCGGCGGCGTATCTGGGTGTCAGCACTTCCACGCTGCGCAACCTGCCGATCCCGCGCCGCATCCTCGGCGCGAAAAGGCTCTATGACAGGATCGATCTTGATGCCTATGCTTCCGACCTGCCGACTGAAGACAATGGGGTGAACACTTGCGACGCAGTATTCGACTGACGGGCATCAAGGTTGTCACCAAGCCAGGGGGTAAGCGCTACGTCTATCGCCGTGTGGGTCAAAGCCTGCACCCGCTTCCGAACCTGCCCGAGAATCATCCTGACTTTCTTGCCGCCTATGCCGCCGCCGGCGCCAAGCCTGAGAGGAAGCGCAGCCGCCATGCCCACGGAAGTATCGCCGCGCTGATCGAGGCCTATCTGGGCTCGCCCGACTATGCCCGGATGGCACCGTCCAGCCGCGCGGTCTGGCGCCGCTCGCTGGACAGGATCAGCCAGGAGCGCGGCAAGGGCATGCTGCGGGACCTGCGTGCCGATCATCTGCGCAAGGATATCCGGAATTTCACCCCCGGTGCTGCCTCGAATCGCCTGAAGGCCTGGCGATCGATCCTGCGCTTTGCCGTCGATGAAGGGATGATCGCCGCCGATCCGTCGACGGGCCTGCGCAAGCCGCGCGGCGAGGTCAGGCCACATCGCCAGTGGACCGCCGATGAGATCGAGGGCTACCGCCAGCACTGGCCGGCAGGATCGCCCGAGCGAGTCGCGTTCGAAGTGATTTACTGGACTGGCGCACGTTGTGTCGATGCCGCCCGCCTAGGCTGGCAGATGGTCGATGCGGATGGCTGGCTCGGCTATACTCAGGCCAAGACAAAGGGCCCTGCCACCTGCCCGGTTCGCCTGCTGCCGGCCTGGGCGCAGTCGATGGCCGCGGACCACGCGCACTTCCTTGCTGCCCTGCCCAGCGATCGACTGCAATGGATCGTCACGCGCACCGGCAAACCCCGCTCAGTCCAAGTGCTGTCACATTTTATCAGCCGCGCTGCCAACCTCGCCGGGCTGGCCGACGACTGCACCGCGCACGGGTTGCGCAAGGCGCGAGCGGCAGAGCTCGCAGAAGCCGGAGCAACCGCTTCACAGATCGGGGCGTGGACCGGACATCGCAGTCTGAGTGAGGTGGCGCACTATACGCGAAGCGCCGATCAGAAGGGGATTCTTGGCGCAGAACGAAAGGAGAAAATGGGAAACCGCGTCAAAAAGTTTCCAAAACAGCCAAATTAATCAGGCGTTTTCAATGTGTTAGGTTGGAGGTGGCGCACCCGACAGGATTCGAACCTGTGGCCTTCGCCTTCGGAGGGCGACGCTCTATCCAGCTGAGCTACGGGTGCTTGCCGTGTCGCAACTGCTTACGCAGTGCTTACGTGAACTTTTCGCGAGTTGAAAGGTCAGAACGAGGGCCTCGCAAATCCTTGTTCTTACAGCCTCTTTTCGTCTCCTCTTTATCGCCCAGCCCCTTGACATCAGCCTTCGGAGGGCAGCGCTCTATCCAGCTGAGCTACGGGTGCCGCGCGCCCCGTCTATAGCGCCGGTTGCCGGATGTCGCAATGTCGAATTTGGTGCAGGCGGCAAACCGGGATCAGGCGAACAGCTCGTGGCAGAATTCCAGCGCCTCGATCAGGGCGTCGACCTCGGCCTCGGTGTTGTACATCGCAAATGATGCCCGGCATGAGGCATTCACGCCCAGATGCTCCATCAGCGGGCCGGCGCAATGCTGACCGGCGCGCACCGCCACGCCCTTCTTGTCGAGGATGGTCGAGATGTCATGCGCATGCGCCCCGCCCGACATGGTGAAGGAAAAGATCGCGCCCTTGCCCGGCGCATCGCCCTGCACCTGCAGCCAGTTCAGCCCCTTGAGCCGGTCGCGCGCATAGGCGCCGAGCTGGCGCTCATGCGCCGCGATATTCTCCATCCCCAGCGCCATCAGGTATTCCAGCGCAACGCCCATGCCGATCTGCTGCACGATCCCCGGCGTTCCGGCCTCGAACTTGTGGGGCGGATCGTTGTAGGTCACCGCGTCCCGGGTCACATCGCGGATCATGTCGCCACCGCCGATGAAGGGGCGCATTTCGGCCTGCCGCTCGCGGCGAATGTAGATCGCGCCCGATCCGGAAGGGCCATAAAGCTTGTGGCCGGTGATCGGGTAGAAATCGACCCCCAGCGCCTGAACATCGACGGGCATGTGCACCACGGCCTGACTGCCATCGGCCAGCACCGGCACGCCGCGCGCCTGCGCGCCCTTTGCAATGGTGCGAATATCCACCACCGTGCCCAGTACGTTCGACATATGCGTCACCGCCACGAGCCGTGTGCGATCGGTGATCGCGTCCAGCACCGCCTGCGGGTCCAGCGAGCCATCGGGCGCGGTGTCGACCCAGACCAGCTTGACGCCTTGACGCTCGCGCAGGAAATGCCAGGGCACGATATTGGCGTGATGCTCCATGACCGACAGGACGATCTCGTCGCCCGGTTGCAGACGTGGTGCCGCCCAGCCATAGGACACCAGGTTGATGCCCTCGGTCGTGCCCGAGGTGAACAGGATCTCGTCTTCATGGCCTGCGTTCAGGAACCGCTGAACGGTGCCGCGCACGGCCTCGTACTTGTCGGTGGCAAGGTTTGAAAGGTAGTGCAAACCCCTATGAACATTCGCATATTCCTGCGAATAGGCCCGCGTCACCGCATCGATCACGACCTGCGGCTTTTGCGCCGAGGCACCGTTGTCCAGATAGACCAGCGGCTTGCCGTTGACCTGCCGCGACAGGATCGGAAAGTCGCGCCGGACGGTTGCGACGTCAAACATTGGTCATCTCCGGCAGTTCGAATCCCAGCAGGATCAGGATCACCGACATCACGAACGCAGCGACGAACAGTGTGCCCAGCGTGCCCAGAAGCACCACGAAGCGCGACTGGAAGCCGTGCAGCGCGCGGATGAACCCGCTTAAAAGCCAGAAGAACAGGGCCACCGCCGCCACCATGACGACGCTGCCCAGCGGCGGCAGAACCAGCAGAACCAGCAGTTGCACAAGCTGCACCCCGGCCATCAGCAGTTGCAGCCAGCCGACCAGCAGCAAGGCATCCTCGAACCGTCCGGTCCCGCCGAACAGCCGGCCCACGCCGGTGATCAGAAAGACCGCGACCAGGTTCATTCCCCCTTGCAGCATCGCGGCCGCGAACGGGCTGGGCAGGTCCGGCCCCTGCCCGGCGATGACCGGCAAGAGATAGGCCAGAACCACGCCCAGCGTCACGGCAAAGACCATCAGCATCCAGCGCGCCGGCAGCGGCGGATCCAGCGCCATGACCGCTTGCGCACCCTTTTCGGGCTCGGTCACGGACAAGCGCACCAGGGCTGTGATGTCGTCTCGGTTCATGCCGACCCCTTACGCCGCCCCTTGCCGCGCTTCAAGCGCCTCGGCCAGACCGGCCAGCAGAATCGCCAGAAATACCGCGATCACCACAAGCCCGGTCGCCACGCTCAACGCGCCCGGCCCGGCAAAGGCCGCGACCAGGCCCTGTGCCAGCACCAGCGGGCTGGCCGCCAGCAGCGCCCAGAACAGGGCCAGCCGCGCCGCGAAGGCATCGGCCCCCCGGCGCAGCAGTTTCAGCACCATGCCCAGCAATGCGCCGATCCCGTAAAAGAACAGCGGCGCCAGGAACATCCAGCCGAACAGCGCGCCGGCCAGCAGCGCGTCGAACGGCACCTCGGGCGACAGATGCGCCTGCCGCGCCAGCCGGGGCCATTGCGCCACGAAGATCAGCGCGCAGGCGATCATCAGATAGACCAGCGCCCGCCCTTCGCGGCGCTCGCCAGCCATGCGTTCGCGCAGCACCATGCGCGGTGCGCGGTAGCTGCGCAGGATATCGCCGCTGATGGCCATGCTTGCCCCTGTTGCTGTGGTCCGGTCAGCGCCGGTGGCGGTTGACCCAGCCTTCAAGGCGATGGCGCATGTCGTCGGCCAGTTCGTTGCTGTCGATCTCTTCCAGCGCCTCGGCCAGGAAGGCCAGCACCAGCAGGCCCTGCGCATCGTCCAGCGGCAGGCCGCGCGCGCGCAGATAGAACAGCTGATCGGCGTCGATTTCGCCCGAGGTGGAGCCATGCGAGCATTTCACGTCATCGGCATAGATTTCCAGCTCAGGCTTGGCCAGGAACTGGCTGGTCTCATCCAGCAGCAGCGACTGGCTGATCTGGTAGCCATCGGTCAACTGGGCGATCTGATCAACCAGGATCTTGCCCTGGAACACCCCCACCGCACCGTTGCGCAGCACCTTCTTGAACACCTGACGGCTTTCGCAATCCGGCGCGGCATGGGTGACGAAAACGGTGTCATCATGGTGAAACGCGCCGTCGCCCATCGCCGCACCGGCGATATGGGCCGAACCGCCCTTGCCGTTCAGCCAGACCACCGCCTCGTTGCGCAGCACCGCGCCGTTGGCCGACAGGGTGAAGGACTTGAACACCGATCCCTCGCCAAGACGCGCAAAGACATGGGTGATGCCGCTGCGCTCATGGTCGCGGCCCTGCGCCCGCACATGATGCAGCGCGGCGCCATCGGCGATGCAGGCCTCGATGTCGATCGAATAGCGCGCGGCGGCCGGGCCGTTTTCCAGCAGCGTCAGCTCGGCCCCCGGCTCCAGCCGGATCACATGGTGCAGCACCGCCGCGCCCTCGGGGCTGCTGCGCCGATAGATCAGCGAAACCGGTTTCGACGGCTTGGCCGAAACACGGATCAGCACGCCATCGCGGGCATAGGCCGAATTGCGTGCGGCCAGCGGGCGTTCGACCGGTGACTGGCCTTCGGCCTCAAGCGCGCCGTACAGGTCTTGCGCCCAGTGGATGTCCCTGCCGCCGGCCTCGGCCAGGCGGGCGATCTCGATCCCCTCAAGCGCCAGATCGTCCGAGGCCTGCGCATCGAAGACACCATCGACGAACACCAGCTTCAGCCGGTCGATACCGTCGAATTCGTCGACCTCGTCGCTGGCATCGAACAACGCCGCGGGCGTCACCGCATCGTCGGCAAGCCGCGCCGGGTTGGTGAAGCGCCAGTATTCGTCGCGCCGTTCGGGCAGACCCATACCCTTGAGCCGGGCCAGCGCCGCGACACGGGCACGGCCCAGCCAGCCGCCGCCCTGGGGCAGCGGGTGATTTTCCAGCCGCGCGGCGGTGGCGGCGAGTTTCGCCTCGCGCCGGGCCGCGCGGGTTTTCGCAACGGCCGGGGCGCTCATGCCTGCACCTCGGCCAGGATGTCGGCATAGCCGTTCTGTTCGACCTCCAGCGCCAGTTCGGGGCCGCCCGACTTGATGATGCGCCCGTCGGACATGATATGCACCACGTCGGGTTTGATGTGGTCCAGAAGCCGCTGGTAGTGCGTGATGACAAGAAAGCCGCGATTGGCGTCGCGCAGCGCGTTGACGCCATCGGCCACCAGCTTCATCGCGTCGACATCAAGGCCTGAGTCGGTCTCGTCCAGCACGCACATGCGCGGCTCCAGCATTGCCATTTGCAGGATCTCGTTGCGCTTCTTCTCGCCGCCCGAAAAGCCCACATTGACCGGCCGCTTCAGCATGTCGGGCTCGATCTTGAGGTCCTTCGCCTTGGCGCGGATCAGCTTGAGAAAGTCGCCCGAGGACATTTCCGGCTCGCCGCGCGCCTTGCGCTGGGCGTTCACGGCGGTGCGCAGAAAGGTCATGTTGCCCACGCCAGGAATCTCGACCGGGTACTGGAACGCCAGGAACAGGCCGGCCGCGGCGCGTTCTTCGGGTTCCATGTCCAGCAGTTCTTCGCCTTCAAGGCTGATCGTGCCCTCGGTCACTTCATAGCCGTCACGGCCCGACAGCACATAGGCCAGCGTCGATTTGCCCGAGCCGTTGGGGCCCATGATCGCATGCACCTTCCCGGCCTCGACCGTCAGGTCCACACCCTTGAGGATCGCCTTGTCCTCTTCTTCCAGCTTGACGTGCAGGTTCTTGATTTCCAGCATTTTTCCTCATTTCCTCTCTTGGCTCGGCCATTCATGGCCGGCTCAACTTTCCATTGTCCCGAGCACGGCGGGGAACGCTTCCGCCAGCACCGACGTCAGATCCTCTTGGGCCCGCGCCACGCCGGCGGCGCAGTCAAAACCTATAGCGCCCTGCGCCGCCAGCCTCAGGGCCTCGTCCAAGGTGGCAGCCGGGTCATCCTTGCGCCCGACCGAAGCAAAATAATCGCGGAACTTGAATGCACCTTCAGTTGCCATCCAGTCGTTGGTTGCCACCCAGATATTGGGAACACCATAGGCATCGGCCACCACCAGTCCATGCAGGCTGGCCGAAAGCACGATCTCGCACCGCGCAATCTGGGCCACGACATCCCACGGGTCACTCTGACGGACATCGATGATGCGCAACCCTTCGCGCTGAAGGGCCTCCAGCTTCGCGGGTTTTTTCCATTGTGCGTGGTGCGGCACATAGGCGATCCCAGCGCGCGGACCGTCAAACGGCAATAAGCGTGGGCACAACAAACCCGCATCGCCATAAACGCCTGCAAAACCCGGCAGGCACGCGGCAGTCAACGGGCCACGAACCGCCAGACACCGCATTCCGACCCGGATTCCCACTGGCGCGTCCCCTGGATCGGACAAGAAGCCCGAACCCCAGATCAGCGGATGCTGCGCCATTGGCCCCCGTAGCCTGCGGATCGTTCCCTCAAACCCCAGCACGCTGCCGATTGCCAACATGTCGGCGGATTCTGGCGGCGCCCACTCGACCCGCCGACCCGTTTCCTGGGCGACGATCCTGCGGTTGATCGCGTCGCCGAAATTCGGTCGTGCGCGCCACCAGTATAGCTTGAGCGGGGGGCTATGGCCCGTGTCGCGTGCGTCTGCCATGGACATCTACTTCTTCATGATCAGTTTCGCAGAAATGTGACTGATGATGACCGCGGCGATGGCGGCAAAGGCCGCCATGCCCCGCCCGCCGGGCGCCCAGATCGAATAGGTCAGGGTCATCATCACCACGACCCCGATCGCCACCAGAAGCCCGTAGCGCATACGCGGCTCGGCGCCGGTCAGCAGCCATTTCCAGTTCATTCGCACGCCCTTTCCGACGTCAGATGTTTGGCTTTCATGGCGACTTTCACCCCTGCCGGCGCGTCAGCATCCAGGCCGTCGCCAGCCAGTAGATCCCAGAGGCGATGATGATCGTGGTCGCCCGCATCGCCAGATCGACACTGCGGCCCAGCATGGCATCGAGCCCGAAACCGATCGCCACGAAGACAAGGCCGAACAACAGCGCCTGACGCCAGGTCTGGCCCAAGGCCGTTTTCATGCTCATTGCGCGCGCCCCTCCAACCGTCCGGCGATGGCCAGCGACGCCCCCAGCTGAAGCGGCGCGACAACCGCCGCGACCGCGGCCGGCGGCACCACGAAGGCCAGTGCGATGATCGCCGGCGTCAGCAGGCCCAGCGCAGCCAGGCTGCCCGTCAGCAGCGACCGCGTCCCGGCCCTGTGCCAGCCACGAACAATGTCGGCATAAAGCGTTTCAATGGCTTGCCCGATCATCCGACCGATCCTTCCAGGCTGATCGCCACCAGCGCCTGCGCCTCCATGGCGAATTCCATCGGCAAGGCCTGCAACACCTCGCGGCAGAAGCCGTTGACGACCAGCGCGACGGCCTCTTCCTCATCCATCCCGCGCTGGCGGCAATAGAACAGCTGATCGTCGTCAACCTTCGATGTCGTCGCCTCGTGCTCAACGCGCGAGGACGAGTTCTTGACCTCGATATAGGGCACGGTATGCGCACCGCACTGATCGCCGATCAACAGGCTGTCGCACTGGGTATAGTTGCGGCTGTCGGTGGCCTTGGGATGCATCGACACAAGACCGCGATAGGTGTTCTGGGCATGACCCGCCGAGATGCCCTTGGAGACGATGCGCGAGCGCGTGTTCTTGCCCAGATGGATCATCTTGGTGCCGGTGTCGGCCTGCTGCCAGTTATTGGTGATCGCGATCGAATAGAACTCGCCCGAGCTTTCCTCGCCGCGCAGGATGCAGGACGGGTATTTCCAGGTGATCGCCGAGCCGGTCTCGACCTGCGTCCACATGACCTTGGCGCGATCCTCTCGGCAATCGGCGCGCTTGGTGACGAAGTTGTAGATGCCGCCCTTGCCGTCCTCATCGCCCGGATACCAGTTCTGAACGGTGGAATACTTGACCTCGGCATCTTCCAGCACGACGATCTCGACCACCGCGGCATGCAGCTGGTGGGTGTCGCGCTTGGGCGCGGTGCAACCTTCCAGATAGCTGACAAACGAGCCCTTGTCGGCAATGATCAGCGTGCGTTCGAACTGGCCCGTATTCTCGGCATTGATGCGGAAATAGGTGCTCAACTCCATCGGGCAGCGCACGCCCGGCGGCACATAGACGAACGAGCCGTCCGAGAACACGGCGCTGTTGAGCGTGGCGAAATAGTTGTCGCTGACTGGCACGACCGAGCCCAGATATTTCTTGACCAGCTCGGGATGGTCGCGGATCGCCTCGGAGATCGGGCAGAAGATCACGCCCGCCTTCTTCAACTCCGCCTGAAAGGTGGTGCCCACGCTGACGGAATCGAAGACGGCATCGACAGCCACCCTGCGGCCCTCGGCCGGTGCTTCGTCGGCGCCCTCGACCCCGGCCAGAACCATCTGTTCCTTCAGCGGAATACCCAGCTTTTCATAGGTGGCCAGCAGCTTTGGGTCCACCTCGTCCAGCGACTTGGGCTTTTCCTGCATCGACTTGGGCTTGGCGTAATAATACTGCTCCTGATAGTCGATCTCGGGAATGTCCAGCATGGCCCAATCGGGTGCTTCCATCTGCTGCCAGCGCCGGAACGCCCCCAGCCGCCATTCGGTCATCCACTCGGGTTCGCCGTTCTTTTCCGAGATAAGGCGCACGATGTCCTCGTTCAGGCCCTTGGGCGCGAACTCCATCTCGATCTCGGTTTCCCAGCCATGCTTGTATTTGCCAGCCATGGATTGCACGGTTTCGACCGTTTCACGATCAACCCCTTCGCGAACGTCCATGGTCTTGTCCAAAGCCGCCATATTCATTTTCCCGTTCTGTCCGGCGGGCCTGGGCCCGCAATTCATTCACTTCATCCGCGCCCGCGCCCGCTTCCATGCGGCCGCATAAGCCTGCGCGAAGCGCAAGGCATCCTCGCGCGCGATATCCGGCCCGATCGACACCCGAAGCGCCGATCCCGCCGCCGCATCGTCAAGGCCCATGGCCCGCAGCACACGGCTGGCCGCCACCTTGCCCGACGAGCAGGCCGAACCCGCCGAGACCGCAAACCCCGCCAAGTCCAGCGTCATGACCTGCGTTTCGCCCTTCCATCCGGGCGCAAGCAGGCACAGCGTGTTCGGCAGGCGCGGCTGGCCCTTTCCGACTGAGATAATCCCTGGACAATCGGCTTCCAGTGCCTGTTCTAGAATATTTCTAATTTCCGCAACCCGATCCCAGACACCGTCTGCCAGATCGCGCGCCGCGGCCTCGGCGGCGGCGCCGAAACCGGCGATGCCGATCACGTTCTCGGTGCCCGCGCGGCGCCCCATTTCCTGCCCGCCGCCGCGAATGCGGGCGCTGACATCCAGCCCCCGCCGCAAGATCAGCGCGCCAATCCCCTTGGGTCCGCCCAGCTTGTGCGCCGACACAAGGCCCATGGCGCAACCCAGCCAGTTGAACGCAACCGGCAGCTTGCCGAACCCCTGCGTCAGGTCCGACACCGCCAGCCCTTCGGGCAGATCCTGCACGATGCCGGTTTCCGAATTGGCCAGTTGCAGCGCCGTCGCACCGGGATCGCAGACTGCGACGCGTCCCCGCGCATCGACCGGCAGATCGTCGACGCACCAGGCCGCAACCGCGTCATGTTCGATCGCGCCGCACTGCAGGCCGCGTCCGGCGCAGGCCAGTGCCGCCGCCTCGGTCGCGCCCGAGGTAAAAACGATATCGGCACCGTCGGCGCCCAGCGCGGTGGCGACCTGAGCGCGCGCGCGCTCGATCAGGCCGCGCACCGCGCGCCCCTCGGCGTGGATCGAGCTGGCATTGCCGGTCAGATCCATCGCCGCGATCATCGCCGCGCGCGCCTCGCCGCGCAGCGGGGCCGACGCGTTCCAGTCCAGATAGAGGCGTTCGCTCATGCCGTGACCCGAAACAGCCCCGGAACCGCCGGGCAGGGCTTGAGGCCGTTGCCCGCCACCTCGGCCAGCGTGGTCTGGTGCAAAAAGACATAGACCTGCGCCGACAGGCTTTCCCAAAGCCGGTTGGTCATGGATTGCGCCTGGCTGCCCGACATCGCACCCGAGGCCCCCGCGCCCTTTTCCATGGCGGATACGGATTCCTCGACCGCCTCCAGCACCTCGGCGATGCGAATGTCCTCGGCCGGGCGGGCAAGACGATACCCGCCGCCGGGGCCGCGCACCGATTCAACCAGCCCGGCCCGGCGCAGCTTGACGAACAGTTGCTCCAGATAGGCCAGCGATACATCCTGGCGCCGCGCGATCTCGGACAACGAAACGTGTCGCCCGTCCTGCTGTCTCAGAATCAGCGCCAGATCGACCATTGCAACCATGGCATAGCGCCCCTTGGTCGAAAGTTTCATGTCCGTATCCTCGAAAGGTGGCGCATACGCGCAAGATAAACACATTGACGCGCGAACGGGGGTTGCTTAACTGCTATCCCGCGCGCGCCGGCTCCGCCAAGGTCCGCAACGCCGAAAGTTTAGAATTGTTCTAGGTTGCCCGACTACAAGAGTCAAGATTGAAGCCGGAAAGCCTGCCACCTGCCGATCCCGCAAAGGTTGCCCGATGCCCGAAGTGATTTTCCCTGGACCCGAAGGACGACTGGAGGGGCGCTATCACCCCCAGCCCACGCGGGACGCGCCGATTGCCATCATCCTACATCCCCATCCGCAATTTGGCGGCACGATGAACAACAAGGTGGTGTATAACCTGCATTACGCCTTTCACGGTCTGGGCTTTTCGGTGCTGCGGTTCAACTTCCGCGGCGTCGGGCGCAGCCAGGGCGAATACAGTGGTGGCGACGGCGAACTGGCCGATGCCGCGGCCGCGCTGGATTACTTGCAGGCAATGAACCAGAATACCCGGCATTGCTGGGTCGCCGGTTTCAGCTTCGGGGCCTGGATCGGCATGCAACTCTTGATGCGCCGCCCCGACATCACCGGCTTCATCTCGGTGGCGCCGGATGCCGCGCGCTATGATTTCAGCTTCCTTGCGCCCTGCCCGGCCTCGGGGCTGATCATCAACGGCACCGCCGACCGGATCGCGCCGCCCAAGGACACGCATACCCTGGTGAACAAGCTGCACGAGCAGAAGGGCATCACCATTACCCACACCGAGATCGAAGGCGCCGATCACTTCTTCCGCGACGAAGAGGCGCATATGCAGCCCATGATCGGGCATGTCACCGAATACGTTCGCCGGCGGTTGACCGAAACCAACCGCTGACCCCTTGGACGCCATGACCGGGCGCTGCGCCGACCGAATACGGCGCGCGCGCCCATCAGTTGCTGGAAAGCTGCACCGGCGCGCGATAGAACAGATGCGTGCCGATCTGCGCAGTTTGCGCAAAACGGCGCGACCAGACCGGGCGCACGGCGGTGGTGTGGAAATGGGTGGCACCATCGGTCAACTCGCGCGGCGTGCCCGACAGCATCAACTGCGCGATGCGTCCGGCAAGCTCGCGCGCGCCGGTTTCGGCCATCGTGCGCGAGCGTCCATTGCAAGCATAGCTGAACTGGCAGGCATTGCGCCGATTGGCGTTCTGATGCACCACGTCGCAGACGCTGTCGGGAAAGCTTGGCAGATCGACCCGGTTCAAGATCACCTCGGCCACCGCGAACTGGCCCGCGATGGTCTCGCCACGCGCCTCGTGATAGATCGCCTCCTGCAAGCACTGGAACTGGCGATCCTCGCCCAGGGTTACGGGCTGCTGCATCAGCCAGGCACGCTCAAGCCGGCGCGCGGCCAGGGCCTCCTGGGCCTCGGACGAGCGAACGATCAGGCTTGCGGGAACGCGGCGAATGGCCTCGCGCTCGGTATCAAGCGCCATCATCAGCCCCTGCTGCACCCTGACCTCGGCCGTGGCGGGCTGAACCGCCACCAGTGCCATCACGAGAAATGCCGAAAGCGCCCCAAAGGGGGCCTTGCGAATACCATGTCCCATACCGTCCATCCTCTGCGTCAGCCAGCGGCAGCATCAAGCCTACCAGCGGCGGTCCGGTTCGGTCGCGTTCTGCGCGGCCTTCGTCCTATTGTTTCCACGCGGCACCCTTTCCCAGGAAAAGAAGGCCGCTTGATCGACGCCAGTTACGCGAATTTTGTGGATTCGTCCAGTTGTTACGCCGCCAGACTGGCGCATCCCGCCCTGCGCCCATTCGTCACGGTGCGCCTTTCGCCGGCTTGTGAGCCCACGAACACGCCTGAGCCCACGAACACGCCGCCAACCGCCCGCAGCGCAACTGTCAAGACATTGTGAACAAACGCTCTTGTGCCCTGGGACCCGGTTTCAGCGCAGATCCGGCATCGGCTCGTTCGCGTCGCGTGCGCCGATCGTCAACTGCGCCGCCGCCAGCCGCGCAACCGGCACCCGGAACGGCGAGCACGACACATAGTCGAACCCGGCTGCGCGGCAAAAGGCGATTGATTCGGGGCTGCCGCCATGTTCGCCGCAGATCGACAGCGTCAGGTTCTTGTGACTGCTGCGCCCGCGCTCGGCGGCGATCAGAAGCAACTCGCCCACGCCCTCGGTATCGAGCACATGAAACGGATCCTCAGAAAAGACGCCGCTCTGGACGTAGTAGGACATGAACCGCCCGGCATCGTCGCGCGACAGGCCATAGGTCATCTGCGTCAGGTCGTTGGTCCCGAACGACAGGAACGAGACATGCTGCGCGATCTCGGCTGCGCGCAAGGCCGCGCGCGGGGTTTCGACCATGACGCCCAGCCGATAGTCGAATCCTTCGCCCTGTTCGATGCGCACCGCGGCGGCGACCGCGTCGATGCGGGCCTTGACCAGTTCCACCTCGCGCATGGCCGAAACCAGCGGGATCATGATCTCGGGCACCACCACGGCGCCGTTGCGGCCCGATTCGATCGCGGCTTCGAAGATCGCGCGCGCCTGCATGTCATAGATCTCGGGCACGGTGATGCCCAGCCGCACCCCGCGCATCCCCAGCATGGGGTTGAACTCGGCCAGATCCTCGGCCCGGCGCGTCACCTCGGACAACGGCCGGTCCAGCGCATCGGCCAGGTGCCGCAACCCCTCGCGCGTATGCGGCAGGAACTCGTGCAGCGGCGGGTCGAACAGGCGGATGCAGACCGGCTGCCCCTGCATGATCGTGAACAGGTCGATGAAATCCGACCGCTGCATCGGCAACAGCCGTTCCAGCGCGGCGGCGCGGTCCTGGGGGCTGTCGGCAAAGATCATCTCGCGCATGACCGTCAGGCGATCATCCTCGAAGAACATGTGCTCGGTGCGGCACAGGCCGATGCCCTCGGCCTTGAAATCGCGGGCGATGCGGGCATCGGCGGGTGTGTCGGCATTGGCGCGCACGCTGATGTCACGCAAGTCGTCGGCCCAGCCCAGAAGCGTCTGGAACGGGGCGTCGAGCGCCGGTTCCAGCAGGTCCACCGCCCCCAGAAGAACCTCGCCGGTGGTGCCGTCGATGGTGATCTGGTCGCCCTCGCGCAGCACGTGGCGGCCCGTGTGCAATTCGCGCGCACGCGCATCGACGCGCATGCCGGTCGCACCGACGATGCAGGGCAGGCCCAGACCGCGCCCGATCACCGCGGCGTGGCTGGTCATGCCGCCGCGCTCGGTCACGACGCCCGAGGCCGCGTGCATCCCGCGAATGTCTTCGGGCGCGGTTTCGCGCCGCACCAGGATGCAGGGCTCGCCGCGCGCGGCGCTGGCCTGCGCGGCGCTTGAGGTGAACACCACACGGCCCACGGCCGCGCCGGGGCTGGCCGCCAGCCCGCGGGTCAGCACGTCGCGCTGACCGCGCGGATCGACCTGACGGTGCAACAGCTCGGACAGGCCGCGCGGGGTGATGCGCATCAACGCCTCCTTGCGGGTGATGATGCCATCCTCGGCCAGCGCCACCGCGACCCGCACCGCCGCCCGGCTGGACCGCTGCACCTTGAGCGCGTCCAGAACCCACAGGCGGCCGTTTTCCAGCGTGAACTCGATCTGCATCTCTTCCCGCAGCTTCTGGCGGCAGATGGCGCCGTGGCGCACGAGCTCGGCAAAAGCGTCGGGGTGCTGCTCTTCCAGCGAGGGGCCACGCTTGTCGCGGCGCAGATAGATCGCCTGCGGATTGTCGGAGACCGCGTCGCGCCCCTGCCCGTGCACGGCATAGCGCCCGGTGATCTGCGGCGCGCCGGTGACCGGATCGATGAACTGGATCACCCCCGCGCCACTGTCGCCGGTGCCAAAGCCGCCGGCCATCGCCTGCACCACCAGCCCCAGCCCGGCCTCGGCGGGTGCGCCCTTTGCCTGGCGCAACAGCCGTGCCGATGTCCCCTCCCAGGCGCGGGCCATCGAGCGCAGAACCTCGGCCAGCTGGTGGCGGGGTTCCTGCGGAAAGGGTTCTTCCATCTCGGCCTCATAGCCGCGCAAGGCTGCCTGCAACGCCTGAGGGGTGGGGTCGCGGGCCTCGAACAGGTCGGGGTCCAGCCGCACGACATGCTGCGCGTAGGATTGCACGAAGCGCAGATAAAGCGCCGTCGCCACCGGCTCGCCCAGTCGTTCGGAAAGGGCGGCGTGGCGGGCATCGTTCATGCCGATGTTCAGCAGCGCGCCGGGCCCGCCCCAGTCGGGGTTTTCGGAACTGGGGCGCACCGACAGAAGCTGCCCCGCCTCGAACGCGGTCATCAGCCGGGCCATGTCAGGCGTCTGGCCGGCGGCAATGGCGCGCACGGCATCGAATGACAGCGCAATGGTGCGCGGCACCGGCAAGTCCAGGCGCACAAGACGTTGCAGGCATTTCGCGCGCCAGCCGTGCGAGCGCAGGGAAATTGGCGCCGAGGCTGTGATCTCGGTGTAATCGACCAGGTGCAGATTGGAGGATTTGTAGGGCATGTCGCGCACTCCAGCTGGCGCGCAGGATAGGCTTTCCTGACCACTGTGCAAGCGCAGAAATTTTGCGCCTTGCGCGCCTTACAGCCAGTTGTGGATCGGCAGATGCCCGACGATGAACGACACCAGCCGCCGCGTCGGGGTGCTGTCGGGTTCGATATCGGTGGGCGGCTCGTCGCCGCGCCGCCACGAGACCCGCTTGTCGGCCAGGGCCAGCGCGAAGGCCCGATCCGGCGCGACCGATCGGTCGAACCGGTCGTCGAGTTCGGCCAGCAGCGCGGTCTCGTCGAAGATCACGCCCATTTCGGTGTTCAGAAACCGCGAACGCAGGTCAAAGTTGAACGATCCCGCGAACCCGATCTTGCCGTCGACGATCAGCGCCTTGCCGTGCAGCATAGGGCGCGGACGCGCGGGCCAGGGGCCATGGCCGCGGCGGGCGGCGAATTCGAAAAGCCGCACCCCGGTGGCCAGCAGGCCCTTGCGATACCAGCGATAGGCGCCGTGCACCACGACATGATCGTTGACGGCCAGCGCATTGGTGACGATCTCGACGCGCACACCGCGCCCGGCCAGCCGCGACAGCGTCGCCATGCCGCCCGAGCCCGGCACCAGATAGGGCGTCATCAGCCGCAACGAGTGCTGCGCGCGTTCCAGCAGCGGCATCAGCGCATCGGGCAGCCAATCGCCCTGACCACTTCCCAGCGCCTTATCCGGCGGGTCTGCGACCAGCCGGGTCCGGGCGGACCAGCGCAACGCGCCCAGCGGCAACTGGCGGGTTTCGTCGCCCTCGTCGCCCTCGTCGCCTTCGGCCCGCGGCCACCCGCGCGCGCGCAGAGCGATCGCGACCCGGTCGCGAAATTCGCGCACAACCTCGCCGTGACCATCGCGCGCCAGACGCGCCCGCAGCCGGGACAGGCTGGTGCGCCGCTTTTGCCACAGCGCCCGGATCGGCAGCGCCAGCCGGGCGTTCCAGAACGCATCGAAGATTTCGGCCGCACGCAGCACCGCCGGCCCGGCCAGCAGCATGTCCAGATCGTCATTGTTGCGTTTTCGCCCGGCGGCGGCGCCGAAATCCACATCGCCGACGTTGCGCCCGCCCACCACGGCCAGCCGGCCATCGGCGATCCAGGCCTTGCCATGCATCCGCCGGTTATAGCGCAAGAGGTTGAAGAACAGCTCGACCCCGCGCCGCATCGACCGCTCGCGCGTTCGGATCGGGTTGAACAGGCGCACCGACACGCGCGGGTGCCGGTCCAGCGCCAGATAAAGCGGATCGCGGCCCAGCACGTTGACATCATCCAGCAGCATCCGCACGCGAACCCCGCGATCGGCGGCATCCAGAAGCGCCAGCGCCAGCAGCCGCCCGGTCATGTCATCGCTCCAGATGTAATACTGCACATCGATGCTGCGCCGGGCCATGCGGGTGATGCGCTCGCGCAGGGCAAAGGCCTCATGCGCATCAAAGACGAACATCGCCCCGGTCTGTTCCGGATGCGCCTCTTCCAGCGGGGCGATCGCCCGGTCCAGCGGCGCATCCGTGCCCGGCCCGATCGCCTGCGAGGGCACACCCAGCGCCCGGCGGGCAAAGCGGCCATAGGACCACAGCGCCAGCGCCGTGCCCAGCACCAGCAGCACCCCAAGGCCCGCGATCCAGATCAGCCAGTCGATCATGGCAGGAACCGCAGCCGGGCCTTGACCGGCAGATGATCCGAGGCCGTTCGCGCCAGCCGGGAGCGGTGCGGCGAAACCTCGATCAGTTCGGCACCGTCGCCAACGATGATCCGGTCAAGCGGCAGGACCGGCATCCGGGCGGGAAAGCTCGGCACGCTCAACTCGGCCGAGCGCTTGACCGCGCGCAGCCCCTTGCGCAGCGGCATCAGCGAACAGTTGGTCCCGATCCGCCATTCGTTCATGTCACCCATCAGCAGCGTCGGGCGCCCGTCATCGGTCTCGATCTCGGCAGCAAGACGGCGGGCCTGCATCAGCCGCGACTGGTGCAACAGGCCCAGATGCGCGGCGATCACCCGCAACGGATGCCCGCCCAGCCGTAGATCGGCGACGATGGCGCCGCGCGGCTCCAGCCCCGGCAGGGTGATGGCACGCACCGCTTCGACCTCGGCATTGCGAAACAGCAAGAGGTTGCCGTGCCAGCCATGCGCCAGCCGCCCCAGGCGCCCGCCCAGCCCCACCGGCGAAAGGCCCGTCGCCTGATTCAGCTGCTCAAGGTCCAATACCCCCTTGCGATCGCCAAAGCGGCGATCGACCTCTTGCAGCGCAACGATGTCGCCGCCGATCTCGCGCAGCACTTCGATGATGCGGTCGGGATCGCGGCGCATGTCGCTGCCCACGCCCTTGTGGACGTTATACGAGCCGACCAGAACATCGCTCGGGCTGGGCGCGGGGCGGGCGGCACTCATGGGTCGGGGCGGTTCCTGCGATTGGTGTCAGATCAAGCATATGGGCACGAACCGCCCAGGGCACAACGCGCCAGTCGTCGCGGGTGTTCCGCGCGGCGTTTGATTTCTTGCCCAGAACACGCGGTCATCGCGACGGCGCGAACCTGCGCAAGGTTCGCCGATCCTGGTCGCCGCCGTGATGGACAGCGACCGGATCAACGGGCCTGCGGGCGTGTCGGATGGCATGGGCATCGACGTCTCGCGATTGTGTCGCCCGCATCCTAGCAGTATCGCGCGGGCATGCCATAGCCCGTCCCGGATGCGGCGGCCAAAGCTTGACAGGCGCAGGGCGCGCGGCTACCGAACCGCCCTTGCAGACATGGGAGACCGGCATGACGCAGGGGCGGCAAGGGGCGGCAAGGCTGCCCGCAGGCGTGCGCGCGCTCTATGTTCTGGTGCAGGGGGTGTTGCACCTGGTCCTGCCGCTGGCGCCGCTGCTGGTGCTGCCGCGTGCCCGGCGCGAGCCCGATTTTCTGCGCCACCTGTCGCACCGCATCGGCCTTGGCCCCACCGGGGCGGGCGGCGCGGTCTGGGTCTATGCCGCCTCGCTGGGCGAGATGCGCGCGGCCAGTCCGCTGATCGCGCGGCTGCGCGCGGCCGGGCACCCGGTGCTGCTGACCAGCCAGACCCCGGCCGGGCTGAATGCCGGTCGGACGCTGTTCAAGGGCGATGCAGGCGTCACGCATCGCTATGTTCCGCTGGACCTGTTCTGGGCGATGCGGCTGTTCCTGCGCCGCGCGCGCCCGGCGCTTCTGATCGTGCTGGAGGTCGAGATCTGGCCCGCCATGCTGATCGAAAGCGCGCAGGCGGGGGTGCCGATGGTGATGGCCAACGGCAATCTGGTCCAGCGCACACCGGGCAAGCCATATCGCTGGTCCAAGCGGCAGTTGCTGACCCTTTACGGCCTTTTCGACGCGATCTTCACCCGCACGCCGGAATTTGCCGAACGCTATCGCGCCATCGGGGTCGATCCGGGCCGAATCCATGTGGTCGGCGAGTTGAAATACGACCAGGGGATCGACCCCGCCGATCCCGCGCTGGGCCGGGGCTTGCGCGCACGCTGGGCGGGCCGGGAAACGCGGGTTCTGATGCTGGCCTCGACCGTGCAGGACGAGGAGGGCGCGCTGCTGGCCATGACCACGCGCCTGCTGGCCGCCGATCCGGGTCTGCGCGTGCTGTGGGTGCCGCGCAGCCCGCAGCGCTTTGACGCGGTTGCCCGCGCGCTGGCGGCACGCGGGCTGGCGGTGCTGCGCCGTTCGGTGCTGGGGCCCGGCATGGACGGCCCGATCCCGGCCGAGACGCGCGTGATTCTGGGCGACAGCCTGGGCGAGATGAACCGCTATTACGCGATGGCTGATCTGGTGTTCGTGGGGGCCTCGCTCAATGCGCTGGGGGGCCACAACATCATGGAACCCATGGCGCTGGGCAAGCCGGTGGTGATGGGCCCGTCAACCTGGGGCATCACCTTTGACGCCGAACCGGCCGGTGCCGCCGGCGCATTCGAAAGCCTGCCCGACCCCACGGCACTTGAGGCACGCATTGCCGCGCTGATGACCGATGCGGACGCCCTGGCGGACATGGCGCGCAACGCACAGGCCTTTGCCGATGCGCGCAAGGGCGCAAGCGCGCGCACCATGGCCGGTCTGGCACCACTTCTGGCGCGCGGCACGCGGCGCTATTGAATCCGCGTCCTGCATCGGGGATACAGGGGGCGCCGATCCGGCAGCAAGGCAGGGCGCAGGGGCCAAGCCCCTGCCCGGCGCAAGGCCCGACCGGCCAACGCGGCCAAACCCGTTTTCAGGAATCACAGAACGATGCTGTCCAACTCTTCCATCCTTGTCACCGGCGGAACCGGCTCGTTCGGGCATGCCTTCGTGCCGATGACGCTGGCACGCTACAACCCGCGCAAGCTGATCATCCTCAGCCGCGACGAGATGAAGCAATGGGAAATGGCCAAGCTGTTCAACGGCGACGAGCGTGTGCGCTTCTTCATCGGCGATGTGCGCGACCGTGAGCGGCTTTACCGCGCCTTTCGCGGGGTGGATTACGTCGTCCATGCCGCCGCCACCAAGATCGTGCCGACGGCCGAATACAACCCGTTCGAATGCGTCAAGACCAATGTCAACGGCGCCATGAACGTGATCGACGCCGCCATCGATTGCGGCGTCAAGCGGGTGGTGGCGCTGTCCACCGACAAGGCCTCGAGCCCGATCAACCTTTATGGCGCGACCAAGCTGGCCTCGGACAAGCTGTTCGTGGCGTCGAACTCGTATGGCGGGGAACATGGCACCCGGTTCTCGGTGGTGCGCTATGGCAATGTGATGGGCTCGCGCGGGTCGGTGATCCCGTTCTTTCGCTCGATCCGCGACCGCGGGGTGCTGCCGATCACCGATGCGCGCATGACCCGCTTCATGATCACGCTGGAACAGGGCGTCGAACTGGTCTGGCACGCCCTTGACGACATGGAAGGCGGCGAGATCTATGTGCGCAAGATCCCGTCGATGAACATCACCGACATCGCCCGCGTGATCGCCCCGGACGCCCGGCACGAGATCGTCGGCATCCGCCCCGGCGAGAAATTGCACGAACAGATGATCGGCCCCGAGGATGCGCCGCATACCTATGAATACGCCGATCATTTCAAGATCCTGCCGGCGATCCACGACTGGTCCACCAGCCCCGGCCGCATCAAGGACGGGCGCAAGGTGCCCGAGGGCTTTATCTATGCCTCGGATACCAACCCCGAATGGATGGACCCGCAGGTCCTGGCCGACTGGATCCGGGACAACGCGGCGAAGATCGGCGCGCTATGAGCGGTTTCATCCCCTATGGGCGGCAGGCGATCAGCGAGGCGGATATCGCCGCGGTCACATCGGTCCTGCGCTCGGACTATCTGACACAAGGGCCGGTCGTGCCCCGGTTCGAGGCGGCGGTGGCCGCGCGGGTCGGGGCCGCGCATGGCGTCGCGCTCAACAGTGCCACCTCGGCGCTGCATGTCGCGTGCATGGCGCTGGGGCTGGGGCCGGGTGACGCGCTCTGGACGGTGCCGACGACCTTCGTGGCCTCGGCCAATTGCGGGCTCTACTGCGGCGCATCGGTGGATTTCGTCGATATCGACCGGGCAACCTGGCTGATGTGTCCGCGCGCGCTGGCCGGCAAGCTGAAACTCGCCAAGGCCTCGGGCCGCCTGCCCAAGGTGCTGGTGCCGGTTCATCTGCAAGGCGAACCCTGCGACATGGCGGCCATCGGCGCTTTGGCGCGCGAATACGGGGTTCGGGTGATCGAGGATGCCAGCCACGCGATCGGCGCGCAGCATGCGGGCCACGCGGTGGGGTCGTGCGCGCACAGCGACATCACCGTGTTCAGCTTTCACCCGGTCAAAATCGTCACCACCGCCGAGGGCGGGCTGGCCACCACCAACGATCCCGCCCTTGCCCGCCGCATGGAACTGGCGCGCAGCCACGGCATCACGCGCGACCCGGCCGAGATGACGCGCGCGCCTGACGGGCCCTGGTATTACGAACAGATCGCGCTGGGCTACAACTATCGCATGACCGAGATGCAGGCCGCCCTCGGGCTGAGCCAGCTGGACCGGCTCGGGGCGTTCATCGACCGCAGGCAGGCGTTGGCCGCGCGCTATGACCGGCTGCTGAAGGGCCTTCCCGTCACCCTGCCCCGGCGCGCATCGCAAAACCGCTCGGCCCTGCATCTTTACGTCGTGCGGGTGCCCGCCGAACGTCACCGCGCCACCTTTGATGCCATGCGCACGGCCGGAATCGGGGTGAACCTGCATTACATCCCGGTTCACTTGCAGCCCCACTACCGGGCCATGGGCTTTGCCCCCGGCGACTTTCCGCAGGCCGAGGCGTATTCCGAACAGGCGATCAGCCTGCCGCTGTTCCCCGGCCTGAGCGAGGACGAACAGGATCGCGTCGTTGCCACGCTTGCCCAGGCGCTCGCGGCATGAGCATCTGCGTGATCCCCGCGCGCGGCGGCTCCAAGCGGATACCGCGCAAGAATATCGCGCCCTTCCACGGCCGCCCGATGATCGGCTGGTCGATCGCGGCGGCTCGTGAAAGCGGGGTGTTCGCGCGCATCGTGGTCTCGACCGATGACAGTGAGATCGCGGCCATCGCCCGCGCCGAGGGGGCCGAGGTGCCGTTCACCCGCCCCGATGCCTTGGCCGACGACCACACGCCCACCGCGCCGGTGATCGCCCATGCCGCAACGGCCCTGGGGCTGAGCGATGAAACCCCGGTCTGCTGCCTCTACGCCACCGCGCCGATGGTGCGCGCCGACGACCTGCGTGCGGGGTATGCGCGGCTGAGGCAAGCCGGGGTCGATTTCGTGATGGCGATCACCAGCTTTCCCTTTCCGATTCAACGCGCCTTGCGCCACGATCCGGCCAGTGGCCGCGTCGCCTTCATGCAGCCCGAACACCGCAACACCCGCAGCCAGGACCTGGAGGAGGCCTGGCACGATGCCGGGCAGTTTTACTGGGCGCGCGCGGGGCATTGGGCGGCGGGCGCCCCCTTCGGGCCGGGGGCGGTGGGGCTGGCGCTGCCGCGTCACCGGGTGCAGGACATCGACACGCCCGAGGACTGGGCGCGCGCCGAGGCCCTGTTCGCACTGGGGCGGCCATGAGCCTGCGCATCGCCTTTCGTGCCGATGCCTCGGTCGAGATCGGATCGGGCCATGTCATGCGCTGCCTGACGCTGGCCGCGGCCTTGCGCGCAGGCGGCGCCGAGTGCCGTTTTGTCAGCCGCGACCTGCCCGGCAACCTGAACACGCGGATCGCGGCCGAGGGCTTTGCCGTTACCTCCCTGCCCGCCCCGGCGCCCGGCACGGCGCCCGAACCCGCACCCCCGCCCCTGGCGCATTGGGCGCGTGTGCCGCATGCCCAAGATGCCGCCCAGACCCTGGACGCGCTGGCCACGGGCGCCGACTGGCTGGTGGTGGATCACTATGCCCTGGACGCGCGCTGGGAACGCGCCGCCTGCCCGCCGGGTACCCGGCTGATGGTGCTGGACGATCTGGCCGACCGGGCGCATGACGGCGATCTGCTGCTGGATCAGACGCTGGGGCGGCGCGCGGCCGAATACGACACGCTTGTGCCCGCGCGCACCCGTCGTCTCATCGGCCCGCGGTTCGCCCTGTTGCGCCCCGAATTCGCCCGACGCCGCGCCGCCAGCCTGACGCGCCGCGCCGATGGCCGGCTGGCGCATCTGCTGGTCCTGATGGGCGGAATGGATGCCGAAAACACGGTCAGCGACATCCTTGCCGGGTTGCGCGATACCGGACTGCCCCCCGATACGCGCGTCAGCGTGGTCATTGGCAGCCGTGCCCCGCATCTGGCCTCGGTGCGCGCGCTGGCCGGGCGGATGCCTTTTGCGGTCGATATCCACGTCGATGTCACCGACATGGCCGCCTTGATGCAAGAGACCGATTTCGCCATCAGCGCCAGCGGTCTGATCAGCTATGAGCTGATCTGCATGGGTGTGCCCGCGCTTCTGGTGCCGGTGTCGCCAATTCAGCACAAGGTCGCGCACGAGACCTGTCGCATCGCCGAGGCCCGCGTGGTAGAGGGCTGGCGCGAGGCCCCGGCCCGGCGCATCGGCGAGGCGGCGCGCGACTATCTGGCGTATCTGGCGGCGCTTCCGGTCGGCCAGCGCCGCCGGGGCGACGCGGTGGACGGGCTGGGCACCGAACGGGTGGTCGAAGCGATGCTGAGGGAACCGTGATGAGCGATCCGACCCATTGGGACAACTGGAACCGGGGCGGCGGCCCGCGCTATCCAAAGGAAAAGGTGGTGCAGTTCCTGTTTCGCCGCTTCCCCGACCGCGCGGCGCGCGCCGGGCGGCGGGTTCTGGACCTGGGCTGCGGCAGCGGCGTGCACATGGTCTTTCTGGCGCAGGAAGGGTTCGACGCGCATGGAACCGACATCTCGCCCGTGGGCGTTGCCAATACCCATGCACGGCTGGCGGAGGCCGGGTTGTCCGGCGCCGTGGCGGTGGGATCGGTCGCGCCGATCGACTATCCCGACGGCCATTTCGATGCGCTGATCTGCATCGGCGTTCTGGAATGCGCGGGGCCCGACCTGCTGGCCCCGGCGCTGGCCGAGGTGGTTCGCGTCCTCAAGCCCGGCGCGCCGGCACTGGCGCTGTTCGCCGCACACACCGATTTCCGGTTGCGCGACGGCAATGTGCTTGGTCTGCACGGCTTTACCGATGCCGAGGTCTCAGACGCCATCGCGCCGCTGCGCGACCGCGCCGAGGTCTGGATGGACCGCCACATCACCACCTATGAAAACCGGCGCATCGAACAGAACGAACACCTGCTGACCCTGATCAAAGGCAAGCCATGACCCGGCGCATCGAAGACCATTACCGCACGCTCTTGCGCGACCACGGCGACAGCGCCGAGGCCGCGCAGTATTCCAGCCGCGAAAGCCAGTATCGCCGCTTCGCCGCGCTGGCGCCGATCGCCGATTTGAGCGGGCGGCAGATCCTGGATTTCGGCTGCGGCACGGCCAGCCTGCATGACTATCTGGTCGGAATCGGGCAACCGCCCGCCCATTATACCGGTGTCGATGTGGTCACGGAATTCTTTGATATCGCCCGTCAAAAGGTGCCCGGCGGGGTCTTTTGCCACCCCGACGCGCTGGGCGATGCCGAATTCGACTATGCCTTCGTCTCGGGCGTGTTCAACAACCGGCGCAAGGGCAACCGCGCGTTCTGGCAAGAGACCGTGCAATCGCTTTTCGCCCGGTGTCGCGGCGGTGTGGCCTTCAACATGATGAGCACCTATGTCGATTTCCAAGACCCCGGCCTGTTCTATGAACAACCCGAACGGGCCTTTGGCTTCGTCAAGCGCGCGGTCACGCCCTATGTGGTGCTGCGCCACGACTACCTGCCGAAACCGGGCTCGGTCGCGTTCGAATTCGCGATCTATGCCTATCGCAACCCGCCGGAACTGACGGCCTGACATGCGGTGCATGATCTCTCAACCCACGTTCCTGCCCTGGCTTGGCTGGTTCGACCTGGCCGACCAGGCCGATCTGGTGATCTTGCTGGACACGGTGCAGTTCGACAAACGCTCGTGGCAGCAGCGCAACCGCATCCGCACCCCGAAGGGTCTGGAATATGTCACCGTGCCGGTCGCCAGTGCGGGCCGGTTCGAGCAACGCATCATGGATGTGGAACTGGCCGATCCCGCCTTCGGCAAGCGGCTGTTGCGCACGCTGCGGGCCAATTATGCCCGTGCGCCGCATTTCGCCCCGGTCATGGCCGAGCTGGAAACCGTGCTGCCGGGGCTGATCGCTACCGGGCGGCTGGCCGCGTTGAACGAGGGGCTGATCCGCCTGCTGGCCGGATGGCTGAGCATCGACACGCCGATGCGCCGCGCCAGCGAGATCGGCGCGGACGGGCGGCGCGGGGCGCATCTTGCGCAACTGTGCAAGGCCGTGGGTGCCACGACCTATCTGTCCACCGCCGGCGCCGAGGCGTACCTGCGCGAGGATGCGGCCGAATTTTCCGACCGTGGAATCAGCGTGCAGTTGCATGACTACACCCATCCCGAATACAGCCAGTTGCATGCGCCGTTCCTGCCCCATGCCTCGGCGCTGGATCTGGTGATGATGCAAGGGCGCGACGCCGGCGCGGTGATGCGCGCCGCCCGGCGCACCCTGCGCCCGCTGGAAACCGGAGACACCGCATGAAGATCGCCAATCGCCCCATCGGACCCGATCACCCGCCCTATGTGGTGGCCGAAATCTCGGGCAATCACAATGGCGAGCTGGAACGCGCCCGCGCCCTGATCACCGAGGCCGCGCGGGCCGGTGCCGATGCCGTCAAGCTGCAAACCTATCGGCCCGATACCATCACCCTCGACAGCGATGCCGAGGGGTTCGTCATTCAGGGCGGGCTGTGGGGCGGGCGGCGGCTTTACGACCTTTATGCCGAGGCCCACATGCCCTGGGACTGGCACGCGCCCCTGTTCGACCACGCCCGCGCCCATGACATCACGATCTTTTCCTCGCCCTTCGACAATACGGCGGTGGACCTGCTGGAGGATCTGGGCGCGCCGGCCTACAAGATCGCCTCGTTCGAGGCGGTGGACCTGCCACTGATCCGCTATGCGGCCTCGACCGGCAAGCCAATGATCATCTCGACCGGCATGGCCGATGCCGAGGAGATCGCCGAGGCCATCGCCGCCGCCCGCGATGGCGGCTGCACCGATCTGGCGATCCTGCATTGCGTCTCGGGCTATCCCGCCCCGGCCGAGGATTACAACCTGCGCACGATCCCCGACATGATCGCGCGGTTCAATCTGGTCACGGGGCTTTCCGATCACACGCTTGACAACACCACCGCAATCGCTGCCGTGGCGCTGGGCGCGTCGATCGTTGAAAAGCACGTCACCATGGACCGGTCGGGCGGCGGCCCCGACGACAGCTTTTCGCTGGAACCGGTGGAACTGGCCGCGCTTTGCCGCGCGGCAAAGAACGCCTGGGCGGCGCTGGGCCGGGTGGATTACGGGCCCAAGTCATCCGAGCGCGGCAACATCACCTTTCGCCGCTCGCTCTATTTCGTCAAACCCCTCAAGGCCGGGGCGATCATCACCGCCGATGCCGTGCGTTCGGTGCGCCCCGGCCTGGGCGCCGCGCCGCGCCATCTCGACGCCATTCTCGGCAAGCGGGTCCTGACCGATGTCGCCGCGCATTCGCCCGTGCGGCTGGACCAGATCGGCGATTAGGCCGCGATCGGTTTGCCCTTGTCCGCGCCTGCGGCTAGGGTCTGCGCCAAAACAATATCGGAGTTTCCCATGCCAGCCCTGCACCCCCGGATCGACCCCAACGGGCTTGATGAATTCTCGGTCGTGTTCACCGACCGGGCGCTCAACCATATGTCGGTCAATTTCCAGCAGGTGATGCGCGACATCTCCGCCATCGCCAAGGAGGCCTATAACGGCACCGCCGTGGCGCTGGTGCCCGGCGGCGGCACCTATGCGATGGAATCGGTGGCGCGGCAGTTCGGCCGGGGCTCGGCCCTGATCGTGCGCAACGGCCTGTTCTCGTTCCGCTGGAGCCAGATATTCGAGGCCGGCGGCCTTGCCACTTCGACCGAGGTCGTCATGGCCCGGCCTGCGGGCAACGACCCCCGCCCGGCCTTTGCCCCGCCCCCGGTCGAGGATGTCGTGGCCCGCATCCGCGACACCCGGCCCGATGCGGTTTTCGCGCCCCATGTCGAAACCTCGGCCGGGATGATCCTGCCTGACGACTACATCGCCACCATCGCCGACGCGGCGCATGAGGTCGGCGCGCTGATGGTGCTCGATTGCATCGCCTCGGGCTGCGTCTGGGTGGATATGGACGCACTCGGCATCGATGTGCTGATCTCGGCCCCGCAAAAGGGCTGGAGCGCGACACCCTCGGCCGGGCTGGTGGTTCTGGGCCCGCGCGCCGAGGACCGGCTCGAGGCGACGACCTCGGATTCCTTTGCCCTCGATCTCAGGAAATGGCGCGCGATCATGGCCGCATATGAGGGCGGCGGGCATGCCTATCACGCGACCATGCCCACCGATGCGCTGCGCGGCTTTCGCGATGCCATGCTGGAAACCCGCGCCATGGGCTTTGACGCGGCCCGCGCCGCGCAATGGCAGCTGGGCGAGGCGGTGCGCGCAACACTGGCCGCGCGCGGGCTGAAATCGGTCGCGGCAGCGGGGTTCGAGGCGCCGGGCGTCGTGGTCTGCCATACCGACGACCCCGAGGTGAAATCCGGCAAGAAGTTCCTGGCCGCCGGGGCGCAGATCGCGGCGGGCGTTCCGCTGCATGTGGGCGAGGGCGAGGCGTTTTCGACCTTCCGGCTGGGCCTGTTCGGTCTGGACAAGCTGCAAGACATCCCCGGCACGCTGGCGCGGTTGAACGGGGCGCTGGATGCTGTTTTCGGCCCGGCGGCCTGACCGGAGGCGCGCGGCCATGCGCCTGTTTGTGCTGAGCGCGCTGGTCATGGTCGCCTTTGCCGCGAATTCCCTGCTCAATCGCGCGGCGCTGGCGGACGAGCTGATCGCGCCGCTGCCCTTCGCGGTGATCCGCGTGATCGCGGGGGCGCTGGTGCTGGCGCTACTGGTGCGCGAACGGCCCCGCGTGGGCTGGCCGCAATGGGGCGCGGCGCTGGCGCTGAGCGTGTATCTCGTGGGGTTCTCGCTGGCCTATGTCGCGCTCGATGCCGGGATCGGGGCGCTGATCCTGTTCGGCATGGTGCAGGTGACGATGCTGGCAGGGGCGATCGCGGCGGGCGAGCGGCCCGGTTTGCGCCGGCTGGCCGGCGCGGCGCTGGCGCTGGCGGGGCTGGGGGCCCTTTTGCTGCCGGGCGCACAGGCGGTGCCGGCACCGGGCGTGGCGCTTGTGATGGTCGCGGCGGCGGTGGGCTGGGGCCTTTATTCGCTGGCCGGGCGCGGGGCGGCACGGCCGCTGGCCACCACGGCCACGAATTTCGCGCTGGCCGTGCCACTGGTGACGATCGTGTCTCTGCCGTGGCTGTCGGCGGCGGGGATGACCGCGCCGGGCGTGGCGCTGGCCATCGTGTCGGGTGCCGTGACCTCGGGGCTGGGGTATGCGCTTTGGTATGCGGTGCTGCCGGCCCTGGGGGCGGTGCGCGCGGCAGCGGCGCAGCTTAGCGTGCCGGTGATCGCGCTGGCGGGCGGCGTGGCGCTGCTGGGTGAGAGCCTGACACCGCAAGCCCTGGCGGCTTCGGCCATCGTGCTGGCCGGCGTGGCCCTGGCCAGCCTGCCCGGACGCCCCCGCGCCTGACGCCAGTCATGCCGGGCCGGAGGGGGGCGCGGCCCCGCCGCGCCGCCCGACCGGGCGCGCGGGGTTCGATGCCCCGCGCGCCCGGCGCCCGAACCGGCTTGCGGCGGTCAGCGTTTGCTGTCGAGCTTGCCGAAATCGCTTTCCAGAAGCGCGCGCAGCTTTTTCGACGCGCCGCGCAGCGCCGCCTCGATATCGGCGTCGTGATGGGTGACCGCACGCGGATCCAACCCCTCGGGCCGGGCCTCGATCATGCAGCGGATGTCATCCGCGCCGCCTTTTTGCGCATTCTCGTCCTGTAGATGCACCTCAACACGGGTCAGGCGGTTCAACACATGGCCCATTCCCTGCTCGACCAGCGTGCGCGCGACCTCCTTGAGCCGTTCATCGCCGCGGATGTTGTGGTCGGTGTTGATCTTGATCTGCATGCGGTCCTCCTGTCTCTTCAACATTCGAGCTATGCATCGCCCTGCCCCGCTTCAAGTGACAGGGCCGGGCGTCAAAGCCCCAGTATCGCGCCCAGTTCCGCCCGCGCCTCGGGCGACAGGTCGCGCCCGTTCGCGGCCTCCGGTTCGGCCCGTGCCTCGGCATCGGTTTCGCCAAGCGCGTCGATTTCAGCCTCGACCGCCTCGACGAACGGAAAAGCCGCTGGTCCGGAACCGCGCGTCGCGGCGGATGAGGCGGACGACTGCAATCAGCTTGTCATGATCGCAGCGGTGTTTTCACAAAACTGACTCGCAAACATCACTGCGCTGTTACCTGCACCCGACATCAAGCACCCGGCAATGCGCAGGAGGCAAAGATGCTCGAGGTTCGAAACGTCACGCGTTTGTTCGGCAGCCGCAGGGCCGTCGATACCGTCAGTTTCACCGTCGACCGGCCCCAGTTCGTCGGGATCATCGGCCGCTCGGGGGCCGGGAAATCGACCTTCCTGCGCATGATGAACCGGCTTCTGGATGCCTCCTCGGGCGAGATCCGGTTCGAGGGGCGCAACATCCTGGCCCTCAGGGGCGCCGAGGCCCGCACCTGGCAAAGCCAATGCGCGATGATCTTCCAGCAGTTCAACCTGGTGCCACGGATCGACGTGGCGTCAAACGTGCTGCATGGCAAGCTCAACAGCCGCTCGACCCTGGCGACGATGTTCAATCTGTGGTCGCGCGCGGACATCGTGCAGGCGCTGGATATCCTTGACCGTCTGGGCATTGCCGAACAGGCCCCCAAGCGTGCCGAGGCCCTGTCGGGCGGCCAGCAGCAGCGCGTCGCCATCGCCCGCGCCCTGATGCAGGATCCCAAGATCATCCTGGCCGACGAACCCATCGCCAGCCTCGACCCGATGAATGCGCAGGTGGTGATGGACACGCTCAAGCGCATCAACACCGAAGACGGGCGCATGGTCATCGCCAACCTGCACACGCTGGACACCGCGCGGCGCTATTGCGACCGCGTGATCGGCCTGCGCGATGGCCGGCTGGTGTTCGACGGACCCGCCTGCGACCTGACCACCGACATGGCGCGCGAGATCTACGGCGCCGACGAAAGTTTCAACGAAGAGGCGACCTCGACCGCGATGCCGGCCGCAAACCCGGCGCTGCACGCGGTGCGCGTGGCTGCCCAGTAACCGCCATCCACCCCAGTGCCCCGAACGGGGCCCTTCATCGCAACGGAGAGAAACGATGAAAACGCTTGCTGCCGCCCTGACCCTGACCACTGCCCTGAGCACAGCCCTGACCGGCATGGCCCAGGCCGACGAGATCACCGAGTTCAATATCGGCATTCTGGGCGGCGAGAACGCCCAGGACCGTCTGGCCAACAACGAGTGCTTCGCCGAATATGTCGAAGAGGCGCTCGGCGTTCCCACCCGCCTGTTCACCCCGGCCGACTATAACGGCGTGATCCAGGGCCTCGTCGGCGGCACGCTGGACTTTGCCTGGCTCGGCGCCTCGGGCTATGCCGCCGCGTATCTTTCCGACCCCGATGCGGTCGAACCGGTTCTGGTCAAGACCAATAATGACGGGTCGTATTCCTATTTCTCGATCGGGTTCGCGCGGGCCGACAGCGGCATCACCTCGCTCGACGACATGGAAGACCGCGTGTTTGCCTTTGGTGATCCCAACTCGACCTCGGGCTTCCTGATCCCTTCGGTCGAGATCCCGCAGGCCACAGGCGCGTCGATGGAATCGGGTGACTATTTCAGCGAAGTGCGCTTTGTCGGCGGCCATGAACAGACGATCATCGCCGTCAACAACGGCGACGTCGATGCCGGCGTGACCTGGGCCGACGGCCTGGGCGACTGGGAAGACGGCTACAATTCGGGCGCGCTGCGCCGTGCCGTCGATGCCGGCCTGGTCGACATGAACGACCTGGTCGAGATCTGGCGCTCGCGCCCGATCCCCGAGGGCCCGATCGTGTTGCGCCAGTCGCTGCCGCAAGACATCAAGGACACCGTGACCGAAGTTCTGGCCAACCTGCACGAGACCGATCCGGACTGCGCCTATGGCGTCGCCGCCGGCGAGACCGCGGGCTTCTTCCCGATCGACCACGAAGCCTACGAGACCATCATCGCGGTGCGTGAATCGCAGATGAACTGAGCCCCCTGGCTGCCGGGTTCCGCACCGCTGCGGAACCCGGTCTTTTCTTGTTCGGACCTCCCATGACCGTGATAAACGCCGTCCCCGACAGCCCGCAGACGATCCGCGACTCATACCTGGCGATGACGCGGCGAAAGCGGCTGTATTCGGGGATCATGCTGCTGATCTTCGTGATCCTGTTCGTGTCCGGCTTCCGGATCGCCGAAGACAGGAACGCGGGCGGTTTTCTGGACGGCATCGGCCAGATCTTCGATTTTCCCGCGGCGATGATTTCCGAGGCGGCGGAAAAGGCCGCCAACCTGCCGGGACATATCATCGACGTTCTGCCCGCGCTGGTCGAAACGGTCAACATCGCCGCCGTCTCAACGCTGATCGGCTGCCTTGCCGGCGTCATGCTGGCCTTGCTGGCCACGCGGGGTCTGGCCCCGTGGCCGCGCCTGACGGGCATGTTTCGCCGCGTGTCGGACATCTTGCGCGCGGTGCCCGAGATCGTGGTGGCGCTGGTCCTGATCTTCGTTCTGGGCGGCGGCCCGGTGCCCGCCGCCATCGCCATTGCCCTGCACACCGCGGGCGCGATGGGCAAGCTGTTTTCCGAGGTCAACGAGAATGCCGACCTCAAGCCGCTGGACGGTCTCGCCTCGGTCGGGGCAAGCTGGGGCCAGCGCATGTGGCTGGGGGTGATCCCGCAGGTGGCGCCGAACTATTTCAGCTATGGCCTGATGCGGTTCGAGATCAACATCCGGGCCTCGGCGATCCTGGGGTTCGTGGGCGCCGGCGGGATCGGCTACGAACTCAAGAACGCCATGACCTTCGGCCAGGGCAAGCTGGACGAGGCCGCGGGCATCTTTCTGGTGCTGTTCGTGACCATCGTGGCGTTCGATCAACTGTCCAGCCTGATCCGCAACCGGCTGACGTATGGGGGGGCCTGACATGGCCGCGACTGCTGTGATGCGCGAAGACACTCTCGCGCGGTTCCGGGGCAAGAGGATCCAGGCTTTCGCCATTCCCGCGCTGATCCTGCTCTATCTCGGTTACATCGTTTTCGCGTTCGACCTGCCGGGGCTGATGTCGCGCGCGCGGCTCGACAATGCCGTGATCCTGCTCAGCGATGCCGTCAGCCACAAGGTTCACGTGACCCGCGACAACCGGCGCGGCACCATCGAGGCGTCGATCGAGGGATCGCGCCGCATGGTATTCGACGACTCGCAGCGCCCGGACTGGGTCGAGATCGACGGCGAGACCGCGCGCATCGCCCTGCCGATGGGGCATGCGGTCCTCTATGACGGGCCGACGGTGATCTATGACCATCCCGATTACGGGCAGATCCGCATCCGTTCCGACGACGGGATACAGCTGGATCTCCCCGGCGACACGGTGCCCGAGTGGATCAACGCCTCGAACACCCGCGTATCGATCACCACCGAGGCCGGGCGCCTGTCGATGACGCGCTCGCGCACCGAAACACTGCGCTACTTCCCGGGATGGGAGCTGTTCGTCTTTGACCTGTCGAGCCCCTTCTGGGGGATGAGCGCGGGCGAGGTCGCATCGACGGTCCTTTGGGGGGAACGGATCGACCCGGCGCGCAGCAACCTGGCGTTGATGATATCGAACATCTGGTACAACAATATCTGGCAGCATGGCGAGGTGTTCTGGGCGCTGACCGAAACGGTCCTGATGGCCTTTCTCGGCACGTTCGGCGCGGCGATTGTGGCGCTGCCGCTGGCCTTTCTGGCCGCCGGGAACTTCGCGCCGTCGCGCGCGATCCGCTTTGTCGTGCGCCGGGTCTTCGATTTCGTGCGCGGGGTCGATGCGCTGATCTTCACCATCATCCTGTCGCGCGCCTTTGGCCCCGGCCCGATGACCGGCGCGCTGGCGATCCTGACCACGGACACCGGCACCTTTGGCAAGATGTTCTCGGAAGCGCTGGAGAACGTCGACGAAAAGCAGATCGAGGGCGTCCGCTCGACCGGGGCCAGCACGGTGCAAGGGTATCGCTTCGGGGTCATCCCGCAGGTGATGCCCGTCTTGCTGAGCCAGGTTCTGTATCTGTTCGAATCGAACACGCGCTCGGCCACGATCATCGGCGCCATCGTTGGCGGCGGCATCGGCCTGCTGTTGACGCAGGCAATCCAGACCACCGCCGACTGGGAAAAGGTCAGCTATTACATCATCCTCGTCGTGCTGATGGTCATTGCCATGGACACGCTGTCGGGCTGGCTGCGGCGCAAGCTGATTAAGGGCGAGGGGTGACATGGCGCGCCTGTCGGCCACCGAACCCGTCATCCATCCCGACTGCGAGATCGTCAATTCCACCTTCGGCGCGTGGTGCGAGGTCGGACGCGGCAGCCGGGTTCTGAACAGCGATTTCGGCGATTACGCCTATTGCGACCGTTATGCCGACATCGCCAATTGCAGCGTCGGCAAGTTCGCCAATATCGCAGCCTTCACCCGCATCGGGCCGACCGATCACCCGATGGCGAACGCGGCGCAGCACCATTTCCTCTATCGCTCGGCCGATTACTGGGACGCGGCGGAAAACGATGCGCGGTTCTTCGCCCATCGGGCCGCGCGACGCTGCAGCCTGGGGCATGATTGCTGGGTCGGCCACGGCGCCATCGTCATGCCCGAGGTCACGCTGGGCATCGGCGCGGTCGCTGCCGCCGGGGCGGTGGTGACGCGCGACGTGGCGCCCTTCATGATCGTGGCCGGGGTGCCGGCCAGGCCGGTGCGCGCGCGCTTTCCGGACCGGGTGATTGCGCGCCTTCTGGCGCTCGCCTGGTGGAACTGGCCGCATGATCGCCTGCGCGCCGCGCTTGACGATTTCCGCGCGCTGCCGGCCGAGGCCTTCTTGGAGAAATACGACCGCTAGCGCCGGTGCGGGCCGGCGCGCATCAGCCGTTATTGCGCCGCCATTGCCGGTGTGGCCACGAAACGCCGCGCCACCGCGCCATGTGCCCAGGCCAGTCGTCCGCCGGCAATCGTGGCCTCGACCGCGTGGGTGTCGGGATCGACGATCACCAGATCGGCGCGCTGTCCGGCCGCCAATCTGCCCCGGTCCTGCAGCCCCATGATCCGGGCAGGCGCGGTCGAGACCAGCGCCCAGGCCTGCGCCAGCGGCAGGACACCACGTTCGGCCAACGAAAACGCGGCCTGCGAAAGCGCCGGATAGTAGTAATCCGAAACCAGCGCCGAACACATTCCCTCGGCGATCAACGCCTCGGCGGCGATGTTTCCTGACTGGCTGCCGCCGCGCACCACGTTCGGCGCGCCCATGATCACCGGCTCGCCCGCCGCGATCGCGTCCCGCGCCGGTTCGATGCCGGTCGGAAATTCGCAAACCGGCGCGCCGATGGACCGAAAGAAGCCCCGCGTCGCGGTGTCGCCGTCATCGTGCGAGCCCATGATGACGCCATGTTGCGCCAAGGCCGGGGCCAGCACTGCCAGCGCCTGCGGCACATGCCGCTCGCGCGCCCAGGCCTCTTCGATGATGGTCAGCAAGTCATGCGGATTGCGGCCTTGCTGGGCGGCCCATTGCGCGAAGCGGTTCGGATGGTTCTGGACCATGGCCAGCGCCTCGGGCAGGTGGTTGTTGAACACGATGTAATCGACCCCGTATCGCGCAACCGTCCGCAGCAGGCGCGCATGATCGTCGGGAACATGGGTTTCAAGCCGTATCTGCACGCGGATATCGGGCAGCAGCGCGGAACGCGCGGCGTCGAGCGCCGACAACAGCGCCTCGGTCGCGGCGGCGCTGCGAAACCCGCCCTCCCAGCTCCAGCCCTGGGCCAGCCAGGCAGTGGTGACGCCGTTCGCCGCAAGTTCGGCCGCAACCGAGCGCAGCGCGCGCGTCTTGTCGAAGGGCGCGGCCGGGCGCGGTGTCAGGTGGCGTTCGAACCCGTCACCGTGCAGGTCGATGATTCCGGGCAGGACCAGAAAGCCCGAGAGGTCGATCTCGGAGGCGGGGGCATCGACGATCCGGCCCTCGGCCAGCGTCAGGGGCATATTTTGCAACGCACCGTCGCACAGGACGCGCGCGCCGGTCAGGCGGATCGGGGGCAAGTGCGGCATCGGGGGCTCCATCTCTGGCCCCCTCTATCGGCGCCGTGCGTGACAGCACGGTGACGGTTCAGTCGGGGGTCACGGTCAGGGTCACGCGTTCCCCCGCGAAATGCGCGATGCCGTATTCGACGGGTGTGCCATCGGGTCCGAGGTTCAACGATTCGGCGCGCATCAGGGCATCGCCGGGGCGCATTTGCAGATGCCGGGCCAGCAGCGTGTCGGCGCTGCGTGCGCTGAGCCGGGTCCAGGCACGGGCATGGTCGGGCACGCCGCAAGCCGCAAGCGATTCGGTGACGCCGCGTCCGGCTTCAATCTGCGATTCGAGGCCGGGCAGACGCGTCGCAGGAAAGGCCGAGCGGAAATGCCCGATCGTGACACCATCGGACAGCATCAACCCCTCGACCCGCAGGACCGCCGCGCCCTCGGCCAGGTCCAGGGCGCGGGCCTCGGTACTGTCGGCCGGCGCGGTCGCGACGCTCAGCACCTTGCGTCCGGGCACGCGGCCGGTGGCGGACAACGCGCGATGAAAGCGCATGCGCCGGGTCAGGGGGTATTCGGTGGGCCGGGCCGCGACAAAGACCCCTGCCCCGCGCCGCGCATGCACCAGCCCGCGTTCGGCCAGCGCGGCCAGAGCCCGGCGGACCGTGTGGCGGTTGACCCCGAATCGGGCGGCCAGCCGGGCCTCGGTCGGCAGCCGATCCCCCGGATGGGCGGCGGCGATCTCTGCCGAAAGCGTGTCGGCGATCTGGCGCCAAAGCGCGATTTCCGGGTTCGTCATGGAAAGTTCACGTGCATTCGCCCGCTCATCCGTGCTATATGATGTCTAGTTGTATAGTAATCTAGACAAATCGGCAAGATGTCCATCACACCCGCTCTCGATCGTCCGCAGGCCCTGGGACTGCTGGCGCGCGCGCCCGCAGACCGCCTGACGGCGCTTTTCCCCGACCTGCCCCCGCACGAAACGCTGCGCGCCCCGGAAGTGGGCGCGGTCATGGTGCGCGGTCGCCAGGGCGGCACCGGCGCGCCGTTCAACCTGGGCGAGATGTCGGTGACGCGCTGTTCCGTGCGTCTGCCCTGTGGAACCGCCGGGCACGGCTATGTGCAGGGCCGCGACAAGGATCACGCGCGCCGCGCGGCGGTTCTGGATGCCCTGCTGCAAACCTCAGCCGCCGACCAGTTGCACGCGAGCGTGCTGGCAATTCTGGCCGCCGACGAGGCCGAGCGCCGCGCGGCACGCGCCGCCAGGGCCGGGGCGACAAAGGTCGAGTTCTTCACCATGGTGCGCGGAGAGGATCAATGAAAGCCGATGCCATGTCCGGCGGCTTTGCCGATGCCCCGATCGAGGCGGCGCACGGGTTCCGCGCGATCCTTGGTGCCCTGTCGTGCCCCGGCGCGATCGTGACGGTCGCCGGCGCCGCGCCGCCGCCGCCCCTGTCGCCCGCGGCCGGTCTGGCCGCGCTGGTCCTGTTCGACGGCACCACGCCGGTCTGTCTGACCGGCGCCCATGATAGCGCTGCGGTCCGCGACTGGATCGGCTTTCACACCGGCGCGCCGCTGGTCGGGCCCGGACAGGCCATGTTCGCGCTGGGCGACTGGGTGTCGTTGCAGCCGGTGACGCGGTTCGCCATCGGCACGCCCGAATACCCCGACCGCGCCGCCACGCTGATCGTCGAGATGGACAGCCTGGACAATTCCGGCGCGCTTTTGCGTGGCCCCGGCATCGGCGGAACGGTGCGCCTGTCGCTGCCGGACATCGCGGCGTTCCAGGCCAATCGCGCCCTGTTCCCGCTGGGGTTCGACACATTTCTGACCTGCGGCGGCCGCCTGGCGGGTGTTCCGCGTTCGACCATCGTGGAGGCCGGCTGATGTATGTTGCCGTCAAGGGTGGCGAAAGGGCCATCGACAATGCCCATGCGTTCCTTGCCGAGGAACGGCGCGGCGACCCGGCCATTCCCGACCTGAGCGTTGCCCAGATCCGCGCGCAGATGACGCTGGCGGTGAACCGGGTGATGGCCGAGGGCTCGCTATACGATCCCGACCTTGCGGCGTTGGCGATCAAGCAGGCGCGCGGCGACCTGATCGAGGCGATCTTTCTGATCCGCGCCTATCGCACCACCCTGCCCCGGATCGGCCATTCCCGCCCCGTCGATACCGGCGCCATGGCCTGCATCCGGCGCATCTCGGCCACGTTCAAGGATGCCCCCGGTGGGCAGATCCTGGGCCCGACCTTCGACTACACCCACCGGCTTTTGGATTTCAAACTCGCCGCCGAGGGCGAGGCGCCACAGGCCCCCACGGGCGCGGGCCTTGCAGACAAGATGCCCCGGATCACCGATTTCCTGAACCGTGAAGGGCTGATCCAGGACGAACCGCCCGGCGAGGACACACCGCCCGACATGACGCGCGCGCCGATGGAATATCCCGCAGGCCGCGCCTTGCGGCTTCAGGCACTGACGCGCGGCGACGAGGGGTTCGTGCTGGGAATGGCCTATTCCACGCAGCGCGGATACGGCCGCAACCACCCCTTCGTGGGCGAATTGCGCATCGGCACCGTCACCGTCGAAATGGACATCCCCGAGCTGGGTTTCGCCATCGAGATCGGCGAGATCACCCTGACCGAATGCGAAACCGTCAACCAGTTCATGGGGTCGAAAACCGAACCGCCGCAATTCACCCGCGGCTATGGCCTGGTCTTCGGCCAGACCGAGCGCAAGGCGATCTCGATGGCGCTGGTTGATCGCGCCCTGCGCTGGAAGGAACTGGGCGAGGAGAACGAAGGCGCCCCGGCCCAGGACGAGGAATTCGTGCTCTCGCATGCCGACAACATCCAGGCCACGGGCTTTCTGGAACATATCAAGCTGCCGCATTACGTCGATTTCCAGTCCGAGCTTGAACTGATCCGCAAGGTCCGGGGCGCGGCACAGGCCGCAGCCCGAAAGGAGGCGGCGAAATGACCCATGTCGTCTTCGATATCGGCAATGTGCTGGTGCGCTGGGATCCGCTTGCAGCCTTTGCCGACATGCCCCGGACCGCTGTCGAAGAGATGTTCGACGCGATCGATTTCCCGGCCTGGAACCTTGCCAATGACGGCGGTCGAAGCCGGACCGACGCCATCGCGGCGATCGCCCGCACCCACCCGCAGCACGCCGCGCGGATGGAGGAATATTTCGACCGGTTCCACCTGACGATCCAAGAGCCGATTCACGGCACATGGCAGATTGCCGACCGGCTCAAGCAAGACGGCAGGCGGCTGTTCGGGCTGACCAATTTCTCGGCCGCGTCTTGGCCTGTCGCGCTGGATCTGCACCGCGGGCTGACGGACCTGTTCGAGGATGTCGTGGTCTCGGGCGTGGAACGCGCGCTCAAGCCCAAGCCGCGCATCTATGCGATCCTGTGCGAACGCAACGGGCTTGCCCCCGGCGACTGCCTTTTCATCGACGACCGCGCGGACAACGTCGCCGGCGCGCGGGCCGTGGGCTGGGATGCGGTGCGGTTCACCACACCCGACGCACTGGAACGGGCGCTGGCCGAAAGGGGGCTTTTGTGAGCGATTACAACTTCGCCTATCTGGATGAACAGACCAAGCGGATGATCCGCCGCGCGCTTCTCAAGGCCGTGGCGGTGCCGGGCTACCAGGTGCCGTTCGCCAGCCGCGAGATGCCCATGCCCTATGGCTGGGGCACCGGCGGGGTGCAGGTCACGGCGGCCTGCCTGACGCCCGAAGATACGCTGAAGGTGATCGACCAGGGGGCCGACGACACCACCAACGCGGTCAGCATCCGCAAGTTCTTTCAGCGCACGGCGGGCGTGGCGGTGACCGAGCGCACGAGCGAGGCCAGCGTGATCCAGACCCGCCACCGCATCCCCGAAACCCCGCTGACCGAGGGCCAGATCCTGGTCTATCAGGTGCCGATCCCCGAACCCCTGCGCTTTCTGGAACCGCGCGAGACCGAGACCCGGCGCATGCACGCGCTGGAGGAATACGGGCTGATGCATGTGAAACTCTACGAAGACATCGCCAAGAATGGCGCGATTGCCACGTCCTATGCCTATCCCGTCAAGGTCGAGGGGCGCTATGTCATGGACCCCTCGCCGATCCCGAAATTCGACAACCCGAAACTGTCGGGCACGCCGGCGCTGCAACTCTTCGGTGCCGGGCGCGAGCAGCGGATCTACGCGATCCCGCCCCATACGCAGGTGATCAGCCTCGATTTCGAGGATTACCCGTTCGAGGCCACCAAGGCGCCGCATCCTTGCGACCTGTGCGGCGACGACGGCAGCTATCTGGACGAGGTCATCACCGACGATGCCGGCGGGCGGATGTTCGTGTGTTCGGACACCGATCATTGCGAAAGCCGGCGCGCGGCGGGTCATCGCGGACGGATGAGCCCCAAGGAGAACGCGGCATGAGCGACACACCGCTTCTGACAGTCGAGGGCATCACCAAGACCTATGGCGGCCGGATCGGCTGCGCCGTTGTCGCGTTCGATCTCTGGCCCGGCGAGGTGATGGGCATCGTCGGGGAATCGGGCTCGGGCAAGTCCACGCTGCTGGGCTGCCTGGCCGGGCACCTGAGCCCCGATGCGGGGCGCGTGGTGTTCGACACCCGCGCCGACGGCCCGCGCGACGTGCTGGCGATGTCGGAACCCGAACGCCGGATGCTGGGCCGCACGGATTGGGCCTTCGTTCACCAGAACCCGCGCGACGGGCTCAGGATGGGGGTCAGCGCGGGTGGCAATGTGGGCGAGCGGCTGATGGCCGTGGGCGCGCGCCACTATGGCCAGATCCGCGACCAGGCCCTTGACTGGCTGGACCGCGTCGAGATCGCGGGCGACCGGATCGACGACCGGCCGCGCCAGTTCTCGGGCGGGATGCAGCAGCGGTTGCAGATCGCGCGCAACCTGGTGAACGGGCCGCGGCTGGTGTTCATGGACGAACCCACGGGCGGGCTGGATGTCAGCGTGCAGGCACGGCTGCTGGATCTGCTGCGCGGTCTGGTGCGCCAGATGGGTCTGAGCGCGGTGATCGTGACGCATGATCTGGCCGTGGTGCGGCTGCTGGCCGACCGGCTGATGGTGATGAAGGGCGGGCATGTGGTGGAACAGGGGCTGACCGATCAGGTGCTGGATGACCCACAGCACGCATATACGCAGCTTCTGGTCAGTTCGGTTCTGCAAGTCTGAGCGGCGCGCGATGCGGCGATGTCGCAGGCGTATTTGGAGCAAGATGAAATGGCGATGATCACGGTCGACAAGGTTTCCAAGGGCTTTACCCTGCATAATCAGGGCGGCGTGTCGCTGACGGTGATGCGCGGCGCATCGCTGAGCGTGGCACCCGGCGAATGCGTCGGGCTGATCGGCGCGTCGGGGTCGGGGAAATCGACGCTGATGCGCATGATCTGGGGCAACTACCGCACCGATGGCGGCTCGATCCGGGTTGGCGATGTCGAGGTCGCGCGGGCCGAACCGCGCCGGATCATCGCGCTCAGGCGCGGGACGCTGGGCTATGTCAGCCAGTTCCTGCGCGTGGTGCCGCGGGTGCCGACGCTGGACGTGGTCGCCGAGCCGTTGCGCGACCTGGGGATGGACGCCGCGACGGCGCGCACACGGGCCGCGGCGATGCTGACGCGCCTGAACATTCCCGAACGGCTGTGGTCGCTGTCGCCCACCACCTTTTCGGGGGGCGAGCAGCAGCGCGTGAACATCGCGCGCGGGTTCATCCATGGCTGGCCGGCGCTGTTGCTGGACGAGCCGACCGCCAGCCTGGATGCCGGCAACCGCGCCGTGGTGCTGGAGCTGATCCGCGAAGCCAGGGATCGGGGCGCGGCGATCCTGGGCATTTTCCACGACGAGGACGCCCGCGCGCAGGTCTGCGACCGGGTCGTCGATGTCACCCGTTTCTCGGCGGCGGCATGAGCGGGCGGTTGTTCGCGGTCGTCGGGCCGTCGGGCGTGGGCAAGGACACGCTTCTGGCCGGTCTGTGCGGCGCGGATGGCCCGCATTGGGTGCGACGGGTCATCACCCGGCCCGAGACCGCGGGCGGCGAGCCGTTCGAGGGCGTCAGCGACGCGGAATTCACCCGGCGCGAGGCGCTGGGGCAATTCGCGCTGGTCTGGCGGGCCCACGGCCTGGCCTATGGCATTCCCCATGACGAACTGGCGCCTTTGCGCCAGGGCCGCGATGTGGTCTTCAATGGCTCACGCGCGGCCCTGGCTGCGGCAACGGCGGCATTTCCGGATTTGCGGGTGATCCACGTTACCGCCCGGCCCGAGGTTCTGGCCCGGCGGCTGCATGGGCGTGGCCGCGAAACGCTCGATGAGATCGCCGCGCGGCTGGCCCGCGACGCCGGAGGCATTCCCGCGGGGCTGCCGGTGATCGAGATCGCGAATGACGCGACCCCGCGCGAGGGGATTGCGCGCCTGCGCGCCGCGCTTCAGCCCAGCCGCATGCGGTGCAATTGATGGAACAGCCCGTCGCGCCCCTCGCCGAAGATTGCGATCTGCCCGATCGGGAAGGGACGCGGCAGAACCGGCGCGAACAGGCGCTCGGCCAGCGGGCGCAATTCGGCGCATTGGTCGGGGGTCAGCCGGTCGGTGAGCGTCATGTGAAAGCGAAACTGGTCCAGCACGAATGGATAGCCATGGCGGTCGAGCAACGCGCGCTGGCGCGGGTTCAGCCGGTCGGGATTGCGGCCCGCGCGCTCGGCCTCGGTCAGCGGGGCGCGGAAGCGTTCGAACCGCGTGACCACCTGCGCGGCAAAGGCGTTCAGGGCCTCGGGCTCGCCGTCGGGCACAAGCGCCAGAAACCCGTCAAGCGAGGCGACGCGCAACCCGGCGATGCTGAACGGGCGTGCCCCCGCCGCGAACACCTCGACCGCGGCGACAAGATCATCCTCGGTCTGGCCCTCGGCCAGGCGAAACGGGGCCTTGAGCGTGGCATGAAACCCGTAACGCCGGGCATTGACGCTCAGGACCGCAAGCGCCGGATGCGGGTGCGCGCCGGTCGCGCCGGTTTCGGCATCGCGGCCAAGCCAGCGTGCCGCGGTCTCGGCCAGCGGGCCGCGCGGCGGGACGAAATAGAGGGCATAGCGTTTCATGCCGGAACGATGCGCATCTTGCGTCACGGTTGCGTGACACTTTCTGGGGTATCGGCCACCGAACGGCCGGGTTTCAAACGACAGGACGCACCATGACCGAGACGACGATCCTTGCCAATGCGACACTTGTTCTGCCCGACACCGTTCTGCGCGGCGCGATCGCCTTTGCCGATGGCGTGATCGCCGGGATCGACGAAGGCGACGCTGTGCCCACAGGCGCGATCGATTGCGCGGGCGATCTGGTGATGCCCGGCCTGATCGAATTGCATACCGACAACCTTGAACGCCATATCCAGCCGCGCCCCGGCGTGGACTGGCCGCACACACCGGCGATGATCGCGCATGACGCGGAACTGGCCGGGGTGGGCATCACGACCGTGTTCGACGCGCTGCGCGTCGGATCACTGGTCTCGCGCGAGCGGGGCGCCCGCGAATACGCGCGCAAGATGGCCGATGAGATCATGGCGGCGCGCAAGGCCGGCGTTCTGCGCGTCAACCACCTGATCCATCTGCGCGCCGAGGTCTGTTCCGAGACCCTGACAGCGGAACTGGCGAAATTCGGCCCCGAGGACAGTGTCGGCATCGTCAGCCTGATGGATCACACGCCGGGGCAGCGCCAGTTCGCCGATCTCGCGCAGTTGCGCCGCTACATGCGCGGCAAGTACGGCCTGACCGAAGAGGAGTTTCAGGCCCATGTCGAGGTGCAGACCGCCTTGGGCAACCGGGTGCGCGACGCGCATGAGCGGGCGGCCGTGGACGCCGCGCAGGCGCTGGGTGCCACACTGGCCAGCCACGACGACACCACGGCCGATCACGTCGCCCGGTCCGCGCGCCACGGTGCCGCCCTGGCCGAGTTTCCGACGACGGCGCAGGCCGCGCGCGCCTGCCGCGATCACGCGATCGCCGTGATGATGGGCGCGCCGAACCTGATCCGCGGCGGGTCGCATTCAGGCAATGTCGCTGCCCGCGATCTTGCCGAGGAGGGGCTGCTGAACGTGCTGTCGTCGGATTACGTGCCCTCGTCGCTGCTGAGCGGCGCATTGATCCTTGGCGACTTGTGGGGCGATCTGGCCCGCGGCGTGGCAACCGTCACCAGCGCGCCGGCACGCGCCACCGGCCTGACCGACCGGGGCACCCTGACCATCGGCACGCGGGCGGATGTCGTGCGGGTCCACCGCTTCGGCAACTCTGGCGCCGTGCGCGGAACCTGGGTTGCCGGCCAGCGCGTGGCTTGAGATCGTGGCGGTCAGTCCCCCAGCATCCAGATGCCACCAGATGCCATCGTCAGCACCGTGCCGGAGCGCAATCCCGCGCGCTTGTGGGAAAGGAGGCGGGAAAGGGGACTATGTTCGCGGCTTTGCCATGCGCAGCCCTTGACCTTGAATTGCAGTCAGTTAACCCTGTGCCCCGGATTCACGGTCACTACTCGATTGAATAATCTGACGTTTAAGTCCATTCGGGAAACAGTCAGGCCTGAGAGCCGAGCATCGTCAACACACGAACGGGAAACGTTTGCAAATCGGGCCCGCCCAAACGCAGTTTCCAGAAAATCTCATAGAATCACGCATGATTGCATTCAAGGTATCGCGGTGACGGTGGCAGCCGGTATTGACACTATCCTTCCCTTCGCGCTTGACCGATTTCAACAGCGCTACGGGGCGCTGCGCGTGGATCCTTCCCCTGTGGACGTGACAGATGCCTTCTGGTCAGAGGATGCCGGTCGGTATGTGGCGCCCCGCTCTTACGGGGCGCTGCCGCAAGCGCGCGTGATCGGCTATGCTGCTTTTGGCGCGGCGCTCATCTCGAAATATGAAAAGGATGCGGAAGGCCGGATCATACGCGATGCCGGAACACCACGGATTCGGACGTTTTCAGCGGATCAAGTCGTGATGGCCTGTTGTTGCCTGAGCGAGTTGCGCAACACGTCGCTTTACGAGATCGGTGATGCGCTTGCAGGCACGCACCGTTTGCAGGGATATCGGCGCTGGCACTTGCGCAAGCTGACAGACGCGATCCGCACCCGGCATGCTTCATTTTCACCATCGCAAGACAGTTTCTTCATGTTTGCCGGAAAACCAGAGCAGCTTGCCCCGCGCATCGCGCTGAACGCGCAATGGTTGCGCCAGATCGTCGTGATGGGTAGCGCGGCGCTGGAGCATTGTGAGGCTGATGAAGCCGCGTTGATGGAAGCTGTCTTCCCGCCCGAGGTGCTGGCCGGAGATCCGGCAAGCCTGCGTTCACACGGCTATATGTGGGGACGCCCGCTGTGGGAACCCAGCAGCGCCACATTCCTTGCCGCCAAAGTCGGCGCCCGCCGGGCGTTGTTGGGGGGCGGCGACGCATAGCCGGGCCATTCCGACATACAGGACGGATGGGCTGTCAATCCGGGGTGTCAATGGTTTCGTAGATTTCGTCGCTTGCCAGAAGCAGGTCGACGGGCGGATCATAGCCGATCCGTTCGGCCGCAGCGAGGTTCAGCGCGATCTTGGGCGGGGCGCTCCATTCCTGCGGCAACGCACGCGGCGACGCGCCGTTGAAAATGCGCGCGATGGTTTGCGCGTGAAACATGCCCACATGCGAAAAATCAGCTTGCGCAATGCTCATCAACACCCCGCGCTGAACCTCGCTCGATCCCAGCATGGAAAAGGTGGGAACCAGATTTCGATTGATGCCTTGCATGATCCTGGGCAGGGAATCGCGGTTCACGCCACGATGCACGGTCACATAGATCGCATCGACCTGCGCAGCGACTTCGTCGTAACAGCTGATCACAGCCGCCTCGACATCACTCAGCGGCAGGCCGGTATAAGGGGCGTCACAGGAAACGACCTCGAATCCACGCTCCGCGGCGATCTCTTCCACGGCATCGACCCCGCCAAAGGTGCGCCCCTCACGGGTGTCGGAATAGACGATGCCCAACCGTTCGAAGTCGATGATATCGTGGAAAAGCCGCAGCTGTATCTGGTATCGATCCGTCTCGACCCGCGCATGCAGGTGGTCCATTCCGCTGTCCGAATGACTGTCGACAATACCCGCACCCACCGGATCGCTTGTCGAGCCGACGACGACGGGCACGTCCAGACCGTCGACCCGCAAGTCCTGCCCGGCCCAGGTGCCCATGGCAATGACCAGGTCGATGTCACCGGACTCTGTCAGCCGGTCGAGGATGGCTTCGCGGGTGTCGGGGCGCTGGTCGCTGTCGAAATCCCCCGCGGTGTAATACGCGTCTGGCACGATCTCGATGTAATCGCTTTCGAGATTTTCGGCGAACCAGCGCCAGAAATCTCCGGCCTCGGCGCCTTGTTCGGTGGGCAGGTCTGTCGGTTCGATCCAGCCAAGGTCCATCAACCCGCGTATGGTGGCCGTGGTGATCGTTTCATAATCAACATACTGCCCGCCTTCCAGATAACCCAGTCGCCAGCGCTCGCCCTCGGGTGACAGGGTTGGGGTCGTGGGATAGGTATCCTGAGCCGTGACCGACGAGGCCAGAACACCTGCCGCAAACAGAATTGATGTCAGCATTACCGTCGTCAGGCTGTCGGACCGCTTGCGTGAAGGTCGCAGGGTTATCATGCTTGGCTCTCCGCAATACTGGGGTGCGTCAGGGGTCATTTCTTTGGCGAGAAATTGTGCCAGCGCAGGCACAACAACGTCAGATCATCCGATTGAAGCGCGCTGCCGGAGTGCTGGCGCACATCGTCCAGCACCCCGTCCACAAACCCGGACGCGCCGTGCCCGCGCAAGGACTGCGAAAGGGCCAGCAGCCGGTCTGTGCCATATTCCTCGTTGGCCGCATTCATGGCTTCCGTCACCCCGTCGGTATAGACCATGAGGGTGTCGCCGGGCATAAGTCTGAGGTTCAGGCAATCGTAGGCCACCCCTTCCAGCACGCCGGCGGGCGGCCCACTGATCGGGCGCACCAGCGATACGTCCCCGCTGGCTGGCACAAGGATCGGCGGGTTCTGCCCGGCGTTGGCATATTCGATCCAGCCTGTCCGGATATCAAGGATACCGACGAAAAGCGTTACAAACATTGCACGCGGATTGTCCGTGCTCAGGGCTTCATTGACGCGTCGCATCATCAGGGCCGGATCGGTCTCCTGCCCGCTTGCAGATTTCACCAGGGTCTTTGTGATTGCCATGAACAGTGCCGAGGGAACGCCCTTGTCGGCAACGTCCCCAACCGTGAACAGCAGCCGGTGGTCATCCAGAAAGTAGAAGTCGAACAGATCGCCGCCGACATGCTGGGCCGGCGTCAGCGATGCATGCAGGTCGATCCGGGGATTGTCGGGAAAGGGCGGGAAGATCTTTGGCAGAAGGCCTTGCTGGATATCGCGGGCGATGTTCAGCTCGCTTTCGATCCGTTCCTTTTCGCGTGTGGCATCAAGCAGCACACCGATCTTGTCGCGCAACTCATCTTCCATGAACCGAAGGGTCTGCGCCAACGCGCCGACTTCGGAGTGGGTGCGCACCAACCGGTCCAGCGCGCCATGCGCCCCGCTCGGGTGCAGGAAGTCCTGTTCGGGAAGCCGGCGCGCATACTGCGTCAGACGTTGCAGCGGACCGGTCAACGTCAGCGCGAACAACCAGGCCAGCAACAGCGCAATGCCCAGCACGATCGCAAAGATCACGCTCTGTTGCCGGATCAGGGCATTGGCAGGTCGGTTGATCTCGGCGGTGGGAACGGTGCTGACAATATACCACCCCAACGGCCGAAAGTAGCTGACATAGGCTTCCATGTCGATCGACGCCTCAGGCCCCGGCAAAGTGTAGCGGGTTGCCGTTGCGTCGCCGTCCTGCGCTGCGGCGGCAAGCAATTCGGGTATGGGGATGCCACTGGCCGGATCTTGCCGGTTCAACATTGGGGCTGCCCAATCGGCGGGTGGGGTCACGATCTCCAGCGCATCGTTCAGGATGAAAACAAAGCCCGTATCGACGACGGAGACGTCTGCCAGTGTCTCGGACAGCATATCGATCGTGGCCTCGACGCCGGTTTCGACATAGCGTTCGACATCGTCAATGCGGTCTGACACACCGATATAAAGATCCAGTGCCGGCACGTCCCGGAAATGGGCAAAGCGCCGCCCGTCTCGGGCGTCGCCCTCGGTATCATCTGCGTCACTGTCGTCAAAAAGGATATAGGCATGGCCATCCAGGGCTATGTCTTCTTCCACCGCCGCGGGCAGGGATCGGCCCTTGATATCCGTTTGCGTGCTGAAATCACGGCCCCGCTGCCGGTCATCGGAATGCGCCAGAACCTGACCGCTGCGGGTCATGGCAAAGGTCTGCACAGACCCGCCGGGGGCGACACCGTCGAGGAAATCGAGCGTCAGCGCCCTTGCCTCCTCCTGGCCCGCAATTCCGTCGGTGACAAGCGTTTCATGCGCCTCGGCCGCCGCGACCGTGACCGCGCCGATATGCTCCAGCGCACTGCGCCGCTCACTGACAATGCGCAGCTTCTCGGACAGCAACTCGCGGTAGCGGTTGGAGACCTGCATTTCGATCTGACTCAGGACATTGCGCGCGGCACGGGTTTCGGCGCCGATCAAAGCGTCGCGCATCTGATCGCGGGTCGAAACCGTGATCGTCAGTGCCGCAGTTGTCAGGATAACCACGAGCCCGGCAAAAAGCTGAAATCTGAGCGACCGCAACATGCCTGCCCCCCTGACGAAGGCCTGTGTCAGCTGCGCACCCGGGCCAAGGCTTCGGCGCGGGTTGAGGCAATATCGAAGATTGCGGTGAAACCGCTGATATCAAAAACCTCGCGGATTCCGGGTGCCAGATTGCACAACACAAGTGGGTACCCTTCGGCTTTTGCGCGCTTGGCGATAATCAAGAGCACGCGAAGACCCGCGCTGCTCATGTAGTCCAACTCGGCCAGATCAATGATCAGGGCATCGGGCGGATTGGCAAAGACGGTGCCCAGCTGACCTTCGAATTCCGGCGATGTCGCACTGTCGATGCGCCCGCGCACATGGACAACCGCAATTGGACCTTCACGCTCATGGGTGACGCTGAGTTGTTCGGCCACAAGTATTGCCTCTTTCGATTGTGGCCAGCGCCAGCGGGGCTGCCCGTTTCAAGTTCTATTCACGCGGTTCATGCCGCCAGGGCGTTGTATCGACCGTTCCTCATTGCCGCGCGCTTCACGTGCAAGCGCGGTATCTACGGACGGCAACGAAAACGGCGCGAAAGGCCCTATGCCGTCTTCTGTCGCGCAAGACTGCATCGCATGCCTGCACCGCTGCACATTTGCGTTGTGTTGTCCCGTCCCGCCAGGATTTCCCGCGCCCCTTCTCTTTCATGATGCCGCGATTTATCCGCAGGCTACACGGCGCCAATTCGAGACGCAACCTGACCATGCAAGACCCCTCGCCCGCATTCCTGCGGGTGAGGTTTACGCGACTCTTCGCGTCAGGATCAGCTTGTTGCGACCGTCAGCGTGTCGATAGGTAACGTCATCCATGAAGCTACGCACAAAATGCAGCCCAAGCCCTCCGACCGCCCGCTGGTCCAGCGGCGCGTCGGTATCCGCCGGCGGCGCCTGCGTGGGATCGAAGGGCACGCCATCATCCTCCAGGGTGAGCGTTACACCCTCTTCGCCCCGCTCCAAAACGATGTCGATCATTCCGGTGTCCGCCGCCTCCGATTGACCATGAGAGATGATGTTGCTGACCAATTCATCCAGCACCAGATTGATTTGGAACACCATGTCACGCGGGATCAGCCGGTGTTCGGCGCACAGCTCTACCCATTGTGCCAATCGCTCAAGCATCGCAGTCTTGGCTGGCAGATGCAGGACTGCCGCGTTTTCGTCAATGCGGTGCGTCGGTTCTGGCGTTGTGCCCCCGTCCGGCTGCGTGTCCGGGTCCGGTGGGACATGGGCCTGCCGGGCGGTATCGCCACGTGCAAGCTCAACAACCCGGTCCATCCGTGCCATCACGTCGGCATCATGGGTCAGGCACATGATGGTTGTGCCGGCAAAGACCGCCAACAGATCATCCAACAGGGCCGCCTTCGTTTCGGCATCAAGCGCCGAGGTGAACTCGTCCAGCACCAGCACCGCAGGTTCGCGGATCAACGCGCGCGCCAAGGCCAAACGCTGCCTTTGCCCTTGTGACAGGTTCAGATCGCCCGTGCCGACCATGGTGTCATAACCTTGGGGCAGTCGGCAGATCGTATCATGCAATCGCACCAGCCGCGCTGCGCGTTCGATATCCGCAAAGGGGACGTGTCGCCACCCCATGGCGATATTGTCGCGCAGGCTGGCATGGAACAGGTGCGTGTGGTGCCCGACATGGGCAAAATAGCTCAGATACAGCGGCAACGGAAAGGATTGCGCGGGTTGCCCGCCCAATATCACGCATCCCGTTGCAGGTTCTTCCAGCCGAAGGATCAGGTTGGCCAGTGTGGTCTTGCCCGCCCCGCTGGGCCCCGTCAGCGCGATGCGCTCACCCGCTGCCACCTCCAGATCGAACCGCTTCAGGATTGTTCGATCGCCATACCGTTGACCGAGGCCGACGAGCTGCAGGGTCTGATCGTCGGGCATCGTCTCCAGCGTCGGGGATGGCTGTTGCGGTTCCTCGGGATAGTCAATCACCGTTTCGATCCGTTCCAGCGCATGGCCCAGATAGGCGATCGCCTGCAATCCGCGATCGAAACTGCGTAGGTTCGACGCCATCAGCGCAGAAAAGGTCAAAACCGCGGGCACCAGTTCCGGTTGGACGACCACATCGGGGCTCAGGTGCAGCCAGACACCCAGCAATACCGGACCCAGCAAGATCATCGATGCGATGAAATCCACCACCGAGTTCCAACCGAGCACCGCGGTTTCGTGCAAACGAAGATCTCTTTGTCGCAAGGCGTCCGCGGCTTCGGCAAAACGGGCCTCGTGCATGTGCTGGGTCTGATAGAGCCTGATGTCGCGGGCGCCGTCCAGCATGTCGCGCAGGATGTGCTGCTGCGTGGAACGGGCCGCGGGGTTGTTCCAGTCGGCACGCGCCGTGGCGCGATGGATGGACAATGCCCCAACCAGATAGATGACCGTCAACCCGGTGACCAGCAAGCCCAATCGCCAATCCAACGCCAACAGCGTTCCAAGCAGTCCGACCCCAAGAAGCGCGGCGACAAGCATCGGCCCCGCATTCTGCCGCAGCGTTGTCGCCAGCTTGTCAAGATCGCGAGCAAGCATGTTTGTAAGCTGCGCCTGGCGTACCGCATCGAGAAACGCAATGGGTTTTCGCATTATCGCGCGGAACAGCCGCATCTTCAGCGTCAGCAGCATGGCCTCGGTGGTTTCCAGCGCGTGGTTGTGATGCAGGTTGCGCAGGACGGCATAGATCGCAAACAGCACTGTGGCGCCAAGCGCGAGCACGGGAACGGGCGCCACGGCATGGTCGCGCAGTGCCGCAGCCAGCAGCAAATACATCACATAGGGACCGGCCACCCCCGCTGCGCCAGCGGCAAGGGCCAATCCCAGATCCTGCACAACCTCTTTGCGGTGCGTGCGCAGCTCAGGGCGCATCACACGCCAAAGCGCTGCGAGAATGGGGAATGGGCCATGCCCTTCAGATTGGGGTCTGGCGTGCGGAGCCGCCGCGTCTGTGCCGTTGTCCCTGAAATTCAGTGCCATGCCGCCCATCGTCCTTTCCCACGACCCCCGTTTTCGACGCAAAAGGTGGCGCATGGCAAGTTGTCTTTTCCTTTTGAACCCGTCAGCGTTGTCCGGAATTCCGCACGGACCTCAACTCAAGGGGGGCGGCAACACCTCGCGTTCGCGGCTCAATCTTTGCAGGCCGGTGACGCCGGCGCCCGCCTTGCCCATACGCGCGCGCTGGTCGATCGCCCGCTGCGCACCCGTCAGGCCCGTGTCCAGCACCCAATCGGCATAAGACAGATGTTCCGCGTCCTTGTCGGACAGGTATCTGCGCGCCAAGCCAAGAACCTCGGCGCAAAAGGCGCGCAATGCATCCGCCTCCGCGCCGGATTGTCGGGGGGCGATACCCGTGCGGATGGCCTGGGCGCGCAGTCGCGCCACCTTTGCGACAGGCCAGCGGGCGCAGAAGTCTGCGCCATGAAAGCGCGCGGCCTTTGTCAGCCCGGCCTGCAAGGCCAGCGGCGCGATCATGCAACTCACCTGTGCTTGCCGTGGGGCCCGCGTGGCAAGGTCGGCATCGAAGAAACTGGCGCCCGTGCACCGGTTTTCGATATAGAGGTTGCTGGAATGCTCACGAAAAAGCGGCAGGAACCGCGCCGGGTCTGCAAATGCCGCGCTGAGATCCGCCACATCGGGCCCCGGTGGGGCAAAGGCAAATCGAATCCGGAAATCCAGAAAATTGGACCATTGCAGAAAAACGAAATGGTCGGCACTGGGTGTAAGCAGGGTTTGCGCGCCGGTCTGCACCGAGCTGCCTTGCACCGGGCCGCCGGCGAAAAAGCGCATCGCGTTCATCGGCCCGCCGTCGGGTTCGAACAGGGCGGTGTCACCCTTGTAGCTGCCGCTTCCGGCTGGAACCGCATGCATCACGGTGTCCGGCGCGAAAGTCCAGGTGAAATACTCCCCCAGCGACGTGAACCACCGTGGTGGCAGCCCGACCCGCGCACGATCCGCCGGAAACCGGCTGCTCGATACCATGCGGGGCCACAGCGTCATGCGCGTTTCCATCTGCCCGCTGCGGCACCCGTTCTCAAACGGACTGTTGGCAAACAATGCGATGAACGCAGGTGCCGTTGCCAGCAAGAGGTTCAAGACTGTCGTGGCCTCGTCCGGATTGGTGCCGGTCGTCGGGCCATTCTGGGCCTTGGCGTCGATTCCGGCGGCATGGTTCCAGCCGCGCCGACCGGTCAGGTATTGATAGATCGGCTTTGGCGCAACCACGCGTCGATAGAGCGCCGCCCCGGACCCTGCGGTGGGGTGTTGCGCTAGCGATGTCAGCCGCAGATCCAGCTTTGCCAGAGCGGATCTGACGTCGGCGATGTCATCGCGCATCCGGCGTGCCATTCGCGAAAGCCCACCCTGCCCCGCCGCCACCGGCGCATGGGCGGTTTCCAGCAGGTTCCAGCCGTTGTCGATCCCATTCACAGCCATTGGGGACACGACTGCAAGGGCTCGCTCGTGAAGCCTTTGGATGCGTGCAGCAGATCCGCGCAATGTCCGCAGGGACGCAAAATACCGATCATCCACCAGTCCTGTGGCGCCACTGTTATCGATAACCGGCATCTCTATCTCGGCGCCCAGCGAGGGCAGCGCGTGCGTAGCCCGATCAGACATCTGCCGACGCCTTGTTCTTGCGGTAGCGCCACAGGACCACCGCAGCCAGCAACAAGCTGGCCACAGCGAAACCGAGGCCCAGCACGGCGACGCGGTCCATCATATCCAAGGCGGGCAGCATGATTGCGATTGCGACAGGCCCCACCATCTGACCCAGCTTGTCTGCCGCCCGCTGCAACCCGAGGGCCGAGGCGTGCCCGGTCGCCCGTACCGCTGGCAGCCGAAGAATTGCCGCCGCGCGTGCCGGCTCGATCAAGGTGCTCGACAAACTCAGAAAGACGGCGGCAAGAAAGATCCCGGCAAGCCCCAGATCCGCCACAAGCAGCATAAGCCCAAGCCCGCCCACCAGACCCCCGGCAACGACAATGGGTGCCTTGAACCGGCTTCGGTCGATCAACTGGCTCAGCATCGGGCCAAGCACGATGACGACGACGCCATAAACCATCATGATGCGCCCGGCATCCGAAGCCGCGGCGCCGATACGATCCAGATGCAGGGGCACGGCAAAATACAAAAGCCCGACCTGCGCAACTGAAAACGGCACCACCGAGAGGATCATCATTCCCATGTATACCGGGCTGCGCAAAAGCGGGCCCCAGCCAGACGGCACCGCAGCGGGTATGGCGCGACCGTCCGAAGCCGCGGCGCGCGGTGCGGCCACTCCCAGATACGGCCGCAGCGTTATCAGCGCGATTCCCAGCGGTGCAAGCACCGTCAACCCCGTTGCCCATAGAACCGTATCCCGGCCGAATTGTTCGGCGGCGATGCCACCGATCGCGGTTCCGACGATGAACCCGGCAAGGATTCCTGCCAGCAGATTGGCCAGCGCCTGTCCGCGCTGTTCAGCACCGCAGGTCTGGACGACGAAAGCCTGCAATCCCATCCAGGCCAGACCGTATCCCAGCCCTGTCACCACACGCGCGAGGATAAAGCTGGCGCTGTCGGGCGCAAGCGCTGCGCCCACACCGCCCAGTGCCGACAGCGCCAGTCCGACCATAAAGGGCCGTGACCAGCCAACCCGATCGGCCATTCGCCCTGCAAGCACCGCCATTACCAGCGCTGCGCCCATCTCTGCAGAGATCGGCAATGCAAACACCAACTCTTGTGGCAACCCCCAGAGCTGATCTCCCAGGCTGCGCATTTTCAGCGGCAGGAACGATAACGGCAACGCCCAGGACAGGATAAAGGCAAACATGACCGGGCGCGCCACCAGGTGCAGCGTCCGTGTTTCCGCGTGCGCTTCGGATTCAGAGAGCGACGCATCGCTTTCTTGCTCAGGCAGCGACGTTTCAACGGTTTCAGTCGGTCCGGTGCCATCGCGTGCAACAGCGCGGCTCAGGACGATCTGCAGCAATATGAAAAGCTCGATCATGACGAAGGCTGAGGTTGCCGCCACGGTCAGCATCGTGATGACATGATCGGCCAACCCTGCGGCAATTGGCGTGCTGTCGATCTGGGCCACAAGCTGTCCGGCGGGGCTTCCGTCGCGCCCAGAAAGCTCGCGCGTGATGAGGCCGGACTGAGGCACCGGCATCCATCCGGTCAGCCAACCGGCTGCCTCGTCGAACTCGCGGAGCACGCGCATCTGGACGGCACCGGAAGGGTCATGAATCGAAAGGTGTTCGACGGCACTGTTGAGCGAGATCGCCTCGGCCAACAATGCGTCCAGGCCCGACATGCGGTCGAACCCCAGACCGAGGGATAACAACTGATCCAGATCGTCGCCGACGCGGTTTACGATGCGCGCCGCGCCCGTTTCCGTCGCGGCTGCCAGATCAGTGCGCATGATCTGAAGTACGAACACGGCATATGCGGTTTGCGCGGACAGAAGCACGACCAATGGAACAATGATCCAGCGCCACCGCGACGCGGCCTTGCCGTTGCGTTTGGGAAACATCGCGCTGCGCAAACGCCCTGCCGAAACCGCCAGCAGGCCCGCAGCGACCACGCTGACGACCAGCATCGACGTTACGGCCTCGGTGACCCCTTGTGCCCGTGCCATCGAAAGCTCTGACAACAGCACGGCCACAACCAGAACGCCGACCGGATCATCGTCACGGTCGCGTAGCGGTGTCAGGAAATAGCGATGAGTGTGATCGGCAACAGGCGCGCCGGCGTGGGCGCCTTCGTCAATGCTTGGCAAATCTGTCAGAAGGTCGCGTGCCGCCGTGCCCACAACCGCGACCTGATCGGGTTCCAGATCCGATGCCCAGTCGCCCAGTGGCGCGCCTTGCCTATCCGCAACGCCCACGGCTGTCACCCCAGGCATGCCGCGCAAATCCTCCAGGATATCTTCCAACCCTATGAATTGCGCGAGCGGCCGACCAAAGCGAAGGCCATACTCGATCTCTGCCGCAGTTTCACGCCCGGCCAGCGTGTATTCTTCGGAGAGAAGCTCCACCTGTGCGCGTTCCAGCGCAGCGAAGCTGAGAAGAGCGCTGGCCGCCAATGCCACAAGAAGCAGGAACAGACTGCCCAGCAAGATGCTGGTGCGGTTCAGCTTGCGAAGCGCCGCTGCCTGCAATCTGTTCAACACTCCGCTCGCCCAAGCGGTCGCATTGCATTCCGGGCCGGCGAGACAATTCTGAGCATTGCTCCTCAAAAATCGCGTTGCATATGAACCATATAGCGAGACGCGCAAGACGTTGCAAGTTCGGCACATCTCGGAGAGATCGGCCTGTGTTCGTGGCTTACAGCACACCATCGGACGAGGGCCGGCAACGCATCAGTTCATCTCGCCCTACGAATACATCTGAAAGATCGGGTGCGTCAGAGCGGGAAAGATTCATCGTCAATCCAATCCGTCAAATGCCGGGACTGAACACCTCAGGCCGTTCCTCCGTTCCGCTAAAGTCTCAAATCCGCAAGCTGGGTGCTGCGAAGCGGATCGTTTTCGCTGTTCGCGAAAAGCCTACGACCCTCGCATGTCAGGAGGGTCGCATCATCCCCGGCTCCCGCACGCAAATGGTCGGTGCCGTCAAAGGCAACGATGCAACTGCCGCCGGTAAAGCTCAGCGGCCCGCAGGTGCCGCAATGATTGGCATAGATCACGGGAACGCCGTTTTCCAGCGCGCGTGCCCTGACCAGCGTTGTCGGCACGCTGACATAGGGATGCATATTTGCGGTGGGAACGCAGATCATTTCAGCACCGCCGCGCACCAGCGCGCGCGCCATCTCGGGGAACTCGATGTCATAGCAGATGGCCAGCCCGATCCGCACGCCCTCGACCTCGACCACGCAGGGATCCGTGCCGGGGGCGAAAATCCGTGTTTCGTCCGGACCGAACAGATGGATCTTGCGATAGGCCCCCGCCACGTGACCACGCGCATCGATCGCAACCGCCGTGTTGAAAAGCTGCGTGCCCGCCCTCTCCGGCAAACCGGCGACCAGCGCCACCGAGTGCCTGGCGGCAATCTTTCGCAGTTTCGCCACGCAGGCACCGTCGATCGGCTCGGCGGTTGCCATCACCTCGTCGTCCAGACGATAGCCCGACACGAACAATTCCGGGACAACCAGCAGCCTGGCACCCGCCGCCGCCGACGCGGCCGCCGCCCATTCGATGACGGACAGGTTGTGCCCCGGGTCGCCGGGCCGGGCCTTGCCTTGGTAAAGCGCGAACATGGATTCTCGTCTCGCGTCCTCGATTGCCATTCACCCTAGATGGCGCTCAAGACGTGCACAACATGACTGCGGTCACCGGATTGCTTTTCGGTTTCCAAGGCGCTTTGCTGGGATCATGATAGGGATGTCGGGTCGAAGAAGACAGGCATGCCCGGATGGTGACAGGACATGGTGTTCAAAAAGCCGAAAACCCCCATGGAAAGCGCCGGATGGTCGTGTTCCGGCGCGGATTACGCTGCGCTGGCAAAAGTTGTCGATGCCTTGGGCACGTCGTCATTCTATCGCGAGATCTCGGCCTTTACCGCCCGCGCACTGGATTGCCAAAAGCGGATCGTCATGCGGTATTCCGCCTTCGACACACCCGTGTTTCTGTACAACAACGCAATGAGCGACGATGCCGTCGAGTTCTATCTGCGCGGCCTCTTTCGCATCGACCCGCTGCGCAAGCTATCGCGCGAGAACCGGCAGCCGCAGGTCGTCAACCTGCGGTCGATGACCTCGCAGCCGCGGGTCGAGCCCGATTATCTGGAACAGATCTTCAAGATTGCCTTCATCTATGACGAGCTGGCGTTTCTGTTGCCGACCGTCGGCGGCCTGACCATCGCCATCTGCTGCGAGCGCGTGCGCGGCATGTTCACCGACGAAGACAAGGACCATGCGAACAGCCTGCTGCCGCTGATCGTATCGTTGCACCAAAGGCATTTGCAGAGCTTTTTCAGCAACCGCCGGACCACGCCGCAGGCCGACAAGGATGATTTCACGGGCGCCATTCTGATCCTGGACGCCAAGGGCGAGCCGGTGTTTTCCAGCGACGCCTGGCGCGACAGCGCCCTGACCGATGCCGAGACCGCGCGGCATGCGCTGCAAGAGCGTTCGGAAGGGGCGCCCTATCTGGACCTCGGCAAGGATGCCCTTGTTCATTGGGAGGACCTGGACGAGAACTCGCCCCTGGCGCCGGGCGGGGTCATTCTGTCGGCTGAACGCAAATCCGGCGAATCCATCGGCATTTCCGGCGAGCAGGCGATCCAGAAATTTTGCGAGAAATACGCAATTACGCCGCGCGAGGCGGAAATCTTTCGCCTCGCGCTTCTGGGATTCCCCAATTCGCGGATTGCGAGCCAGCTCGATATTTCCGTTGGAACGGTCAAGAACCACCGATGGAGGCTCTATACCAAGCTCGATATCACCACCGAGCGCGAGCTTTTCCACCTGTTTCTTGCCGAGGTGATCGCATTTCACTGACGTTGCGCCGGCCACGGGCTGACCCCGTAGCCGGCGGTGGACGCATGGAGGCGCGTCTTACTTGCTGGCACCGGCCGCCAGCATATCGAGGATCAGCCGCACCGCAAGCCGGCTGGTGATCCCGTCATGGTCATAGGGGGGCGACACTTCGACCAGATCCATGCCGCCAAGACCGCCCCGCCCAAGTTCGGCCACGAGCGCGATCGCCTCGCGCGATGTCATCCCGCCGGGCGCCGAAACGCCGGTACCGGGCGCCGCAGAGCCGTCGATCGCGTCGATATCAAAGGTGAGATAGACGCTATCGGTCCCGTCTCCCGCGATCTCACGGGCCTCGCGGCCCACGCGCTGTGCACCCTTTTCGATAATGTCATCAAGGGGCATCAGGGTGATGCCGTTGTCCTTGATATAGTCCAGCTCGTTTTTGGGGTTCATCCAGCCGTTGGTGCCAACGATCACGATCTTCTTGGGGTCGAATCCGGCATCGACAGCGCGGGTGATCGGGCAGCAATGGCTGAGTTCCTCGCCACCCACCTCCAGCGCGGTGTCGAAATGGCTGTCCACCAGGATCAGCCCCGCGTTCCTGTGCTTCTTGGCAAAGGCACGCACGCAGGCAATCGTGACCGAATGATCGCCACCCAGCGTCACCGGCATCGCCCCGGCCGCCAGAATCTCGTCCACGATTGCCTCGGCGCGGTTCATGGTGGTTATCGCATTGCCGGGAACGATGGGAACATCGCCGCAGTCGGCAAGGGTGTAATGATCGTTCAGATCGACCCCGGTATTGGCATTGAACAGGCTGAACTGGTCGCTGGCCTCGCGGATCGCATGGGGCCCGTGGTTGGTGCCGGTACGGCTGATGCACATCGCGTCCCACGGGAAACCCAGCACTGCGGCTGTCACGCCCGCCGCGCGCAGCTCGGACTGTTGCGGCGCGACCCGCGGGGCGCGCATGAAGGTGCCACCGCTACCCGTATGCAGCCAACCCGAGAACTTGCCGTCGTCAATCGTGGAGGTCATCTTTCGCCCTTTCATGAAGTCTCGATCAGTCTGAAAACCGGTGTTCGATACCGCATCAGCGTTGAACGGATAGGCGACCCATTCCAATGGTGGCTTCGGTCACCATTGGAGCAAACTTGCCGTCACGCGTAAGGTACAGATCCAGGCGATCGATGCCGTGGTGCGGACAAGACCACATTTCGCGGCGTCGATCGCTGTGATGTCCGCGCCTTCTGCCTTACTGATCGAGGCCAAGTGTGCAGCCTTGAAGACGCGTTGCAGGAAAACGACACGCCATATCAACGGGAAGAGGAATTTCTGATGAGAAAACAACACCTTCGCGACAGCCTGGCAATCGCCGCCATAGCGGCTGCCGGCTTTCTTGCAACATCGGCCACGGCGCAGGATGGCGATCCGATCATCGTCGGTGCGCCGATCCCGATCACCGGACCCTTCGCAAGCGATGGCATCGCGATGCAGATGGGACTTGAGCTTGCGGTGGACGAAGTGAATGCCGACGGCGGTCTGCTGGGCCGACCGCTGGAGCTGGACGTCTTCGACATCGGCGATCTCACGCCCGACAAGCTGGAAGCCGCCGGGAACAACCTGGTCGCGCGCAACGGCGCGCATGTGCTGATCAACGGCTATGGCGGAATGGGGCCGGACATTCCGGCGTTCTGCAACTATCCCGTCCCTTATATCAACAACAACGCCACATCGAACGTGATCGGCCTGCGCGCCAACCTCGGGTGCGACAACATCTTCATGGGGTCGGATGTCGATTACAACTACGCCCAGGCGACCTTTGAACAGATCCAGTCGCTCGATCATGACTTCCCGTCGCAGACCATCGCCATCCTGCACGGCCCCTACGACTGGGAACTCAACGCCGCCGAGGGCGTGCGCGACGCGGCCGAAGCCGCCGGCTGGACCGTGGTGCTGGAAGAGGAAGTGCCCTATGACAACCGCCAATGGTCGGGGATCAATCGCCGCGTGAAAGAGGCCGATCCGGCGCTGGTCTTCTTCGAGCTTCTGGACACTGCGGGCGTCAGCACCTTCATCGACCAGTTTGCACAGGACCCGACCGAGAACGCGCTGCTGTATGCGGGCTACATCTTCAGCACCCCCGCCTTTCAGGAGATCATCGCCGATGGCGGCGCGCAGGGCGTGCTGGGCATGACGGTGTCGGCGCACTTGCCCGGCGAGCGCGGCGAAGCCTTTCAACAGGCCTGGCGCGACCAGTTCGATGCGGCGCCCCCGTTCAGCATCGGGGCCGCGATCTATGATGAGTTGATGCTCTGGGTCGAGGCCGTGCGTCAGGTCGGCAGCGTCGACGATTACGAGGCCATCAACGACACCATTCGCACCATGAACTATGAGGGCGTGACCGGCGTCTACCGGTTCAACGACGACCAGTATGTCAGCCTTGGCGACGATACCCTGCCATCGCACCTGTTGCAGGCGCAAGGTGACAGCCATGTCCAGTTGTTCATCGGCACGCAGCAAAACGCCGATTTCATGCCACCGGAATGGCTGGCCGAGTGAGCGCAGCACCACAATCCTTTGGGTCCGGCAACCGCGGTTGCCGGACCCGCAGTCGCCATAGCCCGGCAAGATCCGGGCCGATTGCACCAGACGCCGCGCATCGCGCCAAGCAACGGTGAAAAGACGATGAGCCAAGACATCCTGATCCTGAACGGGGTCGTAAAACGGTTCGGCAAACTCGTGGCGCTCGACCATCTGGATTTCGCGGTCCGAGAGGGCGAGATCCTCGGGATCGCCGGACCGAACGGCGCGGGGAAAAGCACGGCACTTGCCGTTTGCACCGGCCAGCTTGCACCGGACGCGGGCAGTATCACGTTCCGTGGACAAACCCTGACCGGGCGCCAGCCGCATGAATTCTGCCACGCCGGCATCGCGCGCACCTTCCAGATTCCGCAGGTCTTCAGTTCAATGACCGTGCGCGAAAACATCGAGGTCGGGCTGGAGTTCGGCTGGCATGGGAAACCCCGCGGATCAGAGCGCAGTCTTGATACGGTGTTGGCGCTGACCGGGCTCGAGACAAATCAGATGCAAAGCGCGGCGTCGGTTGACCTGATCACGCGCAAGCAAATCATGCTGGCCGCCGCGCTGGCAACCGATCCAAAGGTGCTGTTCATGGATGAACCGCTGGCCGGCCTGAATGAGGCCGAGATCGAGATCTTCGCCGATTTGATCCAGCGGGTGAATGCCGAACTGGGCATCGCCATCGTTCTGGTCGAACACAAGGTGCGAACGCTGGCCAGGCTGTCGTCGCGCATCATGATCCTGAACTTCGGGCAGATCGTCCGCCTGGACGTGCCGGATGTAATCATGTCCGACCCCGAAATCATCGAACTCTACCTTGGGAAAAGCCATGCTGCTTGAAGTCAGGGATCTGCACGTTTTCTATGACGATTTCCATGTTCTGCACGGCGTTTCGCTGGATGTCGGCGAGGGCGAACTGGTCGGGATCGTCGGCGCGAACGGGCACGGCAAAAGCACGCTTCTCAAGGCCATTTGCGGGCTGACCCCTGTGCGGTCGGGCACCGTGCGCTATCGACGGGAACGCATCGACAATATCGCTGCGCCCGATCTTGTTGCCCGCGGACTGGTCTACGTGCCCGAGGTGCGCAACCTCTTCAACGACATGACAGTGCGCGAGAACCTGCTTCTGGGCGCCTATCTTCAGCGCGACCCGAACCGAACACGCGAGATCCTGGAGCAAGTGTTCGACCTGTACCCACGGCTGAAAGAACGTGCGAACCAGCAGGCCGGAACCCTGAGCGGGGGTGAGGCACAGATGCTGGCGCTGGGACGCGGCATGATGTCGGATGCGCGGTTCATGGCCATCGACGAACCCTCGCTGGGTCTCGCGCCTGCGTTGACCGAGTCCATGCTGGACACCATTGCCCAGATAAACCGATCGGGGGTGACGGTCCTGATTGTCGAACAGAGCCTGTCGTTGATCCGCGATCACGTTCACCGCCTCTACGAGATCGAGGAAGGCAAGCTGTTCAAGTTGGAACCCGACACGTCCGAGGGTGCCCAGGCGGCTCCTGCCGGTAAAGACGGATAGGCAGGGAAAAGGCATGGAACAACATATCGCGACACTGATTACCGGCCTGACCCAGGGTGCCGTCTACAGCGTCTTTGCACTGGGACTGGCGCTGGTCTACAGCACATCGCGCGTTCTGAACTTTGCGCATGGGTCGATGTATACCGCCGGGGCCTATCTGGCCTGGGTGCTCTCGGCCGGATACCTGGGCCTGAGCTTCGTTCCGCTGTTGATCGCCGTGTCGGTGCTGATGTTCGTCTTTGGCGTCGGGGTCGAGCGCGTTGTCGTCCGCCCGTTGAGGGCACGTCCCAACTGGAAGATCGCAACGATGATCACCACGCTGGGGCTGGCGTTGGCGCTGGACAACCTTTTCTTGGTGCTCTTCGGTGGCACGGCCAAGTCGATGCCGCCGACCTTCGAAGGGGTCTTGATGCTGGGCGGGATACGGATACCGCTTCAGTCGCTGTTCGTTCTTGCGGTCGCGCTTGTTACCGTGATCGCGCTGCAAGTCTTGCTCAGTCATACCCGCCTGGGCCGGGCGATGCGCGCGGTATCGCAAGATGCCACGGGGGCCGCCGTCGTCGGCATCAAGGCAAACCGGATCTTCGCGATCAGCTTCGGCCTTTCGGCGGTGCTGGCCGGGATCGCGGCGATCCTCTTGTCGCCGATCTATCTGGTGTCACCCCTGGGCGGATGGTCGCCATTTCTCAAGGCATTCGTGATTGTGGTGTTCGGGGGGTTGGGCAGCATTCAGGGCGTGCTCTACGCCGCGTTCATCCTGGGAGTGATCGAGGCTTTCGTGATCTCGGAACTGGGGGCAACCTGGACCATGCCGATCTGGTTTGTCGTCCTGCTTCTGATTTTGATGATCCGCCCGCGTGGCCTGATGGGCAAATGGAGTTGAGCAGATGAACCATTCTCACAAGCGCACGGGCCGCGACCTTGCGGTCTTGCTGGTGGCGGTCGGCCTGCTGGGTCTGCTGGGTCTGTTCGTGGATGACACCTATTTCCTGCATGTGCTGATCCTGTGCTTTGTCTGGGTCATCGTGGTCGCGGCCTGGGATCTGGTGATGGGCTATGCGGGCATCCTGAGTTTTGCCCAACTGGCCCTGTTCGCCATCGGCAGTTACGCTTCGGCGATGCTGTCGATCAATCACGGCGTTCCGCCGCTATTGGCCATTCCGGCCGGGGCCGTCGTGACCGGGGTCGCCGGCGCACTTATCGCCTGGCCATCCATGCGGCTGCGCGGCGAGTATATTGCGCTCTTTACCTTTGCATTGCACCTGTCACTGCCGACATTGCTGGAACAGGGTCGCAACTTTGGCACGGGCGGTGCGCGCGGGCTGATCGGCGTGCCGCCGTTGGAGCTGGGCGATTTCGTGCTGCGCTCGAATGACAAGACAGGCTGGTATTTCCTGATGCTCGGGATCGCCGCGCTGGTCGTCTATGTGATCTATTTCATCATTATCGGCGGGCGCTGGGGCAAAGCCTTTGTCGCGCTGCGTGATTCCGAGCCCTTTGCGCGGTCGCTGGGCATCAACATGCGCCGGTCGCAATTCCTGATCTTTACCGTTTCCGCACTCGTCACCGGCCTGGGCGGCGCGCTCTATGCGCAATATGTCGCCGTGATTACGCCGCGGGTTCTGGGCAACGAGTTCTTTCTGATGGTGCTGATCATGCTCAGCGTCGGCGGTATGGGCAAGTATCCCGGCGCGATTCTGGGTGCGTTCATCATCACCATCGGCAACGAGCTGTTGCGCGACCTGGGGCAGTTCCGCCTACTGTTGCTGGGCATTCTGGTCGTCGCCGTCATGCTGTGGTTGCCGAACGGGCTGGCCGATCTGCGCACGAACCTGTCACGCCTGATCCGTCGAAAGCCGTCCGACGCTGCCGCGCGGGAATGACCCAGGCTGTCCCAACTTCCTTATATCGCCGGAGATCATGATGGCATGGACATTTTTGCTGCTTGCAGGCCTGCTGGAGATATTCTGGGCTTCGTCCATGAAACAATCGCAGGGCTTCACGCTGCTCATACCGTCGGTCGTAACCGTCGTTCTGATGTTCGCAAGCTTTGTCCTGCTGGCGCTGGCGATGAAGACCCTTCCGTTGGGAACCTCTTACGCGATCTGGACCGGCATCGGTGCGGTCGGGGCGTTTGTGACCGGAATCGTGTTCTTTGGTGAGGCAGTCACCGCAACGCGCGTGATTGCCCTGGCCTTGATCGTCGCCGGAATCGTTCTGATGCGACTGAGTGAAACCGTCTGATCTTTCCGGTGCGCAACTGCGCCAACCTTGCCGATGCCTTCGAGAGGTCCTTGCCAGTCTGTCCCATGAACGGGTTAACCGCCAAGGTCGCGTCCAGTGGAACGGCGCGGCCCGCGGCAGCCTCCCGTATATGCGCAGCCCGGCCGGGAACAATCTGTCTGGTCCTGATGAAAGGGGGATGTCTCCTTGGGGGGATCAATTGGAATTCGTTGCGCGCAGGCCGTCGACCAGTCGGTCGGGCATCGCGTCGAGATAAAAGCCATTGGCCAGGTGCACCCGCAGACCGGCGGTGGCGCGGGTGATGCGCCCAGAGCGGAAAGAGCGCCTGTGCAAAGGCCATCAGCCCGAAGGAGGCGACCGCCAACCCCGAGCAGCGCCCATTCCAGCGCTCTGGGGGCAGGTGCCGCCGGCAAATGCGGCCCCCACAGCCACTCTGCCAGCGTGTGAACGCCGAAACAGGCCAGCACCGCGCCGGATGCGGCGCACGCCGTAAACCGATGGTCGCCGAAATTCTCGATCTGGCAACCGGCAAATGAAGGCGTAAGACGGTCGAATCCATCAAGGGGATGTCAGTAAACCCAAGGACACGCGGCGACACCACGGGGCATGGCATGGGGACGTCGGCCCCTCAGCGACCTGGCGCATCCATGGTCGCGACCTTCTCGTGCGCGCCCATGCCGCTCAGCAGGCATCTGAGGACATCCGACCCGGTGATCATCCGCTTCACCTTCTGCGACCAAAGCAACATCACCGTCTCGTCATGGCCGGCGTCCCCGGCGCGTTGGGTGGCCAGGATGCCCAGCGCCGTGTCGAGGGTTTCCGTCGGCCTGGTGACCACTGCCGGACGATGGCAGTAGTCGTTCGGATCGACATCACCTCCGAGGATCAGGAAATCCCGCAGGAAGGCGCTCGCGTTCAGCAGCAGGCGCGGCTGCGCGTCGTCATCGGTGAGCACGATCCACTTCTTGCGCGATGTGGCCAGCTTGCGGATGAACGCATCATCCTGCGCGCGCTCGAGTGCGGGAAAGACCGCGCGATCCCCCTCGAAAGGCAGTTGCACGATGCTTTCGGGATCGAGCGGTTTGCCCTGGTCCTGCACGACGAGGTCGTCGAGCGCGAGGAAGTTGATCGCCCCGATCGCCTCTACCCGTCCGACCTCGCTGTCGTCATGCAGGGCGTGGTAACGCAGGATGTTGTGCAATTCGCGTTCGCGGAACCAGGGCACGCTCTCGGTGCCGACCCAGGCATCGAGGAGCAGGGCCGTGGGCTTCGTGATGGGCCACAGCAGGATGCGGTAGAAGCGCAGGAGCGGCGCAAAGATCGCGACCGCCCGCAAAGCATTGCGGGAGAAATAGGCCTGCGGCCCGATCTCGCCCAGCGCGGTGATGACGACGGTCGAGAAGAAGAAGGCCAGCACCCCCGCCAGCACCGAATCCGCCAGCATGGTCAGCAGCACGTTGATGGCGACATTGCCCGTCAGGATCGTGACGAGCGTGAGATTCGCATCGCGCCTGAGCTCGAGCGCGCTTGCGGCGGTCTTGTCGCCTGCTGCGGCCGCCGCCTCGAGCCGGAGGCGGCTGAGGCTGAAGACGGCGATGTTCGACCCGGAAAACAGGGCCGATTGCGAGATGCAGAAAGCGATGCCCAACCAGATCAGCGCTTCGTTCATGGGATCTCCTTTGGCTTCAAGGTGGGCCGGGGGGCCTCGTCATTGGTCCCGGCGGCAATATGAACAAGTGTGGGAGGCCTCTGACAACGGTTGTAATCGCGAACGTCTGCGGGTGCTGTTGAGTACCGCCATTGCACCTTTGCCCCCCATCCTACCCCGTGCGGCCCATGAAATATCGGGCCGCGTTCCCTTTCAGACGGCCACAATAGGACGGCCCGGAAAGAATCCGCGCCAGCACGCCTGCGGTTCCGCCGTCCAGCGACGCGTTTCTTCAGTCTGCCTGGACGAAAGTTGTTCTGCCGTTCAAGAGGCAGAACGTGTTCTGCTGGAACCATGATCGAGGTACTCATCGTGACCGGTCTTCCGGACCTGCCCCTCGACGACGAGGTTGCGGCCCGTGATCCATCCACCCTGGCGCGCACCGTCCTGGCGGCGGCGCTTGCCCGCTCAGGCGCCGCTGGCGCCTTCCGTCTCGATCTTCAGCGGCTCTCCACAATGCTTGCAGTGGATCGCGTCGGGGTCGTGCCGGCTCAAGCCGCACTCCGGGCATGGGTAGCGCACCTTTGAAGGCTGGAAGATGGCGCGGGCCAGTTGCAGGAACAAGCCGACCCCGACCACCATGATGAACACCGTCAGCAGCTTGCCGCCCGGCGTGGTGAGGGTGATGTCGCCGAACCCCGTCGTCGTCAGCGCGGACACCGTGAAGTAGAGCGCGTCGACATAGGCGCCGGGACCCGCCCTGTCCCCGAACGCCACAACGAACACCAGCGATGCCATCACGAAGATGAAGACGAGGAGATGGACAGCGGCCAGGATCGCATCCTCGTGCAGTCGGAAAAACCGGCTCTCGCGTCTGAGATCGCGGATCAGGTGATAGGAGTGGATCAGGCGCAGAGCGCGCAGGATACGCAGGAAGGCAAGGTCGTCGGTAAAGATCGGTGCCAGCAGAAGCGAGGCCACGACGAGAAGATCGGCGATCGTGTAGAGCCTCAGG
>LJSV01000046.1 GCA_001314715.1 Rhodobacteraceae bacterium HLUCCA12 | reverse complement strand
GCGAAAAGTTGGCGTCAACCCACGTCAGAAACGCGAAAATCTCGTCGAGCTCCGCCCTCGTCCAGGCCACCGCCCGCTCGCGCTCGATCTTGTTCATGCACGCGCCCATATCCGGATTTCAACAGCACCCGAAGAATGCCTGCGACCTCCAGGGACGTCCAGTGAGAGAGAGAAAAGATCAGAAGGGACCGCTTGTCATGGTGATGGCATGGGCGCAACGAGACCGCCTCGAGCACAGAAAGCCGGCACCCGAGTCGTCAACTGCAATACGCGCAGAAGCGTCGCGCCGCGGGGGGCGCGATAAGCAGGACAACCTATAAAAAACGCTACTAATTCATCACCTCAAAGCCCCGGGTGACTCGAGATCAGGCGGTTGCGTCGATGAAGCAGCTTGACCAGCTCTTCAACAATCGTTGGCTCAAGCCTGAGCACCCGCCGGCTGCGCTTGGCCCTGCCTGATAACAGTTGCAGCATTCCGGCATCGGTCTGTTCTCGCAGGAACTTGAGCAAGGCGGAATTGCCCAAGGCCCTCGATTCCACGCGGCCGATCAATTCGTAGATCCCGGTCTCGTCGTCCCCTTCCGATAATGCGAGCAACAGAAGCAGCTCCCAGGTGGCCGCATTTCGCCGGAACACGGCCAGTTTTCTGGAAGCTGCGATCGCACGCTCGAAAGCGAGTTCGGCCAGAACATCGATCGAATTGGACGAACGATTGGCGCGCAGTTGACTGAAAACATCGTCGCGAAAAGCATTCATAATGACCTGCCTATCGTTGCATTTGTTAACCAAAACGAAAATTGATCAAATGGTCAATCTTATTTGGCTATTTTGCAGCCTGGATTCGCTGCGGCGCTGGCACATGCGTCCTTGATAGACTAAAAGGGTGGCAGAACCTGTCACGGAGCGCGCATGTCACTGACCAAGGCTCGGGATCTGCTACGCTTGGCTGAGATGGCAGCCGCACGATACGCCGGAATCACGCTGGCCGACATCTCGGATGAATTCGGCACCGATCACCGGACGTCACAACGAATGGTGCGCGCATTGGAAACGGTCTTCGACAACGTCGAGATCACCACCGACGTGGAGCGCCGAAGGCACTGGAAGTTGCGCGACACGCGGCTGGTTGCCATGCAGGGTGTTCGTGACTCGGAACTTGTCGCATTGGAGATGAGCATTCGCCGGGCAACGCGCGACGGTGCGGAAAATGAGGTGCGCAGCCTGGAATCGCTGCGTGACAGGCTGCTGGCTACCATGCCCGGCGCACATGCACGTCGCGCCGAAGCTGACGCGGAGGCATTGCTCGAGGCCCATGGCTTCGCGTCGCGTCCCGGACCGCGAACCCGCGCCGCCCCGCTGGTTCTGGAAACGATCGCCGAAGCGCTCAAGGGGCCGTTCACGCTGGAAATCACCTATGCGGGGATGAACACCGTGGACCCGACGCCGCGAAGCCTGGAACCTTACGGACTGCTTCTTGGAATTCGTCGCTACCTGGTTGCCAAGGAGCCGGCGCGCGATCAAGCCATGCGGCACTACAGGCTAGACCGAATCCGGCAAGCGCGACTGGGTGAGACGTTGTTCCGGCGCGATCCAGACTTCAACCTGAATGATCATTCTGCGCGCGCATTTGGGTCGTTTCATTCCGATGCCGAGTTCGGCGAGGTTGTCTGGCGCTTCACGCCCGCGGCGGCTAAGGTTGCACGGGATTTCGTCTTTCACCCTCGCCAATCCTTCACCGAGGAGCCAGGCGGCGCATTGACCGTCCGTTTTCAGGCTTGCGGCTGGCTGGAAATGGCCTGGCACCTTTATCAATGGGGGGACGCGGTCGAGGTTCTGGCACCACGTGAGCTGGCGGAGATGGTCAATAGCACCCAGCGTGGTGACTTTGCCGCACTGCCTTGACGGAATGCGCTGCGGGAACCCTCATGCACGCGTCAATGCGTCACGCGGCACCGCGATACGCGTCTGACGCCCCAGCAGGTCGAACAGCACCCAGAGCCGCTTGTCCTGGTCAAGTGCTTCGATCCGGACGAGGAAGTCTGAAAACGGCCCTCCGGTGATGCGCGCCAACTCGCCCGGCACTAATTCCTCGACGGGTTTTAGCAGCCCTTCTGTGTCACAGCGTTGTTGCAGGGCATCGACGAACCCAGAAGGCAAGGGGGTGGGGCGCGCGTTGAAACATACCAACCGGGTGACACCGTAGGTGTTGTTGATCGCTCGCCAGCGCCCGTTCGCAGTGTCAACCGAGACGAAAATGTAGCCCGGAAAAAGTGCTCTCCGGGTTTCGCGAAAACGGGTGGACTTGCGTTCAGTTTTACGCAGCTGGGGCATGAAGGTCTTGAAGCCTTGTTGCTCAAGATTGCGTTGGGCGATGGCACCGCTGTTGGGCTTAACCTGAGCGACAAACCAGTCCAGCGTTTCCCTTGTATCGAAAGCTTTGGCGTCCGAACGTGGATGGGACGACGCGTCGAACTCGTGCGAAGTGTGGCGAAGTTTCATGGGTCTTGAATGCCTGTTCGTCTGGGATTGGATTGAGGGGCGTCACTCTCCGGGAATCGGTTGCAACGCGGGTGCGCCAGCGCGTCGGAGTTTCGGCGCCAGACGAATGCCCGCGACATAGCTGGCCACAAAGGCAATCGAACACGCGATCAGGGCGATTGCGGCGGCTTGGGTGTTGTTCCAAAAGGCCACCCCCAGCAGCACAGGTGTCGCGACCAGGGGCATCAACACGGTGGTTGCCAAGGGGTTGGCGACATGACGGCTGCCACGCCCCAGCCACACCACCTCGAGCGCGCGCATCACGAACTGATGGTAGTGCAACCGATCCGGCTGAGAGACCGCACGGCGCCGTATGGAACGACGATAGATCGAGAAAATCGTGTCGGCGGTCGGCCAGAAGAAGATGAGGATCAGGGCGACACCGCTCAAATCCGGGCTGCGCGACATCAGGTAGACGGCAATCCAGACAAGGATGAACCCGATCGAATAGGCCCCGGCATCACCCAGGAAAATCTTGCCAAAAGGATAGTTGAACAGCAGGAACCCAAAGAGCGCCGCAACCAGCAGAAAACTGGCCTGGACGCCAAGCGTATCCCCAAGTTCCACCGCTATCGCGGCGAGTCCCAGCGCCGCCAGGATCGCCGTACCCGCCGCCATCCCATTGAGACCGTCGATCAGGTTGAAGGCGTTGCAGGCGGTCGCCCCCATGAAGACGGTCATGGCGATGGCGAAAGGCGCGAACGCCATCAAGGGATCCAGAAAGACGATATCGGTGCGTGAAAACCAGGTCTGAAACAGCGCAATCGCAAACAGGCTTGAGAGCGCGGACGCTGCCATACGGTATCGGGGCGGAACCCTGCGGCCAAGATCCTCGCACAAACCGGCCGCGAAAACAGGCGCCAGTGAAAGGCAGAAGAGCATGTAGCTCGACAATACCGAGCTGGGAACGAAGGCCGAAAAACCGAGAAGGGATAAAACGAGAGCAACGCCGCCTATACGCGGCGTGGGCTGGCTGTGCGCGCTTTGCACGGCCAAGATATCTTCCCTGCGCAAACCGATCCGCAGGTTTGCCGAAGACAGCATGATGATGGAAATGCAAGCAAGGCCCGAGGCAATAAACGCAAAACCAAACCTGATATCAAAAAACTCATACATGGCAACACAGCTCCAATTCCGCCGTGCAGCCCAAGCCGTATTGAAACCGATTTACTGAAATGCCATGTCTATGATAATTTCACAATCTTAAACCAGAAATTACCTTAAAAAATGCATCCCATGATGAATTTGGAAACCGGAAAGGCATGATTCTAGCAGGCGTTTTCTGCAAGCATAAAAGCCATAACACACAGACACATCACGATATTTTGGCGTCACATATTGAGGTCAAAAAGTAGTGTCAAAATTTGTGGGTATTATCTTTTATCACCCGCTGGCAGTATCCACAGGATCTGCAGATTTCATTCTTCAGGGAAGTCGCGCCGGTGGTTTGCCAAGTTGCTTTTCAAAGCCCAGGCGACCCGGGCAATTTAAGTAATTCCTATGGAGCTTAAACTTGTACAGACAACTTTCGGTCGAAATTGAAACTCAACGCAAGATCGCGCGGTCGCGCAAGCTTTCGGCATTTCACCGAAATGCCACGACGTGGGAACTTCTTCTGCTGCTGGCCGCGAATGACGGTGAGTCGGACCTTGGGGTCTACAACACCCTCGATCAATTGGAGACCGGGTATCTGGGCCAGTCCGCGCTGCTCAAGTTTCTAAGAGATAGGCGCCTGGACGGCTTGTTGTCATTCGACGAACACGAGAAGCGAAGCAAGTGGCGACTTCGGCTGGAACCGGCCCTGTATGAAGAGGTCGTTGAATATCTCGCCAAGCGAAACCGCGAACTCGCGAAACTTCTCGGATCAGACGAAACGGCGGGCCCGGAATCCGACATCAAGCCCGATGGGCCATCCGCACATGTTTTTGCAAAGACATCAGATCGATGACAATACGAACAGTTCCTGGCTTTCGTCCGCTCGCTGCCGCCATCATGCTTCTTGGGCTTGGCGCCTGCGCGGACGGCTATCTGGCGTTTCCTGTTACGCCAGACGCTCAGAGATCACTGACCGACGACGTTGAGATCATCCGCCTGGACGCAAACAATATCGGTGATTTCACTGCGCCCTCACAAGGTCACAACGCATCCTCTCTGCCGTCGGGCGGCGGGTGGAATTATCGGGTGGGCTCCGGCGACATTCTGACGGTCATCGTGTTCGACCACCCCGAGCTTACCCTGCCTGCCGGACCTGAACGAAGTGCCGAGGAATCGGGGTTTCGTGTGCAAGCGGATGGAACCTTCTTCTACCCGTTCATTGGCCAGGTTCAGGCCCGCGGTCGTCCGTTGGAACAGATCCGTGAAGACCTGACCGAGCGGTTGTCAGAATTCGTTCCAGACCCTCAACTTGAGGTGCGAGTTGCTGCCTTCAATTCCCAAGCCGTTGTCGTGACAGGAGAGGTCGAAAGCCCCAACAGGCAACCGATCACGACTGTCCCGTTGAGCCTTGTCGCTGCCATAAACCAGGCCGGCGGCATGACTGACCGTGCTGATACGCGCGCAGTTACGTTGATGCGTGGCGGGGAACGTCATGTGATCGATCTTGAGGGTTTCTTTACCGCCGGGATTACCCACAACAACCCGCTACTGCGTGATGGTGATGTGGTGCATGTGCCCCTCAGACGTGCACAGGAAGCCTATCTGCTGGGTGAAGTAAGCCAACCGAACGCGATCGATCTGTCCGTTGAGCCGATCACTCTGACCCAGGCAATCTCGCGTCAGGGCGGATTGGAGAACATTCGCGCCGATGCACGTGGCGTGTTCGTATTCCGCCAGCACGGCGAAAAGATGCGGGTCTTTCAGTTGGAAACCGATCGGCCCGAGGGGCTTGTCCTGGGTACGCGCTTTGTCCTCGAACCCGGCGATGTGATCTATGTCGTGCGGTCGCCGTTGCAACGCTGGAATGATACGATCAGCCGTATCCTGCCCTCGGTGCAGGCAGCAAGCGCAGCCGAGCGGATTGCCCGTTAGCGCGATGGCCATGGTTCGCTCGGTACTCGTCGTCTGTGTCGGCAATGTGTGCCGTTCTCCGGTCGGTGAACGAATCCTTGATAGGGCACTGAATGGGCATCCGTTCAGTTTCTCCTCGTCGGGATTGGGCGCGCTTGTCGGTGAGGGCGCGGATGCCCAGGCGGCCGAAGTGGCTGCCCTACACGGGGTTTCGCTTGATGGCCATGTCGCGCGACAGTTCACCGCGCAAATGGGAAGACAACACGACCTGATCCTTGTCATGGAACCTGGACATCGCAATGCCATAGGCCGGCAGGCCCCGGAGCTTTCGGGGCGTTGCCTGCTTTTCGATCAATGGACCGGCGCGAAGGGCATTGCTGATCCTTACCGAAAATCAATCGACTTCCACGAAGCCGTGTTTTCCGAACTCAAGGCGGCCGGCGAGGCCTGGAGCAGCTGGCTCATGAACCAAACGGCTCGGAAAGGATGAGGGCGTTGCGCGAGAGGGAAGAGCCGCCCGTTCGGCCGGATTCAGCATACCCGGTCGAGGCCGACGACGAGATTGATCTGGGTCGTTTGCTGGGTATCCTTTGGCGCGGCCGTTGGAAGATCGCTGGGCTTGCTGTCATCGGTCTTGCTTTCGGTCTGTTCTATCTTGCAAATACTGCGCCGACCTACCAAGCTGATGCGCTATTGCAGCTTGAAGAACGCGGTGGAAACATGGCCTTGCCCGAGGCCATGCGCGATCTGGTCGACAGCGAGCCCCGCAGCATGACCGAGATCGAAATCCTGCGCTCGCGCATGATTCTTGGGCGGGTCGTGGCCGAACTTAACCTTGACTGGGAGGTTCGCCCGAAACTGGCGCCTGTACTCGGCACCATGCTTTCCCGCTACAGCTTGCCCCTGCCTGACCTGGATTTTCTGGATATCTATGCCCGGCCCGGAGACGAGATCAACTTGGCCCTGCTCGAAGTGCCCCCGGATTGGTTGGACCGAGAGCTGACGATCATGTCCACCGACGCCGGTTTTCTGCTGGTCGATCCAGATGGGCGGGAATGGAACGGCACGCCGGATGAAACCCTGCGGGACCCGGACCTGGGGTTCGCCCTCCGCATCGATGCCGTGAATGCCCCGCCGGGACGTATGTTCACGATCCGTCAGATCAACGACATCGCGGCAATCGGAAAATTGCGCTCCGACATCTCCATGTCGGAGCGCGGACGCGAGACCGGTGTGCTGGAAGCCCGTCTTCAGGGACCAGACCGCCGCGAGGCAGTTCGTGTTCTCGATGCGATCATTCAGACCTATGTGCGCCAGAATATCTCTCGTAGCGCGGCGGAAGCCGAAAGCAGCCTTGAGTTTATCGAGTCACAATTGCCTGAGGCGGAGGCAGACCTTCGACGCGCCGAAGGGGCGCTGAATGCCTTCCGGCAGGAGGAAACCTCGATCGATTTGAGCTTTGAGACAGAAAACCTGCTGACCCAGGTTACCCGGATCGAAGGCGAGTTGCAGGACCTTGAGACGCGCGAGGACGAGTTGAGCCAACGCTACACACAGAGCCATCCGAGCTATCAGCAACTTCTGTCCGAACGCGCTCGGCTGCAGGAGCGGCTGGAACAATTGCGGGGCGAGATGGATTCACTGCCCGAAACCCAGCGCGAGATTCTCAACCTCAATCGCGATCTGGAAGTGGCGCAGGGGATCTATACGCAGTTGCTGACTCAGGCCCAGGAGATGCAGGTTCTACGCGCGAGCACGGTGGGTAATGTCCGTGTGATCGATAGCGCTGCAGCCGGCGGTGATGCTGTCGCACCAAGGCGGAACCTGGTCTTGGCGCTTTCTGTTGTCCTTGGACTGGTGGCCGGTGCAGGTCTGATTCTCCTGCGCGAATGGCTCCGCAAGGGTGTTCAATCGGCAGAAGAGCTTGAGCAGGCCGGCCTGCCGGTCTTCGCCACTATCAACTACACGCCGCATGCGGATCACAAGCACAAGCGCAAGGGGCATTTGCCGATCCTTGCGGTTGAAGAACCAACCGAACTCGCGGTCGAAGCCTTTCGCTCACTGCGCACCAGCTTGCATTTCGGGATGATCGACGCGCGGACGCGTTCGCTGGCAATCACGAGTTCGGCGCCTGAAGCAGGCAAAAGCTTCACGGCGATCAATCTCGCGGTCGTCGCCGCACAGGCGGGGCAACGGGTATGTTTGGTTGATGCCGATCTGCGGCGTGGTCAGCTTCGGCGTCATTTCGATCTACCCCGCAACCAGCCCGGTTTGGCTGAGGTTCTGGCAGGTACCATTCCTTTGGAAGAGGCTTTGCAGCAAGGCGTTCTATCCAATCTCGCCTTTCTGCCCAGTGGTCGCTACCCGCCGAACCCGTCTGAATTGCTCATGCGTCATGACTTTGCGGTTCTGGTGGAAACGCTTGATTCCCAGTTTGACTTGACCGTTTTTGATTGTCCACCGACGCTTGCCGTGACCGATCCGGTTATCGTCGCCCGATCAGTCGGGGCAACAGTTCTGGTCGCCCGCCACGACACGACACCGATGACCGAGGTTGACGCTGTGCGCAAGACCATGAGCGCATCGGGAGCGCGCCTTTCCGGGGCAATCCTTAATGGCTTCGATCCACGGAAAGCGCGAAGCGGATACGGGTATGGCTACGGTTACTCTTACCGCTACGAGTATACTTCTCGCAAAGATTGATTCGCTTGATAGTAAACGACAGGCGCCCTGACCTTATGCGGTGGTTGCCCCCACTTTGCGGCATATCGTATGCCATGATGGTTCCATAGCGGCTCTGATGATGTGACCGCCCCCCGACGGCATCAATGTGCCAAGGTGGGTCTGCGATGATCCACAAAGGAGGACGGTCATGTCGGAGATTATCAC
>LJSV01000002.1 GCA_001314715.1 Rhodobacteraceae bacterium HLUCCA12 | reverse complement strand
GGCGAGCCGGGAAAGGGGGCGTTGCCCCCTCTGGGCGCGGTCGCGCCCATTCACCCCCAGGATATTTCCGGACAGAAAATGAAAGGGGGCGGCCACATATTCGGGCCCCATCCCGGCCACGTCCCGCACGGCGGCGCGACGTGCCGGGGCGAGCAGGATCGGCGCGATCAGCAATCGCGGTCGATCAGACCCAGACCGCGCAGATAGATGCCGATCCCCGCTTCCAGCAATTCCTCGGGCGTGAAGGGCGCCCGCGAGCCGGGCTTGCCGCGCGCGTAGAGTTCCACGATACCATGGCTCATCGCCGTGACATGGGCCGAGAACATGGCCGGTGGCGGGCGCCGGTCCGGCGGGATGCGCGCCGACAGGGCTTCGGCGGCGCGGATCAGGACCGCATTCGCCCGTTCCGAGGCGCGCGCCAGCGCCGGGGTCTGGCTTGGCGATACCCCGCTTTCAAACATGGCGATGTAGTGGCCCGGATGCTTGCGCGCGAAGGCCAGATAGGCGCGTCCCACCGCCTCGAACGCCGCCAGCACACTGGGCTTGCCGTCGTTATAGGCGTATTCCAGAAGATCGGCAAAGATCTCGTAGCCTTGCAGCGCCACTTCGCAGATCAGATCCTCGCGCCCGGTGAAATGGCGATAGGGCGCGGCGGCCGAGACATCGGCCAGTTTCGCCGCCTCGGCCATGGTAAAGCCGGTCGGGCCCTTGTCGGCGATCAGCGACAGCGTCGCCTCGACCAGCGCCTGGCGCAGATTTCCGTGATGATAGCCACGCTTGCTCAATTGGCCCGGCCCCTATGGAATGCCTGATCCCCTACCCCGGATCGCTGTGCCTGCGCAATCCCGCGCCGCGCCGGTTCGCGCCGCGCCCTTCGCCCTTGCATTGGCCCGCCCCAGCGCATAGATCATGCCGCGAGAGGTCGGCGCGGGCAGGCGCCTCGCCAAACTGGTCAGGTCCGGAAGGAAGCAGCCACAACGAGACCCGTCTGGGTCGTGCCCGGCCTCTCACCTTTTCCCCTCAGACGCGAACGGAAGCGTGCGGGCACGGGCGAACCCATAATTTTTCGTCACCTCACGCGCGCAGGCGCCCAGGACGGATGGCAGTGACAGACTGCGTCGGCCCGGCCAGATGAGCCGTCAACGCTTGGGCTTCCTTCCTGACGGTTTCGCCTTGGCCGGGGTCATCGCGCGCGCGGCCTCGGCGGCGGCGCGCAATTCCTCGGCGATCTCGTCGGCTTCGTCGGGGTCGAAATCGAGCGGCAGTTCAACGCCCTCGGCCTCGACATACAGCCTGACCATGCCCAGCGTCGTCGGCCCGATCTGAAGGTTCGCAGCCAGTTCGCTTTCCTTGTTGATCCCCATGCAAGGCTCCTTTCGATGCGCTGGCGGTCCGGTCCGATGCGATACGCCACGCCGGTCATGGTTTCAAGCACAGAGGCCTTGCAATCGCTTTTGCACGGCGCTAAACGGCCCACAGTGCCGCCTTAGCTCAGTTGGTTAGAGCACCAGATTGTGGATCTGGGGGTCCCCCGTTCGAGCCGGGGAGGCGGTACCATCCCCCATCATCCCCCCGGTGTCCAGTTGCCAAGCCCGGTCAAAATGGCCGCGCCGGTGCGAATTCCCGCCAGAAAGCAATCGATGCGCATGTTTTCATTGGGCGCGTGATTGGCCGAATCGGCATTGGCATAAGGCACCACGAAAGCGGGAACACCCAGTATCCGGGTGAACGCATGATCGGGCAGGCTGCCGCCCATGGATGGAATATCCAGCACCGCACCATCGCGCGCCGCGGCGACCGCCTTGCGCAGGAGGGCGGCGACAGGCGTGTCCATCGACGTGCGCGACGGGGGCATCGCCCCCTGCCGGATCACGGTCACATCGGGGGCATGTTGCGCGACATGGGCCTCGACAGCGGCAAAGACCGCCTCGGGCGTCATGGCCTCGACCAGCCGGATGTCGCATTTGGCGACCGCCTCGGCGGGCAGGACGGTTTTCGACCCCGGCCCGTCATAGCCGCCGTGGAGCCCGTTGATCGTCAGCGTGGGCTGAAACATGAGCCGTTCGAAATAGTCCCGATCGGCCGGGGCATCCAGACGGGTCATCCCCATATCCGCCAGCACCGCGCCGATATCCAGCGGCAGGCGAGCCATGGCCGCGCGCTCTGCCTCGGTCGGCGGCAGCACGGTATCGGCCAAGCCGTCGATGGTGATGCGCCCGTCCGGCGACTTCATCGTGGCCAGCAGATGCACCAGCGTCCAGATCGCATTCGGCATCACCCCGCCGAAGTTGCCCGAATGCGCATCGCGCCGGGCGGTCCGGACGCGCAGTTCGAACGACGCGACGCCGCGCACCCCGTAAAGGATCGTGCCCCTGCCCGAAGGGTGCATCGGGCCGTCCGCCGTCACCACCAGATCCGCGCGCAGGCGTTCGGCGTGGTCGCGCACCACCTGCGCAAGATGCGGGCTGCCGACCTCTTCTTCGCCCTCCAGCAGGAATTTCACGTTGCAGGGCAGGCCGCCGGTCGCGGCGAGATGCGATTCGATGGCCAGGATCTGGGCCATGTGCTGGCCCTTGTTGTCCGCGACCCCGCGCGCATAGATCCGCCCGTCGCGGATCGTCGGCTCGAACGGCGGGGAAACCCAGTGTTCCAGCGGCTCTGGCGGCTGCACGTCATAATGCCCGTAGAACAGGATCGTCGGGCGCGCCGGATCGTCGCCGAGTTGCCCCAAAAGCATCGGATGCCCCGGCGTCTCGATCCGTTCGACCGTCATGCCGAGGGCGCGCAGATGCCATTCGGCCAGCGCCGCCGCCGCGTCCATCCCGATATTCTGGGCGCTGATGCTGGGCTGGCGCACATAGTCCAGCAGCCGGGCGACGAAGGCATCGCGATTCTTGTCGATATGGTTGAAAACCGGGGCAAGCGCGGGGTTGTTCATCCTGTTTCTCCGTTCGTCGGGGATCTATAGCGCAGGCCACACTCTGTCGCCAGCGGCCGAGCGGGCGTGTTGCCGCATTGCCAGCGACACGGCGTTGAGTCAGGACTGTCCCATGCTTCGAATATCCCGCTCCGCCCTGTTGCTCATGCTGGTGGCCACGCCTCTTGCGGGCGAGGTCGCGCCGGGCGGCCGCGCGCTTTATGCCCGGCACTGCGCCACGTGCCATGGTGCGCAGCTTGAAGGCGCGCCGGACTGGCAGCGCCCCGGTGCCGATGGCCGCTTTCCGGCCCCGCCGCATGACGAAACGGGGCATACCTGGCACCACGGCGACGCCTTCTTGTTCGACTATACAAAGCGCGGCGGGCAAGCGGTTCTGGATGATCTGGGGGTTGATTTCGACTCAGCCATGCCCGCCTTCGGCGAGATCCTGAGCGACGCCGAAATCCGTGCGATCCTTGCTTTCATCCGATCCACGTGGCCGCCCGAGGCGCAGGATTTCCAGGCCGCGCGCACCGAACAGGAGCGTCAGGGCAACTGACCCGCGCGCTCAGGCGGCATCGACCGCACTTTTCAACATGTCGCGCACCTCGGCCGCGATCTCTTTCAGCGGCGGGTTGTCGATGGCCGCCATCGAGGCCAGCGGGTCGATCGCGCTGATCTCGATACCGCCCTCGACCGCGCGCAGGATCACGTTGCACGGAAGCATGGCGCCGACGCGCGGTTCGACCTGGATCGCCCGGTGCGCCAGGCCCGGATTGCATGCCCCCAGAATGCGGTAGGCGCCGATCTCGGCCCCGATCTTGGCCCTGAGCGTGGCGGCGACATCGATTTCGGACAGGACGCCAAAGCCCTTTTCGGCCAGGGCTGCCCGGATACGGGAATCCACGGCGTCGAAATCAGTATCGGCGATAACGCGATCATGGGTATAGGCCATGTTCCTCTCCTTTCAGCTTTGCTGCGAACACCGCGGTGACGCGCGGCAGGTCAGTTTTCCGCGTCATCCTCTTGCGTCTCATCGCCGCCCAGAAGGCCGCGCAGCCCGCGTCCGATCTCCTGCTCCAGCCGGTTGCGCGGGCGTTCGGAGTCGGCCTCGCCGGCACCATCCTCGCCCCCATCTTCGCCGCCGCCAAGCCGCCCTTCCAGTTCACGGTCGAGCCTGCGGCGCGCGCGGCGCTCAAGGCGGTCGGCCTCTTGGCGGGCGCGTTCTTCCAGGCGCTCGGCTTCTTCGCGGAGCCTTTCCTCGGTCAGGCCTTCCAGGTCCAGGCGAAAACGCGGTGCATTCCAGGGCCCGGTGATCAGTAGCGGCACGCGCAGCGCTTCGCCCGTCTCGGCATTGCGCAGCGCTTCGGGGATCACGCGATAGTCCAGGCTCTGCCCGCCCAGATCGACGCTGCCGTCGCCCCCGACCGAAACGCGCGAGGCCTCCATGCGCAGATCGTCATTGCGCAAGACGCCGTTTTCCATCGTGAAGCTGCCGGTCAGGCTTTGATAGATCGTGCGGTTTTCCTCGCCCATATAGGACAGGTCCAGATTGCGCAGCATCCCGGCCAGGTCGAAGCCGATGATCTCGCCCTCGCCCAGTTCCATTTGCCCCTCGCCCGACAGGCTGCGCAAGATCGCATCCAGCGAATTGCCCACGCCCAGAAACCGCAGATCCAGCGCCCCGGTGCCGGTCAGGCGTTCGAACCCGGCAAACTGGCGCAACAGCGGCAGCAGGCCCACGCCCTCCATGTTCAGATCGCCACCGACCGACAGGCCCGAGCGGTTGTTGGCCACCAACTCGCCCCGCAGAACGCCATCGAACAAGCGCGCCTCCTGCATGGCCATGACCGCGCGGGCATTGTCGATGGTCACGTCCGCGCGCAGTGATTCCAGATCGACGATCCCGCTTTGCACAGGGCCAAGCCGAATGGCGAGCGCGGCATCCATCAGCCCCAGCGCCGAGGCATCGATCGGATCGCGCGGCCAGCCCGATGCGCCACCGCCGTTTCCGCCATCGCCGCCGCCCGCCGTGCCCGTGTCGGTAAAGGCGCGCAGGTCCAGGGTCTCGGCGCTGATATCCCCGCTCAGATGCGGGCGCGCGCCATCAAGCGTCAGGTCCAGCGCCATCGCCACGCGGTTCGGGCCAAGCTCCAGACTGGTCTCGCGCAGATGCACGCTGCCCTCGGGCGCCAGCGTCACCTGCCCGTTCAACGCCAGGGGCCGCGCGGCCTCGGGGATCGGTTCGCCCCCGTCAAGCCCGGCCAGCGCCATCATGGGCGCCACGCCCGGCCCTTGCAAGGATACGCGCCCCTCGGCGGCCAGTGGTTGAAGGCCGCCGCGCCCCTCGAACCCGGCTTCGGTATCGCCCGCGCTCAGGCTGGCCGACAGCGACTCGACCTCGCCACCCAGAATGCCCGCGACCGAGCCGATCCGCGCCTCGGCCTCGAACGCCTGACCGCCGCGCTGCCCTGACAAGGTCAGGCTGCCCGGCCCATCGAATTCCGGCATGCTCAGGGTCAGGTCGAGCGCCTCGAACTGAAGATCGGTGCCGGCGGCGCGGTCGATGACCCGCACCGCCGCGTCGGTGATCACCGCGCGTTCCAGCGACAGGCCCTGCAATCCGGTACCGCCGCCCTCATCAGGCGCGGGCGCCGCGTCAGACGAGGGTGTTTCGAACAGCCAGTTCAGGCGCCCATCCTCGGCACGCTCGACCAGGATTCGCGGCCCGACCGCTTCGAAGCGGCGCACCACGAAGTCACCACGCAGCAAGGCCGCCAGATCAAGCCCCATATCCACGGATTCGGCTTGCAGCATGGGGGTGCTGTCCGCCCAGGGCGGATTGGCGATGCTCACATCCTCGACGCGCGCACCGATCACCGGAAAGATGCTGGGCCTGACGTCGCCCGCGATCGTCATTTGCCGGCCGGTGGCGGTTTCGAACCGTTGCGCGACGACGCCCGCGATCCGTTCGGCCGGGATCAGGAACAGGGCCGCCACGGCCAGGACGACAAGCGACACGATGACGCCCAGCGTTCGGATGATCCAGCGCATTCCGCCTCCCCGGCCCGGTGGCCCCTGATGATCGCAACTTCTCGCGAAGCTTAGCAAAGCCTGACCCCGGCACAAGCACCGGCAACATGGCGGCGCCGTCACGTTGCGGCGACCAAAGCACGCAGGAACCGCCCTGCCCCAACGTCGCACTTGCACGCAAGGCAAGGCTGCGCGACCCTGCGCGCGTGCTAAGGGGGGCTTTGCATGTTTCAACGGATCGGCCCATGACCAACGACCGGCTGGACATCACCATCGCCGACGGCATCGCCGAGGTCGCGCTTGCACGACCCGACAAGATCAATGCCATGGACGAGGCGATGTTCGACGCCCTATCCACGGCCGGTACGACGCTGGCCGAGACCGAAGGGCTGCGCGCGGTGATCCTGCACGGTCAGGGAAAGGGCTTTTGCGCCGGTATCGACACCGCGCTTCTGATGTCCTTTGCCAGCCGGATCGAGGATCTGCGCGCCGAGATCGTCACCCCGCCGCCGGGACGCGCGGCGAATCGGTTCCAGCATCCGTGCACCGTCTGGGCGGACCTGCCGGTGCCCGTGATCGCCGCGTTGCACGGGCCGGTGTTCGGGGCCGGGCTGCAACTGGCGCTGGGGGCCGACATCCGGCTGGCCGCGCCGGAAACCCGCCTGTCGATCATGGAGGCGCGCTGGGGCCTGATCCCGGATATGGGGCTGACCCGGCTGCTGCCGGGGGTGATGCGGGCCGACCACGCGCTGGAGCTGATGCTGAGCGCGCGCGTCATCGCAGCGGATGAGGCTGCGCGGCTGGGCCTTGTCACCCGGCTGGCCGATGACCCTCTGACCGAGGCCCGCGCGCTGGCCCGTGCGATTGCCCAGCGCAATCCCGACGCGGCGCGGGGCGCCAAGGCACTGGTGCGGCAATGCTGGCCCGGTGACGACAGCGGGCTGGCGCTGGAGGCGCGCCTTCAGGCCGCGATCATCGGCAGCGCCAACCAGATCGAGGCCGTCATGGCCGAGATGCAAAAACGCCCGCCCCGGTTTCGTTAGCACGCGCCGCTTTGCCACACCCTTGCGCCGGTCCTTGCGTCGGGCGATCCGGCAAGGCAAGCTTTGAGGCATGCTCCGCAACAGCCCGGTGAATGCCATGCCCAGCCGTTACCATCCCGCCCTTGTCGCCCTGCACTGGATCCTGGCGTTTTGCGTGGTCGGACTTCTGTTCGCAGGAACGCTGGTGCTGGATCCGCTGGCCAATGACGACCCGGCAAAGCTGATCTCGTTCCGGCTGCACATGGGGCTGGGCATCGTGACGCTGGCGCTGATGGCGGTGCGCCTGGTGCTGCGGCTGTCCACGCGCACGCCACCGCGTGCCCGCACCGGTAACGCGTTCCTCGACCGGCTCGGGCCGCTCACGCATTGGGCACTTTATGGCGCGGTCCTTGCGATGGCCGTGTCCGGCCTGCTGTTTGCGCGCGATTCCGGCCTGCCCGATGCCGTGTTCGGCACCGGCCCGATGCCCGAACGCTTCGATCATCCGGGCCGCGCGGTGCATGGTATCGTCGCATCGGTGCTGATGGCGCTGATCGCGCTGCATGTGGCCGCCGCGCTCTGGCACCAGTTCCTGCGCCGCGACGGGCTCATGGCGCGGATGTGGTTCGGACCGCGCTGATCATCGGCCACGGGCACCCGCCGCCCGGTCTGCCCCGCAAGGGGCTGGCCGGGCTCAAACGGTACCCGCGCCGAAGGCGCGGCCCGCTTGGAAACGCAAATCAACCCTTCCCGCCCCGGCCCGCACCCATTATATGCGCGCCATGACCCAGAACCCGCCCGACCTTCGCCCGGACCTTGCGCCGCGCGCCCGGATCACCGAAACGCCGCGCCCGGGTCAACCGACGGTGGGCATGGTCAGCCTTGGCTGCCCAAAGGCGCTGGTCGACAGTGAACGCATCCTGACGCGCCTGCGCGCCGAGGGCTATACGATATCGCCGGACTATCAGGGCGCTGACGCCGTGATCGTCAACACCTGCGGCTTTCTGGACAGCGCCAAGGCCGAAAGCCTCGACGCCATCGGCGAGGCGCTTCGCGAAAACGGGCGGGTCATCGTCACTGGCTGCCTGGGGGCCGAGCCCGACTACATCACCGGCGCCCACCCGCGCGTGATGGCCGTGACCGGCCCGCACCAGTATGAACAGGTGCTGGACGCTGTTCACACGGCCGTTCCGCCCGCGCCCGATCCGTTCATCGACCTGCTGCCCGCGGCCGGCGTGCGCCTGACGCCGCGTCATTACAGCTACCTCAAGATTTCCGAGGGCTGCAATCATAAATGCCGCTTCTGCATCATCCCGGACATGCGCGGGCGGTTGCAAAGCCGCCCCGCCCATGCGGTCCTGCGCGAGGCCGAAAAGCTGGTCGAGGCCGGTGTGCGCGAACTTCTGGTAATCAGCCAGGATACATCGGCCTATGGCGTCGATCTCAAACATGCCAGCGAGCGTGGCCATCGTGCGCATATCACCGATCTGGCGCGCGATCTGGGCAGCCTGGGCGCCTGGGTCCGTCTGCACTATGTCTATCCCTATCCCCATGTTCGCGACCTGATCCCGCTGATGGCCGAGGGGCTGGTGCTGCCCTATCTCGACATCCCGTTCCAGCATGCCCATCCCGATGTGCTCAAGCGCATGGCCCGGCCCGCCGCGACCGCGAAAACGCTGGACGAGATTGCCCGGTGGCGCGTTGATTGCCCGGAGATCACCCTGCGCTCGACCTTCATCGTGGGTTATCCAGGCGAAACCGAGGCCGAGTTCCAGACGCTGCTGGGCTGGCTGGACGAGGCGCAACTGGACCGGGTCGGCTGCTTTCAGTATGAAAACGTCCGGGGCGCGCGTTCGAACGATTTGCCCGATCATGTGCCCGACGAAGTCAAGCAGGAACGCTGGGATCGCTTCATGCAAAAGGCGCAAGCGATTTCCGAGGCCAGGCTGGCCGCCAAGGTCGGCCGCCGGCTAGAGGTGATTGTGGATTCCGTCGATGAGGATGGGGCAACCTGCCGGACCTGGGCGGATGCCCCCGAGATCGACGGGAACCTGTTCATCGACGACGATTTTGACGGCCTGACCCCCGGCGACATTCTGACCGTGACGGTCGACGAGGCCAGCGATTATGACCTGTGGGGCCGCCCGGCCCGTTGATCCCCGCCCCAACCCACGCGAAAGATGCCATGTACGACCAAGCTGAACTCGACCGGATCGCCGCCAATCAACCGCCCTTCGCCCGCTTGCTGGGCCTGCACATCGTCTGCGCCAGCGCCGATCGGGTCGAGGCCGAGCTGGCCGTCACCGATGAGCTGGCCAACCGCAACGGCAAGCTTCATGGCGGTGCGATCGTCGCGCTGGCCGACAATCTGGGCGGAACCGCAACCTTTCTGAACATCACCCCCGAACAGGGAACGACCACGCTGGAAAGCAAGACCAATTTCATTCGCCCGGTCGAGCTGGGCGATACCGTGCGCGCCGTCGCCGTGCCGGTCCACCGTGGGCGCAAGACGATGGTCTGGCAGATCACCATGACACGGGGCGATGGCAAGGTTGCCGCCTTGATCACGCAAACCCAGATGGTGCTGTGATCCGCCGGCGCGGCGCGGCCCGCGTCGGGCAATAGAAGGGCTTACTTGCCCAGCTTCGACAGCTTGGCCTCAAGCGCGGCGAGTTGGCGCTTGATCTCGTTCAGATCGTCCGGGTCGGTTGCCGCATCCGAAGCGGACGCGCCTGTGGTGTCGTCCTTGCCCTCGGCATCGGGTTCGCCCATGCCCGGCCAGCCCGCCATCATCGACTGCAAAAAGGCCTGCTGCTGGCGTTGCATCGCCTCGAATCCCGGCATCTTGGACATCTGCTGCATCATCGGGTTCATGGCATTCATCTGCTCGGCGAACTTGCCCGGCCCCTCGCGCAGCATCTCGAACGACATCGCCAGGAATTGCGGCACGACCGACTGCGCCTGCGCGGTGTAGCTGCGCACAAGATCGGTCAGAACATCCAGCGGCAGGACGTTCTCGCCGCGGCTTTCATGTTCGGCGATGATCTGCAGCAGGTATTGCCGGGTCAGGTCATCGCCGCTTTTCAGGTCGATGATCTGGACAGCCCGCCCCGCACGAATGAACCGCGCGATATCCTCCAGCGTGACGTAATCGCTGCTTTCGGTATTGTAGAGCCTGCGGCTGGCATAGCGCTTGATCAACAGCGGTTTGTCGGTATCCGGCACGGGTGGCGCCCCCTGTTATTGCATTGCAGCAAGCCTAGACCGCATTTCGCATTCTGGAAACAGGGATTTTTGGGCTTTCGCCCTGCAATCGCACAAAAAACAAGCGCGCGCGGCCTGCGATGCCGCACACGCAAAGAAAAGGCCGGTCTCGCGACCGGCCCTTGAAGACAGGCATTGGGCCTGGTTATTCCTGCTGCCCCATGAACATCAGCAGGAACTGGAACATGTTCAGGAAGCTGATGTAAAGCGACAGGGCACCATCGATCGCGGCCTTGTCCAGCCATTCCTGATCGCCCTGGGCGGCATGGGCGACATAGGTGTTCTTGATCTCCTGCGTGTGGAAAGCCGTCAGCCCAGCAAAGACCAGCACACCAATGGCCGAGATCGCGAACATCATGGCCGGCGACTGCAGGAAGATGTTGATCACCATGGCAATGATCAGGCCGATCACGCCCATGATCAGGAACGTGCCCATCCCCGACAGGTTCTTCTTGGTGGTATAGCCGAACAGGCTGAGACCCGCGAAGGCAATCGCGGTGACCAGGAAGGTCTGCACGATCGAATAGCTGGTAAAGACCAGGAAGATCGAACTCAGCGACAGGCCGATGGCCGCCGAGAAGACGAAAAAGCCCAGTTGGACCCCCGCCGCCGAGGCGCGGCGCATCAGCGCACCCCAACCGAAGAGAATGAAGGCCAGCGGTGCGAACATGATCACCCAGCGCAGCGCAGAACCATAGATCGCGGCGCCAAGCCCGGTCAGCATGGTGCCGTTGGGCAATTCTGCTGCGGCCGAGGCGGGGTCGCTGGTGGTGGCCAGGCCGGCGATGGCCCAGGCCGCAAGAGCTGTGATCAGCATGCCCACGGCCATCGTGCCGTAGACCTTGTTCATATGGGCGCGAAGCCCGGCGTCGATCCGGGCGCCAAGCGCACCGGTGGTGGCTGCGCGCATCGACTGATAGTTGGCCATTGAGTTCCCTCCGTTCGATATGCCAAGCCGCGCGGCCGATCAGGGCCGGGCGATTGCCTGTAATATCGGGTTTCGTCCGGGCTTTTTCAAGGAAAACCGGCGGCTTCCTTTTCACGCTCACGCCAGCCGGGCGGGCGATCAGCCGCGCCAGTGGCGTGGCGCGTCCCAGATCGGGCGCTCTGCCTCGAAAAGGGCCTGTCCGCGGGTCAGGCCGATGTCGCGCAAGAGCGTGTCATCAAGCGCCGCCAGCGCCCGACGCTGGCGCGCCAGCGCATCGGCACGGCGCAACCAGCCCCAGAGTCCGATCCGGTTGCGGCGGACATTTTGAAAGCGAAGGGTCGAAAGAGTGTTTGCAAGGCTTGTCATGGGGAACCTGTTCGTATCGGTCGTGATTTCTCAAATGCGATGAATAGCGCGCATCGCATCAATTCTCTTGATCTGATGGGGCAAATCGGCGCATAAGTAAAACGAATGATTGTCATGGGTATGATCGAGGATCATGATATGAAGCGAAATCTTGACCCGACCGCGCTGCGCGCATTGGTGGCTGTGGCCGATTACGGCGGCGTGACCCGCGCCGCGCATGTCCTCAATCTCACGCAGTCGGCAGTGTCGATGCAGATCAAACGCCTGGAAGAGGCCTTGGGCCTTGCCCTGCTCGATCGCAACGGGCGCGGCGTGCAACTGTCCTTCGCCGGCGAGCAGATGCTGGGTTATGCGCGGCGGATTCTGGCGCTCAACGATGAGGCCGTGGCGCGACTGACGGGCAAGGAATACGAGGGCGAGATCGTCCTGTGCGTGCCCTACGACATCGTCTATCCGCATATCCCGCAGGTCTTGCAGCGCTTTCAGGCGGCCTGGCCGCGCATGAAAGTGCAGTTGCAGGCCGTCAACACCCGCAAGGCCAAGGAGGACTTTGCCGCCGGCGCCTGCGACCTGATCCTGACCACCGAGGACCATTGCGATCCCGGCGGCGAGACGCTGACGCAACTGCCGCTGGTCTGGATCGGCGCGCCCGGCGGCCAGGCCTGGCGGCAACGGCCCTTGCGGCTGGCGCTGGCGCGCTATTGCGCGTTCCGGTCCGGGGTGCTGGCGGCGCTGGACCGGGCCGGGATCGACTGGGAGGCAGCGGTGGAATCGGATTCCGATCGCACGCTGGAGGCCGCGGTCAGTTGCGACATGGCCGTGCATGCGCTGCTGGCCGGGACCGAGCCGCCTTATGCCGAACGAATCAACCACGGCGGCGCACTGCCGGAACTGACGCGCCATTTCATCAACATGTATCTGCGCCCCGGCGCGGAAACGCCGGGCGTCCGGGCGCTGGCCGATTTGCTGCGCAATGCCTGGCGCCCGGTCGAGGGCGACGCACCGGCAGCGCCGCGCCCGGCGCTTTCAGTCGTGTGACCGGATACCGGGGCGGCACCCGCGCCGGTTATTCGTCGATGGCGATAACGACCTTGCCGGTCGATTTCCGGGCGCGGATCAGCTCCATCCCGTCGGCGGTTTGCGCCAGGGGCAGAACATGGCTGACATGCGGCTTGATCCGGCCCTCGGCATACCAGCCCATCAGGGTTCTGAGCGAGCTGGTGATCACTTCGGGCTTGAAACCGGCAAACCCGCCCCAATACAGGCCGATCACCGCGATATTCTTGACCAGAAGCAGGTTCGCGGGAAACTGCGGCACCTGCCCGCCGGCAAAACCGATCACCAGATAGCGCCCCTCGGGCCTGAGCGCGCGCAGCGCCGCGGATGAAGCGGGCTCGCCGACCGCATCATACACCACATCGACGCCGCCCAAGGCCTTGAACGCGGCCTTCAGATCGGCGCTGTCGCTGTCGATCAGGACATCCGCCCCAGCGGCCTCGGCCACCGCCAGCTTTTCGGCACCGCGCGCAACCGCGACGACGCGCGCGCCCATCTGCTTGCCGATCTCGACCGCCGTCAGCCCGACCCCGCCCGCCGCGCCAAGCACCAGAAGCGTTTCGCCCGGCTTCAGCCCGGCACGATAGTCCAGCGCGACATGCGAGGTACCATAGGCCACCATGAAGGCGGCGGCGTGCTCATGCGGCATCGAATCAGGCAACGGCAGGCAGGCCGCGGCCGGATAGCAGGCATATTCGGCCAATCCCCCGTTCGAGGCAAAGGCCGCGACGCGCTGGCCGGGCGCGAATCCCTCGACCCCGTCGCCCAGCGCCTCGATCTCGCCCGAAACCTCCATGCCCAGAACGAACGGCAGTTCCGGGCGCTCCTGATACTGGCCGCGTGCCAGCAGCAGATCGGCAAAGTTCAGGCCGCAGGCGCGCACCTTGAGGCGAACCTCGCCTGGCTTGGGGTCGGGTTTGGCAACCTCGCACACCGTTGGCGGGGTTTCGGTCGATGTCAGGACGAAGGCGCGCATGAAGGTCTCCGGTCGGTTTGGCGTTCGCGCCCGAGAATGTCGCCCCCGCGCACGAAGGTAAAGCCCGTGGCAACCGCAACCCGATAGGCCGGTTGGCGGCCGGGTCCGGATTCGCATTTTGGCAATACACGCGAAAGTTGATTGCACATTCGTTTGCATTTTGCAAAACACGCCCCAAGTGCATAGCCGGGCGGTCGGTTCAACTTTGCGGGCAAATGGTCTGGGATCAGTCGCAGCGGGTACGGGGCGCCGCTTTGGCCGGAAATACGGTTATTTTTCCGGCGGTCCGAAAAAAATTTCGGGGAAATCCGGATTTGGCACGAAAATTGCTCCGGGTTGTCTTGAATCGCTTTGAAAATCCTCGCGGTCACGTGCCGCATGCAAGTCAGGAGAATTTCGTGAAACACCCGGTTGACGTTCATGTGGGCAAACGCATCCGCCATCGGCGCTGGATGGTGGGCATGACCCAGCAACAGCTGGCCGATGCCGTGGGCATCAAGTTCCAGCAGATCCAGAAATACGAAACCGGGATGAATCGCGTCAGCGCATCGCGGCTTTGGGACATCGCGCGCACGCTTTCGGTGCCCGTCGGCTTCTTTTTCGAGGGGCTGGACCAGCAGGCCGGCGCCGTTGTCGAGGCCGATCTTCTGGCCAGCAAGGAGGCGATGGAACTGGTGCGCGCCTATTTCGCGATCCCCGAGGCGCAGCGCAAGCGATTGTTCGATCTGGCGCAGGTCCTGTCGTCGGCGGCCTGAACCCCGCTTGCCGGGGGCGCGGCAGACGGTTAGACCAAGCCGGCTCGGGATCGGTCAGGTCCCCGGTCGCCGTTTCAGCCTGTCAGGGATTTCCGCATGCCCCGCCCCGCCTTCGATGACGCCCTGACTGCCGAGCTTTGGCGCACGGCTCATGCCCTGGCCGATGTCGCCCGGCAGGCCACCTTGCCGCATTTTCGCAGTGCCGCATTGAGCCTGAGCAACAAGGATGCTGCCGGTTTCGACCCGGTCACGATCGCCGACCACGCCGCCGAGGACGCGATGCGCGCGCTTCTTGGCGACCTCCGTCCCGACGATGGCATCCTGGGCGAGGAGCGCGGCCACCTTCCCGGTCGCAGCGGGCTGACATGGGTCATCGACCCGATCGACGGCACCCGCGGGTTCATGAGCGGCACACCCACCTGGGGTGTGCTGATCGCATTGTCCGACGACATGGGGCCGATCCTGGGCATCATCGACCAACCCTATATCGGCGAGCGGTTTTGCGGCGGGCTTGGCCAGGCCCATGTCGATGGCCCACAGGGACGCGCGCCGCTGGCGGTGCGCCCCGCACGCGGGCTGAGCGATGCGGTCCTGTTCACCACCTTCCCCGAGATCGGCAGCCCCGCTGAACACGCGGCCTTTCAGCGCGTTGCGGCCCGTGCGCGGCTGACGCGCTACGGGATGGATTGCTATGCCTATGCGTTGCTGGCGGCCGGTCAGATCGACCTGGTGATCGAGGCCGGGCTTCAGGCCTACGACGTGCAGGCGCCGATCGCCGTGATCGAGGCTGCGGGGGGTATCGTCACCGATTGGCAAGGCGGGCCGGTTCACCACGGCGGGCAGGTAATCGCCGCCGCCAACCCCGACCTGCACGCCGCGGCGCTCGCGCTCTTGTCGGGGTAGGCGCGCTTTGCCGCCGATGCGCTAGATCGGCGTGCCGTTCACCCATGTGGCGACGATTGCCCGGTCATCGCCCATCATGATGGTTGGAAACAACGCCTCCCACAGCGTTTCCGCGCGGCGCATGCGCTGGCCGATCGCCGGGGTCGAAGCCAGATCAACTACGATCAGATCGGCCTCCATTCCCGGTTGCAGACGCCCGATCCGGTCCTCCAGTCCAAGGGCCGCCGCCGATCCGGCCGTGGCAAGCCACCACAACTGCGCCGGATGCAGGGCACCGCCGTTCAGTTGCCCGATCTCATAGGCCGTCGCCATGGTGCGCAGCATCGAAAACGACGACCCGCCGCCGATGTCGGTGGCAAGGCCCACCCGGTGCCCCTCAGACTTGAGGCCGGCCATGTCAAAAAGCCCAGAGCCGATAAATGTGTTCGAGGTCGGACAATGGATCAACGCCGCGCCCGTCTCGATCAGGCGCGCACGCTCGCGCGGTTCCAGGTGAATCGCATGACCGAACAGCGCCCCGCGCCCGATCAGGCCGAAGCGTTCATAGACATCGAGATAGTCGCGCGCTTCGGGGAACAGGGCGCGGACCCATGCGATTTCCTCGGATTGCTCGCTCAGATGGGTCTGCATCAGGCAATCGGGAAATTCCGCCCAGAGGGCGCCCAGCGCCTCAAGCTGTTCGGGGCTTGAGGTGGGCGCAAAACGCGGCGTGATCACATAGCTCGCGCGTCCCTGCCCGTGCCAGCGCCCCAGCAGGGTCTTGCTGTCGTCATAGGCCGACTGTGCGGTGTCGCGCAGCCCGTCGGGGGCATTGCGATCCATGCAGGTCTTGCCCGCCAGGACGCGCAGATTGCGCGCCTGAGCGGCGACAAACAGGGCCTCGACGCTGGCGGGGTGTATGGTGGCATAGCTGCAAAACGTCGTTGTTCCATGCGCCAGCATCAGGTCGATGCACGATTCAGCCGCCTGCGCGGCGTGGGCCGGGTCGCCAAAGCGCATTTCCTCGGGGAAGGTATAGCTGTTCAGCCAGTCGATCAGACGTTTGCCCCAACTGGCGATGATCGCGGTCTGCGGATAGTGGATATGGGCATCCACGAAACCGGGCGAAATCAGCCGCGCGCCATAATCGTGCACCCGTGCCTGCGGATGGCGCGCGCGCAGATCCTGCGCCGGGCCGACCGCGCGGATCAGCCCGTCCTCTATCAGCACGCCGCCGCGACTGTCATGCACACCGGCCTCGGGGCCGCGCTTGAACGGGTCGTCCGCAAAGGTCAGCGTTTGACCGATCAGCAGGTCAGGCATGGGGCTGGTTTGGCATGGCGGTGCTCAAATTTCCAAAGGATGCTCTTTATCGCTGTGATGTTTGCCCTTAACAACCGTCAGGAGCAAGGCGCGAGTCGGCGCACGGTTCAGCGACGGAGGCTGCGATGAGCAATGACGAACGCAACCGGCCCGAAGACGCGCCGCCGACCACCCCGCAAACGCAGGGGACAACCGCGCCCGACATGCAGGATGCCGAACTGGACGACGCGCGCCTGGAGGTGATCCTTGATGCGGTCGAGGCAGGCGATGCCGTGGCACTGGCTGCGGCGCTGGAGCCGTTGCACGCCGCCGACATCGCCGACCTTCTGGAACAGATCAGCTCTGCCGAGCGTCGTGCGCTGCTGGCGCTGCATGCCGACCGGATCGACGGCGATACCCTGTCCGAACTGGACGAGGCGATCCGCGAGGTGGTGATCGAAAGCCTGCCGCGCGCGGTCCTGGCGCGCGCCATGCGCACACTGGATACCGACGACGTGGTCGACATCCTTGAGGATCTGGACGAGCCCGACCAGGCGTTCATCCTGCAAGCGCTGGAAAGCGACGATCGCGCGGCGGTCGAAAGCTCGCTGTCGTATCCCGAAAATTCGGCCGGTCGCCTGATGCAATCCGAGACGGTCTCGATGCCACAGGACTGGACGGTCGGACAGGCCATCGATTTTCTGCGCAATGCCGAATGGTTGCCGGACCAGTTCTATCATGTGATCCTGGTCGATGAACGCCACCAGCCGCAGGGAAACGTCACCCTTGGCCGCATCCTGGCCGCACGCCGCGATGTCGCGCTGGCCACGCTGGCCGAGGATGTCTTTCGCACCATCGAGGCAACCGAAAGCGAGGCCGAGGTCGCGTTTTTGTTCAACAAGTATCACCTGATCTCGACGCCGGTCGTCGATGACGCCGGCCGGCTGGTCGGTGTGATCACCATCGACGATGCCATGATCGTTCTGGACGAGGAACACGAAGAGGACATGATGCGCCTGTCGGGCGTGGTGATGGAGGAATCGGTTTCGGACACGGCTCTGACCACCGCACGTCAGCGCCTGCCCTGGCTGGTGGTCAACCTGTTCACCGCCTCGCTTTCGGCGGTGGTGATCACCCAGTTCGAGGCGACGATACAGTCGCTGGTCATTCTCGCCGCGCTGATGCCCATCGTCGCCTCGACCGGCGGGATCGCGGGCACGCAATCGCTGGCGGTGGCGGTGCGCGCGTTGGCCACGCGCAGCCTGACCACGGCCAATGCCCGGCGCGTCGTGCGCCGCGAAATGGGCGCGGGGCTCTTGAACGGGCTGGGTTTGGCGATCGTGCTGGGCGCGGGAAGCTGGCTGGTCCTCGGCGAACCCTTGCTGGGCGTGGTGCTGGGGTTGGCGATGGTCTGCACCCAGATCATCGCGGCATTGGGCGGGGTTCTGGTGCCGTTGGGGATGAACCGTCTGGGCATGGACCCCGCTCTGGCCTCGGGCACCTTTGTCACGACCCTGACCGATGTTATGGGCTTTTTCGCCTTTCTCGGTTTCGCGACAATCGTGCTTTTGTAGTCCGATGCACGGGATCGACGCCGAAAAGGTTGCCGTGCGCAAGGCCGCCTTCGCGGCCCGACGGCGGGCACACGGCCAAGGCCTCGACGCGCCGGCGCAGGCGCATTTGCGTCAGGCCCTCGCGGGGCACGAGGCCGCAGTGCTGGCCGGCTACATGCCGATCCGCTCCGAGATCGACCCAATTCCGGTCATGGCGGCGCATACCGGGCCGGTGGCCCTGCCGGTGATCGTGGGGCCGGGGCAGGCGTTGGCCTTTCATCGTTGGCAACCCGATTGTGCCATGATCGAGGGCCCGTTCGGGGCGCGCATTCCCGCCGATGCGGTGCCGATCCGCCCCGAGATCGTGATCGTGCCGCTGGTGGCCTTTGATGCCCGCGGGTTCCGGCTGGGCTATGGAGGCGGGTTCTATGACCGCACCCTGGCCGGCCTGCGGGCGACAGGCCCGGTTCTGGCGCTGGGCTTCGCCTATGACGCGCAGGAAATCGCGCGCGTGCCGGTCGATGCCTTTGATCAGCCGCTGGATGCCATCGTCACCGAAACCGGCATTCGCCGGTTCGCCTGAGACCGCACCGCCGCAAACCGTGGACGCGGCTTGCCGATGGAATGCAGCAACGACCTTTGCAGATGCGCCGATCAGGAATTGCTGGCGGCGACCGAGAGCTTTCCTGATCTTGGGCCGCGCGTGGAATGGGAATCCATGAAGTCAAAGACCAGCGGGCGAATGTTGTTGCGCCAACTCGTCCCGGCAAAGATGCCGTAATGCCCGGCGCCCGGCTCCAGATGGCTTGCCTTTTTCGAATCGTCCAGCCCCGTCAGCAGATCGAGCGCGGCCAGGCATTGGCCGGGGGCCGAAATGTCATCCTTGGTGCCTTCGACGATCTTGACCGCGACATCGGTGATCGCGCCAATATCTGCATGGCGGCCTTCGACGGTAAAGCTGTTGGTGGCGATCTCGCGGTTCTTGAAGATGCGTTCGACCGTGGACAGGTAGAATTCGGCAGTCATATCCATCACCGCCAGATATTCGTCATAGAACCGGTTGTGCCGGTCACGCTCGCTGTCCTCGCCGCGCGCGGCGGCGGTGATCTTGTCGGCGAAGGCTTCGGCATGTCGATCGAGGTTCATCGAGATGAACGAGGCCAGTTGCAGCAGGCCCGGATAGACCAGCCGCCCCACGCCCTCATACTTGAACCCGACGCGCTGGATCGCGAGGTGCTCCAGCTGGCCCATGGTGATCCTGCGTCCGAAATCCGTGACCTCCGTGGGGGCGGCGTCAGGATCCACCGGCCCGCCGATCAGCGTCAGGGTCAGGGGCTGGGCCCTGGGTTCTTCGGCAGCCAGAAGCGCCGTGGCGACCAGCGCCAGAGGAACCGGCTGGCACACGGCCACGACATGCGTGTCCGGTCCCAGATGTTTCATGAAATCGACAAGGTAGCGGGTGTAATCCTCGATATCGAACTTGCCTTCGGATACCGGAATGTCGCGCGCGTTATGCCAATCGGTCACCCACAATTCGCTATCGGGCAGCAGGCTGGCGACCGTCGACCGCAAGAGCGTGGCGTAATGCCCCGACATCGGCGCAACCAGCAGGATGCGGCGCGGCTTCTCGGGGCGTCCATGCACGTTGAAACGGATCAGATCGCCGAAGGGGCGCGTAACCTCGACCGTGGTTTCGACCAGATGATCGCGCCCATCCTCGGCGACGACGGTGCGGATGCCCCAATCGGGCTTGATGACCATGCGCGCAAAGCTGCGCTCGGTCACACGGCCCCAGGCGGACATCATTTTGAACATCGGGTTCGGCACCATCCCCCAGACCGGATAAGACCCCATCGCCCGCGCGCTTGCCCCCAGCCATTCGTTGGTGTTGCGGACGGTTTCCATCAGGTCATAGGTGGCCATCTGCTTCATTGTTTTCTCCTGCGTGGCCTCGTTGGTGCGTCGCGGCGGGTCATGAAAACCTGTTTCAATCAAAGCCGGGCGCGGTTATGCTGCAGTGCAGGAAGATAAGGGGGGAATTGGCGTATGGCAACTTCCGGAACTGACAATTCCGCCAATCTGGAGAAACTGAATGCAAATCTGGCTCGGATCGAGACCCTGACGCAACGTCTGGTTGCGGCATTCGCCAACAAGCAACCCGAGCGCGCTGATCTGCAAGCCCCCGACCCTTCGATCTATCTCAAGGCCGCGACCGCATACTGGACCGAGATGGTCAACAACCCCTCGAAAATTCTGGAACATCAGGTCGGATACTGGGGCAAGACACTGAAACATTTCGTCGAGGCACAGGAAGCCCTGCGCGACGGCCCGCTGGCCGCCCCCGACGACAACACGCCCCATGACCGCCGCTTTTCCAACCCGCTGTGGAAGACCCATCCCTATTTCAATTACGTCAAGCAGCAGTACATGTTGTCGGCTCAGGCCATCGAAAAGGCCATTGCCAGCCTGGACACGATGGACCCGCGCGAAAAGCGTCGGCTGGAGTATTTCGGCAAGCAGATCATCGACATGATGGCGCCCACGAACTTTCTGGGCACCAATCCCGATGCCTTGATGAAGGCTGTCGAAACCGAAGGTGAAAGCCTGGTGCGCGGGCTGGAAAACCTGGTGCGCGACATCGAGGCCAACGACGGCGAGCTGCTGGTCACGCTTGCCGACCGCGATGCCTTCAAGGTTGGCGGCAATATCGCCACGACGCCGGGGGCGGTGGTCTTTCGCAACCGGATGTTCGAGCTGATCCAGTATGCCCCCACCACCGAAAAGGTACACACCACCCCGATCGTGATCTTTCCGCCCTGGATCAACAAGTTCTACATCCTGGACCTGAAGCCCGAAAACAGCCTGATCAAGTGGATCGTCGATCAGGGCTATACGCTCTTTGTGGTCAGTTGGGTCAATCCTGATGCCAGCTATGCCGATGTGGGCATGGATGACTACGTCAGCGAGGGCTATCTGGAAGCCATTGCAAAGGTCAAGGAAATCTGCGGGGTCAAGACGGTCAACGCGGTCGGCTATTGCATCGCCGGCACGACCCTGGCGCTGACTCTGGCGCTGCTGAACAAGCGCAAGGATCGCTCGATCAAGTCGGCGACATTCTTTACCACGCTGACCGATTTCTCGGACCGGGGCGAGGTCGGCGTGTTTCTTGAGGACGATTTCGTCGACGGGATCGAGGCAGAGGTCGCCGACAAGGGGATTCTGCGGTCGTATTTCATGACCAAGACCTTTTCGTATCTGCGCTCGAACGACCTGATCTACGCGCCGGCGATCCGCAGCTACATGATGGGCGAGGCGCCGCCGGCCTTTGATCTGCTGTACTGGAACGGCGATGGCACCAACCTGCCCGGGCGCATGGCGATCGAGTATTTGCGCGGCCTGTGCCAGCAGGATCGGTTCGCGTCGGACAAGTTCCCCATTTGCGGCGAGGACGTGTCGATCAATGCGGTCAAGGTGCCGCTGTGCGCCGTCGCCTGCGAAACCGACCACATCGCCGCCTGGAAATCGAGCCTGCGCGGGGTCGCCAGGATGGGCGCGCGGGACAAGACCTTCATCCTGTCTGAATCCGGGCATATCGCCGGGATCGTGAACCCGCCCGCGAAGCGCAAGTATGGCCACTACACCAGCGAGGGGCCGCTGGCCGACCCCGACGCATGGAAGGCTGCCGCCGAACATCACGACGGATCCTGGTGGCCACGCTGGGAAAGCTGGCTGCGCCGGCGTTCCGGCAAGAAGATTGCTGCCCGCAGCCTGCCCGATTCGCCACTGGCACCGGCGCCGGGCACCTATGTCGTGGCCAAGCCCGACGTGTGAAATCAGATACTTGGCAGAAAAATGCTGCGGTGCAGAAAAAACCCTTGAAATTCTGCACCGCAGCATTCATATTCCTTGCATCCGCAGAGCCGGAATTCACCGGAACGCGAACAAGGAGAATTCACATGGCCACCGCCACCGACTTCAACAAGATGATGCAAGACATGCTGGGCGCCTTTCCGGTCGATACCAAGGCGATGCAGGACATGTTCAAGAGCCAGGCCGCGATGAACGAGCGCATGAGCAAGGTCGTTCTCGAAGCCGCCGAAAAATCGGCCGAAGTGTCGAACAAATGGACCAAGCAGACGCTGGCCAAGATTGGCGAAGTGTCGACCGTCAAGGCAGAGCCCGCGGATTATTCCAAGGCAATGACCGATTTCGCCTCGACCTCGGCCGAAATCGCGGCCGAGCACATGGCCGCCTATGCCGAGATCGCCAAGCGCGTCCAGATGGACACCGTCGAACTGATGATGGCTGCCGGCAAGGACTTCTCGGCCGAAGCTACTGCCGCCGTGCAGAAGGCCACGTCGGACATGACCGCCGCCGCGAAAAAGGCCGGTGACGAAGTTGCCTCGGCGACCCGCAAGGCGCACGCCACCGCAAAGTGATGTGCACGCCCCGCCCGGTCCTGGCCGCGCCCCTTAGCAGCGCAGATCAGGGCCGGACGGCGGATGCCGCATCCGATTGAGCGCATGCATTGGGCGGTTTTTCCACCCAAACGTCCAAGGCCGGTCGAATGACCGGCCTTTTTTCATGGCTGACGGAGGAAACACAGGGATGCACCGCTGGCAGCTTGCGCGTGCCGAAACGCAAAAGCCGCCCCAGGGGGGCGGCGCCGCGCGGCCGAAAGATGGCGATCTTACTTGATCTTGCCTTCCTTGTATTCGACATGCTGACGCACAACCGGGTCGAATTTCCGGATGACCATCTTTTCGGTCATGGTGCGGGCATTTTTCTTGGTCACGTAGAAGTGGCCGGTGCCCGCCGTCGAGTTCAGACGGATCTTGATCGTCGTCGGCTTCGCCATGGGTCGTCTCCTGAACGGGGCGACGGCGGGCCGCCCGTGAATTCCATTGAAGCCCGCCTTTTACGCAAAGACCGGCCAGAGTCAACCGCCCTTGCGCCGCGTTGCGGCGCTCAATAGGCGTTTTTCGTTGTGATCAGGCTGAACGGGGTCAGGGCCAGGATCTTGAGGTCAAACCACAGCGACCAGTTCTCGATATAGTGCAGGTCGAATTCGACGCGGGCGCGGATCTTGGCGGGGGTGTCCATCTCGCCGCGCCAGCCGTTGATCTGCGCCCAGCCGGTCACACCGGGGCGCACCTTGTGGCGGGCCGAATAGGCCTCGGTCACGGCGTCATAGACCAGATCGCCGGTCCTGGCGGCGGTGGCATGCGGGCGCGGGCCAACCAGCGACAGATCGCCCCGCAGGACGTTGAAGAATTGCGGCAGCTCGTCCAGCGAGCTGCGCCGGATGAACCGCCCGACCCGCGTCACCCGGTCGTCGTTGCGCCGCACCGCCTTGACCGCGCTGGGGTCGCAGCGGTCGGTATACATCGACCGGAATTTCAACACCTCGATCGGGCGGTTGTTGAACCCGTGCCGCCGCTGCCGGAACAGAACCGGACCCGGCGATTCCAGCCGGATCGCCAGCGCCACGCCGGCCATGACCGGGGCAAAGGCGATGATGGCCAGCACCGACAACACGATGTCGAACACCCGCTTGCGCACCGCGTCCCAACCATGGATCGGGCGCTTGTAAAGGTCGATCATCCGAAACGCACCGATCCGCGAGCGCTTGTTGCGGGCGAATTCGGGGATGTCAGCATCAGCCAGAACGCGGATATCGACCGGCAGCACGAACAAGCGGACCGTCAGTTCCATCAGCCGGCGATGCGAGATGGCGGGAATGGCCACGATCACCGTGTCGATATGCGCCGCGCGCACAAAGCCGATCAGATCGTCCAGATCGCCCATCTTGTGATGTCCGGCCACCACCGCGGGCGAGCGTGCGCCACGGCGTTCGTCAAAAAAGCCGCACAGGCGTCGGCCGCGCTTTTTCTCGCGCTCGATCTCGCGGATCAGGGGTGCCAGATCGTCGGTGCCGCCGACCAGGACGATCCGGTGCTCCATCCGTCCGGTCTTGGTCAGATAGCGAATGCGACCCCAGGCCAGAACCCTGCCAGCCGTCATGCCCAGATTGGCCGTGCCCCACCAGGCCGCGATGGCCCAGCCCAGACCGGGGTGAACCCAGCCGGCCAGCCACATCCCCGCGATGAGCGTGGCAAAACCAAGCGCAAGGCCCGCCCACATCAGGGCCAGACCGGGGCCCAGCGCGCGCATGCGCCGAAACCGGTATGCCCCCAGAAGCCGGGTCGAGGCGACGACCAGCACCGCGCCGGTCCAGACCGTCAGGTGCATAGGCTCCCCGAGCGGCGTCAGGGGCATCAGACCCAGCACCAGAAACCCGGCCAGCGCCACCACCAGAAGATCCGCCAGTTGCAGCAGGCAGGCAAACAGCGCCGGGCGCACGGAAGGCCGGTTCAGGCGTTGCGCCTCGGCCTGCGCCTGACCGCTCAGAAGCCGGGTCGGCGCGGTGAGGGCCCCGAACGGGCGCGAGGCCGCGCGAGCGCGCAGCACCGCGTTTCGAAAGAGTGACTTGTCCACAAGCCCCGGCATTTGCCCACCGTCACGCATGACCAGTGCCCACGGCACTGCCGCCGGGACACAATCACGGTGCTAATCCTTGCTTGGGGCAAAAATATGGCCTGCGCGGATGGCCTGTAAGCCGGATTCTGTTCCGGGGTTGCCCCCTTCGACGGCCATTCATCTGGGTCCGTCGTTACCGACGGGCTCGTGCTGCCAACCCGGGCCTCGGGGCTGAGACGTCCCTGCGGGGATATCGGTTGCCCGATCACACACCCGCGCGAGGCCCCTATTCGGCATTGCTCCCGGTGGGGCTTGCCGTGCCGGTCCTGTTGCCAGTCCCGCGGTGGGCTCTTACCCCACCGTTTCACCCTTACCCAAGGCCCGAAGACCAGGGGCGGTCTGTTCTCTGTGGCGCTTTCCCTCGGGTTTCCCCGGCCGGGCGTTACCCGGCACCGTCGCCTCATGGAGTCCGGACTTTCCTCGAACCGGCCCTTTCAGGCCCGCCCGCGGCCGTCCGGCCATCCGCGCAGGTTGCAGATAGGCATTGGCGCGGGCGGCGTCAATCGAAAGCGCCCGCGCACAGCCAAAGCTATTGTTCGCCGCCCCAGTCACGCAGCCGCGCGACATATCTTGCCAGGGTGTCGATCTCCAGGTTGATCAGGTCGCCGGCTTTCACCCCGCCCCAGGTCGTGGCGTCCTTGGTATGGGCGATCAGGTTCACGCCGAACTCGGCGCCTTCGACCTCGTTCACCGTCAGCGAGGTGCCGTTCAATGCCACCGACCCCTTGGGCGCGATGAACCCGGCCAGCGCATCGGGGGCGCGAAAGCGCACGCGCGTGCTGTCGCCTTCGTCCGCGACGCTGAGCACCTGCGCCAACCCGTCCACATGGCCCGAGACGATGTGCCCGCCCAGTTCATCCCCGACCTTCAGCGCGCGTTCCAGGTTGACGCGACGCCCATCGGCCCAGCTGCCAAGATTGGTTTTCGATACGGTCTCGGCCGATATGTCCACCTCGAACCAGTCGCGCCCCAGCGCGACCACCGTCAGGCACACGCCGTCGCAAGCGATCGATGCGCCGATGTCGATGCCGCCGGTGTCATAGCCGGTCGCGATGCGCGCGCGCAGGTCGCCGCGATGCTCCAGCGCCGCGATACGGCCGATGTCGGTAATGATGCCGGTGAACATGACTGCGCTCCGTCGCCTGATGCCGCAACGGCCCCGTTCTGCCTCATGTGGGGCGGGGATACCAGCCCCCCCGCGCGACGACCTGTCAGTTGCCTTTTGCGCAACACCTGCTTTACTGGCGAAAGCGACCGGGCCGGCCGAGGACGCCGCCCGGCGACGCTGCAACTGCATCCATGTCCATGGGAGGACTTCATGCGACTGACACATTTCACCGCGCTAGCCGCGGCAACAATCGTTTCCGCTGCATCGGCAACCGCACAGGATCGGTCGGACTGGCCCGATTCGCTGACCATCGGCACGGCCAGCCAGGGCGGCACATATTTTGTTTATGGCAACGGTCTTGCCAGCTTTTTGTCCGAGGAACTCGACATCAATGCCTCGGGCGAGGTGACGGGCGGTCCGGTGCAGAACGTCACGCTGGTGCAGACCGGCGACCATGCGGTCGGCCTGGTGACGATGGGGCCGGCCTATGAAGCCTGGATCGGCGAAAGCGAGCTGGCGCCGGGCGTGGAGCACACCAATGTGCGCGCCCTGTTCCCGATGTATCAAACGCCGTTCCAGGTGATCACGATGGCCGATTCGGGCATCGAATCCGTCAGCGACCTTGATGGCCAGCGGGTCAGCGTCGGCCCGGCGGGCGGCACGCCCGGCACCTACTGGCCGCGCTTCATGGAGACCCTGGGCGTCGAGGCGACGGTCTCCTATGCCGGGGCCGCCGATGCCGCGAGCCAGCTCAAGGACGGGCTGATCGACGCCTTTGCCTTTGCCGCGGGCGTGCCGATCTCGGCCTTCAGCCAGCTGGCCGCCGAGGCCGATGTCAACATGTTCGGCTTCAACGAAGAGGAGCTGGAAACGATCCGCGAAAACCACCCCGAAGTGTCGCCGCTGACCATTCCCGGTGGCACCTATTCAGGCCACGACGAGGACCAGAACACCGTGGCGATGTGGAACTTCGCGGTCACGCATGCCGCCGTGCCCGAAAGCCTGGCCTACGAGATCACGCGCGTGGTGATGGAAAACAACGACCGGATGATGGATATCCATTCGGCCGCGCGCGAAACCTTGCCGGAAAATGCCGCGAACAACGGCTTCCTGCCGTTCCATCCCGGTGCCGTGCGCTGGTTCGAGGAAAACGACATCGAGATCCCCGAGGATCTGAAGGGCTGAACCCGGCCTGAGCTGTTGAACCGGGCGCAACCGCCACGGCGGTTGCGCCCCGCTGAACACTGCGCGCAACCGCGTTGGAGGAACGATCATGACCCCGAAGGCATCCGACGAAAACCCGTCGCCCGGCACCCGCCCCGGTGACGCCGACGCGGTCAGCAACCCCACGCCCGAGGCGCTGGCCCAGACTGTCGACGCCGAGGTGATCACGTCGAACCAGCGCGTCTTTACCGGCCGCATGGGGCTGTTCGTGGCGCTGGCGTGCATCCTCTATACCGGCTTCCACATCGGTGCGATGAATGGTGTTCACACCCTGATCACCGATGCGCTGGGTCTGCCGTCAATCGACCTGACCGAACCATGGCGCTACCGGCTGGCGCATGTGGCGGGCGGGCTTGCGCTGGGTTTCCTGCTGTTCGGGGCGCGCAGCCTGCCGGAATCGGGTGCCGATACCCCGCTTGGGCTGATCGAGAAGGGCCTGGTGGCACTCGGCGGCGCGGCGATCATGCTGGCCACCGTGCAACTGGGCCTGATGTGGGCAACCGGCGATCTGATTGAGACCGGCGCGCCCGCAGACAAGCATGTGCTGGCCTTCGGCTACCCGCTGGTCGTGGGAACCTGCATCACGCTGGTCGCATCCTGGATGGCCCCTGCGCGCGGCAAGGGGCGCATCTCGCTGGCGGATACGCTTTTGGCGGTCGCGGCGGTCACGGCCGGGGCCTATATCATCCTCCATGCCGATTTCCTGCGCACGCGGGCACAGGTCTTTCCGCACCCCAATGACATGTGGGCCGCGATCGCCGGGATCATCCTGATCCTGGAACTAACCCGGCGGCTGGCCGGTCTGGCGCTGGTGATCATCGTGGCGGTGTTCATCGCCTATGGCTTTCTGGGCCCCTGGCTGCCCGGCGTTCTGAACCACCGCGGTTATGCACCGGCCCGGTTCTTTGCCTTCATCTATACCGACAACGGCATCCTGGGGCCGACGACGGCGATCTCGTCAACCTATATCATCCTGTTCATCACCTTCGCGGCCTTTCTGCAGGCCAGCCGCGTGGGCGAATACTTCGTCAACTTCGCCTTTGCGGCCGCCGGCGGCGCACGCGGCGGGCCGGCCAAGGTGGCGGTGTTCGCCTCGGGCCTGATGGGGATGATCAACGGCACTTCGGCGGGCAATGTGGTCTCAACGGGTTCGCTGACCATCCCGTTGATGAAGAAGGTGGGCTACAAACCGCAGACCGCCGCCTCGGTCGAGGCGGCGGCCAGTTCGGGTGGGCAGATCCTGCCACCGATCATGGGTGCGGGCGCCTTCATCATGGCCGAGATCACCGGGATCGCCTATCGCGATATCGTCATCGCGGCGATCATCCCGGCAATCCTGTATTTCGTGTCAGTCTTCTTGATGGTCGACAAGGAGGCGATCAAGAAAGGCATGCGGGGCCTGCCCCGCAGCGAACTGCCCGAGTTTTCCGCGCTTGCGCGCCGCGCATTCCTGTTCATCCCCATCGTGATCCTGATCGGCGCGCTGTTCATGGGATATTCGGTCATTCGCGCGGGCACGCTGGCCATGGGCGCGGCGGCCGTGGTCAGCTGGCTGACACCCTACCGGATGCTGGGGCGCGAAATCCTGTATGCGCTGGAAATCGCCGCGCGGATGTCCCTTCAACTGGTGGCGGTCTGCGCCGCTGCCGGTGTCATCGTGGGGGTGATCGCCCTGACCGGGATCGGCGTGCGGTTCTCATCGCTCCTGCTGGGATTTGCGGGCCAAAGCCAGCTTCTGGCACTGGTCTTTGCGATGCTGGTGTCGATCGTGCTGGGCATGGGGATGCCTACGACCGCGGCCTATGCCGTCGCCGCGGCGGTGATCGCGCCAGGCCTTGTCCGCATGGGGATCGAGCCGCTGACCGCGCATTTCTTCGTCTTCTACTACGCGGTCATGTCGGCCATCACGCCGCCTGTGGCGCTGGCGGCCTATGCCGGTGCGGCGATCGCGCAGGCCGATCCGATGAAGACCTCGGTCGAAAGCTTCAAGATCGGGCTTGCGGCGTTTGTCGTGCCGTTCATGTTCTTCTATTCGGAACCGATGCTGATGCAGGGCGCCTGGCACGAAATCCTGCATGTGTTCGTGACCGCGCTGTTCGGCATCTACCTGATGGTTTCGGCCGTGCAGGGCTGGATGTTCGGGCCGCTGAACCGGGTGCTGCGGATCCTGACATTCATCGGGGCACTGGGCATGATCGCCGGTGGCTGGACCTCGGATCTGCTGGGGCTGGCGGTGGCGGCGTTCGTGTTTGCGGTGCAAAAACGGCTGCTGACGGCGCGCAACGCCGCACGCGGGCTTGACTGACGGCGGGCGGGGGCCGCTTGCCCCCGCCTCAGCCGGTGTTGCGGGGGCGGGTCAGCCGATCCGCCCGGTGACATAGCTTTCGGTTCGAGAATCCTTGGGATTGGTGAAGATATTCGACGTGTCGTCGTATTCCACCAGTTCCCCCAGGTGAAAGAAGGCCGTCTTCTGGCTGACGCGGGCGGCCTGCTGCATTGAGTGGGTCACGATCACCACCGAAAACCGTGAGCGCAGGTCGTCGATCAGTTCCTCGACCTGGGCGGTCGCGATCGGATCGAGCGCCGAGCAGGGTTCGTCCATCAACAGAACCTCGGGGTTCGTGGCCACGGCACGCGCGATGCAAAGACGCTGCTGCTGGCCGCCCGAAAGGCTGGTGCCTGCCGCATCAAGACGGTCCTTGACCTCGTCCCACAGGGCGGCGCGGCGCAGCGATTTTTCGACGATCACGTCCAGTTCGGCCTTGTTCCTGGCAAGCCCGTGGATGCGCGGCCCATAGGCCACGTTGTCAAAGATCGACTTGGGAAACGGGTTCGGCTTTTGGAACACCATGCCGACCTTGGCGCGCAACTGAACCGGGTCCACCTTGGGGTCATAGATGTCCTCGCCGTCCAGGCGGATATCCCCCTCGATACGGGCGATGTCGATCGTGTCGTTCATCCGGTTGAGGCAACGCAGGAACGTGGACTTGCCGCAGCCCGACGGGCCGATGAAGGCCGTCACGGTCTTGTCCGCGATATCGACATCGACATCCTTGATGGCATGGTTGTCGCCGTAATAGACCTGCACCTTGCGGGCCTGCATCTTGGTGGTGTTCTCGGTCACGGTCGGCTCCGTTCTGCGCATGTCGTTCATATGTGGCTCCCTGGCGGCGTGTTTACCACCGGCGCTCGAATCTGTTTCTGAGGTAGATGGCAAGCGCGTTCATGATCACCAGGAAGCCCAGCAGCACAAGGATGGCCGCCGACGTGCGGCTGACGAACCCACGCTCGGGGCTGTCGGCCCAGATGAAGATCTGCGTCGGAAGGGCTGTCGAGGCGTCGAACGGTGATGTGGGCGCCGAGGTGATGAAAGCGTTCATCCCGATGAGAAGAAGCGGCGCGGTCTCGCCCAGGGCCTGCGCGAGGCCGATGATAGTTCCGGTCAGGATGCCGGGCATCGCAAGCGGCAGAACATGCCCGAACACCACCTGCTGTTTCGACGCGCCAAGTCCAAGCGCGGCTTCGCGGATCGAGGGGGGCACCGCCTTGAGGGCTGCACGGGTGGCGATGATGATCGTGGGCATCGTCATCAGCGCAAGGGTCAGCCCCCCGACGAAGGGCGCCGATCGTGGCAGGCCGAACCAGTTGAGAAAGACAGCCAGCGCCAGAAGGCCGAACACCACCGACGGGACCGCCGCAAGGTTGTTGATGTTGACCTCGATGAAGTCCGAAACCCGGTTCTTGGGCGCGAATTCCTCAAGGTAGATCGCGGCACCGATACCGACCGGAAACGACACGGCAAAGCAGATGAACAGCACCCAGAACGATCCGACAAGCGCCCCCTTCAGACCTGCAAGTTCCGGAAAGCGCGAGTCCGCGTTGGTGAACAGCGCCCAGTTGAACGGCGTCGAAATGCGCCCGGCCTGGTCAAGCTGATCGAACCAGACGACCGCCTGATCGTTCAAGCGCCGCTCGCTTTCCGGCGTGTCCCGGTTGATGTTGCCCTTGTTGAGCTGGTCGTAGGGATCGGACAGCGGGACAGTCAGGGTGATCGTCTGCCCGATCAGCGACGGATCGGCCGCCACCTGGTCTCTGAGGGCGAATTGAGCACCGTTGGACAGGATGCCACGGACCGCACGCAGATCGGTCTCCGGGTCGGCATCGGGCAGCAGGTCCAGAACCGATCGTGTCAGCACATTCTGAAACCCGCCCCGCGGCAACTGCTCTTCGCTGATCTCGGCGGGATCGACATGAACATCGAGCGTGACCTGGGTCTGCACGAAAGCGGTGTAGCCCGTGCTTACCAACGAAGCCACGAGGATGAAAAGAACCGTGAAGGCGATCAGGATCGCGCCCAGACCCACCCCCATCAAGAGGCGTTCCCGGCGCTTGCGACGCGCAACCAGCGCAGAGTTACCCTTGAGCGAGGTTCGCCGCGGCGCGTTGGCGCTCGTATCCATCATGTCAGTCATTCTCGATGCGCCTCAATCATAGATTTCACGGTATTTGCGCACGATCCGCAGCGCGAGGACATTGATCCCAAGGGTGATGATGAACAGCATCAGACCCAGCGCAAAGGCAGCCAGCGTCTTGGGGTTGTCAAAGGCCGTGTCGCCGATCAGCAGGGTCACGATCTGCACCGTGACGGTCGTCACGCTGTCAAGCGGGTTGATCGTCAGCTTGGCCATGAGGCCGGCCGCCATCACCACGATCATGGTTTCGCCGATGGCGCGGCTCACGGCCAGAAGGACGCCGCCCACGATGCCCGGAATGGCTGCGGGAAACAGGACTTTGAGCATCGTCTCGCCGCGCGTGGCCCCCAGCGCAAGCGAGCCGTCGCGCAGGCTGCGCGGCACCGCCGTCAATGCGTCGTCGGCAAAGGACGAGATGAAGGGGATCAGCATGATGCCCATGACACCGCCCGCCGCCAGCGCGGTGTTGGGCGAGATCGGAACCCCGAGTTCGGCACCGGCGCCACGCAGGGCCGGCGCGACCACCAGAATCGCGAAGAAGCCGTAGACCACGGTGGGCACACCGGCCAGGATCTCAAGCACCGGCTTGACGATCGCGCGGATGCGATGCGGCGCGAATTCGTTGAGATAGATCGCGGACAAAAGCCCGATCGGCGTTGCGATGAACAGCGCGACAAAGCTGATCACGATCGTGCCCAGGATCACAGGCAGCCAGCCGAACGCGCCCTCGGCGGCGATCTGATCCTCGCGGATGGGGATTTGCGGCTCCCAGTTCGCGCCGAACAGGAAGTCGGTCAGCGGGACCATCTGGAAAAAGCGCCAGGCTTCGAAGACAAGTGCGAAAACGATCCCGATCGTGGTCAGAATCGCGATCAGCGAGCAGGCGACCATCAGCCCGGTGACGATTTTTTCGGACGCCTGCCGCGCGCGGAATTCCGCCGCAACCCGGCGGCGCGTGAACAGCAGGATCGCCAGCGAAAGCGCGATCACCGTGACGATCAGCAAGATGTCGAACCATCCGTAAAGCGCGACAAGCCGGTCGGCGGCCGCGAGCTTCCAGTCCTCGGGCGTGCCAAACACCCGCCCGCGCGAGATCGACCTGATCTCGGCCAGAACCAGTTGCTGACCGCCCGTATCGAGTCCGTCAAGTGCGCCATCCGGCAGCCCGGCCATGACCATCGCGTTGATGATCGGTGTTTCAAGGATGAGAAACAGGCAGATCAGCACGAACACCGGCACCAGAACCGTCAGCAGCGCATAGAGCCCGTGGAAATGGGTCAGCGAGTGCAGGCGCGTGCCGTCGGCGGTCAGGGCAGACGCCGCACGGCGGTTCATCACATATCCGGTGACGGCAAGCACGAGCAGGATCAGGAAAGCGGTGAGCGTCATCAAAGATACCTGGCGTCTGGAATGCGGCTGCCCGGCGCAGGGCCGGGCAGCCAGTCTGTCGTTTGGGCGTGGCTTATTCCGCCGGACCCTCGAAGGTCGTGCCCTCCATCGCGGCCTCACGGGTTTCGGCGCGGCGCGCTTCCTGCAGCGGGACCAGGCCGCGCTCGGACAGATAGCCGCCGGGACCCATCGCCTCTTCGGACACGAATTCGGCCACGAACTCCTCAAGGTTCGGGATCACGCCACGATGCGCGTTCTTGACGTAGAAGAACAGCGGGCGCGACACCGGGTAGTCGCCCGATGCAATCGTATCCTCGTTCGGCGCGACGCCCTCGATGGTTACGGCCTTGAGCGTGTCCTGGTTTTCGAACAGGAACGAGTAGCCAAAGATACCCATGGCGTTCGCATCGGCCTGCAGGCGCTGGACGATCAGGTTGTCGTTCTCGCCGGCCTCGACGAACGGGCCGTCGGTGCGCATGCGCGAGCAGTTTTCCTCGATCCAGTCCTCGTCGTAATCGCCTTCCTGGACGAAATCGAGCCCTTCACAACCGGCCCACAAGGCCAGTTCGACAAAGGCGTCACGGGTGCCCGAGGTCGGCGGCGGGCCATAGGCCAGGATCTCGACTTCCGGCAGATCGGGGTTGATCTCGTTCCAGGTGGTATAGGGGTTGTCGGCCCATTCGCCATCGACCGGAACCTGCGCGGCCAGCGCCAGGTAGATTTCCGAAAGCGACAGGTCCCAATCGAAATCGCTCTCGCGCGAAATGGCAAGCGACAGACCGTCCGAGCCAAAGTAGACTTCGGTGATGTCGGTCACGCCGTTTTCCTGGCACAGCTCGAATTCCGACGCCTTCATGGCGCGCGAGGCGCCGGTCATGTCGGGATGCTGCTCGCCGATGCCACCGCAGAAGATCTGCATGCCGCCGCCGGTGCCGGTCGATTCGACGATCGGCGAAGGCACGCCGGTGTTGTTGGCAAATTGCTCGGAAACGGCCTGACTGTAGGGGAACACGGTCGAAGAGCCGACCACGCGGATTTCCTCACGGCCTTGTGCGAAGACGGCTGTGGCAGAGGCCGCCAGAACCGCGATCGCGGCAGTGGAAAGCTTGAGGTGAGACATGACTTCTCCTGAGGTTTGTCCGGGACGGCAACCGTCCTGGGCAGGTCTCTATCGCCGTTGCGTGACAGTTTTTCCAAATCCGTGTAACGGCTGTATGACAAATCCGGCCGATCTTGCGCGAAAGTCGCAATCCTTCGCCGGCCGCGTGGACCGGTCAAGCGACGCGGCAGCAGGTCTTGGCGCGGTGCCACCGCAAGGACGCAAGGCACGCCGACATGCGTGGTCTGGATGCACCGGGCGCGCGCAACGGCGCGATTATGCTGACGACGCAGCAGTTTGGTTGGGGTTCAGCCGGCTTGAGGCGAGCGCGGAAAGGGCCACCATCACTGTGGCCGTGCCCAGCATCAGCACCAATCCGCCCAGCTGATAGGTCAACCCCGACAGAAGGGTGCCCGCCAGCCGACCGCCGGCATTGGCCATGTAATAAAACCCTACGTCCATCGTCACGCGTTCAGCCCTGCTGAAGGCGAGAATCAGATAGGAATGCAGCGCGGAATTCACCGCGAATACGGCCCCGAAAACCAACAGACCCGCGACAAGTGTCGCCGTCATCCAGGGTTGCGGCCCCTGCGCAAAAATCGCGGCCGCAGATAACAGGGCCGGAATGACCGCCAGCACCCAGGCCCAGCCGCGTGCGGCGGCGATCAGCTCACCCTCGGGGCGCGTGGCCGCCCGAAAGAGCCGTGGCGCACTGGCCTGGACGGCACCATAAAGGATGATCCACAGCGCCATGAATGTCCCGATCATGAAGAACGCCGCGCGATTTCCGGCCGCGCTGCCGTCCGACAACACGGCATAGAAATAGATCGGGATGCCGACCACGAACCAGACATCGCGCGCCCCGAACAGGAAGACCCGCGCGACACTGAGCCAGTTCACATTGGCCGATTTCGAAAAGACCTCGGAGAATTTCGCGCCCTTGCGCCCGCGGGGCAACCCCGGCGGCATCGTGATCAGAACTGCAGCCAGAACAACGGCCAGAACCACGGCCATGGCCAGCACCGCCCAAACGAAACCAAGTATTGCCAGAAGCGCCGCACCCAGCAGGAACCCCAGCCCCTTGACCGCGTTCTTCGACCCGGTCAGGACCGCGACCCAGCGAAAGAGCCCACCACCTTCGGAGGGGGCCAGCAGCTTGACGGCCGATTTCGACGCCATCTTGGCCAGGTCCTTGGCCACGCCGCTAGCGCCTTGAACCACCATGACATAGGCCACCGAAAGTCCGATCGCCCAGCCTGGATCAAGCTGTGCCAGCGCAAGGAGCGCCAATACCTGCAACCCCAGCCCGGCATACAGCGTGGCAGTCAGCCCGAATCGCGCCGCGATCCAGCCCGCCGACAGGTTCGTGACCATACCGGCAATCTCATAGAGCACGAACAGATAAGCCAGCTGGACCGGCGTGAACCCAAGCTGGTGGAAATGCAGCAGCACCAGCATGCGCAGGGCGCCATCCGTCAGCATGAAGGCCCAGTAGGCCGCGGTCACGGCGATATAGGCCGACAGTCCCTCGGCGCGCGGGGTCACAGCGATTTCCCCACCATGATCGCCACATCGACCAGGCGATGGGCATAGCCCATCTCGTTGTCGTACCAGGCATAGACCTTCAGCTGGGTGCCGTTCACCACCATGGTCGAGGGCGCATCGACAATGCCCGAGCGCGTGTCATTGGTATAATCGGCCGAGACCAGCGGGCGCTCCTCATAGCCCAGAATCCCCTTCAGGGGCCCTTCGGCCGCGGCCTTGAACAGCGCGTTCGCCTCGTCAACGGTGGTGGGCCGTTCCAGCTCGAACACGCAATCGGTAATCGAGGCATTGAGCAGCGGAACCCGCACCGCATGCCCGTTCAAGCGCCCCTTGAGTTCGGGATAGATCAGGGTGATCGCAGTGGCGCTGCCCGTCGTCGTGGGGATCAGGCTGTTGAGCGCCGAACGCGCGCGGCGCAGATCCCTGGCCGGCCGATCGACGATCGTCTGGGTGTTGGTCACATCATGGATCGTGGTGATCGACCCGTGCCGTATGCCGATTGCCTCGTGGATGACCTTGACCACCGGCGCCAGGCAGTTGGTGGTGCACGACGCTGCCGTGACGATGTGATGGGACGCCGGATCATAACTGTCGTGGTTGACGCCATAGACGATATTCGCGCTCGGCCCGTCCTTGACGGGTGCCGAGACCACGACCTTTTTCGCACCGGCGGCGAAATACGGCGCAAGCTTCGCTTCGGTCTTGAAGGCGCCGGTGCAGTCGATGACCACATCGACCCCGTCCATTGGCAGCGCCGACAGATCCCGTGTTCCGATGAAGGGCAGGCGCACACCGTCGATGGTCACGCTGTCGGCATCATGCGAAAAGGCGGCATCCCAACGCCCGTGCACGGTATCGAATTCCAGCAGATGCGCATGCATCGCCGGGTCGCCGGCGGCATCGTTGATCCAGGCGATCCGCGCGCCCCGCGCCAGCAGGGGTTTCAGCGCTAGCTTGCCGATGCGGCCAAGGCCGTTCAGGACATAGACGGTCATGCAGGTTCTCCGACGGGGGATGCGCCGATCTCGTCCAGCGCGGTTTGCAGCGCGATCGGATCAAGCTTGCCAACCGGCAGCGCGACGAACGCGCGGATACGGTTTTTCAAGGCGGCGTAGGCGTGATGAAAGGCAAGGCCCCTTTGCGCATCGGTGCCTTGCACCCTGACCGGATCGGGCAGGCCCCAATGCGCACTGACCGGCTGGCCGGGCCAGGCCGGGCAATCCTCGTTCGCCGCGTGATCGCAAACCGTGATGACGACATCGAACGGCGGCGCCCCCGCGCCCTGAAACGCCGCGATATGTTTGGATCGCAGCCCGGCAATATCGTGCCCGTTTCGTGCCAGCACCGCCAGTGCACGCGGGTGCGGCGCCGAGCCCGGCATCGTTCCCGCCGAAAAAGCCTCGAATCGGTCTCCTGCCAGATCGCGCAGGATGGCTTCGGCATAGATCGAACGCGCGGAATTGCCGGTGCAGACGAACAGCACGCTGGACCTGCGACCCGAGGCATCCGGGCGCGCCGTCCCGGATCGAGCCGGCGGGCAGACATCCGGCCGGCCCCGGCAACACTCCAGCAACAGGTAGTCGAAGGTCTGTCGCACCTCGTCCATCGCAACCGAATAGCGCAGCGAGGTGCCGACCCGTTCTTGCGTCACCAGCCCGGACTGGACGAGGGCGGACAGATAGGCCGACAGCGTCGACGCCTTGACGCCCAGCGCCGCGGCGACCGCCCCTGCCGGCACGCGGTCGGGGTAGCGCCGCATCAACAGCCGGAAAATTGCCAGACGCTGTGGATGACCAAGAATAGCAAGACGTGCGGGAGTTCCTTTTTCCATATTTCGCGTATATTCGAAATATAGATCGGTGCAATCCCGATCCTCGCAATGTCACGAAAAATTCGCAGACTGCCCCCTGTGCGATACCGCGCTGAAACGCCGTGGCGTGCGCGCGCCTTAGCCCCCGCCCTGTCCCGATTCGGCGCCATCGGGCGCATACTTCCCCGCCACCGCGGGGCGCCGCAGGGTGAACTGCCCCCGCCCCGCATGTTTCGAGGCATAGAGCGCGCGATCGGCCTCGATCAGCAGGCGCCCCGCATCGGGGCAATCGTAGTCGCAAGACAGGACCGCGCCGATCGACCCGGCAATGCGGCAGGCCTGCCCCTGATAGTCTATGGGGTTGCGAATGCGGTCCAGGATCTGCCCCGCCAATCGTTCGACCGCGGGGGGATCGCACATTCCGGGCAGCAGAAGGATGAATTCATCCCCCCCGACGCGTGTGACGGCGTCGCCCTGGCGCACCGCGTCGGACAGGATCGCGGCAACCGCGCGCAAGACCTGATCGCCCGCCCCGTGGCCCAGCGTGTCATTGACGCGCTTGAAATGATCGAGATCCAGATGCAGCAGGGCAAAGTCCCGCCGCGCGGCCAGAAGCAATGCCAGCTTGCGCTCCATCGCGCGACGATTGTGCAGGCCGGTCAACGGATCGGTCAGCGCCTGGCGTTCGGCGGTTTCCATTGCCTCGCGCAGGCGCAGGTTCATCTTGGCCAGTTCGCCCATGATCGCGGCCTTGGCCTCGGACAGATACAGCAGTTCGACAACCAGATCCGTGGGCGCGAAATCGGTATCGCTCAGCGCGTGATCGCGCACCGCCTCGCGCACCGCATAGCCGAACGACAGGTTGAGCAACAGCGCACCCGTCGCCCGAAGCGGCACCGCGACCCCCTTGAAGCCGGTTCGGGGCGGGTGCCGCAACGACATCTTCAGCCGCATGGCCTGCGCCAGATCCATCGGCGACACGATCTGCATCGGTCGGCGCAGGTCGAATACCGCCTCAAGATGCTGGCCGATGGCATCTTGCCCCACAAGCTTGATCAGCGTGGGCCCCGCCGCCACGATCCGGCAGCCGGGATCAAGGCAAAGATACATCGGCATCAGCCGGCCCAGCGGCCCAAGCCCCAGCGTCAGACCCGTCCGGGTCAGATCGTCCACCATCAGCACGACTCCGGCACGGCAAGATCGAACCGGCGCCCGGCGTGATAGGCCGGATCGTGCAGGTCGATGGCAATGCATTCGTCCTGGGCGGCATCTGTCCTGCGCGCGCCGGCAGCGGGGCGCGCCTGCCGACCCAGATGTTCCAGAACCACCAGGGCACCGTAGTCATCGGCAAGCGCGCGCAGGATGCCCACCATCACATGACCGAACCCCGGACTGCAGCAATGGCATGTCAGGATGAAGCGGCCTGCCCCCGCCTCGTCGATGGTGAGTTCAGGCAAGGCCAGTTCCGGCACCGCCAGTCGGGTGCGCCCCTGCAGGTCATCCAGTGAATGGAGGAAATCGGTAAAGCTGACACCGCCGAAGCGCAGCAACCGGCGCAACGGGTCCATCCGGGCGTTGGAAATCAGGTAGGTTCCCAGATCTTCAAGCAACGAGTCGCATGTGGTCGCCAGATCCCGCGATGCGGCATTCATCACGGCATCGACCAGCGCCCGATCATAGATTTCCATCGCCTCGAACCCGTGGGGGCCCAGATGCAACGTCAGCCCCGAGCGAAGCGCGATCGTATCCCAGAACGCCGCCCCGTAGGTGTCACTGAGAAACGACTGAACCGCCTTGCCGATCAACCCGTGCATCCGAAACCCGCCATCGCTGCCGCAGACCAGCCTAGAACCGCGGGCTTAACGAAATGCGAATGGCGCCGTCATTGCGCGGCGGGCCGCGGCGCCCAGCTTGCATCGGGGCGCAGATAGCCCGGCAGATGGCCGATATCGGGGCGCACCGCATCGGCATGGGGGGCCAGGTCGGCCTCGGTCGCAACGCCGGTCAACACGGCAAGGGTCGCCATGCCCGCGGCCCGGCCGGCGTCCAGATCATGGCGGCTGTCGCCGACCATCAGCACCGACTCGGGTGCCAGCCCGCACTCTGCCGCAAAGGCCAGCAGCATGCCCGGCGCCGGTTTTCCGCCGTGCCCGGAATCGAACCCGCAAATGAAATCGAACAGGTCGGATTGCCCGGCCAGATGCTGGCGCGCCACCGATTCGTTGTCATTGGTGGCCACGCCCAGTCGATACCCGGCGTTGCGCAATTGCGACAAAAGGGGTCTGAGCGGCACGGCCTCGGCCAGCGGCGCATGCGCGGCGGCGCGCGCCATGCGCGCCGTCAGCGCCGCGACGCCGCCGCCCCCGTCGGGCAAAAGCGGGGCAATGCGTTCGGCCACCTCTTCGCTGGTTCCGGCGATCACCATGCTGTGGGCGTGAAAGCGGCGGCGCAGCGGATCATAGGCCAGAGTCTGCGCCAGCGCATCGTGCAGATCGCGGTCGGCCCCGGCCAGATCGGCGATCATCTGCCCGGCCCAGGCACCCCAGGTCGCCTGAAAATCGAACAGCGTTCCGTCCTTGTCAAAAAGGATGGCGCGGATATGGTCCATCGCGGGCCTCGTCAGGTCCAGTGAACGGTCGCGCCGCCGGGCAGATGGGCGCGGGCTTCGGCGGGGTCGTGCGGGGCGATCTCAAGCGCGGCGCAGCAGTCCAGCATCATGGCTTCATCCGCCATCAGGAATTCGATCACGGCCAGCAGGAAATCCGGGTCGCTGGCACGCGCGCGCAGCATGCCGGGCGCGGTGCCCGACGCGGCCAGAAAGGCGCCGATGCGGGCATGGTCCTCGGCCAGCCAGCCCAGAATCCGGACCGCTAGAAACTCGGCGTTTGCCTGGTTCATCGCCATGAGTGTCCGTTTCCCTGCCACTGACGCCTGCGACCGTTCCCGGCCTCATCCCCGGAAAGGTTTCATTAACCTTTTGCCGTTACCGCATAGGTAAGCTGCCTGGCTGGACCAATCAATGCAGAAAAGCCCGCCGCAAAGGGCGACAGGACACGCGCAGGATGTCTGGAAAAATTCTTATCGTGGATGATCTGGCCATCAACCGGATCATCCTCAAGGTCAAGCTGGCCGCCGCCTGCCATGACAGCCTTCAGGCCGCCTGCGGGCAGGATGCGCTGGCGGCGGCCCGGGCCCAGCGCCCCAAGCTGATCCTGCTGGACATGATGCTGCCCGATATTTCCGGCATCGACGTTTGCCGCCAGATCCGCGCCGACCCGCAAACCCGCGACATACCCGTGGTGATCATCACCGCCTCGTCGGATCGGACGCGCCGGCTGGAAGCGCTGGCCGCGGGGGCGGACGATTTCCTGACCAAACCGCTGAACGAGGCGATCTTGCTGGCGCGCATCCGCAACCTGCTGCGCACCCGCGAGACCGAGGCGGAATTGCGCCTGCGTGCGGCGACCTGCCGCGAACTGGGATTTTCCGATGCGGGCGGCCGGTTCGATGCCCCCGGCCGGATCGCCCTGATCGCGGCTGATCCGGCCACGGCCATGAGCTGGCGCGGCGCCCTGGCGCCGCTTGTCTACGACCGGCTCGACCTGCTCACCCCGCAGGAGGCGCTGACCGGCGCCGACGGGCGCGCGGCACCCGATCTCTACATGATCGCGGCCAATCTGGGCCATCAGGGCGACGGGTTGCGGCTGCTGGCCGATCTGCGCTCACGGCTTGCCAGCCGCGACGCCGCGATCAGCCTTGTCGTGCCCGCCGCCGAGTCCGAAACCGCGGCTATGGCGCTGGACCTGGGCGCGAACGATCTGTTGACCCTGCCGTTCGACCCGCAAGAAACCGCCTTGCGCCTGCGTCTGCATATCCAGCGCAAACGCCGGGCCGAACAGTTGCGCAGACAGGTCGACGACGGTTTGAAGCTTGCGATCACCGATCCGCTGACGGGTCTGTTCAACCGCCGCTACGCCATGGCCTATCTGGACCGCATGGCCAACCGCACCGGCCAGGCAGGCACGCCCTATGCCCTGATGGTGCTGGATCTGGACCGCTTCAAGTCGATCAACGATCGCCACGGCCATGCCGCGGGCGATACCGTGCTGCGCTCGGTGGCGGAGCGGATTCGCGCGACGCTTCAGCCCGGCGACCTGCTGGCGCGGATCGGCGGCGAGGAATTTCTGGTCGCCCTGCCGGACGCGACCGCCCCACGGGCGCGGCAAACTGCCGATGCGCTGTGTGACGCGGTGGCTTCGGCACCGATTGCGCTGGCCGGCCGCCCAGAGGCGGTCTGCGTGACCGTATCGGTAGGGCTGGCCATGGGGCGGGCCGGGGGCTGCGCGCAAGAGGTCCTGTTTCGCGCCGACAGCGCCCTGTTGTCGGCAAAAGCCGGCGGACGCAACCGGGTCACGGTCGGGGCCTCGGCCGCCTGAGCGCCGCCAAAGCCGGCCCCCGTCAGCGCCAGGGCGCGCGGCGCGCGGCGCGCGCGTCCAGCCGATCAGCGATGGTTGCGCGGGCGTCACCATCCAGCGTCGCGATATGCGCCGCAATGGCATCATGCAGCCATTCGGTGCGCCGCGCGCGCTCAGCGCGCTCGGAATCGAGCAGTGCGAGAAACGCCTGCGCGTCGAACTCGGGCGCGCGCAACAGTTCCGAAATCTCATCGCGGCGCGCCGCGTCGCGCGCGCGCCGGGCGTCGCGGTCGAGGGCCGATTGCTCGGCCTGCCGCGCGCGAACAGCGACGCGAAGATCGCGGCGCGTGTCATCTGGCATCGCCATGATCAGGGCACGCAGGTCCGAAACCGAGGATGTGCGCTCATGCCGTGCGCCTGTCCACAATCCGCCGGCCAGGACCCCCAGCACCAGCAGGTTGAGCGCCAGCGAGACCACCAGCAGGATGCGCAGGGCCCGACCCTTGCGCGACGCGGCCGGGCGTCCGGTTTCAGTGTCGTTCATGGCAGATCCTCAAAAACTGTCCAGCAAGGCCAGTATGGCCTCGTCGTCGGCAATCTCGGGCACGGTATCGGCCCAGTCGTCGGCGGCGGCAGCGCTTGCGCCCGGCCAGAACGGGGCCAGCAGGTCCGGCCCCTGCACCGGCATCGCCATCCCGATCCAAAGCCCGGTCACGCCGGCCGCGGTCAGGACCGCCACACCGGGCGCCCCGCCCAGCATCCGCCCCAGCCCAGCGCCAAGACCATCCAGCCAACGCGACAGCAGCGACCCTGACGCCGCCCCCCGCCCCAGGGCCGTCGGCTGGGCGCCCGGCATCCGCGCCAACGCATCGTCCACCAGGCGCGCGCGCAGGCCCACCGGCATATCGTCGTCCAACGCGCCGCGGGCGGCGGCCAGAAACGGCGCGAGGATGTCATCCTCGGCGGCTGTCTGTCCGTGCTGATTGCGCTCTTTCATCGTTCAAACCCCAGTTCTTCGCGCTGCCCCGACAGGATCGCCGCAAGCCGCCGCTTGCCGCGGGCGGTCAGGCTTTCCACCGCCTCGACGCCGATCCCCATCACGGTGGCAATCTCGGGGTTGGCCAACCCCTCGATATGGCGCAGGACGACGGCGGCGCGCTGCCGTTCGGGCAGGCTGGCCAAGGCATCGTCCAGCGCCCGGACGCGGTCCGCCGCGATCATGCCATCCACCACGGCAGGTGCCGTGCTCAGCGGCTCCTCGACCGAATCGAGCGCCAAGCCACGCCGCCGCCGCAAGCGGTCTGTCGCCAGGTTGAAAGCCACCCGGTAGAGCCAGGTCGAAACCTGCGCCGTTCCGGGTTGCCATTGCGGCGCGATCTGCCACAGGCGCACCATCGCCTCTTGCGTCACATCCTCGGCCTCGGCCTCGTCGCGCAACAGCCGCCGCGCCAGCCGAAAGACCGGCGGCGCACGACGATCCAGCAACAGGCGGGCAGCTGCACCATCGCCCCGTGCGTAGCGGCGCAGAAGATCCTCGTCGCTGGGATCGTCGGGGCGGGACATGCGGGTGACAGGCTCTTTGGCAAGGGTTCGTGGCGGACTTTGGGCAGGGGCGCGGACCCGAACCCGCGCCCCCGTCAGCGGTAGCCCCTGCGCCACCCCCATGCAAGCGGCTCAGTCGTCTTGCTGGGCGCGACGGCGGGCCGCGCGCTCTTCCCAGAGTTCCTGGGCTTCGGCAAATTCCTCGGCCGACACCCGATCGTCGTCATTGGCGTCAAGGCGCCGAAAGCTTTGTTCGGCAAAGGCTTGCGGACGCATGGCGCGCTCGCGGTTGCTGCGCGGGCCGCGATCGCGCCAGCCGCGTTCCTCGCGCTCATCGCGTTCGGCCCGGGCTTCGGCCATGCGTTCGCGATGCGTGGCGAAACGCGCCGCCATCACGGTGGCCAGTTCGTCCTGATCCAGCGCCCCGTCGCCGTCCTCGTCGCCATCCTCGATCATCTCGCCGGCGCGCTGCGCGAAAAGCTCTTCGCGGCGTTCGGCCATTTTCTCGGCGACATAGACGCCCCATTCCATACGGGTGATTGCGCCGTCGTCATTGGCATCGGCGGCGGAAAAGTCGAAGCTCGGCATCATCGGGACCGCCGGGCCACGCCCGTCCTGCGCGAGCGCGGGAACGGTTCCGATCAGCAGGGCGATTGCGGTTGCTGTGGCAAGTTTCATTCGGACTTCCTTTCGACAGGGGCCGCCCCCATATGGGGTGCGACGCGTGTATCTGATCCTGTTACGGGCCAGCCGCACGGTTCCGTCGCTGCGGTCGGAAAAATCCGGCCTGATCTTGACCCCGGCCCGCCGATGCCTATCGTTGCCGCCAGACCGGCGGGATGCCCGCAACCAGGAAAGCCAGCCCGACATGACCACCGCCCACGCCCATTCCCATGATGCGAACACTGATGACAGGCCACTGCGGCTCGCGCTGCTGCGCGGCTGGCAGCGGCGTTGCCCGGCTTGCGGCGAGGGGCGGCTGATGCGCGGCTATCTGAAGGTGCAGGACGAATGCCCCGCCTGCGGCGAGGCCCTGCACCACCAGCGCGCCGATGACGGCCCAGCCTATCTGACCATCCTGGTCGTCGGCAAGCTGGTCATGGCGGTCTATCTGTGGGTCTTCATGGCCTATCAGCCCGACCCATGGGTCATGATCGCCCTGTGCTGGAGCCTTGCGCTGGCATTGTCGCTGTGGCTGCTGCCCCGGTTCAAGGGCGCGTTCGTGGCCCTGCAATGGTCCAACCGGATGCACGGCTTTGCCGGGTCCGGCCCGCGCGAATGACCGCACAGGACAAGACCGCGATTCGCGACGCGGCGACCATCGTGCTGGTGCGCGATGCCCAGGGCCCGGCACCAAGGGTGTTGATGGGTCAGCGCGGCGCGGGCGCGGCCTTCATGCCCAACAAGTTCGTCTTTCCCGGCGGCGCCATCGACCCCGACGATGCCATGATCGCCTTTGCCAGCCCGCTGGACGAGGTCACGCGCCGACGCCTGCTGGCGCAGCCGGTGACCCCGCGCCCCCCCGCGCCCGAGGCGATGCTGGCGGCAGCCGTGCGCGAGTTGTGGGAGGAATCGGGCCTGATGCTGGGCCGTGCCGCCCCCTGGCAAGGCCCCCTCCCCGACGATTGGCACCGCTTTGCCGATGCCGGCCTGTGCCCGGTGCATGACGGTTTGCAATTCATCTTTCGCGCGATCACTCCGCCCGGCCGCAGCCGCAGGTTCGATGCGCGGTTCTTCCTGGCCGATGTCGCCGCCATAACGGGCGATCCTGACGATTTCTCGCAAGCCTGCGACGAACTCAGCCATCTGCACTGGATCGAACTGCAGGAGGCCCGGCGCCTGGACCTGCCCTTCATCACCGAGGTGGTCCTGGCCGAGGCCGAGGCAGTCCTCAATGGCGGCCGCCCCGAAAGCGTGCCGTTTTTCGACAACTCAGGGTCCGCACCCGTCTTTCGGCGGATTTCCTGACAGGTCTGTCGGTGACGGACCCATCGGCGTCAGCCGCGCAGCGGCACCTTTTGCAACAGCGGCATCAGCGACGACATGTCGGGCCCGTGGTCCCGCCCGGTCAGGGCGCGGCGCAACGGCATGAACAGCGCCTTGCCCTTGCGCCCGGTCGCGGCCTTCACGGCGGCGGTCCATTCGGCCCAGGAGTCGGGGCCGTAGGGCGGCGGCGGCAACAGTTTCGCTGCCTCGGCCACGAATTCGGCATCCTCGGGCGCGATCACGGGCGCGGCCCCGTCGCGGCACAGGATCCACCAGGCCTCGAGATCGTCGAGACGGGTGATGTTCTCGCGCGCCACGGCCCAGAAGTCGGGCGCAAGCGCGTCGGGCACGCCCAGCGCAGCCAGGCGATCCGCCACCGCGTCGAATGGCAGGCTCTGCACATGCGCACGCGTCAGCGGCCACAGATCGGCGGGATCGAACTTGGTTGGCGCGGCGCCGAATTGCGACAGATCGAACCCGTCGGCGATCTCGTCGAGACTGGCGCGCAACTCGACCGGCTGGCTGGACCCCAACCGCGCCATCAGCGACAAGAGCGCCATGCGCTCGACCCCCTGGGCACGCAGATCGCGCAGCGACAGGGTGCCCAGACGTTTCGACAGCGCCTCGCCCTGCGGGCCGGTCAAAAGGCTGTGATGGGCAAAGGCCGGCGGCGTGCCGCCCATTGCCTGAATGATCTGGATCTGGGTCGCGGTATTGGTGACGTGATCGGCCCCGCGCACGACATGCGTGACGCCCATGTCCATGTCATCGACGGAACTGGCAAAGGTATAAAGCACCTGCCCGTCAGCGCGGATCAGCACCGGGTCCGACACGCTGGCCGCGTCGATCGACAGATCGCCCAGGATGCCATCGGGCCATTCGATGCGTTCGTGATCGAGCTTGAAGCGCCAGTATCCCTTGCGCCCCTCGGCCCGAAACCGCGCGCGCGCGGCCTCGTCCAATGCCAGTGCGGCGCGGTCGTAGACCGGCGGCTTGCCCATGTTAAGCTGTTTCCTGCGCTTCAGTTCCAGTTCGGTCGGGGTTTCGAAACACTCGTAAAACCGGCCCTCGGCACGCAGCTTGTCGGCCATCTCGGAATAACGAGCCAGCCGTTCCGACTGACGCTCCACCCGGTTCCAGTGCAGGCCCAACCAATCCAGGTCGGCCTTGATGCCGTCGACATATTCCTCTTTCGAACGTTCGCGATCGGTGTCATCAAGGCGCAGGATGAATTGCCCGCCGGTCTTGCGCGCGATCAGGTAGTTGAACAACGCCGTGCGCAGGTTACCGATGTGCAGATAGCCGGTGGGCGATGGGGCGAAACGGGTGATGGTCATGGCGGATCTCCTGATCGCGGCTCTTTTTCACAAGCGCGCGCCTTTGTCCATGCCCACCGCGGGAGCGCCGCAATGACCGACTGGACCGGGCGCCTGGCGCCCAGCCTCGACGATATCGAAACCCTGGCCGACCGGGCTCGTTCGGCGCTGCCCGAACCCTTTGCCGGTGCGGCGCGCGAGGTCGCGGTGCAGGTGGTGGATTTTGCCCCCGACGACATCTTGACCGATCTCGGCATCGAGGACCCGTTCGAACTGACGGGCCTTTACGACGGGGTGCCGCTGACGCAGAAATCGGTGTTCGACAGCCCCGGTCGCCCCGATGTCATCTGGCTCTTTCGCGCGGCGATCCTGGACGAATGGCTGGCGCGTGGCGATGTCACGCTGGATCAGCTGGTGACCCATATCTTCGTGCACGAACTGGCGCACCATCTGGGCTGGTCGGACGACGACATCGCCGCGATCGACCGCTGGTGGGAATGAGCCGCACCCGGACGCCATTCACGCAACCGCGCGGCAGAGGTCAGCGGCGCCGGTCGCGGCGGGCCTGCATCGGCTGGAACGCGACCGAGACATGCGCCTCGCAATACGGCTTTCCGGCCACGGCGGGCAGACCGCAAAACCAGAATTCCTCGGTCGCCGGATCGCCGATGGGCCATTTGCAGGTCCGTTCGGTCAGTTCCATCAGGCTCAGCTTGCGCGCCGATTTCTCGATCTCGCGGACATTGGCCAGCGCCTCGGGCGAGATTTCATTGGCCGAGGGTTGCGGCGGCAGCGGCTGACCCGCGGGCACGATGGGGCGGCGCCCGCCGGGCATCGGAACCACGCTGGCGCCCGCCTTATCGTCAGGGGCGGCATTCTCGTCCGTCACCGGATCGGCGGGACTTGCCTCCGGGGTCTCGGGCTCGGCCGCGCGGCGCGCCTCGGTCGCCGGTGCCTTGGCACGCGGGGCCTCGGCCGCGGGGGCGGCGGGCGCGGGGGTTTCGGATGCCGGCGGCGCGCTGTTGCCGGCGTCGCTGCCGCGGCTGGACAGGCCCAACCGGTGCACCTTGCCGATCACCGCGTTGCGGGTCACGGACCCCAGTTCCTTGGCGATCTGCGAGGCCGACTTACCTTCGGTCCACATCTTCTTGAGCAGTTCAACGCGCTCGTCGGTCCAGGACATGCTCTCGACTCCGCAATACGGCAAGCGCAGCCAACCGGCCGCGTGCCGCTCATTTCGTTTTGCCCCTATTCTATCGGGGACGGGTTGAGATACAAGGCGCCCGCATCAATGGCAATGGCCGAGACGAAAAACCAGGAGAATGTCGATCATGCACCGCAACATGGGTGAGCGCCGATTCGGACGTGTCAACTGGCTGGGACTGCAGACCCTGTCCATGCGTGAAACGCGGCGCTTCATGGCCGTATGGACCCAGACGCTGGCCGCACCGCTGATCACCGCCGGGCTGTTCTTGACCGTTTTCAACCTGGCCATCGGCCCGTCGCGCGGGCCGGTGATGGGCGTTGATTTCGTGGCCTTTCTGGCGCCGGGCATCCTGATGATGACGGTGATCCAGAACGCCTTTGCCAACACCTCGTCGTCGATCGTGATTTCCAAGGTTCAGGGCAATATCGTCGATACACTGATGCCACCGCTCTCGCCGGCGGAACTGGTTGCGGGCTTTCTGGCCGGAGGCGCGGCGCGGGGGCTGATCGTGGCGCTGATCATCACCGCGGCGCTGTGGTTGACGCTGGGGCTGGTGCCGGCAAATCCGATCTGGCTGCTGGTCGTGGTCCTGATCGGAGCCGCGATGCTGGGCGCGCTGGGAATCGTGGCGGGAATCCTGTCGAACAAGTTCGATCAGATCGCCGCGATCACCAATTTCATCGTCACGCCGTTATCGTTCCTGTCGGGCACGTTCTATTCGCTGGAAACCCTGCCCGGCTGGTTGCAGACGATCAGCCACCTGAACCCGGTCTTCTATCTGATCGACGGCGCGCGGTATGGCTTTCTGGGTGTGTCGGACAGCAACCCGGTGCTCGCCCTTGCCATCATCACGGCGACCGCAACCGCATTTTCGGCATTGGGGTGGTATTGGTTCCGCAAGGGCTTTCGACTGAAACCGTGATCGTCATAATCGCCCGCTCTGTGACAGTCGGTAGCATGCCCGTCAGGCGTCAACGCTTGAATTTTTGCGCTGTGAGGTGCATCTAATACAGTCATGGGGACTGTCCCAAATGAACGAAATGAGGAAGCCATGAACGCCAAGACAGCACTCTCCGCGCTCGCAGCCGCCACCTTTGGGCTGACGGGCTCCGCCGCTTTCGCAGCCGATCCCGAGGCCGGTGAGCAGCAATGGCGCCAGTGCCGGGCCTGCCACATGATTGCCCCCCCCGAAGGCGATGCCATCCAGAACGGCGGTCGCGTCGGACCCAACCTTTATGGCGTGATCGGTCGTCAGGCCGGAACCGTGGAAGGGTTCCGCTATAGCGATGCGCTGGTTCAAGCCGGCGAGGACGGGCTGGTCTGGGACGAGGAAAGCTTTGTCGAATACGTCCAGAACCCGACGGCCTTCATCCGCGACGTGACCGGCGATTCCTCGGCGCGTTCGCCGATGAACTTCCAGATGCGGTCCGGCGCCGAAGACATGTATGCCTATCTGGAATCGCTGAACGGCGAATAAGACCAACTGCGAATTCCCTGCGACGCCCCGCCCACTTGGCGGGGCGTCTGCATTTGCGGCGCCTTATGGCCGCGGATCGCGCAGCCCCATGTGACGCCATGCCGCCATCCGGGCAAAGCGCAGCGTCAGCGCCCTGCGGCGCGCCGGCGCCAGCCGCGTGTCCGGCGCCATGCGCAGGATCTCGGCGCCGAAATCGTCGGCAACGATCCGTCCGGCCCCGTCCGGCAACAGGTCCATCGGAAAATCGGCCGGAACAGCCCAGAAGAATCGGTCGCACCAGTCAAGATAGCCCTGCCATTTGCGGTCGGCGGTATAATCGGCACGGCTGGATTTGCACTCGACGACCCAGATTTCGCCCTTCGGTCCCAGTGCCATCACATCGACCCGCAGCCCCGGACGCGGCACGACCTCGTCCAGCGTTGCGAAATCCAGCGAGCGCAGCATTCGGCAGACCCCGCGCGCCAGGCGCTGCCCCGGTGCCGGCACCGGCGACTGCTGCCCGATGGCGGCAGCCGGGCGATGGGGCACGGGCGCCTTGTCGTCAGTCTCGTCCATGCAGTTCGATATGGGGCGCGGACGGCGCGCTGTCCAGCGCATGACACGCGCCGCGTGGCGGCGCATGCCCCTTGCAGGCGGATCGCGTCAGACCTACATTGTTGGGTGGCGGGTTCTGCTCTTCTCGTGCAAGGCCTTTTTCCAGTGGCCGATAAGCATTACCGAGGGAGCTGGCTCTGTCAGGGTCCTGGCCCTGGTATCTGGCGCCCACCTGATTCGTCAGGCTCTCGGGAAATCGAAGCCTCTCACGGTCGCTGCGGGCCCGCCACTGCCTTCGACACGCGCACGACTGCCGGTTCAAGCGTCGGCACGGCATCGCGATGGCCCGCATCGTCATCGGGCTTTTCGGGTTCGGCCATCTGCATCACGCGGATTGCGAACTGCACCCCGGCAAAAACCAGCCCATTGAAAAAGAACAGCAGGAAAAGCGCGATCCAGCCGCCATCTGTCGCCAAGATCAGGCTGCGCAGGCGCGCGACATCGGCCCAAAGCAGGGCCGCCACGAAAACCCCTGCCAGCGCAAAGCCGATCAGCACCTGCCGGATATAGAGTTTCACAAGCTCGGGCATTGCGTATCTCCTGTGTTCGACACCATCAGGATATAGTGAGCGTGCGCCCCGGTTCGAGGTGCCAATCTGTCGCGCCTGAACGCGCGCTCAAAAGGCGTCGGGTTTGGCCTCATGCGCCATGTGGTCCAGAACCGCATTGACGAACTTGGCCTCGCGCCCTTCGGAAAAGAAGGCCTGCGCGATTTGCACGAACTCGGTGATCACGACGCGCGCGGGCGTGTCGGTTTCCAGCATTTCGGCCCCGGCGGTGCGAAACAGCGCGCGCAAGGTGGGATCGATGCGCGCGATGGGCCATTTGGCCACCAGCGCCCGGTCGGTGAGTTGGTCGATCCGTGCCTGGTAGTTGACGGCAAGGTCCAGCAGCCGCCCGAAATGCGCCACATCGGCCTCGACCCAGGTGCCATCGGCCCCCTCGGCGCCGATGCGATGGGTTTCGAATTCACGCCGCACCGCTTCGACGGTCTGGCCCGATTTTTCCATCTGGAACAGCGCCTGAACGGCATAAAAGCGCGCCGCGGCACGCAGCGCGCGCCTGTCCTTGCCGCTCATGTCCGGGCACCCCCGTCACCGGACTGTGCAAGCTGGATCTCCTCGCCCTGGGGACGAAAGCCGACATCGCGGCGCTCGCCGCCCCAGCGCCGCCCCAGCGCGATCAGATGCAACGCGGCCGCCGCCGCACCGCCGCCCTTGTTTTGCGCCTTCGGATCGGCGCGAACGGCGGCCTGCGTATGGTTCTCGACGGTCAGGATGCCGTTGCCGATACACGCGCCTTGCAACCCCAAAAGGGTCAACGCACGAGAACTGTCGTTGCACACGGTGTCATAATGCGTGGTCTCGCCGCGGATCACACAGCCAAGCGCGACATAGCCGTCGAAATCCGCCATGCGATGCGCCTGGGCGATGGCGACCGGCACTTCCAGCGCGCCCGGAACCTCGATCAGGACATCGCTGGCTCCGGCCTCTTGCAAGACAGCCCGCGCCCCGGCCACCAGATTATCGGCGATATCCTTGTAATAGGGCGCAACCACGATCAGCACCTTCGCGGGATTGTCGAGGCGCGGCAACGGCAGGGTATGATGGCTGGTTCCGGCCATGACTCACTCCTTCGGGATCGGGCGGGTGCCCGCGATCCTCAGTCCATAGGCGTCCAGCCCGACGACGCGCGGCGTGGGCGAATTGGTCACCAGGATCAGATCGTGCAGGTTCAATGCCGCCAGAATCTGGGCGCCCAGCCCGTAACGGCGCAGCGTTTGCGGCGAGTGGCCGTCATCAAGGTGCAGTTTCATCGCTGTGTCGCGCAGCAACACGACCACGCCGCGCCCCTCGTCGGCGATGACCTTCATCGCGCCACGCAGGTCGCCGGCATGGTCGGCCCCGACACCCAGAACGTCCTCGATCGGGTTCAGGGCGTGCATCCGCACCAGAACCGGATCGGGCGTGGACAGGTCGCCCTTGGACAGGGCCACATGCTCGGCCCCCTGGGTCTGGTCGGTAAAGACACGCATCTGCCATTCACCGCCATGGATCGACACCACGTCGCGGGTTTCGGTTTCGCGCACGAGGTTGTCGTTGCGCCGGCGATAGGCGATCAGGTCGCTGATCGTGCCGATCTTCAGCCCGTGCTTTTGCGCAAAGGCAATCAGGTCGGGCAGCCGCGCCATCTCGCCGTCGTCCTTCATGATCTCGCAGATCACGCCCGACGGGTTCAGCCCCGCAAGTCGCGCGATATCGACCGCGGCCTCGGTATGGCCGGCACGCACCAGCACCCCGCCCTCGCGCGCGCGCAGCGGAAAGATATGGCCCGGCGTGGCGATATCGGCGCCGGTCTTGGTGGGGTCGATGGCGACGGCGACGGTGCGGGCACGGTCATAGGCGGAAATGCCCGTGGTCACGCCCTCGCGCGCCTCGATCGACACGGTGAACGCGGTCTCGTGGCGCGAGGCGTTGTTGGTGGACATCAACGGCAGGCCCAGCGCGTCGATCCGGCTTCCCGGCATCGACAGGCAGATCAGGCCGCGCCCGTGCGTGGCCATGAAGTTGATCGCCTCGGGCGTGCACATCTGTGCCGGGATCACCAGGTCGCCCTCGTTCTCGCGGTCCTCATGGTCGACCAGCACGAACATGCGGCCGTTGCGCGCATCGTCGATGATCTCTTCTATGTTGGATATGGCATCGCGCCAGTTTTCCTCGACCGGGCCCGGGGTCTCGAAGCTCATGGTCCCATCCTTTCCTGTGTTCCCGCCCAGATAGCGCAAGGGCCGGGCGGGGGAAAGGGGGCGATCGGTGCACCGGCGCGGTGGCGGCGTGCGCGAATGCGCAGGGCCGCCATGCCTGACCCGGTGTGACCGCCCGCCCTTACCCCGAGGTCGGGCGCACGCGGGCGGCGCTCTTGTCGGCAAAGGCGGCCAGGCGCCCGCGCGAGTCGGGCTGGGTGTTGACGATCCCGGCCACCACCGATTCTGCATAGGCGGCATCGAGCGCGGACATGTTCTGCATATGGCTGATCGCCGAACAGATGGCGAAATTGCTCAGCGGCGGGTTGCTGGCGGCGGCGCGGGCGATTTCATAGGCCTTGGCTTCGGTGTCGTCGGCCAGGTATTGCGCAAGACCAAGATCGACGGCCTCCTGCCCCTGATAGACGCGGCCGGTCAGCATCATGTCGATCATGCGCGCCTTGCCCACCAGGTCGGCCACGCGGATCGTCGCGCCGCCGCCGGTGAACAGGCCGCGCTGCCCTTCGGGCAAGGCGAAATAGGTGCCGGCATCGGCCACGCGCACATGCGCCGCGGACGCCAGTTCAAGCCCACCGCCAACGACCGCGCCCTTGAGCGCTGCGATGACCGGCACGCCACCGTATTCCATCTTGTTGAATGCCTCATGCCAGCGCAGGCAGATATGCATGAAATCCTCGGGGCGCCGGTCCTCGGCATGGTGTTCCACCAGATCGAGACCGGCGCAGAAATGCGGCCCCTCGGCACGCAACACCGCTGCCCGGACCCCGGCCCGCGGAAGCAACGAGAAGATCGCGATCAGATCCTCGACCGAGGCGGCGTTCAACGCGTTGCGCTTGTCGGCCCGGTCCAGCGTCACCGTGGCGATGGCGTCCTCATCGACAGTGACGGTGATATGGTTCAGCGACAGGTCTTCGATACGGCTCATGGCTCCCCCCTGGTTCGGATCGCGCCGCTTCTAGTGCAATTCGCGCGACTTGGGAAACGGCATCGTCGCCGCACCGCCGCGAACGCTGCGTCCGACAAGCCCATGCGCCCCGTCCGCCACCCGGTCAGTCCTGCAGTGCGGCCAGTTCACCCGACAGGGCGCGTTCGATCAGCGCGCGGGTCTCGGCGATTCCGTAAAGCGCGATGAACCCGCCAAAGCGCGGACCCTCGGACGCCCCCAGAAGAACCTCGTAGAGGGCCTTGAACCAATCGCGCAACGGCTCGAACCCATGGTCCTTGCCGACCGCGAAGACCATGCTTTGCAACGCCTCGGCATCCTGCCCGTCCTGCCACTGTGCAAGGCGCCCATCCAGATCCCGGATCGCTGCGCGTTCGGTGTCGGTGGGCAGGCGGAACACGCGCTTGGGTGCGACGAAATCACGGAAATAGCGCACCGCGCATTCGGCCGCGGCGTCCAGATCGGGGTGGGTTTCGGGGCTTGCCTCAGGCGCATAGCGGCGGATGAACCCCCAAAGCCCGGACTTGTCCGATGCCCCCGCGACCGAGGCCAGGTTGAGCAGCATCGAAAACGGCACCACCATGTGCGACTCAGGCGGGTTGCCGGCATGGATATGCCAGACCGGGTTCGCGACCTGCTGTTCGACGTTCTGGCCGGGAAAGGCGCGCAACTGCTGGTGGTATTCATCGACCGCGCGCGGGATCACATCCCACCACAGGCGTTTCGCGGACTTGGGCTTTTGATACATGAAATAGGACAGGCTTTCGGTCGAGGCATAGGTCAGCCACTCGTCGATCGTCAGCCCGTTGCCCTTGGATTTCGAGATCTTCTCGCCGTTCTCGTCCAGAAACAGCTCATAGGTGAAATGCTCGGGCTTGCGACCGCCCAGGATCTCGCAGATCCGGTCATAGATCGGGGTGTTGGTGCTGTGGTCCTTGCCATACATTTCGAAATCGACATCCAGCGCCGCCCAACGCGCGCCGAAATCGGGCTTCCATTGCAGCTTCACGTTGCCGCCCGTCACCGGCAGGGTCCATTCGCGCCCGGTCTCGTCGTCAAAGGTGATCGTGCCGTCGCGGGCGTTGACCTGCTTGATCGGGACATACAGCACGCGCCCGGTCTCGGGGTGCAGCGGCAGAAAGATGGAATAGGTCTGCTGGCGCTCTTCGCGCAGGCTTTTCAGCATGACGGCCATCAGATCGTCATAGCGTTCGGCGGCCCGCAGCAGGATGGTGTCGAACTGGCCGGACTTATAGAAATCGGTGGCCGAGATGAACTCGTATTCGAAGCCGAAGGTGTCGAGGAAACGGCGCAACATGGCGTTGTTGTGATGGCCGAAACTTTCGTGGGTGCCGAAGGGGTCGGGCACTGCGGTCAACGGCCGTTGCAGATGTTCGCGCAACATGGACGGGTTCGGCACGTTGTCAGGCACCTTGCGCATGCCGTCCATGTCATCCGAAAAACAGATCAGCCGGGTCGGGATGTCGGAAATCACTTCGAACGCGCGCCGGATCATGGTCGTGCGCGCCACCTCGCCAAAGGTGCCGATATGCGGCAGGCCCGAGGGGCCGTATCCGGTTTCAAAGAGGACATGTCCCTTTGCGGGCGGCGCCTTTTCATAGCGTTTGAGCAGCCGGCGCGCCTCTTCGAAAGGCCAGGCCTTGGAGGTCATCGCAGCGTCGCGCAGGGAGGTCATGTAGCACACTTTCGTTTGAACATCCGGGCCGGAACCGTACCAGCCGGGCTTTGCAGACAAGGCTTCCTATTGCCGGGCCGCAGTGCAGTCAATAATCTGCAAAGACAACACCCTTCAGCCTCACCACAGGATTCCGCCATGGCCAACACCCCTCATTCCCTGTCGCCGCAAGACAGCCTGATCGCGGTGCTGATCGCGGTCTCGGTATCCGACAGCGAGATCCGCACCGCCGAGCTTCTGGCGATCGAGGCGGTGGTCAACCAGTTGCCGGTGTTCTCGGGCTATGATTTCGACCGGGTCAAGACCGTGGCGCAGACCGTCTTTGACCTGTTCGAAGAGGAGGACGGGCTGGATGCCCTGTTCGGCCTTGTGCGCGCAAACCTGCCCGAACGCCTGTATGAGACTGCCTATGCACTGGCCTGCGACGTGGCGGCCGCCGATGGCAGCCTGTTGCAGACCGAGTTGCGCTTTCTGGAAGAGCTGCGATTTGAGCTCAACCTCGACCGGCTGCATGCCGCCGCGATCGAGCGCGGCGCGCGCGCGCGTCACATGCGCGCCTGAGCCGCGATCAGCCCGTTCCGCCCGATTGCCCCGCGTCCGGCGCGGGCATTGCGGGACCGTTCGCGGCGATGGCCTGGCTTTGCGCGGCCAGCAAATGGTGCAGAACGCGCTCGGCATGGGCCGCGCTGCGGCGCAGCCAGCGCATGGCGTCAGTGATCGCGAAAAGCCGTGGCGGTGTGGCACGGCTGGACAGGACGCGCCGGCGCAAGGCATCCTCGCGCCGGGACAGGCGGTCTTGTGCCCGCGTCAGTCGCTGGTGCAATCGCGACAAGCTTGCAGCGTGGTCTTGCGCAATGGCGGCATCGCCGGCCACGAATTCCGCCTCGTGCCGGGCGATGCGGCGCAGGATCGCGCCGAAATAGCGGGTCTCACGGCAAAGCGACGCCTCTGTCAGCGCCAGCGCGATCCGGTCGCGTTGCGTGGCGCGATGGATCAGCCGGCGCATGTGATCGAGCAGCGCCATGAGTTCCCCAAAGCGTTGCCGCCGCCGCGGATCCTGTTCGGACAGCGCAATCTGCGTCAGATAGTTGCCAATGGCATCGGCGGTGCGGGTCTGCGCGGCGATGTCCGGCCCGACACCGGCGGGCGGCGATGGCGCCAGCGCGGCCCCAAGGTCGCCGAAGAGGCCGGCAATCTGCCTGCGCGTTCCGGCAAGTGCCACATCCAGCGCCGCCGCCGGATCGGACAGAAAGCGCGGGTCCAGATCGTGCTCGATCGCCAGCGCCTTTTCGGGAACCAGCCATTCGACGAACCGCGCCATGGGCGCGATCACCGGCAGGAACACGGCAGCACCCAGCACGGTGAAGCCCGTGTGAAACACAACCAGCGCCAGCGGGCCGCCGATCATGTCGAACACGGGGTCCGCACCCCGCGTTGCCAGATCCAGCAACACCAGCGCGACCGCGCCCTGGATCAGGTTGAACGTCAGATGGGCCAGGGCCGTGCGCCGCATTGCCGCGTTTCCGCCCAGGCTGGCCAGGATGCCGGTAAAGGTCGTGCCCACCGACATGCCGATGACAAGCGCCGCTGCCTGCCCAAAGGCAACATGCCCGGCCGACAGCAGCACGAGCGTCGCCGCCACCCCGGCACTGGACGACTGGGTGACGACAGTCGCCGCCATGCCCAGCACCAGCAATTGCAGCCGTCCCGCCAACGTGTCCGAGGGCAGCGATCGCGGGTCCAGGACGCCATCGAACGCGGTCATGCCGTCCTGCATCAGGTCGATGCCGATGAGAATCAGGCAAAGCCCGGCCACGACGCCGCCGATCCGTGCGGCAGGCCCCGACAGCAGGATGCGCCCCAGACCGGCCAGGAACAGGGCCGGAAACGCCAGGGTTCCCAGATTGACATTGATCCCCAGCACCATCACCGCCCAGCCGGTGAAGGTGGTGCCGATATTGGCGCCCAGAACGATGCCCAGCGACTGGCTGAAACTCAGGATGCCCGCCCCCACAAAGCCAAGGGTCATGACCATCGTCGCGCTGGATGATTGCACCAGGGCGGTCACGCCCGCCCCGGCCGCCAGCCCTGACAGCGGCCGCCGCGCGAAGCGTTGAATGACCGCGCGCGCCCGGTCCGAGGCGATCACCTGCAACTCGGCCGTCAGCGCCTGCATCCCGTAGAGGAACAGACCGATGCCGCCCAGCAGAACGAAAAGATCGGTTGGTATCACGCGAGGGTCCCGCCCGGTTGCCAGGGCGCGACCATCGTCCATGCCGGCCCGTGTGGCAAGGCGGGTGGACGGGTCATCCGTAGGTCGCCGACCAGCGTTCGATCAGCCCCTGTTGCAAGGCGCGCGCCCGCCGGGCCCAGCCGCGCGCGCCCGCCGGGCGGTCGCGCGCCTCGACCGGAATGGCCGCGCGCCGGTCAAGATCGCCGCTGAAAATGGCAAAGACGATGTCGCGCCCGCCCGGTGTCTGCGCATATCCGCCCAGGCCGCTGACAAAATTCAGGGTGCCGGTCTTTGCGCGCACATCGACCGGGTGATTGTCCATCGGGCGGCCCTGGCTGTCGCGCATGACATGCTGGCGCAAAAGACCGGGCAGAATGCCCTCGCGCCCGGCTGCCAGAAAGAATTCCGCCATGGACCGGGCCGTCACCCGCGCCGTATCGCCAAGCCCCGAGTGATCGACGAACTGAAGGTTGCGCACGCCGTAGTGCCGCGTCAGCCACCGCGTCATGGCTTGCCCCGATTGCTGCAATCCATGCGTGCCGGGTTCCAGCCGGCGGGCGGCCGACAGGCCGACACATTCGGCGGCAAGATTGGTGGAGTATCGCAGCATGACGCGCATCAATTCGCTCATCTGCATGGAACGATGCTCGGCCAGAATCGCGCCGCTGCCCGCGCCCGTGGCCCGCTGGGGCGCCGGAACGGTGCAGCCGCGCGCAACCAGCAACGCGCGCAGCACATCGCCCGTATAGGGCCCCGGACGCCGCACAGGCAACCAGCGCGAGCCGCCGTTGCCAAGGGCTGCGCGCGACACGGTCCAGAATTCGCGCTCGGCCTGCTCGTCGTAGGTATAGACCGGCATGGCCCTTTCCTGCGCCTCGATCCCGATCACCGACACACGCGGCACCTCGCGCGGCGAGCGTGCATCCATCGTCAGCTCCATCCCGTCGCCGCTGCGGGCCCACTGGAAATGCACGCGGTTGTAGTTCAGGTTCAGCCCCGAGATTGCCGGGTTGTATCCGGCCTCGACCGGCTGGTCAGGGGCGATGGCCCCGATCCTGGGCAAGGCGCTTTCGTCGACGAGAAAGCGCCCCTCGACCCGGCGCAGCCCGCTGTCAACCAGTCGATCGGCGAGGCGGGCCAGATCCTCGGTCTGCAACATCGGATCGCCGCCGCCCTGCAAGACCAGATCGCCGCGCAAGACGCCACCGGTCACTGCGCCGCCGCGCGCCAGAACGCGGGTGAGGAAGCGGTATTCCATGCCCAGAGTGTGCAATCCGAACATGGCCGTCGCGGCCTTGGCGACGCTTGCGGGCGGCAGGGCGGTATCGGCGCCGTATTCCTCAAGAACGTCGCCGCTTTCGGCATCGATGGCGATGAACCCGGTTGCGCCGCCCAGATCGGCGTCTTGCAGCAGGCGTTCGGCCGAATGGGCCGCCAACCCGTTGACAGGGCCACGCACGCTTGCCCGCGCGCGCGGGAAAAGCGACCGTTCGGGCGCGCGTGCGGCCGCCGGCAGGGCCGCCGTGGCCGCCAGCCCGCAAAGCAGGCTTCTGCGCGTCACATGGGGGGCAAATGGGGCCATGACATTCCCTTGAACTGGCATACCGACAACCGGGCCGAAACGGCGCAATCCCGAACGCGGGCTTGACCGGACCTTGTCGCCAAAGATGGCCCTCCGCATGTCGAACCTTGGTCAATCCTATGTCAGGCAGTATCGCTTTTTCCAGCCTTACTGCAGGCTGCCTGCCGACATGCCCTGAGCGCGGTCGACGACTCGCGTCGCATTGGCATGTCGAGATAGATCCAGGCGGGCGCCCGCGCATGGCCCAGTGCCGGGGCCGCTGTGCCGGGCAGGCGCCGATCCGCGTATTGCCGCGCGGCACGCGAGGTCAGCGCGGCCAGACGCTGGCCCGGCCGGGCAAAGACCGCGATCGGCACCGATTCGACGATCTGTTGCCAGCGATCCCAGCGATGCAGGCCCGCCAGATTGTCCGCCCCCATGACCCAGACGAAACGCACCCCCGGATAGCGCTGTCGTAGGGCCGTCAGCGTGTCCGCTGTCGCTCGTGTGCCCAGGCGCATCTCGATATCGGTAATGCGAACGCGCGGATGCTGCACCAGCGTCCGCGCCGCGGCCATGCGCCGTTCCAGCGGGGCGGGCGGGTCGGGCTTGATCGGGTTTCCGGGGCTGACCAGCCACCATAGCTGATCAAGACCCAGCCGCTTGATCGCCTCGCGCGACAGATGCACATGGCCCAGATGCGGCGGATCGAACGATCCGCCGAACAGACCCACCACCTGGCCCGGGGCCGCAAAAGGGTCGCGCCAGCGCATCACCCATCCATCCTTGCCGATCTCCGCGCGCGACCATGCCGGGAAAACGGGGCAAGGAAAAGGGCAAAGCACCCTGCACAAAAGCAAACACCCGACCGCGGGGGGCCGGGTGTTTGAGGGGGCTCGGTCGTGCCGGATCAGGTTGCCGGGGCCTCTTGCGCCGGGGGCTGAGTGGACTTGCCCGTCCGCTCATCCATGAAAGCGTCGAATTCGGCCTTGTCCTTAGCCTCGCGCAGACGATCCAGGAACGCGCCAAAGGCCGCCTGCTCATCCTCCAGCCGCTTGAGCATGTCGGCCTTGTAGGCGTCGAAGGCCGAGTTGCCCGAACTGGCCGTGATGGTACCACGCGACAGGCGCGCGCGTCCCTTGCAGGATTTTCCAAACATCTGCTTTCCCCAGATCATGTATGCCAAAAGCGCCAGGCCGATCGGCCAGAACACGATGAACCCGACCACCATGGCCGCGATCCACGCGGCCTTGCCACGCTCGTCCAACCAGCTTTCTGCGCGTCCGGGCCAGGTTGCGATTGCCGTCATTTGCAGGTCTCCTCATTTGACTGGTGTTAATGTTATTTACATTTACATACATGGAGAATGCAAGCCCTATTTCAAGGCCCCCGGAACAGGTTTTTGGCTCCCCGGTTCGATGTGCACCGCGCGCGATCCCGACAACCGGCCAGATGTTGTCCACAGAAATTTTTCCTTTACAGGGTTTCGCTTTTCCCACACCATATCTAGTAAGGTCGGAACCGACCTACCGCCGGTTCTTGCCATTACCTCAGCTTGTTGTGGGTGCGCGCCCACATACGGCTAGATCAGAGAAAGGCCGGGCCATGACTCTGTCCGCGGACCACTTCCTGACCGATGACATCCACCCGATCGACATCGTCGAAACCCTGGCCGAGCATCGTGCCTGGGACTTCGACCGCGTCGGGGACGACCAGATCGCCATGGCGGTCGAGGGGCAGTGGCGCAGCTATGCGCTGACGCTGGCCTGGTCGGGCGCGGATGAAACCCTGCGGCTGATCTGCACCTTCGAGATGGAACCGCCCGAGGCCCGGCTGCCGCAGATGTTCGAGGTCATCAACGCCGCCAACGATCTCAGCTGGTCGGGCGCGTTCACCTACTGGGCGGCACAGCGGCTGATGGTCTGGCGATACGGGCTGCTGCTGACAGGCGAACAGGTCGCCGCGCCCGAACAGATCGACCAGATGATCCGCGCCGCCGTCGCCAGTTGCGAGCGGTTCTATCCGGCGTTCCAGTTGGTCGCCTGGGCCGATCGTGCACCTGAAAGCGCGATCAAGCTGGCCATTGCACAGGGCTACGGCCGCGCCTAATCTGCCCCCGACAAGGGGGATGCGATGGAATTGACGGAACTCAACGCCCGCGGGCTGGTATTGCTGGGATGCGGCAAGATGGGGTCGGCCCTGCTGGAAGGCTGGCTGAAGTCCTTCCTGCAGCCCGATTCGGTTCATGTGATCGACCCGGCCCCGTCCGATTGGCTGCGCGGCACCGGTGTCCATCTGAATGCCCCTCTGCCTGACGATCCGGCCGTGGTGGTGATCGCGGTCAAGCCGCAGATGATGGGCGCGGCACTGCCACAGTTGCAGTCGATGGGCGGCGGGCAGACGGTGTTCGTATCAATCGCCGCGGGCGTCGGGCTGGCCCGGCTGGCCGAAACGCTGGGCGCGTCCAGCCCGATCGTGCGCACCATGCCAAACACCCCCGCCGCCATCGGCCAGGGGATCACGGCGTTGATCGGCAATGCGCAGGTCACGCCGGGCGCGCTGGACATGGCGCGCCAGTTGATGGCCGCGGTCGGCCGGACCGTCGTGTTGCACGATGAAACCCAGATGGACGCGGTGACGGCCGTGTCCGGCTCGGGTCCGGCATATGTGTTTCACCTGATCGAAACGCTGGCGGCCGCCGGGGTCGAACAGGGGCTTGCCCCCGACATGGCGCTGGAGCTTGCGCGCGCCACGGTGGCGGGCGCCGGGGCACTGGCCGTCCAGTCGGGCACCGATCCGGCGCAGTTGCGCACCAATGTCACCAGCCCCGGCGGCACCACCGCCGCCGCCCTGTCGGTCTTGATGGACGACGACACCGGCTTTCCCGCCCTGCTGCGCCGGGCCGTTGCCGCTGCGGCCGACCGATCAAGGGAGTTGGGACAATGACCATCGGTTTCGACGACTTTGAGAAGGTCGATATTCGTGTGGGCACCATCACCCATGCCGAGCCCTTCCCCGAGGCCCGCAAACCGGCGCTGAAGCTGCGCGTCGATTTCGGCAGCGAGATCGGAGAGAAGAAATCCTCGGCCCAGATCGTGGCGCATTACGATCCCGATGCGCTGATCGGGCGACAAGTCCTGGCAGTCGTCAACTTTGCCCCGCGCCAGATCGGGCCCTTCATGTCCGAGGTTCTGGTTCTGGGACTGGCCGACGCGGATGGCCATGTCGTCCTGATCGGCCCCGAGCGCCCGGTTCCGAACGGCGCGAGGATGCATTGATGAAACTGCTGATCACACGCCCGCTGCCCAAGCCGGTCCTTGAGGCGGCGCGCCAGGGGTTCGACGTGAGCGTGCGCCAAAGCACCGACCCCATGTCCGAGGCCGAGATGACCGAGGCGCTGGCGACCCAGGACATCATCCTGCCGACCCTGGGCGATCGGTTCAGCGCCGACATCCTGTCTGCCGTGCCTGCCCCGCGCACCCGGCTTCTGGCCAATTTCGGTGTGGGCTATAACCATATCGATACCGGCGCCGCGCGCGCTGCGGGCATTGCCGTTACCAACACGCCCGGCGCCGTCACCGATGCCACCGCCGATATCGCCCTGACCCTGATGCTGATGAGCGCGCGCCGCGCCGCCGAGGGTGAGCGGCTGGTGCGCTCGGGGCAGTGGCGGGGCTGGCATCCGACGCAGATGCTGGGCCTGCACCTGAGCGGCAAGGTTCTGGGCGTGATCGGCATGGGCCGGATTGGCCAGGCGATCGCGAAACGCGCGCATTTCGGCTTCGGCATGGCGGTGGTCTATCACACCCGCACGCCGCGCCCCCTGCCCGTCCTGCCCGACGCGCGCGCCCTGCCGAGCCTGCATGAGGTCATGGCCGCCGCCGATATCGTGGTGGTCGCCGCGCCGGCCACGCCCGAAACCCGCCACATGATCGACGCCGCCGCCTTGGATGCGATGCAACCACACGCGCATCTGGTGAATATCGCGCGCGGCGACATTATCGACGAAGCCGCCCTGATCGCGGCGCTGCAACAGGGCCGGATCGGCGGTGCCGGGCTCGATGTCTACGAGAACGAGCCCGAGGTGCCCGAGGCACTCCGCAATCTGGACAATGTCGTGCTGTTGCCGCATCTGGGCACCGCGGCGCTTGAGGTGCGGGTCGAGATGGGCCTCATGGCGCTGGAAAACGCCATCGCCCATCGCGACGGTCGCGCCCTTCCGAACCCGGTCTGACACGTCCGCCGACGGCGCGGACAAGGGCGCCAATCAGCGAACAGCCCCGGCCGGGCGGTCAATAGGGCATCGGGATCACCTTGTGCATGGCATCGATCGCCTTGAGCACCTCGGGCTTCAGGGTCAGGCTTGCGGCGGGCAATTCGCGCTGCAACTGTTCAACGCTGGTCGCGCCGATGATCGGAATGACGGAAAATGGCCGGGTCCGGCACCAGGCCAGCGCCATCTGCACCGGGTCCAGGCCATGATCCCGCGCCAGGCCCAGATAGCCCGCCACGGCCTCGAACACGCGCGGCGTAATCCGTCCGCCCAGATCCTCGCGAATGGCGCGGCGCGATCCGTCGGGCACCACGTCGCCGGCATATTTGCCGGTCAGAAGCCCCGCAGCCAGCGGCGAATAGGCCAACAGCGGCACATCCTCCAAGGCGCATAATTCGGCCAGATCGGTGTCGAACTGCCGCGCCAGCAGCGAATACTCGTTTTGCAGGCTGGCCGGGCGCGGCAGGCCGTTGGCCTCGGCCAGGGCGATCCAGTTGGCCATGCCCCAGGCGGTCTCGTTCGACAGGGCGAAATGGCGGATCTTGCCCTCCTCGACCAGTCGCCCGGCCTCGGTCAGAACCTCCAGCATGTTGGCGCGAATTCCCGCGCGCTCGGTGGCGGCGGGGGGCGCATAGGTCCAGTTCTGCCGAAAGTGGTAAGAGCTGCGATTGGGCCAGTGCAACTGGTAGATGTCGATCACATCGGTGCCCAGCCGCGCCAGAGACGCCTCGACCGCCGCGCGCAGCCGCGCCGGTCCGATCTCGGGCGCGCCGCCGGCAATCGCGTCGCTGCCCTTGCCCGTTACCTTGGTGGCGATGACGACCTGATCGCGACCACCGCGCGCGGCCAGCCACGAGCCGATTATCTCTTCGGTGCGGCCTGCGGTTTCGGCGCGAACGGGATTGGTCGGATACATCTCGGCGGTGTCCAGAAAGCTCACGCCGTGATCGCGGGCCAGATCGATCTGGCGATGGGCGTCCGCCTCGGGGGTCTGGTTGCCCCAGGTCATGGTGCCGAGACAGAACTCCGAGACACTGAGGCCGGTGCTGCCGAGTGGGATCTGTTTCATGGCTTGGCGGTCTCCTGCATTTTGAGGGGACACTAGCGGGATGAGACAGAAAGGCAAGGATCGCGGAATTGAGAACGCAAAGGGAACATGCTAGAAAAAGGCATGTTCGATCACCCTGATTCCCGCGACCAGCGCCCCCCGCTTCCGGCCGAGGCCGCAGCACTTCTGGCCCGGCTGGAACGCCCCGCGTCACCGCCGCCCCCGCCGTTGTGCCCGGCACAACCGCTGGCGTTCGCGCGGGGGCGCGTGCACGAATTGACCGGCACGGCCCGGCGCACGCTGGCCACGATCCTGGCCGGGGCGGCACAGGCCGAAGGGCCGGTGTTTTGGCTGCGCCCGGCCTGGCGCAACGACCGTCTATGCCCCCAGGGCCTGATCGGCCTGGCCGATCCTGGCGCGCTGATCATGGTGGACTGCCCACGCGCCGAAGACGTGCTCTGGTGCATGGAAGAAGCCTTGCGCGCCGGTTGCGTGGCCCTGGTGATCGCCGAGTTTGCCGTCCCGCCGGACCTGCGCCAGGTGCGGCGGCTGCATCTGGCCGCTGCCGAAGGGCTGGCGCGCAGCACCGGCGGCGACCATCAGAACGCCACGCTGGCCCCGCTGGGCCTGCTCATGGCCGACGAGGCTGCCGAATTCCGGCTTGCCGGCGTGGAAAGCCGCTGGGCCTTGCACCCCGAAGTCGATAGCGGCGACTGGCGGCTGGCGCGTCGTCATTCCCGCGCCCTGCCCCCGGCACAATGGCGGCTGCGGCTGGAAACGGGCGGCGTGCGGATCGACGCCGCCTGACTGACATGCGCGCCCGGTTTCAGATCATCGCCCAATCCGCAAAGCGCCCCTGACGGCGCGGCAAGACGGGTGGCGGTGGCGGGGTCTTTTCCTGCTTGTCCTTCGGTTTCACTCTTGCCTCCTTGAACCAGAACACCGAATTTCGAGGCAACGAACGCCCCGACCGGGCAACAATGCCCGTCCAATGGGGCCATATTGCGTCAATTTGTTGCCAATCGGCTGCACCCCTGCCCCCCCGCGCATTCGCCCTTGACTTGACCGGCGCGCAATGGCCAAACGCGGCATATGGGATCCGCTCGCCTGACCATCGACCTCAACGCGATTGCAGCCAACTGGCAACGCCTCGACCGGCTCTCGCGCTGTGAGACCGGCGCGACCGTCAAGGCCGATGCCTATGGCCTGGGCGCAGCGCAGGTGGTGCGCAAGCTGGCACAGGCCGGGGCGCGCAAGTTCTTCATCGCCCTGGCCGAAGAGGGGGCGACGATCCGGCAGGCGCTGGGCAACGGCCCCGACATCTATGTCTATTCGGGGCATATGGCAGGGGATGCGCAGATGCTGCGCAACCTGGCCCTGACCCCGTTGATCAATTCGGCCGAGCAACTGGCCCGCCACCTCGAGGCGCTGCCCGGCCATCCGTTCGGCATCCAGCTGGACACCGGCATGAACCGGCTGGGCATGGAACCGCGCGAATGGGCCGCGGTGCGCGACATCGCGCTGGAGGCCGGGCCAAGGCTGATCCAATCGCATCTGGCCTGCTCAGACGAGCCCGATCACCTGATGAATGGTCAGCAAGCCGACGAATTCCATGCCATGACCGAAGGCTGCGCCGTGCCGAAATCGCTGGCGGCCACCGGCGGCATCCTGATGGGGCAGGCGTTTCATTTCGACCTCACCCGCCCCGGCATCGGCCTCTATGGCGGCGCGCCTTTTGCCGAGGCCTATCCCGTCACGCAACTGGCGCTGCCGGTGATCCAGACGCGCGATGTCGAACCGGGCGAAGCCGTCGGCTACAGCGCCACCTGGATCGCGGGGCGCCCGACTCGCTTGGCGACGGTGGCCGCGGGCTATGCCGACGGCATCCTGCGCCACCTGTCGAACCGCGCCACGCTCTGGGCCGGGGACACGCCCTGCCCCGTGGTGGGCCGGGTCTCGATGGACCTGATTACCGTCGATGTCAGCCATCTGCCCACGGTGCCCGAGGCGCTTGATCTGCTGGGGGCGCATCAGGGCATCGACGATCTGGCCCGCGCAGCGGGAACCATCGGCTACGAGATCCTGACCAGCCTCGGCCCGCGCTATCGCCGCCGCTTTGAGGGGCTGACCGCATGATCGCCACGTTGCACAGGTTTCTGGGCGCGACCGGACACGCCGTCTCGGGTCTGATGGGCGCGATCGGCCGGTTCGCGGCCTTCGCGGCCCTGACCGTTTCGCATCTCTTCCGCCCGCCATGGTACGGGCGCGAGTTCGCATTGCAACTGGTGCAGATCGGCTGGCTCTCGCTGCCGGTCGTCGGCCTGACGGCGCTGTTCACCGGCGGCGCGCTGGCCTTGCAGATCTTTGCCGGCAGCGCGCGCTTTTCGGCCGAGTTCGCGGTTCCGTCAATCACCGCGATCGGCATGGTGCGCGAGCTGGGTCCGGTTCTGGGCGGGCTCATGGTGGCCGCGCGCGTGGCCTCGTCGATCGCCGCGGAAATCGGCACGATGAAAGTGTCCGAACAGATCGACGCGCTGCGCACGCTGGCGACCGAGCCGATGAAATACCTGACCCTGCCCCGCGTTCTGGCTGCGACATTGGCGATGCCGGTCCTGGTGGCGGTGGGCGACGCCATCGGCATTCTGGGCGGCTACGCGGTCGGCGTGACCCGGCTGGGCTTTGACGGGTCCACATACCTGCGCAATACCGTCGATTTCCTTGAGTTTTGGGATATTGCCTCGGGCCTGGTCAAGGGCGCGGTGTTCGGGTTCCTGGTGGCGCTGTCGGGCTGCTATTTCGGCATGAACAGCGGACGCGGCGCGCAAGGCGTGGGCGAAGCCACGAAATCGGCGGTGGTGCTGGCGTCGGTGCTGATCCTGTCGGCCAACTACCTGCTGACAGAGGCGTTCTTTTCCGCATGATCCGTGTAAGCGATCTTCACAAGGCCTTTGGCCGCAAGGTGGTGCTGGACGGCATCGACTTCGCGCTGGAGCGCGGCGAAAGCCTGGTCGTGATCGGCGGGTCGGGGACCGGCAAGTCGGTCTTGCTGAAATGCCTGCTGGGTCTGGAACGCCCCGACCGCGGAGCGATCGAGATCGCCGGGCTGACGCGCCCGCGCCCGCATGAGCTGGCGGCACATGTCGGCATGTTGTTCCAGGGCTCGGCGCTGTTCGATTCGCTTCCGGTCTGGCAGAACGTGGCCTTCCGGCTGCTGCGTGGCCCGGCCCGGATGGGCAAGGCCCAGGCGCGCGCGCAGGCCGACGAGAAACTGGCGCGTGTGGGCCTTGAAAGCGCGGTCGGCGATCTGTTTCCGGCGGAACTGTCGGGCGGAATGCAAAAGCGCGTCGGGCTCGCGCGCGCGATCGCCGGCGATCCGCCGATCCTGTTTGTCGACGAACCCACCGCCGGACTGGACCCGATCATGGCGGCCGTGATCAACGCGCTGATCCGCGAAATCGTGACCGAGATGGGGGCGACGGCCATCACCATCACCCATGACATGCGCACCTTGAACGACGTGGCCGACCGGGTTGCCATGCTGCACGAGGGGCGGTTCTACTGGCAAGGCACCGCCGCCGAGGCCTTGAGCACCGACGACCCGGTGATGCAGCAATTCACCCAGGGGCGCACAACCGGGCCGATCCCGACCCTGCGTTAAGCCCCTGCCCCGGCCTGAACGTCGCCGATCCATCGTCCGGCGGATCGGTGTCATTCCCCTTCGCCCCCGGTCGGCAAGGCGAGATCGCGGCCAAGCGCGGGTCTTGTTGGTTCGGGCGGTTCCGCCGCCGGGCCTGGCGCGCTGTCGCCCTCAGCCCCCGCCAGAAGCGATGTCAGCCGCAGGGCACGCATGCCGCGGTATTGTCCCAGGCGGCCCAGGGCCATCGGTTGATTGTCCAGCGTTTCCAGCGCGACCTCTTCCAGTTGCGACAGCGGCAGGGTCAGGCAACTGCCGGCATCGAGTTCCAGCGCGCGCGACAATGGCATCGTGACCCGACCCAGCACCGCGAACATCTGGGCCGGGGCGGCCATGACCGAGGCTTCGAGCGCCTGTTCCCAATGCGTATCCGGCGCGGGTTCGGTCTGGAACGGCAGATCGAATCCCTCGAATGGCGGCGTAGACACCGCCGGCTCGGGCAGGGCGATGGTGACACGGCCATGCCGCGTCACCCCATCGTCAAGCAGGTCGACATCAAGGCTCGTCAGCGCGAACGCCACATCCTCCAGCATGACGTCGAGCAGGCGCAGATCGTCGGCCAGCGGCCCCAGGCGGTAGCCGGCGGCAAAGGGCTCTTCGGGGTCGGCATTGGCGTCCAGCTCTGCCAGCGTGGCGTCCACCAGTTCTGCCACCAGCGCAGCATCGGTGACGGTCGCGCGCCGCATCGCGGGCTCAATCGCCATCAACCGGCCAACGGTCATGGCCTCGATCACAGAAGAAAACACCACCGGATCAAGGATCACCAGGCCCGGCGGCGCCCCCTCGGCGATCAGGAGCGCGGTAAACCCCTCGGCCTCGGGCAGATCGACCAGTTCATTCAGCGTTACCCCGCGACTGGCGCAGACGCGCGCACGCGCGACCAGATCGGCGACCCGGCTGCAACTGCGCGTGAACGAACGCGGCAGCAACCGCCCCCCCGGATCCGGCAGGTCGGGCAGCTCCGCCAGATCGAACGCGGGCACATCCGGCCGCGGGGCAAGCTTGCGCCTGAGAATGGAATCGCCGTTGAAGTCAACCATCGCCTGCCGATCCTGCCAACCAAGACAGGATCGCAGCCAGCGATTAAGAAACCCTTGCCGTCACCGGCTTGTGGTCAGTTGTCGGACAATCGGCTGACAACCACCGTCACCTCGGGCTTCTTGCCGATCTCATCGACACAACACGCCCGCACCCGGCGTTTGATCGTGTCGATCAGCTTGTCGTCATTGTCCAGAAGCTTGCGGTTCGCGCGATCCAGTTCCTCGGCGAGTTCCTCTTCGATGACTTCGCTCAGGGCGCGGCGCGAACGCCCCTGATGCGCCAGCCCCTGGGCATCGGCCCAGGCATCGCCCAGCGGCATGCCGTCCTCGTCGATGATCAGCGTCACCAGCACATGCCCGTTCAGGGCCATGCGGATCCGTTCGCGCACGATCCCGTCCAGCGCGCCATAGATCGCCGTGCCATCCAGATACAACCGCCCGGTCTGAACCTGATCCACGATCACCGGCGCCTCGCCGGTCAGGTCCAGCATGGTGCCATTGGGGGCCACGGCCGAAGCGATACCGCGCGCGGCCGCAAGCTTTGCGTGCTGGCGCAGGTGGCGGTGCTCGCCATGCATCGGCACCAGCATCTGCGGCTTGAGCAGATCGTGCATGCGTTCAAGATCGGGGCGATTGGCATGGCCCGAAACGTGATAGAGACCGCCGCTGTTGTCGACCACCTCGACCCCGGTTTCCGACAGGGCGTTCACGACGCGCAGGACTTCGCGTTCGTTGCCAGGAATGGTCATCGAGGAAAACAGGAAGGTATCGCCTTCTTTCAGCCTGAGCCCCATGTAGGTCCCGCGCGCAAGTTGCGCCGACGCCGCGCGCCGCTCGCCCTGGCTGCCCGTCACGATCAGCATGACGCTCTGGCGTGGCAGGTCGGCGGCCTCTTCCGGGGTGATCGTGGCCGGGAAATCATGCAGAAGCTGCGCCTCGGTGGCGGTGCGCACCATGTTGTGCATCGCGCGCCCCAACAGGCAGACCGACCGCCCGGCTTCACGCGCGGCATAGGCCAGCGTCCGAAGCCGCGCCACGTTCGAGGCGAAGGTCGTTGCCACCACCATGCCGGGCGCATTGCGCACCAGTTCGGTGATCGCATCGGGCAGCGTGCTTTCCGAACGGCCGGGATGCAACGAGAACACATTGGTGGAATCGCACACCAGGGCCTTGACCCCTTGCTGGCCAAGCTCGGCAAAGAGCGGCTCGTCGAAGGGAGCGCCCACACCGGGGGTCAGATCGAGCTTGAAATCGCCGGTGTGAACCACGCGCCCGGCGGGCGTTTCGATCAAGAGCGCCGAAGCCTCGGGCAGCGAATGCGATACCGGGATGAACTGCACCGCGAACGGCCCCGCCTCGATGGTTTCGGGCATCGGCAGAACGGTCTTGACCGGGTCCGAGGACTGGCCCGCCTCGATCATCTTCTTGCCGGCGATGCGGGCGGTGAAATCGCGCGCATAGACCGGCGCCTTCAACCGTTGCCACAGATGGCCCAGCGCGCTGACATGGTCTTCATGCGCATGGGTGATGAAGATCGCATCCAGCCGGTCGCGGCGCTCTTCCAGCCAGGTGATGTCGGGCAAGATCAGATCCACGCCGGGCGAGCCGTCCATGTCGGGAAAGGTCACGCCCAGATCGACCAGGATCAGCCGCTCCTTGCCCTTGGGGCCATAGCCGTAGACATAGGCATTCATGCCCACCTCACCGGCGCCGCCAAGGGGCAGATAGATCAGTCGTTCAGCCTTCATTCACCCGTTCCCGTTATGCTCGTGGATGACCTGCAAACCGTGCATGGTCAGGTCATCGCGTATGTCGTCAAACAGCGCCTCGCCCGAGGCAAAAAGGGGCGCCAGCCCCCCGGTGCCGATAACCCGCATGGGGCGGGCGCGTTCGGCCTTGATGCGCTCACATATCCCATTCACCAGCCCGACATAACCCCAGAACACACCCGCCTGCATACACGCGACCGTGTTCTTGCCGACCACGGTATCGGGGCGGGCGATATCGACATGGGGCAGCGCGGCGGCAGCCATGTGCAACGCCTCCAGCGACAGGTTCACCCCCGGCGAGATCACCCCGCCGATATAGGCGCCGTCGCTGTCGACCACGTCGAATGTGGTGGCGGTGCCGAAATCGACCACGATCAGATCGCCGCCGAAGAGATCAAAGCCGGCCACCGTGTTGACCAGCCGGTCCGGCCCGACCGCCGTGCCCGGATCGACGCGCACATCCACCGGCAGGCGGCATTCGGGCCGGCCCACGACCAGCGGACGGCAGTCGAAATAGCGGTTGCATAGAACGCGCAGGTTGAACACCACACGCGGCACCGTGGACGAGATGATCACCTCGGTGATGTCGGCCTCGATCTTTTGCAGGTTCATCAGGGTCGAGAGCCAGACATAGTATTGATCGGCGGTGCGCTGATGTTCGGTCGCGGTGCGCCAGGTGGCAATGAACCGCGCGCCGTTCCAGATGGAAAAGACGGTGTTGGTGTTGCCACAGTCGATGCACAAAAGCATGATGCCCTCCGATACCGGGGTGTCAGGGAAAGAAGATCTCGGCCGCCGGGACGACCCGTTGCCCGCCCGTCGTTGCCAGAACGAGCGCGCCGCTCTCATCGATCGTGGCGAAGCGGCCTTCGATTGTGTCGGTCATGGTGCGCGCCAGAATCGGCTCGCCCAGCCGCGTGACCCGGTCCAGAAAGGCGGCGCGCAGCGGCGTGAAACCATAGGTTTGCAAGCGCCCCTCCCATTGCGCGAACGCCGGCGCGAGATGATCGAGCAGGTGTTCGGGCGACAGCGACAATCCGGTTTCCGCGCGCAGCGACACCGGCGCGAAGGCCGCGCCGGGATCGGCGGGCGGAGCGGCGCGCAGGTTGACGCCGATGCCCACCGCCAGCGCGCCGCCGCCGCCGCTTTCCAGCAAGATGCCTGAAAGCTTGCCGCCGTTGAGCAGGACATCATTGGGCCATTTCAGGGCGAACCCCTGCGCCAGGCCGGTCACGGCGACCAGCGCATCATGCAGCGCGAGCGCGGCAGCGAACGAGCGCAGGGCCATGTGCGCGGGCGACGCCTGCAAACGGATTGCCAGCGTCGCGGCGAAGTTGCCGGCCGGGTCGGCCCAGCCGCGCCCGCGCCGGCCGCGCCCGGCGGTCTGGCGCCGGCTCAATATCCAGCATGGCCCGCCCAGTTCCGGCAGGCGGCGCAGGGCTTCGGCATTGGTGCTGTCAACCTCGGGCAGGACAAGCCGGCCATACTCTTCGGGCCAGGCGGGTGCAGGCCGATCAGGCATGGCCCGTCCCCCCGATGCGCCTGGCGGATATGGCAGAGGCGGGGGTTTCACACCCCCGCACCCCCGTGGCGTATTTTCGGCAAGATGAAGGGGCGCACGGGCACGCGGGGGCACCGTTTCGCCACCCCATCACTGCACGAGCGCCTGCGCCGCGACCGCCGCCGCACCATCGACACCGAAGAGGTTGATCACCCCCAGCAGCATCGCCGCCGCCGAGGCCATCAGGAGGCCCCACTGGATCGCGCCGATATCGCGGTCCAGCGGCGGCCCCTCTTGCCCGAAATACATGAGGTAGACGATCCGCAGATAGTAGAAGGCGCCGATCACCGAGGCCAGCACGCCCGCGACCGCCAACCAGACCAGACCGGCGCCGACCGCGGCGGACAGGACCGAGAACTTGGCCCAGAACCCCACCAGCGGCGGCACCCCGGCCAGCGAGAACATCAGGATCAGAAGGGCCAGCGCCGCGCCCGGCTGTGCCCGTGACAACATCTGAAGATCGTCGATCTGCGCCACGATCCGCCCCTCGCGCCGCATCGACAGGATGAAGGCAAAGACGCCGATGTTCATCGTGACATAGATCGCCATGTAAAGAAGCGTGGCCTGAACGCCGACGGCATTGCCCGCCGCCAGGCCCACGAGCGCAAAGCCCATGTGCGAGATCGACGAATAGGCCATCAGCCGCTTGAGGTTGCGCTGCCCGAGGGCGCCGATTGCGCCCACGAACATGGACGCCGCCGCCAGAAACGCCAGAATCTGCGCCCAGTCGCCCGGTGCGGCGCCGAAAGCGTCGTGCACCAGTCGGGCCAGCAGGGCGATGGCGGCAACCTTCGGCGCGGTCGAGAAGAAGGCCGTGACCGGTGTTGGCGACCCTTCGTAGACATCCGGGGTCCACATGTGAAACGGCACCGCCGAGACCTTGAAGGCAAGGCCCGCCAGCATGAAGGCCAGCCCCATCAGCACGCCAACCGACAGATGCCCGTCCTGCACCGTCGAGGCGATCCCGTCGAACCGGGTCGTGCCGGCATAGCCATAGACCAGCGACGCGCCATAAAGCAGCAGGCCCGATGCCAGCGCGCCGAGCATGAAATACTTCAACCCGGCCTCGGTCGAGCGCAGGCTGTCGCGCCGGATCGCCGCCAGAACGTATAGCGTGAGCGATTGCAGCTCGAGCCCCATGTAGAGCGCGATCAGATCACCGGCGGAAACCATCACCATCATGCCGACGCTCGCCAGCGCGATCAGGATCGGGTATTCGAACGGCACCATGTTCTGGCGCTGCATGTAGTCCTGCCCCATCAGCATGACCGCAGCGCCCGAGAGCAGGATCGCGATCTTGGCAAAGCGCGCGAAGGCATCGTTCACCATCAGCCCGCCGAAGGCGGTCTGCGCCGCGCCGTCGCCCAGCGCGATTATGGCCGCCAGCAGCACGAAGACCGCTGCCGTGGCCCAGATCAGCACGCCCGTCAAGCGGTCCTTGCCGAACCACACGCCGAACAGAAGCGCGGCCATTGCATAGAGGGCCAGCAGGATTTCCGGCAGGGCAATGGTAAGATCAACCGAAGTCATCGCAACGCGCCTTTCAGTTCTGTGCCAGCATGCTGCCCGATTCATGGGCGGCCAGTGCGGCATCGTATTGGGTCAAGAGCGCGGCCACCGAGGGCCCGATCAGATCGGTCACAAGCGCGGGGTAGACGCCCAGAAGCAGGGTCATCACGACCAGCGGCGCAAAGATCGCCTTTTCGCGGCGATCCATGTCCTTGATGCCCTTCAGGCTGTCCTTGATCAGCGCGCCGAACACCACCCGGCGATAGAGCCAGAGCGCATAACCCGCCGACAGGATCACCCCGCTGGCCGCGACCAGCGCGACCCAGGTGTTGACCTGAAAGACCGCCATGAAGGTCAGGAATTCGCCCACGAAACCCGAGGTGCCGGGCAGACCGACATTGGCCATGGTGAACAGCATGAACACCGCCGCATAGGCCGGCATCCGGTTGACCAGCCCGCCATAGGCGTCGATCTCGCGCGTGTGCATCCGGTCATAGATGACGCCCACGGCCAGAAACAGGGCGCCCGAGATGAAGCCGTGACTGATCATCTGGAAGATGGCGCCGTCCAGCCCCTGCTGGCTGGCCGAGAAGATGCCCATCGTCACGAACCCCATATGCGCGACCGAGGAATAGGCAACGAGCTTCTTCATGTCCTCCTGCACCAGTGCGACCAGCGAGGCATAGACGATCGCGATGGCCGACATCCACAGGACCAGGGGTGCCAGCAGTTCCGAAGCGACCGGGAACATCGGCAGCGAAAAGCGCAAGAAGCCATAGCCCCCCATCTTCAGCAACACGGCCGCCAGCACGACCGAGCCCGCGGTCGGGGCCTGCACATGGGCATCAGGCAACCAGGTGTGCACCGGCCACATCGGCATCTTGACGGCGAACGAGGCAAAAAAGGCCAGCCATAGCAGCGTCTGCATGCCGCCCACGACCTGCCAGCCCATCAGCGAGACCGGCCCGGTCGCGAACTGGTGTTCCAGCAGGGTCGGAATGTCGGTGGTGCCTGCGTCCATGTACATGGCGATCATCGCCACCAGCATCAGGACCGAGCCGATGAAGGTATAGAGAAAGAACTTGAAGGCCGCGTAGATGCGCTCCTTGCCGCCCCAGATCCCGATGATCAGGAACATCGGGATCAGCCCGGCCTCGAAGAAGAGGTAGAAGAGCACCAGATCCAGCGCCACGAAGACCCCGATCATCAGGGTTTCCAGCACCAGGAAGGCAATCATGTATTCCTTGACGCGGTGCGTCACCGTCCAGCAGGCCGCGATCGTCAGGGGCATCAGGAACGTGGTCAGCATCACGAACAGGATCGAGATACCATCGACCCCAAGCTTATAGCTGAGCCCGAGAATCCATTCGCGTTCCTCGACATGCTGAAAGCCGGTGTCTGACGGGTCGAAACTGAACAGAAGGATCAGCGAGATCAGGAAGGTGGCCGAGGTCGCCACAAAGGCCAGCCATTTGGCGTTGCGCTGCGCGGCCTCGTCGTCGCCACGCAGGAACAAGGCCAGGATCAGTGCCGCCACCGCCGGGGTGAAGGTGATGATGGACAGAAGGTTCAGCATCAGTGCGCCCCCCCGGTGAGCGTGACATAGGTGACCAGCAGCGCGATGCCGATCACCATGGCGAACGCGTAATGGTAGACATAGCCGGACTGGGCACGCGCATAGACCCGGTTGAAGAACGGCATGATCCCCATGGACAGCCCGTTGATGGCACCGTCGATCGTGGCGCCGTCGCCGCGCTTCCACAGGAACCGGCCAAGCCAGATGGCCGGGCGCACGAACACCGCGTCATAAATTTCGTCGAAATACCACTTGTTGAGCAGGAAGCGATACAGGATCGGCTGGTTCGCCGCCAGCCGGCGCGGCATGTCGGGGCGCCGGATGTAGAACAGCCAGGCCAGGCCAAGGCCCAGCGCCATGGCCACGAACGGCGCGACCTTGACCCATTTGGGCACATAATGGGCCTGCGACACCAGGTCGTTGCCTTCGGCCATGAAGATCGATGCGCCGAACCAGTCGCGCACCGCATCGGTGGACCCGAAGAACGGGTGATACCAGACCATCCCCGCGAGCACCGCGCCCACGGCCAGCACGCCCAGCGGGACCAGCATCGGCCACGGGCTTTCGTGGGCATGCTCATGCGTGTGATGATCACCGCGCGGCTTGCCGTAAAAGGTCAGGAACATCAGCCGCCAACTGTAGAACGAGGTCATCGCGGCCCCCGCGACCAGGATCCAGAACGCATATCCCTTGTCGGCGGCGAAAACGCTTTCGATGATCGCGTCCTTCGATACGAACCCGGCAAAGCCGATCGTCGTCAACGGGATACCGACGCCGGTGATGGCCAGCGTGCCCAGCATCATGGCCCAGAAGGTATAGGGCAGTTTCGCCCGCAGCCCGCCGTAATTGCGCATGTCCTGCTCATGGTGCATCCCGTGGATGACCGAGCCGGCCCCAAGAAACAGCATCGCCTTGAAGAAGGCGTGCGTCAGCAGATGGAACATGGCCACCGAATAGACGCCGACCCCGGCGGCCACGAACATGTAGCCAAGCTGCGAACAGGTCGAATAGGCGATCACGCGCTTGATGTCATTCTGAACAAGGCCCACGGTCGCGGCGAAGAAGGCGGTGAAGGCCCCGATCAGCACGATGAAATCGCGCGCGTTCTCGGCGTATTCCATCAGCGGCGACATGCGAGCAACCAGGAACACGCCGGCCGTGACCATGGTTGCCGCGTGGATCAGCGCCGACACCGGTGTCGGCCCCTCCATCGCGTCGGGCAGCCAGGTGTGCAGGAACAGTTGCGCCGACTTGCCCATCGCCCCGACGAACAGGAAGAAACAGACCATGTTGATCGCGTTCCAGTCCGTCCACAGGAAACGGATGGTGGTTTCGGAAAGGGTCTCGGCCTGGGCGAATATGTCGTCGAAGCGGATCGAGTCGGTCAGCAGGTAAAGCGCCATGATGCCGATGATGAAGCCGAAATCGCCCACACGATTGACCACGAACGCCTTGATTGCGGCGGCATTGGCGCTGGCCTTGCGGTAATAGAAACCGATCAGCAGATACGAGGCGACGCCCACCCCCTCCCAGCCAAAGAAGATCTGGACCAGGTTGTCGGCCGTGACCAGCATCAGCATGGCAAAGGTGAAGAACGACAGATAGGCGAAAAAGCGCGCCTTGTAGTGCTCTTCCTGCGTCCAGTTGTCGTCATGCGCCATGTATCCGAACGAATACAGATGCACCAGCGACGACACCGTCGTCACCACGATCAGCATCACGGTGGTCAGACGATCCAGCCGGAAAGCCCAGTCGCCCACCAGGGTGCCGGAATCGATGAAGCGCAGGATCTGGATGGACTGCGGATTGCCGTCATAGCTGAGAAACAGGATCCATGACAGGATCGCCGACAGGAACAACAGCCCCGTGGCGATGATCATTCCCGCCTTTTCGCCGATCAGCCGCCAGCCGAAGCCACAGATGATCGCCCCGATCAGCGGTGCAAAAAGAAGCGTCGTCGCCATGGAAATCAGCCTTTCATCACGTTGACGTCTTCAACGTCGATCGTGCCGCGGTTCCGGAAGAAACAAACCAGGATCGCAAGGCCGATCGCGGCCTCGGCGGCGGCAACGGTCAGAACGAACATGGTAAAGACCTGCCCCACCAGATCCCCCAGATGGCTGGAAAACGCCACCAGGTTGATGTTGACCGACAGCAGGATCAGTTCGATCGACATCAGGATCACGATCACGTTCTTCCGGTTCAGGAAGATGCCGAAAATCCCGATGACGAACAGCGCCGCCGCCACCGTCAGGTAATGTTCAAGTCCAACCATCTGGTCCCTCCGGGCGTTTGCGCCCTATTCGTTCGGTTCGTCCCGGTTCACACACGCCACGACGGCCAGCGCCGCGTCGATGGCGATGGCAAGCGGAAGCTCCATTACAGCCCCTGCCCCGGTTTCACGTCTTTCAGTTCCATCGCCTTGGCCGGGTCACGCCACATCTGTTGCAGCACATCCTGGCGCTTGACGTTGGTGCGATGGCGCATGGTCAGCACGATTGCCCCGATCATGGCCACCAGCAGAATAAGCCCCGACAACTGGAACAGGACGAAATACTGGTCGTACAGGATCATGCCCAGGGCGCGCGTGTTCTCGACCTCGGCCATGTCCGGCGTCACGGCCTGGCGCAGCCCCAACGCGCCGTCGGCTTGCACCCAGCTGCCGTAAAGCAGTGCCAGCTGCATCAAGATCACCAGACCCACCAGACTGGCCAGCGGGAAATAGCGCGCCATTTCAGCCTTGAGCGCGGCAAAGTCGATGTCGAGCATCATCACCACGAACAAGAACAGCACGGCCACCGCGCCGACATAGACGATGATCAGCAGCATCGCCAGGAACTCGGCCCCCAGCAATACGAACAACCCCGCCGACGACAGGAACGCCAGGATAAGCCACAGCACCGAATGCACCGGGTTTCGGGCGATCACCACCAAAAGCCCCGCCGCCACCACGACGATGGCAAAGATATAGAAGGCAAAATCGGCAACGCTCATGCGTCTTTCTCCCTGGTCTCGGCGAATACGCTCTGGGCGATCTCCAGCGCCTTCTGCATGGCGGGCAATCCACCGAACATGCTCATCTGCCAGATCACCTCGGCGATCTCGCGTTCGGTCGCGCCGGTTTCGATCAGGTGGCGCACGGTCAGCCGGATCTGCGGCTCGGCCTGTGCGCCCAGAACGGTCAGCGCCGCAAGTGTCAGCATCAGGCGGGTCTTGGCGTCCAGCCCCTCACGGTTGAAGGTCTTGCCAAACCACATCTCCATCATGTCGGCGGGCATCGTCGGGAACCCGCCCGCAAAGCCCTTGTCGAGGCCCGGCATCTGCGCGTTCTCCAGCGCCGGGTTGAAGGCGCGCACCATTTCCTGGCTCGACGCCATCATCTGCTGAAACATCTTGGTGAAGGCATCAGTCATGGCGGATCACCGATAAGGGGCGTCAAGTTCAAGGTTGCGCGCAATCTCGGCTTCCCAGCGTTCCCCGTTGTCGAGCAGCTTTTCCTTGTCATAGAAAAGCTCTTCGCGGGTTTCGGTGGCGAATTCGAAATTCGGCCCCTCGACGATGGCATCGACCGGGCAGGCCTCCTGGCAGAAACCGCAATAGATGCATTTGGTCATGTCGATGTCATAGCGCGTGGTGCGGCGCGACCCGTCCTCGCGCGGTTCGGCATCGATCGTGATCGCCTGCGCGGGGCAGATCGCCTCGCACAGCTTGCAGGCGATGCAGCGCTCCTCGCCGTTGGGATAGCGCCGCAGCGCATGCTCCCCGCGAAAACGCGGCGACAGCGGCCCCTTTTCATGCGGGTAGTTCAACGTGGCCTTGGGGGCAAAGAAGTATTTGAAGCCCAGGCCGAACCCCTTGATGAAATCGACAAGCAGGAAATACTTGACCGCGCGGGTGACGTCGATCCCCATGTCAGCCTCCAATCGCCCAGCGGGCATAGGCGCCGCCGAACAGTTCGAATTTCGCAAGGAACGCCACCAGCACGACCCAGCCCAGGCTGAGCGGCAAGAACACCTTCCAGCCGATCCGCATCAACTGGTCGTAGCGGTAGCGCGGCACGATCGCCTTGACCATGGCGAACAGGAAGAAGAAGAACGCCATCTTGCCGACCATCCACAGGGCACCATCCGGCAGGAATGGCACCGGCGACAGCCAGCCGCCAAAGAACAGCAGGCTCATCAGCGCGCACATCAGGAAGATGGCAATGTATTCGCCGGCCATGAACAGCAGATAGGCCGTTGACGAGTATTCGACCATGAACCCCGCCACCAATTCCGATTCCGCCTCGGGCAGGTCAAAGGGCGGGCGGTTGGTTTCGGCAAGCGCCGAGACAAAGAACAGAACCACCATCGGCAGATGCGGCAACCAGTACCAGCCCAGCAACCCCCAGCCGGTATCCTGCGCGGCAACGATTGCACCAAAACTCATCGAACCGGTGGCGATGATCACACCGATGATGATCAGGCCCAGCGACACCTCATACGAGATCATCTGCGCCGCCGAGCGCAGCGAACCAAGAAACGCATATTTCGAGTTCGAGGCCCATCCGCCCATGATCACGCCGTAAACCTCAAGCGAGGAGACGGCAAAGACGAACAGGATCGCCACGTTGATGTCGGCCAGAACCCACCCGTCGTTGAACGGGATCACCGCCCAGGCCAGCACCGCCAGAACGAACGACAGCATCGGCGCCAGGAAATAGACGGGGCGATCCACGCCAGCCGGTATCACCACCTCCTTGAGGACGTATTTCAATGCGTCGGCCACCGATTGCAGCAGGCCCCAGGGGCCAACCACGTTGGGTCCGCGCCGCATCTGCACCGCGGCCCAGACCTTGCGGTCGCCGTAGACCAGAAACAGCAGGCTGATCATCACGAAGCCGACAACCAGAAGCGACTGCGCGACAATCAGCAACGTGATGCCCAGCCCGGTTTCAAGAAATTCTGCCATCTTGCCCTAATCCTCAGACCGTCGGTATTCCCTGCTCGGTGCAATCGGCGACGGTCACTTCTGCGTCGATCGTCCGAAAACCCCGGGGCAGTGCCGGCGAGACGGTATAAACCGCATCTGCCTGCCAGATTCCACCCTGTTCAGCCACATTCGTGCGCACATGGCGCGCAAATCCGTATTCGCGTATGACCGCGTATTGCGCCGCGGCGCAGCGGGCATAGGCGATCACGTCGTCCGCATCGCGCGCGCCCTCCATGGTCACCAGAAAGTTGACCATGTCTTCTTCCAGAAGTCGGGTCCGCACCCCGTGATAGACCGCATCCTCCGGCGCCCCCAGACGGGTCTCGGCCCGGTCGGGTTGCTCGGCCGCATCGCCACAACCGGCCAGCGCCAGCCCGCCCAGGGCCAGCGCCGTGATTGCCAGGAACAGGGGCGATGCGGTCATGCCTCACTCCGCCGCCAGATGCGTTTGCGCGCGCGCCTTGGCCATGGCCGACAATTCGGCCATCAGCGCCGAGGCGCGCGCAATCGGGTTCGTCAGGTAGAAGTCGCGCACCGCATACCGGAAATCGGCCGATCCCGGCGCCTCGACCGGCAGCGGGTTCCAGTCGTTCTCGGCAACCGTGTCTATCAGTTCCAGATGCGGCACCGCCTCGCACAGGGTGCGCCGCAGCGCCGGCAGCGAGTCAAAGGGCAGCGTCGCGCCCAGTTCTGCCGATAGCGCGCGCAGGATTGCCCAGTTCTCCTTGGCCTCGCCCGGCGCGAACCCGGCGCGCAGGGCCAGTTGCGGGCGCCCCTCGGTATTGACAAACAGGCCGTTCTCTTCGGTATAGGCCGCGCCGGGCAGGATGATGTCGGCGCGGTGCGCGCCCCGGTCGCCATGGCTGCCCTGATAGATCACGACCGGGCCGGCCTCGATGTCGATCTCGTCCGCGCCAAGGTTGTAGATCACCTCGGCGCCGTCGATCGCCGCATCCAGCCCGCCCTCGGTCACGCAGCCTGCGTCCATCGCGCCGACGCGCCCGGCGGCAGTATGCAGGACCAGAAAGCGCCCGCCCAGTCCCTGTGCCAGTTTCATGGCGTGGGACATGACAGCGGCGCCATCGGCCTCGGACACCGCGCCCTGACCGATCATGACCAGCGCATCCGGCGTCGATTTCGCGTTGACGGCAGCGCGCACCAGCGCGGCACGGTCGGTGCCCAGTTCATGCACGTCATAGGTCAGATCGACCGGCGGGCCGACGCGATAGACCTCGGCCCCGTTCAACCATGCCTTGCGAATGCGCGCGTTCAGAACCGCCGCCTCGTCGCGCGGGTTGGTCCCGATCAGATAGATCGTCCTGGCGCTGTCGATATCCTCGATCGCCGCCGTGCCGACATAGCGGGACCGGTTCCCTGCGGGTAGGCGCGCACCATCGGTGCGGCATTCGACGCGCCCGTCCTGCCCCTCGATCAGAAGCTTCAGCGCATAGGCGGCCTCGGTCGACACCAGATCGCCGACCAGCCCGGCAACGGTCTTGCCCTTCATCGCCGCAGCCGCGGCCGACAATGCCTCGGGCCAGCTTGCCTTGCGCAGTTTGCCGTTCTCGCGGACATAGGGCGTGTCCAGCCGCTGGCGGCGCAGGCCGTCCCAGATGAACCGGGTCTTGTCGGAAATCCATTCCTCGTTCACGCCGTCATGGTTGCGCGGCAGAACCCGCATGACCTCGCGGCCCTTGGTATCGACACGGATGTTCGACCCCAGCGCGTCCATGACATCGATCGATTCGGTCTTGGTCAGTTCCCAGGGACGGGCGGTAAAGGCATAGGGTTTCGAGACCAGCGCGCCGACCGGGCACAGGTCGATGATGTTGCCCTGCAGGTTCGAGTCGATCAGCGCGCCCAGATAGGTCGTGATCTCGGCATCCTCGCCGCGGCCGGTCTGGCCCATCACCATCACGCCCGCCACCTCGGATGTGAAGCGCACGCAGCGCGTGCAGGAAATGCAGCGCGTCATATGCGTTTCGACCAGCGGTCCGAGATCCAGATCCTCGGCCGCGCGCTTGGGCTCGCGATAGCGCGAAAAATCCACGCCATAGGCGACCGCCTGATCCTGAAGATCGCATTCGCCGCCCTGGTCGCAGATCGGGCAGTCCAGCGGGTGATTGATGAGCAGGAACTCCATCACCCCTTCGCGGGCCTTCTTGACCATGGGCGAGTTGGTCCTGACCTCGGGCGGCTCGCCATTGGGGCCGGGCCGCAGATCCTTGACCTGCATCGCGCAGCTGGCCGCCGGTTTGGGCGGACCGCCGACGACCTCGACCAGGCACATCCGGCAGTTGCCGGCGATCGACAGGCGCTCGTGATAGCAAAAGCGCGGCACCTCGATCCCGGCCTGTTCGCATGCCTGGATCAAGGTCATGGCCGGATGCGCCTCGACCTCGCGGCCGTCGATGATGATCTTGCGAAGCTCTGACATGGCTTACCTTGCTCTCAGTATTGCGCCCGCCGCGGTATCCTCGGCGATTTCGGCCTGGCCAAGGGCGCAGATTGTGTCGGGTTCCTCGATCCGGGCGCCCCGTTCGTTGTAGTACTCGATGACACGGGCGCGCATATCGGCCTTGTTCTCGTCATCGCGCAGAAAGGTCGTGATCTCGGTGCGCGAAAACCCCATCCGGCGCGCCCGACTGTAAAGCGACAATGCCATCATGTTGGCACGAAACATTCGCGCCTCGATCGTCGGGCAGATGTCGCGGATACCATGCGCGACGCCCATGGCAAAGAGCCCGTTCGCAATTTCCTGATCGGCCATGAGGGCCTCTGTCACCTCTGCAAGGGAGCTGGCTTTCGCAGTGCCGGGCAGTGCCACCGCGCCCGCGGCCAGCAGTCCCAGCGCCAAGGCCGCAGCCCGAACCGAACCGACAATGAGCCAAGCCATTTTCACCATTCGCGACAATCTCCTGCAAAGGAAATCCCGCCGCGGCGCAACAGGGTGCCGCGGCTGCGGGTGTTGAACACGCGCCCGTCCTCTTCGCAAAGCTCTCGGGCCAGACGCGCGGCGATATCACGATCGGCATCTGTGACGGCGCGCCCCTCGCGCGAGACGATGGTGATCACCGACTCGGTCGGATTCCAGTCTTCGCTGATATCAAACACGTCGCCGCCGACATCGTACTGGTAATAACCGAACCGCTCACCCTCGAACAGGATGTGACGGTTCGCCGGAATGCCGCCATCGGCATCCGGGCCATGGGCACAGGCCGCGGCCAGCGACAGCGCGCCGACCGATATGACCGCGCGCATCGTCATCCGCAGGCCCCCGCAAAGCTGATCCCGCCCGACTCCAGGAAATCGCCGCGATCGCGGTCATACCAGCGGCGGTTGGTGTCCTCGCAGATGACCCGTGCCGCCGCGCGCGCCGCCGCGCGGTCATTCGCATCCACCGGGACACCGTCGCGGGTCAGGATCGTGATGACCAGGCCCGAACGGAAACCGACGCCATTGCCGCCACCCGATACGGTCGAGAACTCGGGAAACCGCAGGCTGGCGCCCTCGTACTGGGTATAGCCAAACACCGTGTCGTCCAGCGTGACGGTGCGCGTGGCATCGGTGGGCGACGCGGCGCAACCCGCCGCCACGGCCGCCGCAAGAACCAGTCCGCTGATTGCCCGGATGCTCGGCATATCCCTCACTCCGCCGCCACGGCCGCGGTGCGCGCACGCTTTTGTTGCGCGATGCGATCCTCGATCTCGTCGCGGAAGTTGCGGATCAGCCCCTGGATCGGCCAGGCCGCCGCATCGCCCAGCGCGCAGATCGTGTGCCCCTCGACCTGCTTCGAGACATCCCACAGCATGTCGATCTCGGCCTGTTCGGCCTCGCCGCGCACCAGGCGATCCATGACGCGCATCATCCAGCCCGTGCCTTCGCGGCAGGGGGTGCACTGGCCGCAGCTTTCATGCTTGTAGAATTTCGACAGCCGCCAGATCGCCTTGATGATGTCGGTGGACTTGTCCATCACGATCACCGCGGCGGTTCCCAGGCCCGACCCCTGCTCGCGCAGGTAGTCGAAATCCATGATCGCCTCGCGCATGTTCTCGCCACGGATGCAGGGCACCGAGGATCCGCCGGGGATCACGGCCTTGAGGTTGTCCCAGCCGCCGCGAATGCCGCCGCAATGCTTGTCGATCAACTCCTCGAAGGTGATCGACATGGCCTCTTCGACGACGCAGGGGTTGTTGACATGGCCCGAAACCGCGAACAGCTTGGTGCCCGCGTTGTTCTGCCGTCCGAACCCTGCAAACCAGGAGGCGCCACGCCGCAGGACGGTCGGCACAACGGCAATGGATTCGACATTGTTGACCGTGGTCGGGCAACCGTAAAGCCCGGCACCGGCCGGAAACGGCGGCTTCATGCGCGGCATGCCCTTCTTGCCCTCAAGGCTTTCCAGCAGCGCCGTTTCCTCGCCGCAGATATAGGCCCCGGCACCGTGATGCAGATAGAGGTCGAAGTCCCAGCCCGACTTGGCCGCGTTCTTGCCCAGAAGCCCCGCATCATAGGCCTCGTCGATCGCGGCCTGAAGCGCCTCGCGCTCGCGGATATACTCGCCGCGGATGTAGATATAGCAAGCATGCGCGCCCATCGCGAAACTGGCGATCAGACAGCCCTCGATCAGGGTATGCGGATCGTGGCGCATGATCTCGCGGTCCTTGCAGGTGCCCGGCTCGGATTCGTCGGCATTGACCACCAGATAGGCCGGGCGGCCATCGCTTTCCTTGGGCATGAACGACCATTTCAGCCCGGTCGGAAAACCCGCGCCGCCGCGCCCGCGCAGGCCCGAGGCCTTCATCTCGTTGACGATCCAGTCGCGGCCCTTGTGGATAAGCCCCGCAGTGCCATCCCAGGCGCCGCGCGCCATCGCCCCCTTGAGCGAGCGGTCCTTCATCCCGTAGATGTTGGTGAAGATGCGGTCCTGATCCTTCAGCATCGGCAGTTCCTCAGTTGTCGCCGCCCTGGTCGCGCCGCGCGCGCCACAGACGGTAAGATACGATCAGCGCCCAGCCAAAGGCTGCCAGCGCCATAAAGTCGAACAGGAAGGCATAGCGCGCCTGCCAGCCGTAATAGCCGCCCGCCCAGTTGACGATCATCCACACGACCATCGTGACCACCAGCACACCGGCGATCAGCCGCACCTGGCGACGATGATCCTGTTCCTGTTCGTCGTTGCGAGCCATCATTCCCCCGCATCAGCCCTTGCGCGCCGAAAACTCGGTTTCGCCGCCAGCCGCCAGAATTTTTGCCTGTTCGATCCAGCCATCGCGTTCGATCCGGCCCTTGAACTTCAGATGATCATCCACCCACGCGACCTCGCTTTCGGTCCAGGCCGCGATCTGGTGAAAATGCCAAAAGCCAAGCTCGTTCAGCATCTTTTCAAGCTTCGGGCCGACACCCTTGAGCTTTTTCAGATCGTCCGCCGTGCCTTTGGGGCGGTCCATGCGCGCGGGTTCGCTGGGCACGAAGGCATCGCCATTGTCGACCTTGGCCGGCTCGACAACCGGCGAGGCGGCGGATTTTGCCTTTGGCTTGGCCTTGGTCTTGGCGCGCGCCTCCTGTTCGGTCGATCCGGTTTCATCGACCGCCAATCCGGCCGCGGGTTTGGGTTCGGGCGCCACGCCCTTGTGCGACGTGTCAGGTTTTTTCGGCTTTTTCTTGCCCAGCCATGCCGTCAGGATCGGCACTTCGGTGCCGTCGATGCGCTTGATCGTATCGCCATATTCCACGGCCAGGGCGACCGAGGCGTTTTGCGACTCGTCCGCATCCCCCTTCAGGCTGGTCAGCCCCGATGCCGGCTCTGAGGCATAGCGCCCGTTCTGCGGCCCCGGCGTCGGCACGCGTCCCGCTGCCAGTTCGTCCAGGATCCAGCGCAGCTTGTCGGCCGTAAGATCCTCGTAATAATCCTTGCCGATCTGCACCATCGGCGCGTTGGAACAGGCGCCAAGGCATTCGACCTCTTCCCAGCTGAACTTGCCGTCGAGCGACAGCGCATGCGGCTGACCGGCAATCTTTTCGCGGCAGACACCGATCAGATCCTCGGCACCGCAGATCATGCAACTGGTGGTGCCGCAGACCTGCACATGCGCGACCGACCCCACCGGCTGCAACTGGAACATGAAGTAAAAGGTCGCAACCTCCAGCGCGCGGATATAGGCCATGCCCAGCATGTCCGCGACATGTTCGATCGCCGGACGCGACAGCCAGCCCTCCTGCTCTTGCGCTCGCCACAAAAGCGGGATGATGGCCGACGCCTGCCGCCCTTCGGGGTATTTGGTGATCTGCGCCTGCGCCCATTCAAGGTTGGCGGGCGTGAAGGCAAAGCTTTCAGGCTGGGTATGGTGCAAACGGCGAAGCATCGGTTCTTCCGGTCAGGGTGTACAATGGGTCAGCGTCAGGGTGTCGCCGGAACGGTCGAAATCCGGGCCGGGATCGTCAAGAACCCCGGCGACAAGCCGCGCGGTTTCGGCGCGCGCGGGCTCGGGCCATTCCGGGCCGAAGTCATGGAACATCGCGGCCTGATCAATCACGAAATCGGCCAACATGGCTTCGGTCTCCGCGCCGGCCAGGGTGACGGCGCATCCGTTCAGTTCGGCATTCAGGGCGATCAGCGCGGAAACGCCATCGCGGCCCAGGCCTTGGATCAGTGGCAGTGGCGCGGCCGAGGCGGGTCGCGGCAGGAACAGATCTAAGCCCGCCAGCGCCCGCGCCATCACCGATTCATCGTCTTCGGCATCGGCCGCACAAATCGCGTCATCGAGCCGCAGAAGGCTGCGATCGTCGTTCAACCCCACGATGCCAGCCTCGGTCAGGACCGCGACAGCATCGCGCGAGGCCGCCATGCCAAGTCCCAGCTCCGGCAGGGCCTGCCCCGCCTGCGTTTCCGTCAGCGCACAATCGTTGTCGCGCAGCGCACCGATCAGTGCGCCGCCCTGCGCGGGCGTGACATCCGGGGCCCAGGGTTCGATCGTCGGCGCCACGTCGAAAGCCTCGGCGATCAGGGCTTGCGATTGTTCCTCGTCGGCGTCGCAAAGCTGCGGCGCCAGACTCAGCGCATTGCCATCGTCCTCGGACGGGACGACAAGGCCGGCAGGATACAGGACCGATATGGAAACCTGAACCTCGTCCGGCGTCAGCCCCAGTGCGGGAAGCGTGGCATCGGCCTCGTTGCCGTTCATCGCGCAGCCGTTGTCACGCATGGCCTGCACCAGCATCGCCGCACGCTCGGGCGTGTCGGCCAGCGCGGGCAGGGCCATGCAGGCAAGCGCGATGATCGGCCAGAGCTTCACGCGGGCACCCCCGCAAAGCACGCAAGGGCCGGTGTGGCGCGCAGGTTTTCGGGCGCGACGGATGTCATCTGTCAACCTCGCCGAACACGATATCCATGGTGCCGATGATGGCAGCCACATCGGCCAGCAGATGCCCCTTGGACACATGATCCATCGATTGCAGATGCAGGTATCCGGGCGCGCGGATCTTTGCGCGGTAGGGGCGGTTGGTGCCGTCGGCCACCAGATACACCCCGAACTCGCCCTTGGGCGCCTCGACGGCGGCATAGACCTCGCCGGCGGGAACATGAAAACCCTCGGTGTAAAGCTTGAAGTGATGGATCAGCGCCTCCATCGAGGTTTTCATCTCGCCGCGTTTGGGTGGCGTGATCTTGCCCGGCGCCAGAACTTCGCCCTGCCCCTCGGGCGCGCGCAGCTTGGTGATCGCCTGCTTGATGATCGAGGTCGACTCGCGCATCTCGGCCATGCGGCAAAGATAGCGATCATAGCAGTCGCCGTTCTTGCCGACCGGAATCTTGAAATCGAATTCGTCATAGCATTCATAGGGTTGCGCGCGGCGCAGATCCCATGCCAGACCCGAGCCGCGCACCATCACGCCCGAATAGCCCCATTGCTGGATCTCTTCTTCCGACACGATCCCGATATCGGCGTTGCGCTGCTTGAAGATCCGGTTCTCGGTCAGGAGTCCGTCGAGATCGTCAAGCAATTTGGGAAAGGCGTTGGCCCAGGCCTCGATGTCGTCCAAAAGCGCGGGCGGTAGATCCTGGTGAACACCGCCGGGCCGGAAATAGGCCGCGTGCAGGCGCGCACCGCATGCGCGCTCATAGAAGACCATGAGCTTTTCGCGCTCTTCGAACCCCCAAAGCGGCGGCGTCAGCGCGCCGACATCCATCGCCTGTGTGGTCACGTTCAGAAGATGGTTCAGAACCCGCCCGATTTCCGAGAACAGCACCCGGATCAGCGACGCCCGTCGCGGAGCCTCGACCCCGGTCAATCGCTCGATCGCCAGGCACCAGGCGTGTTCCTGGTTCATCGGCGCGACATAGTCCAGCCGGTCGAAATACGGCAGGTTTTGAAGATAGGTGCGGCTTTCCATCAGCTTTTCGGTGCCGCGATGCAACAGGCCGATATGCGGGTCGCAACGCTCGACGATCTCGCCGTCAAGTTCCAGCACCAGCCGCAGCACGCCATGCGCTGCCGGGTGCTGCGGCCCGAAGTTGATGTTGAAATTGCGGATCTGCTGCTCGCCCGTCTGGGCGTCGCCGAAACCCTTTGATCCGTCCATCATGGTTGCAACCTCCGTCGCAGGTTTGCCGTGACGCTCATGTCATCACCTTTGGCGCCGGCTCGGCAAACCGGGCGTGCCATGCTTGCGGAACCGTGCTGCCGAAGGCCGCGCGGACAGCGTCGTATTGCGGCCGCAAGAGCGCGGCCAGCGCGTGTTCCTGATCCGGGCGCATCCGCGCCCGCTGCCCCGCGTTGACGGGCTCCTGCGCTCTCATCGGGTGCGGGGCGATCTCAAGAAACGCACAGATCCGGTCAAGCGATTGCTGGCAGAACAGATCCTCGAAGAACAGAACCAGCAACCGCTCGTCGGGAACGGCGCGTTTCAGCCGCGACAGCGCTTTCGCGTAGTCGCCCTTGGCGATCTCCCTGCCGTCGCCCTCGTCGATGATCCGGTCCAGCAGTTCCTGGCATGCTGCCTCGAATTGCGTCTCGTCATCGATCTTCTTGGCCATGCGCATCCGGATCGCCGACCAAAGGCGCGCGACGGGCTCGCGCAGCAACAGCAGAAAGCGGGTATCGCCCAGCCCGGCCATGGTTTGGAAATGCTCGGCCTTGAGGGTCATGTAGCTGGGTGTGATGTCGATCGCCACCTGACCGGGACGCAATCCGTCGGTCATCAGATCGACATAGGACTGGTGGTTGTCATCGGGCGCTTCGCAGATCTCGCTCAGGCGCTGCACGCCGGCGATCCGGTCCTTGCGGCCCATCACCGCCAGCAAGTGCGACTTGCGGTTTCGCAAGACCCGCCCGGTCCGCTTGTTGCCCGCGACATAGTCGAAATAGTGCAACTCTTTCATCGGGCCGGGACGACAGGCGGGATGCGCACGCAAATTGTGATGGACCCAGCTTGTTCCGGCCTTTTGCGCACCAATGCCCAGCAGAAGGCGCACGCCCTCTGGCCAGACCGGCCGTGTTGTGACCGCCTCGTGCATCACTTGGCCCTTTCGTCACCCGGCAGGATGTATTCGGCACCTTCCCAGGGCGACATGAAATCGAATTGGCGGTATTCCTGGACCAGCTTGACCGGCTCGTAGACGACGCGCTTGGCGGCCTCGTCATAGCGCACTTCGGTATAGCCCGTGGTCGGGAAATCCTTGCGCAGCGGATAGCCGCGAAACCCGTAATCGGTCAGGATGCGCCGCAGGTCCGGATGCCCCGAGAACAGGATGCCGAACATGTCGAACACCTCGCGTTCGAACCAGTTGGCCGAAGGATGCTCGCCGATGATCGACGGCACCATTTCATCCTCGCGCACCATTGCCTTCAGCCGGATGCGCTGATTGCGATACATCGAAAGGAAATGATAGACCAAGTCGAACCGCGCCGTCCGGGCCGGATAATCCACGGCGGTGATGTCGACCAGCGTCGAAAAGCGGCAGTTCTCGTCTGTTTTCAGGAACCGCACCAGCCCCGGCAACGCGCTGGCCACGACACTCAGGGTCAGCTCGCCCAGCGCCACCTGCGCATCCAGCACGGCATCGGCCTGCTTGTGCCGGATCAGCGCGGCCAGTTCGTTGAGTTGTTCGGACATGCGCAGACCTTTCAGCGGATCAGGGTGCCGGTGCGGCGGATCTTGCGCTGCAATTGCAAGATTCCGTAAAGCAGCGCCTCGGCGGTCGGTGGGCAGCCGGGAACGTAGATGTCGACCGGCACGATCCGGTCGCAGCCACGCACCACCGAATAACTGTAATGGTAATATCCGCCGCCATTGGCGCAAGACCCCATCGAGATCACATAGCGCGGCTCGGGCATCTGGTCATAGACCTTGCGCAGGGCGGGCGCCATCTTGTTGGTCAGCGTGCCCGCCACGATCATCAGGTCCGACTGGCGCGGCGAGGCGCGCGGCGCCGTGCCGAAGCGTTCCAGATCATAGCGCGGCATCGAGGTCTGCATCATCTCGACCGCGCAGCAGGCCAGGCCGAAGGTCATCCAATGCAGCGAGCCGTTACGCGCCCAGTTGATGATGTCGGCCGTGGTCGTCAGCAGGAACCCCTTGTCCTGCAACTCGGAATTGAGTGCGGCGGCGGCGTTTTCGCGGTCCGCACCGGCGGTGTTGGCACCAGTCATCACTCCCATTCCAGGGCTCCTTTCTTCCATTCATAGGCGAAGCCTACGGTCAGCACGGCCAGAAAGATGATCATCGACCAGAACGCCGCCATGCTCAGGTCGCCGAAGGCCACGGCCCAGGGAAAGAGGAAGGCGATTTCAAGATCGAAGATGATGAACAGGATCGACACCAGATAGAACCGCACATCGAATTTCATGCGTGCGTCGTCAAAGGCGTTGAAGCCGCATTCGTAGGCCGACACCTTTTCCGGATCGGGGTTGCGCACGGCAATCACCAGCGCCGAAAGCAGCAGCACAAGCCCAAGGCCGACCGCGATGACAAGAAAGATGAGGATGGGGAGATAGTCTCTCAGAAGGTCATCCACCGCTGGCTCCTTTGGCGCGCTCGTCGGATGAGCCGCTTGCAGAAGATCGGCTCGTGCCCCGTTTACTCCCGCTTGTGTGCAGGGTCAACCAAAGCCGGGCGCGCCAGGAGCGCGATCGAGCCGGGTTTCCAGGCCCCTGAAACGCCGCTATGCGTCGCCGCAAGCTGCCCCGCGCAGCGCCCGCCCTCAGGCCCTTGACCAAGCCCGGCCCCGCGATTCGGCGCAGCTTCGTTCAGCCGATCCAGGCCGGCTTTCGCTTGCCAAAAAACGCCGCGATTCCCTCGGCCGCCTCGTCACTTTCCCAGCGTGCGACCAGTTCTCCGATGGAATGGGTGACATCCTCGGAGGTGGGCGCCGACCCCAGCCGCAGCGCCAGCGCCTTGGCCGAGGCGACGGCGCCCGGCGCGCAGGACAGATAAGGTTTGATCTCGGCCTCGATGGCGGCATCCAGATCGTCGGGCGCGACGGCGCGCGCCAGCAGTCCCAGCGACACCGCCTCGTCAGCGTCGAAAAGCCGCGCCGACATGAACACGCGCCGCGCCATCGCCTCGCCCATCCGAGCCAGGACATAGGGGCCGATCGTGGCCGGGATCAGCCCCAGACGCGCCTCGGTGAAGCCGAATTTTGCCCCTTGCACGCCGATCGCAACGTCGCACACCGACATCAGCCCCATGCCCCCGCCGAACGCCTGCCCCTGGATGCGCCCGATCAACGGTTTGGGCAGCGCGTTCAACGCGCCCAGGGCCGCGGCAAGGCGGCCGGCCTCGGCGGCGCGGGTGGGGCCGTCGGCCGCCATCTGTTCCTGCATCCAGCCCAGATCGCCGCCAGCGCAGAAACTGCCGCCCGCCCCGGTCAGGACCACCACGCGCACCGCCGCGTCGGCTGCCAGCTCACGCGCCGCGGCGTCCAGCTCGGCGATCATGGCGGCATTCATCGCGTTGTGCTTGTCTTGCCGGTTCAGGATCAGACGCGCGACACCGCGCGCCTCGCGCTCGATCCGGATGGTTTGATAACTCATTGCGTTTCCCTCATCTTTCTGGCCATCGCGCCGGCCTCGGCGATCATGGCACGGTCCAGTCCCGTCGCATAACCCAGAGCTTCGATCCGCGCCTGCGCGGCCTCGGTCGCCACGTTGCCCGCGGCGCCGGGCGCATAGGGGCAACCGCCCAGCCCGCCCACCGCCGCGTCGAACACCCGCAGACCCAGCGCCAGCGAGGCCTCGATATTGTCGCAGGCCCGGCCAGCGGTATCATGGTAGTGCCCGGCAAGCCGATCGGCCGGCACCTCGTCCATCACCGCCTTCAGCATCGCCGCGATCGACTCGGGCGTGGCGTGGCCGATCGTGTCGCCCAGGCTGATCTCGTAACAGCCCATCGCGCGCAGACGCCGCGCCAGTCGCGCCACCGCCGCCGGGTCGGTCGGGCCGTCGAACGGGCAATCGGTCACGCATGAGATATAGCCGCGCACCGGGATGCCATCGGCCCCTGCCGCAGCAAGGATCGGTTCGAAACGCGCAATGCTTTCGTCAACCGAACAGTTCAGATTGGCCCTGGAAAACCCCTCGGACGCCGAGGCGAACACCGCCACCTCATCGGCGCGGGCCGCGCGCGCACCCTCATATCCGCGCAGGTTGGGGGCAAGCGCGGCATAGCGGACCCCGGCGCGCCGCCGGATGCCGGCCAGAACCTCGGCGCCGTCGGCCATCTGCGGCACCCATTTCGGACTGACGAACGAGGCCACCTCGATCCGCCGGAACCCCGCTTGCGACAAGAGGTCGACCAGCGCCACCTTTTCGGCGGTCGGGATCAGGCGTTTCTCGTTTTGCAGACCATCGCGCGGGCCGACCTCGAATATCTCGACCGTCTGCGTCATGCCCCTCTCCCGTCGGTTATCCGGCACGGGTGTAGCACAGGCGGCGCGGCTGTCTCCATCGCTTTCGCACTACCGACGAAAGGTCAGTAGAGACCGCCCGAACTGATGGTGCCAAAGGTGGCCTGGCCCGACCCCTCGGACGATCCGTCTTCGTCCATCAGTTGCTCGGACTCGCGCTCATCGCCTGCGCCGGGAACGCTTTCGAAAACCGGCAGGTTCATGCCCATGGTGAAGCCGCCGTCAATCAACGCATCGATGCCGAAGACCGGCTCGGCACCGTCGCGGAAATACTCGGCCACCACATGCGAGCCGGTTTCGTCGTCGGGCAGGCGCGCGCCCGATTGCCGGTCGATGCGAATGAACCGCCCGCCGGGGGGGACGGCAAAGCGCGTGCCGCCGAATTCCTCAATCGCGTCGCGCATGAATTCCTGGAACACCGGGCCGCACATCCCGCCGCCCGAGGCCGAACGCCCCAGCGGTTGCGGGCGATCGTAGCCGATATAGCATCCGGCGACCACGTTCGACGAATACCCCACGAACCAGACGTCGCGCGCGTCATTGGTTGTGCCGGTCTTGCCGGCGATCGGAACCGGCAGGTCGATGCTGCTGGCGGTGCCACGCTGCACCACGCCTTCCATCATCGACGTCAGCTGATAGGCGGTAATCGGGTCCATGACCCGCTGACGTTCCGACGCGATCCACGGGGACTGACCCGCGGGCAGATTGGGCTCGCTGCATTCCACACAGCGGCGCTGATCGTGGCGATACACGGTGCGGCCCCATCGATCCTGCACACGGTCGACCAACGTCGGTTCGACCCGTTCGCCGCCGTTGGCAAACATCGCATAGGCCGCGACCATCCGAAACAGCGTCGTTTCCTGCGACCCCAGACTGTTGGCCAGAAACGCCTCCATGCGATCATAAACGCCGAACCGCTCGGCATAGCCGGCGACGACATCCATGCCGACTTCCTGCGCCAGGCGCACGGTCATGAGGTTGCGCGACAATTCGATGCCGGTCCGCACAGGCGTTGGACCATAGTATTCGTTCGAGGCGTTCGAGGGTCGCCAGATCCCCTGTTCGGTCTCAAGTTCGATCGGCGCGTCGATGACAATGGTCGCCGGCGTGAACCCGGAATCCAGCGCCGCGGCATAAACGAAGGGCTTGAAGGCCGAGCCCGGCTGGCGCCGCGCCTGGGTCGCGCGGTTGAACACGGAATGCTGATAACTGAAACCGCCCTGCATGGCGATAACGCGGCCGTTGTTGACATCCATGGCCATGAAACCGCCCTGGACCTCGGGCACCTGCCGCAGCGACCAGCGCACGAAACTGTCATCCTCGTCGGATGTGACCGCGCGCACATGCACCACGTCGCCGACCGACAGGGTATCGGCCAGCGAACCTGGCAACCAGTCGATATCGGGCCGGTCGATGGTACCGATCTCGTCCACCCCCTCGATGCCCACGCGCGCCTGGTCGGGCGTGACATCCAGCACGACGGCGGGATACCACGGATTGTCCAGCGTGATGTCACGCGCCACGCGCACCTGCGACAGCGCCGCGCGCCAAGTCTCTTCGGAGTCCAGTTCCTCGGGGGCAATCGTTTCGCCGGTGCCGCGCCATTCCCCCTGCTCGCGATCATAGCGTTCGAGCGCGCGCTGCAACGCATGCGCCGCGGCGACCTGCATATCGGGGTGCACCGTGGCACGGATACTCAGGCCGCCGGTAAAGAACTCGGCCTCGCCAAAGCTTGACGACAACTGGCGGCGGATCTCGTCGGTGAAATAGTCGCGCGGGGGCAGCGCCTCGCGGAAGGCCGGAATATCGCCCGACTGCACCGTCAACAGCGGCTCTTCTTGTGCCTCCTCGGCCTCTTCGGCGCTGATGTAGCCGTTATCTGCCATCTGGCCCAGCACCCAGTTGCGCCGTTCGGTCACGCGTTCGCGCGCGCGGACCGGATGGTATTGCGAGGGGGCCTGCGGCAGCGACGCCAGGAACGCCATTTCCGCAACCGTCAGTTCGTCCAGCGTCTTGTTGAAATAGCTCAACGCGGCGGCGGTCACGCCATACGAGTTCTGTCCCAGATAGATCTCGTTCAGATAAAGTTCCAGGATCTCGTCCTTGGACAGCGTCTGCTCGACGCGGTAGGCCAGAATGATCTCGCGGATCTTGCGCTCACCGGTCCGGTCGCCCGACAGCAGGAAATTCTTCATCACCTGCTGGGTGATGGTCGATGCGCCGCGCAGGGTGCGCCCGCGCGAGACGACGGCATCGCGCAGCGCCGCGATGATCGCGACCGGGTCAAACCCCTGATGTTCATAGAAATTGCGATCTTCGGCCGAAATGAACGCCGCGCGCAACAGTTCGGGCACATCGTCGATGGGGGCGAACAGGCGCCGTTCCTGCGCGAATTCGTCGATCAACCGACCCTCACCCGAATAGACGCGGCTGATCGTCGGCGGGCTGTAGTTGGCAAGCTGTTCGTGGCTGGGCAGATCGCGCGCATACATCCAGATCACCCCGCCGACGGTCAGGGCGCCAAAGATCAGCCCCAGCACCAGAAAGCTGAAGATGCCTCCGAAAAATGAGAGGATGGCACGGGTCAAGGGCAGGCTCCGGACAATGGGTTGAACAGTCTATACGGCTTTGCCCGCGCGGGGTCAAAACGAGACAGCAGGCACGGGCACCGAATGTGGCCCAGATCGCGTAGGCGTGATCGCGCCGGTCTGTCTCGCGGGATCGGGCTGCGCTATCGAAACAGGCGCGCGGCCTGGACGACGCGCGCCCCTGCCGTCAGCACGGACAGCGCCCCGAACCCCAGTGCCAGCGGCACGAAGGCTGCGGGAAACAGACACAAAGCGACGAAAAAGATAATCGTTTCCGTGCCTTCCAGCAGGCCCCCCGAGAAATAGATTGACTTTTGCCCCCGTGCGTCGCTGCCCAAACGGGCCTTTTCGGCCAGGATCGCGAAACCCAGGAAACTGGCGCCATTGACATAGAACGATGCCAGCAGGAACGCACCGGCAGCCCCGTTCGCGGCCGGGTCGCCCAGAACGAAGGCCAGCGGGACGGCACTGTAAAAGACGAAATCTGCGACAATGTCGAAATACCCGCCGAAATCGTTCAGCTGCGTGGCCCGTGCAACGGCACCGTCAAGACCATCGGCCAGCCGCGATGCCAGAACCAGCACAAGCGCCAGCGCCCAGAAATGCAGATAGATCGCGCCAGCGGCGCCAAGGCCCACGATCAATCCCGACAGCGTGACCCAGTTCGCCCGTATGCCCTGCCGCCCAAGCCACAGGCCCAACCGGTTGAGCGGCGGGTCGATCAGCGGACGAATTCGGGAATCGAGCATGCACGCATTCCGGTCTATGAAAGACCTACGCTAGAGCGTCGGCGCGCCCTGGCAAAGGCGCCAGACAAGGCTTCACGTCAATGTGCCCTGAAATCGGACCTGTCGGATCGCCCGTCTGCCGTCAGTCGCGTTCGGCGCGGATCACCGCCTCGTCACCCGCCAGCAGAACCAGATCGCCCCGCACGACCTGGAAACGATCGACCGTGCCGATCGCCTCGACGAATGCATCCTCGATCTCAGGCGGGTCGCCTGCACAAGCCATGCGCGTGGTCGCCAGCAGGCCAAAGGCGATCGCACCATCCTCGCTCACGGTGACCGGGCCGGTATATCGGTTGCACCCCGAGATGCCGGAAACGCGCCCCTCGGCAAAGTCGATCGTGACCCGGTCGTCGGCGCCCAGATCGCGCCCGGCCAACGACACCACCTGCCACCCCGAGGGCATCAGTCCGGGCGGCACCGTGGCACAGGCCGCAAGCCCCAGTCCAAGCGCCCCGCCAAGTATCATTCGTTGCATTGCCGCCCCCCCGCGAAGGCACCCTGGCGATCACCCCGTCACGCCGGGGCCGGTTCGCGTCAGGCGCGTTCCGAATATTCGAACGTCTCGGTATTGACGATGATATCCTCATCCGGCCCGACGAAGGGCGGCACCGTGATCCGCACCCCGTTGTCAAGGATCGCGGGCTTGTAGCTGTTGGCCGCGGTCTGCCCCTTGACCACCGGCTCGGTCTCGACAACCTTGCAGGTCACCTTTTGCGGCAGTGCGATGTTGAGCGCCTCTTCGCCATAGTATTCGATGGTCACGGTCATGCCGTCTTGCAGGAACGGCCGACGTTCGCCCAAGAGGTCGGCCGAGAGTTCGATCTGTTCGAAGCTTTCCATGTCCATGACGACCAGCATGCCATCGGTTTCATACAGGAATTGCTGGTCCTTCTGTTCCAGGCGCACGCGCTCGACCTTGTCCTCGGAACGGAAGCGCTCGTTGAGCTTGGAACCGTTGCGCAGGTTCTTCATCTCGACCTGGGCGAAGGCCCCGCCCTTGCCGGGCTTGACATGGTTGACCTTGACGGCAACCCACAACCCGCCGTCATGTTCCAGCACATTGCCGGGGCGGATTTCGTTTCCATTGATCTTGGGCATGAGAAAACTCTTGAGAATGTGTTGAGATCGCTTGGCTCGTTCCTATATCTTGCGTGTCTAGGGCTGGCAAGCTCACCAGATCAGGCCAAGGGCGAGGGGCGCCATGCGTCCAGCGCATGACAGCCATGCGCTAAATCGGTAGCGAATCGGGTTCATAAACCGTTACAGAGACCGACGCCGGAAAATGCAAGAGCAAGAACAAGGACGGTAAAGATGTTCGACTTTGTGGATGGCACCGCGTACAACCAAGAACAGGGTCAGCGGGCGCGCAAGCTTTTCGCGGCCGTGGTTCTGGCTGCGCTGGACGATGCCATCGCCGATGACAAGAAATATGGCAATGGGCCCGAGCAGATCGCCCGCTGGGCGCGCTCGCGTGACGGGCGCGAGGTATTGACCTGCGCCGGGATCGACCCGAACGAGCGCGTTGTTCAGGGCCTGATGGAATTCGTGGCCAACGGCGTGCGCACCTCGGTCGCGCTGTCGCGCGAGGAAAGCGAGCGGCGCATGGCTGCCGCCCAGGCCGAAGCCGCCTGATTTCATTTGTCGCATTGATCCGAAAGGCCCCGCGTCAGGCGACGCGGGGCCTTTCGTTCAACCCCGTGCGCCGAAGCCATCCGTCGATCAATGCCGCCGTTGCCGCCGGATGGGTCAGCGGCGCCATATGCCCCGCGTCGGGAATGCTGGCGAATTCCGCGTTTCCCAGACGCGCGGCGATCGCACGTGCGGCGGCGGGAAAGACCGGCGGCGACGTGGCCCCGGCCAGCACCAGAACCGGCTTGGCGAAAGCCTCGGGCCGGCCCGGCACCAAAAGGCCGGCGGCGTCGTTCATCAATGTGTCGTTGGTCGCGTCAAGCATCGGCATCTGGGCCACCATGACCTTGCGCGCGGCCTCGGGCATGGCCGTCCAGCCCGCCTCGTCGCCGTTCAGTGCGAAAAAGACCCGCGCGGCCTCGTCCAGATCACCACGGGCAAACGCGTCGCGCAGCGGTTTTTCATGCGCGGCATGGGCCGCGAATTCGGGCGTGCCGGCAGCAGCGGCAAACAGGACGGGTTCGATCAACACCATGCCCAGAACGGTTTCAGGCTGCTCCAGCGCCTGACGCAGCGCCAGCGTCCCGCCGAAGGAATGCCCAATCAGAAGCGCCGATCCGTCAATCTGCGCCGCCAGCGCGGCGGTGGCCTGCGCGTGCAGATCGCCCTGCCCCGACCACGGGTCCGAACGGCCATGCCCCGGCAGGTCAAAGGCGCGTGCATCCAGCGGCGTCCGCATGGCAGCCAGCAGCCGTTTCCAGCCGCCGCTATGCCCCAGAAAGCAATGAGCCAGAACCGATGGCACGCCCCCCGGATCCCCCATGCGTGTCACGTGGATCGTGCTCAAAGCTTGCCGTCCAGAAACAGCGCCAGATCCTCGATGCGATCCTGGCCCCAGAACTTTTCTTCATCGACCATGAAGAACGGAAACCCGAAGACCCCGCGCCGCACCGCTTCTTCAAGGTTGCGGCCATAAATTTCGGCCCCGGTCAGCAGCCCTGACATGGCCAGCCCAGGGTCGAAACCTGCGCGCGCCAGACAGTCGCGGATCACGTCATCTTCGGCGATGTCGCGCTCTTGTTCCCAGCAGGCACGGGTCAACGACTGCACCAGGGCATGGATGTCACCCGCCTGCCCCGATTCCTGCGCCGCGATGATCGCATAGGATGCAGGCGCGGCATTGGTCGGAAAATGCGCGGGTTTGATCACCAGCGGAACACCCAGCTTGGCCGATTGGCGGCGCAACTCCTGCAAGCGATATGCCTGCCGGCTTTCGTGGCGTTCCGACAGCATCAGCCCGCCGGTCCGCGCGAACAGCGCCGCCGGATCGACCGGCTTGTAGCGCAATTCAAGCCCATGGCGCGCGGCCAGTTCGGCCGGCCGTTGCCCCGCAAGATGCACCCAGGGCGAAACCGGCGTGAGGAAATAGTCGATATGCTGCATTCGGCGCTCCGGGGCGGCGTTCGGGTTTGCAAGACCGTAGCGGGGTGATAAGCGGTGTCAACATCTCGAATCCCTCGGAAAAACCGCCTGCGAGAACCGCCATGCCCGCCATGACCGAACCGAAACTGATCTCTGGCAATGCCAACCGACCACTGGCGCAATCCATCGCCAGGCGCATGTCGCTGCATCGCGGCATGTCGGTCAAGCTGGTCGATGCCCGGGTCGAGCGTTTCAACGATCAGGAAATCTTTGTCGAGGTGTTCGAGAACGTTCGCGGCGAGGACATGTTCATCGTCCAATCGACCTCGAACCCTGCGAACGACAACCTGATGGAACTTCTGATCATCGCCGACGCGCTGAAACGATCCTCGGCAGCGCGCATCACGGCGGTGATCCCGTATTTCGGCTATGCCAGGCAGGATCGCCGCACCAAGGCGCGCACCCCGATCTCGGCCAAGCTGGTGGCGAACCTGATCACCCATGCCGGTATCGACCGGGTGCTGACCCTGGATCTGCATGCGACGCAGATTCAGGGGTTTTTCGACATCCCGGTGGACAATCTCTATGCCGCACCGATCTTCGCGCTGGATGTCCTGCACAATTTCCGCGGACGCCTGAACGATGTCGTGGTGGTTTCGCCCGATGTCGGCGGCGTCGCCCGCGCGCGCGAACTGGCCAAGCGGATCGGCTGCACCCTGGCGATCGTGGACAAGCGGCGCGAGAAGCCGGGCGAAGTGGCAGAGATGACGGTGATCGGCAATGTCGAAGGCAAGACCTGCATCATCGTCGATGACATCTGCGACACGGCCGGAACCCTGTGCAAGGCTGCCGAAGTGCTGGTCGAGGCCGGCGCGACCGAGGTGCACAGCTACATCACCCATGGCGTTTTGTCTGGGCCCGCGGTCGAGCGGATCACCAAATCGGTGATGAAATCCCTGGTCATCACCGACTCGATCGAGGCGACCGACGCCGTCAAGGCCGCGCCCAACATCCGGATCGTGCCGACCGCGCCGCTGTTTGCGCAGGCAATCCTGAACACCTGGAACGGCACGTCGGTCTCGTCGCTGTTCGATCTGGAAACCCTGACGCCGATCTACGAAGGGTTGTACCAGGGCGTCTGACGCGCGTCCGCGTCAGTCCGCTGTGACAGGCGCGCCATCTTCGATGCCGGGCCGGTGATAGTGATAGCGCGCCTGCTCCTCGCTGAGGACCTCGGCCAGACATGCATCACGGTCCTGCATTTGTGCGATCATGGCACCGCGCCCGCGGGCATCGTTACTTTGCAAGATCCGCCGCAAAACGGCGGCCTGCCCGCGCGGACTTTCCAAAAACGCCTCTTGCGACACCAGCGACTCGGCCGGGCTGCCCATGATCAAGAGGGCATTGTGACTGGAAAGCGCATCGTAGGCACCACTCAGGCAGGTGTCGCGCGTGGCGCCGCATCGGGCAGTGCACAACACACGCAGCGGCGCGGCGGCGGGCGCGTTTTCAAGCCAGTCCTGAAGGGCGCTTTCGTCCTGGCCCTCGCCCATCATCGCGCGTTGCGGATGCGCTTCAGGGACATGCGACAGCAGTTCGGACCGCCGTTCGTCACCGGCGTTGCGCCAGGCCAGATACAGCAGTTCGGGGTCCAGCGCCTCGGGCGCGGCGCTGCGCAGATCGGCATGCTCGCGCGCCGCCAAGGCGACCAGCGCCTCGCGGGCGGCCCGATCTTCGCCCATGTCGCGAAACTCTTCCACCACTGACAAACCGGCCTCGACCGACAAGAGGGCCAGCCAGTTTTCAGCCAGCGGGTGGTCGGCCGCAGCGTTCAGCCATCTTCGCCCCGACATTCCGCCGGGCGCGCGCAACAGCGCGATCCGATCGTCGCGCGGCAGATGTGCCAGCCACGGCCCCTGCAAGGCGGGGCTCTTGTCGATCAGACCCAGCAGGATCTGCGCGGCACGATTGTCGGCGCGTGCCCGTTCCGACAACGCCCGGATTGCCGCTTCCTCGTCATCGTCCAGCCAATGCTCCAGCGCCTCGACAAAGGCTGGATCGTTCGCCCCCGGCACGTCCGACGCGACCGCCGGAACCGGGGTCAGCCCTGCCATCAGCAGGAACAAAAGACCGAACACCCCGTGCCAGAACGACCGGAATGCCCGATAAATCATGGGCTTGGCAAACAATATTCTCACTTTCCAAGTTGCCGTTCGGGCCTGAACGTCTGTGCCCGGCCGAACGCAGCAGTCGCAATTTGCAAAGGCACCGCCCAATTATCAAGCGCAAAATGCCCTTAAACCAGGCAATTCGCCACCGTGCCTCGCCCGGACGAATCCGCGGCGCAATCAACCCCGCAATTGCGATGCCAGGTTGTGCAATTCCTCTGCCGGCAGGAAACCGCGCAGCATCTCGGCGTTGCCATCGGCTGTTCCCATGACGAAGCTGGGCGTGCCGCTGATCTGAAGCCGCTGCGCCAGCGCGCGGTTGGATGATATGATCTCGCTCACGGCCGCGGTGTCCATGCGCTCCAGCACCGCCTCGGCGTCAAGGCCGAGTTCGCTCGCCAGCCCGCCCAGCGCGCTGTCGCGCACTTCGCCCTCCCAGGACATCAGGCGCTCATGCGCCGCAAAATAGGTCTCATCGCCGCCCAGCTGATGCACCGCCACGGCAAACCGGCTCATGGTCTCGGATTCGGGCCCGAGGATCGGAAATTCCTTGACGACAAGACGCACATTGCCGTCGGATTCGGCAAAGTCCATCATCTGCGGAAAGGCCCGGCGGCAGAAGCTGCACCGATAATCCATGAATTCGACCAGCGTGATGTCCCCGTCCGGGTTCCCGCCGACCCAGGAATAGCCGTCGTCAAAGATGTCGTCGGCATTGATCTCGACCAGCGTTGCATCCATGTCGGCCTGCTGTTCGACATTGCGCCGCTCGAACTCGGCGACCGCCTCGAAGATCACCTCGGGATGCGCCATCAGGTAGTCGCGGATCTCGGCGCGCAGGGCCGCGCGCCCCTCGTCGTCAAGATCCTCGCCGAACCCGCCGCTTTGCGCGGCAAGCGGCGACGCAAGGGCAAGGGCGGTTGCGGCCGAAACGGCGAAAGATCGAAACATGCGGGCTCCTGTTGGCAAGGTTCCGCCGATTCTGGACCGGCCCGCGTCCCAAGATCAACCCCGGATCGGCCTGGCGCGACCCCATTGAAGCGAACGTGATACCCGGTGGGGGATTCCACGGCCCGCCGGGTTCCGATAAGCTGCACCCAACCGCGCGGCGGGCAATGACCGGCAAGGCAGAGATGACACCCATTCGACGCAGACGGCGCCCGGTGTGGCCCGCATTCCTGGCAGTGCTGGCCCTGGTCTGGCCGGCCGCGGCCTTGGCCCAGGAACGGGGCGGGATCGCCCGGATCACCGGGCCGGCAGAAGTGCGCGGCGACGCGGACGCGCTGGTTCTCGAACTGCCGCTGACCCAGCCGGTGCCGCATCGCGTGCACCTGCGCGACGCACCGATGCGCGCAATCGTCGATTTCAGGCGCGTGGACTGGACCGGCTTGCAGCCCGAGTCCCTGCCCCGCCCCGCCCCGCTTGCCGATCTGCGGGTCGGACGCGCGGGCGGCGGCTGGTCGCGCATGGTGCTGGAACTGTCACGTCCGATGGCGTTCGACACCGTCGCCATGCAGACCGACCCCGACACCGGGTCCGCGCGTCTGCGGCTGCGCCTGGTGCCGGTGAGTGCCGAGGACTTCGCAAGCCGGGCAGAGCCCGACACGGGACAACGCACTGATCAGGACGCGCGCCCCCCCGCCCCGCTGGGACAGCGGCCGACGGTCGTGGTGCTCGACCCCGGCCACGGCGGCGTCGATCCGGGCGCGGAACGCGATGGCCTGCGCGAGGCCGATTTGATGCTGGGCTTTGCCCGCGAACTGGCCGAAGACCTGCGCCGCCGTGATGGTTTCGAGGTGGTCCTGACGCGCAATGACGATCATTTCGTGTCCCTTGAGGCCCGCATCCGTGTCGCGCGCCAGGCGGAGGCCGATGTCTTTCTGTCGCTTCACGCCGACGCCCTGCCCGAAGGTATCGCCAGCGGTGCCACACTCTATACCCTGGCCGAGGATGCCAGCGATGCCGCCGCGGCGGCCCTTGCCGAACGCCACGACCGCGCCGATCTTCTTGGCGGCGGCGTCGATCTGAGCGGCGCCGACGATGCCGTGGCCCATGTTCTGATGGATATCGCGCGCACCGAAACCTCGCCGGTGACGGATCGTCTGGCCGAAACCCTGCTGCAAACCATCGGCGATGCCGGTCTGACCACTCACAGCCGCCCCCGGCAAGAGGCCGCCTTTTCCGTCCTCAAGGCGCCGGACATCCCGTCGATCCTGCTTGAGATCGGCTTCATGTCCAGCCCACGCGACCTGGCCGACCTGCGCGATCCCGACTGGCGCGCGCGCATGACTCGCGCCATCGGCGACGGACTTCGCGACTGGGTCGCGGACGAGGCCCAGCGCGCGGCCCTGCGCCGGCACTAGACCGTGCTATTGCAGATAGGAAACCGGATCGACACTGTCAAAGCCGTCGCGCACCTCGAAATGCAGGAAGGACGGATCGCCCTGCCGCACCGTCGCGATCGTCTGCCCGCGCGAGACGTTGTCGCCGCGTTCGACGCGGATATCGTCGATATTGGCATAGACCGTCAGCAGATTGCTTTCATGCCGGATCACCAGGATCGGCACCTGGTCGGTGTCTTCGGTGATTGCGGCCACGGTTCCGCCGGCCGCAGCGCGCACCGGCGTTCCCGCCGGAGCACCAATGCCGATCCCGTCGTTCGAGCCGGGCTCATAAGCGCGAATGATCCGCCCCTCGACCGGCATCGCCAGTTGCGCACCCTCGGTGCGGTCGCCCGACATGTCGGCAACCCGCTCCTCGGTGTCGGGGTCTCCCTGACCGGCCGGCTCGGGATCATCCTCGGGCAGCGGCTGCGAGGACGAGGGCGGCGCCGGTGTTGGCGACCCCTGACCTGGGGCGCTGGTTCCGGAAGACCGCTCCTCCGCATCGCCTTCCGGCTCGGGGGGCGGCAAGGGCGAGCCGGTTCCCGGCAATTCCGCTGGCGCCGACGTGTCGCCATCGCGCGCTTGCGGGCGTGCGGCCGTGCGGCCCTGCGCGGCGTCGCTAATGCTTTGCGGCATGGGCACGATCAGGATCTGCCCTTCGCGCACCGACATGTCGGCGGGCAGGCCGTTCCATTCGGCCAGCGACCGGGCGGAAACATCGTAAAGCCGCGCGATCGTGAAGACGGTTTCACCGCGCTCCACCTCGTGGCGGACCGGCTCGTCCCCGGATGGGGCGGCGGTGCCGCGCTCGTCGCGGTCCGCATCATCGTCCAGCGCGGTCACGGCTATCGAATCGTCGCCCCCGTCGGTGGACACCCGCGAGGGCAGAACCAGCGTCTCGCCGCCACGCAGCACCGTATCGGTGTCGATCGCATTGTGCCGCGCCAGGGCCTCCGCATCGACCCCAAGGCGTTGCGCGACATCGCGCACCGTGTCGCCCCGCCGGGCAACCGCCACCTGGTATCCTGAATACGAGATCACCCCGCGCTCATCCGGCTCGGGCCGGCGCGACTCGGCCTGCCGGGCCGCCTCGGCGGTCGAGAAGGTGTTGCCGCGACGCAGATCCCAGTCCAGATCGCCCCCGCCACAGGCCGAAAGCGCAAAGGCGAGTGCGGTGATCGCAAGCGGCGCGCGTCCCGGCGCCAAACGGATCGGGAATGCGGTCGGTGTCATCGATGTCCTGCTCATGCCTGCCCCAGCTTGTTCTTGCCATTCCGGGATGCCCGCGATCGGTGCACGGGCGCTCAATGCGCCCTCATATACCCCAATTTCCTTCGGAATTCACCCTATCACCGCAATGTGTGGTGCAAAAGCCCCACACCCGCCCCCGGTCGGGCGGGCGGATCACTCCTGCGCCATGCCTTCCAGAAGCGGAACGAAACGCACCGGGCGCAACTCCTCGTAGTCATAGCCGCTGGCGGTGCGGCGTACCTTGATCAGGCTCTGGACCGTGTCTGACTGTCCGACCGGCACCACCATGATCCCGCCCTCGCGCAGCTGCGCCAGAAGCGGGCCGGGCGGGTCTTCGGCGGCGGCGGTGACCACGATCCGGTCGAACGGCGCCTGTTCGGGCAGACCGAACGAGCCATCGGCCGACAAGGCGGTGATATTGACGAGATCGAGCGCCTCGAACACGGCGCGCGCCTCCAGCACCAGGCGCCTGTGACGCTCAACCGTATAGACCCTTCGCGCAAGCTGGCTCAGGATCGCGGCCTGGTATCCCGACCCCGTGCCGACCTCCAGAACCTTGTCGCGTGGCGTGACCTCCAGCGCCTCGGTCATCAGCGCCACGACCGACGGCTGGCTGATGGTCTGGCCGCAGGCAATGGGCAGCGGCATGTCCTCATAGGCGCGTTCGGCAAAGATGCCGCGCACGAAGGCACCGCGGTCGATCCGCTCCATCGCCCTGAGCACCGCGGGATCGGTCACGCCCTTTGATCGCAGCGCATAGATGAAGCGCATGATCCGTTCGGCTTGCCCGGCACCTGCACTCATTCAAGCCGCTCCCGCAGGGCCTCGATCGCGTCATGCGCGGTCAGATCGGCCCGCATCGGCGTGACCGAGATCCAGCCATCCAGATTGGCGGCGGCATCGGTGCCCTCGGCGGTGGGCAGATGCTGCGGCCCGCCCTTGATCCACAGGAATTTTCGCCCCGAGGGCGAGATATGCGGCTCGACCCCGAAAAAAGTGTCCTTGCGGTAGCCCTGGGCACAGACCTTCATGCCGCGCACGTGATCGCCCGGCACCGGCGGAAAGTTCACATTGTAGAACAGCCGGTAATCGCCCGCGTCCCACAACCCGCGCTCCAGCAGGGCGCGGATCACGCCGACACCATGGGCGATCGCGGGCTCGAACGGATCGGACATCTCCTCGGTCCGGGGCCCCATGTATTGCGACAGCGCCACCGCCGGCAGCCCTTGCAGCGCGGCCTCCATCGCCCCGCCGACAGTGCCGGAATACAGCGCATTCTCGGCCGAATTGTTGCCGCGATTGACGCCCGACAGCACCAGGTCCGGTCGACCGCCCTGCAAGACCTCGTAATAGCCGGCCAGAACGCAATCGGCCGGGCTGCCCTCGGCGGCATAGCGGCGCTGTTCCAGCTTGGCGATCATCATCGGATGGGTATAGCTGATCTTGTGCGCCACGCCCGACTGCTCGAAAGCCGGAGCAACGACCCAGACCTCGCCCTTCGGTCCGGCGATCTCGGCGGCGATCGCCTCCATGACCTTCAGCCCTGGCGCGTTGATGCCATCGTCATTGGTAACCAGAATCCGCATGAAAACCCTTCCCAAACGCGCCTGTCCGCCTGCCCACTGCTTAGTGCAGGGCGCCGGGGGCGGCAATAGCTGCGATCGCGACAGGCCGCAGTGCGGCAGGCCGATGCGCCCCTTGTCCGCGGCAATGCCCGCCAGACGGGCAGCAAGGGGCGCAACCGCCTGCTTCATCTTGCCCATAAATACGCCGGGGGTGAATTGGCCGCAGGCCAAGAGGGGGCAGCGCCCCCTGACCCGCCGCGCAGCGGCGCAAAAGGCGTCTGCGCAGCAGGCCATCGGGTTCGCTTGCAGCGCAGGTCACTTGCGCGCGGTGAAGATATTGTATCGCACCAGACCCTTGCGCACCATCGCGTGGTAGACCACCGCCGCGCTGCGATTGGGGTTGCGCTCCTGCCGGCCCAGGGGCCAGGTCACAAGGTAATACGGCAAGAGCGCCAGGCGTTGCAGCCGTCTGAGCGAGGGCAGCATATTGGCGGTGATGTTCTCGGTCCGGACATCGCGAAACCCGGCCTCCTCCATCACGTCGTGAAAGCGATCGTTGCGGAACTCGTGCAGCCCCACCATCGCCGATCCGCGGGCGATGCGTTCGAACAGGGTCCATTCGCGGGGGCTGAAGGCCTCGGTCTCGGCAATCGAATACTCGAAAAACGCCACCCGGCCACCGGGCTTGAGCACACGGTTCAACTCGTGCAGCGTGCGGCGGATATCGGGCGAATGCGACAAGGTCTCGGTGGTGTAGATCGCATCGAAAGCGGCGTCGTCGAAACCCGTTTCGCTGTAATCCATGATCTGAAACCGGGTGCGCGCCTCGACCCCGGCGGCGCGGGCGCGCGCCTCGGCCTTGGGCACTTCGAAATCCAGCACCGTGATCCCGTCGATCCGGCATCCGGTCTTGCGCACCAGGTCGCAGGCGACTACCCCCTGCCCGCACCCCGCATCCAGCACACGGTCCCCGGGGCCCAGGGCCAGTCGTTCGGCAACCAGGTCATGCAGCAGCCCCTGCGCCTCGCGCTCGCTGACCCGCCGGTCGTCGGGGTGATAGCCGAAATGCTTGGCCCCGCCTAGCATCAACTCGTAGTTGCGCTCGGAGCGGGCGAAATAGTGCCGCAGGCGCGCGAAATGCTCGCCGGTATCGGTGGGGGACATTGCGCACTCCTGCTCTGACACGCGCCGCCGCTGGGCCGCTCCTTTGCTTAGCGGCTGGCGGGACGGGCGGCAACCGTCCGCCGCTCAGCCCAGCCGATCGGCCAGCTTCGCCGCGCCCACCGCCAACCGCTTGAGCGGGCGGCGCAGCGACGGCAGCGGAAACCGCTCCAGCGGCGCCTGCGTGATCGCCGGGGCCGGATTGGCCCCGCCCGCCAGCGCCTGGGCGATGCGCCGCCCGCCTTCGGACGCGGCGGCAACCCCATTCCCGTGCCAGCCCAGCGCGGCGAACAGTCCCGGCTGGTCCGGAACCGGCCCGCAAAAGGGCCGCCAACTGCCGGTCATGCACACCAGACCGGCCCAGTACCGCTCGGTCGGCGCGCCGGCAAAGGCGGGAAACATCGCCTCGAACTCTCTTCGCAGCGTGGCGTGAAAGCCCGTCAACGCCGCGGCCCGCGCCGAGACCCCGCCGCGCCCGCCGAACAGAAAGCGTCCATCCGGCAGCAGCCGGTAGTAGTGCAGAACCCTGCGGCTGTCATAGGCCATGACCCGGCTGGTCCAGCCCTGGTCGGCGCATTCGCCCTCCGTCAGCGGTCGGGTCACAAGGATGGCCGACAACAGCGGAAAGATCCGCCCGTGCAACCAAGGCGGCAAGGATTCGTCGCTGTAGCCATTGGTGGCGATCAGGACCGAGCGGGCCTGCAGACGACCGCGCGCCGTCTCCAGCAGCCAATGCGCCCCCTTGCGCGACAAACCGGTCACGGCACTGTCGCCATGGAGCGCGATTCCCGCCGTATGCACCGCCCGCGCCAGTCCCTGCGCATATTTCAACGGGTGCAGGGGAAAGCCGTGGGGTGACAGGACCGCACCATGAAGCCCGGCCGCGTGAAACCCGCGTTCGCCAAGCGCCCCGCGCGGGATCAGCTCTGCGCCGGGCTCCAGCGGCGCGGCCTGCATCCGGGCAAAGGCGCGTGGCGAATGCGCCATGCACAGCTCACCCTCCGGCCCGGTCTCGGCATCGATCTCGTAGCGTGAAAGATTGTCGCGCACCCGCTCGATCGCCGCGCGCTCGAATGTCTGCCATTCCTGCGCCGCCGCGGCCCCGTGGCGCCGCGTGATCTGCTGCGCAGTCAGTTTCGCGCCGCCCCGGCAGCAAAACCCGCCATTGCGACCCGAGGCGCCCCAGCCGGGCTGACCGGCCTCCAGCACCGTAGCCTGAATCCTGAAGCGTTCGGCCAGTTCCAGCGCCGCGTTCATACCGGCATACCCGGCGCCGATGATCGCCACATCGGTCTCGGCCTCGCCCTCGAAAGGCGGCATTTGCACCGCGGCGCCGGCGCTGGCGCGCCAGTGGCTGTCGGGCCAGTGACCGGTGTCATAGGCGTCGGATTCGTACAGGCGGGCCATGGGGATCGTCCGTTGCGGCAGGAAAACTGGCTTTCGTCGCAGCACGTTAGAGGCAGGACCGGCGCACCGCAACCGCAACCCATGGTCCGCATCGACGCGCGACGATCAGCGATTGCATCCGTGGCGGAATTTGATCATGGTCCGCGCAACGCAGGAACGGAGGGGCAGATGGCACTCGAAGACGCCAGGAACCAGGTGGATACCGCTTTTACCCGTGACGAGCGTCGCGGGCTGGCCTTCGAGAACGCCTTTGGCGGCGCGACCAGCTTATTGCGGCGGCGCTATACCAAGGATCTTGCCGGTGTCGATCTCGCCGTGACCGGCGTCCCCTTCGACCAGGCGGTGACCCATCGCCCCGGCTCCCGCTTCGGCCCGCGCGCGATCCGCGAAGCCTCGACCCTGCAAGCGTTCGATCCGCCCTACGGATGGGGCTATGACCCGTTGTCGGAACTGACCGTGACCGACCATGGCGATCTGGCCTTCGACTATGCCAAGGTCAGCGATTTTCCCGCCGCCCTGCACGCCCACATCGCCGGAATCCTGTTGGCGGGCCCCGGAACCCTGACGCTGGGGGGCGATCACTACATCACCCTGCCGATCCTGCAGGCCTATGCCGAACGGTTCGGCCCGATGCGGGTGATCCAGTTCGATGCCCATTCCGATCTCTGGGCCGATGACGACCTGTCGCGCATCGACCACGGCACGATGATGTACAAGGCGGTGAAACAGGGGTTCGTGGATGCCGCACATTCGGTGCAGATCGGCATTCGCACCGAATGCGACGATTACCTGGGCTTCAACGTGATCGACGCGCCCAGCCTGCACCGCATGGACCCGGCCGAAATCGCCGCGCGCGCCCGGCAGATCGTGGGCGATGGTCCGTGCTACATCACCTTTGACATCGATGCGCTCGACCCCGCCTTCGCGCCGGGAACCGGCACGCCGGTCTGGGGCGGGCTTGCCAGCTGGCAGGCGGCCGCAATCCTGCGCGCGCTGGCCGGGATCGATCTCAAGGGCGGCGATGTGGTCGAGGTCTCGCCACCCTATGACACCACGGGTGCCACAGCCATCATGGGCGCCCATGTCGCCATGGAACTGATCTGCCTTTACGGCTGGACCCGGCGCCGCTGAGCGGGCGCGCTGGCTTCATCTTGCCCTAAATACGCAATTCCATCGGCGCCGCCGGGCTGGACGCCGCGGCTATGCGCACTACCCTTTGCGCATGGACAAAAGAGACCCATGCAACTCTTGACCGTGATCACAGGCTTGGTCCTTGCGGTTTTGCTGGGACTGGCACTTTACGTTCGTCTGGCCCCGTCAGACCCGGCGCGCTGGCACGCAGACCCGGCCACGATCCCCGATCCGCGCAGCCCGAACTTCGCCCGCCGGTCAGCCGAGATCGCCCTGCCTTTGCCCGAGGTCGCCGAACGCCTCGCCGATCGGGCGCGCCGCGCGGGCGCTGTTCGGCTGGCAGGCGACGCCCATCTGTCGACATGGGTGGTGCGCAGCCGGCTGATGGGCTTTCCCGATTATGTCACCATACGTCTTGACGAGACCGCCACCGGCACCCGGATCACGGCCCTGTCGCGCGCGCGCTTCGGGCATGGCGACATGGGCGTGAATGCCGCGCGGCTGGATCGGTGGATCGACGATCTTTCGCGCTAGACCAGGGCCGCGGTGGCGTGGGGTCAGGAACCGTCCGGCTCAGACCGCGCGCCCCATCCGCCCGGCCAGGTCGCAGAAGAACTGCCACGCCACCCGCCCCGAGCGCGCGCCGCGCGTGGCCTGCCATTCGATCGCCTCGGCACGCAGGGTCTCGGCGTCCACGTCCAGCCCATAGGCACGGCAATAGCCGTCGATCATGGCCAGATATTCATCCTGCGTGCAGGGATGGAACCCCAGCCACAGGCCGAACCGATCCGACAACGACACCTTTTCCTCGACCGCCTCGGACGGGCTGATCGCGCTCGAACGTTCGTTTTCGATCATGTCGCGCGGCATCAGGTGCCGGCGGTTCGATGTGGCATAGAGGACCACATTGTCCGGGCGCCCCTCGATCCCGCCATCCAGCACCGCCTTGAGGGATTTGTAGTGCTGATCGTCATGGCTGAAGCTGAGATCGTCGCAAAACAGCACGAACCGGCTTTCGGGGGCACGCCGCAGATGGTTCAGCAACCGCCCGACCGAGGGCAGATCCTCGCGCTGGATTTCAACCAGCGTGCAGGGCAGCCCCTGCGCGCGCACCGCCGCATGCACCGCCTTGACCAACGACGACTTGCCCATCCCGCGCGCGCCCCACAAAAGGGCGTTGTTCGCCCCATGGCCGCGCGCGAATTGCATCGTGTTTTCCAGCAGGATATCGCGCGCCCGGTCCACCCCCAGAAGCAACGGCAGCGCCACCCGGTTGACCTGCGCCACCGGCTCAAGCCGGTCGGGCGCCGTGTGCCAGATGAATGCGTCGGCCACGGTAAAATCAGGCGTCGGGGCCGGTGCCGGGCTCAGGCGTTCCAGCGCCTCGGCGATCCGTGTCAGTGCGGTTTCGTTCAAATGTCGTCCTCGTCCATCAACCCTTCGGCGCGCAGTTCGGCGTTGCGCTTGCGCTCGACCCGCGCAACCAGCCAGATCGAGATCTCGTATAGCCCGTAGACGGCGAAGAACAGAATCAACTGGGTGATGACATCGGGCGGCGTGAGAAAGGCGGCCAGAGTCAGGATGCCGACCACCGCCCATTTGCGCCCGGCGCGCAGACCGGCGGCTGAAACAAGACCAGCCTTGCCCATCAAGGTCAGCAGGACCGGCAACTGGAAGCACAGCCCGAATGCAACGATGAATTTGGTCGTCAATGCCAGGTATTCGTTGACCGAGCCCTGAAAGGCGATGCCCACCTGCGCCAATGTGTTCTCATCGGCGGCGCCATCAACCGGCACCTCGCCGGTCAAGACGCCCGGCTGCTGGAATCCCAGAAAGAACGAGAACGCGAGCGGCGTGACCACATAGAACGCAAAGGCCGCGCCCAGAAAGAACATCATCGGCGAAGCGATCAGAAACGGCAGGAACGCGCCCTTTTCCGAACGGTAAAGCCCCGGCGCCACGAAACGCCACATCTGCGTCGCGATCACCGGAAACGCCAGCACGAGCCCGCCCAGCATGGCGATGCGCACGGCGACAAAGAAGCCTTCCTGCAACTGGATCAGGATCAGGTTGCATTCCTGCCCGCGCTCGACCAGCGCATCGCAAAGCGGGTCGGTCAGAAAATTGAAGATCGGGTTCCAGACGGTGAAACTGATCATCATCGCCAGGACAAACGCGGCCAGCGACTTGATGATGCGCGAACGCAGTTCGGTAAGATGCTCGATCAGCGGGGCAGAGCTGTCTTCGATCGTGTCGTCGTTCTTGGCGGGCATGCTGAGGCCTTGGATCTTCAGGTTTCGGCCTCGCGGCCCTTGTCGGTATCGCCCGGCGCCGCCGGATCGTCGCGCTTGGCGGCGGCATCACCCTCGCGACGGGCACGGATCTCTGCCGCTTTCTGCCGGGCTGCGGCGGCGCGGTCGGCGGCCTTCATCCGTTCGGCGTCCAGGGCGGCGGTCTTGCGGTTGCGCGCGGCCTGATCGGCGCCTTTGGCCGCTTCGGCGTCATGCTCGGCGGCCATTGCTTCGTCATCGTCGGCCTCGGCCTTGGCGGCGGCGCGCTCGGCGCGCTTGCGGGCGGCGCGCTGCGCAACGGTCTCGGGCCCTTTCGGCTTTGACGCGCCTTCATTGCCCCACTGGTCCGGGCGGCCCATGTCGCGCATCTCGCGATCCAGGTCATCAAGGCCCATCTCGTCCTTGAACTTGCGACCGGATGCCGTGTCACGCAGATCGCGCGCAACATCCTTGACCCCGGTCTCGTCGGCGGCGGCATCCATCGCGCGCTGGAACTCGCGCGCCATGCCGCGGGCCTTGCCGACCAGCTGCCCCAAAGTGCGAAACATCTTCGGCAGGTCTTTCGGACCCACCACGATCAGCGCCACCACGCCGATGATCAGAAGCTCCGTCCAGCCAATATCCAACATTGCGCGCTCCGCGACCGTTCAGGATGCCGCGACACGGGGCTGAGACCCGGCCGACGGCTTGAACCGATGACCTCAGGCGTTATCGCGGTCGCGCGAAGGCGTCACGTCGCGGGCGTCCTCGCCGGTTTCGTCAGTCTTGCTCTCAAGCTCTTCGGTGCTGTCCTTGACACCGCGCTTGAAGGCGGTGATCCCCTTGCCGACCTCGCCCATGAGCCCGGCGATCTTGCCACGGCCAAACAGGACCAGCACGACAACGGCAATCAAGAGCAGGCCCCAGGGCCCGGCGTTGTTGATGAAAAGCGGGGTGACCATATAGGTGGTGAGCATGGGTTTCTCCTGGCATCGGCGGCGCGCAACAGGCGGTGCACCGGTTCAATTCGCATTCTATTTATGACTGTCCACACCCGGATCAAAGCCCGAATCGGCACGCGGGGGGCTGGCGCACGCGGTCTGCTGACAGTATTTTGTCAGTTGTGCACGGCAGCGAAAATGAACGGACAAAGCATGAAACGCGACCAACGCCTGTTCGATCTGGTTCAATTGATGCGCGACGGCAAGCTGCGCACGGCTGCCGAACTGGCCCGCGCGATGGGCGTATCGACGCGAACGATCTGGCGCGACATGGCCATGATGGCCGAAACCGGCCTGCCGGTCGAGGGCGAGCGCGGGCTTGGCTATATCCTGCGCGCACCGCTGGTGTTGCCGCCCACCGTGCTGACGCCCGAGGAACTCGAAGCCCTGGTCGAGGGCTTGCGCGGCATGGCCGACGACGCGGGCAACCCGCGCAGCAAGGCCGCGCGCAGCCTGCTGTACAAGGTTGCAACGCTGTTGCCGCAGGCGGGGGTGACGCCACCATAACCCGCCGTCGTCGCGCCGGCAGTGGCAAGCCGCTTGCCAGCGCAGCGGCTTTGCGCGAAAACGACGCGATGAATACTCCACGCTATACCCGCCTTGTCCAGTCCTTGCCGGCGTCCGTCCCGTTCGTCGGCCCCGAGACCCATGAACGCCAGCGCGGCGCGCCGTTCGTCGCGCGCCTGGGTGCCAACGAAAACGGTTTCGGCCCCTCGCCCCGCGCCATCGCGGCGATGGAGCGCGCAACGCCCGACATCTGGAAATACGGCGATGCCGAAAGCCATGACCTGAAAGCGGCACTGGCGCACAGGCTGGGCGTCAGCACAGCGCATCTGGTGATCGGCGAAGGGATCGATGGCTTGCTGGGCTATCTGGTCCGGCTGGTGGTCGATCAGGGCGACAGCGTGGTCACGTCCGACGGGGCCTATCCGACCTTCAACTATCATGTCGCGGGCTATGGCGGGGTGCTGCACAAGGTGCCATATCTGGGCGATCACGAAGACCCGACCGCGCTGGTGGCCCGCGCCCGCGAGACCGGCGCCAAACTGGTCTATCTGGCCAATCCCGACAACCCGATGGGCAGCTGGCACGGCGCCGAAGTCATCGAAGCGATGATCGACACCCTGCCCGATGGCACGCTTCTGGTGCTGGACGAGGCCTATGTCGAATTCGCCCCCGAGGGCACGGCCCCCGCGATCGACCCCGACGACCCGCGTGTCATCCGGCTGCGCACGTTCTCCAAGGCCTATGGCATGGCCGGGGCGCGCGTGGGCTATGCCATGGCCGCGCCGGGCCTGATCGCGGCCTTCGACAAGGTGCGCAATCATTTCGGCATGAACCGCACCGCCCAGATCGGCGCGCTGGCGGCATTGGAAGACACTGACTGGCTGGCGCAGACACAGGGCGCGGTCTCGGCCGCGCGCGAACGCCTGTCGGCCATCGCCGCCGAGAACGGCTTGCGGGCGCTGCCGTCGGCCACGAATTTCGTAGCCATCGACTGTGGCGGCGACGGCGATTTCGCGCGCCGTGTTCTGGCCGGCATGGTGTCGCGCGGGGTGTTCATCCGGATGCCGTTCGTCGCGCCGCATGATCGCTGCATCCGCGTCAGCACCGGCCCCGCGGATGAGATCGCGGAATTCGCGCGCCTGCTGCCGGAGGCACTGGCCGAGGCGCGCGCCGAAGGCGACGCCGGCTGACCCGCCGTTCTGACGCCGCGTCGAATGCGCAGGTTCCGGCTTGGAGCGCGACCCGCACAGCGCTAGGCTTCGCACGTGACCCGACCAGGAGACCCGCATATGACCGTCCAGTTCGTCGCCCAAAGCCCCGCCGATCTGCCCAGCCGGGACACCATCCTGTCGATGTCGGGGCTGGAATACATGCGCGGCATCCTGAACGGGCAGATGGCCGGCGCGCCGATCGCCGGGCCGATGTCGTTCTACCTGCACAGCGTTGACGAAGGGCGGGTGGCCTTTCGCGGCACGCCCGGCTTTGAGCACCTGAACCCGATGGGGGCGGTGCATGGCGGCTGGTATGGAACGCTGCTGGATTCGGCGCTGGGCTGCGCGGTTGCCACCACGCTGCCGCGCGGGCGCTGGTACACGACGCTGGAATACAAGGTGAATATCACCCGCGGCCTGACCCCCGGCACCCTGGTCGAGGCCGAAGCCCGCGTCACCCACACCGGCCGCTCAACCGGCGTCGCCGAAGGGTGGCTGCGCGGGGTCGAGGATGGCAAGCTTTATGCCACGGGCTCGACGACCTGCATCATCATGCAGGCCTGATCGGGCAGGCGCGGGCAGCGCCGGGTGTCAGATCGGCTTGGACACCAGAAGATCGGTTGGCGGCGCGCGCATCAGATCGCGCGCATAGTTGCCCAGCCGGCCGGGTTCACGCCCGGAATGCGTGCCAATGCAAACCAGATCCGCGTTCAACTCGTTCTGGCGAAACGCCAAAACCTCATGCACCCCGCCCGGAACGATCTCGGGCGGCTCGGCGAACTCGGGCAGACCCGGCATCGCAAGAAAGGCCGCGCGCAACTGCTCGGCCCTGATCATCGTCGCATCGCCGGGCTGAAACCGCCTGCCCAGGGGCAGTTGCAACGCGTGGATGGCGTGAAACCGGGCACTCGGCGCAAGCCGCGCCGCCATGCGCAGGGCTGCGGCCGAAGCCAGCGAAAAATCGGTCGGTGCCAGCACGCAGCGATAGTCGCCGCGCGGCCGGTTATGCGCGATCAGCACGGGAACCTGCGATTCCAGCACGATGCGCTCCATCGTGGTCAGGCGCAACAGGTCCAGCACGCGCCGCTCGTGATGAAGGCCCAGAATGATCGCCAGCGCATCCTCATCCCGCGCCAGGGCCGGCAGCGCGGCCTCGGGCGGGCCATGCAGCAGCCGATACGCGACCTGCGGGCCCAACGCGCGCGCCAGCGCCTGAAGCCGGCTTTCCATGTCGCGGGGTCCGCCACGGGGCCGACGCAGCAATCCGCGGCCGATCCGGCCAAGCCGGCCCTGCCCGTCCTCATCGCCGGCAAGCGCGACATCCGGTCCCGGTGCCGCAAGATCGGCCGGTTGATCGCCGGGCTCGTCCACGGCATGGGCCAGGATCAGGCGGGCATCCAGCGCCGCCGCGACCACCGCGGCCCGCGCACCGACCTGGTCAGACCGGTTGCTGAAATCGGTGGCGGCGATGATTGCGGGGCGGGGCATCCTTGGTCCTTGCATGTTTCAGCCGCCGGTATCGGCCGCATGACGCGCGCGGCCCGCGCCGGGCACAAGCGGGCTGGCCAATACTGCGCCGGTGTGCAGGCGCTGTTCAAGCCCCGGAAGCGCCTGGCGCACGGCTTCGGCCAGGGACGCGGGCAGCCGCATCAGCGTATCGGGGCAAACCAGAAGGCTTTCGCACGGCACACCCTCGGCATAGATGACTTCGTGACTGTCGAACACGAGGCTGAAATACTCGACAAAGCCACCCTCTTGCCGAACGATCCCTTGCCCGTTCACCAGATGACGCGCCTGAACCAGCAATTCCGCGGCCCCGGCAACCGGGCGGGCATCACGCCGATACAGGAACATCCGGTGATGCGGACTGATGGTCAGAGGCATGGGGTTGCCCATGACCCCGGCCTTGATCGTCACCGGCGCGAAACCGCCGACCGCGCGCAGGCGCACCGACCCGACCCAGCGCAGGGTCTGCGGGCCGTGATCGCGGGTGATGACGGTCATGCCGGGCTCCAGCCCCTCGACCGGAACCTGGCGCCCGTCCTGCATGGCGATGCGCGTTCCGCGCGCAAAGGCCCCCGTCACCGTCGCGGCCAACCTGATCGGTCCGGGTCGGTCGTCGATGGCGATCAGCGAATAGACGACACGCGCGCGCAGCGGGGAAAGCGGCAAGGCCATGCGCCCGGCGCCGGGACTGTCCAGCACCAGCACCTCGACCATGTCGCTGTCCGGGGCCATCAGGCGCAACATGCCAAGGCAATGCACCGCCGCGCCGGGCCGGCCGATGCCCGAGCCGCCGGCGATACGCCCGGCAACCGCTGCCGCGCCGGCAGCGCCGCCGGGTTCGAGTTGCAGGATCAGCGTCGATGGGCTGGCATCGTCGCGCAGGCGATAGTCGTCGCCCGTCACGCTTGTGCCCGGTGACGGCAGGCTGTCACCGGCATTCGCGCCCGACAGAACGAACAGCATGTCGGCCGTGTAAACCGACACCGCATGCCCCCCGACCGCACCCGGCGCGCCCCGTGACCCTGCCTGGTCCATTCCGCCCCGCCCTTGCCACAAGCACTGGCCCGGATCGTAAGTGGCGCCCCTCTCGGCGTCAATCGAAGCCCGCCGACGTTTGAGGTGTTTCCAACCCCCGCCGAAATGCAATAGGCCAATACGGGAAGGAACGCGAACAGGAGGACGAGACGATGGATCTGGGGATCAAGGGAAAACGGGCGCTGGTCTGCGCGTCCAGCAAGGGGCTTGGCCTGGGATGCGCCCGCGCTCTGGCCGAGGCGGGTGTGGACCTTGTCATGAATGCGCGCGGGGCAGACGCGCTGGACACCGCCGCCGCGCAGATCCGCCAGGACTACGGCGTCTCCGTCACCGCCGTTGCCGCCGACATCACCACCGAGGCCGGGCGCGCCGCCGTCCTAGAGGCGGCGGGATCGGTGGACATTCTGGTCACGAACGCGGGCGGCCCGCCGCCGGGGATGTGGCAGGATTGGGACCGCGACGACTTCATTCGCGCGCTGGATGCCAACATGCTGACGCCGATCGCGTTGATGAAGGCGCTTTTGCCCGGCATGATGGAACGCGGCTGGGGTCGTGTCGTCAACATCACCTCGCAATCGGTCAAGGCGCCGATCGCGACGCTGGGCCTGTCGAACTCGGCGCGGGCGGGCCTGACCGGCTATGTCGCCGGCACCGCGCGCCAGCTCGCAGGCAAGGGCGTGACGATCAACAACCTGCTGCCCGGCATCCATGACACCGACCGCGCCAAGGCGCTGGACGGGGCGGCGGCCAAGGCGCAGGGCGTGACCCCGGCCGAGGCCCGCACGGCGCGCGAAGCCTCGATCCCCGCTGGCCGCTATGGCACGGCCGAGGAATTCGGCGCGGCCTGTGCCTTCCTGTGCAGCACACGGGCCGGTTTCATCATCGGGCAGAACCTGCTGCTGGATGGTGGCGCGGTGAACCTGACGCTTTGAACCGCCCCAGGGGCGGGCCGAGCCGCGCCCATGACCAACACCCGCCTACCAGAAGCTTTGCGGGTCGATGTCGACGCTGATGCGCAGGTCATGCGGGCACTTCAACTGGTCGAGCCATTGGGCAATGGCCGCCTGCAACGGAACCCCGCGGGCGGCCTTGATCAGCATCCGGACGCGGTGGCGCCCCCGGATGCGCGCGATCGGGGCGGGCGCCGGGCCAAAGACCTGCGCGCCGATCCGGTGAAGCGGTTGCGCCCGCGATGCCAGCGCCTGCGCAAATTCGAAAAGCTCTTCGGGCTTGGGCGAGGTCAGGATGATCGCCGCCAGCCGGCCGAAGGGCGGCATGCCCAGCGCGCGCCGCTCGGCAGCCTCGGCGCGCCAGAAATCCTCGTCCTCGCCGGACAGGATGGCGCGGATCACGGGGTGATCGGGCTGGTGGGTCTGCAACAGGGCCAGCCCCGGCCGCTCGGCGCGACCGGCGCGGCCGGCCACCTGACGCATCAGCTGGAACGTGCGTTCCGCCGCGCGCAGATCCGAGCCATGCAACCCCAGATCCGCGTCGATCACGCCGACCAGCGTCAGCAACGGAAAGTTGTGCCCCTTGGCGACCAGCTGCGTGCCGATGACGATATCGGCCTCTCCGGCGGCGATGGCCTCGATCTGCGCCTTCAGCGCGCGGGCCGAGGCGAACAGATCCGACGACAGGACCGCCACGCGCGCTTGCGCGAACCGGTTGCGGGCCTCTTCCTCCAGCCGCTCGACACCGGGGCCGACGGCGTGCATGCGCCCCTCGGCACCGCAGGCTGGGCAGGTATCGGGAATGGGCGCGGTCGCACCGCATTGGTGGCACATCAGGCGCTGCATGAACCGATGCTCGACCATGCGCGCGTCGCAATCGGTGCATTGCACCTGATGGCCACAGGCCCGGCAGGTGGTCACGGGGGCATAGCCGCGACGATTGAGAAACAGCAAGGATTGTTCGCCTGCATCAAGCCGCGCCTGCACCGCCTGCGCAAGGCTTGGCGAGATCCAGGTTCCCGCGGGCTGATCCTCGCTGCGCAGGTCGATGGCGCGCATTTCCGGCAGTTCGGCCCGACCAAAGCGCGCATGCAGGTCCAGCCGCGCGTATTTGCCGCTTTCGGCATTCACCCAGGTCTCCAGCGAGGGCGTCGCCGAGGCCAGAACAACCTGCGTCCCGGCGATCGAGGCCCGCAAGACCGCCATGTCGCGCGCATGGTAGAGAACGCCATCCTCCTGCTTGTAGCTGCTGTCATGTTCCTCATCGACGACGATCAGGCCCAGATCGCGGTACGGCAAAAACAGCGCCGACCGCGCGCCAACGACCAGTTGCACGCCGCCCTGCCCCACCATGCGCCACAGCCGCCGCCGCTGGGTCATGGTGACGCCCGAATGCCACTCGCCCGGCCGCGCGCCAAAGCGCGCCTCGACCCGTTCGATGAACCCCGCCGTCAGCGCGATCTCGGGCAGCAGGACCAGCGCTTGCCGGCCCTGTCGCAGGCATTCGGCGACGGCCTCCAGATAAACCTCGGTCTTGCCCGATCCGGTGACACCTTTGAGCAAGGTGACACCGAACGCGCCCTGCTGGTCGCGCAGCCGATGCGCGGCCTCGGCCTGTTCGGGCGACAGCGCATTGCCGCCACGCGCCGGGTCCAGGCGGGGAAAGGGTGTATCGCGCGGGGTCTCGCATTCGATCAGCGCACCTTGCGCGGCCATCGTATGCACCACAGACGGCGACACCCCGGCCGCCCGCGTGATCTCGCCGATCGTCAGGGCCGCGCCGCCAAAGGCGCGCATCACCTCCAGCACCCGCGCGCGCGCATCGGTCATGCGCTCGGGCAGCGCATCGCCGGGCTGATAGACCCGGCGCATCGCCTGCCCTTGGAACAGCCCCGGCGCGCGGGTCGCAAGATACAGCATCAGCGAGCGCGGGGTCAGCGTGTAATCCGCGGCACGCGCCAGAAACAGGCGCAACTCGTCGCGCATGGGCGGCACGTCCAGCACCCGGTTGACGGACCGCAGCCGGGCGCGGGGCAGATCGCTTTCGGGCGGCCCCCAGACCACGCCCAGCACCTTGCGCGGCCCCAGCGGCACTTCGACGAAATCGCCGGTGCGCGCACCGCCCTCGGGGGCGCGGTAATCCAGCACGCGATCCAGCGGCTGCGTCGTCAACACCGCCAGCGGGGCATCGGCGGGAAAGAACTGAACCTCGGACGATTCCATGCGGCGCCGGTTGCAAGGGGGTTTCGGGCGGGTGTCGGTTACGGTATGACGCTGGCCAGACCCTTCCGCAACCCGAAGAGAGCGCGATGAAATTCTTTGTCGATACCGCAGACGTGGCGGCAATCCGCGAGCTGAACGACCTGGGCATGGTCGATGGCGTCACCACCAACCCCTCGCTGATCCTGAAATCGGGGCGCGACATCATCGACGTGACGCGCGAGATTTGCGACACGGTCGAAGGCCCGGTCTCGGCCGAGGTGGTCGCGCTGGAGGCCGATGCCATGATCGCCGAGGGCCGCAAGCTGGCCGAAATCGCCCCCAACATCACGGTCAAACTGCCGCTGACCTGGAACGGGCTGAAAGCCTGCAAGGTGCTGTCGGGCGAGGGCAAGATGGTCAATGTCACGCTGTGCTTCAGCGCGAACCAGGCGCTGCTGGCGGCCAAGGCGGGCGCGACCTTCATCAGCCCCTTCATCGGCCGGCTGGATGACATCAACATCGACGGCATGGACCTGATCGGCGACATCCGCACGATCTATGACAATTACGGATACGAGACCCAGATCCTGGCCGCCTCGGTCCGCACGGTGAACCACATCACCCAGGCCGCCCTGATCGGCGCCGATGTGATGACGGCCCCGCCCGAGGTCATCCGCAAACTGGCCGCCCACCCGTTGACCGATGCCGGACTGGCGCAATTCATGAAGGATTGGGAAAAAACCGGTCAGAAAATTCTCTGACCTGGTGTAGGATCGCGCAAGCGACAACAAGATCGGGGCAGAGATGGCAGTCACCGGACCCGTAAAACAGGCGGGCGATCAGGAAGAATGGCGCGCCCGCGTTCTGGCGGACCCCGGCCTGGTGCTGGACGACCCGGAAATGATGCGCGCGCTGGTTACCGCCGCCGAACGCGCGATGGGCGGCAATGTCGTCGATCTGCGCGCGATGGCGATGGACCGGCTGGAGGCGCGACTGCAACAGCTGGAAGAGACCCACCGCGCGGTGATCGCCGCGGCCTATGAAAACCTGTCCTCGACCAACCAGATCCATCGCGCCCTTCTGCGCATGCTGGATGCCGAGCGTTTCGAGGATTTCGTGATCGCGCTTGGACGGGACGTGGCGGAAATCCTGCGGGTGGATTGCCTTAGGCTGGTGCTGGAAAGCCCCGATCGCGCGGGAACCGGGGCGCTGGGGCAGTTGTCCGATGTGTTGACCGTGCGTCCACCGGGCTTTGTCGCCCAGTACATGAGCACCGGGCGCACGATCCCGCCGCGCCCGATCATCCTGCGACAGGCCGTGCCCGCCGATGACAGCCCCTATGGCGTCAGGGCCGAAGACCTGCGGTCCGAGGCCCTGATGCGCCTTGATCTGGGCGAAGGGCGCCTGCCCGCGCTTCTGGCGATGGGATCGGAAGACCCGCATCGGTTCAAGCAGGGTCAGGGCACCGATCTTCTGGCCTTTTTCACCAGCGTTTTCGAACGCACGTTGCGCCGCTGGCTGGCATGACGCGGCAACAGGGCGAAACGGCCGATGCCACGCTGGCGATCAGCCCTGCCCTGCGTCAGGCGCTGGCCGATTGGCTGGCCGCACTGCGCGGGCTGCGCGACGCCTCGCCCCATACGATCGACGCCTATCGCGCGGATGTCGCGGGCTTTCTGGACTTTCTTGCCCGGCACCGCGGCGAAGCCGCCGGCCTGTCGCAACTGCGCGATCTGACCCAGTCCGATCTGCGCGCCTGGATGGCGCAGGCGCGCGCGGGCGGTAAGGCGGCGCGGTCGGTGGCGCGGGGGCTTTCGGCGGTCAAAGCGTTTGCACGCTGGCTGGCCGAGCGCGAGCCATCCTTCGACCCGACCATGATCCTGTCGGCACGCGCGCCGCGCTTTGGCCGGCCCTTGCCGCGACCGCTCAGCGAAAAGGATGCGCGCGCGGTCCTGGATGGGATCAGCGAAGAACGCGACAGCGATTGGCAGCGCGTGCGCGACATTGCCGTGGTCACGCTGCTTTATGGCTGCGGGCTGCGTATTTCCGAGGCGTTGTCGCTGTGCGGGCGCGACGTGCCGCTGGCCGAAAGCCTGCGCATTCGCGGCAAGGGCGGCAAGGAACGGTTGGTTCCGGTAATCCCGGCGGCGGCGCGCGCGGTGTCCGACTATGTCCGGCTTTGCCCCCATGCACTGACCCCCGAGGCGCCGCTGTTTCGTGGCGCGCGCGGCGGCGCGCTGAACCCCCGCCAGATCGCCCTGGCGATGGAGGGGGTGCGGCTGCGTCTGGGTCTGCCGGCCACGGCGACGCCGCATGCCCTGCGCCATTCCTTTGCCACGCATCTTCTGGGTGCGGGCGGCAATCTTCGGGCGATTCAGGAATTGCTTGGGCATGCCTCGCTCGCCACCACCCAGATCTACACCGGCGTCGATGCCGCGCGGCTGATGGAGGTCTATCGCGCCGCCCATCCCCGTGCGGGCGGCGCCCCGGCGAAGTAGCGGTTGCACAGCCGCCCCAACTGCGCAAGAAACACGACATGTATGAAACCTGGCGCGCGTATTCCGTTCATCTTTTCACGGCCACCGGCGCGGTTTTTTCAATGCTGGCGATGCTGGCCGCGGTCGATGCCCAGTGGAGCCTGATGTTCCTGTGGCTGGTGGTGGCGTTCATCGTCGATGGCATCGACGGCCCGCTGGCGCGGCGCTATCATGTGAAATCCAAGGCCCCGATCATCGACGGGGTGCTGCTGGATCTGATCATCGACTACCTGACCTATGTGTTCATTCCGGCCTTCGCGCTGTTCAACTCGGGCCTGTTGCCCGGCTGGACCGGCTGGTTTGCCATCATCGTGATCACCTTTGCCAGCGTCCTCTATTTCGCCGACACCCGCATGAAGACGGCCGACAATTCGTTCTGGGGCTTTCCCGGCTGCTGGAACATGGTGGCGGTCGTCCTATTCGCCACGCAGCCCGATTTCTGGGTCATTCTGTTGCTGGTCGCGGTTCTGTCCGTGGCGATGTTTCGTTCGATCAAGTTCATCCATCCGGTGCGCACCGAACGCTGGCGTCCGGTCTCGCTGCCGGTGGCGGTGATCTGGACGGTTCTGGCCGGCTGGGCGGCCTGGGCGGACTTCCAGCAACCGCAATTGGTGACCTGGAGTCTGGTCGTGACCAGCGTGTATCTGCTGTGCGTCGGCGCCGTGCAGCAACTGAGCGAGCCGAAACCCGCATAAACCCCATGAAAAAACCGCCGCATTCGGGATGCGGCGGTCAGTGGCGTGTCTGGTAGGGCCATTCATGGCTTTCAGCGCGGGACAGGCAAAGCGCCGGGCCAGACCGCGAGGCAGGTCGGATCAGGTCAGAACGGGCAGATGCAGCGCAGCCAGCAACAGCACGAACAGCGCAAGCGCCCCCAGCGCATCGCCCAGAAGAACCGCGCGTTCATCGTTTTTCAGGTTCGGGCGCAAGAAGTGTCGCATGTGTGTTCTCCGCATCGTGTTGATGCTTTGTTCTCATACGACGCCCAAAGATGCAAGAACTTTTTAAGAACATATGTGAACAAAACGCGTCAACCGATCCGGATCAGCCGGATTGCCTTGTCCTGTTCCATCAACCACAGAAGCGTGCGCGCGGCCTGCCCCCGCCTGCCCTGCAATCGCGCATCGTCGGCCAAGAGCTTGCGCGCATCGCTCTGGGCCATGGCCATCAGGCTGGATTGGCGTTCGATATCCGCGATCCGAAACCGGGGTAGCCCCGATTGCGCGGTGCCGATGACATCGCCGGCACCACGGATTGCCAGATCCTCTTCGGCGATTCGAAACCCGTCGTCGGTATCGCGCATCAGTTTCAACCGCCGCGCCGCGGTCTCGCCCAGCGGCGGGTCATAGAGCAACAGGCAGGTCGATGCCCCGCTGCCCCGCCCCACCCGGCCGCGCAACTGGTGCAACTGCGCCAGGCCAAAGCTTTCGGCACGCTCGATCACCATGATCGTCGCGTCAGGCACGTTGACCCCCACCTCGATCACCGTGGTCGCCACCAGAACGCGTGTCTTGCCTGCGACAAAGGCGGCCATGGCGGCATCCTTCTCGACCGGGGGCAACTGCCCGTGCACCAGCCCCACCACCCCCTCGCCCAGCGCGGCGCGCAGGTGTTCGAACCGCGATTGCGCGGCGGTCAGCGTGACGTTCTCGCTTTCCTCGACCAGCGGGCAGACCCAGTAGGCCTGACGCCCCTCGGCCACCGCGCGCGACAGATGCGCGACGACCTCGTCCAGCCGCTCGGTCGAGGCCAGCGACGTGACCACCGGCTGCCGCCCCGGCGGCTTTTCGTCCAGCAACGACAAATCCATATCACCGTATTGCGCCAATGCCAGGCTGCGCGGTATCGGTGTCGCGGTCATGACCAGCACATGTGCGCGCGCGCCCTTCGCGCCCAGGGCCATGCGCTGCGCCACGCCAAAGCGGTGCTGCTCATCGATCACCGCCAGGCGCAGATCGTGAAAGGTCACGTCGGGCTGAAACACTGCATGCGTTCCGACCAGAATGTCGATCAACCCGCCCGCCAGATCCGCAAGCTTTGCCGCTCGCTCGCGTCCCTTGTCGCGCCCGGTCAGGATTGCCATGCGCACGCCGGCGCTGGCGGCCATCGGTGCCAGCCCTTCGAAGTGCTGGCGCGCCAGGATCTCGGTCGGCGCCATCAGGACACCCTGCCCACCGGCCTCGACCGCGGTCAGCAGGGCGGCCATCGCCACCAGCGTCTTGCCCGAGCCGACATCGCCCTGCAACAGCCGGTTCATGCGCTGCGGGCTGGCCATGTCGGCGGCGATCTCGGTGATCGCGCGCTGCTGCGCGCCCGTGGGCGCGTATGGCAGAGCCGACATGACCCGGCCCACCAGCCGCCCGTCGCCGCAGGTTTCAACACCGGCGCTGCGTTTGCGGTCAGCGCGCGCCAGCGCCAGCGTCAGCTGGTGCGCCATGAGCTCGTCATAGGCCAACCGCTGCCGGGCCGGATGGGTCGGCGCCAGATCGCCGGCCGAGCGCGGCGCGTGCACCGCCGCGATTGCGCTTTTCCAGTCCGGCCAGTCCATCTGGGCCTTCAGCGCCGGGTCGATCCATTCGGGCAGATCCGGGCATCGTTCCAGCGCCGACTGCACCGCGCGCTGCACCATGCGCTGCGTCAAACCGGCGGTCAGCGGATAGATGGGCTCATGCGGCGGCAGTTCCGCCGCCTCCTCGGGCCGCAGGACATGGTCGGGATGGACCATTTGCGCAACCGAATCAAAAAGTTCCACCTTGCCGGATACGATGCGGCGCTGCCCGGTCGGCAAAAGCTTTTGCAGATATTCCCCGCGCGCATGGAAATAGACCAGCAGGAATTCCTGCTCCGCGTCCCGCACGACGATCCGGTAGGGACGCCCGCGCTGGCGCGGCGGCAGGTGATTGCCGATCTCGACCTCGACTGTCGCCACGCCGGGCAGTTCCACCTGGCGAATCGAGCCTTGCAACCTTCGATCGACGCCCGCATGCGGCAGGTGAAACAGCACATCGCGCGGTGTTTCGATGCCAAGGGCCTTGAAATGCTTGGCGGTTTTCGGGCCAACCCCGTCCAGCCCCTCCAGCGTGGCGAAAAGCGGAAACAGGGTTTCTGGCCGCCCGCTCATGCGCCGATCAGGGTCAGCCAGGCATCTTCGTCGATGACCCGCACGCCCAGCGCTTCGGCCTTGGTGGCCTTCGACCCCGCACCCTCGCCGGCGACCAGGATGTCGGTCTTGGCCGAGACCGACCCGGCGACCCTGGCGCCCAGCGCCTCGGCGCGGGCCTTGGCCTCGGCTCGGGTCATGCGCGTCAGGGTTCCCGTGAAGACCAGCGTCAGCCCGGTGATGGCGCTGTTTTCGACATGCACGGCCTCGGCATCCTGGATGTCCAGATGCGCCACCAACGCATCGATCGCCCCGCGCTCGGCCTCGTTGGCGAAGGCATCGATCAGCGATTGCGCCATGACGGGGCCGACGCCATTGATATTGGTCAATTCGGCCATGGCCTCGGTTTCGGGGCCGGTCAGGCAGGACTCGAACCCCTCCCATGAGCCGAAATGCTGCGCCAGCAGGGTCGCGGCCGTCTCGCCGACATGGCGAATGCCCAGCGCAAAGATCACCCGGTGAAGCGGGATTTGCCGGCGCTCGTCGATCGCGCGAAACAGGTTGCGCGCCGAGGTTTCGCCCCAGCCGGGACGATTCCTGAGCCGGGTCAGGTTCGCGGCATCGCGCGCCTGAAGGGTAAAGATGTCTGCCGGGCTGCGGATCGGCAGTTGATCGTCGTGATAGAACGCCTCGATCTGCTTGGCGCCCAGCCCCTCGATATCGAACGCATTGCGTGAGACGAAATGCTTCAGCCGCTCGACCGCTTGCGCCGGGCAGATCAGCCCGCCGGTGCACCGGCGCACCGAGTCGCCGGGTTCACGTACCGCGGGAGAGCCGCATTGCGGGCAGGTTTGCGGAAAAACATAGGGCACCGAATCCGATGGCCGGCGCGCGGGATCGACATCGGCGATCTTGGGAATCACGTCGCCGGCGCGATAGACCTGCACCCAATCGCCGACGCGGATGTCGCGCCCGTCCCGGATCGGTTCGCCGCGCGAATCGCGGCCAAGGATATAATCTTCGTTGTGCAGGGTCGCGTTCGAGACCAGCACGCCACCCACGTTGATCGGCTTGAGCCGCGCAACGGGGGACAGCGCGCCGGTTCGGCCGACCTGTATGTCGATCGCCTCAAGCCGGGTCCAGGCGGTTTCGGCGGCGAACTTGTGGGCGATCGCCCAGCGCGGGGTGGTCGAGCGAAACCCCAGCCGGTGTTGCAGGGCCAGATCGTTGACCTTGTAGACCACGCCGTCGATGTCGTAGCCCAGCGACGGGCGCTGCATCTCGATCTCGGCATAATGGGCCAGAAGGGCCTCGACACCGTCGCAGATGCGCGTCAGGGGGTTGGTACAAAAGCCCAGCGCGGCAAGCCGTTCGATACTGCCCATCTGGGTGTCGGCAAGCGGTTCCGACAGCGCCCCCCAGCCATAGGCAAAATAGCTGAGCGGGCGCGCGCGCGTGATCTCTGGGTCAAGCTGGCGCAGCGCGCCGGCGGCCGCGTTGCGCGGGTTGGCAAAGGTCCGCCCGCCGGTTTCGGCGGCGCGGGCGTTCAACGCCTGAAAATCCTCAAGGCGCATATAGACCTCGCCGCGCACCTCCAGCAGGTCGGGGGCACCGGGCAGCCGTTGTGGAATTTGCGCGATGGTGCGGGCATTTGCCGTCACATCCTCGCCGGTTTCGCCATCGCCGCGGGTGGCGGCATGGATCAGGGCGCCGCCCTCGTAGCGTAGCGACAACGACACGCCATCGATCTTGGGTTCGGCAGTATAGGTCAGGGCCGTGTCGGAGCCGATGCCCAGATACTTGCGGATCCGGGCGTCGAATTCGCGCACCTCGTCAGGATCGAAGGCATTGGACAGCGACAGCATCCGCACCGCGTGGCGGATCTTGCCGAAGCCTTCGGCCGGGCTGGCACCGATGCGCGCACTGGGACTGTCGGCGCGTTTGAGCGCGGGAAACCGGGCCTCGATCTCGGCGTTGCGGCGCTTGAGCGCGTCGTATTCCGCATCCGAGATCTCGGGCGCGTCCTGCTGGTGATAGGCTTGGTCCGCCTGGGCGATCTGCCGCGCCAGTCGTTCAAGCTCGCGCGCGGCTTCGTCCTCGGTCAATGTCGCGATCGGACGTTCCTGTCCCATGCCCCCAGCCCCGTCTCAGCCGTGCGATTGCCCTATCCGGTTGTCCGGTGATAGGCGCGCGCCTGGTCGAGGTCCAGCGCCAAGTTGCGGCGCACGGGGCATTTGAACCCGTTCAGGATTACGACAATCGACGTGTTCGCCGGTCGATCAGGCGCTGATTGCCTTGGGCGTGCGGGTCTCGGCGGGAACGGGGTCGCGCAAGACGTATCCCCGGCCCCAGACGGTCTCGATATAGTTGGCGCCACCCGTGGCCTCGGCCAGTTTCTTGCGCAGCTTGCAGATGAAGACATCGATGATCTTCAGCTCGGGTTCGTCCATTCCGCCATAGAGGTGATTGAGAAACATCTCCTTGGTCAGCGTGGTTCCCTTGCGCAGGCTCAGAAGTTCCAGCATCTGGTATTCCTTGCCGGTCAGATGCACCGCCTTGCCATCGGCCTCAACCGTCTTGGCATCCAGGTTGACCGCGATCGGCCCGGTGTGAATGATCGATTGCGCATGGCCCTGACTGCGGCGGATGATGGCGTGAATGCGCGCCACCAATTCGTCGCGATGAAACGGCTTGGTCAGATAATCGTCGGCACCGCCACCGAACCCCTTGAGCTTGGCATCGGTGCTGTCCTCGCCCGTCAGGATCAGGATCGGCGTTTCCACCCGCGCAAGCCGCATCTGGCGCAAGACATCAAGGCCGGTCATGTCGGGCAGATCCAGATCCAGAAGGATGAGATCGTAATCATACAACTTGCCCAGTTCCACCGCCTCTTCGCCCATGTCGGTGCAATAGACGTTGAAATTGGCATGCGTCAGCATCAGTTCGATGCTGCGCGCGGTGGTCGGATCGTCTTCGACAAGCAGGACGCGCATTGGCCGGGGCTCCGCAGAATGGCTTCGATGCAGACAACACTGGCCAACAATCGTTAACGGCCGGTTACCACCCCTGAGAAAACCATATATCCATCAAAATTGTCGATATTCATTATTGTCGAAATTTTTGCAAGGCGGTTACCTTCAGCGCCTGAAGTCCATGGGCCTGAAAACCGCGGCACCAGGCGTCGAACTCTTCTTCAGAGAGGTCATAGCGCGCCAGAACCTCGTCGCGCGTGACCAGACCATGGGCCACGGCATGCACGACCACGGCCTTGCGGCTGGCAACCCAGCGCCGAAGTCCGGCCGGCGGCAGATCGGCATGGCTGAGAATCGAGCCGTCCGGCAAGGTCACGGCCCGCGGGCCGTCGATCTTCTTGAGATACATGGTCTTTCACCCTTTCCTTCATCCCGGGGGCAAGACTGGCGTGCCGGGTTTAACGGGCGGTTGAAAACAACCGCGATCAGGGGTTGAGACTGCGCCGCTTTTTCCTATATTTCGCTGCAATTTCTATCGCCCCCCAACCCCGGAGCCACCATGGCGCGCGATATCGGCGTGAACTCCCTGGGCTTTGCCAAGCCGCCGGCGGAAACCCGCGTCGTCGTCGCCATGTCGGGCGGCGTCGATTCCTCGGTCGTGGCAGCGGAACTGGCCACCCAGGGCTATGACGTGATTGGCGTGACGCTACAACTTTATGATCACGGTGCAGCCCTGGCGAAAAAGGGCGCCTGCTGCGCGGGGCGCGACATCCACGACGCCCGGCGCGTGGCCGAGACCCTGGGCTTTCCGCACTACGTGCTGGATTATGAGAACACCTTTCGCGATGCGGTGATCGACGAATTCGCCGACAGCTACCTGGCCGGCGCGACCCCGGTGCCCTGCATCCGTTGCAACGAGCGCGTGAAGTTCCGCGACCTTCTGGAGACCGCGCGCGATCTCGATGCCGATTGCATGGCCACCGGGCACTATATCCAGCGCAAGACCGGGCTGCACGGGCCCGAATTGCACATGGCCGCGGACCCCGCGCGCGATCAATCCTATTTCCTGTTCTCGACCACCGCCGAGCAACTGGCCTATTTGCGGTTTCCGCTGGGGCATCTGGCCTCCAAGGCCGAGACACGCGCGCTGGCGGCAAGGCACGGGTTGTCGGTGGCCGACAAGCCCGACAGCCAGGATATCTGTTTCGTCCCCAACGGCGACTATGCCGCCGTGATCGAGAAACTGCGCCCCGGCGCGGCCGATCCCGGCGCGATCGTGGATATGGAGGGTCGTGTGCTGGGCGAGCATCGCGGGGTGATCCATTACACGATCGGCCAGCGGCGCGGGCTGGGCATCGGCGGGTTGAGCGAACCGCTTTACGTGGTCCGGCTGGACCCCGAGAAACGCCAGGTCGTGGTCGGCCCGAAAGAGGCACTGTCCACACGCACCGTGCCGGTGCGCGAGATCAACTGGCTGGGCGACATGCCTTTCGATACGCGCGAGGAATGGCCGCTGTCGGTGCGCATCCGTTCGACCAGGCTGCCCGCCGAGGCCATCGTGCGCCCGACCGGCCCCACCAGTGCCGAGGTCACGCTCTTGACCCCCGAGGAAGGGGTGAGCCCCGGTCAGGCCTGTGTCTTTTACGACACCGAGGGCACGCGAGTCCTTGGCGGTGGCTGGATCTGGCGCGGCTACTGAGACCCATCCCTCATCAGGGACGAAGACCGGCGCAGGGGGGCTGTCTGCCCCCCTCTTCGGCTGCGCCGAATTCACCCCCCGAGCGTATTTTCGGCAAGATGAAGCGGTTGCGCAGGCCCACCGCGATACCAGCCGAGGATCGACCGGGCCGCGCGCAGGCCGGGAGGATCCATGCCACGGCCCAGCCTGTCCATCGTCAGGTCCATCGCCGCGAATTGCGCCGCGCGGGCGCCCTCGTCGTCAAGCACCCGGTCCAGCTTGCCGGCGATGCAATCGGGCGTGCAATCCGATAGCAGGCATTCGGGAACCGCGCGCGTTCCGGAGACCAGGTTGACCAGTGTCGCGGAGTCGAGCCGCACGAGGCGGCGCACCAGGAACCGGGTCAGAGGGTTGAAATCATACGCGATCAGCATTGGCACGCGCGCCGCCGCCAGTTCCAGCGAGACCGTTCCCGAGGCGGCAAGCGCCGCATTCGCGGCGCCGAAGGCCGCGCGCTTGTCGGCGGGGCCGGTGGTGGCCGCATCCAGTACGATCGGCGGCGCGCCTGGCCAGTCGGCGATGAGGGCGCGCAGCCGGCCGGCCTGGGCCGCGACCGTGGGCACGACCAGGCGGGCATCTCGGCGCTGGGCCAGCACGCGCGCCAGAGCCGCGCCGAACCGCGGCGCCAGGCGCTCGATCTCGCCGCCGCGCGAGCCGGGCAGCACCAGAAGCACCGGCGCCCGCGCCGGGATCGCATGGGCGGTTCGAAAAGCCCGGGCCTGCCTGGGGGTCGCGACGGGCTCGGCCACCACCGGGTGACCCACGAAATCGCAACTCATGCCGGCCGCGCGCATATAGGGCGGCTCGAACGGGAACAACGCCAGCACATGATCGACCACGCGCGCCATTCTGGCGGCGCGGCCGGGCCGCCAGGCCCAGACGGTCGGGGCGACATAGTGGACGGTGCGCAATGCCGGGTTCGCCGCACGGGCCTGCGCCAGCACCCGCAGGCAGAAATCGGGGCTGTCGATGGTGACGACCAGATCCGGCGCCGCGTGCAGGATCGCGCGCGCGGTTTCGCGAATGCGCCGCTTGAGATGGAGGTATTTCGGAAGGATCTCGGCCAGCCCCATGACCGAAAGTTCACTCATGGGAAAGCGGCTGGCCAGACCCTGCCCCGCCATTGCCGCACCGCCGATCCCGCTGAACATGACCCCCGGTTCCAGCGTCTTGAGCGCGGCCATCAGCGCCGCCCCCAGCGCATCGCCCGACGGCTCGCCGGCGATGACGAACACCCTCACGGCACCGCCCAGAGGGCGAGCCCCGCGGCATCGGCGCGTGCCAGCGTTTCCTCGCGTTCCAGCACGACCACACGCCCGGCCTGCAGACACAGGCCCGTCAGACGCGCCGCCACCGCCGCGTCGATCGTCGACGGTCCGATGGCGGGCAGATCGACGCGCATGTCCTGGCCCACCTTGGCGCGCTTGACGAACACGCCCCCCGTTCGCGGCTCGCGCAGTTCACGCGATCCCGCCACCTGGGCCAGCATCGCATCGGTGCCGTAGAACGCCTCGATGGCCAGGCATTGCCCGGCCGCAACCACGCAGCCCTGGCCCACGTCGGCGGGCGACAGGATTTCAAGGATCGCGGTGCCGCGCCTGCCATCGCTGGTTTCCGCAGGATCGGGTGCGCGCGCCGACAGCGGACCCTGGGCGGCGAGAAGGCCGGGGGCGAGTTCCGCCAGCCCCGCGACCCGCAGGCCAAAATCCTCGAACACATCCATGACCGCGCGCAGCGTCGCATCGTCGCCGCCGTGCATTGCCTGCAACAGGCGCGGCACCAGTGTCGCGGTCTCGGGATCAAAAAGCGCAGGGTCCATCGCCATGCGATGAACCGGCCCGGCAAAGGAGACGACTTCGATACCCGCATCGTCCAACTGGCGCATGAAGGGCACCAGCCGCTCGACCCGGAAATGCAGATCTACCGCCAGGCCGTCAGGCGTGATCCCGTCGGGTGCGCAGATCATCGCCGACGCATCCAGCGCCGCGGCCAGTTCGGCCGGCAGGCGGCCGGACCCGGCTATGATCGCCACCCGGCTCATTTCGGGATCAGGAACGAGCGGTCGGAGGCGGCCAGGATGAAATCGGTGATCTCATGCACATGGGCGCTTTCCGATTCCTCGGCCAGCCGCCGCGTCCGGTCCAGAAAGGTACCGTCGCCCTGTGCCAGCATCTGGTAGGCCGCGCGCAGGGCCGTGATCTCGGCCCGGTCGACGCCGCGGCGCTTGAGCCCGACAAGGTTCAACCCCTCCAACTCGCCGCGCGGGGCCTGCACGAGGCCATGGGGCATGACATCGTTTGTCACCATCGTGACCGCGCCGATGATCGCGCCGCGCCCGACGCGGACGAACTGGTGGACACCGGAAAGCCCGCCGATGATCACGTCGTCGCCGATCACGCAATGCCCGGCCACCGCCGCCTGGTTGGCCATGATCACCCGGTTGCCCAGGCGCGCATCATGGCCGACATGAGCCCCGGTCATGAACAGGCACTCATCGCCGACGCTTGTCACGCCGCCGCCCCCTTCGGTGCCGGTGTTCAGGGTCGCGCCTTCGCGGATGCGACACCGTGCGCCGATCACCAGGCGCGACCGTTCGCCGGCGAATTTCAGATCCTGGGGAATCTCGCCGACACAGGCAAAGGAAAAGACTTCGGTCCCGGCGCCGATCTCGGTCCAACCGGTGATAACCGCATGCGCCTTGACCACCACGCCCTCGGCCAGCGACACATCAGGGCCAATGCAGGCATAGGGGCCGATGCGGGCATGGGGTCCGATCTGCGCCCCGTCTTCGACGATGGCGGTCGGATGCACCTGCGCCGTCGGATGGATCGCCATCGATCAGCCCCGGCCAGACAGGTCGATCATCGCCATGAACTCGGCCTCGGCGGCGATCTCGCCATCGACGCGGGCGATACCCTCGAATTTCCAGACCTTGCTGGAGCCGCGCAAAGCCGTCACCGTCAGCTCCAGAACGTCACCGGGCACGACCTTGCGGCGAAACCGGGTCTTGTCGATGCCCATGAAATAGACCAGCGGTTCGCGATCGACCAAGCCAAGCGACAGGCTGACCAGAACCGATGAGGTCTGCGCCATGGCTTCGATGATCATCACCCCCGGCAAGATGGGGGCGCCGGGGAAATGGCCCTGGAATTGCGGTTCGTTATAGGTGACGTTCTTGACCCCCACCGCCGACTTATGCGCCTCGACATCGCGGACCTTGTCGATCAGCAGGAACGGGTACCGATGCGGGATGCAACGCTTGATCAGCGACAGATCGGCCGAGCGCACCTGCGTCCAGTCGGTTTCCGGTTCGGGGGCGGAATCGGGCATCGCGATACTCCTGTGTGACCTGCTGCAACGGCCTTTGCACCGATGGTGATCGTCTGGGCAGAGCACTAGCAACTCTGCCAGCGCGCGGCAAGGCGCAGGGCGCGCCCGGACCGGCTCATGGATCGTCGGAGGTTTCCTCGCCGCTTCCGAATTCCGCGTCGAGGCGTTCGATGGCGGCATCGGTGATGTCGAGGCCGTCAACCCCGATAATCAGCGAATCGGGCTTGAGCAGGGCCACCAGCCCCTGCTCGTCCATCATTCCGGTCAGGACCGGCAGAACGGTGTCGAAAAAGCGTTGCGCCTCGGCCTCCGATTGTTGTCCAAGCTCGACGCTGCGCTGGTTGCGTTCGGTGCGGATCGCCTCGACCCGCATGTCGAAGGCATCGGCGCGTTCGCGAAATTCCTCAGGCGACATGTCCGCGCGGGCTTCGGTCAGTTCGCGCTCTTCTTCGGCCAGCTGGTCGGAAATGCGCTGATTTTCTTCTTCCAGTTCCTGCTCGGCGTCGCGGATATCCGACAGGATCTGCTGTCCCAGTTCGGATTCGCGCAATAGCCGTTCTTCGTCCAGGATCCGAAACTGGACCGTCTGTCCGAACGAAACGGCGGGGGCGCCCGCAAGCCCCCCCGCCAAAAGAACGACACACAGAAGTCGGCGCATCAGAATCGGGTTGCGATCGAGAAGTCGAAGTACTGCACCTCATCCAGCGGATCGCGGCGCAGCGGCGTCGAGAAGTTGAAGCGCAGCGGGCCCAGCGGCGATGTCCAGAACAGAGACACACCTGCGGTGGCGCGCAGGCCACGGCGGTCGATCACGTTGGCCGTCGGGGCGTCGATCCCCCAAAGCGAGCCCACGTCCAGGAAGGCGCCGCCGGTGATCCCGTATTCCTGCGGCAGGCCCAGCGGGAATTCGGCCTCAAGGCGGGCAACGGCATAGTAGTTGCCGCCCAGCCCATCGCCGGTGCGCCGGTCGCGCGGGCCGATGCCAAAGGGCCGGAAGCCGCGCATCTGGTCGCTGGACAGGTTGAATCGCTCGTTGATCCGGCTCGGACCCGAATTGTGCATCACTGCGCCGGCCTCGGCCTCGGCGCGCAGGGTGACATCGCCGTTGAACACGCGCCGCTCATAGCCGACAAGCGCAGTGCTGCGCAGCCAGCGGCGGTCGCCGCCCAGGCCGGCGATATCCTGGCCGAAGCGCAGGACAAAACCGCTGTCGGGCGTATTGCCGCGATACCGGGTATCCAGGCGATAGGTGTATCCGACCGACGAGGTAATGACCCGTCCCTGCCGGGCATCCTGCCGGATTCGCGGCGAAATCGGGTTGCGCCTGGTGTTGTTGACCCGGATGTCGTCGCGCATCAGGGTCGTGCGCAGCGACAGGCGACCATTCTCGCTCAGGGGGAATTCAAGCGACGGCGACACCCGAAGCGCGCTGGTCGCGAAATTCGCATCGCTGGTGGCCGTCGTCGAATTCAGCCCGATATCGAGGCTGGCCGCCAGATCGCGGTCGAACAACGCCGGCTCGGTGATCGAAAACTCCAGTGCGCGGGCCGATTCCAAGGTCGAGATGGAGGCCGAGACCGATTGGCCGCGCCCCAGGAAATTGGCCTCGCTATAGGTCAGGTTGCCGCCGATGCCATCATTCGCGCCATAGCTCAGGCCAAAGCCCAGCGAGCCGGTGGTCGTCTCTTCGACCTCGACATCCACCACGGCCTGATCGTCCGCGCGACCCGGCTGCGGCGTCACTTGCACATCCGAGAAAAAGCCCAGTTCGCGAATCCGCGAAGCCGCTTCGCGGATCTCGCGGGGGTTGAACGGATCCCCCTCGGCCACGTGGAATTCGCGCCGGATGACGTTGTCTTGCGTGGTGGTGTTGCCCTCGATGTCGATACGCTCGATGAACACGCGATCGGCGCGCACGAGCGCGAACGCCAGATCGATCGTGCCTTCGCGTTCATTGCGCGTCAGACGGGGCTCGGCGCGCACGAAACGCTCGCCCGACTGATAGGCGACACGCTCAAGCTGCTGGATCTGGTTGTCGATCACCACCGGCGAATAAAGCGCGCCGGACCGAACCGTCAGCGCCTCTTCGTAAGGAGCGGGGTCGATGCCGCTGATCTCGGACTGAACCGAGGCCGAACCGAACCGGTATTGCTGCCCCTCGCGGATGGTAAAGGTCACATAGACACCATCGCGCTCGCGCGTCAGTTCGGTGACCCCCGACAAGACCTCCGCGTCCGCATAGCCGCGCGACAGGTAAAAATCCTGGAGGGTTCGCCGATCCTCGGCAATGCGCCGCTCGTCATAGTTATCAACGCGGAACAGCCAGCTCAGAAAGCCGGCCTGCGCGCTTTCGATGGCGTTGCGCAACCGGCGCTCGGAAAAGTCGCGGTTGCCGACAAAGCTAATGCGCTCGATCTCGACCATGCTGCCTTCGGCGATCTCGAAGGCAAGATCGACACGTCCGTTGCCGCGTTCGATCAGGCGCGGAGTGACGCGCGCGGCCAGGCGGCCCTGTTCGGCATAAACCTCGGCGATGGTGTTGGCATCCGCTTCGGCCTGGCTGGGCGAATAGACCCGGCCCGAGCGCGATTGCACCGCCGATGCCAGATCCTCGTCGTCAACGCGGCGATTGCCCTCGAAATTCACGCGGTTCAGAATCGGGTATTCCTGCACGCGAATGATCAGCCGCGACCCGCTGGGAGCAAAGTCCACCGAACGGAAAAAGCCGGTGCCGGCCACGCGCTGGTAGGCGTCGTTCAACTCGGCCGCGGACATGCTGCGGTTGCGGGCGATTCTCGCGAATCCGGCGATGGTTTCGGCATCGATCTGCTGATTTCCCTGGACCGTAACCGAATCGAAACGATAGGTCTGCGCCTCGGCCGGGGCCGAAACACCAAGCGAAACCATTGATACAAAAAGGAAAATTGACACAACACGCTGCAGTGGCCCGGTTGCCCCCACAAGGTTGCGCGCAATGGTGCTCATGCAGAAGACGCGCATTCCTAGCCCCGTTTTTTACCGCTGTTTGTTTTTTCCTGAGTATCGGTTGAGGATCGCGTTGTCAAAGCGCTGAGGCACTTATTCACAGCTTTCGCGAAAAGGGATGCACGCATCACACAGCTGCGCGCGCCATGGGGTCTTGAATCGGTGAGGCGCAGCTCAGGCAATGGCCCGGCCGCGCTCGTCGAAGATGGGACTTGATGGGAAAATCCCTACCGGGCGGATCAGTACCCCAGATAACCGGGATTGGGCGTCAACAGATGGCGAAGCGCCATGTCACCCAGCCAGCTTGCAAGCAACAGGCCCGATGCGACGGCCAGGGCGAACCAGAACCGATCCGATCCCGCTTCGAACAGGGTGCGCAGTCCGCGGGCGGCGGGGGTGACAAGATGCATGACCAAGCCTCCGTCTCGACGTCATGTCACGCTGATCGCCCGCCAATGCGGCACGATTGTGACAGGTCTGAGGCAATGCGATGGAGGATGCGCGCCCCTGGCCGCAGTTTTCAGCAGAACAGGTCGTTGAACAGCGCAAACAGCATCAGAGACCCCAGAAGAACCAGACCAATGGTCATCAGAACGCTGAGCGCGCGCTCGCCCGGCGGTTTGCCGGTGACGGCCTCCCACGCATGAAAGACCAGGTGCCCGCCATCGAGAATGGGAATCGGAAACAGGTTCAGAAGCCCGACCGCCGTGGACAGGACTGCGATGAACCAGACGAACGACCACCCCCCTTCGGCCGCCATGGCGCCCGAGGTCGTCGCAATTCCGATCGGTCCCGACAGGTTGCAGGTGCTGATCGCCCCCGAAACGATGTGATAAAGCCCTGACATCGACCGGGCAATCACGCTCCAGGTCTGGTCGACGGCATAGGGCAGCACCTCTGATGCGGCGGGCTGGCGGGTGGGGTGGTCGAAAAACGCCCCGCTTTGCAACCCGATCAGCCAGCGCGTTTCGAACCCGCCTTCGGGCAGGGGCAGATCCGTGCGGCGTGGAATCAGGGTCAGATCCATCTCGTCCCCGTCGCGCCAGACGCGCAACTGCAAGGGCTGCCCCTCGGCTTCGTTGACGATGGTCGGCAACTGGCTGAACGACCAGACCGGCCTGCCGTCAACCTCAAGGATCACGTCGCCGGTGCGCATACCCGCATCGCGCGCGGCCGAGTTGAGCGTGATCCCCGCGGCGCGCGCCGGAACCGGATGCGGCCCCTCAAGCGCCATTGTGTCACCGTCGCGTTCGACCGTGTAATCGACGGTGGGGGCGCCCGGCACATCCTCGGCGACCTGGTAATAGTCCTGCAAGGTTTCTGTCGGCTGCCCCTCGATCGCTGTGATCAGATCGCCCTCGCGCAAGTCCTGCGTCGGGGCGGGCAACGGATAGACGGTGCCCAGCCGCGGCGATTCAGCCGCGATCCCGTTAAGCATGACGAAACCGGCGAAGATCAGGATCGAGAACAGGAAATTGAACACCGGCCCGGCCGCGACCGTCGCCGCGCGCGCCCAAAGCGGTGCGCCGGGCATCGAGCGGCGGCGCTCAGCGGGGCTCATTTCCGCCATCGCGGCGTTGTCAGCCGCCGAGGCCGCGTTGGCGTCGCCCATGAACTTGACATATCCGCCGAAAGGCAGGGCGGCGACCTGCCAGCGGGTGCCGTGCCGGTCGATACCGCTGAACAGCACGGGTCCGAAGCCGATTGAAAAGACCTCGGCGTGAATGCCTGACCAGCGGCCGACGATGTAATGGCCGTATTCATGGACAGCGACGATGATGGACAGGGCCACCACAAAAGCACCAAGGGTAAAAAACAGGTTCCCGAAACTGGGAATCAACGCCGTCAAATCCATCTCTCGCTCCTCAAACCGCCCCGGAGGCAGAGCGGTTGCGCGCCCGCCCGGTCTTCTCCGCCAGTGCGCGCGCCTCGGCGTCAATATCCAGAACGTCTGCCAATGTCCCGGGCGCCTTGCCTATATCGGCGCGCGCCGCAAAGTTTTCCAGTGTGTCGGCGACAACGGCCGCCATATCGGTGAACCGGATCTGCCCGGCAATGAATTGATCGAGCGCGCATTCCTTGGCAGCGTTGAACACCGCGCCCGCGGCACCGCCCGTCGCCATGATCTGCTGCGCAAGCCCCAGCGCGGGATAGCGGCGCGGGTCAGGTATTGCGAAATCCAGCCGCGCCACCGTCGCCAGATCAAGCCGCGCAACCGGCAGGTCGGCGCGGTCGGGCCAGTTCAGCGCATATCCGATCGGATGCCGCATGTCGGGTGCGCCCAGATGCGCCATCAAGGCGCCATCGCAAAACCCCACCAGCGCATGCACCATCGACTGCGGATGGACCAGAACCTCGATCTGCGCCGGAGCAAGGCCGAAGAACTCATGCGCTTCGATCACTTCCATGGCCTTGTTGAACATGCTGGCCGAATCGATGGTGATGCGCTGACCCATCGACCAGTTGGGATGCGCGGCGGCGTCGGCGACGCCAGCCAATGCCAGGCGCTCCAGCGGCCAGTCGCGCAAACCGCCGCCCGATGCCGTCAGGATCACCTTTTCCACGGCTGTGACGTCTTCGCCCACCAGGGCCTGAAACACGGCCGAATGCTCGCTGTCGACGGGCAGTACCGTCGCGCCGTGGGTGCGGGCCTCGGCCATCAGCAAGGGCCCGGCGGTGACCAGCGATTCCTTGTTGGCCAGTGCCAGGATCTTGCCCTGCGACAGGGCCGCAAAGCCCGGCGCCAGCCCGGCCGCGCCGACGATGGCCGACATCACCCAATCCGCGGGCCGGCTTCCGGCCTCGGCAATGGCCGCGGGTCCGGCCGCGACCGCGGTTTCGGTATCGGCAAGTGCCTCCTTGAGGTCGCGATAGCACTCCTCATAGGCCGTCACCGCAAGCTCGGCGCCATGCACGCGCGCCTGCTCGGCCAGCCTTGCGATATTGCGCCCGCCGGTCAGAACCGCGACCTTGAGGTCGGATCGGCGCGCGATCAGATCAAGCGTGCTTTCGCCGATGGACCCGGTCGATCCGAACACCGAAACCCTGCGCATCACCCCGCCTCCACCGTCAAGGCGCGCAGAACGCCGAGGCGCGACAACACAAGCGCCAGCGCCACGACGGCCAGCATCGCATCGAAGCGATCCAGCACGCCACCGTGTCCGGGGATCAGGTTCGAGCTGTCCTTGATCCGGTAGCGGCGCTTGACCGCACTTTCCACGATGTCGCCCATCTGCCCGGCAAGCGCCAGCAGCATCGACACCGCGATCAGCCCCGCGCCGACATCCAGGATGTCCATGAACACCGCGCCCACCACCCCGGCCAGAACCCAGCCGGCAATGGTGCCCGACCAGGTCTTTTTCGGGCTGATGCGCGGCCAGAACTTGGGCCCGCCCAGCAGGCGGCCGGCGAAATAGCCCGCCACGTCGGATGCAATGACGATCAGCACCAGCCACAGCACCCAATCCAGCCCGTATTCACCGCGCAAGACGATGAAACCATGCGCACCCAGCAGGATCAGCGCCATATACGCGCCAAAGATGCGGGCATCGCGGGGCATCCGCATGGCCAGGATCGCGGCGGCAAGACCCAGCCCCGCGACCGAAACCAGCCCCCCCCAGGTATAGGAAAACACCGCCACCAGGATGGCCGCGACCACGCCATGTGCCTCGGCGCGTCCCTGCGGCGCATCGGGGACGACCATGCGATAAAGCTCCCAGCCCATGAGCCCGGCCAAGGCGATGGCCAGCGCCGCCAGGACATGCCCGCCAACCCACAAGGCGCCGATCCCGACAGCCACCATGGCCAGCGCCGAGAGCACACGGGCCTTGAGGTCGCCGAACCGGGCGTCGGTCATGTGCCCACACCGCCGAAACGGCGGTCGCGCGCCCCGTAACGGCTGAGGATCTCGGAAAACACTTCAGGGGTGAAATCGGGCCAGAGAACCGGCGTGAACTCGTACTCGGCATAGGCCGCCTGCCACAGCAGAAAGTTCGACACGCGCGTTTCGCCCGAGGTGCGGATCACCAGATCGGGATCGGGAATGTCCTGGGTGTCCAGCGCGTTCGACAGTGCCGCCTCGTCGATCGTGTCGGGGTCCAGCCCCGCCTCGGCGGCCTGCCGCGCCAGCTTGCGCGCGGCGCGCGCCAACTCGTTGCGCCCGCCGTAATTGATGGCAACGGTCAGGTTGACATGCGTGTTGTTGCGCGTGCGGTCCTCGATCCAGTGCATCAGATCCTGCAACTTGGGATCAAGGCGCGAGCGATCGCCAATGAAGCGCATGCGCACACCCTCGCGCGACATATCCTCGGCCTCGCGCTGGATATACCGCGCGAAAAGGCCCATGAGCCCGATCACTTCTTCGGTCGAGCGCTTCCAGTTCTCGGTCGAGAAGGCATAGATCGTCAGCCATCTCACGCCCAGATCGGGGGCCGCGCGCACGATCGCCTTGACCCGCTCTGCCCCCTTTCGGTGTCCGACCAGCCGGGGCCACCCCTTCTGCGTTGCCCATCGGCCGTTGCCATCCATGATGATCGCAACATGTTCGGGGGTTTTCGGCGCGGTCGAGGGCATGGATACTCCGTTCACAAGGAAAGCTGGAAGCCTGCGCAGGGGCGATCACACCTGCATGATTTCTTCCTGCTTGGCCTCAAGCGCCTTGTCGACATGGCCGATATAGCGGTCGGTCAGTTCCTGCACCTCATCGGACCAGATCTTGTTCTCGTCCTCACTCATGCCGGCGGCCTTCGCCTTCTTGAGCTGGTCCATACCGTCGCGGCGAATGTTGCGAATTGCGACGCGCGCGTGTTCCGCATAGCCGGCCGCAACCTTGGCAAGCTCGCGGCGGCGTTCCTCGTTCAACTCGGGGATGGGCAGCATGATGATCGTGCCGTTGAGTTGCGGATTGATCCCCAGGCCGCTTTCACGGATCGCCTTTTCGACCTTGCCGACCATGCCCTTGTCCCAGACGTTGATGGTCACCATCCGCGGCTCGGGCACATTGACGGTACCGACCTGGTTGATCGGGGTCATCTGGCCATAGGCTTCGACCTGGATCGGCTCCAGCATCGAGCCAGAGGCGCGACCCGTGCGCAGGCTGGCAAATTCGGTCCGCAGGGAAGAGAGCGCGCCTTCCATCCGGCGCTGCAGATCGTCAATGTCGATGTCGATATCGTCGGACATGGTGTTTCTCTTCGTTTTCTGTGCCTTCTGCGCCTGCACGGTGGACGGTCCGCGCCGGACGCCAGTTCATCACAGGTTTATACCGGCCCTCGCCGGATTGCCACAGTCTTGCGCAGTCTTGCGCACCCCGCGTCAGCCCTGAACGCGGGTATAGGTGCCCTCGCCACGCAGGATGCCGCAAAATCCCCCCGGCTCGTTCAGCGAAAACACGATGATCGGCAGATTGTTGTCGCGCGCCAATGCGATGGCCGATGCATCCATCACGCCAAGGTTCTTTTGCAAGACCTCATCATAGGTGACGGTTTCATACCGTTTCGCATCGTCGAACCGGTTCGGATCCTTGTCATAGACACCATCGACCTTGGTGCCCTTGAAGATCGCCTCGCAGGCCATTTCGTTGGCCCGCAGGGTGGCGGCGGTATCGGTGGTGAAATAGGGATTGCCGGTGCCGGCAGCAAAGATGCAGACGCGCTTTTTCTCAAGATGGCGAACGGCGCGACGGCGGATATAGGGTTCGCAGACCTGATCCATCGGAATGGCGCTGATCACGCGGGTATAGACGCCCAGGGCCTCAAGCGCGGATTGCATCGCAAGCGCGTTCATCACCGTGGCCAGCATGCCCATGTAGTCGGCGGTCGTGCGTTCCATCCCCTGCGCAGAGCCCTGCAACCCGCGAAAGATGTTGCCGCCGCCGATCACCATGCAGATCTCGACGCCCAGATCGTGCACCGACTTCACCTCTTGCGCGATGCGCTGGACGGTCGGCGGATGCAGCCCGTATCCCTGATCGCCCATCAGGGCCTCACCCGAGATCTTGAGCAGGACGCGGCGATACTTGACGGGGGCTGGCTGGGTCATCTGGGCCTTTCATTGCCACGATCCACGCGCCGTTGATCACGCGGCAATCGGGCAATCGAACAGAATGGTTTCAATCGCGCGCAAAATGTCGCAAACGGGGGCCGGGTTCAACGCCTATTCGCCCCTGCCCCGGCCACATCATGCCTGACTTGCCAATCCCCCTGCCCGATCCCGACCGGCCGGTGCTGATCGCCGGGCCGACGGCCAGCGGCAAATCGGCGCTGGCGCTGCGGATCGCGCGCGAACAGGGCCGCGTCATCATCAATGCCGATGCCTTGCAGGTGCATGCCTGCTGGTCGATCCTCACGGCCCGTCCGCAGGCCGCCGAGCTGGCACAGGCCCCGCATCGTCTTTACGGGCATGTGCCACGCGGCGCCGACTATTCGGTCGGGCACTGGCTGCGCGAGGTTGCGCCCCTTCTGGACCGCCATCCGAATGCCGTCATCGTGGGCGGGACAGGGTTGTACCTGACCGCCCTGACCGAGGGGCTGGCCCGCATCCCCCCCGTTCCATCGGCGATCCGCGCCGAGGCCGACGCGATGATGCGCGATGCGGGGGCGGAGGCGCTGCTGGCCGAGCTGGACGCCGAGACCGCCGCGCGGATCGATCGGCGAAATCCCGCCCGCGTCCAGCGCGCCTGGGAAGTGCTGAAGGCCACGGGCCGGGGCCTTGCCACCTGGCAGGCGGAAACCGGCCCACCGCTGCTGCCGGTCGACCGGGCCACAGCGCTGGCCCTTGCCCCCGAACGTCATTGGCTCAACCAGCGAATCGCACGGCGATTCGCCGCCATGCTGCGCGACGGCGCCCTGGACGAGGTCCGCGCCGCCCTGCCCCACTGGCCAGACGATGCCGGCCAGCCGACCGCCCCGCTCTGGACCCGCGCGATCGGCGCGGCAGAGCTGATCGCGTATCTGCGGGGCAATATATCGTTGGCACGAGCCGAGTCCGACGCAACACTTGCCACGCGCCAATACGCCAAGCGCCAGCGAAGCTGGTTTCGCAACCGCATGAAGCGATGGGATCGTCTGGATTTGCCTGGCGGCGACTGAGTCACCTTTCTGCAACGTCTGCCGCGCGAAGCCCGCTTTGTGGCACGAAAGGTGCAAAATGTCTTGGGATTGCCCGGATTGGTTTCCTAGGCTGGCCATAATCGCCCGCCAGAAGGTTCGCCATGACAATCATTCCAGACGCCCCCTCGGCCCTGCGCCTGACCCCCATTGCCAGACTGGCCGCCGGAGGGCGCTGGCGGGTCGAGGCCATGCGTTCGCTGCGCGAACCGGTGTTGTTGTGGTTCACCCAGGGCCAGGGCCGGATCACCGTGGCCGGGACGACACGCGGATATGGTCCGCACAACGCCATCTTCATCCCCCCCGGCGTCATGCATGGATTCGAGGTCGCGCCCCGCGTCCAGGGCACCGCCGTCTTCTTTGGCCGCAAGCACGGGCTGGACCTGCCGGCAACCCCGCAGTTCCTGCGCCCGCGCGACCCGATCTCGCAAAAGGAACTGGTGTCGATCCTCGAAAGCATCCAGCGCGAGCTTGAAAGCTCCCGCGCCAGCGCAGCGCGCGCCGCCCACCATCATCTGGGCCTGCTGGGCGTCTGGCTTGACCGGCAGATCGAACGCGAGAACAACATCGACATCTTGCCCGGCCGGCCGCTGGCGGCGCAACGCCTGGTTGCGCGCTATTCCGCCCTGCTCGAGCGCGATTTCCGGTCGAACCTGTCGGTGGCCGAATTCGCCGAGGTGTTGGGCGTCACCGCGACCCATCTTTCGCGGGCCTGCCGCGCCACCTGTGGCCGCAGCGCCCATCAACTGCTTGAGGACCGCATCCTGTTCGAGGCGCGGCGCCTGCTGGCCGAAACCCGCATGCCGATCAACCGGATCGCCGAAATGCTGGGCTACAATTCGCCCGGCTACTTTACCCGCGCCTTTCAGAAAACCGCCGGCATGACCCCTTCGGCCTTTCGCAAGAAGCCGGGGCAAGGCCCGGTCGTGCCCAGGATCTGACGCCGACTTGTGTCAGCCCGCGTCAACCGGTGCCCAGGATGATGCGCACATAGTCGGTCGTTTCGGCAAAGGGCGGCACGCCGTTGTGGCGGCGCACGGCCTCGGGGCCGGCATTATACGCGGCAAGGGCCAGGCGCCAGTTGCCGAACCGTTGGTACATCATGGCCAGATACCGCGCGCCCCCCTCAAGGTTCTGACGGGGATCGTCCGGGTTGACCCCCAGCAGTTGCGCCGTATCCGGCATCAACTGCGCCAGACCGCGCGCGCCCGCCCGCGAGATGGCGGCCGGATTCCAGCGGCTTTCCTGGTGCACGAGGCGCAAAAACAGCTCTTCGGGCACGTTGTGCTGCCTCGCCGCGGCGCGCGCCAGATCCAGATAGGGGCCGCGATAGCTGCCGCTATAGGTCGGGATGGCACCGTCGCTGCGCACCGATGACGGCAGGTGCCGGGTCGAGGACGAATACTGGCTGGACAGGCGCGTGTCGATCACCCGGGTCTGGTTGCGCATCACGTCCTGACGCGACGTTCCACCACCACCCAGGCGAAGCCCGCTGGCCTGTGTCTGCGCACCGATCACAAGCGCAACAAACGTCAGCCCCATGACTGCACAGACCGATCGGATCATGCGACTGTCCCCACCCCTGCAGGCGCCATGCGTGGAACGCGTCCTGCCTTCCACATGCAAAGGCCACACTATAGCGGCGAATCGCGCCGTATCCAAGCACTCGGCGCCAACACCGATTAACCAATTTTCAACCTTGTGCGCGTGGTGTACCCATGGGACGCAGAAGATTCGGAATTCACGCGAAAGGGCAAAGCGCATGGCAGGGTCGGTCAACAAGGTCATCATCATCGGCAATCTTGGCCGAGACCCCGAGGTGCGCAGCTTTCAAAACGGCGGCAAGGTCGTGAACCTCCGGATCGCGACCTCGGAGACCTGGCGCGACAAGGCCTCAGGCGAGCGTCGCGAAAAGACCGAATGGCATTCGGTCGCCATCTTTTCCGAACCGCTGGGTCGCATCGCCGAACAGTATCTGCGCAAGGGCTCCAAGGTCTATATCGAAGGCCAGTTGGAAACCCGCAAATGGCAAGACCAGAGCGGGCAGGACCGTTACACGACCGAGATCGTTTTGCGCCCCTACCGCGGCGAGCTGACCCTGCTCGACGGTCGCGGCGATGGCGGCGGTGGCGGCGGCAACTTTGGCGGTGACTCATCTGGCGGCGGCGGCGGTTACGGCGGCGGCAGTGGCGGACGTGGCGGCGCGCAAGGGGGCGGCTTTGGCGGCGGCTCCTCGCCCGAGATGGACGACGAAATCCCGTTCTGAGGGTTCGCCCGGCCGGCACGCATGACCCTTGACGCAATGGCGCGCCAAGGCTAGAGGATCGCGCACAGGCGGGTATGATGTAATGGTAGCCTGTCAGCTTCCCAAGCTGAACGCGCGGGTTCGATTCCCGCTACCCGCTCCAATCCAATTCAGAATGTCGTTCCGCACCGATGCCCGCGGCACCCTTGGGCCGTGGTCTGGGCAGGCGGTTGCGAATGGACTGTCCGATCAGCCCTGGCGGCGAAACGTAAGGTAGTGCGGCACCCGTCCCTCGCGCAGTGCCTTTTTCTCATAGCGCGTTGAAATCCAGTCTTGCCAGGGTGTTCCACCCTGCGCGATCAGATCGAAACCGGCCGATGGCACCTCTTCAAGGGTCTGGCGCACGTAATCCGGAATATCCGTCGCCACCCGGAACTCGGCCCCCGGCGCGCAGCACCGCGCCAGCGGCACCAGATGTTCGGGCGTGACGAACCGGCGGCGATGATGCCGGGCCTTCGGCCAAGGGTCGGGATAGTTCAGAAACACCCGTTTCAGGCAGGCATCGGGCAGAACGTCGAAGAGATCGCGCACATCGCCCGGATGCAGCCGGATGTTGGGCACCGCGACCTTGCGCATCCGCCCCAGCGCCATGGCGATCCCGTTGACGAAAGGTTCGCAGCCGATCAGCCGCACATCGGGGTAGCGTTGCGCCATATGCACCAGATGCTCGCCGCCGCCAAAGCCGATTTCCAGCCAGACGGGGCCGTCGCCGGGCAGGACCGACAGGTCCAGTTGACGCCGCGCCGGGTTCTCATCGCGGGTGACGCCATGCAGGCGCACGGCGTCCAGGTCCTCGGCCAGATACTGCTTCTGGCTGGGCCGCAGCGTCTTGCCATGGACCCGACCGTAGAAATTGCGCTTGGCGGGAATCCCGGACGGGGAATCGGTCATGATCGTATCGCCTTTGCCTGAGTTGGAAGCCGGACCAGGCTGGAACGGCAATCGGCGGCAAGTCCGTGCGACCGGCCGCCGATACCGTCTTTCCGACAATGCCATCCCAAGGCGGTGCCCGTCGATGGCACGGTTCGCCGCGCCGCGCTCAGAGCGCTTTTTTCAACGGCTCGGCCAGGTCGATGCGCTCCCAGCTGAAACCGCCATCGGCCTCGGGTTCGCGACCGAAATGGCCATAGGCGGCCGTGCGGGCATAGATCGGGCGGTTGAGTTCCAGATGCGCGCGAATGCCCGATGGCGTCAGGTCCATCACCTTGGCCACCGCCTTTTCGATCTCGGCATCGGGCGCCGCGCCGGTGCCGTGGGTATCGACATAGATCGACAGCGGCCGCGCCACGCCGATGGCATAGGAAATCTGCAAGGTGCATTTGCGCGCCAATCCGGCCGCAACGACATTCTTGGCCAGATACCGCGCCGCGTAAGCGGCCGAGCGATCGACCTTGGTCGGATCCTTGCCCGAGAAGGCGCCGCCGCCATGCGGCGCGGCACCGCCATAGGTATCGACGATGATCTTGCGCCCGGTCAAGCCCGCGTCGCCATCCGGCCCGCCGATCAGAAACTTTCCGGTCGGGTTCACATGCCATTCGGTGCCACCGTTGATCCAGCCCTCGGGCACGACCTCGTCGATATAGGGACGGATGATCGCCTTGACATCCTCGCTGGTCAGCGACGGGTCCAGGTGCTGGTGCGACACGACCAGTTGCATCACCTCGCTTGGCCGGCCGTCGGCATAGCGCAGGGTCAGCTGGCTTTTCGCATCCGGCCCCAGCATCGGCAATTCGCCGGCCTTGCGTGCCTCGGCCAGCCGGCGAAGGATCGCATGCGAATACAGGATCGGCGCCGGCATCAGCTGTGGCGTTTCATCCACGGCATAGCCGAACATGATCCCCTGGTCGCCCGCGCCCTCGCGTTCGACGCCCTGGGCGATGTCCACCGATTGTTCGTGCAGGAAGTTCAGGACATGGCACGTGTTCCAGTGAAACTTGTCCTGCTCATAGCCGATATCCTTGATGCAATCGCGCGCGATCTGGCTGATGCGGCCCATCACATCCTTCAGACGTTCGCTGCCGGGTCGGCCGTCGCGTTCGGGCAGGCCGATCTCGCCGCCGATCACCACCAGCCCCGTCGTGGCGAAGGTTTCGCAGGCGACGCGCGCCAAGGGATCCTCGGTCAGAAGATAATCGAGAATGGCATCGGAAATGCGGTCACAGACCTTGTCGGGATGGCCCTCGGAAACCGATTCCGAGGTGAAAACGTAATTCTGCCGAGTCATGCTGAAAGTGCTCCATTAGGGTTTACACCGTCACGCCAGGAAGCCGTTGTGACGGGCCTTATGCCGCTATACCGTTACCCGCGGCGCGTCAATCGGTTTTGGCGCCAACGCGATACGGCGATGGCGAAGATGCCGAGCCCCAGGCCGATATGCCACGGTCCGTCGCCCCAGCGGGCATAGGGCGTTGGCTCAAGTGCCGCAGGCAGATCGGCATCGAGGGTGCCGGCACGGCCCATGCCCAGCGCCTGCACCACGCCGCCACGCGCGTCGATCACCGCCGAAACCCCGGTATTGGCCGCGCGCACCAGCGGCAGGCCCTGTTCGATCGCGCGCAGACGCGCCTGCGCGAGGTGCTGGAACGGCCCGATCCAGTCGCCGAACCAGGCGTCGTTGGTGATCTGCAAGATCCAGTCGGGCCGTTGCGCGGCGCGCGAATGCCGGGGAAAGATCGCCTCGTAGCAGATCAGCGGCAGCACCCGGCCCAGATCGCCAAGCTCCAGCACGCGGGCGCCCGGCCCCGGCGTATAGCCGGTCAGCGCCCGCGCCGCGAAACCGGACAGCCATTCGAAACCGGGGCGCCCCGCAAGCCCGCCCAGCAACGGAACATATTCGCCGAACGGAACCAGGTGATGCTTGTCATAGACCGCGCTCACCGCGCCGTCATTGTCCAGGACCGCCAGGCTGTTGAAATACGCCGCAGGCCCGCCGGGGGCGGATTCGCGGCGCTGGATGCCCAGCGCCAGAACCGCGCCGTCCGCGGCCTCGGCGGCAAGGTCCAGCCCGCCCGTGGCGTTGTCCAGGAAGAACGGCACCGATGTTTCGGACCAGATGACCATATCGGGCGCACGGCCGTCCGGTGCCGGCGCCCCGGTCAAGTCGAGATGGCGATCAAAGAACGTCTGCGCATGGTCCGGATGCCATTTCAGGGCTTGTGGCGCGTTGGGCTGCACCACGCGCAGGCGCACCTGCGAAGCTTCCGGCATCGGCGCGGCGATCCGCGCGCTGCCCCAGCCCCAGCCGGCGGCCAGAACGGCCACAACCAGGCTACCGGACAAGCCCGCGCGCCAGCGGCGCCCATGCCGCGCCCGAACCCAGCCCGTGGCCAGCCCCGCCGACAGGGCCAGCGTCAGCGCGCTGAGACCCAGCGCGCCCGACACGGCAGCGATCTGCGCAACCGGCGTGCCGATCCAGACATGGCCCAGCATGGCCCAGGGAAAGCCGGTGAAAAGATGCCCGCGCAATGCCTCCAGCGCCAGAACCGCCAGCGCGAAAAGCCAGATCCGCGCCAGGGGGCGCGATCCGCCCCAAGCGGCAAAGGCTCCTGCCAGCCCCCAGAACAGTGCCAGGCCGCCCGCCATCAGGATCAGCGCGAAGGGGGCCATCCAGGCATGGCGGTCGGGATCGACGAAAAAGGGCTCGACGATCCAGATCAGGGCCAGGCCGAACCCCGCAAACCCCGCCAGCCACGCCAGCCCAAAACCCGCCCATGGCCGGCGCGACCGACCGACAGCCAGCATCACCGCCGCCAACCCCAGTACGGTCAGCGGCCACCAACCCCAGGGTGCCTGCCCAAACGCGCACAACGCCCCGGCCAGCGGAACCCATAGGCGTGGCTTGCGCAGAAAGCCCGATCCACGCCGCGCGAGCCCGGCCACGCGATCAGCTTTCGTCAGAACGGGGCGTATTGGTCACGTTGCGCCGCAGGCGCAGGCGTTTGACGCGCCGCGGATCGGCTTCAAGAACCTCGATCTCGATGCCTGCGGGATGCGGAATCACCTCACCGCGCACCGGAACGCGGCCCAGAAGCACGAAAACCAGCCCGCCCAGCGTATCGACATCCTCATCTGTGACGCCCTCGGTCAGATCGGTCTCCAGCAGGGCCTCGACATCTTCCAGCGCCGCGCGCGCCTGCACCAGCCACACGCCCGAGGACTCTTCCAGCCACAGGCGTTCATCCTCGGTGTCGTGTTCGTCCTCGATCTCGCCGACGACCTGTTCCAGCAGATCCTCGATGGTGACAAGACCGTCGACGCCACCGTATTCGTCGATCACCAGCGCCATATGCGTGCGCTCGGTCTGCATCTTCTGCAGCAGCACAACCAGCGGCATCGACGGCGGCACGAACAGGATCGGACGCAACAACGGCGCCAGATCGACATCGTCCTGCGCCGGATCGAAACCGCGATGCAGGACCAGATCCTTGAGCAGCAATAGGCCAAGGGGCTTGTCGAGGGTCTCGTGATAGACGGGAATGCGCGAAAATCCGCTTTCGCGCAGGATCTCGATCAGATCGCGGCGACCGATATCGACCGGAACCGCCACGATCTCGGCCTTTGGCACGGCGACATCGGCCACGCGCAACCGGCGCAGGTTCGTGAGACCCGGCAAGACCTGCCGCATGCTGGCATTGATCTGCTCGTCCCTCTCGGCCTGGGTTTCGGGCGATGCCAGCGCATAGATCAATCGACCGATCAGACCGCGCTGGCCATTACTGTCAGACGAGGGGTCGGCCTCTTCCGGCGCGCTGCGCGCCGCCTCAGAGCCGGATAGGGAATCGTTCATCAGACCTTTCCGATATATGTTTCAACGGTATCCGCCGCGTCATCCGGCGGGCCGTCCAGGCTGGAATATGGGTCGGCAATCCCCATGGTTGCAAGTATTGCCGCTTCGGTTTCTTCCATCAAGTGCGCATCGGCCGCATGTTCATGGTCGTAGCCCAGAAGATGCAGGACCGAATGAACCATCAGATGGGCGACATGATCGTCCAGTTTCTTGCCCTGTTCGCGCGCCTCGCCTTCGCAGGTTTCCCAGGCCAGCGCCAGATCGCCCAGGGCCTCGGGCATGTCCGGGGTTCCGGGTTCAGGGGGCGCGGGCGCCGCGCCAGGGCTCTCGCCAGCCAGATCCCAGGCCGGCCAGGACAACACGTTGGTCGGCCGGTCCTTGCCGCGAAACTGCGCGTTCAGCGTCTGGATACGCGCGTCGTTGCAGGCCAGAATGCTGATCTCGAACAGCGCGGGATCGTACCCCAGATACCGCAAGGCCGCCGCGCAACTGCGACGGGCCAGGGGTTCCAGATCGCCCCATCGGTCATCCTCGGTGTTGACATCGACCGGCATCGCGCAATCAGGACTGTTCGTCACGTTCATAGGCCTTGATGATCCGTGCGACCAGCGGATGGCGCACCACATCCTCGGCCGAGAAATACGAGAATCGGATACCCTCGACCCCTTTCAGGATACGTTCGGCCGAGGCCAGGCCACTTGACATGCCGCGCGGCAGGTCCACCTGGCTGCGGTCGCCGGTGATCGCCATGCGCGCGCCCTCGCCCAGACGGGTCAGGAACATCTTCATCTGCATTTCGGTGGCATTCTGCGCCTCGTCCAGAACCACGAAGGCATTGGCCAGCGTGCGCCCGCGCATGAAAGCCAGCGGTGCAATCTCGATCCGACGCTCCTCCATCAGCTTTTGCAACTGCTTGCCCGGCAGAAAATCGTTCAGCGCGTCATACAGCGGCTGCATGTAGGGATCGATCTTTTCCTTCATGTCGCCGGGCAGGAACCCCAGCCGCTCGCCCGCCTCGACCGCCGGACGGCTGAGGATGATGCGATCGACATGCCCTTCGGCGAACATGTGCACGGCCACGGCCACGGCGATATAGGTCTTGCCGGTGCCGGCAGGCCCGATGCCGAAATTCAGCTCCTGATCGAACAGGGCGCGCGTATAGTCCTGCTGTGCGCTGGTGCGCGGGATGACCGTCTTCTTGCGGGTGCGAATCTCGATCCGCCCGCTGCGAAACATCTCAAGCTGCTTTTCGCCGTCAAGCCGGTCGCTGCCCATGCGAATCGCCCCGGCAATGTCACCGGATTCCAGTTCGCGCCCCTCGGCCAGCCGGGCGTAAAGCGTCTGCAAGGTCTCGACCGCGCGCTCACGCAGCGCGGCCTCGCCCATGATGTGCAACTGGTTGCCACGGCGAATGATCTGCACGCCAAGCTCGTGTTCGAGCCGTGCAAGATTGCGGTCGTATTCGCCGCACAGATCAATCAGAAGGCGGTTGTCGGCGAACTCGATCTGCGTTTGCAACGGATCACCGGGGTTGAGCGGGGTGGTCAGAGTGCCGATGCCCAACAAGGACTCCTCGATCAGGGTTAAGGTCCACGACGGACCATGTCTCATGCTGCCAACTGCGCAGGACGGTGGCAAGAACCCATATGGGAATTTCACCCCGCTGACACAAGTCAGGCGGACTCCGGCTGCTCAACGGTGCACAAATGCGACAATTGTCACGCCGACGTAAGAGGTCGCGCGGCGATCCGACCAGGCCGCCGCGCGTGTCGTCGTTGCTGGCGATGCGGCCTCAGGTGCCGCGGCGATAGCGCCCGACCGCGATCGTCGGTGGCGCGATCCCCGAACAGACGGGATTACCGTAGGGATCGAGGCGGGCAGACATGTAGCCTTCGATCCCTTCATCGACGATCCAGTGATCGCAGCCCTGAGGATCGACCCATATGCCCGCATCGCGCATGTTCGACACATGGTTCTGAACGCCCAGGTGCCGATCCGAGGTGTTGTCCTCGGGGTTGATCTCGACAAAGTTGCCCTCAGGCCCCGAGGCGCAGGCAGCAAGCGCCAGCGCAGCCGCGCCCAGCAGGATGGTTTTCATCGTTGTCATGGCTTCCCCCGGACTCAGCGAACACACAGAATTTCGACACGGCGGTTTTGCGCCATGCCGTCGGCGCTGTCGTTCGACGCAACCGGATGCAAGGGCCCGAAGCCGCGCGCCGTCGCGACATACCCGCCGCTGCGGATGGCGACATTGGCAACCGTGCGCGCGCGGTTTTCCGACAGGCGCATGTTGTATTCGAACCCGCCGCGCGGATCGGTGTGGCCATAAACCACGAAGGCAGACGCGCCGTTATTGCGAAAGAACTCGCCCAGCCGCTCGGTGGCGCCGGGGCGCAACCGATGGCTGCCCGTCGCAAACAGCGTATCGGCGCTTTCGACCAGACAGGTATTCGCACGGTTGCAGACCGGCCGCCCGTCACGCGTGCGGTTGGGCGTCATGTAGCCCTCGATACCGTTGTCGATCACCCAGTGCTCGCACCCGTCGGGATCAACCCAGATCGTCGGCACATACTGTTCGCCGACAATGGTTCTTTGCCGTTGCGCGGATGCGTCGGCCGGTATCATGCTGACCGCAATCAGCGCCGTGGCAGCGGCACCAGCAAGCATCCGAACAGCTTTGGAAATCGATTTCACCACAGCCATCGTCCTTTTTATGTTTACCCCCAGCGCGGGTCTGCCCAAGTCATGCCGAGTTTCCGGGCAGAACGGAAATCCGGGCGGGTCAGGCCCCTAGCGATTGAGAAACACTAGCAAATTCACAACGCTTTGGAAGAGTGTTTCCATCCTGCAGGGACGAAATCCGGCATCGGCAGGCCATATTTGTCACGCAAGGCGACCACAAACGCGCCACGAGGGGTTCATGCAACGGCGCTCAGACCAGTTCGCCACTCAACGAATGCGTGGCGCTTTGGGTGATTCTGACGCGCATCACCGCGCCCACGCGGGCGCGGTGATCGGCGACATGAACGGCATGCAGGTGATCGGACTTGCCCACCATCTGCCCGGCCATGCGACCGGGCTTTTCAAACAGCACATCGACCTCGCGGCCCACCATCGCCTCCTGCTGCTGGCGCTGCTGTTCGGCCAGCAAGGCCTGCAATCGCTGCAGGCGCGCATCCATGACCTCGGGCGCGACACCGGCGCGCTCGGCGGCGGGGGTGCCGGGCCGGGCCGAATACTTGAACGAATAGGCCTGGCCATAGCCGACGGCCCGGACCAGATTCATCGTGTCCTCGAAATCAGCGTCGGTCTCGCCGGGAAAACCGACAATGAAATCGCCCGACAACAGCAGGTCCGGCCGCGCCGCGCGCAGCCGTTCGATCAGACGCAGGTAATCCTCGGCCCGATGCTTGCGGTTCATCGCCTTCAATATCCGGTCCGACCCCGATTGCACCGGCAGATGCAGATAGGGCATCAGCTTGGGCGTGTCGGCATGCGCCGCGATCAGGTCGTCATCCATGTCGTTGGGATGCGATGTGGTGTACCGGATGCGCTCCAGCCCGTCGATCCCGGCCATCGCGCGGATCAGCCGCGCCAGCGACCAGTCGCGGCCATCCGGGCCCGCGCCGTGATAGGCATTCACGTTCTGCCCCAAGAGCGTGATCTCGCGCACCCCGCGCTCCACCAGGTCGCGCGCCTCGGCCATCAGCCGATCGACCGGGCGGCTGATCTCGGCGCCGCGCGTATATGGCACGACGCAGAACGCACAGAATTTGTCGCAACCCTCCTGCACGGTCAGGAACGCGGTCGGGGCACGCCGCGTGCGCGGCGTTCTCGGCAGATGGTCGAACTTGTCCTCTTCGGGGAACTCGGTATCGACGGGGCGTTGACCGGCACGCACCGCGGCCTCCAGCGCGGGCAGCCGGTGATAGGTCTGCGGCCCCACCACCAGATCGACAACCGGGGCACGGCGCAGGATCTCCTCACCCTCGGCCTGGGCCACGCAACCGGCGATGCCGATCCTCAGGTCGGGATTGGCGGCCTTGAGCGGCTTCAGTCGTCCCAGTTCCGAATACACCTTCTCGGCCGCCTTCTCACGGATATGACAGGTATTGAGCAAGATCATGTCGGCGTCTTCGGCCCGATCGGTCGTCACATATCCCGCCCCACCAAGCGCCTCGGCCATGCGCTCGCTGTCATAGACATTCATCTGGCAGCCATAGGTCTTGATGAAAAGCTTGCGCGGCTTGGTGCCTGAGGCGGTCATGCCGATAATCCTCTCGATACGATTGCCGCCGATCTATCGAAGATCGCGGCCCACCGCAACGTCCACGCAACGGGTGCGCAGCGCGGAACATGGTCATTTTCTGTCATGAAATATCCTGGGGGAGGCCCGGCCATCGCAGATGGACGGGCCGGGGGCAAAGCCCCCATACCGCCGCGAAGCGGCGCAAGAGGCGTCTGCGAAGCAGTCCGCCAGGTCAATGGGACAGCGCGGCGCATTGCCTTGCCAGTCGCGCCGCCTCGGCCTCAAGCCCGAACGGCGGGTTGATCACGAAAAGGCCCGAACCGATCATCCCGTGCCCGGGACGCGCCGGCGGAAACCGCATTTCGTGGCGCAGGGCGCCCGGATGCGCCTCTTCCAGCGCCCCAAGCATCGCGGCATGCCGGGCATCCGCCAGCAACGGATACCACAGGACGATCACGCCCACGTTCCACTTGCGCGCGATCCGGCGCAGGAAGGGCGCCATGTTCGCGTAATCCTCCGCGGTTTCATAGCTTGGATCGACCAGCATCAGGCCACGCCGCGGTTCCGGCGGCGTCAGGGCCTGCGCCAGTTCGAAACCATCGCGAAAATGGACCCGCGCGCGATGCGGTCGCATCACTGCGGCAAGCACAGCGTGTTCGGCGGGGTGGCGCTCGGCCAGATGGAGAACATCGGTCTCACGCAACAGATGCGCGGCGATCATCGGCGAGCCGGGATAGGCCGTTGCACCGTGTTCCCCCCGGACCGACGCCAGCGCGCGCGCATACGGGTGATCCGGCGCGAAACGCGCGGCCATGCGGCCGATACCCTGTTCGGCCTCACCGGTCTTGCGGGCCTGTTCGCCCGCCAGGTCATAGAGGCCACGCCCGGCATGTGTTTCCAGATAGAACAGCGGCTTGGGCTTTCTGGTCATGTAGTCCAGCATCGCCGCCAGCAGGGCATGCTTGTGCACGTCGGCGGCATTGCCCGCATGATAGCCGTGCTGATAGGACAACATCCGTGTCCGGCCCTCAGCCCTTGCGCCGAAGCCGGATCACCACATCGACCCGCGCAATCTCGAACCCCTCGGGCGCCTTGGGCAGGCGCGCGATCTCAAGCTGGTCCGAGGGCGCATCCGACAACTGCTGCTGATCTTCCAGGAAGAAATGCGGATGATCGTCGATGCGGGTATCGAAATAGCTTCGCGTGGCATCGACCGTGATCTCGTTGAGCAGGCCCGCCTCGCAAAACGCGCGCAGCGTGTTGTAGACCGTCGCCAGCGACACCCGCTCGCCGCTTTCGATTGCCGCACCGAAAAGCCCTTCGGCGGTGACATGGCGATCACGCCCATCGCCCACCAGAAGGGCGGCCAGCGCAAGCCGCTGGCGTGTCGGCCGCAACCCAGCCTCGGCCAGCCATTCGGCGGCCTGGTCCATGGCGGTTTCGTTCTGGGTGGCGAAATCTATTGTCATGACTGGAATATAGAGTGCGTTTTCGCCCTGTTTCAATGCCTGTGACACCGATTGCCCCCACCGAGACGTTCGCAAATCGCGATCCGGTGTTCACAACCCCCACCGCCCTGCCCCAAAAGCGCGGCTTGTCAGCCGCAAAGCGCAGGTGCTAGAGGGGGAACACGCCCCAGACAGGAGGATCGCAGCATATGGCGCCATATCCGACGCAGTTCGACAAGGAGGCCTTGCTTGCCTGCGCGCGCGGCGAGTTGTTCGGCCCCGGCAATGCCCAACTGCCCGCGCCGCCGATGCTGATGATGGATCGGATCACCGACATTTCCGCCGACGGCGGCGCCCACGGAAAAGGCCATGTGGTGGCCGAGTTCGACATAACACCCGACCTCTGGTTCTTTGAATGCCATTTTCCGGGCAACCCCATCATGCCCGGATGCCTGGGCCTGGATGGGCTGTGGCAGCTGACCGGTTTCAACCTAGGGTGGCGCGGCTGGCAGGGTCGCGGTTACGCATTGGGTGTGGGCGAGGTCAAGCTGACAGGTATGGTCCGGCCCGATCGCAAGCTGTTGCGGTATTTCGTCGACTTCACCAAGGCCGTGCAAACCCGCCGCCTGACCATGGGGGTCGCCGATGGCCGGGTCGAGGCCGACGGCGAGACCATCTACCTCGTCAAGGACATGAAGGTCGCGCTGTCAGAGACCTGACCCGCGATCACGAAGGAGGAATTACATGCGCCGCGTCGTCATCACCGGGATCGGGGTCATCTCGCCCATCGGCAACACCGTCGCCGAGGTGGAAGCCAGCTTGCGGGCCGGACGCTCGGGGGTGGTGTTTGCCCCTGAATACGCCGAACACGGCTTTCGCAGCCAGGTCCACGGCAAGCCCCAGATCGTTCTCGAAGATCATGTGGAAAAGCGCGATCTGCGTTTCATGGGGCCGGGTGCGGCCTACAATTTCCTGGCCATGCAGCAAGCCATCGCCGATGCCGGGCTCGAGAAGAGCGATGTCTCGAACCCGCGTTCGGGGCTGGTCACCGGCTCGGGTGGGCCGTCCACGTCCAACTTCTTTCACGCGCACAAGATCGTGATCGAAAAGGGCAGCCCCAAGCGCATGGGGCCGTTCATGGTGACGCGGTGCATGTCCTCCACGAACTCGGCCTGCCTGGCGACCCCGTTCGGGATCAAGGGCGTGAACTATTCGATCACATCGGCCTGTTCGACCTCGGCGCATTGCATCGGCAACGGCACCGAGCTGATCCAGATGGGCAAGCAGGACATCGTCTTTGCCGGCGGCGGCGAAGAGCTGGATTGGACCCTGTCATGCCTCTTTGACGCGATGGGTGCGATGTCGTCGAAATACAACGACACGCCTGAGACCGCGTCGCGCCCGTTCGACGCCACCCGCGACGGCTTCGTCATCGCCGGGGGCGGCGGCATGCTGGTGCTGGAGGAACTGGAACACGCCAAGGCGCGCGGCGCCAAGATCTATGCCGAGGTCACGGGCTATGGCGCCACCTCGGACGGGCATGACATGGTGGCTCCTTCAGGCGAAGGCGGCGAACGCTCGATGCGTCTGGCGCTGGATACCCTGCCCCAGGATCGCAAGATCAGCTATATCAACGCGCACGGCACCTCGACCCCGGCGGGCGACGTGACCGAGGTCGAGGCCATCCGCCGCGTCTTTGGCGATGACGGCGTGCCGCCCATCGCATCGACCAAGTCCTTGACGGGCCATTCGCTGGGGGCGACCGGCGTGCACGAGGCGATCTATTCGCTGATCATGATGCAAAAGGGCTTCATCGCCCCCTCGATCAACGTGAACGAACTCGACCCCCAGATCCGCCCGCACGAGATCGTCACTGAACTGCGCGAAGGGGTGGCGTTCGATTCCGTCCTGTCCAACAGTTTCGGCTTTGGTGGCACCAACGCCACGCTGGTTCTCAGCACGTTTCAGGAGTAAGCGCGAATGGCCGAGTTGTTGAAGGGCAAGCGCGGGCTGGTCATGGGTGTCGCCAATGACCGCTCGATCGCCTGGGGCATCGCCTCGGCGCTCCATGCCGAGGGTGCCGAACTTGCCTTTTCCTATCAGGGCGAGGCATTTGGAAAGCGCGTGGCGCCGCTGGCAGCGTCGGTGGGATCGGACCTGCTGGTCGATGTCGATGTCACCAATGATGCCAGCCTGGATGCGGCCTTTGCCGCGATCGCGGAACGCTGGGGCACGATCGACTTTCTGATCCACGCGATCGCCTATTCCGACAAGAACGAATTGCACGGGCGCTTCGTCAACACCAGCCGCGACAACTTCAAGCATTCGCTGGACATTTCCTGCTTCAGCTTCATCGATGTCTCGCGGCGGGCGGCAGAACTGATGCCGCAGGGCGGTTCGCTGATCACCCTCACCTATGGCGGGTCGAACCGTGTCACGCCGTTCTATAACGTGATGGGCGTGGCCAAGGCCGCGCTTGAGGCATCGGTGCGGTATCTGGCCAACGATTTGGGACCGCAGGGCATTCGCGTCAACGCGATTTCACCGGGGCCGATGAAGACACTGGCCGGCGCGGCGATCGGCGGGGCACGCAAGACCTACCGCTTCACCGAGGCCAACGCTCCGCTGCGCCATAACGCTACGCTGGAAGCGGTTGGCGGGGCGGCGGTCTTTTTGTGCTCGGATTACGGAAATTGCACGACCGGCGATCTGATCATGGTCGATTCGGGCTATCATGTCCTCGGCATGCCGCAATCCGAGAACATCTGAACAGTCGGGGCGGCCGGTATTGCCGCCCTCGCCGCGCGACGGCTCAACCGATCAGCTTGGCCGCATCTCCCTTCTCCTCGTAGTGGCGCTTGAGGCGGGTCAGCGCGATGCGCAGCACGATCTTTCCCGAGCGCGCTGACCAGCCCAACTTCTTTTCGGCTGTCTCCAGCCCCTCTAGATAGCAGCAGCATCGCAGCGCCATGTCGCCAAGCCCGGGCCCCAGTTCCTGCAGTGCGTGGGCGACCCGCTCGCGCGCTGCCTGTTGACTCCGACCCGCCGGCACGGCAGGTGCCCCCGACTCCCGCGCCCCCCCGCTCAGAAAGCGCTCCCAGTTCTGCGTGATTCGGGGTTCCATCTGCGCGATCTCGAAATCCTCGCGCAGCCGTTCGGCCGCCGCAACCAGGTCGGGGGTCAGAAACGGTTTGCCCTGGTGATCGCGCCGCCGGGCCAGCGCCGTCACCGGGCTTTCACCGATGTAGGGGCGTGGGCGGTGCCCCTCATCGCGAGAGGCATCGGAACCGGGCTCTGGCTTTGACCCGGCCTCGTGGCCTTCGCCACGCGCGGCCAGAAGCCCACGCAAGAGTGCGCGGCCGGCGGGTGCTATCTCGTAGCGGGCGACCCGGCCGGGTTTCTTGCAGGTGATCCATTCACGCAACGCGAAGACCTCGGCAACCGGGCGTTCGACAACCGCCAGGCGCACCGCGCCGTCGGCGCCATCGCGCAAGACCACGGCCCGATCCATGTCTACGGCCACCGCCAGGAATGCACCAGGCTCGGCCAGCCGTCGCAGGACGCGGCAAGCCTCCTGGTTCAGGTGCGTCTCGTCCAAAGCATGGAGCGGTGGCGCGCCGGTTCGGTCGGCGCAGGATTGGACAGTCGAACTCAGCATGCCGCGATCACCCCCATTTTGGAAACAGTTTCGGCCGATTTGCGCGCGCAACAGTCGATCCAGCGCACAATCGACCAATGGATCATCTCGACGGGCTTCGAAACGGCGGACCTGACGCAAGACCGTCGAGGCATGCACCCCCTCGTGGCGCGCGATATCGCGCAACGAGCGCCCGCTCTCGGTATGCGACAGATACAGACGCACCGCCGACGGCACCCATGCCGGCAACGCGTGAATCGGCTTGAGGTTGGAGGTCATGGACGACACACCGTTTCCTGAATCTTCCAGATCAGACTGCTCACTCGCACCGTATTGTTTACCATTATTCAACAATTGAGCATTCTCGGCATTGGTTACCGGTTCCTTAATCCCGTCGATCCGGTCAGCATGTTTCACAAAGTTCTACACGTCCTGAACCTTGCGAACGCTGGAAATATCCGCACGCGACACCCGCAAAGGTTGTGTAACACTTGCCTGCACAATCCGAAACCTGCGCCGGAGATGCCGCATGTTCTGTCCACCGCACGACCCTATTGTTTCCATTTTATCAACTATCGCAGCATCGCGACGGCCGCGTCTGCTGTTGCGTGCGGCGCGGATCGGCACCGCCGACTATCGGCGCGAGACCGATCTGCGCCGCGTGCTGCGATTGCCGGCAGCGCCGCCCCTGGGGCCCGAGACCGTGCGCACCCTGATCGCGCTGGAAGAGGAACTGGAAACCCAGCGCACGCGGCCCGAGGCATGCGCCGGCGCGTCCTGGCGGGCATCGCGTCATGTCGAGGTGATGATCGCCCTGATCGCCGAGGCGCGCCTGATGGTGGACGCTGCCACAGCCGATGGCACCTCTGCCCGCAGGCTCACGCTGGTCCGCCCTGGCTGACCTGCGCATCGGCATCGGGCAGAACGGCAGCTCGCGGGTCGTTTTCTGCCGGGTCATGTCGTTCTGCCCCTGTCCGGGCCAAACCGCCCGGTTATCTTGCGCCTGTCACCGCGGAAGGCAGGTCAGGACATGAGCGACGCATTGGTGGTCTTCACGCCGTCCGGCAAGCGCGGGCGCTTTCCGCTGGGCACGCCGGTTCTGACCGCCGCGCGGCAGCTGGGGGTTGACCTCGATTCCGTTTGCGGCGGGCGCGGGATCTGCTCGAAATGCCAGATCACGCCGGGCTATGGAAATTACCCCAAGCACGGACTGACCGTCGCCCCCGATGCCCTGAGCGAATGGAACGCCGTCGAACAACGCTACAAGGACAAGCGCGGCCTGATCGACGGGCGGCGGCTGGGATGCCAGGCGCAGATCCAGGGCGACGTTCTTATCGACGTGCCGCCCGAAAGCCAGTTGCACCGGCAGGTCGTGCGCAAGGCCGCGAGCGCGCGCGCGATCGCCATGGACCCGGCGACGCGCCTTTATTTCGTCGAGGTTGCGCAGCCCGATATGCACGAACCCTCGGGCGATCTGGAACGTCTGGGCAACGCCTTGCGGCATCAGTGGAATATCGAGGGCATCACCGCCAGCCCCGGCATTCTGCGCAAGCTCCAATCGGTGCTGCGCCAAGGCAACTGGTCGGTGACGGTCGCCATCTTCGCCGATCACCGGCCCGGCCCGGCGCGGATTCTTGAAATCTGGCCCGGATTTCACGAAGGCCCGCTTTTGGGCCTGGCGATCGATCTGGGCTCGACGACGATCGCCGCGCATCTGACCGATCTGTCGAACGGTGCGGTCATCGCTTCGGGCGGTGTGATGAACCCCCAGATCCGCTTTGGCGAAGACCTGATGAGCCGGGTCAGCTATGCGATGATGAACCCCGGCGGCGATGCCGAGATGACTGCGGCGGTGCGCCTTGCCGTCAACGCGCTGGCGCAATCGGTCACGGCCGAGGCCGGCGCCGACCCCGCCGCGATCATGGAGGCCGTGCTGGTCTGCAACCCGGTCATGCACCATCTGTTTCTGGGTATCGACCCGGTCGAACTGGGCCAGGCGCCGTTTGCACTGGCGACATCCGATTCCCTGGCCATGCCCGCGCGCGAGCTGGAATTGACAGCGCTCAACCCCGAGGCGCAGCTTTACATCCTGCCCTGTATCGCCGGGCATGTCGGGGCGGATGCGGCTGCCGTCGCCCTGTCCGAGGCGCCCGAACAATCCGACGATCTGGTGCTGATCGTCGATGTCGGCACCAATGCCGAGCTTCTTCTGGGCAATCGGCAGCGGGTTCTGGCATGTTCTTCGCCGACGGGCCCGGCCTTCGAGGGGGCGCAGATCTCCAGCGGGCAGCGCGCCGCGCCCGGCGCCATCGAACGCATCGCCATCGACCCGCGCACGAAAGAGCCGCGCTTCAAGGTCATCGGCTCGGACCTGTGGTCGGACGAGCCGGGCTTTGGCGAGGCCACGGCCCGCACCGGCGTCACCGGCATCTGCGGCTCGGGCATCATCGAGGCGGTGGCCGAGATGCGGCTTGCCGGCATCGTCGACACGGCGGGGTTGATCGGCAGCCCCGCGCAGACCGGCACCGAACGCTGTATCGCCGACGGCCGGACACATGCATATCTGATCCATGATGCGACCGATACCGGCGGCCCGCGCATTAGCGTGACACAAGGCGATATACGGGCCATCCAGCTGGCAAAGGCCGCGCTTTATGCCGGGGCGCGGCTTTTGATGGATGAAATGGGCGTCGAGCGGGTCGAGCGCGTCGTGCTGGCGGGGGCCTTCGGGGCGCATATCAGTGCGCGCCACGCCATGATTCTGGGCATGATCCCCGATTGCCCGCTGGACAAGGTGACCAGCGCCGGCAACGCCGCCGGAACCGGCGCGCGGCTGGCGCTGTGCAATGCCGGCGCGCGCGCGGCGATCGAGGCCCAGGTCAAGCGCATCCACAAGGTCGAAACCGCGATCGAGCCACGCTTTCAGGAACATTTCGTCAATGCCAGCGCGATACCGCATGCCATCGACCGCTTTCCGGAACTGGCGCGGGTGGTGACCCTGCCCGTGGTCAGCCACAATACCGGCGCCGATGGTGGCGGGCGCAGGCGTGGGCGGACACGCGGCTGAGCGCGGCGCGCGCGCCATCATCAGCGCCAGGGGCTGCGCCCCTCTTGGCCTGCGGCCAATTCACCCGCGCGTATTGATTGGCAAGATGAAGCCCAAAGCGGCGCTTTCTTGCCTTGTTTCAGACTGTCACGCGATGTGAGTCCGCGCGCGCTTGCAACAGCGTGGCCATCGGATAGAACGGGGCGATCATTCTGGGACGAAATATGTCAGTTTCGCTTGTCATTCTGGCCGCCGGTATGGGCAGCCGCATGAATTCCGATCGCCCGAAGGTTCTGCACCCTCTGGGCGGCGCGCCGTTGCTGGCGCATGCGATGCAGGCAGGCGCGGCGCTGGAACCCGAACGCGTGGTGGTCGTCACCGGACATGGCGCCGAGGCGGTTGCGAAGGCCGCCCTGGCCCACGATCCAGACGCGCGGATCGTGCATCAGGGCGAACAACTGGGCACCGCCCACGCCGTTTTGCAGGTGCGCGACGCGCTGGAAGGGGCGGCGGGCGACGTGATCGTCCTTTATGGCGACACCCCCTTTGTCAGCGCGCAAACCCTGACGGCGATGATCGCGGCGCGCGCGCACCATGCGGTGGTCGTGCTGGGGTTCGAAGCCATCGATCCGGGGCGCTACGGGCGGCTGGTAACGGCCGGCGACAGGCTAGAACGGATCGTCGAATACAAAGATGCCACCGCGGCCGAACGCGCGATCACCCTGTGCAACTCGGGCGTCGTCTGCGCCGATGCAAGCGTCTTGTTCGAACTCGTCGCCGAGGTGGGCAATGCCAATGCCGCGGGCGAATACTACCTGACCGATATCGTCGCGCTGGCGCGTGCACGCGGCCTGTCGGCCGGGGTCGTCACCTGCCCCGAGGCAGAGACGCTGGGTATCAATACCCGCGCCGAACTCGCCGCGGCCGAGGCCGCTTTCCAGGCGCGCGCGCGCGCCGAGGCGCTGGACAACGGCGTGACGATGATCGCGCCCGAGACGGTCTTCTTTGCACTCGACACGGCGATTGGGCGCGACACGGTGATCTGGCCGAATGTGGTGTTCGGCCCCGGCGTCACGATCGAAAGCGATGCCGACATCAGGCCTTTCTGCCACCTCGAAGGCTGCCATGTCAGCCGCGGCGCGCAGGTTGGCCCCTTTGCCCGCCTGCGCCCCGGCACCGAACTTGCCGAAGACGTGCGCGTCGGAAACTTCGTCGAGATCAAGAACGCCATTCTGGACGCAGGCGCCAAGGTCAATCACCTGTCCTATATCGGCGATGCCAGCCTGGGAGCGGGCGCCAATATCGGGGCGGGAACCGTGACCTGCAACTATGACGGGGTCATGAAGCACCGCACCGAGATCGGCGCGGGCGCGTTCATCGGATCGGATACAATGCTTGTGGCCCCCGTCCATGTGGGCGCGGATGCGATGACCGGCTCGGGCTCGGTCATCACGCAGGATGTGCCCGCGGGCGCGCTGGCGCTGGCGCGGGCGCGGCAAGTCAACAAGCCGGGCCTGGCATCCAGGCTGCGGGCACGCCTTCTGGCTTTGAAGGCAGGATCGCGCGAGGACTGAACATGTGTGGAATCGTTGGCGTCCTTGGAACGCATGAGGTCGCGCCGCTGATCCTTGAGGCCCTGAAACGGCTGGAATACCGCGGTTATGACAGTGCCGGGATCGCGGTGGTCAGTGACGGCAAGCTGGAACGGCGGCGCGCCGTGGGCAAGCTGGTGAACCTGTCGGACGCGCTGGTGCATGATCCGCTGGTCGGCAAGGCCGGCATCGGCCATACCCGCTGGGCCACGCATGGCGCCCCGACCGAAAGCAATGCCCATCCGCACCGTTCCGGCCGGGTCGCGGTGGTTCACAACGGCATCATCGAGAATTTCAAGACCCTGCGCGCCGAGCTTTCCGCCGCCGGTCTGGTGCACGAAACCGAGACCGACACCGAGACCGTCGCCATGCTGACCCGCCGCCACCTGGACGAGGGCATGACCCCCGTCGAGGCCGCAGCCGCGACGCTGGCACGTCTGGAAGGGGCGTTCGCGCTGGCCTTCCTGTTCGAGGGCGAGGACGATCTGATGATCGCCGCGCGCCGCGGATCGCCGCTGGCGATCGGTCATGGCGAAGGCGAGATGTATCTGGGATCGGACGCCATCGCGCTGGCGCCGATGACCGACCAGATCACCTATCTGGAAGAGGGCGACTGGGCGGTGCTGACCCGCGCGGGCGCCGAAATCTTCGATGCCGAGGGCCGGCGCGCCAACCGCGCCATCAGCCGCATCCGGATGGACCAGACGCGGGTCGACAAGGGCGGGTATCGCCATTTCATGGCCAAGGAGATCGCCGAGCAGCCCGGCATCCTGCAAGCCGCGCTGAAATTTCATCTCGATGCCGACGGCACGGCGCTGGCATTGCCCGAGACCGTGGATTTCCGCGACTGCGACCGGATCACGCTGGTCGCCTGTGGCACCGGGTTCTATGCCGCGCAGGTGGCGAAATACTGGTTCGAGCAATTGGCGCGGATACCGGTCGAGACCGACATCGCCTCGGAATACCGCTATCGCCAGCCGGTCGTGTCGGATCGCGGCGTGGCGATCTTCATCAGCCAATCGGGCGAAACCGCCGACACGCTGGCCGCGCTGCGCCATGTCAAGGATCAGGTGGCCCGCACCATCGGCGTGATCAATGTGCCGACCTCGTCCATCGCCCGCGAAACCGATGTTGCGCTGCCGATCCTGGCCGGGCCGGAAATCAGCGTGGCCTCGACCAAGGGGTTCACCGCCCAGTTGCTGGTGCTGCAGTTGCTGGCGCTCAAGGCGGGTCTGGATCGCGGGACATTGAGCGCCGGCGACGTTTCCCGCCAGCTGCAAACGCTGGCCGACCTGCCCCGGCAGATGCGCCGGGCCCTCGACCGTGAAGGCGAGATCGAGGCCATCGCCCAGAAACTCGCTCCCGCCAGCGATGTGTTGTTTCTGGGCCGCGGCACGATGTATCCGCTTGCGCTGGAAGCGGCGCTGAAGCTCAAGGAAGTCAGCTATACCCATGCCGAGGGCTATGCCTCGGGCGAACTCAAGCATGGGCCCATCGCCCTGATCGAGGAAACCATGCCCGTGGTGGTGCTGGCGCCGCGCGACGCCCTGTTCGAAAAGACCGTTTCGAACATGCAGGAGGTCATGGCGCGCCATGGCCAGGTGCTGCTGATCTCGGATCGGGCGGGTCTGGAAGAGGCCGGCGCGGTCTGGCAGCACATAACCATGCCCAAGGTGCCGGACCTGATCGCGCCCATGATCTATGCCGTTCCCGCCCAGCTTCTGGCCTATCACACCGCCCTGGCGCGCGGCACCGATGTCGACCAGCCCCGCAACCTGGCGAAATCCGTCACCGTCGAGTGACACGAAACGGGCGCGCGCCACCGCATCGCAGCGAGACGGCCATGAACGACAACCCCACGGACGATCAGGCACTGGCCGCGCTGCGGGCGCTGGCCGACCCGGAAAAGGCCGCCGAAATGGCCGCCTATCACAAGACCGACCGGCCGTTCCTGGGGGTGGCGGTCCCGCAGATCGAGGCGCTGGTCAAGGACTGGCGGGCGGCCTGCACGCTGGACGAACGCCTGGCACTGGCATCGGCGCTCTGGCAAAGCGACATTCACGAGGCCCGGATCGCGGCTGCCAAGCTCTTGTTACAGGCGCGCATCCGGCCTGACGACCAGGCGGCCTGGGCCCTGATTGCGGGCTGGGTGCCGCAGTTCGACAGTTGGGCAATTGCCGATCACGCCGCCGCCGCAGGCGGTAAACGGCTTGTGGCCGATCCCGCGCGGCTCGACACGGTCGAAACCTGGACCCGCCACCCCAATATGTGGACCCGCCGCGCCGCCCTGGTGATGACCCTGCCCTGGACCCGGCTGACACATCCCAAGGCAGCCGATCTGGCGGTGCGTGAGCGCGTTCTGGGCTGGGCCGAGACCTATGCCGACGACCACGACTGGTTCATCCAGAAGGCGATCGGCTGGTGGTTGCGCGACCTGTCGAAACACAATCCCCAGCGCGTGCGCGACTGGATCGCGGTGCATGGCGCGCGCCTGAAACCCTTTGCCCGGCGCGAGGCCCTGCGCCATATTGGTGCCTGACCGGGAGAAATTCACCATGAGAGCGGTAACGCCATGGCTTGACCATTGCCGTGCCGCATTTCCCAATCTATCCCTGCGCCAACATGCCAACAGAGGAGCCCGCCCATGCGCGCGACGCGAATTGTTCAGAAAATCCTTTCCAACTACGAAGGCGAAACCCCCGGCGTGAAGGCCAACCTGTGCCGGATGCTGATGCACGGCAAACTGGGCGGCACCGGCAAGATGATCATCCTGCCGGTCGATCAGGGGTTCGAACATGGGCCCGCACGCAGCTTTGCCGCGAACCCGGCCGCCTATGACCCGCAGTACCACTACCAGCTGGCGATCGATGCAGGGTTGAACGCCTATGCCGCGCCGCTGGGCATGATCGAAGCCGGGGCGGACAGCTATGCCGGGCAAATCCCGACGATCCTCAAGGCCAATTCGGCCAATTCGCTGATGGCCGAAAGCGCGGGCAAGAACCAGGCGATCACGGCGTCGGTCGATGACGCGTTGCGGCTGGGCTGTTCGGCGATCGGCTTTACCATCTATCCCGGTTCGGATGCGCAACTGGAGATGTACGAGGAAATCAGCGCGATGCGCGAAGAGGCCGCGCGCAAGGGCGTCGCCACCGTGATCTGGTCGTATCCGCGTGGCGAGGCGGTGACGAAGGACGGCGAAACCGGGATCGACGTCGCCGCCTATGCCGCCCAGATCGCCGCGCTGCTGGGCGCGCATGTCATCAAGATCAAGCTGTCCACCGACCACCTGATGCTGCCCGAGGCCAAGAAGGTCTACGAGGCCGAGGGCATCGACATCGCCACGCAGGCCGCACGGGTGCGCCACTGCATGCAAGCCAGCTTCAACGGGCGGCGGATCGTGGTGTTCTCGGGTGGTGCGAAAAAGGGCGCGGATTCGGTCTATGACGATGCCCGCGCCATCCGTGACGGCGGCGGCAACGGATCGATCATCGGGCGCAACAGCTTTCAGCGGCCGCGCGACGAGGCGCTGGCGATGCTGGGCAAGCTGATCGACATCTATCGCGGCAAGGCCTGAACGGCGATCCCGTGGCCGGCGTGGAAAGGGGGCGCTGCCCCCTCTTCGCGTGCCGCGAATTCACCCCCGGCGTATTTTGCGGCAAGATGAAGGGCGGCCGATCAACCCGAGGCAGCGGGAAACGGTTTGCTGAGAAAGCGTGACCCCGCCAGGCCGAAGCGCCAGGGCCGGTCGGTGGCGCGGGTTATGCCGATGCGCGGGCCGGTGACGATGCCGCGAGGCGCGCCTGGCGTGATGTGGAAATCGGGTGGACCAAAGGGCCGGCCATCATCGGCGCCGGTGACCCCCAGCGCCTGCGCCAGCATGCCGGGCCCCTGGGTGAGGGGTTGGCGCCCCCTGCGCGATTCCATGTCCGCAAGACCCGCGATCGGCTCCAGCGCACGGATCAGCACCGCGTGGCCCGGCGCACCGACCACGTTCAGGCACCAGTGCAGCCCGTAGATACGATAGACATAGGCATGCCCGGCGGGGCCGAACATGCTGGCATTGCGGTTCGTGCGGCCGGGGTAGCTGTGGGATGCCGGATCGTCGGGGGTGTAGGCCTCGGTTTCGGTGATGAGGCCCGCGCAGCCGCGCACCGTCATTGTCGCGCCGATCAGCGCGCAGGCGAGGTCGGGGGCGGGTTGGTCGAAAGTCATGGCGATGCAGGAACGGCGGCGGCGGCAGAGCTTCGGTTAGCGGACACCCAGCGGGCGGTCATATTGACGCCGCAAAGGGACAGTCGAGGGCTGTCATCGGCCGAGAATGGAAGACGGCGTGGCGCAATGATCGTATCTCAGCGAGGGAAACCGGAACCGAAACCCCGTCACGACTGACTGTCATGCATCAGTCGCCACGGTCAAGAGAGCAAAAGGCGCCACGCGCGGCGCCCCCACTTACTGATCCAGGAAACTCCGCAGCTTCCGTGACCGGCTCGGATGCTTCAACTTCCTGAGCGCCTTGGCCTCAATCTGGCGGATGCGTTCGCGGGTGACCGAGAACTGCTGACCGACCTCTTCCAGTGTATGGTCGGTGTTCATGCCGATCCCGAAACGCATGCGCAACACCCGCTCTTCGCGCGCGGTCAGCGAGGAGAGCACGCGCGTCGTCGTCTCGCGCAAGTTTTCCTGGATCGCGCTGTCAAGCGGCAGGACCGCGTTCTTGTCCTCGATGAAATCGCCCAGCTGGCTGTCTTCCTCGTCGCCGATCGGCGTTTCCAGGCTAATCGGCTCCTTGGCGATCTTCAGCACCTTGCGGACCTTGTCGAGCGGCATTTGCAGCTTCTCGGCCAGTTCCTCGGGCGAGGGTTCGCGGCCGATCTCGTGCAGGATCTGGCGCGAGGTGCGCACCAGCTTGTTCATCGTTTCGATCATGTGCACGGGGATGCGGATGGTGCGCGCCTGATCGGCGATGGAACGGGTGATCGCCTGGCGAATCCACCAGGTCGCATAGGTCGAGAACTTGTAGCCGCGACGGTATTCGAACTTGTCGACCGCCTTCATCAGGCCGATGTTCCCCTCCTGGATCAGGTCAAGGAATTGCAAGCCGCGGTTGGTGTATTTCTTGGCGATCGAAATCACCAGCCGCAGGTTGGCCTCGACCATTTCCTTCTTCGCTTGCCGGGCCTCTTTTTCGCCCTTCTGGACCTGCTGAACGATCCGGCGAAATTCCGGAATGTCGACCCCCACGAAATGGCCGACCTGTGCCATCTCGCCGCGCAACTCGTCGACCTTGTCGCCAAAGCGGTCGAACAGCGTGTCCCAGCCGCGTCCCTTGTGGCGGGCCATGCGGTCGCACCAGGTGGGATCCAGCTCGTAGCCGCGGTATTCGTCAATGAATTCACGCCGGTTCACGCGGGCCTGGTCAGCCAGCTTGACCATCCCGGAATCGATGGTCATGATCTTCTTGTTGATCCCGTAAAGCTGGTCGATCAACGCCTCGATCCGGTTGTTGTGCAAATGAAGCGAATTCACCAGCTCGACGATTTCCGAGCGCAGTTTCTGATAGGCGGCCTCTTCGCTGGCTGAAAACCGGGCATCTTGCTCCAGCGTGGCCTTCATGCGATGGCGCTGCATAGCCGAAAGCTGTTCGTAATCGGCCGCGATGTGATCGAGCGTTTCCAGAACGCGCGGCTTGAGCGAGGCCTCCATCGCCGCAAGCGACATGTTCGACTGGTCGAACTCATCGTCGTCGTCATCGTTCGAGGCGATCGGGTTGCCATCGGCGTCGAGCTCGGGCTCGGAATTCTTGCGCGTCTGGTCCCCGGATTGCGTTTGCGACTGCGGCTGCGCGGCCTGAAGCTCTTCGGCAAAGGCACCGGATTCGTCGCCGTCCAGCGCGGTGCCGAACGTGGCGTCGAGGTCGATCACCTCGCGCAGCAGGACATCCTCGGAAAGAAGTTCGTCGCGCCAGATGATGATCGCCTGAAACGTCAGCGGGCTTTCGCACAGCCCGGCGATCATGGTATTGCGCCCGGCCTCGATGCGCTTGGCAATCGCGATCTCGCCCTCGCGCGACAACAACTCGACCGAGCCCATCTCGCGCAGATACATGCGCACCGGGTCGTCGGTCCGGTCCAGTGTTTCCGATGTGCTGGTGGTCACGACCAGTTCAGTCGCACCCGAAGCCCCGGCATTGGCCGCCGGCGCCTCGGCCTCGTCGGTCTCTTCCTCTTCGACGACGTTGATCCCCATCTCCGAGAGCATGGACATCACATCCTCGATCTGTTCGGATGACACCTGATCCGACGGCATCACCTGATTGAGTTGCTCATAGGTGATGAACCCGCGCTCGCGCGCGGCAGAAATCATGCGTCGGACCGACGCCTGGCTCATGTCGAGGGTGAATTCGCTGTCCTGATCTTCGGTTTTCGCGTCATCATTGTCTTTGGCGACCATGGGTCCTCCGGCCGAAGGCGGTGATTCGAATCTATCAAGATGTAGCGACTCGCCTCGGCGAATCACAGGGGTTGTGCGCGAATTTTACCGATTCGGACGCTTCTTCACCCAGACCTGCGAATCAATGAGGCTTTGCAGGTGGTTCGAAAGGCTGGTGCGGTCTTCGCCCAGATCGGTGGTTTCGTCCATCCGGGGTTTCCCGGCACGTTGCAGCGCATCGGCCGCCTGACTCAGGCGCCAGGTCAGCCCCTCGTCCGGCAGATGTTCCAGATCGCTCATCGCCTCGGCGATCTCGCGGCGCGCGGCGCGGCGCGCGTGCAGGATCGCGAAGTCTTCGGCAATGCAATTGGCCACCTGCTCTGGATCGGCCCCGGGCCTGTAAAGCGGCGCATTTGCGATATGGGGCCGCGCGCGCAGTTGGTCAAGCGCGTCGCCGGCACGCGCGGCCAGATCCGCGCGATCGGGGGGCGGCGCTTCGTGCGCGGCGGCCAGCAGGATCGCGAACAGGGTGCGATGGTCGTCGCGCAACGATTCATGGCGGAAAAGATCATCTTCGAACCGCGCGATCTGTTGGGGATGGGAAAAGAGCGCGGCCAGAATCATGGCCTCGCGCAACTCCTCTTCGATCTGATCGTTCGAGGCTGCGGCAAGTGCCGTACCACGCGTGGTCGGCAAGGGCGCGGCCGGGGGCGAACCCGGCCGGCGCCCCGGCCGGAACGGGCCGGGGCGAAACGGGCCCGGCCGCTGCCCCCGGTCGGGCGCAAACAGCGCGCGGCGCAGCGTGCGGAATTCCTCGGTGTAATGCGTGCGCAGAACCGGATCACTGATACGCTGCAAGATGGCACGCAAACGCCGGTCCAGCGCGGCACGGCGTTCGGGGCTGTCGAACACCTGGCCTGCCGTTTCGCGTTCCCACAGCAGCCGCGCCATGGGCACCGCGCGGTCGATCACCGCGCGCATGGCCCCGGCGCCGCCGCTGCGCAACAGGTCGTCCGGGTCCTGCCCCGATGGCAGCAACGCAAAGCGCAACCCCTGCCCCGCCGCCAGCAACGGCAAGGCGAGATCGGCCAGACGCTGACCCGCCCGAAGGCCCGCCGTATCACCGTCAAGCGCGATCACCGGTTCCTCGTGCAGGCGCCACAACAGACGCAGCTGGTCCTCGGTGATGGCCGTGCCAAGCGGGGCGACCGAACCTTCGAACCCGGCGCCAACCAGGGCAATGACATCCATGTAGCCTTCGGCGACGATCAGCGGCGCATCCTTGCCCATCGCCGCGCGCGCCGGGCCGATGTTGTAAAGCGTGCGCCCCTTGTCGAACAGCTCGGTCTCGGGTGAGTTCAGATACTTGGCGCGCGCGCCTTCGGCCATGGCGCGCCCGCCGAAGGCGATGCATTGCCCGCGCGCATCCCGGATCGGAAACATGATCCGGCCGCGAAACCGATCATAGGGCACGCCGCCGTCATCGGGGCGCGCGCACAGGCCGGCGGCAACGATCAGGTCGGGGGCGACGCCGGCTCCGGTCAGATGCGACCAGAGAGCCTGGCGCTGATCGGGTGCATAGCCGATTCCGAACTGCTCGCGTTGGGCATCGCTGAGGCCACGGCGATCGAGATAGGCACGCGCATCAACCGCCGCCGCGCCATTCAACTGCATCCGAAAGAATCGCGCCGCCTGCTCCATCACGCCGGCCAGTTCGCTGCGCCGGTCCGCGCGTTGCGCCGCCGCTGGGTCGCGTTCGGGCATGGGCATGCCGGCCTCGCGGGCCAGGGTTTCGACGGCTTCCATGAACCCCATGTTCTCAGTCTCGCGCACAAAGGTCAGCGCGTCACCCTTGGCGTGGCAGCCGAAGCAGTAATAATATCCCTTGCGATCATCGACATGAAACGAGGCCGTGCGTTCCTGATGAAAGGGGCATGGCGCCCAGAAATCGCCCTTGCCGGCATTCGACTTGCGCATGTCCCACGACACCTTGCGCCCGACGACCTGCGCGATCGAGATGCGTGAACGCAGTTCATCCAGAAATCCGGGGGGCAGCGACATGGGCAGATCCGGGTTGCGGTGACGCGGTTGTGAGTGGCATCCGCTGGCGAAACGATGATCGTGATATAGGTCTTACCCTATTCCAGGGAAAAGGAGAACGCGATGATCTCTCGGCGTGCGTTTGCGATCGGTCTGGGTCTTGTCCCGCTGGGGGTGGGCGCCTTGGCCGATGAACGGTTCGAAGTCGAACTGACCGAAGAGGAATGGCGCGAGCGGCTGACCCCTGCACAATATGCCGTTCTGCGTGACCATGAAACCGAACGGGCCTATACCAACGAGTTGATGGGCGAGCGCTCGCCGTTGCTGGAGGAATCGCGCGACGGCACCTATACCTGTGCCGGCTGCGAACAGGAACTCTACCGCTCGGAAACCAAGTATGACAGCGGCACGGGCTGGCCCAGCTTCTGGGAGGCGATCGACGGTGCTGTCGGAACCCGCGATGACTACAGCATGTTCCTGATCCGTCGCACCGAGGTCCATTGCGCCCGCTGTGGCGGCCATCTGGGCCACATATTCGAGGATGGTCCCGAGCCGACGGGGCTGCGCCACTGCATCAACGGGCTGGCGATGAACTTCGTACCCGACTGATCCGGGCCAGCGCGAAACCTGTTTTCCATAAACCGGCGCCCATGCGGGAAACCGCCTTATTCGGCCACGCGCGCGCTTCCGTCCTGTTCATTGCCATCGCCGCCCTTCGGCTTGCGCGGCGCGCGGTGCGCGGTCGATGCAGCACGCGGTTTGCGCGGCTTGGGGGCGGGCGTTTCGGCGTCGCTCGGCTCTGCCTCGGTGCGTGGGGCGTCATGGTTGCCGGATGGGGCATGCGCAGTTTCGGGCGCGGGCTCGCGCGCCGCCTGGGTCTGATGTCCGGCGGACGCTTCTACCAGACCGGACGCGCCATGCGATTCGGGCGTTTCGACCAGCATCGAGTCGGCACCGTCCCGCGCTGCACGCTCATCGCGCGGATCGGACGGATCACGCTGCTGGCGCGGATTGCGCCGGTCGTCACGCCGGTTGGAGCGGCGGTTCGCCCCCTCTGACGGGCGATCGCCGCTTTCGGCGTCGGCACCTTCGGCCTGGCCCTCGTCCTCGTCACGCTGATCAGCGCGGCGATTCTGGTTGTTGGAATTGTTGTTGTGGTGCTGCTGACGCGCCTCGGCCTCGCGGGCCAGTTCGCGTTGCGCCTCGCTCAGCATGCGGGTGTAATGCTCGGCATGTTGAAGGAAGTTTTCAGCCGCGACGCGGTCCCCTGCCAGTTGCGCATCGCGCGCCAGCACAAGGTACTTGTCGATGATCTGCTGCGGCGTTCCGCGCACCTTGCCCTCGGGCCCGGAACTGTCGAACACGCGGTTGACAATATTGCCCAATGACTTGGGGCGGTTCGACTTTGAACGCGAACGTTTATTCGATGATCTCATCAGGTCTGGTTCCGGCCTTGGTCGGGACTGTAGACCCACTCGGCGCCGCTGCGGCGCGTCACTTGGGGTCTGACGTGGGTAGATAGGGGCGCGGCCACGGTTGCAGACAGATAGTGCAACCCGCCGGGCACGACAGCGAATAAACATGCCAGCCACCGGCATACAACCCTGATTCGGCGCAAAATCGCCGGAAAGTGAATGTTTCCGGCAAATCGTTGCGCAAAAAGCATAGGTTTGCGTTAACGATGGGGCAGGCTGGCGGCAACCACCCGTGGCCGCCCGTCCATGTCGCGCAACACGACCGGATCGGCAAAGCCCGCGCCGGCCAGCAGTTCAGACACCTGTGCGCCCTGGGTCGGACCGATTTCCAGCAACAGGCGACCGCCGGGTCGCAAGGCGCCCCCCGCCCCGGCCGCGATCCGGCGATAGGCTGCCAACCCGTCGCCGCCCGGTGTCAGGGCAAGCATCGGTTCCCAGTCGCGGGTTTCAGGGTCGAGGCCGGCCATTTCGGATTCGGCAACATAGGGCGGGTTCGAGACGATCAGATCGAACCTGCCCGCGACCTGCGTGAACCAGTCCGAAATGGCGAATGTCGCGCGCGACTCCAGCGCATGGCGGACGGCATTGCCACGCGCGACCGCCAGCGCGGGTTCGGACAGATCGACGCCCAGCCCCCTGGCATCGGGGCGTTCGGCCAACAGGCTGAGCAGGATCGCGCCCGACCCGGTGCCCAGGTCCAGAACGTCGTCGAAATCCCCCTCCAGCGCGGCGGCGACCAGTGTTTCGGTCTCAGGGCGCGGATCGAGCACGTCGCGCGTGACACTGAACCAGCGCCCCCAAAACTGCCGCTCGCCCACGATCTGGCTGACCGGCTGGCGTTGCGCGCGTGCCGCCACGGCCGCGGCAAAGGTCTGCGCAGCCGCCGCCGGCATCGGTGCGTCCAGGTGCAACAGCAGCCGGTCCGGCGCAATGCCCAGCGCATGCGCCAGAAGCAGGCGCGCGTCGCGTTCCGGGTTCGCAACGCCGGCGGCGCGCAGCCGCGCGACTGCCGGGCCAAGCGCCGCGCGCCCGTCCTGGCCAGGCGCGCTCATGCCTCCAGCTCGGCCAGCCGCGCCGCCTGATCATGGGCCATCAGCGCCTCGATCACCGGCTCCAGCTCGCCCGCCAGGATTTGCGGCAGCGCGTAAAGCGTCAGGTTGATCCGGTGATCGGTCAGCCGGCCTTGCGGAAAATTATAGGTGCGTATGCGCTCGGACCGGTCGCCCGAGCCCAGTTGCGCCCGGCGGTCGGCGGCGCGCGCTTCATCCTGTTTGCGCCGCTCGAGATCGAACAGGCGCGCGCGCAGAACTTCCAGCGCGAGGCGTCGGTTCTGATGCTGCGATTTTTCGGATGAGGTGACCACGATCCCGGTCGGAACATGGGTGATCCGCACCGCCGAATCGGTCGTGTTGACATGCTGCCCGCCTGCCCCGGACGAGCGATAGGTGTCGATGCGCAGATCGGCCTCGTCGATGGTCAGATCGACCTCGGCGGCCTCGGGCAGAACGGCGACGGTTGCGGCGGATGTGTGGATCCGCCCGCCCGATTCCGTCACCGGCACGCGCTGCACCCGGTGCACGCCCGATTCGAACTTGAGCCGGGCAAAGACCCCCTCGCCGCCGATTCGCATGACCGCATCGCGCACGCCGCCCAGTTCGGTCTCGCTCAGGCTGATCAGATCGCAGCGCCAGCCCCGCGAATCAGCGTATCGCTGATAAATCCGCATCAGGTCGGCCGCGAACAGCGCGGCCTCCTCGCCGCCGGTGCCCGGACGGATCTCGATGATGGCGGGGCGGTCGTCGGCGGCGTCATGGGGCAGCAGCGCCAGCTTGAGCCGGTGTTCCAGATCGGGGATCTGGGCCTCCAGGCGCGCCAGCTCGTCCTCTGCCAGGGCGCGCATTTCGGGGTCGGCGCACAGGGCGCGGGCCTCGTCGCGCTGGGCCAGCGCCGCGCGCCAGTCCGCAATCGCCGCGACCACGGGTTTGAGCTGATCATACTCGCGCGCGATCGCGGGCAATTGCGCGGGGTCGGCCCCTTCGGTCAGAAGGGCTTCGAGATAGCCGAAGCGGCGGGTGATCTGATCAAGCGTCTCTGGCGCGGGCATGCGCAGCATCTGACCCCGGCAGGCCCCCGCGTCAAGAGGCGTCGGCGGCCCGCCGCGGCCCCAAGGCGCCCTGTCCGGCACCGAGGGCCGCCGGTCGGGGTCAGCCTTCGAGCCGGGTCAGATCAGCCACGGCCAGGCAGGATGCGCGGATACGGTGCAGCAGGTTCAGGCGATTGCGGCGCAGGATGTCGTTGTCGGTATTGATCTGCACATCGGTAAAGAAAGCGTCGATGGGCGCGCGCAGGGTGGCCATGGCCTGCATGGCCCTGGCGAAATCCTCGGCCTCCATCGCCGGCGCGATGACCTGGTCGGCGGCATCGAGCGCCTGAAACAGGGCGCGTTCGCTGTCGGTCTCGGCGAACTTGGGATCGGCGCCAAAGCTGTATTCGACACCGTCTTTCGCCTCGGCCTGGGTGAGGATGTTGTAGGCGCGCTTGAACCCCTGGATCAGGTTCTCGCCGTCATCGGTCTTGAGGAAAGCGGCGAGGGCCTCGGCCCGTTTGACCAGCAGTGTGAGATCATCGCTATTGGGCATGGCGAGGCAGGCGTCGATCACGTCATGGCGGATGCCCTGGTCACGGAGGTGGACCTTGAGGCGGTCGTGGAAGAAGGCGAGGAGGTCGACCACCAGACTGTCAACATCGACTGCATGAAGGTTGAAACTGGGACCTGTGGAAGCGGCTTCAACGTCGGGATAATGAGAAATGATCATGCCTTTGGAAGCGGCTTCCGTCGCCAGTCTTGCCGCTGTTTCCTCGATTTGAGACCTGTCAAATCCGAGTGCTTTGCCTTTCTCCCAAATATCATTTGCTCGCGAGATGTAGGACTGCCAATTCTGTTCGGCCGCAACACGCAAAGCCGAGTTCCTGATAATTGAAGCAAGTGGAACCCGAAAGCCATTCTCATTCGCAGCACGAAACACCCCAATTGCCGCCCGTCGCAGAGCAAATGGGTCTTTCGATCCAGTGGGACGCTCATCTTTTGCAAACAACCAAGTCAAAGTATCTAGCTTGTCAGCCAGCGCGACGGCGACGGACACGGGGTCGGTCGGCACGTCATCCGACGGCCCCAGCGGCTGATAGTGCGCCTTGCAGGCCAGCGCCACCGGCTCGGGCAATCCCGCCGCGCGGGCGTAGTAGACGCCCATCGTGCCTTGCAGTTCCGGAAACTCGCCGACCATCGCCGATTGCAGATCGGCCTTGGCCACGCGCGCGGCCTCGGCCGCCAGGTCGGGCTTGGCGCCGACCATCGGGGCGATCTCGCGCGCAAGCGCTTCGATGCGACTTATGCGATCTTTCTGCGAGCCCAGCTTGTTATGGAAGGTGACATTGGCCAACCCCGCCGCCATGCCTTCGAGCCCGTTCTGCCTGACATTGCGAAGATCGTTTTCCCAAAAGAATTTGGCATCCGAAAGACGGGCGGCCAGAACCTTCTGGTTACCGGCCAGGATGGTGGCGCCGTGGTCGCGGGTCTCGCGGTTGGCGACTGTCACAAACCGCACAATCTGCCCCGATTTCGGATCGCGCAGCGAAAAGAACTTCTGGTGTTCCTTCATCGAGGTTTGCAGCACCTCGGGCGGAAGATCCAGGAAATCCGCGCCGATCTCGCCGACCAGAACAACGGGCCATTCGACAAGACCCGCCACCTCGGCCAGAAGGCCCTTGTCCTCGACCAGGTCAAGACCCAGCGCAAAAGCCTGCGCGCGGGCCTCGTGCTCGATGGTCGCGGCGCGCGCCGCCGGATCAAGGACGACGCGGGCCTTCTTCAGCTTGGCCTCATAATCGGCAAACCCGCTCACCGCAAAGGGTTCGGGCGCCATGAACCGATGGCCGCGCGTGGTATCGCCCGAACGAATGCCGTCGATGTCCAGCAAAACGACCTCGGCCCCCGCGTCGGTCGTCATCAGGCACAGGATCGAATGCAGCGGCCGCACCCAGCGCAGGCTGCCCGCCCCCCAGCGCATGGATTTCGGCCAGGGGAAGGTGCGGATCGCATGCTCCAGCACCTCGGCCAGGATCGCGGCGGCGGGGCGGCCCGCGCGCGTGATCCGGGCGATATAGACCGCGCCTTTCTTGTCCTCGCGGGTTTCCAGCGCATCCGGTGTCAGACCCGTGGATCGCAGGAAGCCGTCGATGGCCTTCTGCGGCGCGCCGACCTTGGGGCCCTTTCGCTCTTCGGTCAGGGTCGGGCTTTGCGCGCTCAGCCCTTCGATGGCAAGCGCCAGCCGGCGCGGGGTCGCAAAGGCGGCGGCATGAGCATAGTGCAGACCGGCCTCGACCAGGCCGTCGGTCACCAACCGCTTGAGGTCATCGCTGGCACGCGCCTGCATGCGCGCCGGTATTTCTTCGGACAGGAGTTCGATCAGGACATCGGGCATGGGTCAGCTTTCTGGTGCGGGCGGGCAGCCCTGCGGCATGGTGCGGCCGTCGAAATGGGCCTCGCCACAGGCATTCATCTGGTGCCAGAGGAAGCTGCGGCCATCAAGGTAGCGGGCCATCACGCGATCAAAGCCGAAGCGGAAATTCTCGTCGACCAGGTAGGCCCGCGCCTGCCCGGCCCCAAGATCATCGGCAAGCTGGCCGGCATCGAAACAGTCGAACCAACCCGGCGCATTCAACGGTTGCGGATCGTCATGAGCGATCGCGCCCTCGGGCAGGTCCGGCAAGTTGAAACAGGCCCGGAACCGGATCGGAGAGCTGTCGGAATCGATGCCCGCGAACCCGGTGATGGGCAGATCCTGCGCGCCGGAGCGGGTCTGCATGCGCAAGGTATCGCGTGGGGGAAGCCGGTCATAATAGGCATAGACCTGCAGGTAATACATCGCCGCGCCACCGACCACTCCGGCCAGCACCAGCGCTAGGGCGGCAATCCGGCCCTTCATGCGCCGCCGGCCTCTGTGGTCACGAACGCATCGGCGCACCGCTTGGCCAGCGCGCGGACCCGGCCGATATAGGACTGACGCTCGGTCACCGAAATCACGCCACGCGCATCAAGCAGGTTGAACAGGTGGCTGGCCTTGATGCACTGATCATAGGCCGGATGCGCCATGACAATCCTGCGGCCCGCCGCGTCACTCTCCGGGGCGGACAGGATGCGCTCGCATTCGGCCTCGGCATCCTCGAAATGGCGAAACAGCGTGTCGGTATCGACCTGGTCGAAATTCCAGCGCGAATACTCCTGTTCGGTCTGGCGGAACACGTCGCCATATCTCAAAGGGATCGGCGCATCGGGGTCGTTGAAGGGCATGTCCATCACATGATCGACGCCCAGCACATACATGGCAAGACGCTCCAGCCCATAGGTCAGCTCGCCCGAGACCGGTTTGCAGTCATGCCCGCCGACTTGCTGGAAATAGGTGAACTGCGACACCTCCATCCCGTCGCACCAGACCTCCCAGCCCAGCCCCCAGGCGCCGAGGGTTGGCGATTCCCAGTCATCCTCGACAAAGCGGATGTCATGCAGGCTGTCCTCGATGCCGATCGCGCGCAGGCTGCCCAGATAGAGCTCTTGCAGGTCCGGGGGCGACGGCTTGATGATGACCTGAAACTGGTAATAATGCTGCAACCGGTTCGGGTTTTCGCCATACCGGCCATCGGTTGGCCGCCGTGACGGTTGGACATAGGCCGCCGCCCAGGCCCGGCTGCCCAGCGCGCGCAAAGTCGTCGCCGGGTGAAACGTGCCCGCGCCAACCTCCATGTCATAGGGCTGAAGCACCGCGCAGCCCTTGGACGCCCAGTAGGACTGAAGCCGCAGGATGATCTCCTGAAAGCTGCGGGGTTTGTCGCTGCCGTCGCTCATGCGTTGCCTCTGCTGGTCTGGCGGGGTCTGCGCCTCAATAGGCAAGCGGCGTGCCGGGGTCAACGTGATCCACCGGCGGGGGGCGCAGGGGCACAAAATGCAACACTGGATCATGGCTGTTCGCCATGGCCTGCCCTTCTTGGGAAAATTAGCTACAATCCGGCACAGGGCCTGCTACGCTCTGGGCGCCAGAATCAAGAACAACACCGCAAAGCATGGGACAGCCGTGACCAATCCAGCGAAAAGCCTTTTCATATCCGTCCTGACGTTCCTTGTACTTTTCCCCGCCGCGGTTCTCGCCCAGACGTCGCACTGGGTGCAGCTTGAGGCGCACGCGACCCTGCGCACCGCCGAAGATTTCGCGAGGCGCTACGAGGCCGATATCGGCGGTATTTCCGGGTTCCGGCTGTCCGGCGGCTGGTATGCCCTTGCGGTCGGCCCATACGATACGCCGGATGAGGCCGAATCCGTGCGCGACCAGTTGCTGGCCCGGCGCGTCATTCGCTCGGACGCCTATGTCACCGATGACAGCATCTACGGTCAGCAGTTCTGGCCCGCGGCCAGCGAACGCACCCTGACACCCCCCGTCACGCCCGACGAAGACACCGCATCATCCGATGACGAGGGCGCTCAGCCCGCGACCTCGTCCGACGACAATGGGCGCAATACGGCAGAAGCAACCGAACCCACCGTCGAACCGGCGCCAGAAGAGACGCTGGCAGAGGCCCGCGCCAACGAGCGCAACCTGACTCGCGACGAACGCGCCGAGATCCAGATGGCGTTGCAATGGTTCGGGTTCTACACTCAGGCCATTGACGCGGCTTTTGGCCCCGGCACCCGAAACGCGATCGCCGAGTGGCAGGCGTCACAGGGGCTTGACGGCACGGGCTATCTGACCACCCGCCAGCGCAACACCTTGCTGGATGGATATTCGGATGCCCTGGCACGGTTCGGCTTTGCCTCGCGCAGCGACGAGCGCGCGGGGATCGAGGCAACCTTGCCGATGGGCCTGATCCGGTTCGATCGCTATGAAAGTCCCTTCGCGCAATTCGAAGAGGCCGACGACAGTGGCATGCGCCTGCTTCTGATCAGTCAGGAGGGGACACAGGCGACAATGTTCGGCCTTTACGAGATCATGCAAACGCTGGAGGTGATCCCCCTGGATGGCGAGCGCGAGCGCAATTCCAGCGGCTTTGTCATCACCGGCCGGTCCGATGACGCCCGCGCGCATGTCGAAGCCCGCTTTCAAGGCGGCATGATCAAGGGTTACGCCCTGCTGTGGGAGCCGCGCGCCGACGACGATGCAGAACGGGTTCTGGACACGCTCGACGCGTCATTTCGTCCGATCGAGGGCGTTCTGGCCAGCGATGCCGGGGCATCGGCCTCGACCGTGGCAAGGCGCGATCTGCTGGCCGGGCTGGAGGTGCGCCGTCCAGAGCGTTCGCGCTCGGGCTTCTTTGTCGATACGGTGGGCACTGTCGTCACCACGGCCGAGGCCGTTGATGGCTGCGAGCGCGTCACCATCGACGAGGCCTATACAGCCGATGTGCGTCTGCTCGATCAGGACACGGGGATCGCCATCCTTGAACCGCGCGATGCGCTGGTGCCGCTTGCCTTCGCGCAGTTCGCCGAAGCCTCGCCCAGACTCGATTCGGATGTCCGCGTCTCGGGCTTTTCGTATCAGGATACGCTGGTCCGCCCGATCCTGACCTTCGGCCGGCTGTCGGACATGCAGGGCCTGAACGGCGAAGACGCGTTGCGCCGCCTGTCGATCGAGGTGCAGCCCGGCGATGCCGGCGGCCCGGTCTTTGACGGCAATGGCGCGGTTCTGGGCATGCTGCTGCCACGCGTCGAGCAAGAGGACCGCATCCTGCCCGAGGATGTGAACTTCGCCGTTTCAAGCGACGCGATCGTCGCGGCGCTGGACGAGGCCGGGTTGCGCGGGTCCATGAGTCGCGAGAACGGCTCCATGCCCGCCGAGATCCTGACCCGCGTATCCGCGGACCTGACGGTTCTGGTATCGTGCTGGAACTGAGAACTGGCGCGACGTGCCGGCAAGCGGCGCCCCGGTGGGCGCCGTCGTGCGTCAGGTGCGCCAGAAACGCGGAAGAAACAGGACCAGCACCGCCACCATCTCGAGTCGGCCCAGCAACATCCCGGCGATCATCAGCCATTTGGCCGAATCCGGGAACCCGTCAACCGCGCCGCTGCCGCTGACGCCATGGCCAAAGACCGGCCCGATATTGCAGATCGCAGTCCAGGAGGCGGTGATGGCGGTGCGCATTTCAAGCCCGCTCAACGACAGCAGGATGACCAGCACACCGAACCCCAGCACGAAAGCCGTGAACATCACGATCACGGACGAGATCACCTCGTCCTCGACCCGGCGACCGCCGATATGCACCAGCGAGACGCGGTTGGGGTGAACCAGTTGGCGCAGCTGCGACTTGATGGCCTCGAACAGGACGATGAACCGAAAGACCTTGATCGAACACCCGGTCGAGGCCGTGCAGGCCCCGATGAACCCGCCCACCATCACCACCAGTAGCGGAAAATCGCCCCAGTCGGTCACGCTTGCCGTGCCATAGCCAGTGCCCGACCACAGCGAGACGGTGTTGAACGCACTTTCGCGCAAGGTCTGTTCGAACCCGACATCGGACTGCGCAAGCCGATAGGCCACGATCGCCCCGATGGCATAAAGTGTCCAGCGCAGATAGGCGCGCACCTGAACGTCCTGCATCAGCGGCATGGCCGAGCCGTTCACCAACTGGACGTAGCGAATAAACGGCAACCCCGAGAGCCACATCAGCGCCGTCGACACATACTGCGCGGACGGCGAAAATTCCGCGAACGACGTATCGCGCGTGGAATAGCCGCCGGTGGCGATCGTGGTCAGCGCATGGTTCACCGCGTCGAACGCCCCCAGACCGACCAGAACATAGGCCAGCGCCGCGATAATCGTCAGGCCCAGGTAGACCTGCACCAGCATCAGGGCAATGTCGGTCACGCGGGGCATGATCTTGCCCATCGTGTCGAACCCTTCGGCCCTGAAATACTGCATCCCCCCGACCTTCATCACCGGCAGGAAGATCAGTGCAACAATGACGATGCCAAGACCGCCCAGCCATTGCAGGATCGAGCGCCACAGCAGAATGCCCGGCCCCAGATCGTCGAGTCCGACCATCACGGTGGTGCCGGTCGTGGTCATGCCCGACATGGATTCGAAAAGCGCGTTGGTCAGGCCAAGATCGCCTTCGCCGACATAGATCGGGATCGCCCCATAGGCGGGCAGGATGATCCAGGTCAGGGTCGTCAGCAGAAACGATTGCCGCAGCGACAACGATGGCACACGCGCATTCGCCGTCGCCAGGGCAAACCCGACCCCGCTCAGTGCCGAAACGAAGGCCGACATCACGAACACGCGCCAGCCGCCGCCCCCCATCGCCAGGTCGATGGCGGCGGGAACCAGCATGGTCAGCCCCAGGGCGATCAGCAGCAAGCCCAGGATGTGAACGACGGGTCTGAGGTCGGGCATGGCGAAAACCCTTGGCGTCGGCACCGAGTACTGTCAAGCGGACAGATCAGTGGCGGGTGAGCATGCAACCCGAAATCAGGCGCGCAACATCCTCGGCCCGGCACAATTCGGTTGCAGCGGTGGTCACGGCTGCGGCCGCCGCTGCCGTGCCGCGCGTCAGCGCCTGAGCAAGATCGCCCGTTTGGGCCATTTCCAACACGAAGGCACCGGTAAAACTGTCGCCCGCGCCGACCGGGCTCTTGACTGCAACCGCAGGCGGACGGCATGACAGGCGAAGCCGATCTGCCACCAGAACGGACCCTTCGGCACCGCGCCCCAGCACCACGACCTGCGCCACGCCGCGCTCATACAAGGTCCGCGCGAAAGCCAGACTGTCCGCCAGATCCGGCAGGGGGTGACCCGCGGCGGCGGCTGCCTCGCCCTGATTCATTCGAAGCCCCCAAAGCGTCGCGGCCTTTCCATTCTTGATCAGTGAATCCAGCGCCGGCCCCGATGTATCGACAATCAGGCGAACATCACGCCGCTGCATACGCGACGCGAGTTGCCTCGGGAATGCCTCATCAAGCCCCGGTGGTTGACTGCCGCTGAGAACCGCCCAACCCTGCGCCGGGCTGGCGGCGTCAATAGCATCCATGAACTGATCGGCCATCGCGTCAGACCAGCGCGGCCCCGGCATGACGAACCGATATTGCTGTCCGGTGGCACGATCGGTCACCGACAGACTCTGCCGGGTCTCGCCCGGAACGTCAAAGCGCTCCAGGTCCAGCCCGGCGTCCGCGATTAGCGCCTGCAGCCGCGCGCCTGTCAACCCGCCAAGGGCGGCGATGAGACGCACGCGGCCACCAAGGCACGCAACTACGCGCGCCACGTTGATACCCCCGCCACCGGGTTCAATAACAGGTTCCGACAGACGCAGTTTGGGTCCGGCCGACACGTGTTCGGTCTCTGCCGCAAGGTCTACCGCGGGATTCAGCGTGATGGTCAGCACAGGCGGCATGGCACGGCCCAGGGGCAATCGCATCGCGCGAACATAAGCCCTTTTCCTTGCGCCGAAAAGTGCGTCCTAGCGGGTATGGATCAGACTGGCGAACAGGGTCGGATCCAGGCTGTCGGCGGCAAAGGTCGGCCCCTCGGTCAGGACGCTGACCGCATCATGGCTGTGCAGACTTTCCTGATGGCTGGCAATCACGCGGAAATCCCCGATGCGCGCATCGTCCTGAAACGCGGCGCTGAACAGGCGCGCGGCATCCTCGACAAAGATGGGATTGGCCGCGTTCAACTCGGCGAATGCCTGTTCGTCCTCGCGCTTGACCATCACCTGGGTCTCGGTCGGCACCGCCGAACGGCAGAGTTCGATCAGATCCTCGAACCACAAGACCGGGCCGGGGATAAGTTCGACCGAAACCCGCGCAACCGACCGCTGCGAATGCGGCGTTGCCAGTTGCCCGCGTCCATAGCGGGCATGTTCGCTGAGTTCCAGCGAGCAGGGGCAGGTCGAGCTGTAGACATAGTCAAGATGCATGAACCGCCGGCGGTTGCCACCCTGATCGACCAATTCAAGCGCGATGTCGTAATACTGCCATCCCCACAGCCCCGAGCGCAGGCTTTCCATCCTCAAAGGAAAGGAAAATCGCATCTGGATCCGCGCATCGAAGCTCTCCAGATCGGCTTTGTAATCATCCAGTGCGGCCTCGATCACCGCGATGCTGAACCGCTTTTCGGCATGGCGGTAAAAGCTGCGCATGATCCGGCTCATGTTGATGCCCTTCTTGTCGGCATCAAGGCTGACCGTGCCGGTCACGGCGGTCTGCAACGTCAGATCCGCGGCTTCGCAACCCTCCGAGGCACGGGTGCGAAAGCGGATCGGAAGCCGGAAATTCGAAATGCCGACATGCTGGATGGGCCTGCGGGCACCGCGAATCAGGCTGGCCGGGCCATTCTGAAGGTCCGGCATGGTGCGCCGATAGGCCATATCGGGCATGAAATCGGCTGGATAGTCGCGCCGCAAGACAGGATAGTCCGGCGCTGGCCTGCCGGGGATCAACCGCTCCAGCGACGGCTCGAGGCTAGCGATCTCCTGGTCCGATGCCCGGCCTGCCCAAGCGCGCAGGAGCGCAAGCGCCGCTTCGGCCTCGGACCGGCTGGGCTCTCGCTCACCCAATGGCCGTTGAATGTTCATGTCGCGCCCTCCGATGTTGTTGCGCGGGCCATCCGGCCGGGCCGTATCACTGCACCGAAGGTAACCACTTCGCCTGCGCTTTCAACATATCTACGCGCGCGTGATCAAAGCGGATCACCGATTTCAGCCGCCGCACCGCTCCAGTGCCGCCGATAGGTCCGACAGCAGGTCATCGCCGTCTTCCAGCCCCACGCTAAGCCGGATCAACCCCGGCGTGATCCCCAGATGCGCCTTCTGCGCATCGGGCAGGCGTTGATGGGTGGTCGTGGCGGGGTGGGTCGCGATCGTTCGGGCATCCCCCAGGTTGTTGGAAATCAACACGATCTCAAGGGCGTTCATGAACCGGAACGCGGCCTCCTTGCCGCCGCGCAGGTCCAGCGCCACCACGGTTCCGCCACTGCCGTACTGCGCCATGGCCAGATCGTGCTGCGGATGGTCCGCCAGGCCCGGATACAGTACCCGCGTCAGCGCCGGATGGCGGGCCAGCCCTTCGGCCAGCCGCTGTGCGGTCGCAGCCTGCGCGCGCACGCGCAGATCCATCGTGGTCAATCCGTTCAGCAAAACCCAGGCGTTGAACGGGCTCATCGCGCCGCCCGTATGTTTCATGTAGGGTTCCACCGTGCCCCGGATGAAGTCGCGCGTTCCGCAGATCACGCCGCCCAGGCATCGCCCCTGCCCGTCGATATGTTTGGTCGCCGAATAGACCACGACATCGGCACCCAGCGAAACCGCGCGGGAAAAGACCGGCGTGGCAAAGACATTATCCACGATCACCAGCGCGCCAGCCGTATGCGCCAGATCGGCGACGGCTTCCAAGTCGATCACCTCCAGCGTCGGATTCGACACGCTTTCCAGGAAAACCGCCTTGGTGCCAGGGCGAATGGCGGCGCGCCACTGATCCAGATCGGTGCCGTCGACAAAGGTCACCTCGACGCCAAACCGCGCCAATACCTCCTCCAGCACATATAGGCAGGATCCGAACAGCGCCCGGCTCGACACCACATGATCGCCCGCGCGCAGCATCGCGGTCAGGGCACCCGACACGGCCGCCATGCCGCTGGCGGTTGCAAAGGCATCCTCGGTCCCCTCCAGCGTGGCGATCCGGTCCTCGAACGCCGCCACGGTCGGATTGCCATATCGTGCATAAACGAATTCATCGTCGCCCGCCTTGAGAAAGCGGTCCTCGGCGGCTTCGGCGGTCGGATAGGCAAATCCCTGCGTCAGATAGATCGCCTCGGCCATCTCGCCATACTGGCTGCGGCGCGCGCCGGCGTGAACGGCCTGTGTGCGGGGTTTCCAGCCTGCGGCCTTCGGTTGTGTCATGATGTCCTCCTGCGGCCGGGCCGCGTTGACTGACACCGGCAGGAGCGCCCCCTTGCGGTTCGACGAGGGCAGCGCCTCTTTAGCGGTTTGTTTTTCCCGTGGGCCGCAAGCCGGCACAAATCCCCACGTCTGGTGGGCGTTTATGCAGCTTCGCCCCCAGCGTCAATCCACTTGCGCCGCCCCGGCCCGAAAACCGCCGAAAAAGGCGAAAGCGACGCGAAATCGTTCCGAAGGCGCCAAGGAATCGCCAGTTTTGTGCGGCAGGTTTCGGGTCATGGAATGCAGCAACCACCGGAAACCCTGAACCGATGCGCACCTTGGGGAAAACCGCACGTCAAGGCCCTCAGGGCCGCCGCCTCGTCGGGGCATTGATGCTTGGCCTGGCTGCCCTGACATTTCTGCCGCAACCGGCGCCCGCACAATCGGCCGGGGCAACGACGGCGTCGGCGCCCGCGCCGCGGCGCTCGCTTGATGACGTGCTCCGGTTGCCGGCCACGCAGCGTACCGATGTTGAGGCGGCGCTGCGCGACATGCCGCCTGAACGGCTCTATCTGACTTTCGCGCGCATCCATGCCGCCTTTCGCCTTCAGATCGGCAAGGACGATCTGCGGCTGGCGCGCGCCCTTGTCGACTACGCGCTCCTGACCGAGCGCGAGTTGCGCCTGCGCGGCCTGTCGCGCCCCGAAAGCACCGAAAGCGCCGCCGAAATGCTGTTGCTTTACGAACTCGTGCTCTAATCCGTTCCGGACCCTGCCCTTGCCTTTTGCCGCGGACCGACACAGGTAATCCGCGACACAGAGCAAAACGGGAAAAGACATGGCGCAGGAAATCGACCTCTTCTACTGGCCCACGCCCAACGGCTGGAAAATCACCATCGCGCTTGAGGAAATGGGCCTGCCCTATCGCCTGCATCCGATCAATATCGGCCAGGGCGACCAGTTCGCGCCCGAATTCCTGAAAATCGCCCCCAACAACCGGATGCCGGCGATCGTCGATCCCGAAGGGCCCGATGGCGCGCCCCTGTCACTGTTCGAATCCGGCGCGATCCTGCAGTATCTGTCACGCAAGACCGGTCGCTTCGCCGGTGCCAATGCCCGCGAACAGGCTGCGGTCGAGCAATGGCTGATGTGGCAGATGGGCGGTGTCGGGCCGATGGCGGGTCAGGCACATCACTTTCTGACCTATGCCCCGGACATGGACCCGCCCCAGGTTCTGCCCTACGCCCAGGACCGCTACCGCCGCGAGGTCGCGCGCCTTTATGGGGTTCTCGACCGGCAACTGGCCGACAACCGGTATGCCGCCGGCGACTTCCTGTCGATCGCCGACATGGCGATCTGGCCCTGGGCGATCTTGTGGGAACGCCAGCAACAGTCGCTCGACGACAAGCCGCATTTCAAACGCTGGCTTGACGAATTGTCCGACCGCCCCGGTTTCGCCCGCGGCAAGGCGGTCGGCGCTGAGCTGCGCCAATCCCCGCAAATGGACCGCAAGGCGCAGGACGTGCTTTTCGGAACCGGATCGGCACGCTGACGGATGGCACCGGGTTGCTGATCCTGCCCTCGGCTTCATCTTGCCGGTCAATACGCCGGGGGGTGAATTGGCCTTCGGCCAAGAGGGGGGCAGCGCCCCCCTCACCGCGTGCCGCAAGCGGTCGTCAATTCTGGTCAGGCTCCTGCCAGTACGTCTCGATCAGCTTGTAGTTGCCGATCAGGAACAGGAACATGACGCCCATCTGCCCGGCAGTGTCCCAGATCACAAAGACATCGGTCGAGAACGAACGCCAGATCACCTCGTTGGCGGCCGCAAAGGCGGCAAAGAACCACGCCATGCGCCGGGTCAGGATCATCCAGCCGTCATGGCTGATCGGCAGCGCCCCTTCCAGGACATAGGCCAGCCAGGACTGCCCGCGCCACAGCCCGATCCACAACAGCAGGCTGAACAGGCCAAAGACAAATGTGCTCTTCATCTTGAAGAAACGCTCGTCGTTGAACGTGACCGTCACCGCGCCCAGCACCACCACCAGCACCAGCGTCGCCACCTGCATCCGCGACAGCTTGCCGGTGATTCGGCGCAGCACCAGTGCCGAGGCGATCTGCAGCGGCGTAAAGATCACGATCGCCACGATGAACCCGCCATACTCCTGCCCGAACAGGCTGACGGTGCTGTCCCGCATCCAGACATAGGCGGCCAGGAACACGGCCAGGGGGCCGAATTCGACAGCCTGGCGCAGCCAGATCGGCGGCTGGGTGCGGGTCGAACCGTCATGGGGATCGTTTGGTGGGGTCATGCACACTCCATCGGTTTCCCCTCCCTTGCCGTGCCTGTGCCGCCTTGACAAGCACCAAGCGCCCTTGCTTCGGCCAGATCACCGGCACTTGAGCGCGATCGTCCCGGGAATACGGGTTGACTATCGCCCGGTTTCTTCGCAATGGCAGGCTGGTATCTTCCCCGGACCTGAACTGCACGAAGGACGGTCACCCATGGCCCATTTGAATCACGCACCTCTACCCGAACTCTATGTTTCGCCCGAATCCGCACAAAAGTTGAAAGTCGAAGCCGCTGGCCTGCCGTCGTGGGACCTGACGCCGCGCCAGGTCTGCGACCTCGAATTGCTGATGAATGGCGGCTTCACGCCGCTCAAGGGGTTTCTGGGCAAGGCCGATTATGACGGCGTGGTTGAAAACATGCGTCTGGTCGACGGCACGCTGTGGCCGATGCCGGTCACGCTGGATGTATCCGAGAAGTTCGCCCAGACCATCGAATCCGGTCAGGACATCGCGCTGCGCGACCAGGAGGGGGTGATCCTGGCGATCCTGTCGGTGGCCGACAAATGGACCCCGAACAAGTCGCTGGAGGCCGAAAAGGTCTTTGGCGCCGACGACCGGACCCATCCGGCGGTGCATTACCTGCACAATGTCGCCGGCCCGGTCTATCTGGGCGGGCCGATCATCGGCATCCAGGCGCCCGTGCATTACGACTTCAAGGCCCGGCGCGACACGCCCAACGAATTGCGCGCGCGTTTTCGCAAGCTCGGCTGGCAAAAGGTCGTGGCCTTCCAGACCCGCAACCCGCTGCACCGCGCCCACCAGGAACTGACCTTCCGCGCCGCGCGCGAGGTGCAGGCCAACCTGCTCATCCATCCGGTCGTCGGCATGACCAAGCCGGGCGATGTGGACCATTTCACCCGCGTGCGCTGCTATGAGGCCGTGCTCGACAAATACCCTTCCGCCACCACGACGATGTCGCTGCTCAACCTTGCCATGCGCATGGGCGGCCCGCGCGAGGCCGTCTGGCACGGCATCATCCGCCGCAACCACGGCTGCACCCATATGATCGTCGGCCGCGATCACGCCGGGCCGGGCAAGAACAGTCAGGGCAAGGATTTCTACGGCCCCTACGACGCGCAAGAGCTGTTCACGAAGCATGAGGCCGAAATCGGCGTCGAGATGGTCGATTTCAAGCACATGGTCTATGTGCAGGAAAAGGCGCAGTATTTTCCGGCAAACGAAGTGCCCGAGGGCGCGACCGTGCTGGATATTTCGGGCACCGAATTGCGCCGCCGCCTGCGCGAGGGGCTGGAGATCCCCGAGTGGTTCTCGTTCCCCGAGGTCGTGTCCGAGTTGCGCCGCCGCTTCCCGCCGCGCGCACAGCAGGGTTTCACCGTGTTCTTCACCGGCCTGTCAGGCTCGGGCAAATCGACCATTGCCAATGCGCTGATGGTCAAGCTCATGGAAATGGGCGATCGTCCGGTCACGCTTCTGGACGGGGACGTTGTGCGCAAGCATCTGTCCTCGGAACTCGGGTTCTCAAAGGAACATCGCGATCTCAACATCCAGCGCATCGGTTTCGTCGCCTCGGAAATCACCAAGAACGGCGGTATCGCCATCTGCGCACCGATCGCCCCCTATTACGCCACCCGCCGCATCGTGCGCGAAATGGTCGAGGCCTATGGCGCGTTTGTCGAAATCCATGTCGCCACCTCGGTCGAGGAATGCGAACGCCGTGACCGCAAGGGGCTCTACAAGCTTGCGCGCGAGGGCAAGATCAAGGAGTTCACGGGTATTTCGGACCCTTACGAGGAACCCGAGACCCCCGAACTGAGGGTCGATACCGAAGGGTTCGATGTCGACCATTGCGCCCACCAGGTGCTTTTGAAGCTGGAAAGCATGGGGCTGATCGCGGGGCGCTGATCGCGCCCGCCCAATAAGCAAGATGTCCAATGAGGGGCGGCCATGACCGGCCGCCCCCTCTTTCCTTGCCACGATGCCCGGCGGACGACGAAGAGGACATTCGGGCGCGGCCGATCAGGCCGCCAATTGCACGACCACCGCGCCCGCCGCGATTAGCGCCATCAGAAAGACCCGGCGCGGGCCGGTGCTTTCGCCCAGAACCAGCCATCCGATCAGCGCCGCGAACACGGTCGAGGTTTCGCGCAGCACCGCGGCCTGCCCGACATGGCCCAACCGCGTGGCCAGCATGATCCCGCCGAAACTGCCAAAGGCGATGACCGCGCCCAGAAGCCCGCGCCGCGCCAGGCCGAAGCGCTGGGACGCGGGCAGCGCACGCAGCCGTCCCCAGACGATCAACGGAATGAACAGCCCGTCGATCACGAAGAACCACGCCAGAAACGTGAAGGGATCGGCACTCGCCCGAATGCCATAGGCATCGAAGGTGGTATAGAGCGCCACGCAAGCGCCGGTCAGAACCGCCAGACCCAGTGCCGGCACCAGTGTTTCGCGCGCCACGGTGATGGTGCGCAGGTTATAGATCGCCAGCCCATAGATCCCGCTTGATAGCAGCGCCACGCCGGCCCATTGCCCGGCGTTGAAGCGTTCTCCGAACAACAGCCCCGCCCCGATCACCGCAAAAAGCGGGGCGGTGCCGCGCACGACGGGGTAAACCACAGTATAAGCACCCCGGCTGTAGGCCATGGCCTGAAGCGACTTGTACAGCGCGTGGATCACGAAGACCCCGGCAAATATCGGCCACATATGCGCCTCGGGCCATGGCACGATGAACAGCGCGACCGGCAACATCAGCGAAAAGGCCCACAGGTCGATCGCCGCGCGGGTCACCCATGGATCGAACCGGCCCTTCTGCAATGCGCCGAACAGCGCATGCAGAACCGCGGCGGACAGCGCCAGAATGACCGCTACGGCCTGTCCCTGCGCGGTGCCTTCCAGCGAGACGACCCACCCGCTCATCGGACCGCCAGGGAACCCGGGCACGATGCGCGGCGTTGCCTTGTCACGGCGGTGCGCGCCGGAGGCGAAAGAACTGGGCGGAGGCACATGTTCGAGGATCTGATCAGCCAGTCCTTTTCAGGAACCACCCCCCAAGCCGCCGCCGTGCGTCTGGCCATGGCGGTATTGCTGGGCGGAGTCATCGGGTTCGAGCGCGCGATGCATGCCCAAACCGCCGGGTTGCGCACGCATATCCTGATCTCGCTGGCCTCGTGCCTCTTTGCGCTTCTGACGTTCGAGATCCGCGCCCGGTTCCACGAGGATGGGGCCGACCCGCTGCGCCTGATCGAGGCTGTCACCTCGGGCGTGGCGTTTCTGGCGGCCGGGTCGATCATCATATCCGGTGATCGCATCCTCGGGCTGACGACCGGCGCGGGGATGTGGCTGGCCGGCGCCATCGGTCTGGCTTGCGGGATCGGCGCCCTGGTTCTGGCGGTCATGGCCACGATCATCGTTTTGCCGGTATTGTGGATGCTGCGCCGCCTCTCGCACCGGATCGAGAACGAAAACGATTAGCGCGGCCGACGCATGACATCCGGTCCGCGGTGCAAACCGGCGGCAGCCGCCGTTGCGGGTCAGGCCACATCACCCGCCCCGACCAGGGCGGCGGCAAACTCGTCGGGTTCGAACGGTTGCAAATCGTCGATCTGCTCACCCACGCCGATGGCGTGTATCGGCAAACCGAAACGGTCTGCCAAAGCCACCAGCACACCACCGCGCGCCGTTCCGTCCAACTTGGTCATCACCAGGCCGGTGACATCGGCCATCGCGCGGAAGGTCTCGACCTGTCTGAGCGCGTTCTGTCCAGTGGTCGCATCCAGAACCAGCAAGGTATTGTGGGGCGCCTCGGGGTCTTTCTTGCGGATCACGCGCACGATCTTGGCCAGTTCCTCCATCAGGTCGGCGCGATTCTGCAACCGCCCGGCCGTGTCGATCATCAACAGATCGATCCCTTCGGCCTGGGCGCGTGTCAGCGCGTCATGGGCCAGCGACGCTGGGTCCGAGCCTTCGGGCGCGGTCATCACCGGCACGCCCGCGCGCTCACCCCAGATCTGCAACTGCTCGACCGCGGCGGCGCGAAACGTATCGCCCGCCGCGATGATGACCGACTTCCCCGCCGCACGAAACTGCGAGGCCAGTTTGCCGATCGTCGTGGTCTTTCCCGCACCGTTGACGCCGACGACCAGCACGACCTGCGGTCGCTTGGCATAAAGCGGCATCGGGCGGGCAACGGGCGCCATGATGCGCGCGATCTCGGCCGCCAGAAGGCCCTTGATCTCGTTGCTGGAAAGTTTGCGGCCCAGGTTGCCCTCGGCGATATTCGCGGTGACTTTGAGCGCGGTCTCGACCCCCATGTCGGCCTGGATCAAGACCTCTTCCAGTTCCTCAAGCATGGCATCGTCCAGCACACGCCGTGGCGCGTCCGAACGGCCAACCAACCGCCCCAGCAAACCCGGTCGGGCCGGATCAGCCGCCGGTTCCGGCGCATCCGGCGCCAAGGTCGCGCCCTCGGCAGTCTCACCAGGATCGTCACCGGCACTCACCAGCGCATCCAGCCCTTCATCGAGCTTCGATGACGAGCGGAACATCCGCTCCTTGAGCTTTTTCAAGAACGACATCGCATTCCCATCCGGGCAGGGGTTCGTTGACGCCTGAGTGCTACCCGATGGACGCCAGTGATGGAAGGGCCGAATGCCCGCGCGGCCCTTTGCCCCGGTGCGCATCCGCCGCGGCCATGCTATGCAATCGCCAGACACCGCTGCGGAGCCATGATGCCGATTGCCGTTTTCGCCCTCGCCTCGCTGTCGCCGGCGCTGTTTCTGATGCTGGGCGCTTTGTTCGGCGGGCCATGGATTCTGCTCGCTCTGATCCATGTCACGCTTTTTGCCTTTTTCATGGACCGTCTCGTTGCCTGGGTTCCGCCCAATGGCGGCGAGTTTCCGGCGGGTGACGGACTGCTGGTGGCGCTGGGGGTGTCGCATCTGGCCCTGCTGCCGCTGGGCGTCTGGTCGCTGAGCACGCAATTGCATGGGCTGGACTGGCTGGCCGGTTTCGCGGCTTTCGGCCTGTGGCTGGGCCAGATCGGCAATTCCGCCGCGCATGAGCTGATCCACCGCCGCAACCGCGCCCTGTATCAACTGGGCCGCTGGATGTTCGTCGCCATCCTGTTCGGCCACCACGCCTCGTCCCATCGGCTGGTGCACCATCTGCATGTCGCCAGCCCCGCCGATCCCAATTCGCCCCGCCGTGGCCAAAGCTATTACGGTTTTCTGCCGCGCGCCTGGATCGGGTCGTTCCGGGCCGGGCTGGCGGCCGAACGCGCCCTGTTGGCGCGACAGGCCCGCGGTCGCAAGCGGCTGAACCCCTATGTGGTGCATATCGTCGGGGCGCTGGCCTTCCTGGCGCTTGCGCTGGTCACGCTGGGCTGGACGGGTCTTGCGGTGTATCTGGCGCTGTCGCTGCATGCGCAATCGCAGATCCTGATGTCCGACTATGTGCAGCACTACGGCCTCAGACGCCGCAAACTGGCCAACGGGCGGCTGGAGCCGGTGGGCACGGCGCACAGCTGGAACGGCGGATACTGGTTCAGTGCCGCGATGATGCTCAATGCGCCGCGCCATTCCGACCATCATGCCCATCCCGCGCGCCCCTATCCGCAACTGCGCCTGCCGCAGGGCGCGCCGATGCTGCCCGCGCCGCTTCCGGCGATGGCTGTGGTGGCGCTGGTGCCGCCATGGTGGCGCCGGGTCATGGACCCGCGCGTGGCCATGGTGCAGGCGCAGGATGGTTCGGCCATCGCAACCGCGTGAGCGGCGCATCGCGCATACTGGTCATGGCCCGTCCGCTCTGGCAGATTGGTATGCACAAGACCGGAGGAACCGATGCGCCTGCCCTTCCTGCCCCTCATCGCGCTGGCCAGTCTGGTGGCGTTTTCCGTCACTGCCGAAGAGCGCATGGATGCCGAAAGCTTCGAGCGTTACACGACCGGCCAGACCCTGCGCTTCAGCGCCGAGGGTGTTCCCTATGGCATGGAGCAGTATCTGCCCGGCCGTCGCGTTCTGTGGGCCTTCCTAGGCGACCAGTGCCAGGAAGGTATCTGGTATGAGCGCGATGAGCTGATCTGCTTTGTCTATGACGACAATCCCGTCGAACAATGCTGGAGCTTCTATCGCGGCGAGAACGGCCTGCGCGCGGTTTTCGAAGGCGGTGATGGTCCGGGAACAGAACTCTACGAGGTCGAGCGCAGCTCGGATCCGCTGAGCTGCAGTGCCCCCGAGGTCGGCGTCTGATCGCGCATGCCCGGCCCTTGCCGCGCTTTGCGGTTCCGCGAGCGCCAGCGATCTGCTAGGGACGGGCCAAAATCGGCAGGAGCAAGGCATGGCACAGGCGCAACCCGGCGAGCGTATTCAGTACATTGTTGAGGGCGGCCACCGGTTACAGGGTCAGATCGCGCCTTCGGGCAACAAGAACGCCGCGCTGCCGATCGTGGCTGCGGCGCTGCTGACCGATCAGGAAGTGCGGCTGACCAACGTGCCCCGCATCCGCGATGTCGAGGCCCTGGTTGAACTGATCCGGTCGGTCGGCGCCGAGGCCGAATGGACCGGGCGCAACGCGCTGCGCATCCATGCGCGCGAGCTGCGCCCGGCCGATCTTGACCCGGACCTGTGCGCGCGCATCCGTGCCTCGATCCTTCTGGCCGGTCCGATGCTGGCCCGCTGCGGCGAGGTGACACTGCCACCGCCGGGTGGCGACGTGATCGGCAGGCGCCGTGTGGATACCCATTTCCTGGCGCTCAAGGCACTTGGGGCCGAAATCACCACCGACGGCCGCTATGTCATGCGTGCCTCCAAGCTGGTGGGCGCGGATGTATTCATGGATGAGCCCTCGGTCACGGCGACGGAAAACGCGCTCTGCGCCGCAGCCGCAGCCGAAGGCACCACGATCTTGCGCAACTGCGCCTCGGAACCGCATGTGCAGGATCTGGCGCGCTTTCTCTGCGCCATGGGCGCCCGGATCGAGGGCATCGGCACGAACTGCATGATCGTGCATGGCGGCGGCGCCTTGGGCGGCGCGCATCACAAGATCGGCCCCGACCATATCGAGATCGCATCGCTGATCGGGCTGGCGTCGGTGACCAAGTCCGACATCACCATCGTCGATCCCGTGTTCGAGGATCTGCGCGCGATCCTGATGGGATTCGCGCGCCTCGGAATCCGGGTCGAGGAACGCGAGGGCAATCTGCACATCCCCGGCGATCAGGAAATGACGGTGGAAAACGATTTCGGCGGGCATATCCCCGTGATCTCGGACCAGCCCTGGCCCGCCTTTCCCGCCGATGCGATGTCCATTGCCATCGTCACCGCCACCCAATGCACGGGCGTCGTCCTGATGTTCGAAAAGATGTTCGAAAGCCGGATGTTCTTTGTCGACAAGCTGATTTCCATGGGCGCGCGCATCGTCCTGTGCGACCCCCATCGGGCCATCGTGTCGGGCCCCTCGCGGCTGCGCGGTTCGCGGCTGGAGAGCCCCGACATACGGGCGGGCATGGCCATGCTGATCGCCGCCATGTGCGCCGAAGGCACCAGCGTGATCAACAACGCCCAGCAGATCGAACGCGGCTATGAGCGCATCGACGAACGCCTGAACGCGCTTGGCGCACGCATCACCCGCGTTCCCGCCCGCGCCTGATCGGCGCGGGGAAGCGGGGCGCGCACGTTAGCCCAGCATCGCCATCCAGAACCAGGCTGTCACGATACAGGCCACCGTGCCGATCAGCACCGACGACGCCGCAACGCGCCGCGCGGCGCCATACATGTTGGCAAAGACATAGGCATTGACCCCCGGCGCCATTGCCGCCGTCACCACCGCCGAACGAAATTGCGCCTCGCTCAGCGACAGTCCGCGGCCCATGCCCCAGACGATGGCCGGATGCACCAGAAGCGACACCGCACAAGCATAGAGGATCAGCCGCAGATCGCCCTCGGGGCGATAGCGGAACAGCACGCCCCCCAACCCGAACAGCGCCGCTGGCAACCCCGCCCGCGCGATGAGTTCGAGCGCGTGTTCCAGCGCAGTGGGCAGGACCAGCGCGCTCAGGTTGACCGAGGCGCCCAGCACGATGCCGATCACCAGCGCGTTCCGCCCCATGCCCAGCGCCACACGCCCCAGCGTGGCACCGACACCTTGCCCACGGGCGCGCACCGCCTCCATCGCCGTGATCCCGATCATGTAGCAGACCGGCGAATGCAGGGCGATGATGGCAAAGTTCGCGGCCAGCGCATCGGGGCCATAGGCGCGTTCAGTGATCGGCAGTCCCAGCAAGAGCGAGTTCGAAAAGAGGCAGATGAACCCCACCGCGATCGCATCTTCCCACCCGCGCCGGAACAGATAGCGCGCGCCCAGAAGCCCCAGGACAAAGCCGGACACGGCCCCGGTGTAAAAGCTTGTCAGCAGGCGCCAATCGAATTCCTGCCCCAGGTCCAGCCGGGCGATCGCCAGGAACAAGAGACAGGGAATGGCGAAATTCTGGGTGAACTTCATCAGCCCATCGATCGTGCCCGCGCTCATCCACCCACGCCAGGTCGCGCCATAGCCGAACGCGACGACAAGAAAGACCGGCAGGATGACATCGACCAGCGCCTGCATCGCTCAGGCCCCGTCACGGGTGGCGGCACGCCGCCCGGCGCCGGGCGGCCCCCCGATGGGGCGGGCCGGCGCCCGCTGTTGTCGCAAGATCAAACCTCGAACTCCAGCACCAAGCCGTCATGGGCCGGTGTGATATGCGACGGGGTCTCGGCGTCGACGGTGGCATAGTCCAGATCGACATGCATGTTCGTCAGCACCGCCCGTTTCGGACGCGCGCGCGCGATCCAGTCCAGGGTCATTTCCAGATGCGCATGCGTCGGATGCGGCCGGCGGCGCAGGGCATCCACGATCCAGCAGTCGAGGCCGTCCAGCATCGGCCAGCTTTCATCGGGGATATGCACGGCATCGGGCAGATAGGCCATGTCGCCCACGCGAAAGCCCAGCGCATCCATCGACCCGTGATCGGCCGCGAAGGGCTGCAACGTGACCGGGCCGCCCGCGCCGTCGATGGCAAAGGGGCCGTCGATGGTGAACAGATCCAGGATCGGCGGATAGGGCGATCCGGTGGGTTGCACGAAAGCGTAGCCGAAGCGTGACAGCAGCGCATCCTGCGTCGGCCCGTCGGCCCAGACCGCCAGCCGCCGGCGGGTGTTGAATACGATCATCCGCAGATCGTCGATCCCGTGCATGTGATCGGCGTGGCTGTGGGTATAGACCACGGCGTCAAGGGCGCCCACGCCCGCATCCAGAAGCTGTTCGCGCATGTCGGGCGATGTGTCGACAAGCACGCGCGTCACTCCGCCCTCGCCGATGCGCTCCAGCAACAACGAACAGCGCCGCCGCCGGTTTCGCGGGTTCTGGGGGTCGCATTCGCCCCATTCGCCCCCCAGCCGGGGCACCCCGCCGGACGAACCGCAGCCCAGGATGGTCACGCGCAAACGGGCCATCAGGCCGCCTTCCGCGCGCCGCTTGCCCGGCTGAACAGGCGGTCGAAGTTCTCGGAGGTCTGGCGTGCGAAATCGTCGAACTCCATCCCCCACAGCGGCGCGATCGCGCGCGCGGTATGGGCCGTATAGGCGGGTTCGTTGCGCTTGCCGCGATGGGGTGGCGGCGCCAGATAGGGCGCGTCGGTCTCGACCAGGATGCGATCAACCGGGGCGTCCGCGAAGATGTCGCGCAACGCCTCGGATCGTGGAAAGGCCGCGATCCCCGAGGCCGACAGGTAGAACCCCAGATCCAGCGCCGTGCGCGCCAGTTCCGCCCCAGATGAATAGCAATGCATGACACAGCGATACGCGCCCGCGGCATGTTCTTGCGCCAGGATGCGCGCCATGTCCGCGTCGGCGTCGCGGGCATGGATGATCAAGGGAAGGTCGGTGCGGCGCGCGGCCTCGATATGGATCCGCAGGGATTCCTGCTGCGCCGCCGCACTGTCGGCGGTGTAGTGATAGTCCAGCCCCGATTCCCCGATGCCGACGCATTTTTCATGTTCCGCCAGTCGCACCAGTTCCTCGACCGTTGCCATCGGCTCGTCGGCAACGCTCATGGGATGGGTGCCGACACTGAAAAAGACCCCGTCATACCCTTCGGCGATGGCGCGCAACCGCGCGACATTGCGCAGACGTGTTGATATGGTCACCATCCGTGTGACGCCCGCCGCGTGCGCGCGCTCGATCACGGCGCCCAGTTCCCCCTCGAAGTCGGGAAAGTCCAGATGCGTGTGACTATCCACAAGGGTCGGGGGCTTGGATGGTTCCGTCATCTTTGTCTTCGTCCTGCCAGGGTCCGGGCCGCGTTCTCCATTCGCAGGAACATATCGAGCACCAGCGCCGCAGGGTCAAGGTTGACGGCCCGTCCCTGCCTTGCCCGCGCCCCCAGATCGGCGGCGAGTTCGGCCCATCCCCGCGCGGCAACCGCGTCCGGCGCCAGCCGCGCGATCATCGCGGCTTCGCCCGGCGCTGCGTCGGGCGGTGTTTGCCCGCTGGCGCCCGCCCGCGCGACCCGTGCGATCGCCAGATCGCTCAGGCGCACCACCAGATCGAAGCGCGACTCGCCCGACCGGCCCGCCACGCTATCGGCCAGCGACCGCAACCTGGCCCGATCCATCGCGGGCATCGCACCCAAAAGGCTGACAATGTCGCCGTAAAGCGCCAGGCCGTCGGCGCCCAGAATGCGGATCGCCTCGCCGACGGAGCCCGCCGCCAGTTCGGCCAGGGCATCGGGATCGGCATCGACCGTATCGCCCAGGGCCTGGGTCAGGGCTGCCTGCAGATCGTCGGGGGCAAGCGCCGAAAGCCGCAATTCCCGGCATCTGGAGCGGATCGTGGGCAGCAATCGCCAGGGCTGATGCGCGACCAGCAACAGGACGGCACCTTCGGGCGGTTCCTCCAGCAGCTTGAGGATCGCGTTGGCGGCGTTCGGGTTCATCTCGTCGGCGCTATCGACGATCACGACCCGGCGCCCGCCCTCGGCCGCACTCATCCCGAAAAAGTCGCGCAATGCGCGCACGTCGTCCACCGCGATCACCTGCCGTGGCCGGCCCTGTTCGTTCAAGGTCCGCCGGATCAGCTTCAGGCCGGGTTCGGACAGCGCCTGGATGCGTCGCGCCACCGGATGATCGGCCGGGACCGCCAGATCATCGGCCGGGGCCGGATCGCCGAACAGGCCCGCCCCTGCCGGCGGCTGGGCCAGCAGGAATCGCGCGATGCGCCAGGCCAGCGTGGCCTTGCCCACCCCGCGTGGCCCGGTGATCAGCCAGCCGTGATGCATCCGGCCCGAATTGAATGCCTCCAGAAAGCTGCGCTCGGCCAGCGGGTGCCCGAACAGCCGCGCGGTTTCGCGCGGATGCGGCGCACCCTCGACCCGATCGGGTTCAAAGACATCAGCCTCAGCCATGGAGGGCAGTCCTGACAAAGGTCTCGGCGATGCCCGCCACATCGGCCGCAACCGCGTCGACAGAGCGGTTGCCATCGATCACGCGCACCCGTTGCGGGAATTCGTCGGCCAGCGCCAGAAACCCGGCGCGCAAGGCCTGCTGAAACGCAAGCCCCAGCGATTCGAACCGATCCTCCTCATGCCCGCGCGCCAGCCCCCGTTTCAGGGCCTGGGCGGGGTCCATGTCGATCACGAAGGTCAGATCCGGTTCAAGGCCGATCATCGCCGCATGCAAGAGATCGACCTTGCCCCGCAACGCCGCCCGCGCCGCGCCCTGATAGACGCGCGTCGAGTCCGCAAAGCGGTCGGATACCACGATCGCCCCCTCGGCCAGCGCGGGCAGGATCGTCTTTTCGACATGGTCGCGGCGCGCGGCGGAAAAGAGCAGGATCTCGGTCTCGGGCGACCAGCGGGTCGCCGCGCCCTCCACCAGAAGCTTGCGGATCTCCTCGGCGCCGGGCGAGCCGCCGGGCTCGCGGGTCAGGCGTGCCCCAAGCACCGCGGCCAGCCGCCGCGCCTGGGTCGATTTTCCCGATCCGTCTATCCCCTCGACGGTGATGAACACACCTGCCCGCTTGCTCATCGGCCTGCCCCGCGTGGCTGTGCCAGTCGGGCAAGGGCGCGCGGATCAATCGTGCAAGAGCTGGGCATTAAGCGACTTCATCTGTTCCGAAAATTCCTGAAGGAGGCCGGGTCGGCGGGGCGGACCGCCGTGCCCTGCAAGCCGTCGCGCCGTCACTGCATGTTCAGTCCCAGATGCCCGGCCAGCACCGTCGCCGCCGCGCGCATTCGCGGCATGAAACCGCCTTCGGCCACATCGCGGCCCGCAACGAGCGGGATCTCGAACGCATTCATTTCCGGAACCTGCACGATCAGGCGTGCCACCTCGTCGCCCTCGGCGATCGGGGCGGGCAGCGGCCCGTCATAGACCACGCGGGCCTCGACCTCGGCATCGCTGAAGACCGGCACCAGAATGTCCAGATCGCGCGGTGCGATCAGCGGCACCTCGCGCTCGGCGCCCATCCAGACCTCGGCCGCAGCCAGGGTTTGCCCCTCTTCGACGACGCGGCGTTCGGTGAACTGGCGAAACGCCCAGTTGATGATGCGCTCGGCTTCCTCGGTGCGGGCGCGGGCGCTGTCCAGCCCCGAAAAGACAAAGATCACCCGCCGTTCGCCCTGCACCGCCGACCCGGTCAGCGCATAGCCAGCCTCGGTCGTGTGTCCGGTCTTGAGCCCGTCCAACCCGAGCCCGGTTCCCAGAAGCGGCACGCGGTTGGGCTGGGTGATGTCGTTCCAGGTGAATTCACGCTCGGCCAGGTAGGGATAGAAGTCGGGGTGTTCCTCGACCAGATGCGCGGACAGAATCGCAAGGTCGCGCAAACTCATCCGGTGTTCCGGGTCGGGCCAGCCCGATGCGTTGGTCAGGTTGGTGTCCTCCATTCCTAACTGCCGTGCGCGCGCGGTGGCAAGCTGGGCAAAGGCCTCTTCGCTGCCGGCCAGCCCCTCGGCCACGACCACGGTCGCATCGTTGCCCGAGAGCACGGCGATGCCGCGAATCAGGTCTTCGGCGGTGGGCCGGTCGCGGGTTTCCAGGAACATCCGCGATCCGCCCATCGCATAGGCGCGTTCGGAAACCGTAAAGGTCGTGTCCAGATCGACGCGGCCTTCGTCGATCGCCTCGAACAGCATGTTCAACGTCATCAGCTTGGACATGGAGGCGGGCGGCAACGGCACATCGGCATTGCGTTCGACCAGCACCTGGCCCGTGTTGTAGTCCATCACCAGAACATTGGGCGCCTGCCCGTCATATTCGGCCTGCGCCTGGGCCGTCACGGCAGACAGGGCGATGGCGACACCGGTCAACAGCGCGCAAAGGCGATTGAAAGGCATGGGCAGCTCCGTTGCTATCGGGCTGGCGGGGCAATCCGCCGCCGGCCCATGCGCTCAATTTGCCCCAGCCGGGGTCGGAATTCAAACCCGCTCAGTTCGTAACGGCATAGGCATCGGCAAATCCCAGCGCGCGCACGCGTTCCAGCATTTGCCGGCGCTCGCCTGAATCGGCGGCAGGCCCGACGACGACACGCCAGAATGCACGCTCGTCCGTTCGACCCGGCCGGATCTCGGCGCCAAGACCGGCATCGCGCATCTGGTTGCGCGCGTTGCTGGCGTTATCCTCGATGCTGAAGATCCCGATCTGAACAAAGGGCCGCTCAAGCGCGCTTTCGCCGGGGTCCGCAGGGGCGTCATCGACCTGTGGCGCACGCGCTTCGTCCGTGTCGCTGTTCGAAGGGCGCGCCGGTGGCGCGGCGGGATCGTCACCAACGGGCGCAAGCGCGGTTTGGGAAATCTCGGCACCCGCTTGGTCGGGTTCGGGGTCCGGATCGCTGCCGAACAGGCGGGCAAGAAAGCCGCGCCGCGGCTCTTCGGTGTCATCGGCCTCGGTGATCGCGACCGTCTCGTCCGCGCTTTCGGGTTGATCCTCGGCCGGTGCTGCGGCCGTGTCCGATGGCACGTCCCGCCCATCCTCGTCGGACGCCTCATCGACCGGCTCGTCGTCGTCCGTCCCCTCGTCCAGCGTGAGATCGGTTGCCACCTCTTCCAGCCTCAGGGCCACGACATCGATCGTCGTCGGGGCGCCCGGAAGAATCCCCAGGGCATTCGCGGCCTCGGACGAGATCTGAAAACGCGGGCCCGGATTCTCGCGTTCGCGGCGAAACAGCGCACCGATCACCGATTCACCCGTCTGGGTGTTGCGGATCAGCACGCGTTCGGGGTTCTCGACCTCGGGATGGGCCACCCAGACACCACCCAGCGAGGGCCGACCATCCCAAAGCCCTTCCTCTTCCATGCTGAAGACTTCGGGCACCTCGATATCGCGCTCAATGGTCTCGCGGTCGCTGCCCAGCATGTCCAGGCTGCCGCCCGCGCGACTGGCACCTGAGCCATCTTCGGTCGATGTCAAACCGCATCCACTCAATGCCAGACCCAGCACCAGCCCCATGGCCAGCGCTGAACGCAAGGGAATGTCCCTGAAACCTGCTCGTGCCATTCTGCCCTCGCTGCCGGTTTCGCGCATGCCTGCCCGCGCGCCGGCTTGTTTTGCCCGCACGATGCACCGGCGACAGCCGGGCAGATAGCGGGATTTGCGCGAGTGTAGCGCCTCATGCGGCACAAGAAAAGCCCCGTGAAACGCCTTGTGCGCACAACCCGCGCGGCCTGTTGCGGAACGGACTCGCCTTGGGCGACAGGCCCCTATGTCCGGTCGCGCCAGCGATTGACCATCGGATAGCGGCGATCCAGCCAGAACGCCTTTTGCGTCAGTCGCACGCCGGGCGCGGACTGAAACCGCTTCCATTCCGAGATGTAGAGAAGATGTTCGACCTTCTTCACCGTCTCACGGTCATGCCCCTCGGCCACCAGATCGGCGACCGAGGCATCGCGCTCGACCAGCCCATGCAAGATGGCGTCCAGCACCGGATAGGGCGGCAGGCTATCCTCGTCGCGCTGATCGGCGCGCAATTCGGCCGATGGGGGCTTGTCGATCACGCCGGGCGGGATCACCGTGCCCGCCGGCCCCTGCATCCAGGGCCGGTGGTTGACATTGCGCCAGCGGCAGGTGTCGAACACCCGTGTCTTATAGAGATCCTTGATCGGGTTGAAACCGCCGTTCATGTCGCCATAGATCGTCGCATAGCCAACGGCGATTTCCGATTTGTTGCCGGTCGTCAGCAGCATCGCGCCGGTCTTGTTCGATATCGCCATCAGCAGCAGCCCGCGCAGGCGCGACTGGATGTTTTCCTCGGTCACATCCTCGGGCAGGCCCGCAAACAGCTGTGCGAGGGCCTCGGTCACGGCGTCCTGCGGCCCGGTGATCGGCACGGTGTCCAACGCACAACCCAGCGCCCGTGCAACCGATGCCGCGTCGTCGCGCGATTGGCTGGCAGTAAAGCGCGACGGCAGCAGCACGCAATGGACGTTTTCAGGCCCCAGCGCATCGGCAGCGATCGTCGCCACAAGCGCCGAGTCGACACCACCCGACAGGCCAAGGACCACCCGCCCGAACCCGGATTTGCGAAGATAGTCGCGCGTGCCCAGAACCATTGCATGATAGTCGCGCTCCAGCGCGTCGGGCATCGTGGCGCGGGTCGCGGTGCGCGCGCGCCACCCGTCGGGCGTCTCGTCGAAATCGAGATGCTCCAGCACCTCGTCAAAGTCGGGCAGCAGGGCTGCCAGCGTGCCACCGGGATTGAGCACGAAGCTTGCGCCATCAAAGACCTGATCGTCCTGCCCGCCGACCATGTTCAGATAGACCAGCGGCAACCCGGTCTCGACCACCCGCGCGACCATCAGGTTCATGCGCACATCCAGCCGTCCGCGCGCATGGGGCGAACCATTGGGCACCAGCAGGATCTGCGCGCCGGATTCGGCCTGAGCCTCGGTCACATCGTCATGCCAGGCGTCCTCGCAGACCGGCGTGCCGATGCGCAAGGGCCCGATCCGGTAGGGGCCGGACACGTCGCCGGCCTGGAACAGACGCATTTCGTCGAACACGCTGTCATTGGGCAGATGATGCTTGCGCACGACGGCAACCACCGCCCCGCCTTGCATCACATGCCAGGCGTTGAACACGCCCCCCGCATCGGCAAGCGGCGCGCCGATCCCCAGCGCCGGGCCATCAGCGCAGCGTGCGGCCAGATCGGCCAGCGCCGCCGCGACATCGCGCAGGAACGCGGGTTTCATCACCAGATCCTGCGTCTGATACCCGGTCAGGAACATTTCGGGCAGCGCGACCATATCGGCGCCCGCTTCCTTGGCAGCCAGCCAGGCACGGTGCGCCTTGTCGGCATTGTCAGACAGCGCGCCCACGGTCGGATTGAGCTGAGCAAGGGTCAGGCGGAAGGTTTCGGCCATGGTCTGCCTTTGGCAACGGACGGTTCTGCCGCTACATAGCAGACTGCACGGCAAGGAAAAGTCCGCTGCGCCGACCGGGCCCGAACCAGCGCCGCGCTACTGCGCGGCGGCCGTTTTCCGGCCGCGAATGAAGGCCGCCGCACGCTCGGCGATCATGATCGTCGGCGCATTGGTATTGCCGCCGATCAGCCGGGGCATGACACTGGCATCCACGACCCGCAAGCCGTCGATCCCGCGCAGGCGCAACTGGGGATCGACCACGGCCAGCGCATCCTGCCCCATGCGGCAGGTGCCGACCGGGTGATAGATCGTATCGGCACGGTTGCGGATGTCGGCCTCCAGGCCCGCGTCGCTGCCGTCATGCGGATAGAGGCGCCGCCCGCGCCATGGCGCCAGCGGTGGCGCTTGCAGGATGTCGTCCATCCGGCGGGCCCCTGTCATAAGCAGGGCCAGGTCGCGCGGATCGCTCAGGTAGCCGGGGTCGATGCGGGGCGGGCTGGCGGGGTCGGCGTTGTGCAACCCGACGGTTCCGCGCGAATGCGGGCGCAATACACAGACATGGCAGGAATAGCCGTTGGCAAGATGGATCTTGCGCAAATGTTCGTCGACGATGCCGACCACGAAATGCAGTTGCAGATCGGGCCGGGACTGTTTCGCATCGGATTTCAGAAAGGCCGCGCCCTCGGCCATGGGCGAGGCGAACAACCCCTCGCCCGAGCGCCGCCAGTCAAGCCCGGCGCGCACCAGCCGCACCAGCCCGGCCGGGTTGAGCCCGACCACATCCGCCCGTCTGGAATGATAGGTCAGGATATAGTCCAGATGATCCTGCAGGTTCTGCCCCACACCCGGCAGTTCATGCGCCACCTCAAGTCCATGGCTGCGCAGTTCGTCCGCCGGGCCGATACCTGACAGCATCAGCAACCGGGGCGAGCCGAAGGCCCCGCCCGCCACGATCACCTCGCGCCGGGCGCGGGCCAGCGCGACGCGGCCACGCCGCCGGAACACGATGCCGGTTGCGCGCCTTTCATCCAGCACGATCCGTTCGGCACGTGCGCGGGTGATCACGCGCAGATTGGGGCGATGCAAGACCGGGTGCAGATAGGCCGCCGCCGCCGAGCACCTTTGCCCCTTGCGCGGCCCTGCATGAAACTGCGTGACCTGAAACAGGCCAGCCCCCTCCTGATCGGGGCCATTGAAATCATGGTTGCGTGGGATCTGAAGGGTTTCGCACGCTTCGACAAAGGCTTGCGCGATTGGCCGGGGCTGGCGCTGATCGCCCACCTGCAAGGGGCCGTCGGCACCGTGCCAGTCACTGGCGCCGCGGGTATTGCCTTCGGCGCGCAGGAACCACGGCAGACATGACGCCCAATCCCAGCCATCGGCACCGTCATTGGCCCAATCGTCGTAATCCGACGGGTGGCCCCGGACATAGAGCATCGCATTGATCGCCGACGACCCGCCCAGCGCCTTGCCGCGCGGCTGAAAGCCGCGCCGGCCGTTCAGGCCGGGTTGCGGCTCGGTGAACAGCGCCCAGTTGTTCAACGGCGGGCGGCCCGACACCATCGCCGCGACCATCGCCGGGGCGCGCACCAGAAACCCCTGACCCGCGCCACCGGCCTCGATCAGGCAGACCGTGACCGTCGGATCCTCGGACAGGCGCGCGGCCAGAACGCAGCCGGCCGAACCGCCGCCCGCGATGACATAGTCGAATTCCATTGCCATCGCCCCGCTCGCCATTGACCCGGCCCACGATAAGCGCGGGGTCGCGGCCGATCAACGGCGTAATCAGTCCGGAAAGCCGCTGGTCAGGCGCATCTCACCGGTCACCTTGCCTCGCCAGTTGGTCAGCGGCCCGCCCAGGCGCTTGCGCGCGGCAGGGTGGCCGGCGTCCAGAACCCCGGCGCGGACCAGCAGCGCGACGATCGCGGCCTCGGCCCCGCGCGTGCCCCCATCCGCGATCTTGAGCGCGATCCCCAGCTTGTGGCGCGGCAGAATGGCGACGAAAACGGCATCAGCGCCGGTCTTGATTGCCGCCGCCCCGCCCATGGCGCGCATCAGTTCGGTGCAGGCGCGTCCCTCGCCCGCGACCATGTCGGGATGTTCGATCATCGCCTCGCGCAGCCGCACCATTGCTTGCGCCCGCCGGTCGCCGCCCGCGTCGGCGGCGGAAAAGGCCGCCATGGCCCGCGCCAGGCCGCCAAGCGTGCAGGCGAAATTCGGCGCCGAACATCCATCGATCCCGAAGCCGGGACTGTCCTCGCCGGTGACCTCTTCAAAGGCGGCGCGCACCGCGCGCTGGACCGGATGATCGGGCTCGACATACTCGGGTCCGCCGCCCAGATGACGGTTGAGTGTCAGAAAACCCGCGTGTTTGCCCGAACAGTTGTTGTGCAACTGGCACGCTGAATCGCCCGAACAGATCAGCCGGTTGCGTTCATCTCGGTCCGAGGGCTCGTGCGCACCGCATCGCAGATCGGTCTCATTCATGCCCAGATCGTCCAGCCAGCGATCAACCGCCTCGACATGCATGCGTGCGCCCTGGTGCGAGGCACAGGCCAGCGCCAGCTGTCGCGCCGAAAGCCCCGCACCCGCGCCCGATTCCAATAGCGGCAGCGCCTGGATCATCTTGCAACTCGAGCGCGGATAGATCACCGCGCCGGGATTGCCCCAGGCGTCGACAATCGCGCCAGATCCATCGCAGATCACGGCATGGCCATGGTGCAGGCTTTCCAGCCGCTCGCCGCGCCAGACCTCGATCATGGGCACCAGCCCCTGCCCGACATTCGCCACGAAAGCCTCCTTCACAGTTGCGCAATTTTCCGCCTTCGGGGGGTTCTATGCCCAGAGGATTCGCGCTAAGACACTAGCCGGCAAGCCCCCGATGTGCCAGACCGAACCCGGCGCGGACATCTCGCGCGATCGGCAAGGCGTCGGCCCAAGGGGGCCTGAAGAGAGTTTTCGCTGGAGGCTTGTAGAGCAGATGGCACGATGGTTTGAGGCAAGCGCGGCCGCCATGGCATTGGTAGCGGTTTCGGCAACGGGCGGCTGGGCGCAGGAATCGACCAACCGCGTGGCGGTGGAAACGGCCTGGAGCGTGTTCGTCGACGGCGATCCGCTGGAATGCTGGGCGGTCTCGGCACCGAGCGAGACTGTGAACACGCGCGACGGCGAGACCGTTCAGGTGCAGCGCGGCGAGATCCTTCTGTTCGCCACCTACCGTGAAGGGAACACGGCCGCCGAGGTTTCGTTCACCGGCGGCTATCCCTTTGCCGATGGCTCGACGGTCGAGGTCGAGGTGGGCGATGACACGTTCCAACTGTTCACCGACGGCGAATGGTCCTGGGCAGCCTCGGCCGAGGATGACGAACGCATCCTTGCCGCATTTCGCTCTGGCGAGGACGCGGTGCTGACCGCGGAATCGTCGCGCGGCACCAACACGCAAGACACCTTTTCGCTGTTCGGCTTTACCGCCGCCACCGAAGAAGCGCAGGAACGCTGCAACGAAGATTGATCACCCGTCCGCCGCACGACGGGGCCATGAACGGGCCGCCGGGCTTCTCTGCCCGGCGGCTTTCACCTATATGAGACTATCGTTCCCCCGGAGAGGCGCATGACTTCGCATCCACCAGCCGCACCGATCACCCAGGATGTGCTGACGCTGCCGCGCAAGGCGGATGAGGGCGGCAGGCGCAACCTGATTGGCCTGACCCGCCCGCAACTGCGCGCGGCGCTGATCGCTGCCGGCACACCCGAGCGGCAGGCCAAGATGCGCGAAGGCCAGATCTGGCAATGGCTCTATCACTGGGGTCTGCGCGACTTTGGTGCGATGACCAACCTTTCCAAGGATTACCGCGCCCTTCTGGCCGAGCATTTCAAAATCGATCTGCCGCAGATCGTAAGCCGCCAGGTTTCGGTGGATGGCACCCGCAAATACCTGCTGCGCATCAACGGTGGCCACGAGGTCGAGGCCGTCTACATCCCCGAAGACGGGCGCGGAACGCTTTGCATCTCCAGCCAGGTCGGGTGCACGCTGACCTGTTCGTTTTGCCACACCGGCACGCAGAAACTGGTGCGCAACCTCACAGCGGCCGAAATCGTCGGTCAGGTGATGATCGCGCGCGACGATCTGGACGAATGGCCCGAACCGGGCGCGCCGCGCAACGAAACCCGGCTGATCTCGAACATCGTCCTGATGGGCATGGGCGAGCCGCTTTATAATTTCGACAATGTGCGCGACGCCATGAAAGTGGTGATGGATGGCGAAGGGCTCAGCCTGTCGCGCCGGCGCATCACCCTTTCGACCAGCGGCATCGTGCCCGAGATCGCCCGCACCGCCGAGGAAATCGGCTGCCTGCTGGCAGTCAGTTTTCACGCCACGACCGATGCGGTACGCGACCGGCTGGTTCCGGTAAATCGCAAATGGAATATCGCAACATTGCTGGATGCGCTGCGCGACTATCCGCGCCTGTCCAACAGCGAACGGATCACGTTCGAATATGTGATGCTCAAGGATGTCAACGACAGCGACGAGGACGCAAGGCGCCTGGTTCAGTTGATCCGGGGCATTCCGGCCAAGATCAATCTGATCCCCTTCAACGAATGGCCCGGCGCGCCCTATGAACGCTCGGACTGGGCGCGGATCGAGGCGTTTGCCGACATCGTCCACAAGGCCGGGTATGCCAGCCCCATCCGCACCCCACGCGGCGAGGATATCATGGCCGCCTGCGGACAACTGAAATCCGCGACCGAGCGCGCGCGCAAGTCGCGCGCCCAAATCGCCGCCGAGGCGGGCGCCTGACATGCTGCCCGGCGTCCTTCTGCTGGTGGTGATCGGGGCGGCCGCAGGCTATGTGGCGACGCGACTGATGCGTGTGGATGTGGACTTGCCCACGGCCATGGGCATCGGTGTTCTGGGCGCGATCCTGGGTGGTGTGGGCCTGCGCATGATCCTGACGATGGGCGGCTGGGTCGTGACCTTCGCGCTGGCAGTCCTTGGATCGCTGGCGCTGATCTGGGTCTGGCAAAAGATGACGCGGCGCTGAGGGCCGGGACACCGGCGTCCCGGCGCGCGCTATCCTGACACCGCCGCCAGCAACTGCGCGTTCCCGCCAGCGGCCGTCGTGTCGATGCACAGATGGCGCTCATGATGAACATGCGCAGGGTCGGGCATGCCGGTGATCAGGGCGACGATGGGACCGTCGCGCGCCGCCAGCGCCTGCGCCAGCAACCGCCCCTGCCCCGCATCGCCCCACCACAGCGCCGCCGAAAACCCGACAGCGGTGCGCAGCCAATCCGTGGGAACCGCGCCGCCCGCCGCGACCGCCACCCCGCCAAGAGCCTCGACCGCGGCCTTTTGCGCCGCCTCGGCTGCCTCGCCCGGCCCCAGACACAGGACCGGTGGCCGCGGGATCAGCCGCAAGCGATTGGACTCGCCCGTCGGGCCGGGCATGTCGCGCGGCGCGTGCACGGTGCCCGTCGGGGCTGCGGCCAGACGCCTGGCAAGATCGGCCGTATCCGCATCGCCCTGTGCCCCGCCCTCGGCCCTGGCCGGCGCCGGTGCGGCCAGCCGCGCGACATAGTGCGGCCCGCCTGCCTTGGGCCCCGTGCCCGAAAGCCCCTCGCCGCCAAAGGGCTGACTGCCGACCACTGCGCCGATCTGGTTGCGGTTGACGTACAGATTGCCGGTATGCACCGCCTCGACCACCTCTTGCACGCGGCTGTCGATGCGCGTGTGCAGACCAAAGGTCAGGCCATAGCCGCGCGCGTTCACATCCGCGATCACCCGGCCCAGATCGCGGGCCTTGAACCGCGCAAGGTGCAGGACCGGGCCGAAAACCTCGCGCGGGATGTCGTCGATCCCGCGCACAGCGATCACGGCCGGCGCCACGAAATGCCCGGTGTCGGGCGCGCGCAACTCTTTCAGCACCCGCCCCGCGCGGCGGGCCTCGGCAACATAGGCACGGATGTCGCGCGCGGCGTCGGCATCGATCACCGGGCCGATATCGGTGGACAGGTGCCACGGATCGCCCAGCGTCAACTCATCCATCGCGCCGAACAGCATCCGGCTCAGATCGTCGGCGATCTCGTCCTGGACATAGAGGCAGCGCAGCGCCGAACACCGCTGCCCGGCAGACTGAAAGGCCGACGCCAGAATGTCGCGCACCGCCTGTTCGGGCAGGGCGGTTGAATCGACGATCATGGCATTCAGCCCGCCCGTTTCGGCAATCAGCGGCGCGCCGGGGGCCAGATTGGCGGCCATGCTGCGGTTGATGGCCTGGGCGGTCTCGGTCGAGCCGGTAAAGACCACCCCGGCGACCCGTGGATCGGCCGTAAGCGCGGCACCGACGATCGCCCCTTCGCCCGGCAGGAACTGAAGCGCATGGCGCGGCACCCCGGCGCGATGCATCAGCGCGATCGTGGCAGCGGCGGTCAGGGGCGATTGCTCGGCGGGTTTGGCGATCACCGCATTGCCGGCCGCCAGCGCCCCGGCAATCTGCCCGGTAAAGATGGCCAACGGAAAATTCCACGGAGAGATACAGGCGACAATGCCGCGTGGCCGCATATCCGGCGTGATGCGGGCGGCGTAATAGCGCAGGAAGTCCACGGCTTCGCGCACCTCACCCAGGCAATCGGCCATGGTCTTGCCCGCTTCGCGCGCCATCAGGGCAAAGAACGGACCCAGCGCCTCTTCATAGTGATCGGCAACGCGGTTGAGGATCGCCGCGCGCTCTTGCGGGGGGGCGTCCCAAACGCGCGCGCCCTCCAGTGCCAGAGCGACATCGCCTGCGCGGGCATCGCGAACCGTGCCCAGCATGCGGGCGGGCTGCGCGGGGTTGAAAGCCCGCCTTGAGCACGCGTCGCCTTCGGGCTCAATGGCCAGAACCGGGGCAGCCGAGAACGGCGCATCCGCATGCGAAAGGCGCGCCGCCTCGATCTGTGCCAGATCGGGCGCGGCGCTGAGATCGAACCCACTGGAATTTGCGCGTTCGGGCTGAAACAGGTCGGGCCCCGTGCGAATCATGTCCTGCGGGCGATGCGCCGCGAAGGGGCAGGCCGCGACCTCTTCGGCGGGAACATTGTCATCGACGATCTGGTTGACAAAGGACGAGTTCGCGCCGTTTTCCAGCAAGCGCCGCACCAGATAGGCCAGAAGGTCGCGATGCGCGCCGACCGGCGCATAGATCCGGCAGCGCGTGCCCTCGCGCCTGAGCACGATGTCGTGCAACCGTTCGCCCATGCCGTGCAGGCGCTGGAACTCGAACCGATCGCGCCCGTAGTCTTGCGCCATATGCAGTACCGCGGCCACGGTATGGGCGTTGTGGGTCGCGAACTGGGGATAGATGCGATCGCTCATCCGCAGCAGTTTCGCGGCATTGGCGATATAGCTGATGTCGGTGGCGGTCTTGGTGGTGAAGACCGGAAAACCCGGCAGCCCCAGAACCTGCGCGCGCTTGATCTCGGTGTCCCAATATGCCCCCTTGACCAGCCGCAAGGTGACGCGCCGGTCCAGCCGCGACGCCAGATCATGGAACCAGTCGATCACCGCGCCCGCGCGCGGGGCGTAGGCCTGCACCACGATGCCGAAACCGCCCCACCCTTCCAGCGCCGGGTCAGCCAGAACCGCGGCAATGACATCGCGCGACAGCACCAGACGGTCCTGTTCTTCGGCGTCGATGTTGAACCCCATGCCGCGTGCCGCCGCGCGTCGTGCCAGGTCGGTGACCCGTGGCACCAGTTCGTGCGTCACCCGGTCGCGCTGCGCCTCTTCGTAGCGCGGATGCAGCGCCGACAACTTGACCGAAATACCGGGGTTCTGGCGCACATCGCCCGGCGTGCAGCGCGCGCCGATGGCCCGGATCGCATCGGCATAGGCGCTGTGATAGCGCGCGGCATCCTGGGCCGTGCGTGCGGCCTCGCCCAGCATGTCATAGGAATAGGTGTAACCTTCGCCTTCCAGCGTGGCGGCACGTTTCAAGGCGGCCTTGATCGATTCGCCCAGAACGAACTGCCGCCCCATTTCGCGCATCGCGCGGGACACCGCGGACCGGATCACCGGCTCGCCCAGACGTTTGATCGCCGCGCGCATATGCCCGGCAACCCCCGGTTCGCGGTCGTCCAGAACGCGCCCCGTCAGCATCAGCGCCCAGGTCGAGGCATTGACCAGCGACGACGAGGAATGCCCCAGGTGCCGCCCCCAGTCGGACGGGGCGATCTTGTCCTCGATCAGGGCATCCACGGTCAAGGGATCGGGCACGCGCAGCAAAGCCTCGGCCAGGCACATCAGGGCGATCCCCTCGTCGGTCGAAAGGCCGTATTCGGCCAGAAAGACCTCCATCAGGCCGGGACGTGCGCTGATGCGAATGTCGCGCACCAGGTCGGCGGCATGCGCGACGATGCGGTTGCGTGCCGCGCCGTCCAGCCCGGATGATGTGGCAAGCGCGGCCACGACACCGGCTTCGTCGTCAGGGATCGGCTGGGCGATCGGGTCGGAGATGGGCATGACGCACCTGTCGCAACAGTGTTTTCAATTATCCCGATCCTAACGCCATTGCGCGCCAAAATTTTCCCGTTTACGATCATTCGGCAGATCAATCACCCAATAACGGTAGCCAGTTCAGCACGATGTCCCGCAACGACCTAGATGATTTCGACCGCGCTATCCTGCGCATCCTGCGACGCGAGGGGCGGATCAGCATCACCGAACTGGCCGGCAGGATCAGCCTGTCCAAGTCGCCCACGCAGGCGCGCCTGAAACGTCTGGAACGCGACGGCTATATTACCGGATATCAGGCGCTGGTCGATCACAAACGACTGGGCGAGGCGCATGTCGCCTTTGTCGAAGTCCGGTTGTCGGACACGCGCGAGGGGGCCTTGCGCGCCTTCAACGATGCGGTGCGCGCCACACCCGAGATCGAGGAATGCCACATGATCGCGGGTGCGTTCGATTATCTGCTGAAGGTACGCAGCGGCGACATTCACGGCTATCGTCAGATCCTGGCCGAACACATCTCCAGCTTGCCACATGTGGCCTCGACCTCGACCCATGTCGCGATGGAGTCGGTCAAGGAACAGGGCAGCTGACCCTTGCACCCGCGCGCCACGGGCATATTTATGACCAACGGAACAACAACCCTCGGAATGCCATGATCCGGTTCAACCTTCGCTGCGACAACGGACACCACTTTTTCAGCTGGTTCGCCTCGAACGAGACGTTCGAGCGGTTGCAGAGTGCCGACCGGATCGAATGCACGGTCTGTGGCGTCAAGAAGGTCGAGAAAGCTCTGATGGCGCCCGCCGTGTCCGGAGCGCGTGAAAAACCCGACGAGTCCGCGGTCGAAAAGACGCCCGGTATCGAGGCTGAAATCGCGCGCCGCATCGCCGCCTATCGCCGCCATGTCGAAGAGAATTCGGACTATGTCGGCATGAACTTCGTCGCCGAGGCGCGGGCCATGCATCAGGGCGAGGCCCCCGAACGCCCGATCTATGGCGAGGCCCGGATCGCCGAGGCCAAGGCCTTGGTATCCGAGGGGATTCCCGTCGCGCCGCTGCCCTTTGTTCCCAAGGCGCAACCCAACTGAATCGCGGCGCGCGCCAATGCCGCGCTCTTGCGTTGATCCACCCTCGCGCGTATGAGAAGCGCGCGCTGCCCGTGGGGGCGGCAAGACAAAGGCGGGGGCAGGCATGCCGCTTCTGGTGATGAAATTCGGCGGCACCTCGGTCGCGGATCTGGCGCGGATCGAGAACGCCGCCCAGAAGGTCATGCGCGAGGTCGAGCGCGGCTATGACGTCGTCGTCATCGTCTCGGCCATGGCCGGGCGGACCAATGAGCTGGTCGGCTGGGTCAACCAGACGTCGCCCTTTTACGATGCGCGCGAATATGATGCCGTGGTGTCATCGGGCGAGAATGTCACCGCCGGCCTGATGGCGCTGCGCCTGCAGGAGCTGGGCGTTCCTGCGCGCAGCTGGCAGGGCTGGCAAGTGCCGATCCTGACCACCAGCCAGCACTCCGCCGCCCGTTTCGTGGATATTCCGCGCGCCAATATCGACGCCAAGTTCGCCGAAGGCATGAAGGTGGCCGTGGTCGCCGGCTTTCAGGGCCTGAGCCCGGAAAACCGGATCACGACACTGGGACGCGGCGGATCCGACACCACGGCCGTCGCCTTTGCCGCCGCCTTCGGCGCCGAACGCTGCGATATCTATACCGATGTCGATGGCGTCTATACGACCGATCCGCGCATCACCGCCAAGGCGCGCAAGCTTGATCGCATTTCGTTCGAAGAGATGCTGGAACTGGCCAGCCTGGGCGCCAAGGTGCTGCAAACCCGCTCGGTCGAACTGGCGATGCGCTACAAGGTTCGCCTGCGGGTGCTGTCGTCGTTCGAAGAGACTGACGAGACTTCTGGAACTCTGGTCTGTGACGAGGATGAAATCATGGAATCGAAAGTCGTCTCTGGCGTGGCATACAGCCGCGATGAAGCCAAGATTACCCTGGTCACGGTCGAGGATCGTCCCGGCATCGCCGCCGCCATCTTTGGCCCCCTGGCCGAGGCTGGCGTGAATGTGGACATGATCGTCCAGAACATTTCCGAGCGCGATTACGAGGATCACCCCGGCGCGGTCACGGACATGACATTTTCATGCCCCATCGACCAGGTGGACCGCGCCCGCCGCGCCGTCGAGGCCGCGCGCCAGGCCGGGACCATCGCCTACGAAGACCTGATCGTCGATACCGATGTCGCCAAGGTGTCGGTCGTGGGCATCGGAATGCGCAGCCATGCCGGGGTCGCGGCGCGGATGTTCAGGGCGCTGGCCGACGAAAATATCAACATCAAGGTCATTGGCACATCAGAGATCAAGATTTCGGTGCTGGTGGACCGCAAGTACATGGAACTGGCGGTTCAAACGCTCCATGATGCCTTCGAGCTGGAGAAGGCGGGCTGAGACCCGGCCCCGGCGGCCTGGGAGGGGAAATGCCAGAACGCCTTGAAACACAAAGTCGCCGCCTGCTGCGCAGGTTGCGTGACACCCTTGCCGAGCCCGGCAAGGGGCAGGAACGGCTGAACCGCATCACGGAACTGATCGCCGAATCCATGCATACCGATGTGTGTTCGATCTATCTGTTTCGCGACCCCGAGACGCTTGAGCTTTGTGCCACGCGCGGACTGAAAAGCGATGCCGTGCATCAGACGCGCTTGCGTCTGGGCGAGGGGCTTGTGGGCCGTGTCGCGCGCGGCTCCAAACCCGTGAACACCGCCGACGCCCCAGGCGAGCGTGGCTTTCGCTACATGCCCGAAACCGGCGAAGAGGTGTTCTCGTCGTTCCTGGGCGTTCCGATCCAGCGGCTGGGCGAGCGGCTGGGCGTTTTGGCGGTGCAGTCGCGTGCCAAGCGGCTCTATTCCGAGGACGAGGTCTATGCGCTGGAAGTCGTGGCCATGGTCCTGGCCGAGATGACCGAACTGGGCGCCTTTGTCGGTGACGATGCGACGCTGGCACAGCCGCACAAGAACCCGGTCATGATCCGCGGCGGGTCCGGGCAAGAGGGCACCGCCGAAGGGCAGGTCTGGCTGCACGAGCCGCGGGTGGTCGTCACCAACCTGGTCAATGACGACCCCGAAGCCGAGGTCGAGCGCCTGCGCGCCGCGGTGGGCCAGTTGCGCGTCACCGTGAATGATCTGCTGACGCTTGCCAGCCCCACCGACCGCGAACAGCGCGAGGTTCTGGAAGCCTATCGCATGTTCGCCCATTCGCGTGGCTGGTCGCGGCGGATGGAACAGAGCATCGAAAGCGGCCTGTCGGCCGAGGCCGCCGTCGAAAAGGAACAGTCCGAGGCGCGGTCACGGCTGCAACTGGTGCCCGACCCCTATCTGCGCGACCGTCTGCACGATCTGGACGACCTGTCCAACCGCCTGTTGCGCATCCTGACCGGACAGGGCAGCGAAACTGGCGCGGCGATGCCCGAACGCCCGATCCTGGTTGCCCGCAATATCGGACCCGGCGAATTGCTGGAATACGGCCCCCGCCTGCGCGGCGTCGTGCTGGAGGAAGGCTCGATCGGGTCACATGCGGCCGTCGTCGCGCGGGCGCTGTCGATACCGCTGATCGTGCATGCCAGCCGGATCACGACCGAGGCGCTGAACGGCGATCCGATCATCGTCGATGGCGACGAAGGCGTCGTCCATCTGCGCCCCGACGACAGCGTCGCCGCAGCCTTTCGCGACAAGATCGCGATGCAGACCCAGGCCCAGGCCCGTTATGCCGCTTTGCGCGACCGTCCCGCGGTGGCGCGGTGCGGCACCAGGGTCTCGCTGATGATGAACGCGGGGATCATGGCGGATCTGCCGTCGCTGGGGGGATCGGGCGCCGAAGGTGTGGGGCTGTTTCGAACCGAGCTTCAGTTCCTGCTGCGTAATACCATGCCCCGCCGGTCGGACCTGGCCGCGCTTTATGCGCGGGTCATGGCCGCGGCCGATGGGCGCCCGGTGGTGTTTCGCACGCTCGATATCGGGTCTGACAAGGTCATGCCCTACATGAAGCGCCCGGACGAGCCGAACCCGGCAATGGGCTGGCGCGCGCTGCGCGTCGGTCTCGACAAGACCGGCGTGATGCGCATGCAGCTTCAGGCGCTGATCCGCGCCGCACAGGGGCGGCCCCTTTCGGTGATGTTCCCGCTGGTCAGCGAGATGGCCGAATTCTCGGCCGCGCGCGACATGCTGTTGCGCGAGGTCGAGCGCGAGGCGCATCTGGGCCACCCGCTGCCGGAAAAGCTGGAAATCGGCGCGATGATCGAAACGCCCAGCCTGGCCTTTGCCCCGGACGCCTTCTTTCAGATGGCCGATTTCGTCTCGATCGGTGGCAACGATCTGAAACAGTTCTTCTATGCCGCCGACCGTGAAAACGAGCTGGTGCGCCGGCGCTACGACACATTGTCTTTCAGTTTTCTGACATTGATCGAACAGATCGTCCAGCGCTGCGCCGAGGCCGGAACGGCGCTGTCCTTCTGCGGCGAAGATGCTGGCAAACCGCTGGAGGCCCTGGCATTCACCGCGGTCGGTCTGCGCAGCCTGTCCATGCGCCCGGCCTCGATCGGACCGGTCAAGGAATTGATTTCACGGTCGGATATCGGCGAAGTTCAGGCGCTGTTGAAAGCTGCGCAACGCCGGGGCGAGGAACGCTTGCGCCCGATCGTTCTGGATTATGTCAGGCAATTGAAACCGCTGTAAGGCACACAACCGGACTACGCGCTCGCAATCGCCGTGCCAATGCGCACCGCATGCTTTGTCAAATTTGCGATCTCAATCCTCGCACCGGGTCACGGTGCCCCGCACGCCTTTCCAGGCCCCGGCGACCAGTTCAAACCCCAGAACGCGCTCGGGATTGGTGGGCGGGGGCATGATGACGCCCTCAAGCCGCGCAAAGCCGAATCGCGCGTAATAGGGCGCGTCGCCCACCAGCATCACCCGCTGCCAACCGGCGCCACGCGCGCGGCTCAGGCTTTCGCGGATCAAGATACCCGCCAGCCCTTCGCCCTGCCGGGTCGGGTGCACCGCAACCGGCCCCAGAAGCAGCGCGCAGGCCCCGGCCACACACACCGGCCAATAGCGGATCGCCGCCACCAGTGCGCCGGTTTCGTCGCGCAACCACAGGCACAGGGTCGCCACCGGCTTTACGTCCTCGCGCAGCCGATAAGAGGACAGCGCCTCGCGCCCCGGGGCGAAGCACAGATCGAAAAGGGCCTCGACCTCCCACCAGTCGTCGGCCTGCTCCTGCCCCAGTTCCAACCGCGCACCCTCGCTGGACATTGCCGGGCTTGGCCCTAGCATGGCGCCAAACCGAGATCAAACCGATGGAGAGCGCATGTTCTACCGCCCCGCCGATGGCCACGGCCTGCCCCACAACCCGTTCAACGCCCTGGTCACGCCACGCCCGATCGGCTGGATCGCCACGCGCGGCGCGGACGGGGCGGACAACCTTGCGCCCTATTCATTCTTCAACGCGGTGGCCTATGTGCCGCCGCAGGTGATGTTCTCATCGACCGGGGCCAAGCCCGACCGCGACGGCACCAAGGACAGCGTCGCCCAGATCCGCGAAACCGGCGTCTTTTGCGTCAACGTCGTGTCCGAAGCCATGCTGCATGCGATGAACACCACATCGGCCGGCTTGCCACGCGATGTCAGCGAATTCGAACGCGCCGGCCTCGAACGAGCGGCATGCAACGAAATCGACTGCGCGCGCGTGGCGGGCGCGCCGGCAGCGCTGGAATGCCGGGTGACGCAGATCGTGCCGCTGCCGGGCAAGGCAAACACCGCCGTCTTTGGCGAGGTGGTAGGCATTCATCTGCGCGACGACTGCCTGGTGAACGGGATTTTCGACATCACCCGGTTCAATCCGGTGGCCCGCCTGGGCTATCGCGACTATTCCATCGTGCGCGAGACCTTCACCCTGCTGCGTCCCAGCGATGACTGATCATCGCCGCAAGACCGCACCGGGGTTCAGGATGCCTTGAGGGTCAAGCGCGGCCTTGATCCGCCGCATTGCACCCAGCGCGACGGGATCGCCATAGCGCTCAAGATCGGCGACCTTGAGGCGCCCGACACCGTGTTCGGCGCTCACGGACCCGCCCAGCGCATGCACCAGGTCATGCACCGTCTGCTTGATCGCATCGCGTTCGTCCTCATGGTCGGAGCGGCTGGCACCCCCGCGCGGGAACACGTTGTAATGCAGGTTGCCATCGCCCAGATGCCCGAAACAGTTGATCCGATAATCGCCGATCGCGGCCAGTGCAGGACCGGCACGGTCGATGAAATCAGGCACGGCCGCCATCGGCACCGATATGTCATGGCTTGAGATGGCACCGATCAGGCGATTGGCCTCGGGGATCGATTCGCGCATCTCCCAGAACTGCGCCCGTTGCGCCCCGGATTGGGCGATCACGCCGTCGCTGACCAGACCGGCCTCGGCCGCATCCGCGAACAGGGTTTCCAGGGCCGCCTCGGGCACCAGCCCGAGTGGCAGACCCAGATCGATCAGAACCATCCAGTCGGGCGGCGGATCGAACGGACGGCGGACCTGCGGCATCGTTTCGGCAAGAAACGCAAGTCCCATGCCCGAAATCAGCTCGAACGCCGAAACACCCTCGCCCAGGCGTTCCTGCGCCATCGCCAGCAGATCCAGCGCCGCAGCCGGATCGCGCAGCACGAACAGTGCCGCACCTTGCTGCGCCGGGCGCGGAACCAGGCGTAAACTGGCGGCGGTGATCACGCCCAAGGTGCCCTCGGACCCGATTAATAGGTTGCGCAAGTCATATCCCATGTTGTTCTTGCGCAGGCGCATCAGCCCGTTCCAAATCTGGCCATCGGCCAGAACCGCCTCCAGCCCCAGACACAGATCGCGCATGTTGCCCCAGCGCAGCACGCCGGTGCCGCCCGCATTGGTCGCCAGCAAGCCGCCGATCCGGGCCGAGCCTTCGGATGCCAGGGACAGGGGAAACAACCGCGCGTCGCGTTCGGCAGCCGCCTGGACATCGGCCAGAATACACCCGGCCTCGGCCACCAGCACGTTGCCCGGTGCGTCGACCAGACGGATGCGATTCATACGCTCAAGCGACAGGATCAGCGGGGCCGGGCCGTCGGGCATGATCTGACCGCCAACCAGCCCGGTGCCGCCGCCATAGGGCACCACCCCAACCCGTGCGGCATGGGCCGCGGCGATGATCGTCGCGACTTGCGCGGTATCGGACGGGCAGGCGACGATCCCGGCATGGCCGTGGAAACGCCCGCGTGGCTCTTCCATGTGGCGAGGCTCGGCTGGGCGCAGGGTTCCTTCCGGCAACCGTGCCGCCAGCCCCGCGCAAAACGCATCGTCAGCCGGGCTCAGGCGGTCGCCAAGGGTCATATCGGCCTCCTTTGTCACAGCGGCGGGCGGCCCCTGGCCGCTATCCCGCGTCCGTGCGGCCGCGCCGGTCCATCCGCAGATTGGCGTAAAGCACATGGTTGCGCCAGCGGCCATTGATCTGGAGATAGCTTTGCGCCACCCCCTCATACTTGAAGCCCGATCGTTCCAGCACCCCGCGCGAGGCGGCGTTTTCGGGCAGGCAGGCAGCCTCGATCCGGCTCAGGTTCATCTCGGTAAAGGCGTGGTGGACCACCGCGCGAATGGCCTCGCGCATATATCCCTGCCGGGCATGGGGCTGTCCGATCCAGTAGCCGATGGTGGCGGCCTGCGCCGGCCCGCGCCGGATCTGATCGAGCGTGATCGCGCCCAACAGCGTGTCATCGCCGCGCAGGGTCAGAAACAACGGCAGCGCCGTTCCCTGAACCGCCGCCCGCGATGCCCAGTGCACGCGGTTCGTGAACGAGCGCCGCGTCAGATGATCGGTGGACCATGTCGGCTCCCACGGCATCAGAAACGAGGCGCTGGCCGCGCGCAGCCCCGTCCACTGCCGGAAATCCTGATGCGCGGGCAGGCGCAACACCATTCGTTCGGTTTCGATCCGGAATTTGCGTCTGGGTGTCAGCGACCAGCCCAGCATCACGCAACCAGCCTGTCGCGCAGCGCCCCCAGTTCGGGCGCATCCCCCACCGGACCATAGAGCGCCATTGCCAGCCGCGCCTCGCTGACGGTGCGTTCGGCATAGGCGCGAATCGTCGCCAGATCGACGGCGTCGATACGCGCGACGGCTTCATCGACGCTGGGCACCCGATCCCAGATTGCCAGCAATCGCGCCAGGCGTTCGGCGCGCGCGCTGGGACCTTCAAGCCCCATCAGCAGACCGGCCTTCATCTGTGTGCGCGCCCGGTTCAGTTCGGCCTCGCTCACATCCGAGGCGGTGCGGCGAATCTCGTCGATGGTCAGCGTTGCCAGATCCGACACCTCGTCAGGGCCGGTGCCGGCATAGATGGTGATCGAGCCGGTATCGTCATGCGCGCCCGCCTGCGCAAAGGTCGTATAGCAGAGCCCCTTTTCCTCGCGCAGTTTCTGAAACAGGCGCGAAGACATGCCGCCGCCCAGAATCCCTGCGAAGATCTGGGCGGTAAACACGTCGCGGTGGCGAAAGGCCGGCCCCTCGATGGCCAGCGCGACATGCGCCTGTTCCAGATCCTTGATCACCCGCCGTTCGCCACAATCGAAACGGGCCGGTTCGGCGTCCGGCATCGCAAACGCTTTCAGATCGCCGAAATACCGTTCGGCCAGTTTGACAAGCTGGTCGTGATCCACCGCCCCCGCCGCGGCCAGGATCATCTGCCCAGGGCCGTAATGGCTGCCGACGAAACCGCGCAGATCGTCCTGGCCATAGCGCGCGATGCGATCGGCCGGCCCCAGGATCGGGCGGCCCAGGGGCTGCTCTGGATAGCTGGCCTCTTGCAACCAGTCAAAGATCACGTCATCGGGTGTGTCCAGCGTCTGGCCGATCTCTTGCAAGATCACATGCCGCTCGATCTCGATCTCGCGCGGCTCGAACGCGGGGTTCAGCACGATATCGGCCACGACATCGACCGCCAGCGGCACATCGGCCTGCAAGACGCGGGCAAAATACGCTGTCGTTTCGCGGCTGGTATAGGCGTTGATATAGCCGCCGACATCCTCGATTTCCTCGGCGATGCGCAGCGCGCTGCGCGTCCGAGTGCCCTTGAAGGCCATGTGTTCCAGAAAATGCGCGATCCCGTTCTGTTCGGCGCGTTCGTGGCGCGCCCCGGCCTGAACCCAGACGCCCACGGCGGCTGAGGCCAGGCCCGGCATCGTCTCGCTGACGATGCGAAAGCCGTTGGCAAGCGTCGTGACCCTGACCATCACGCCCCCGTCCGTTCCAGGATCAGCGCCTGAAGCGCCTGCCGGTCATTGGCCATGCGCGTGACGCGCTCGGCCCGTTCGAACAGATCCGACATGCGGGGCGGCAGGGACGGGCGAATGCCGGTCGCCGCTTCGACCGCGTCGGGAAACTTGGCCGGGTGCGCCGTGGCCAGCGTGACCATGGGTGTGGCCCCCTGAAACGTCTCGGCGACGGCCGCGCCCACCGCCGAATGCGGGCACAGGATCTCGCCGGTCTCGCGCTGGTAGCGCGCGATGGCGGCGCGCGTTGCGTCCTCATCCACACGGCCCGAGGCGAAGGTCGCGCGCAGCGTTTCCAGCGCGCCCTGGCTGACCGTGAACCGCCCGTCCTGTTTCAATTCCTCCATCAGCAGGGCAACGGCGCGGCCGTCGCGGCCATAGGCATCAAAGAGCGCGCGTTCGAAATTGGACGAAACCTGAATATCCATCGAGGGGCTGATCGACGGCTGCACCGACTCGGTGCGGTATTCGCCCGTTTCAAGGCAGCGGTGCAGAATATCATTCTGGTTGGTGGCGATCACCAGCCGCTCGATCGGCAGACCCATCTGACGCGCGATATAGCCGGCGAAGATGTCGCCGAAGTTCCCGGTCGGCACCGTGAAGCTGACCGCGCGGTGCGGCGCGCCCAGCGAAACGGCGGCCGAGAAATAATAGACGACCTGCGCCAGAACCCTTGCCCAGTTGATGCTGTTGACGCCCGCCAGCCCGACCCGTTCACGAAACGCGAAATCGTTGAACATGTCCTTCAACAGTGCCTGGCAGGTGTCGAAATCGCCGTCCACGGCGATGGCATGCACGTTCGGCTCGTCCGGGGTGGTCATCTGGCGGCGCTGCACCTCGGACACGCGGCCGTGCGGGAACAGGATGAACACATCGACATTGGCAAGGCCCTTGAACGCCTCGATCGCCGCCGATCCTGTATCGCCCGAGGTTGCGCCCACGATCGTCACCCGCTGCCCCGACCGCGAAAGCGCGGCCTGGAACAACTGGCCGATCAGTTGCATCGCGAAATCCTTGAACGCCAGCGTCGGCCCGTGAAACAGCTCAAGCAGAAAATGATTCGGGCCAAGCTGACGCAGCGGCGCGCGCGCGGGATGGCCGAAACCGGCATAGGCCCGTTCGATCAGTCTGCGAAACTGCGTCGCATCGAACGCATCGCCGACAAAGGGGCGCATGACCTGAAAGGCGATCTCCTCGTAGCTTTTGCCTGCCAGGGCCGCGATCTCTGCGTGATCCATCTGCGGCACGCTTGCGGGCACGTAAAGGCCGCCGTCACGCGCCAGACCGGTCAGCATGGCCTGTTCGAAGTCCAGTTCGGGCGCCGCGCCCCGGGTCGATATGTACTGCATGCGCACTCCTTCAGGCCGTTCCGCGCCTGATACGCCACAGAAGAAACCCTGTCATCCCCGCCCAGACAAGGGCCAACAGAAACCAGGTGATGGCGTATTCCAGATGATCGTTGCGAATGTCGATCGTCGTGACCGGCATCGTAGTCAGGCCGGGCACGGACGCGCCGTCTTCGCGGGCCACGATCATCAAGGGCTCGGTCTCAAGATTGCGCGCCAGCGGCGCCACCTCGCGCGAGAACCACAGACCGCGCTCCAGGTCCGGTTCAGGGGTCGAGGATGTCGCATCGCGCGGCCAGTGCAGGTTTCCCGTCACCGCTAAAGGGTCACTGCCAAAATCCGCGCCGGGCCGCGCGGCGTCGGGCATGAAGCCCCGATCCACCAGAACCCGGCGCCCCGCGCGGGTTTCAAATACCGCGATGACCCGGCTGCCGGCCCCCTGTTCGCGCTGGCTTGACAGCACATGCGCGACGTCCCCGGTATAGCGCCCCTCGGCCCGCACGGGCAGATAGCGGTCGTCTTCGGGTTCGGGTGCCTGGGGCAGGGCAACCGGGTCGTCGCCGATGCGCGCCGCGATCTCGGCGATGACGGCCTGCTTTTCCTCAAGCCGCGAAAGCTGCCAAAAGCCCAGCGACATCAGCACCGCGACCCCGGCAACGCCGAACACCAATGGAAGGATCAGCCTGGCCATCCGCGCCTATGCCCCCGTTTCCTAATGCCCAACATGGCCCCCACAAAACTGAGGCGGGGGGCCCGTCAGCCCCCCGCCCGGCGCATCGCCCCAAGCGATGCGGTCATGTCGGCTCACTGCCCCCAGACGTAGATCGCCGCGAACAGGAACAGCCAGACCACATCGACGAAGTGCCAGTACCAGGCCGCGGCCTCAAGGCCGACATGGCGTTCGGGCGTGAAATGCCCGGCGCGTGCGCGCAGGTAGCAGATGAACAGGAAGATCGTGCCGATGATCACATGCGCGCCGTGAAAGCCCGTCGCCATGAAGAAGTTGGCGCCATAGATGTTTCCGGCAAAGCCGAAACCCGCATGGGTATATTCGTAAGCTTGCAGAATGGTGAAGATCACCCCCAGAACCACCGCGATCAGAAGGCCGTTCTTCAGATCCCTGCGGTTGTTCTCATGCACGATCGCGTGGTGCGCCCAGGTCGCAGCACAGCCCGAAAGCAGCAGGATCAGCGTGTTGATCAGCGGCAGGTGCCAGGGGTCGAAAATCTCGATCCCGGAGGGCGGGAAGACCCCGTCAACGGCCGGGCTGAGGCCATCGGGGTGCATGGGATAAAGGGCGTGCTTGAAAAAGCTCCAGAACCAGGCTGCGAAGAACATCACCTCGGAGATGATGAACAGGATGAAACCATAGCGCAGACCGATGCTCACTACGGGCGTGTGGTCGCCGCTGTGGCTTTCGACGACAATATCGCTCCACCAGGCGTACATGACGTAAAGAACGCCCACGATCCCCATCATGAAGATCCAGGGCCCCATGTCGTTCATCCACAGGACGGCACCCACCAGCATGGTGAAGCCTGAAAGCGCGCCGATGAAAGGCCAGATCGACGGCGGCAGGATGTGATAGTCGTGGTTCTTTTCGTGCGCCATTGTTGGGTTCCCTCAGACTTTCCCTAGTGCGCCGCCTGCGCGGCCTCTTGTTATGCCGGTGCCGCGCGGGCGCCGGTTTCAGTTGGTCTCGCCATCCGGTTGAGGCCGCGCAAGCGCGGCCAGATCGTCTTGCGGAATCTCGGTCGGGTGGAAGGTGTATGACAGGGTAATCGTATGCGTGTCCCGCGCATCCATATCATCCAGCATTTCCGGATCGACATAGAACGTGACCGGCATCTGAACCCGCTCGCCCGGCTGCAAGACCTGGTATTCAAAGCAGAAACAGTCGATCTTGATGAAATAGAGGCCCGCCGCATATGGGGTGACATTGTAGCTTGCAGTTCCTGCGACCGGCTCGTCGGTCGGGTTGTAGGCCTCATAGAACGCCATGCCGGTTTCGCCCAGGCGCAAGTCCATCGTGCGTTCGACCGGTCGGAACTCCCACGGGAAATCGCGCACGGTGGATGCATCGAACCGGATGCGCACCGTCTGGTCCAGAACCCGTTCGGACCCTGCGCCCAGTTGCGTGGTGCCGCCATACCCGGTCACGCGGCAGAACAGATCGTAAAGCGGCACCGCCGCCCAGCCCATGCCGGCCATGAACACGACAACGCCCACGGCCTGTGCGGCCGTGCGCTGGTTGTCACTCAGGCGCCGCCACCAGCCAATCATTCCTCACCCCGCGTGGTTTCCTGCGCCGCCGGGTCCATGCCGGGGCGGTAGCCGTGATCGTATCCTTCGACCGAGCCGCCGCGCTGAACCTTGGCGACGGTCAGGCCAAACACCAGCATGATGAACGCCACCAGCGCCAGGCCGACGCCGACATTGCGGCCCAGCCGGCGCTTGTGCAATTCGTGATCGCGCGTGATCGCCATCATGCCCCCCAAAGGCCGAACTGGCCGCGCAGCATCGCCGCCCAGGGCGTCGCCTCGACCAGGAATGCCGCGAAATGCCCGAACAGATAGGCCAGCGAGAAGGTAAAGAACCGCTTTTCCGTGCGATAGCCGTCCGCTTCGGCCTCGGCCTCATGGCGACACCAGATCCGCCACGCGCCCAGAACGAACACCGCGTTCAGCGCGATCGCCACCGCCAGATAGATCGGTCCGCCAATTGCCGTGAACCCGGTGCCAAGGGCCACCGGAACCAGCGCCAGCGTATAGCCAAGGATGTTCGCGCGGGTCACGGCGCGGCCATGCGTCACGGTCAGCATCGGCACGCGCGCCTTGGAGTAGTCGCTGTTCATGAACAGCGCCAGCGACCAGAAATGCGGCGGCGTCCACATGAAGATCAGCGCGAACATCAGCACGGCCTCGACGCCGATATGGCCCGTGGCCACCACCCAGCCGATCATCGGCGGAAACGCCCCGGCCGCGCCACCGATGACGATGTTCTGCGGGGTCGAGCGTTTCAGCCACATCGTATAGACGACGGCATAGAAGAATACCGTGAAGGCCAGCAGGCCCGCGGCCAGCCAGTTCGCGGCCAGCCCCAGCATGATCACCGACAGCCCCGACAGCGACAGCCCCAGGCCCAGCGCCTCGCCGGGTGCGACGGTTCCGGCCGGAATCGGGCGCTTGGCGGTGCGTTTCATCAGCCGGTCGATATCGGCATCCCACCACATGTTCAGCGCGCCCGACGCCCCGGCGCCCAGCGCGATGAAGATGATCGCGGCCAGCACCTCGACCGGGTGCAGGCGCACCGGCGCGACCAGAACCCCGACAAGCGCGGTGAACACCACCAGCGACATCACCCGCGGCTTGAGCAGCTGGACGAAGTCGCCGAAACCGGCCTCGCCGGTTTCGGGCTCGTCGCTGGCAATGTCCGCACGGATATCTGTCATTGCGTCCTCGGTTCAGGTCGGGCGGGCATCACGCCGGAATGGCCTGTCGCGCCCGGCCAAAGCCCTCAGTCACGGGCCGCGGCCAGTTCGACCGGGCCGCGATACTGGTCATATTCCGGCGCCATTGCCACGTTCTCGGCGCCCTCGTCTTCCAGCCAGGCGATATAATCCTCTTCCGGGACCGCGCGCACGGTGATCGGCATGTAGGCATGGGCCTGTCCGCACAGTTCCGAACATTGCCCGAAGTAGACACCGGGCTCGTCGACGTTGAACCACAGTTCGGCCAGGCGGCCCGGAACGCCATCCTGCTTGACGCCGAATGCGGGCACCGCCCAGGAATGAATCACATCCGCCGCCGTGACCTGGACAAGGATGTCCTGACCGACCGGAACGACCATCGCGGTATCGGTCGCCAGCAGGTAATGGCGCGGCTCATAGCCGAATTCCTCAAGCTCGTCGCGCTGCAGCATGAAGCTGTTGAACCCAAGTTCGTGGTCCACGTATTCATAGCCCCAGTACCACTGATAGCCCGTCGCCTTGATCGTCACATCGGCCTCGGGCATCGTCTGCTGACGAAAGAGCGACGGAACGCTGAACGAGCCGATGAACACCAGAATCAGGATTGGCACCACCGTCCATGCCACTTCCAGAGGCGAGTTGTGGGTGAACCGCGACGGCACCGGGTTGACACGGCGGTTGTGCCGCAAGATCACCCAGATCAGCAGCACCACGACAAAAATCGTGATCGGCGTGATGATCCACAACAGCATGTTGTCCAGCCAGACCGTTTCGCTCATCACCGATGTGGCGGCGTCCTGCAGACTGATACCACCGGGACGGGGTTCGCCGCGAAAGGGCGTTTCCTGCGCCATCGCCTGCCCGGCCGTGGCCAGAACCAGCGCCGGCGCCGCAACGCGGCTGACGAGACGGGTAAGGTCTTGTTTAAGGTTCATCTGTTGTTCCCGTTTGTAACGCGGCACTTGGACCGTCATTCTTCCCCCCCGCCGCCCGAACCCGACGCCTGCGCAGCCTTTTGGGGCCTCCTTTGGCGGCAGGTATGGAAATCGGCGGTTTCCAAGACACCTAAAACCATATTAGCATCCGCAGGACAAGTCTTGGCGCTGCGTCAGTTCGCCGCCATTTGACCCAAATCAAAGACGCGTAGTTTCCGGAAGGATCGCCATGCCGCTTGAAGATGCTGCCAGTCCCGCGACGGGCCGGTTCAGCCCGTTCGAAACCGATCTGGACCAGTCACGCGCCCTCTCGCTGCTGCGCAAGGCGACCGATGGCGCGGACGATGGAGAACTGTTCCTGGAACGCCGACGCTCCGAATCGCTGGTTCTCGACGACGGGCGTATCCGCTCGGCCGGGTTCGACGCGGGCGAAGGGTTCGGACTGCGCGCTGTGCGCGGCGAGGTCGCCGGATACGCCCATTCCACCCATCTGACAGAACAAGCCGTGGCCCGCGCCGCCACGACGGCGCGTCTGGCCGTGGCCGCGGGCGGCGGCACGCTTGCCGCGCCACCGCCCGGCACCAACAAACGGCTGTATCCTGACACCGACCCGATTCTCGACGCCACATTTGCGGTCAAGATCGACACGCTGCGCGCCATCGATGATTTCCTGCGCGGGCTGGACAAACGGGTCGTGCAGGTCACCGCCTCGCTGTCGGCATCGTTGCAGGAGGTGGTAATCCTGCGGCCCGAGGGTGACGTTCTGTCCGACATAAGGCCGATGTCGCGCCTGAACATTTCCGTCATCGTCGAACAGGACGGGCGGCGCGAAAGCGGCTCTGCGGGGGGTGGGGGCCGCGCGGGGCTCAAGGCGCTTCTGGCGCCCGACCATTGGGCGGACGTGGCACGCGAAGCTTTGCGCATCGCCACCGTCAACCTGTCGGCCGACCCGGCCCCTGCGGGCGTTCTGGACGTGGTCCTGGGGCCCGGCTGGCCCGGCATCCTGCTGCATGAGGCGGTGGGTCACGGGCTGGAAGGCGATTTCAACCGCAAGAAGACCTCGGCCTTTGCCGGGCTCATGGGCCAGCGGGTTGCCGCGCCCGGCGTGACCGTGCTGGATGACGGCACCATTCCCGGCAGGCGCGGCTCGATCACGATCGATGACGAGGGCACGCCCTCGGCCCGCAATGTCCTGATCGAGGACGGACTCCTGGTGGGGTTCATGCAAGACCGTCAGAACGCCCGGCTGATGGGGGCGGCGGCCACCGGAAATGGCCGGCGCGAAAGCTATGCCCATGCGCCCATGCCGCGCATGACCAATACCTGCATGCTGGCCGGCGAGGCCGAGCCCGAAGCCCTGATCGGCGAGTTGCGCGACGGTCTTTATGCCGTCGGCTTTGGCGGCGGACAGGTCGATATCACCAGCGGCAAATTCGTGTTTTCCTGCACCGAAGCCTATCGCGTGCGCAACGGCAAGATCGGGGCGCCCGTCAAGGGCGCGACGCTGATCGGCGATGGCCCGACCGCGTTGCAGAACGTGCGCGGCATCGGCAACGACATGGCGCTCGATCCCGGAATGGGCAATTGCGGCAAGGCCGGACAGTGGGTGCCGGTCGGGGTTGGCCAGCCCAGCCTGCTGATCGGCGGGCTGACCGTGGGTGGCGTCGGGGGATGACGGGCACCGCGGCGCAGCCACCCCTGAGGCGCAAGCGCAGTTGGGCGATCGCAGCGGGGGTCGTATGGGCGGCAGCGCCCCTTGCCGGCATCCTCATCGTGATGATTTCGACACCGATTCTGGGCGTCCTGGACACGGGCCAGGCCGCGTCACCGGCCCTGATTGCACTGGGATGGGTGGCCTTTTCCGGGTTTTCGCTGATTTACGCGCCCTTCTTTTCCTGGCTCGGCTTTCTGATCGCGGTGCCGGTGGCGGCATGGATGGTCCGGTCGAACCGCGCCAGCCGGATCGGTTTCGCGGTTCTCGGTGCGACCATCGGCGCCGTACTTGGCGCGGGATTCATCGTACTGGCAGGGGGCACGGCGGTGGGGTTCTGGGCCGTGTATTGCGCCGGGTTCGGGCTGCTTTCGGCGTTGGCGTTTCGATTTGTCCTTTCGCGCCTTGAGCCGGAAATCTTTACCGCCCGTTAACCTTGCGCGTGCTACCTCGGATTCGGATGAGACGAGGTCGCGATGGACGGGAATTCACTTTCTTCTCCCACACCCTTCACCCCACCCACCACGGAAGAAGACCGGCTGGCGTGGCTTCGTCTCATTCGCTCGCGCCGGGTCGGGCCCGGCACCTTCGCCCGCCTGATGGCCGAACATGGCAGCGCCGACGCGGCCCTTGCCGCCCTGCCCGGCATCGCCCGCGCCGCCGGCATTGATGACTATGCGCCCTGCCCCATCGATCAGGCGATGCGCGAATACCAGGCCGGGCGGAAGGCCGGCGCGCGCCTGATCTGCCTGGGCGATCCCGACTACCCCACGCCGCTTGCGGCCATCAGTGACGCCCCGCCGGTTCTGTGGGCACTGGGGCGGCGCGTTGTGCTGAACCGGCCTGCCGTGGCCGTGGTCGGCGCGCGCAATGCCTCCAGCCTCGGGCAGCGCACCGCGCGTCGGATGGCCGAAGGCATCGGGCACCATGGTTTTGTCGTCGTGTCCGGGCTCGCGCGCGGCATCGACACGATCGCCCATGGCGCGGCGTTGCAGACCGGGACACTGGCGGTGATGGCCGGTGGCGTCGATCAGGTCTACCCGGCCGAGAATGCGGTGCTGGCCGCCGCCATCGCCGATCAGGGTCTGCGCGTGTCGGAACAGCCGATCGGCATGCAGGCCCAGGCACGCCATTTCCCGCGGCGCAACCGGATCATCGCCGGGCTTTCGCTGGGTGTGATCGTCATCGAGGCCGCGGAATCGTCAGGAAGCCTGATCACCGCGCGCAACGCAATGGACCAGGGGCGCGAGGTGCTGGCGGTGCCGGGACACCCGTTGGACCCGCGCGCGGCGGGCTGCAACATCCTGATCCGCGACGGGGCAAGACTGGTGCGCAATACCGAGGATGTCATCGATGCCATCGGCCCCTCGGCGACCACAAGCACTGCGCGCCAGGCCCTCGATCCGTCGAATCGGCGCGCGTCGCCGGCAAAGGCTGCGTCCCCGCATCCCACGCCCGCGCCGCCCGGCACGCCCCCCGCGCGCAGCCCCGATACGCTGACCCTGCATCGCCTGATCCTGGATCGGCTGGGCTCCGCCCCCCTGGCCGAGGATCAGTTGATCCGCGACATGGGGCTGCCTGCAGCCACGCTGGCACCGGCACTTCTGTTTCTGGAACTCGATGGTCGCGTCCATCGCCAGCCCGGTGGCTTGCTGTCGCGCTGCTGACGCCCGCGCTTGCCCGCCGCCGCCCCGCCGGCCCTGCCGCAAACCCGCCGCTGATCGGCGCGCGCAACGCGGCATCGGCCCGATGCGGCACCCCTGATCGAACGCCATGACACCCCGCCCTCGACCGGCCCGGACACCGCACCAGATTGACAACGGTGGGGGTTGCCCCCCATCTATGCACCGCACAGACTGTTCTCCGCCCGCGTTTTCCGCGGAAAGAAACGTATTTATATCAGAGGTTTCAATGGCAGTTGTCGTTGTCGAGTCGCCTGCGAAGGCCCGGACCATCAACAAGTATCTGGGTCCCGGTCACACGGTTCTGGCCTCGTTCGGCCATGTCCGCGACCTGCCGCCCAAGGATGGATCGGTCGATCCGGACCACGATTTCGACATGAAATGGGAAGTCGCGACCGACAGCCGAAAGCATGTCCGCGCCATCGCCGAGGCCCTGAAAGACGATAACGACCTGATCCTGGCAACCGACCCCGACCGCGAGGGCGAGGCGATCTCATGGCACCTGACCGAGGCGCTGGCCAAGGCGCGCGCCATCAAGAAGGACACGCCGGTCAAGCGCGTGGTATTCAACGCCATCACCAAGTCGGCAGTCACCGAGGCGATGAAGAACCCGCGCGAAGTCGACATGGAACTGGTGCGCGCCTATCTGGCGCGGCGGGCGCTGGACTATCTGGTCGGGTTCAACCTGTCGCCGGTCCTCTGGCGCAAGCTTCCGGGCGCGAAATCGGCCGGGCGCGTGCAATCGGTCTGCCTGCGTCTGATCGTCGAACGCGAAATGGAGATCGAGGCGTTTCGCGCCCGCGAATACTGGTCGGTCACCGCGGCACTGACGACACCGCGCGGCCAGGATTTTACCGCGCGCCTGGTCAGCCTGGCCGGCAAGCGATTGGACAAATTCGATCTGCCCACAGCGGAATCGGCCGAGCTTGCGGTCGAAGCCGTGAAAAAACGCGATCTTTTTGTCCAGTCGGTCGAGGCCAAGCCGGCCAACCGCAACCCGGCGGCGCCCTTCATGACCTCGACCCTGCAGCAAGAGGCCAGCCGCAAGTTCGGGATGGGCGCCAAGCAATGCATGTCGACCGCGCAGCGGCTGTATGAAGCCGGCCTGATCACCTATATGCGCACCGACGGCATCGACATGGCGCCCGAGGCTGTCATGGCCACCCGCGACGAGATCAAGCGCCGGTTCGGCGACGATTATGTGCCGAAATCGCCGCGCATGTACAAGAACAAGGCCAAGAACGCGCAGGAAGCGCATGAATGCATCCGCCCGACCGACATGTCGGCCGCGCCCGATTCCGTGCGCCTTGCCGATACCGACCAGCGCCGCCTCTATGGCCTGATCTGGCAGCGCACCATCGCCTGCCAGATGGAGGCCGCGCGCCTTGAGCGCACGACCATCGACATCGGCAGCAAGGATGGCCAGGTGGGCCTGCGGGCCACGGGTCAGGTGGTGTTGTTCGACGGTTTTCTGCGCGTCTACGAAGAAGGCCGCGACGATGTGGTCGATGACGACGACAAGCGCCTGCCGCAGATGTCCCAGGGCGACGCGCTGTCGCGCCGCAGCGTTACCCCCGAGCAGCATTTCACCCAGCCCCCTGCCCGCTATACCGAGGCCACGCTGGTCAAACGCATGGAAGAGCTGGGCATTGGCCGTCCCTCGACCTATGCCAGCATCGTCAGCACGATCCAGGAACGCGGCTATGTCCGCAAGGACAGGAACCGCCTGATCCCCGAGGACAAGGGGCGGCTGGTGACGATCTTTCTGGTCAACTATTTCCGCAAGTATCTGGAATACGACTTCACCGCCGATCTGGAAGAGCAGCTTGACGATGTCTCGGCCGGCAACCGCGACTACAAGGAGGTTCTGGCCCGGTTCTGGCGCGATTTCTCGGCCGCGATCGCCGAAACCGCGGATCTGCGCATCACCGAGGTGCTGGACAAGATCGACGAGGTTCTTGCGCCCCATCTCTATCCACCGCGCGCCGACGGGTCCGACCCGCGGGTCTGCCCCGGCTGCGGCAAGGGCCGGTTGCATCTGAAAACCGCGCGCTCGGGCGGGGCGTTCATCGGCTGTGACAATTACCCGGAATGCCGCTACACGCGCCCGCTTGCCGGGGACGAAGGCGATGGCGAGTTGTCGGGCGAGGGCAAGCTCCTGGGCCATGACCAGGGCGATCCGATCTATCTGCGGACCGGCCGCTTCGGCCCCTATGTCCAGCGCGGCGAGGCTACGACCGAGACCCCCAAACCGCCGCGCGCCAGCCTGCCAAAGACCTGGCCGATCGAGACCATCGACCTGGATCGCGCGCTCAGCCTGCTGGACCTGCCACGACTGATCGGCCCGCACCCGGAAGACGGTGAGCCGGTCGAGGCCGGGATCGGCCGCTATGGCCCCTATGTCAAGCACAACCGCACCTATGCCAACCTGCCCGAGGTCGACGAGGTCTTTACCGTCGGCATGAACCGCGCCGTCGAGCTGATCGCGGCCAAGGCCAGCCGCGGCCCGCGGGCCACCGCCGCCCCCCTGCGCGAGTTGGGGGAACATCCCGACGGGGGGCCGATACAGGTGATGTCCGGGCGCTATGGCCCCTATGTCAAATGGGCCAAGGTCAACGCCACCTTGCCGCGCGATCTCGCCCCCGAGGATGTGACGCTGGACCAGGCGCTGGACCTGATCGCCGCGAAAGCCGCGAAAGGGGGCAAGGCCAAACCCAGGACGACGAAGGCAACGACGACCAAGAAGGCCAAGCCTGCCGCCAAGACCGGTGCAAAAACCGCGAAAAAGGCCAAGGGCGGGGGCTGAATCCGGCCCACCGTCAGAACAGGCGGCGCACGAATCCCAGGCTCATCACGCGGCGCAAGAACCCGGAAATCGGCTGTTCGTTCTCCTGCCGCATGCTGTCGCGCCCGTATTCGTCGATCAGTCGCAACACCCGCCCGGCCTGCGCCCGATCCAGGATCAGCACACCGTTCTCGGTGTCATGCAGAAAGCTGCGCTGGTTGAGATTGGTTGACGAAATCACGGCCAGCCGCGCATCGACCACCAGGATCTTGCTGTGCAGCGTCCAGCGCCTCGGATCGTGGGCAAGGATGGTCATGCGGTCGGCATACGCTTCGACAAACAAGCGGTTGAGCGTGGTGGCAAAGATCGTTGCGGGTTCTGGTATTTCCGTGCGCGTGACCAGTCGGAGCGACACACCACGCGCCAGCGCCCGCTCCATCGCAGCGGCGATGCGCGGGGTCATGTTCAGAAACGGCGAGGTCATGTCGATCCGGCGTTGGGCCGCATCGAAAAGGTCCACGTAGAGCTGTTCCAGCGCGCGCCCGTCCGTATAGGGCACGGACACGAAATGCCGCATCGTCCCACCGCGCAGGGCGGCGGCAGGCACGTTGTCCGCGCGCGGCCCTTGCGGGTCGGCAAGGGCCTGGCTGTCATGGTCGCGATGCCAGTAGGCCGCCATATGGGCCGCCATGCGGCGCACCACGGCCTCGTCGTCGAAGCGCATTTCCAGATCGCGATATGCCGCGAAAAAGAAGACGATCGAATACATCCGATCCACCGTATAGCTTCGCAAGAAGGGCCAGGGTGACAGGTCGCGCGGCTGATCGAAGGTGAAGCCGTCATGCAGGTTGCGGCCCCCGATCATGAACACCGAACGCCCCGGCCGCCGCGCCAGCGTGGCAAAGACCTTGACGTGATTGGCGCGGTGCAGCCGGTCGAAGGCGCCGCTGTCCCCCTGCCCCAGACCGCCGGCGCGAAACATCTGCAACTGGACGTTGGGAAACCGTGCAGCCAGATCGGCATAAAGGTTTCGATCCAGCGACAGTTGCAGGCTGTCGGTCAGCATGATCCGGATGACGGTGCCGCGCGCGGCATGCCAGGCCAGCATCCGGGTCAACATGTATCCGGTGAAATCAGCCCGCATGTGCAGCGACGAAATGTAGATCAGATCCAGTTCGGGCGCATTTGTGAAATCGATCGCCGCCATGGCATTGCCGCTGTCCAGCACCGCATCGGGCAGCCGCGCCCCGGTCAGCGCCATCGCCCGCGCCTGGAAAGCCTCGCGCGCATCGGGCATCAATTCGCCGTCGCCGGCCGGCATCGGGCAGGTGACCGACAGCGCGCCGCGCCCCGGTGCGGCCATGATCGCAGCCAGCGCATCGCCCGGCACGGATCCGAAGGACCGGTGGCAGCCGCCGCGCCCGGCGTCAAGCTGACGGACGCGCAAAGGCGCCGACAACTCTTCGCGCTCCAGCCTCAGCCGATAGCTCAGGCCATCCGCGCCGCGCACCTGCAACCGACAGGTCCGCACATCGGGTCCGGGCACCAACACTGCTGCGTCCCGCGCGCCCGACGGCAGGTCAAAGGCAAAAGGGGCATCGCGCGTGAACCCGCGCAAGGCCGAAACCCCGTCCTGCGCAGCCTCGACCTCGCCAGCGCCGTCGCACCGCCCGCGCACCCACAGCCGTTGTTTCGCAATCGACGATATCGGGATCGACATGCGGGCTGCATCGAGCCCGGAAAAGCGGAACACCTGCGTTTCCGGTGCCCGGTCGTCCAGATACAGGTTCGTGCGCGCGTGTCGCCAGCCCATGGAGCGGTCCACCGCCGGGGCCTCTGGTGCAGGCGTTTCGATCCGCCCACAGCTTGCCGCGACAACCAGCAACGCGATCCACACCAAACGCACCCGTATCCTCCGTCGTTGATCCCGTCATTCATCTTGCCGCAAATACGCGCGGGGGTGAATTTGCGCGGCACGCGCAAAGAGGGGGCGGCAGCCCCCTGCCCGGCCGTCCCGTCCTTACCATGACGCCGGGCCTGGACCTAGGCAAGTGCGCGGGCGCGGATGCGACAGCGATTGACTTCACGCCGGCAGCGCGCCACAACGGGCGCCGCACAGATTGCGGGGGATATCATGAAGAAAATCTACGGCTCTGCGGCCGAAGCCCTGGATGGGCTTCTGTTCGACGGAATGACCATCGCCGCGGGCGGCTTCGGTCTTTGCGGGATTCCCGAGCTTCTCATCGCCGCCATACGTGATGCCGGAACCAGGGATCTGACCGTCGCCTCGAACAATGCCGGGGTCGATGATTTCGGTCTCGGCCTGCTGTTGCAGACACGTCAGGTCAAGAAGATGATGTCCTCCTATGTCGGCGAAAACGCCGAATTCATGCGTCAGTATCTGTCGGGCGAACTGGAACTGGAATTCAACCCCCAGGGCACTCTGGCCGAGCGTATGCGCGCCGGCGGCGCAGGTATCGCCGGGTTCTACACCAAGACCGGTGTCGGCACCGTGATCGCCGAAGGCAAGGAACACAAGGATTTCGACGGCGAACCCCATATCCTCGAACGCGGGATTGTCGCCGACCTGTCGATCGTCAAGGCCTGGAAGGCCGATACCACCGGCAACGCGATCTTTCGCAAGACCGCGCGCAACTTCAACCCGCCCGCCGCGACCTGCGGCCGCGTTTGCGTGATGGAGGTCGAAGAGATCGTCGAGCCCGGCACGCTTGACCCGGATCAGATCCATCTGCCGGGCATCTATGTGCACCGCCTGATCCAGGGCGAGCATGAAAAGCGGATCGAACAGCGCACCGTGCGCAAGGCTTGAAGGAGGGTTTGACCATGGCATGGGACCGCAACCAGATGGCCGCCCGCGCGGCACGCGAACTTGAAGACGGGATGTATGTCAACCTTGGCATCGGCATCCCGACGCTTGTGGCCAACTACATCCCCGACGGGGTTTCGGTCACGCTGCAATCCGAAAACGGGATGCTGGGCATCGGCCCTTTCCCGACCGAAGATGCCGTCGACCCCGATCTGATCAACGCCGGCAAGCAGACCGTGACGGCCTTGCCCCATACCGCCTATTTCGACTCGGCCCAGAGCTTTGCCATGATCCGCGGCGGCAAGATCGCCATGGCGATCCTGGGCGCCATGGAAGTGGCCGAAAACGGCGACCTGGCGAACTGGATGATTCCGGGAAAGCTGGTCAAGGGCATGGGCGGCGCCATGGACCTGGTCGCCGGCGTCAAGCGCGTGGTCGTCGTCATGGACCATACCAACAAGGCCGGCGAGTCCAAGCTTTTGCGTGAGTGCACGCTGCCGCTGACCGGTCAGGGCGTGGTGAATCGCATCATCACCAATCTGGGCGTTCTCGATGTGGTCGAGGGCGGGCTGAAGATCGTCGAAACGGCCGAGGGCGTCAGCGAGGACGAAGTGCGCGCCGCGACCGAGGCCACGATCGTCAACTGAACGTGCGCTGCCCTTGCGGTGCGGGACCGGCGCTTGACACGCGCTGCCGCGCACCGCATGAAGCCTCGTGCTGGCCGCTCCCTGCGGGGCAAGCGGCCTTTATTGTTTCAAACCTCGGGGCAGACCAGGCATGAAGAGCGCAAGCGGCAAGAGCGACGGATGGCTCGAATCGGTGAAAACCATCGTCTGGGCGCTGGTAATTGCCGGCATCTTCCGCACCCTGTTCTTTCAGCCGTTCTGGATTCCGTCCGGCTCGATGAAGGAAACGCTGCTGATCGGCGACTTCCTGTTCGTCAACAAGATGGCCTATGGCTATTCGCGCTGGTCCTGCCCCTTCGGCCTGTGCCCGTTTCCCGGCCGCTTGCTTGGCTCCGAACCCGAACGCGGCGATATCGTGGTGTTCCGCCATCCGGTTTCGGGGGCCGACTACATCAAGCGCGTGATCGGCCTGCCCGGCGACACCGTTCAGATGCGTGACGGCATCCTCCATCTGAACGGCGATCCGGTGCCGCAAGAACCGGACGGGGCGTTCACCGAGACCTATGCCCGCCAAGGCTCTGGCGGCCAGTATCCGCGGTGCGAGAACGCGCCGGTCGGCCAGGGCGGCGATTGCACCAAGTCGCGCTACACCGAAACCCTGCCCGGCGGGCGTGAATACAGCGTCCTCAATATCGAGGATGGCGGCTTCGCCGACGATACGCCGCTCTATACCGTGCCCGAGGGGCATTTCTTCTTCATGGGCGACAATCGCGACAACTCGGTCGACAGCCGCGCCCCGCGCAACATTGGCGGTGTCGGTTTCGTGCCGTTCGATCATCTGATTGGCCGCGCCGATCGTGTCATCTTTTCCTCGGCCGGCGCGTCGATGCTGGCGTTCTGGACCTGGCGCAGCGACCGCTTCTTTCATCGGCTGCAATGATGCGGGTATCGGCCGAACTGCTGGCTTTTGCCGAACGCCTGGGGCATCGGTTCACCCGCCCCGAGCTCTTGGCGCGGGCGCTGACCCATGCCTCGATCGCCTCGAAAACCCGGCCGGACAACCAGCGGCTGGAATTTCTGGGCGACCGCGTGCTGGGCCTGGTGATGGCCGAAACCCTGCTCAAGGCCGACAAGTCCGCAAGCGAAGGCCAGCTTGCCCCGCGCTACAACGCCCTTGTGCGCAAGGAAACCTGCGCCGACATCGCCCGCGCGGTCGGACTGGGCGAGGTGCTGCGCCTGGGCCGGTCGGAAATGCTGACCGGCGGGCGGCGCAAGGAGACCCTTCTGGGCGACGCGATGGAGGCGGTTCTGGCCGCCGTCTATCTCGATGGCGGGCTTGACGCGGCCCGCGCCGTGATCTTGCGCCACTGGGGCGAACGCATCGCCAGCGCCGAAATCGACGCGCGCGATCCCAAGACCGTCTTGCAGGAATTCGTCCAGGCCCGTGGCGACCCGCCCCCCGTCTATCACGAAATCGCGCGTGAGGGTCCGCCGCACGCCCCCGTCTTTACCATCGAGGCCCGGCTGGCCGATGGCCAGGCCAGCGCCGCAAGCGCCGGTTCCAAGCGCCAGGCCGAACAGGCCGCCGCCCGCGCGCTTCTCGACATGCTGGAAGTCAGGCCATGACCGACGACACCCCCACCCGCGCCGGTTTCGTTGCGCTGATCGGCGAACCCAATGCCGGCAAGTCGACGCTCACCAACCGCATGGTCGGCGCCAAGGTCTCGATCGTCACCCATAAGGTGCAGACCACACGCGCGCGCATTCGCGGCGTGGCCATCGAGGGCGCGGCCCAAATCGTCTTTGTCGACACACCGGGCCTGTTCCGGCCGCGCCGCAGGCTTGATCGCGCCATGGTCGCCGCCGCCTGGGGCGGCGCGGCCGACGCCGATATCGTGGTCCTGCTGGTCGAGGCCCATCGCGGGCCGACCGACGGGGTGCAGGCGATCATCGACACGCTGCGCGAACGCATGCCGCGCGGCCACCCGGTCGCGCTTGCCATCAACAAGATCGACCGCGTCAAGGCCGATACGCTGCTGGCCCTGTCCGAATCGCTGAATACCGCCTTTCCCTTTACCGAAACCTTCATGATCTCGGCAGAAAAGGGCCACGGCATCGACAAGCTGCGCCGCTGGCTGGCGCAGTCCCTGCCCCAGGGCCCCTGGCTCTACCCCGAGGACCAGATCGCCGATCTGCCGCTGAAGATGATCGCCGCCGAGATGACGCGCGAGAAATGCACCCTGCGCCTGCACCAGGAACTGCCCTATGAACTGACCGTCGAGACCGAGCACTGGCAAGAGCGCAAGGACGGCTCGGTGCGCATCGACCAGGTGATCTATGTCGCGCGCGACGGCCACAAGGGCATCGTTCTGGGCCATAAGGGTGACACCATCAAGGGCATCGGCCAGGCCGCCCGCGCCGAGATCGCGGCCTTTCTGGGATGCCCGGTGCATCTGTTCCTTCAGGTCAAGGTCCGGCCGAACTGGCTCGACGAGGCCGAGCGCTATTCCGAAATGGGGCTCGATTTCCGCGACGGCGCGTGAACCCGCTTGCCCCTTCATCTTGCCCCAAATACGCTGGGGGGTGAATTGGCCGCAGGCCAAGAGGGGGGCAACGCCCCCCTGCCCCCGCCCCCGGCAAGGTCGTGCGCATGCAGCCCGAACTCACCTCCGAATTCTGGGTCCAGGCCTATCTCACCCGCCTGCGTCTGGCGGCGATCCCGGCCTATGTCCTGGCGCGCGGCGATGCGACGGCGGGGTCGGTCATGGTCAAGCTGGCCACGCTCGACGCTCAGGCGGTGCTCTATCAGCGGGTCTTTGACCTGGCGCAGGACCGTCGCCGCTGGCACACGCTTGCGCAAGGCGCCGAACCCGAGGTCGACGCGCAGATCGCCCGCGAACGGGCGCGCGACCCGGATCTGTGGGTGATCGAGATCGAGGATCGGCAGGGCCGCCACCTGCTGGATGAGCCGGGACTCGACGCCTGACCCTTTGCCAAGTCCGGGTGCGCGCACTACATTCCCTGCGAAGGCCCACGAACAAAGGCAGGTCCATGCTCTTTTCATCGAAACTCCATGACATGGTTTCCCCCGATCAGGCGCTGCCCGGCCGCGCCGATCCAATTCCCACCGCCGAGACCCATTTCATCACCGGGCGCCCGCTCAAGGCGGCGGTGCCCGACGGGATGGAGGTGGTGATCCTCGGCATGGGGTGCTTTTGGGGTGTCGAACGCCTGTTCTGGCCGCTTGACGGTGTCTGGCTGACCATGGTCGGCTATGGCGGCGGCTACACGCCCAACCCCACCTACCAGGAGGTCTGCACCGGTCGGACCGGGCACAACGAACTGGTCCGGCTGATTCATGACCCGGCGATCATCGATTATGACGCCATTCTCAAGGTGTTTTGGGAAAACCACGATCCCACGCAAGGCATGCGCCAGGGCAACGATCGCGGTACGCAGTATCGCTCGGGCCTCTATCCGACGACCCCGGCCCAGGAAGCCGCCGCCCTTGCCAGCCGCGAGGCGTATCAGGACCGGCTGGATGCGGCCGGGTTCGGCCCGATCACAACCGAGATCGTGGCGGCGCCGGATTTCTTTTATGCCGAGGATTATCACCAGCAGTATCTGGCCAAGAATCCCTCGGGCTATTGCGGGATCGCCGGTACCGGGGTCACCTGCCCGGTCGGACTTACGGCCTGAGCGGGACGGACCATCCGGGGCGCTTGACGGCCATCACAGCCGCAAGTAAGCCGCGCACAACAGCGAAAGGCGCCCCGATGCCCACCTATACAGCCCTCACCACGCTGCCCGACGAAACCCGCGCCAATGCGCTTGGCGAGGCGCTAGAGACGCTTGAGCCGGAGCCGGTCGGGGTCGGCGTATTCGAGCTCGAAGACGGCTCTGGCCTGTGGGAGGTCGGCGCCTATTTCACGCAATCGCCCGACGAGATCGCGCTGGCCCTGTTGGCCGCGGCACATGGCGCATCCGATTTCGCGGTTTCGGAACTGCCCGAAATCGACTGGGTCGCGCATGTCCGGCGCGAGCTGAAGCCGGTCGAGGCCGGTCGCTTCTTCGTCCATGGCAGCCATGACGCCGACAAGCTGCCCTCCGGCCGGATCGGCCTTCTGATCGAGGCCGCGATGGCCTTCGGGACCGGGCATCATGGCACCACCCTGGGGTGCCTGCGCGCGCTTGACCGGCTGGCCGACGCCGGGTTTCACGGGCGAAACACCATTGACGTGGGGTGTGGCACCGCCGTTCTGGCCATGGCCGCCGCCCGCCTGTGGCCCGAAGAGGTTCTGGCCAGCGACATCGACACGGTCGCGGTCGATGTGGCGCGCGCCAATGTCGCGGCCAACGGTCTGGACGGGCGGGTGCACTGCCTCGAGGCCGCCGGGTTCGAACACCCCGACATCGCCGCGCGGGCGCCGTTCGATCTGGTGTTCGCCAATATCCTGAAGGGTCCGCTGATCGCGCTGGCCCCGGACATGGCCCGGCATACCGCGCCCGGCGCCATCGCCATTCTGTCCGGCCTTCTGGTCACGCAGGCCGATGACATCCTGGCGGCCTATACATCTGCAGGCTTCGCCCTCGACCACCGCGAGGATATCGGCGAATGGAGCACGCTGACCCTGCGCCGCCAGTGATCTGGGTGCCCAAATTCCGCCCCCTTCGCGCGCTATGCCGGGCAAAAGGGGAAACAAGGGATGGGGTCGCCCATGGAACGCACCGGGTTCGAAAAACGCAGGGCGCGGGTTCTGGCAAGTCACGCAACGACACGCCGTTCAGATCAGCGCCGGGGCGCACGGCGGCTCGTTGCCCTGATCGGCGCCTTCGCCGCCACGCTGGCATGTTTCTTCCTGCTCAAGGGCGCGGCCCTTGCCTGGCAGGGCGAAGAGGTCTTTGCCGCATCCGCCACCGCGCCGGATGCACATATCCTGCGCCTTTGGCTGACCGGGCCTGACCCGCTGACGCGCCTGATTGCCGACGTTTTGACGCCTGCACGCACGTGATTGCCGCACCACGGAAAACGCCGCCCCGACCAAGCGGGACGGCGTTCCATAGACGTGGTGCGCGCAGGGCGGCTTGCGCTGCGATCAGCGCAGCTGGCTTACCACCGTGTCGATATCGGCGCGGCACAGGCCGATATCGTCCAGCTCGCGATCCGAGAGCTTGGACAGTTCGCGGCGGGTGATGCGCCGGTCATTCCAAGCTGCGATCGCGGCAAAGAAATCGCCGAACGACAGGCGGAAACCACCGCCGAACACACCGTCGGCGACGGGGCGGGTGTGAGCGAAGAAGGCCATTTGAGGCTCCTGACAAACTGTATTGATCCTGATGAAGCCGTGTGCTTCTGCGCCCCAGATAGGCTGAAAATCAGGCAGCGGGAAGACGGATAAACTGCAACCCCGCCATGCAGAATTCGCATGACGAGCACAGCAAGACGGGGCCGCCCACGGTTGCGGCCCGATTGCGACGCTTTTATGAGGATTTGCGCCCCATCACAACCCTGCGACCGGAAAAATTCGGCGTTCGGCGTTTCCAACTGGCACATGTTCACTTTTCGTGCTAATCGCAGGGCAGTCATCAGGCGCTGGAAACGATCAACGACAAGGGCAGGACGCGGCAGATGCGGGTATTGGGGATCGATCCCGGGCTTAGAAACATGGGCTGGGGGATGATCGATGTGTCCGGCACCCGGCTTGCCCATGTCGGCAACGGCGTGTGCCGGTCCGAAGGCACGGATCTGGCGATGCGCCTGCTCAGCCTGCATGAACAACTGGCCGATGTTCTTGCCCGCTTTGCCCCCGATTGCGCCGCCGTCGAACAGACCTTTGTCAACAAGGACGCGGTCGCCACGCTGAAACTGGGACATGCGCGCGCCATCGCGTTGCTGGTGCCGGCGCAGGCCGGTCTGGCGGTTGGCGAGTACGCCCCGAATGCGGTCAAGAAAACGGTCGTCGGCGTCGGCAAGGCCGCGAAACAGCAGGTGGATCACATGGTGCGGATGCAGTTGCCGGGGGTGGTCATCGCCGGACCCGACGCCGCCGACGCGCTTGCCATCGCGATCTGCCATGCGCACCATGTGCAATCCTCCGGTCGCTGGGCTGCCGCGATGAGGGCCGCACAATGATTGGCAAGCTGTCTGGCCGGATCGACTATCGCGGCAGCGATCATGTCCTGATCGACGTGCACGGCGTTGGCTATGTCGTGCATGTCTCGGAACGGACCCTTGCGGCGCTACCCGGCCCAGGCGGTTTCGCCGCGCTATATACCGAGCTTCTGGTGCGCGAAGACCTGTTGCAGCTGTTCGGCTTCACGACGCTCACCGAGAAAGAATGGCACCGGCTGCTGATCTCGGTTCAGGGTGTCGGGGCCAAGGCCGCGATGGCGATCCTGGGCACGCTGGGACCCGACGGCGTGGCGCGCGCTCTGGCCATTGGCGATGCGGGCGCGATCCGCAAGGCACCGGGCGTCGGACCAAAGCTGGCGCAACGGGTGGTCATGGAACTCAAGGAAAAGGCGCCGGCGGTGATGGCCATGACCACGGCCGCACCCGATCTCGACACCGAAACCGACGCCATGCCCGTCATCGAATCCGACAAGGCGGACCAGCCCGCGCCGCAGCCCGGCGTCACCGCCGGCCGCCCTGCCAGCCCGGCGCGCCGTTCGGCGCAGGCGCAGGCCGATGCGCTGTCGGCACTCACCAACCTGGGCTATGGCCCGTCCGAGGCCGCCGGGGCGGTGGCACAGGCCGCCGAGCAAGAAACCGAAACCCCGGCGCTGATCCGGGCCGCGCTGCGCCTGCTGGCGCCGAAAGGCCAGGCATGAGCCGTTCGCAACCCTTGCCAGCCCCGGCCAACGGAACCACACTGCGCCCATGACGACATCCGACCCCACCCTGCGCGCAGATCGCCAGCCCGAAGACGCCGATCGCGCCCTGCGCCCACAGATGCTGGACGAATTCATCGGCCAGCAAGAGGCGCGCGCGAACCTGCGCGTTTTCGTACAATCGGCGCGGATGCGGGGCGAGGCGATGGATCACACCCTGTTCTATGGCCCGCCGGGACTGGGCAAGACGACGCTGGCGCAGATCATGGCGCGCGAGCTGGGTGTCGGGTTTCGCATGACCTCGGGGCCGGTTCTGGCCAAGGCCGGCGATCTGGCTGCGATCCTGACGAATCTGGAGGCGCGCGACGTTCTGTTCATCGACGAGATCCATCGCCTGAACCCCGTGGTCGAGGAAGTTCTCTATCCCGCGATGGAGGATTTCCAGCTCGACCTCGTGATCGGCGAGGGGCCGGCCGCGCGCACCGTCCGCATCGAGTTGCAACCCTTTACCCTGGTCGGCGCAACGACCCGCCTTGGCTTGCTGACCACGCCGCTGCGCGACCGTTTCGGCATTCCGACGCGGCTGCAATTCTATACCGACGCGGAACTGTGCCTGATCGTCGAACGCGGCGCCCGGCTTCTGGGCGTCACGACCGAGGACGCCGGCGTGCAGGAGATCGCGCGCCGTGCGCGCGGCACGCCGCGCATCGCGGGGCGGCTGCTGCGCCGGGTGATCGACTTCGCCCTGGTCGAGGGGGACGGGCGACTGACCCGGTCGCTGGCCGACGATGCGCTGACCCGACTGGGGGTCGATCATCTGGGCCTGGACGGCGCCGACCGGCGCTATTTGCGGCTGCTGGCCGAAGGCTATGGCGGCGGCCCTGTCGGGGTGGAAACCATCGCCGCCGCGCTGTCGGAATCGCGCGACGCGATCGAGGAGGTGATCGAGCCCTACCTGCTGCAACAGGGCCTGATCGCGCGCACCCCGCGCGGGCGGATGCTGACGGCGAATGCCTGGCGGCACCTGGGGCTGGACCCGCCGAAGATGCCGGGACAATCCGAGCTGTTCGAAACCGGAAAATAACGCGGCGTCCGTGGCCGGTGCCGGACTCTGCGTATTTCTGGCAAGATGAAACCCGCGGGTCAGGCCCGGACGACGATCGGATGCGCCGCGATCACGACAAAAGCCTGCGCCCAAGGGTGATCGTCGGTCAGGCTGACATGCACCACGGCCTGAAACCCGGCCGGGGTCATCGCATCCAGCCGGTCGGCGGCCCAGCCCGTCAGGGCCATGACCGGCTGGCCCGTGTGCAGATTGCTGACGGCCATGTCGCGCCAGCTGATTCCCATGCGCAGGCCGGTGCCGAGCGCCTTGGAACAGGCCTCCTTGGCCGCCCAGCGTTTGGCCAGGGTTCCGGCCTCGTCGCGCCGGCGCGCGGCCTTGCGCAATTCGGTTTCGGTAAAGACACGGTGGCGGAACCGATCGCCGAAACGATCGAGGGTGCGCGCGACACGCTCGATATTCGCCAGATCTGTGCCAATGCCCAGGATCATGCGCTATTCGACCGTCACGGCGCCGGTGGCCTGGTTGATGCGGATCGTCATGCGATCGCCGACACCGACGCCGCCCGTTTCCGCGCCCGGATCCCAGCGCGACACCGGAACATCCAGCCCCAGGCCGCGCGCCGGGTCGTAGCTGGACTCGATGCCGTCGAAGTCGATGTCCAGAAACCCCGTGCCCGGCGCATCCGAGGCGACATGGCATTGGCGGCCCGGTCCCTCGGGCATGGGCGACAGGATCAGCAGATGCACCGCGCAGCAAACCGGCTCTCCGCCGGTGTCAAGAAGCGCGATGCGGATCGCGCCGTTGGCGAAGCGGCGCGAGTATTGCGCCCATGGTTCGGCAATGCTGGCCGGGCTCGCCATCCTTCCGCAGCGGTCGATGACCTGCGCCGCCGCGCGGCCCGGCAAGGCCGCAGCCGCCAACGCGAGCGCGATCAGACAGGTGGTTCGTGCAAAGGCGAACAAGGGCATGGCCAGACCTTCGGCGGCGGGTTCAGCGGCGCGCATCATCCATCACTCGGCGCATCTTCGCAATCGCGGGGCCGAGCCCCATGAACACGGCCTCGGACACCAGAAAGTGACCGATGTTCAACTCGCGCAGCGCGTCCATCGCCGCGAAGGGCGCGACGGTGTCGAAACTCAGGCCATGACCGGCATGCACCTCAAGCCCCGCGGCCTGCGCGCGCGTGGCGCCCATGCGCAGCGCCTCCAGCTCTTGGGCGGCGGCATCGGGCCGGCCCTGGGCGATCAGGTCGCAATAGTGCCCGGTGTGCAGTTCGACCACCGCCGCACCGATGCGGGCAGAGGCGTCGATCTGGTGCGGGTCATGGCCGATGAACAGCGACACGCGCGAGCCGGCCTCGCGCAGCGGCGCGATGAAATCGGCCAGGCGTTCGGCATCGCCGGCAACGTCGAGCCCGCCTTCGGTCGTGCGTTCCTCGCGCTTTTCGGGCACGAGGCACACCGCGTGTGGCCGATGGCGCAGCGCGATTGTCTGCATTTCCCGCGTTGCCGCCATCTCGAAATTGAGCGGCAATGTGATCGCGGCCATCAGCCGTTCGATATCCAGATCAACGATATGGCGCCGATCCTCGCGCAGATGCGCGGTGATCCCGTCGGCGCCGGCCTCTTGCGCCATGAGCGCCGCGCGCACCGGATCGGGATAGGCCGAGCCGCGCGCGTTGCGCAGCGTCGCGACATGGTCGATGTTCACACCCAGCCTGAGCGGCGGTCTGGTCATGGATCCCCTCCGTTTTCATGGGCGCGCTGGCGATTGCGCGCCGCCTCGAACCGTTGTCGCAGCCGGTTCTGCCGGCTGCGCTGATAGGCATGCACCAGCGGCAAATGGGCGAAATAGATCGCCACGGCACTGGGGATACCGATAATCGTACCGCCAATCATGAACGGCAGAAAGACGCGCCACAAGAAGGCCTCAAGCCGCCCCCAATGCACGGTTTCTATGGTGAACACCGCCATCAGGTTATGGGACAGTTCCGAACTGGCGCGCCCGATCGAGGCCATCACCGCCGAAAACGACATCCCCCCCGGTGCGCCCATGATCCAGTTTCCCAGTTCCAGCGCCGTGACCGCCATGATCGGAAAGGTGATGGGATTGCCGTAAAACGTTCCCAGAAGCGCGGCCAGGATGTTGCCCCGCAAGAGCCAGGCCAGCAGTGCGGCGGTGGTGAAATGCAGCCCGTAGAGCGGCAGGAACGACACGAAGGCCCCGCAGGCAATCCCCAGGCAGATACGATGCGGCGTATCGGGCAGGCGGCGCAGGCGATGCAGGACATACGACGTGGCGCGCCGCCAGCCGCCGCGCGGGTAGAAGAACTCGCCGATCGCGCGAAAGATGCCCCGTCTGGTTCGCCGCTTGAAAACCACGCGCTGCCGCCCCCACCGTCAGGGCTGTCTGTTGGGATCGCGCAACCGGATGACCTGCGCCACATCGCTTTCCGCATTCAGCATCGTCAGGATACGGTGCAGATGTTCGGCATCGCGCACATCCACCTCGACGAAGAGGCGAAAATAGTCCGGCTTTCGATCCAGAAACCGGAGGTCCGAGATATTGGCCTTTTGCTCGCCGATCAAGGTGCAGACCCGACCCAGGACGCCGGCGCTGTTCGAAATCGTCAGTTCCAGGGCGACAGTGTGGATGGCCGGGTGGCGCCCGTCGTTCCAGCGCAGATCGATCCAGCGTTCGGGCTGGTCCTCAAGCGCGGCGAGAACCGCACAGTCGATGGCATGGGCCACCACCCCCTTGCCGCGATAGGTGATGCCCACGATCCGCTCGCCCGGAACGGGCTGGCAACAGTTCGCGCGCCGAAATGTCTGGCCGGGTTCAAGGCCGACAACCGGGCGGGCGCCGTCGATCTCTTCGGTCTGGACGGCTGCAAGCTCGGGATAAAGCTGTTCGGCCACCCCGCGCGCGCTGATCTCTGCGCTGCCGACGCGCGCCAACAGGTCTTGCGGCCCCTTGAGCCCCATCTGGCGCGCGGCCGTATCCAGGGCCTTTTCGGTCAGCCGGCGCCCCAGGTTTTCGAAGGCGACGCGCGTCAGTTCGCGGCCCAGCCGGATGAATCGCTCGCGATCCTCCTCGCGCAGGCTGCGGCGGATCGCGGCCTTGGCGCGGCCGGTATGCACCAGTTCGATCCAGCTTGCCTGCGGGCGCTGGCCCTCGGCGGTGATGATCTCGACCGATTGGCCATTGCGCAGCCGGGTCCAGAGCGGCACCCGCAACCCGTCGACCTTGGCCGAAACCGTGGCATTGCCGATGCGGGTATGGATCGCATAGGCGAAATCCAGGGGGGTGGCGCCGCGGGGCAACTGGACCACGTCGCCCTTGGGCGTGAAGCAGAAGACCTGATCCGAATACATCTCGAGCTTGACATGCTCCAGGAATTCGTCGTGATCCTCGCCACCGTCGAGCCGCTCGGTCAGCGCCGCGATCCATTTCGCGGGATCGACGGCAAACGGGTTGGCGGTGCGGGTGCCGTCCTTGTAGGCCCAGTGGGCGGCGACCCCGGCCTCGGCGACCTCGTGCATCTCGCGGGTGCGGATCTGGACCTCGACGCGCTTGCCGTCGCGCCCCGACACCGTCGTATGGATCGAGCGGTAGCCGTTCGTTTTCGGTTGGCTGATGTAATCCTTGAACCGTCCCGGCACGGCCCGCCAGCGTTGGTGGATCAGCCCAAGCACCTGATAACACTGGGCGACGTCATCGACGATGATACGAAAGCCGTAAATGTCGGACAGGCGCGAAAACGCCAGATCCTTTTCCTGCATCTTGCGCCAGATCGAATATGGCTTCTTGGCGCGGCCATACACGGTGCCGTCCAGACCGGCCTTTTCCAGCTCCAGCCGGATATCGGCGGTAATGCGGGCGATGATGTCGCCCGATTCGCGCTGCAAGGTGATGAAGCGGCGCAGGATGGAATTGCGCGCCTCGGGGTTGAGCACGCGAAAGGCCAGATCCTCAAGCTCTTCGCGCATCCACTGCATGCCCATGCGACCGGCCAGCGGGGCATAGATGTCCATGGTTTCGCGGGCCTTCTGGGCCTGCTTGTCCGGCCGCATGGACCGGATCGTGCGCATGTTGTGCAAACGGTCCGCCAGCTTGACCAGAATCACCCGCAGATCGCGTGACATGGCGATCAGAAGCTTGCGGAAATTCTCGGCCTGCTTGGCTTCCGAGGATGACAGCTGCAGGTTCGTCAGCTTGGTGACGCCATCGACCAGTTCGGCGATCTCGGGGCTGAAAAGCCGCGCGACCTCATCATGGGTCGAGCGCGTGTCCTCGATCGTATCGTGCAAGAGGGCGGTCACGATGGTCGCGTCATCCAGCCGCATTTCGGTCAGGATCGACGCCACCGCCACGGGATGGGTGAAATAGGGTTCGCCGGAATGGCGTGTCTGCCCCTCGTGCATCGACGCGCCATAGGCCCAGGCGCGGCGGATCAGGGCTTCGTCGCAGTCGGGATTATAGTTGCGAACCAGCGCAACAAGGTCATCGGGCGTAATCACGGCCTGACCCTGTGCGCATCATCGTCACCCTTGCTGGCTCTGTGCTTCAAGAAGCTGGCGCAGCATCTGCTCCTCGCTCATGTCGTCGGTCGCCGGACGGTCGATCTGGGTGCTCATCAGCATGGCCATGTCGTCCTCTTCCGGCACATCGACCTCGATCTGGGTCTGCATGCTCTCGATCAGCCGCTCGCGCAGGCTGTCGGCCGACTGGGTCTCGTCGGCGATTTCGCGCAGGGCGACCACCGGGTTCTTGTCGTTGTCGCGATCAACCGTGATCGGCGCGCCGGATGCCAGCTCGCGCGCACGATGCGCGGCCAGGATCACCAGCTCGAACCGGTTCGGGACTTTGTCAACGCAATCTTCGACCGTCACGCGGGCCATGCAACACTCCAATTCCGTCTTGGGGAGGATCAGCCTGTGGTATCTAGCGACATTGGCGCGGATTGACAAGCGAAAGCGCCCGATTGGCCCTTCAAATCGGCCTGATTTGCGCCTTTTCAGCCGGATCGAGGGCCTGTTCCAGCTCGCGCGCGCTTTTTTTCAGGACGGGATGCACCCAATCCGGGGCGATTTGCGCCAGCGGCACCAGCACAAAAGCGCGCTCATGCAGCCGTGGATGGGGCAGAATCAGGCGGTCGGGGGCCAGCCGGCGCTGGTCGGCGGCGCCAAGGTCCATCCAGGAACGCAACGTCACGGCATCCGGCAGAATCCGCGACCCCGCCGCCAGAAGGTCGATGTCGATCGCGCGCGCCCCCCAGCGCACCCGGCGCACCCGTCCCAACCGCGCCTCGACCTCATGCAGAACCGCCAATAACATGTCCGGCTCAAGGTCCGAGTCCACGCAGGCGCAGGCATTGACGAAATCGGGGCCCGAATCGGCCGGATAGGCCGGTGTCTGCCAGAAATTACTCGTTCTGGTAACCTTGATCCCGGCGGCCGCAATCATGCCGATAGCGGCATATATCACACTCGCGTTCTTTTCCGGGGTCCCACCCAGATTCGCGCCAAGGGCAATCAGGAAACAGTTGCAGTTTGCAATTTGCATACCTATGAAGTCCGTGCCCGTGCCTGTTGCCCCATGAAGACCCCTTCGAGCGACACTTGCCTGAGACCGAAACAGAGGCAGGGCACTCGGAAGTCTCAGGGCACCGTCCCATGGCACGGCTTCGAGAGGAAGCATAATGTTTTACAAAGACGAACGGCTTGCGCTGTTCATTGACGGAGCCAATCTTTTCGCCGCAGGCAAGGCGCTGGGCTTCGACATCGACTACAAGCTGCTGCGCCAGGAATTCATGCGCCGGGGCAAGCTGGTGCGTGCCTTCTATTACACCGCGCTTCTGGAAAGCGAGGAATACTCGCCCATCCGCCCGCTCATCGACTGGCTGAACTACAACGGCTATACCATGGTGACCAAGCCCGCCAAGGAATACACCGACAGTGCCGGGCGGCGTAAGGTCAAGGGCAACATGGATATCGAACTGGCCGTGAACGCCATGGAACTGGCACCGCGCCTGGACCATGCCGTGCTGTTTTCCGGTGATGGCGATTTTCGGCCGCTGGTGGAATCGCTTCAGCGCCAGGGGGTCAGGGTTTCGGTCGTGTCCACGATCCGCAGTCAACCGCCGATGATCGCCGATGAACTGCGCCGTCAGGCTGACAATTTCATCGAACTCGACGAATTGCGCGACGTGATCGGCCGCCCACCCCGCGAGCCCCGTGAACCGCGCGACAATCGGTTCGAGCGCGACAACGGCGAAGACGACGACAGTTGACCGCCGGTGCTGGCGGCACTTGCGGCGCTGTTCGGCGCCACCTTTCTGGCGGCAACGATCATTCCCTTCCAGTCGGAAGTGGTGTTCGTCGGATTGCAATATGCCGCCATTGCCCCCCTGTGGCTGTTGATTGTCATCGCCAGCGGAGGCAACACATTGGGGGCATTCGTCAACTACTGGATCGGCGCGCGGCTTGAGGACGCGGACGCGCATCGCTGGTTGCGCATCGACGATGCCCGTTTCCAGCGGGCGCGCCGCTGGTGGGGCCGCTGGGGGGTCTGGTCGCTGCTGTTGAGTTGGGCGCCGGTCCTGGGCTGGTTTACCGTCGTGGCAGGGGCGATGCGCACCCCGCTGTGGCAATTCGCGCTTCTGGTCACGCTGGCCAAGACCGGGCGTTTTGCGGCACTGGCGTGGCTTTCGGCGCGCGCCTTTGGGCTGGACGGGCCGGACCTTGGGCCTTAGGTCTGGCTCAGACGAATGGAGCCCGACAATGCCTGAGAAATCTCCGTTGACGCTTTACCTGGCGGCACCGCGCGGTTTTTGCGCCGGTGTAGACCGCGCCATCAAGATCGTCGAAATGGCGATCCAGAAATGGGGGGCGCCGGTCTATGTCCGCCACGAGATCGTGCACAACAAATTCGTTGTCGACAGCCTGCGGGCGCAGGGCGCGGTCTTTGTCGAGGAACTGGACGAATGCCCCGATGATCGTCCGGTGATCTTTTCGGCGCACGGGGTTCCCAAATCGGTCCCCGCCGCGGCCGAAGCGCGGCGCATGATCTATATCGATGCCACCTGCCCGCTGGTGTCGAAGGTCCATATCGAGGCCGAGCGCCACCACGAGAACGGCTTGCAGATGGTGATGATCGGCCATGCCGGCCACCCTGAGACGGTCGGCACCATGGGGCAGTTGCCCGAGGGCGAGGTGTTGCTGGTGGAAACCGTCGCGGACGTGGCCCGCATCACCCCGCGCGCCCCCGAACGGCTGGCCTTCATCACCCAGACAACGCTTTCGGTCGATGACACGATCGACATCGTCGCCGCGCTCAAGGCGCGGTTTCCGTCGATCATCGGCCCGCACAAGGAAGACATCTGCTATGCGACCACCAACCGCCAGGCGGCGGTCAAGGAAATCGCGGGCAAGATCGACGCGCTGCTGGTGATCGGCGCGCCGAATTCGTCGAACTCCCAACGCCTGGTCGAAGTCGGGCGGGCCGCCGGTTGCGGCTATTCCCAGCTCATCCAGCGCGCCGCCGACATCGACTGGCGCGCGCTCGACGGTGTGCGCGCTGTCGGCCTGACGGCAGGGGCCAGCGCCCCCGAGGTGCTGGTCAACGAGGTGATCGACGCCTTCGCCGACCGTTTCGACCTGACACGCGAGTTGGTCGAAACCGCGGTCGAGCGGGTTGAGTTCAAGGTGCCGCGCGCGCTCAGGGTTCCGGCATGAGACCGCCGCGCATGGCCATCGTGCTGACGGGTGCGGGCGCGCTGCCGTTCCTGATGGGCGCGGCCATGGTGCTGGGCTTCTGGCCCGGCGAGGGGCGCGCGCTGATCGTTGCCTATGGCGTCGTGATCCTGTCGTTCATGTCGGGCGTCCTTTGGGGCTTTGCCAGTCGCACCGGCAGCGTGGCATGGGCCTATGGACTCAGTGTTCTGCCCGCGCTCTATGCGTTCTTCTTTGCCCTGCGCCACCCCTGGGCGATGGAGGGGCAGGCACTTTCCCATCTGATTGCCGGTTTCCTGGGCGTGCTGGTGCTGGACATGGTCTTTCAGGCCAAGGCCCTTGCCCCGCGCTGGTGGCTGACCCTGCGCATCCCGGCCACGGCGGTCGTTCTGGCGTGCCTGTGGGTCGCGCGTCATGCCTGAAATCTACGCCTGGACCGATGGCGCCTGCTCGGGCAACCCCGGACCGGGCGGCTGGGGGGTCTTGCTGCGCGCCAATGACGGCGACCGGGTTCTGAAAGAACGCACGCTGTCGGGCGGTGAGGCCGATACCACCAACAACCGTATGGAACTGATGGCCGCGATCCGGGCGCTTGAGGCGTTGAGCCGGCCCGCGCATGTCACCATCACCACCGATTCAGCCTATGTGAAGAACGGCGTTACCGACTGGATTCACGGCTGGAAACGGAACGGCTGGCGCACCGCCGGCAAGAAGCCCGTCAAGAACGCGGATCTCTGGCAACGGCTGGATGCGACGCAGGCGCGTCACCAGGTGACATGGCACTGGATCAAGGGGCATGCCGGCCACCCCGAAAACGAACGTGCCGACGAACTGGCACGCCAGGGCATGGCGCCCTTCAAACCCGTCAAGGGGGGCGCCGGATGACGCTGCTGCCCGCGCTCGATTATCTGTCGGTCTTCATCTTTGCGCTGACCGGGGCGCTGGCGGCAAGCCGGGCGCAACTGGATCTCGTGGGCTTTCTGTTCATCGCCAGCCTGACGGCGGTCGGCGGCGGGACGGTGCGCGATCTTCTTCTCAATCGCGACATGGTCTTCTGGGTTGCCGACCCGTGGTATATCGGCACCGCCTGCAGTGCTGCCGTGCTGGTTTTCTTTACCGCGCATCTGCTGGAATCGCGGCGGCGCGCCCTGGACTGCCTGGATGCCGGCGCCCTGGCCGTCGCCGTGCCGGCCGGGACGGGCGTGGCGCTCAGCATGGACCAGGCCCCCGCGGTCGTGGTGATGATGGGCATGGCCACCGGCGCATTTGGCGGGCTGATGCGCGATGTGGTCTGCAACGAGGTGCCGATGGTGCTGCGCCAGGGCGAATTGTATCTCAGCGCGGCCTTTTTCGGGGCGCTGAGCGCCCTGGGCATGATCTGGCTTGGACTGGGCTTTCAGGCCGGGCTTATGGCCTGCGCGGCGGTGACGTTCCTGCTGCGCTCAGGCTCGATGCGGTTCGGCTGGCGCCTGCCGGTCTACAAGCCGCGCCCGCCGCGCAACTGACGGGCCTTGAAGCGGCGCGCGCCAATCCCCATTATGCATTCCAACACGTGAATGCGTAGGAGCGCGCCATGACCGACCGCAAGATCCGCCTGACCTGCCCCGAATGCGGCCAGACCAACCAGTTCCCCGCCGTCAAGGCCGCCGCGAACCCGCAATGCGGTGTCTGCGGCCATGCGCTGAATAGCGGAAAGGTGGCCTCGCTCGACCTCAAGACACTGGAAAAGGCGGCCAAGGCCGACGATCTGCCGCTGCTGGTCGATTTCTGGGCGCCCTGGTGCGGCCCGTGCCGGGCGATGGCGCCTGAGTTCGAACGCGCCGCGCGCAATCTGGCCCCGCAGGTGCGGCTGGCCAAGATCGACACGCAAAGCCACCCGGACGCGGCGATCCGCTACAGCATTCGCGGCATCCCGGCCTTCATCCTGTTTCATCGCGGGCGCGAGGTGGCGCGACTGTCAGGCGCGCGCCCGGCGGCCGAGATCGAACGGTTCGTGCGCGACAAGCTGGCCCTCGCCTGACCGCAAGCCATTCGCCGGGCGGATCAGCGCGGCCCGGTCGTCTTTTCCTTGTCGATCGGGTCGAAACCATCTTCAACGACCTGACGCGCGCGACAATCGTCGCACATGGTCAGAAGCGCGCGGCGCCTGGCGCCGTCTTGACCCGCGAACATCCAGTGGTCCTGCAACCTGTCCTGAATGCGCGCGATGGCCGAGCGCGTGCCGAACGGCTTGCCGCAGGCGGTGCAGCAAAACGGCTCTTCCTGCTTGAGAAGGCGGCGCGGCGTGTCCCAGGCGGCGATGTCGATGCGTGGTGTCAGGCCGATCGCGTCTTCGGGGCATGTGGCGGCACAGATCCCGCATTGCACGCAGGCGCTTTCGGTAAAGCGCAGCATCGGCAGATCGGGGTTGTCGTGCAGCGCGCCGGCCGGGCAGGCCCCGACACAGGCCATGCACAGGGTGCAGGCTTGCGCATCCAGCACGACCGTGCCGAAGGGCGCGCCCGGTGGCAATTCGATGTCTTGCGCGGGCTCGGGCGCCGTGCGGTTCATTTCCGACATTGCCAGAACCAGCAATCCGCGCTTGTCGGCGGGCGGCAGGAACGTCGAGCGCGTGGCACGCGCTCGCGCCGCGGGGCGCCACAATGCGTCCTCCAGCGCGTCGGGGTCGTCGGTCTGGATCAGCGCGCAGGTTTCGGCCGGATACCCGGTTTCGGCGCAGATCACGTCGATCAGCGCCAGCGTTTCCTCGAGCCCGTCAACGGGATGCGTCGGTCGCGCGCGGGTCACGATGCGCACGCCCCCCGCGCCATAGGCCAGCGCTGCTGCCAGACCCTCGGGGCCGATCTGCGTGGGTTCGTTGACCTGCACGGGGATCGCGTGGGCAGGCAACCCGCGGCCATGGCGTGCGCTGGCCTCGACAAGGGCCGCGCCATGATCGGCGTCATGCAGCACGATGACCGGCGCCGATCTGCCCCCGGCGGCAAACCATGCGCCCAATCCCGTGCGCAGCCGTTCGGCCAGGGTTTCGACCGGTGGTAGCGCATAGGCGGCCGCGCCGGTCGGGCAGGCCGCAGCGCATTGCCCGCAGCCCGCGCAAATCTCGGCATCGATGGCGACGCTGTCGCCCGCCGGGGTAATGGCACCGGTCGGGCACAGATCCAGACAGCGCGTGCACCCGGTGATCCGGTTGCGCGAATGCGCGCACAACTCGGGCGAAAACGCGATGTGGCGTGGCTTGTCGAACGTGCCGACCATCTGCGCGGCCTGCAGGGTTGTGCGCGACAGGCCCACGGGATCGCGCGGATCGGCGCGAAAATAGCCCGGCCGCAGGTCGGCCGCCGGAAAAAGCGGTGGCGCGCCCGTCAGATCGATCACCAGATCGCATCGCGAAACCGCCCCATCGCGGCCAACCTCGAACCGCAACTCATCGCGCGAGGACGGCGCCGGGGCGGCGTAGTCATCGACCACCAGTTCAAAGGCGCCAAGATGCCCCTGCGCGCGACGCACACGCCCCTGCAGCACCGGAAAGACGGTCTGGCGCGGCGGCGCAACCCGTGCGCCGGGGGTCAGGAGCACGGTCATATCCAGCGTCTCGGCCAGCGTCTCGGCGACCTCCAGCGCCTCGGGTCCCGCCCCCAGGATCAGCGCGACACCTGCGCTTTCCATCGTGACAAGGTCGAACGGCGCCGGTGTGACCGCGCCCATGGCCGCCAGCGCCGCCATCTTTGGCCCTGACTGGTCTGCCGCGTCCGACCAGCCGGCGTTTTCGCGGATATTGACGAAGGACAGATCACCCTCGAATCCCGCTTCCTCGGCGATCTCGGTGAAAAGCGGGGCCTCTTGCGTGCAGGTCACGGTGACGGCGGCGAATTCACCCAGCGCCTTTTTGAAATGTGCCAGTTCGGCGCGGCAAAGCTGATGGGCGGGCTTTCCCGTCACGGACAGCCCGGCCTGCTCCATGGCGGCGGTGTCGATGGGCATGGTGCCTTCGCAGGTGCAGGTCAGAATCCGTCGCGGCGTCACTGGCATGGGCTTCCCCTGGCTGGCGCATGGCTTATTTCTTCCGATATAGCCCGCGACCGGCGTCTTGGATAGCCACCCGAAAGAACGCCTTGCCGTGAACTGCGCAACGCGCAAGACTGCGACTGGGAAGAGGATCGCCATGGTGCAAGAGACATTGATGCTGCCACCGCCGTTCACCCCGATCCGCGCATCGGGCGAGGACGTGCTGGAGGAAGCGGCCGCCCTGGCCGACGAACATGGCGCGGGCACGCTGGTCCTGCATGAGGGGCCGGGCCTGCTGGCCTTCGCGGTGGTTCTGGAACCCGACGCGCCGCTGGAACAGGCGCAGATGGCGTTCATTCTGGGCATGACCGCGCTGGGCGACGCGCTCGCAGCGCACTGCCCGCCCGAACGCCCGGTGCGCTTTGTCTGGCCGGACGAGGTGCGCTTTGACGGGGCGCGACTGGGTGGCGGGCGGTTTCGGGTTGCGCCGGGCTGCGGGCCGGACGCGGTGCCCGACTGGATGGTCTTTGCCGCCGAACTGATCGCCGACCGCGACCACCTGGCGCATCCCGGCGACTGCCCCGACAGCCTCTCGCTCAAGGAAGAGGGGTTCGACCCGGCTGACATGATCGTCGCGACATTCGCCTCCTACATGATGCTTTATTTCGACCGCTGGACCCATGAGGGGTTGGAGTCGGTCACGAACCGCTATCTGATGCGCATCGATCCGCCGCTTTTGCGCGGTGTCCGCCGGTTCGAAGGGGACCGGCTGGTCGAGATCACGCCATCCGGCGGGCGCCGCCATCCGCCGCTGATGGCGGCGCTGGGCCAGACCGGCTGGCGCGGCAAGAAGGGGCCGAACCTGTGACCCGTTTGCCGCGCACGATCCGCCTTGACGCGTCGGATACCGTGGTCTTCGCCCATGCCGCCGAACCCGGCGAATGGGCCGTGCCGGGGACGTTCCTGTTTTGGGGCCGCGATGCCGAAAGCCTGACCCGCAAGGAGGCCATCGCCTTTCGCAGCGGGTTTCTGGGTTTGGCAAGCTTTGGCCACTCCACCCTCGTGGTGGTGCAGCCCGCCAGCACGGCCGAACGCGCAGCCATGGTGCGCCAACTGGCGGGCCAGCTGGTCGAACGGCTGGGCGCGCCCGATCTGGCCACCGCGCTGCCCGCCGCCGAGGAAGAGGTGGCGCTGGCCGAAAGCCTGTGCCGCGACCACCCCGAAAACACGCTGATCGCCCTTTACCGCCGGTTCGAGGGTGGCAATATCCGCGAACAGTTCCGCACGCTGACGCCGCGCCGTGAAACCGCCTTTGGTCAGGGTTATCTGCAAGGACACGACCGCGCCTTTCACATCGTCGAGGAAGATGCGGACGCCGCGATCGACCTGTTTGCCCTGCGCGGGGGCGATTGATGCCGGAATTCTGGGTTGCAAGCGGCCATCATCTGACCCGGCTGGACCGGTCGGGTCGCATGATCGTCACCGACGAGTTGCTGCTTGCCTGGCTTGCCCGACCCGAGGTGGTGCCACCGACGGACGCCTGCGCCGTCGAACGCGCGGTTTATGCCCGGCTCATGGCAGATCCGCGTGCGCAGGTCGAACCGGGCGATCTGGCGGCCATGGCCGACCCCGACGCCCGCGAAAACTGGGGCTTCCTGCTGGCGTTGCGCGACGCCCTGGTCGCGGCAAGCACGATCGAGGGGGGATATGCCGATATCGTGCACCGCAGGATGCGTCTGCCGATCGTGTTCATGAACCAGCTGGTGCAGCTGATCCTGCGCAACGCCCTTGACGGATGTGGCGATGCCCAGGTGCTGCGCGCCGCCGAACTGCTGTTCCGGCCCCAGCGCGCGCATGTCAGGGACGGCACCCTGCTCCTGGCCGACGAGGAATTGACACAGGCGTTCGAGGCCGAGATGCACAGCTCGCCGCTGACCGCGATGTTTTCGGGCGGGATTGACGGGCTGGATGTGCTGGGTGGCGGCAACGAATGGACCTATTGGTCACGATCGGATGCGCATACCACGGTGCTGAACTTCGGCGGCGATCCGCTGGCACGTCAGGGTCTGGCCCGCGCGCTGCAAGCCTTTGTCACCCACATGACCGGGTATGCGGTGACGGTTACGCCGCACACCCGCGCCGATGGCATCGACCTGCGCTGGTTCGTCGGGCTGGACCAGGCCGGAACCGCCATCGGAAATGCGCTCTGGAAAGGGCAGAGCCCGCGCGATACCCTGGTCGGGCTGTTCGAGTTGCAATTCGCCGGGTCGTCGGCGGTGCTGCCAGATGTGGCCGGGCACCCTGTCTGGTTGATCCTGGGGCTGGCGCCCGACATGTCGATCAGGGTCAAGCCGCAAAACCTGCTGACGGGGTTGCCGCTGGCCGCGCCAACCGCGGCGGGATGACAAGGGGGGAAACGATGCCGCAAGAGGTCTTGCATCTGGGCGTTCTGGCGATGCGCCGCCCACCGGTCACGCGCTGGGGGCAGGCGCAGTTGCGCCCGTCGGCGGTGTTGCCGCAAGTGCCCGCGCTGGCGCCCCGCACCCTGATCACCGATGAAAGCGGCACCGAGACCTGGTATCTGGGTGCCGCGGAAATGGTGCTGTTCTCGGGCGACACCTCGCATCACATGGACAATCTGAACTCTGGCCGTCCTTCGGTCTGGGTGGCGCTGCGCGGGCAGGACCCGGCCACCGCCGAACTGGCGTGCATCACGGTCGATCCCTATGAGGGCGAGGGGTTCGCCGGCGACGACGACGCCACGGTCGAGGCCGTGCCGATGCCCGCCGCGATCCGCGACGCGCTGGCAGCTTTCGTGGCGCGCCACCATGTCGACATCCCGTTCAAGAAACGCAAGCGCCAGCCCAGCGATCCGAACGCCTTGCAGGCCCGCGCGCCCCGCATCCTGCCGCCCGAACAGAAATGGCACAAACCCGAGGGTCAGACATGAGCGGCGGATCGTTCCTGGATCGCTGGTCGCAGCGCAAGGCCCTGGACCGCCGGGCAGACCCGTCACAGCGGCCCGAGGATGACGAGACCGAGGCCCCCACGCCCGGCGATCCATTCCTGCCCGACGAACCGCCCCCCGTGAGCGAGGCGGAACTGGCCGCCCTGCCCAGGATCGAGACCTTGACCGCCGAGAGCGACTTGCGCCCCTTCCTGCGCCCCGGTGTCCCGGCCCCCCTCAGGAATGCCGCCATGCGCAAGATGTGGCTTCTGACGCCGGCCATCCGCGATCATGTCGATTGCGCGGTCGATTACGCCTGGGATTGGAACACGCCGGGTGGGGTGCCGGGCGATGGCGGCATCCTGACGGCAGACAGCATTCGCAAGATGGCCCAGGCTCTCAAGGCGCCGCGCCCCGCAATTCGCGAGACCGAGCCAGTCGCAGATCAGCCCGGTGCACCGCCTGCGCAATCCGACACCGGCGAACGCGATCCGCACAAGACCGCCGCGCCCGAACCCCAAGGTCAGGCGACGGGACAATCTGATGACCCCAAAGGGCGTGAAACTGGCGCGGCGCAGCCTGCACCGGACCGGTCCCGCCGGCGCCATGGCGGGGCGATGCCCAGCTAGACAAAGGTCGTATGCGTAGCCGCCGGATTCATTTGACCGGGCTCTTGACCTGACGGTATAGTGAAACAGTTGCAGGACAACGCGGAAAACCGCCCTGCCCGCCCAACGAGGCGTTTCGGGAGAGTCTCAGATGACGGCAAGCCAGCCCGGCTCCGGGCCAGCGAGCGATACGGTCGATCTGCTGCGAAGCGCGCAATATCGCTTCCTGTCCCGCCTTCTTGCCGCCCCCCCCGATCAGGCCATGCTTGACGCCGCCGCCGCCCTTCAGGGCGATGCGACGCCGCTGGGTCAGGCCTATGGGGCGTTGGCACGCGCCGCCCGCGAAACCGACGCCAGGACCGTCGAGCGCGAGTATTTCGAGCTGTTCATCGGTGTCGGCCGCGGCGAACTGCTGCCCTATGCCAGTTTCTACATGACCGGATTTCTGAACGAACGGCCGCTGGCCGAACTGCGCGGCGATCTGGCGCGGCTGGGCATCGCCCGCGCCAGGGATCGGCATGAACCCGAGGACCATATCGCCCTTTTGTTCGAGGTGATGGGCGCCATGGCCGCGGGCGAGATCGACACCGATCCCGTCGAACAGTCCGCGTTCTTTCAGCGCCACCTTGCCCCCTGGGCCGGCCGCTTCTTTGACGATCTGGCCGTTGCGCCCAGCGCGGCCTTCTATCGCCCGATGGCCGAGATCGGGCGACTGCTTGTGGATATCGACGCCAGGGCCTTTGCCCTGGCGGCATGACTGGACAGACGACGTCATCGGGCGCGACGACAGCCCGAAACCCAGGGAGGTTGGACATGACGAAGCATCGTGAAAACCGCATCAGCCGGCGCGGCCTTTTTGGCGCGGCCCTTGGTGCGGGGGCAGCCTCGGCGCTGAGCGTTGGCGGGGCCCGGCCGGTCATGGCCCGGGAAACCGGCGACGAGCGCACCCGCGCGCGCTACCGCGAAACCGAGCACGTCGAGACGTTCTACCGCACCAATCGCTACTACCGCCCGGAGGAATGAGTCATGCTGGTCAAACGCAGAACCCGTGAGGCCGCGCAGGGCGGCCGTCTGTCGCAGATGGCGGCGGGGCTGTCGGCAAAGCCGATCGACCGGCGCAGCTTCCTTCGGTCGTCCGGGCTGGGCGTGGCCGGGCTTGCCGCCCTTGGCGGCATCGGCGCCGGAATGACCCGCCGGGCCGAGGCCGGGCCGACCGACCACAGCCAGGACATCGAGCGCCGCAAGAACATCTGCACCCATTGCTCGGTCGGTTGCACCGTGACCGCCGAAGTGCAGAACGGGGTCTGGGTCGGCCAGGAACCCAGCTGGCACAGCCCGATCAACCGCGGCACCCATTGCGCCAAGGGCGCATCGGTGCGTGAACTGGTCCACGGCGATCGTCGCCTGAAATACCCGATGAAGAAGGTGGGCGGCGAATGGCAGCGCATCAGCTGGGAAGACGCGATCGACGAGATCGGCGACAAGCTACTGGATATCCGCGAGAATTCGGGCGCCGACAGCGTCTATCTGCTGGGGTCGGCGAAGTTCTCGAACGAGGGGTCGTATCTGTTCCGCAAGTTCGCGGCCTTCTGGGGCACGAACAATGTCGATCACCAGGCGCGGATCTGCCATTCGACCACCGTCGCCGGCGTGGCCAATACCTGGGGCTACGGCGCGATGACCAACAGCTACAACGACATCCGCAACTCGAAGACCGTGATCTTCATGGGCTCCAACGCGGCCGAGGCGCACCCGGTCTCGTTGCAGCACATCCTTGAGGGCAAGGAGCTCAACCGCGCCAACGTCATCGTGCTGGACCCGCGCTTCACCCGCACCGCGGCCCATGCCACCGAATATGTCCGCTTCCGCCCCGGCACCGACATCGCGGTGATCTGGGGGATCATGTGGCACATCTTCGAGAACGGCTGGGAAGATCAGGAATTCCTGGATCAGCGGGTCTGGGGCATGGACCAGATCCGCGAGGCGGTGCAGGCCTATACCCCGGATGTCGTCGAAGACATCTCCGGCATCCCCGGCGACACGCTGGCACGGGTGGCAGAAACCTTTGCCACGCAAAAGCCCTCGACCTTCATCTGGTGCATGGGGGGCACGCAGCACACGGTCGGCACCGCGAACGTGCGCGCCTATTGCAACCTCTTGCTGGCAACCGGCAATGTGGGCTTCCCCGGCACCGGCGCCAATATCTTCCGCGGCCACTGCAACGTTCAGGGGGCGACGGACTTCGGACTCGATGTGGCCAACCTGCCCTGCTATTACGGCCTGGGCGAAGGGGCGTGGCGCCACTGGTCGCGGGTCTGGGACGTGCCCTATGACTATTTCGTCAGCCGCTTTGACGAAGTGCCCGCCAAGGGCGGTCGCGATGCGCGCACCCCCGAACAGAACATGGGTGTGCCCGGCATCACCTCGACGCGCTGGTTCGATGCCGCGCTTCTGGATGCCGAAGAGGTCGATCAGCGCGACAACATCAAGGCGATGATCGTCATGGGGCACGGCGGCAACACCGTGCCACGGATGCAGGACGCCCAGCGCGGCATGGATGCGCTGGACCTGCTGGTCGTGGCCGACCCGCACCCGACCACTTTTGCCGCGCTGCATTCACGCAGCGACAACACCTATCTGTTGCCGGTCTGCACCCAGTTCGAAGTGAACGGCTCGCGCACGGCGTCCAACCGATCCGTCCAGTGGGGCGAAAAGATCGTCGATCCGATCTTTGAATCGGACAACGATTTCGCGGTCATCTACCGCCTGTCCGAAAAGCTGGGCTTCGCCGACGAGATGTTCAAACCCTATGACATGATCGAGGGCAAGTTCGGACCGGAACCCTCGGCCGAGTCGATCCTGCGCGAGATCAATCGCGGCGGCTGGTCCACCGGCTATACCGGCCAGTCGCCCGAGCGGCTGAAGGCCCATATCGCATACCAGGAACATTTCGACCTGGTGACCCTGCGCGCCGGCGATGACGCCCCCGAAGAGGTGCGCGGCGATTACTATGGCCTGCCTTGGCCCTGCTGGGGCACGCCCGAGTTCCGCCATCCGGGCACCCATATCCTTTACAACCCCAACATTCCGGTCAAGGACGGCGGCGGCGCCTTCCGGCCGCGCTTCGGGCTGGAGCGTGATGGCGAAACCCTTCTGGCCGAGGGCAACTGGCCCCCGGAATCGGATATCGAGGACGGGTATCCGCAGTTCACCTATGCCCTGCTGCAACAGCTGGGCTGGGACGCCGACCTGACCGACGAGGAACGCGCCACGATCGAACGCATCGGCGGCGACGATCCCGGCGCCGTCAGCTGGTCGATCGACCTGTCGGGCGGCATTCAGCGCGTGGCGATCGAACACGGCTGCGTGCCCTTCGGCAACGGCAAGGCCCGCGCCGTGGCGTGGAATCTGCCCGACCCGATCCCAGTGCACCGCGAACCGATCTATTCGCCGCGTCCCGACCTGGTCGCCGATTATCCGACGCGCGACGACAGCCGCCACCAGCGGATGCCCAACATCGGCCACACAATCCAGATGGCCAATGTGGACAACCGGGTCGCAGAAAACTTCCCGATCGTGCTGACCTCGGGGCGGCTGGTGGAATACGAGGGGGGCGGCGAGGAAACGCGCTCGAACCCTTGGCTGGCCGAGCTTCAGCAGGACATGTTCGTCGAGATCAATCCGCAGGACGCCGAGGAGCGCGGCATCGTCGATGGCGGCTGGGTCTGGGTGACCGGGGCCGAGGGGGAATCGCGCGCCAGGGTCAAGGCACTGGTGACCGAGCGGGTGAATCCGGGGCTGGCGTTCATGCCCTTTCATTTTGCCGGCTGGTTCCAGGGCGAGGATCAGCGGGGCAAATACCCCGAGGGGGCAGACCCGATCGTGCTGGGCGAATCCGTCAATGTCATCACCACCTACGGCTATGACCCGGTGACCGGCATGCACGAAGGCAAGGTCACGCTTTGCCAGATCGAAGCCGCGTAACGGAGGGGACGCAACAATGGCACGGATGAAATTCCTTTGCGACGCCGACCGCTGCATCGAGTGCAACGCCTGCGTTACCGCCTGCAAGAACGAGCACGAGGTGCCCTGGGGCATCAACCGGCGGCGGGTGATCACCATCAATGACGGCCTGCCGGGCGAACGCTCGGTGTCGATGGCCTGCATGCACTGCACCGATGCGCCCTGCGCCGCGGTCTGCCCGGTCGATTGCTTCTACACCACCGAGGATGCGGTGGTCCTGCACAACAAGGACACCTGCATCGGGTGCGGCTATTGCAGCTATGCCTGCCCCTTCGGTGCGCCGCAGTATCCGCAGACCGCCAATTTCGGCACGCGCGGCAAGATGGACAAATGCACCTATTGCTCGGGCGGGCCCGAGGCCGATCTGAGCGCGGCGGAGTATGAAAAATACGGCGCCAACCGCCTGGCCGAAGGCAAGCTGCCGCTGTGCGCCGAGATGTGCTCGACCAAGGCGCTGCTGGCTGGCGACGGCGACATCATCGCCGATATCTACCGCGAGCGCGTGGTCACGCGCGGCTATGGTTCGGGCGCCTGGGGCTGGCGCACGGCCTATGGCGAGACGGTCTCCGTATGAGCGCCGCAACCGGGAGGATGAACCCATGACGAACACGCTATCGCGCCTCGCCACCGTCGCGGCAGTCCCGCTGGTCTGGGCCGGAACGGCGCTGGCGCAGGTCAACCCGACCGCCGAATCCGTTAACGAGGACGCGCTGCTGCGCGCCCTGCAATCGGGCGAGGCCGTGGGGGGTCGCGCCTCGATCCCCGATGACGGGGCGGCCAGCCTGATTTCGCCAGACAACAAGCTATGGGCCGCGATGCAGGGCGATACCTTGCAGACCCTGTCGATCGTCGCCGTGTTGGGGACGCTGGCCATCCTGGTCCTGTTCTACCTGATCCGGGGTCGTATCCGCATCGACGGCGGTTTTTCGGGCCGCAAGATCCTGCGCTTCAATGCCATTGAGCGCTTTGCCCACTGGATGCTGGCCAGCACGTTCATCGTTCTTGCCCTGACCGGGCTGAACCTGGTGATCGGGCGCACCGTCGTACTGCCGCTTCTGGGCGAAGGCGCGTTCGGCACGCTGACCGCCTGGGGCAAGATCGCGCACAACTACCTGGCCTGGCCGTTCATGGCTGCGCTGATCATGGTGTTCCTGCTGTGGGTGATCCACAACATTCCGTCGAAACTGGATCTGGAATGGATCAAGCAAGGCGGCGGGCTGTTCAAGAAAGGCGTTCATCCGCCGGCGCGCAAGTTCAACTTTGGCCAGAAGGTGGTGTTCTGGTCGGTCATTGTGGGCGGGGCGATCATGTCCTTTACCGGGGTGATGCTGCTGTTCCCGGCCGAAGCCGGCAGTGCCACCGACTGGCAGTTCTTTCAGGTGATCCACGCGCTGGTGGCGGCGGCCATGTCGGCGCTGATCCTGGCGCATATCTATATCGGTTCGGTCGGCATGGAGGGCGCATTCGACGCCATGGGCACCGGCGAGGTCGATGAGAACTGGGCCAAGGAGCATCACTCGCTCTGGGTCGAGGACGTCAAGGACACCAAGGCCCGCAACGACGCACAGATCAGCCCGGCCGAGTAGCGCCGCCCATTGTCGACCCGCGCGGCGCGGGTCATGCAGGCCCGGCACCAACCAAGTGCCGGGCCGTTTCTTCCCAGCCCCGGACCGACGCACCGCATGACACCCCGTTTCGCGCCCTCGCTCATTGATCGTGCCCGCGACGTGCTGGCCACGGTCGCCATGCCTGACGGCGGCGATCTGGCGGGTTCGGGCCGGATCGAGGGGCTTTCAGCCACCAACGGAAAGATCAGCCTGGCCATTCGCATTCGACCCGATGAGGCGGCGGCATTCGCCCCGGTGCGCGCGGCCGCTGAAGTCACCCTGCGTGAGCTGGCGGGTGTGACGCAAGCCATGGTCGTCCTGACCGCCGAATCCGCCGCGCCGCCACCGCCGAAAACCCCTCCGACACTGGATGCCCCGTCCCCCGCGCCCCGCCCACTGGCGGACGTGCGCCATGTGATCGCCGTGGCCTCGGGCAAAGGCGGCGTGGGCAAATCCACCACCGCCGTCAACCTGGCACTTGCCGTTCGCGCCCTGGGCTACACGGTGGGCGTTCTGGACGCCGATATCTACGGCCCGTCACTGCCCACGTTGCTGGGCCTGACCGGCAAGCCGCAAACGACCCAGGGACGCAAGCTCAGGCCGATGGATGCCTATGGCCTGAAGGCGATGTCGATCGGCCTTCTGGTCGATCCAGAGACCGCCATGATCTGGCGCGGCCCCATGGTCATGTCGGCGATCACCCAGATGATCGCGGATGTCGACTGGGGGGCGCTGGACATGCTGATCGTCGACATGCCGCCGGGCACGGGCGATGCGCAACTGGCGCTGGCGCAAGGCACGCAACTTGCCGGTGCGGTGATCGTCTCGACGCCGCAGGATCTGTCGCTGATCGACGCGCGGCGCGGGATCGCCATGTTCCGCAAGGTCGATGTGCCGATTCTGGGTCTGGTCGAGAACATGGCCCATTTCGTCTGCCCCGATTGCGGCGGCGAACACGCCATCTTTGGCCAGGGTGGCGCACGTGACGAGGCCGCACGCCTGGGCGTACCCTTTCTGGGCGCCGTTCCGCTGACGATGGAACTGCGCGAGGCCTCGGATCGTGGCCGCCCCGTTGTCGCCAGCCAACCCGACGGCCCGATAGGAGGGGCGTTCGGCGCAATCGCGCGCGGCATGATTGACTCTCTGAACGATCAAAAACGATAGCAACCACGCCCCGGAATCCGTATCGTTCCTACAGGAGGAAACCCGCCATGAAAGCCTTTCTCTCTGCCGCCGTCATTGCCATCGTTCTGGGCTTTGCCGCCCACTACGTTCTCAACCAGAATTACCAGCAGCCCAGCCATGCCGTCTTCACCACCGAGGGCGCGCGGGTCAGTGATCCGGGGTCCAACCTGATCGGTGACTAGGCGACGCTGGATCCTGACCGGAATGCGCGGGCTTGCCCTTTGCGCCACGCTGCAAGGCATGGCTGCATCGGCACAAGACCTTGCCGGACATGGCGGCCCGGTGGGCGCACTGGCCATACGTGACGGGCAGGTCCTGTCGGGCGGGTTCGACACACGTTCGATCCTTTGGGATCTCGACACCGGCGCGGCCCGCCAGATCCAGCACTTTCACGAAGGGAACGTGACCGCCGTCGCATTCCTGCCTGGCGGGATGCTGGCCACGGGCGGTCAGGACGGGCGCATCGCACTTTGGCAGGGTGCGGTCGAACGGCCGACATTCGCCACCCCCGACACCAATGCACCGATCGTGGCGTTGTCCTTGGCCCCCGATGACGCAACACTGGCCGCGGGCTTTGGCGACGGGCGCATCGCGCGCATGTCACTGGATGATCACAGCGTGCAGGACCATCAGGCGCACCAGGGGCAACTGACCGGTCTGGCGTATCTGCCGGACGGGCATCTGGCCAGCGTGGGCGACGATCTGCGTCTGAGTATCTGGGACAGAGCTTCGCAGCTTGCGGCGCGTGCCGGGCTGGCAGCCCGCCCCAACGGGCTGGCCGTGACCGAAGGTCGGCTGGCCGTGGTCTTTGCCGATGGCGCCTTACGGCTCTATGCGGCCGATGGTTCACAACTTCCCCAGCGGTTCCTGACCGACCGTCCGTTGGTCGCGGTTGCGGCGGGCACAGGTGCCGTCGCAGCGGCCGCAATCGACGGGACGGTCTGGGTGCTTGAGGACCAAGATCTGTCGGAACGGTTCACCGTTTCAGCCGGGGCCGACCCGGTCTGGGCGCTGGCGCTGGATCGCGACACCCTTCTGGGCGCCGGCAACGATGGCACGATCCGGCGATGGTCGGCCAGGGATGGCGAACGACAGGGGCAAAGCGCCACGCAGGCATCCGGCGACCACGACGACGGCAGTCGCGGCGCGCGGGTCTGGCGGGCCTGCGCCGTGTGTCACAGCCTGTCGCCGGGCGACAACAGCCGCGCGGGTCCAACGCTGCACGGCGTTCTGGGCCGCCGCATCGCCAGCGCACCGGGGTACGCCTATTCGCAAGCGCTGCGGTCGATGGATATCGTCTGGACGCGCGAGACCGTCTCGGCCCTGTTCGAACACGGACCCGAGGTCTACACCCCCGGCAGCCGCATGCCCGACCAGCGCATCAGCGATCCGCGCGACCGTGCGGCGCTGATCGACTTTCTGGAACGCGCAAGCCGCTGACTCTCAGCCTCGCGCAGGCCCTTGGCGCCCGGCCCAGGCGCATGGATGTCACGCGGAACCGTCGGGTGCACCGGAAACATAGGCACCCAAGCGCAAAAGCCGCTCCTCGAACCGGCGCACACGGGTCTGTGCCTGTGGATCCTGCGCCGCCAGATGCGCCAGAAGTGTTTCGATCAGCAGGAACGCCCCCGACAGGCTGGGCATGACATGCGGGCCCAGCATGGGCGGGCGCAGCACAACCGTCGCGCCGCGCGCGATCGGGGCGCTGTGGCTGTCGGTGATGGCAATCAACGCGCTGCCCTGCGCGCGCGCGACCCCGGCCGCGCGCACCACCTCGGACGAGTAATGCGGAAAGGTGATGGCAATCACCACATCGCGTGAATCGCATTCGGCCAGCGAGTCCATGATCAGCCCCGGCTGGCCGGGCGTGGGCATGATATTGGCATGCGCCAGCGAGCCGATATAGGTGAAATAGCTTGCCAGACCGAAACAGCCGCGCACGCCGACGCAATGCACCTGTCGCGCCTGCCGGATCAGCGGCACGCTGGCGCGGATCGCCGCGGCCAGTTCCGGCGCGAATACGCCCTCGACGGTCGCGCGCGCGGCTTGCAACAACTCGTCCTCAAGTTCCGAACCATCGCGCCCGGCCAGGGCACCGACGCGCGCACCATAGGTCAGCGCCCGGCCCCGCAACGCCTGCTGCGCGGCTGCCCGGCATGGTTCGAAGCCGGCAAAGCCAAGGGCGCGCGCCAGCCGGATCACCGTGTTGGCATTCGTCTCTGCCCGCGTCGCCAGCGTGCGCACCGAATGAAAGGCCAGTTCCTCGGGGCGGTCGGCCAGCCAGGCGGCAAGGGCGCCGACCTGGGGCGTTCCCGTCTCGGACAGCCGCCGCAGCCGCGCGACCAGATCGTCGGCATGCGCAAAAACTGGCGCGGTCTGTGATGACGGGTCGGGGGTCATGGCATGATCACCGTGCGGATATCCGGCAAGGTTCGGCCCTGCAAAGAGGACACATTTGATTATCAAGTTGACTTTCGCAACACATATGTTTCCTTTCAAGAGTGATCCGGTCGCGCGGGCTCGCTGTGTGATCGGGTGCAACTTTCGTGCCAACCATTGGGGGGTTCCCATGAACAAAGTGATTCTTTCCGGCATCGCCGCCGCGGCCGCTCTGGCCACCGGTCCTGCCTTTGCCCAGCAAACCTTCGTCGCCATCGGTACCGGCGGTGTGACCGGGGTCTATTATCCGGCGGGCGGCGCCATCTGCCGCCTGGTCAACCGCGACCGTTCCGAGCACGGCATCCGCTGCGGCGTGGAATCGACCGGCGGCTCGATCTTCAACATCAATGCGCTGCGCTCGGGCGAGCTGGAATTCGGCGTTGCCCAGTCCGACTGGCAGTATCACGCCCATAACGGCAGTTCGGACTTCGAGGAGCAGGGCGCCTTCGAGGATCTGCGCGCCGTCTTCTCGCTGCACCCTGAGCCCTTTACCATCGTGGCCCGCGCCGATGCCGACATCGAGACGCTGGAAGACCTGGTCGGCAAGCGCGTGAACGTCGGCAACCCCGGATCGGGCTCGCGCGGAACCATGGAAGTGGTGATGGAAGCCATGGGCTGGACCATGGACGACTTCGCCGTCGCCTCGGAACTGCCCCCGGGCGAACATTCGCAGGCGCTGTGCGACAACAACATCGACGCCTTCGTCTATCCGGTCGGCCATCCGTCGGGCAACATTCAGGAAGCCACGACCGGATGCGATGCGGTGCTGGTCACCGTCGATAATGACGAGATCCGCGCCCTGGTGGACGAAAACCCCTATTACCGCATGGCCACCATCCCCGGTGGCACCTATCGCGGCAACGACGAGGACGTGACCACCTTTGGCGTCGGCGCCACCGTCGTCAGCTCGGCCGAAGTGTCCGACGACATCGTCTACGAGGTCGCCAAGGCGGTCTTCGACAACCTTGAGGTGTTCCAAGGGCTGCACCCGGCCCTGGCCAACCTGGACCCCGAGGAAATGATCACCGACGGCCTGTCGGCCCCGCTGCATGACGGTGCCGCGCGCTACTACCGCGAAGCGGGCCTGATGGACTGATCGCGCCATCGCTTGAATGTCATGGCCGCGTCCCCTTGTGGGGGCGCGGCCTTGCCTGACCCGGCAAAGGGCAGGCACCAACAGTGACCGGCCAGCGGACAGGGAGGGCCCGGCAATGAGCGACGAGAACAAGCGCGCCAAGGACTTCAGCGACGATGAACTGCAGGATCTGCTGGCCTCGTCGGACAGTGGCGCGCGCAACCCGCGCAGTCGGGCCGTCGCCCTGCTGATCGCCGGATTGTCGCTGTTCTGGGCGCTGTTCCAGGTCTGGATTTCCGAACCGCAGTTCTGGTTCGGCGAGTTGCCCTTCGTCAAGATCATGGGCTCCGACCAGACCCGCCCGATGCATCTGGCACTGGGCCTTGCGCTGGCGTTCCTGGCCTATCCGGCCGCCAAGACCGCGCCCCGCGATCACATCCCGCTCTATGACTGGATTCTGGCCATCCTCGGCGCGGGCTGCGCGCTTTACGTATTCTGGTTCTCGGACGAACTGGCCAGGACGGCGCGATCGGGCCTGCCCACGCAAAGCCAGATCTGGATCGGCGCGATCGGGGTGATCGTCTTGCTTGAGGCCAGTCGCCGCTCGTTGGGACCGGCGCTGTCGGTGGTGGCCGGGGTGTTCCTGGCCTACAGCTATTTCGGACAGGGCTGGCTGATCCCCGACCTGATCGCGCATCAGGGCCGGTCGTTCACGGCCGTTGTCAACACGCAATGGCTTTCGACCGAGGGCGTTTTCGGCATTCCGCTGGGCGTCTCCACGGCCTTCGTGTTCCTTTTCGTCCTGTTCGGATCGCTGTTGGACAAGGCAGGTGCCGGCAACTACTTCATCAAGATGGCTTTCGCCGGCCTGGGCCATTTGCGCGGCGGCCCGGCCAAAGCAGCGGTCGTCGGCTCGGCGGCCACCGGGCTGATCTCGGGCTCGTCGATCGCCAATGTCGTGACCACTGGGACATTCACCATCCCGCTGATGAAGCGTGTGGGCTTTTCCAACGAAAAGGCCGGCGCGGTCGAGGTGGCCAGTTCGGTCAACGGACAGATCATGCCGCCGGTCATGGGCGCCGCCGCGTTTCTGATGGTCGAGTTCATCGGTATTTCCTATCTCGATGTCATCAAGCACGCCTTCGTGCCCGCCGTAATCTCGTACATTGCGCTGGTCTATATCGTTCACCTTGAGGCGCTGAAAAAGAACATGCCTGCGCTGGGTGAATCAAAAAGCCTGCTTGCCATGTTCCTGAAGGCAATCATCGGATTCGCCGTAGCAGGCGTCGTGTTCTATGGCGCGATCTGGGCGGTGGACATGCTGCGCGCCAGCGTTCCCGCCATCGCAGGCTGGGTCATCGGTGGCGTGGTTCTGGCGCTCTATCTGGGCGCCCTGGCGATCGCCTCGGGCAAGCCCGACCTGGAAATGGACGACCCGAACGAAAAGCAGATCAAACTGCCTGTCATGGGCGAGGTCGTGCCGACCGGCCTGCACTTCCTGCTGCCGATCCTGGTTCTGGTCTGGTATCTGATGGTCGAGCGTCAGTCGCCGGCGAAATCGGCTTTCTACGCGGTGCTGGTGATGGTGCTCATCATCATGACCCAGCGGCCCATCAAGGCACTGATGCGCGGGCAATCCTGGCTGCCCGAATTGCGCGGCGGTATCGGCGACCTGTTCGACGGCATGATCGCCGGGTCGCGCAACATGATCGGCATTGCCGTGGCCACAGGTGCCGCCGGCATCATCGTGGCGACAGTGACGCGCACACCGATCGGCACCGAGCTTGCCAGCCTTGTGGAAGTCTTGTCGATGGGCAACCTGTTCCTCATGCTGATTCTCGTGGGTCTGTTTTCGCTGGTCCTGGGGCTGGGCCTGCCGACCACGGCCAATTACATCGTTGTCTCGTCGCTCATGGCCTCGGTCGTTGTCTCGCTCGGCGCCCAGGAAGGGCTCATCGTTCCGCTGATCGCAGCGCATCTCTTTGTCTTCTATTTCGGCATCATGGCCGATGTGACGCCACCGGTGGGTCTGGCCAGCTTCGCCGCCGCTGCCGTCTCAGGCGGCGATCCGATCAAGACGGGCATCACTGCGTTTTTCTACAGCCTGCGCACCGTCGCGCTGCCGTTTCTGTTCATCTACAATCCGGCCCTGATCCTTTACGGGATCGACCTTGGCACCGCGGCAGGCCTGTTCGAGGCTGCTGTCGTCTTTGTCACGGCGACTTTTGCCATGCTGCTGTTTGCTGCCGCGACCCAAGGGTATTTCCTGGCGCCGTCACGGCTTTGGGAAACCGCGGCGCTGCTTTTGGTGGCGTTTACGCTGTTCGTGCCAAACTTCTGGCTCGACCGGGTGCATCCCCCCTTTGTCGATTTGCCGCCCGCGCAGTTCGAGGAAATCTTGCAAGAGGCCGATCCCGGCACACAATTGCGGTTGCTGGTCACGGGACCGGATTTCAATACCGGCGCCCCCACCAGCACCACACTTCTGGTGAATGTCGAGGACACACCGTCTGACGAGCGTCTGGATGAAACCGGGCTTTGGCTGATGCCTGACGGCGACCGCATGGCGATGGACGAACCGATGCCCGCCACGCCCCATGCCGACGCGCTGTCGGGGTTCGATTTCTACGGCGAAGAGCCGGTCGAGATCAGCGCGGTGCAACGACGCGCCGACCGGATGCCGAAAGAGGTGTTCTATATTCCGGCGCTGCTGTTGCTGGGCCTGGTGATCGTTTTCCAGCGCCGGCGGCAGACCAAACCCGCCTTCTAATCCCGCCCTGACACGGAGCCACGACCATGCCCACATCCCGCACCGTGCTTCTGCCGATCGACCTGTCGGATGCCAACAGCTGGCAAAAACCCCTGGCCGAGGCCCTGGCCATCCTGGGGGCCAACGGTGTGCTGCATGTCGTCAGCGTCCTGCCCGATTTCGGTCTGTCTCAGGTCAGCGGCTTTTTCCGCAAGGATTTCGAGCGCGACGCGCTCAAGGCGATGGGCAAGAGCCTCAAGGATTGGGTGGCGGAAAATGTCCCCGACGCCGTCGAGGTGCATCCCCATATCCTGCACGGCACCATCTATGACGAGATCCTGCGCGCGGCGGATAAGCTGAAACCCGATGTGATCGTCATGGCCTCGCACCGGCCCGAGTTGAAGGATTATCTGCTGGGGCCGAATGCCGCCCGTGTCGTGCGCCACGCCCCCTGTTCCGTCTATGTCGTAAGAGGCTGACCATGCCCGACCATATTTTCGGCCGCTCGACCCGCGGTCGTCAGCCGATCGCCCAGCGCGGCGACGGGTGCTATATCATCGACACCGATGGCAAACGCTATCTCGACGGTTCGGGCGGCGCCGCGGTCTCGTGCCTGGGCCATTCCGATACGGATGTCCGGGCCGCCCTGCACGAACAGCTGGACCGGCTCGCCTTTGCGCATACCGGTTTTTTCACCTCGCAACCGGCCGAGGACCTGGCGGATATGCTTGTCGCGCAGGCGCCCGAGGGCATTGACCGGGTCTATCTGGTCTCGGGCGGCTCCGAGGCCGTGGAAGCATCGATTAAACTGGCGCGCCAGTATTTCCTGGAAATCGGCCAACCCAGTCGCCACCGCCTGATCGCGCGCCGGCAAAGCTATCACGGCAATACCCTGGGCGCGCTTTCGGCGGGCGGCAATGCCTGGAGGCGCGCGCAATTCGCGCCCCTCTTGACCGAGATGAGCCATATCGCGCCCTGCTATGAATACCGCGACCGCATGGAGGGCGAAACGCAATGGGAGTACGGCCAGCGCGTCGCCAACGAGCTTGAGGCCGAAATCCAACGCCTGGGGCCGGAGACCGTGATGGCCTTCATCGCCGAACCGGTGGTCGGGGCCACGCTGGGCGCGGTGCCGGCCGTGCCCGGCTATCTGAAGCGCGTGCGCGAGATCTGCGACCAATACGGCGTGCTGCTGATCCTTGACGAGGTCATGTGCGGCATGGGGCGGACAGGCCACCTGTTCGCCTGCACCGAGGACGGTGTCGCGCCCGACATGATCACCATCGCCAAGGGTCTTGGCGCGGGGTATCAGCCGATCGGCGCGCTGCTGACTTCGGCGCGGATCTATGACGCGATCGCTGCGGGGTCGGGCTTCTTTCAGCACGGGCATACCTATATGGGCCATGCCATGGCGGCGGCCGGGGCCCGCGCGGTTCTGCGTGCCATCCATGAGCGCGATCTGCTGGCGCAGGTTCGTGAACGGGGCGCACAACTTGATGCCGCCCTTGATGCGACGTTCGGGCAGCATCCGCATGTCGGCGACATTCGCGGGCGCGGGCTGTTTCGCGGCATCGAACTGGTCGCGGATCCCGACACCAAGGCACCCTTCGACCCCGATCGCAAGCTGCACGCGCGGATCAAGGCCGCCGCGATGGACGAGGGGCTGATCTGCTATCCGATGGGTGGAACGATCGACGGTGTGCGCGGCGATCATGTCCTGCTGGCGCCGCCGTTCATTCTGAGTGAAACACAGATTGACGAGCTGACCGGCAAGTTGTCGCGCGCCATCGCCCACGCTCTGGAAACTTGACAGGGACCGGCGATTGCGGCCACTGTTTTTCTCTGCAAAATGTTAGGTGTCGATCATGGCCGCATCGCCCCCTGTTTGCGATTTTGGTTGGAAAGCGCCATCGTTCCGCTTGCCCGCAACCGACGGTCGGATGTTGAGCTATATCGACATTGCCGGGTCCAAGGGAACGCTGATCATGTTCCTTTGCAATCACTGCCCCTATGTTCTGGCCGCGCTCGACCGGATCAAGCGCGACGTGCGCGAATTGAAGGCAATCGGTATCGGCGCGGCCGCGATCTGCTCGAATGACGCCAACGCCTATCCCGCCGACAGTTTCGAGCGGATGCGGGAAATGGCGCGCGAGCATGACCTGCCCTTTCCCTATCTGCATGACGAAACCCAGGCCGTGGCCGCGGCCTATGGCGCGGCCTGCACCCCCGACTTTTTCGGCTTCAACGCGGCTGGAGAGCTGCAGTACCGAGGCAGGCTGGACGCGCACGGCCGCAATCCGCCCGAAGGCGAGACGCAGCGCGAATTATTCGAAGCCATGCGACAGATTTCCCAGACCGGCGAAGGCCCGCGCGAACAAACGCCCTCAATAGGCTGTTCGATCAAATGGCGACCAGCGTAATCGCCGGCCACTGACGCCTTGATCGGGTGGTCACCGGGCACGGGTCACATGCCACCTTTGGCAGCACCACAGCCGCACCCATCCGGGTGAGAGAAGCCGTGCTGTCCCGATACGCCAGACCCCACGGCGCCTGGTATGCAGGGCGGGAAACGGTGGCAGGCGACATTGCACCGGGCATCCGGATGCCTTGCTGACTAGTACTCGGGCATCGCCGATGCTTGACATATATCAACTCATGCGCCCTTCATGGCGGATAGCTTTCCATCGGTTCCGCACCGACAAGGCCCCGCAGCGTAGAGGGGGGCGCTGCCCCCCCTTGGCCTGCGGCCAATTCACCCCCGGCGTATTTGGGGCAAGATGAAGGGAGAATGCAGTCGATGACACGGAACATGCCGGACAAGGCCTATGCGTCATCCCCCTGCATGGCGGCGGATCTGGCGGACCCCCAACAGGCGCTGGAGGTTGCGCGCTGGCGCCGGGCCGAGCGTGCGCGCCTGATCGCGGCGCGCGCCGCGCTGCCCCTGGCCGAGCGGACGGCACTGGCCCAGGCCATCGCGGCGCATCTGGATACGGTTCTGGGCGATGTGACAGGCCACGTGATCGCCGGATACTGGCCGATCCGCGGTGAGCCCGATCTGCGGTTCTGGTTGTATGCGCTGCACGCGAAGGGCGCGACGCTGGCGCTGCCCGTGGTGGAAACGCCGCGCTGCCCCCTGGTGTTTCGCCACTGGGAGCCGGGCGCGCGCCTGCAACCGGGTCACTGGCGCATCCCCGAGCCCCCGGCCGATGCCGCGACGCTGATGCCGGATATCGTGCTGGCCCCGCTGGTCGGATGGGACGCGGCCGGCTATCGGCTGGGCCATGGCGGCGGCTATTTCGACCGGACGCTGGCCGCGCGCACGCCGCCGCCGCGCGCGATCGGGGTCGGGCTGCAATCGGCGCGCCTGTCCACCATCTTTCCCCAGCCCCACGACATCGGCCTGAGCGCGATCGTGACCGAGGCGGGCCTTCAATACGAGGCAAAACCATGACGACATCGGCGGAACGGATCCGGGCCTGGAAGGGACCCGCCATCCTGAGCTATGGCTATCGCCCCTTTTTCCTTTTGTCGGCAATCTGGGCCGCGGTGGCGATGGTGGCATGGCTTTTCATGCTGACGGGCCAGGCCGCGCTGCCCGTGACCATGGACGCGGTCTCATGGCACGCAAATGCCCTGCTGTTCGGTTACAGCTGGGCGGTTATCGCCGGTTTCCTGATGACCGCCGTTCCCAACTGGACGGGCCGGTTTCCGATCGTGGGCTGGCCGTTGGCGGCCCTGGTCGGTCTTTGGCTGATCGGGCGGGCGGTCCTGTCGGTTTCTGCCTGGCTGCCGGGTTGGATCGTGGTTGGCGCCGATCTTGCCTTTCCGCTGGCCCTGATGGCCGCCATCGCGCGCGAGGTGATCGCCGGGCGGAACTGGCGCAACCTGAAGGTTCTGGGCGTTCTGATGGTGCTGGGCGCGGCGAATGCGGGCTACCACGCCGAGGCGGCGACCGGCTATGCCGCAAGCGGCCTTTCCGCGCGCACGGCGTTGGGGGCGCTGGTCATCCTGATCACGCTGATCGGGGGGCGGATCATCCCCAGTTTCACGCGCAACTGGCTGGCCGGGCGCAAGTCGCCCGTCCTGCCGGCACCGCCCGACCGGATCGACAATGGCATAATGGCCCTGACCATCCTTGCCGTGATCGGCTGGATGCTTTGGCCGGGCGCCCCGCTGACCGGGATCGCGTGCCTGGCCGCGGCGTTGGCCAACCTGGCCCGGCTGGCGCGCTGGCGCGGCCTGCGTTGTCACGCGGAACCCCTGGTCTGGGTCTTGCACGCGGCCTTTGGCTTCATCCCGTTGGGCTTTGCCGCGGTCGGGCTAGCAGCGCTGGGGATCGGCCCCGAAAGCGCCGCGAAACATGTCTGGATGGCGGGCGCGGTCGGCCTGACGACTTTGGCCGTCATGAGCCGTGCGAGCCTGGGCCATTCCGGCCTGCCACTGACAGCCGGTGGCGGAACCAGCGCGATCTATCTGGCGGTGATCGGCGCGGTCGTGGCGCGCGCACTGGCCGGGTGGTGGCCCGCGCTACCGGGCGTATTGCATCTGTCGGCGACCTTGTGGATCGCGGGGATGGCCGGGTTCGCGGCGCTTTATGCGCCGATCCTGCTGCGTCCGCGCGCCGCGCCGAAACGCGCGCGCAAAGCCTGAGCCGGGCAGGAGGGGGCGTTGCCCCCTCTGGGCGCTCGCGCCCATTCACCCCCAGCGTATTTTCAGCAAGATGAAGCTTGGTCGGGCGGTGTCAGATCCGCCCTTCCTCGACCGCGAAACAGGCCGCCAGGCTGCCGTCGGCATCCACGGGTTGCGGGATTTCCTGCCTGCAGCGATCAAAGGCATGCGGACAGCGCGGATGAAAGGCGCAGCCCGGCGGCGGATTGATCGGATTCGGGATCTCGCCCTCGACCTGCCGGCGGCGGCGCCCCGACAGCGTCAGATCGGGCACCGCGTCCAGCAGCATCCGCGAATAGGGATGGCGCGGATGGGTGAACAGGGTCTTTCCGTCGGCGACCTCGACCAGGCGGCCCAGATACAGAACGCCGATGCGGTTGGACATATGGCGCACCACCGACAGGTCATGGCTGATCAGCAGATAGGTCAGGCCGAATTCGTCCTGAAGGTCGCGCATCAGATTGAGGATCTGCGCCTGCACCGATACATCGAGCGCCGATGTCGGCTCGTCGCAGACGATGAACTCGGGCCGGGAAGACAATGCGCGGGCGATGGCGATCCGCTGACGCTGACCGCCCGAAAACTCGTGCGGGAACTTGCCCGCATCCGAGGCCGACAAACCCACCGTGTCGAGCAGGCGCCCCACCTCGCGCGAGATCGCATTCCCCGATGCAAGGCCGAAGGTGCGGATCGGTTCGGCAATGATGTCTCCGACATGCCAGCGAGGGTTGAGGCTGGCATACGGATCCTGAAAGATCATCTGGAACCGGCGTCGCAAGGTCCGCATCGCGGCCCCGGAAGCGAAGTTCATCTCCTGGTCGTCAAAGGTGATCCTGCCCGCCGAGGGCTCCAGCAAACCGACGATCATCTTGGCGATGGTCGATTTTCCCGAACCCGATTCACCGACCAGCGCAAAGGTTTCGCCCCTGCGGATCTCGAAGTTCACATCGGCGGTCGCGGTCAGGAACTGCCGGTCCTCGCGCTCGATCACGCGATTGAGCCAGGGTTTGGACACGTCGAAATAACGTGTCAGCCCCTCGACCTTGAGCAAGACATCAGACATTGCCCGCCTCCTCGGCCTTGGCCGTGTCGTAAAGCCAGCAGGCCACCTGCCGGCGGCTGCCCCGGTCGATGGGATCGGGCCGTTCCACGCGGCAGCGGCCGAACACCTCGGGGCAGCGCGGATTGAAGGCGCAACCCTGCGGGATCGCGTTCAACCGCGGCATCGAACCGGGTATCTGCACCAGCCGGTCGGCGGTCTGTGTCAGAGTCGGAATCGACCCCATGAGCCCGCGCGTATAGGGATGTTCAGCCGCGGTAATGACATCGCGCACGGGACCTATCTCGGCCAGGCGCCCGGCATAAAGGACGGCCACGCGATCGGCGGTTTCGGCGATCACCCCCATGTCGTGGGTGATCAGCATCACCGCCGCGCCGCGTTCGGCACAGATTTCCTTGAGAACGTCGATGATCTGCGCCTGGACCGAGACATCGAGCGCGGTGGTCGGCTCATCGGCGATGACGAGTTCGGGCTCGGCGGCAAGCGCCAGGGCGATCACCACGCGCTGGCGCATGCCGCCCGAGAAGTGATGCGGATAATCGTCGATCCGGCGGGCGGCGGCGGGAATGCCCACGCGATCCAGCAGGGCCACGGCGCGGGCGCGCGCCTCTCTCTCGCTGAGGTCGATATGGGTGCGGATCGTCTCGATCAGTTGCTGGGCGACCGTGTAGAGCGGATTGAGCGAGGTCAGCGGATCCTGAAAGACCATGCCGATGCGCCTGCCGCGGATCCGGCGCAGGGCCTCGGGGCGGAGGTTGTCGATCCGCTCGCCGCGCAAGCGGATCTCGCCGCCCGCGATGCGCCCCGGCGGCTCGATCAGGCCGATGATCGCGGCGCCGGTGATGGACTTGCCGGCGCCGGATTCACCGACCATGCCCAGCACCTCGCCCTCCTGGATATCGAAGGATACCTTGTCGATGGCGCGCAGGGTGCCGCGCCGGGTAGGAAATTCCACGACCAGATCGCGGACCGATAGAAGCGGTTGCGCCATGTCAGCGGCTCCTTAACGCAGTCGGGGGTTCAGGGCGTCGCGCAGCCAGTCGCCCAGCAGGTTCACCGCCAGCGCAAGCGCCAGCAGCGTCACCGCCGGAAACAGCAGAATCCACCATTCGCCCGAGAAGAGATATTGCTGCCCGATCCGGATCAGCGTGCCCAGGCTGGGCTGGGTCGGCGGCACACCCACGCCCAGAAACGACAGAGTCGCCTCGGCGATGATCGCCAGCGCCAGGCCGATGGTGGCGATCACCAGAACCGGGCCCATCACGTTGGGCAGGATATGGCGCACCAGGATCTTGAACGGATGCGCCCCGATCACCCGCGCTGCCTGCACATATTCCTTGTTCTTTTCCACCATCGTGGCGCCGCGCACGACGCGGGCGTATTGCACCCAGTCCGAAAGCCCGATCGCGACGATCAAGACCCAGATTGCCATGGTTTCCCGATAAGCTGGCGGGATAAAGCCACGCGCCACGCCAAAGATCAGAAGCGCGATCAGGATCGAGGGGAACGACAACTGAACATCGGCCACCCGCATCAGCAGGCTGTCCAGCCAGCCGCCCCGATAGCCCGCCGCCAGCCCCGCCGCGATGCCCAGCACCATCGCAAAGACAACCGCCGCAAAGCCCACGAACAGCGAAATGCGGGCGCCGTAAAGGATCGTCGAAAAGATGTCACGGCCCTGATTATCGGTGCCCAGCCAGTAGACATTGCCGGTAAAGGCGTTGGGTTCCATCGGCGGCGTGAACCCGTCCATCAGGTCCAGGCTTGAGGGGTCGTAGGGATCATAAGGCGCAAGCCACGGCGCGAATATGGCCATCAGGATGATGATCACCGCAACCAGCCCGGCCGAGATGGCCACAGGCGAGGTGCGAAACGAATAGGACACATCGCTGTCCCAGGCCCGATACAGCCATCCGCGCGGTGCGTTCGGTTCGGTCTTCTCGCTCATGCGGTTTCCCTCAATGTCGGGCGGCGGCGCGATCGGCGCGCAGGCGCGGATCGACGACGTAATACAGCAGATCGACGACCAGGTTGATCAGCACGAAGATCAGGGCGATCAGCAGCAGATAGGCGGCCATCACCGGCACATCCACGAACCGCACCGAGTTGATGAACAATGCCCCCACGCCCGGCCACTGGAACACGGTTTCCGTGATGATGGCAAAGGCGATGATCGAACCCAGTTGCAGGCCGGTAATGGTGATGACCGGCACCATCGTATTCTTCAGCGCATGGCCGAAATGGACGGCACGGTTGGTCAGCCCGCGTGCGCGCGCGAACTTGATGTAATCGGTGCGCAGGACTTCCAGCATCTCGGCACGCACGAGCCGCATGATCAGCGTCATCTGGTAAAGCCCCAGCGTGAACGCAGGCAGGATCAGCGACAGGCGGCCCGAATGGGTCAGAAACCCGGTGCTCCACCAATCGCCGACACGGACCACGTCGCCGCGCCCGAACGACGGCAGCATCTGGAACTCGACGGCAAAGACCCAGATCAGCAGGACCCCGATCAGAAACGTGGGCAAGGACACGCCGATCAGCGATAAGGTCATGATGGAATTTGACACCCACCCCCGGCGGCGCAGCGCGGTATAGACCCCGAAGCCGACGCCAAAGATAAAGGCGACCACGCCCGAGACCAGCGCCAGTTCCAGTGTGGCGGGCAGGCGCGACAGGATCAGTTCCATCACCGGCTGCTGCAGCCGGTACGAGATCCCGAAATCGCCCTGGGCAGCATTGCCGATGAAGCGCATGAACTGCATCAGGAACGGGTCGTTCAGCCCGAGCGCCTCGCGCAGCGCGGCCCGATCCTCGATCGAGGCTTCCTGGCCCACCATCGAGTTGATCGGATCGCCGACGAAACGGAACAGCGAGAACGACACCAGCGCCACGACAAGCATGACGAGGATCGACTGCAACACCCTGCGGATTATGAAGGCAAGCATCTGGGGACCTCCGGAAAGGGGCGCTCCCTATGGGTCAGCAATGCAGACCCAAATGGAAACGCCCGCGCGGGTTACCCCGCGCAGGCGCATGCGTCAAGTCGGCGTTCAATCGAACGTCACGTCCGCCATGTGCGGCTGGTTCTCGGGGTGCACCTCGACATTGATGCCATCGCGCGAGGCATAGGCCAAGAGCTGGTTGTGCACGTTCAGGAAGACGCGGTCCTCCATGATCTCGTCCCAGATTTCCGCAATCAGTGCATCGCGTTCTTCCAGGTCGGTCATGGTTGCCAGGGCCTCGATCTTCTCGTCCATCTCGGGGTTCGAATAGCGCGACCCGTTATAGGCACCGAACGCGCCTTCGCGGCTGTGAACCAGGAAGTTGAAGATATAGGCCGAATCGAAGGTCGGAACGCCCCAGCCCAGCAGATAGAAATCGGTTTCCCAGTTTTCGATCAGCGGGAAGTGCAGCGAACGGGTCTGCGACACCAGGTTCACGTCGATCTCGATGCGACCCAGCATCCCCACCAGCGCCTGGCAGATCGCCTCGTCGTTCAGGTAACGGTCATTCGGGCAATGCAGATCGACCGAGAACCCGTCCGGATAGCCCGCATCGCGCACCAGTTGTGCCGCGCGCTCGTAATCGGGAGCCGAATACTCGTCCATTTCTTCGGTCCAGCCGTTGACGAAGGGCGGCAGCGGCGCCGCCGAGGGCTGCGACTGTCCGCGCATCACGACCTGGCGAATGGCATCACGGTCGATCGCCAGCGCCAGTGCCTCGCGGATTTCGGGCTTGGCAAAGGGGTTGTCGTCGACATTGGCCGAATCCAGCGTTTCCGACGTCATGTCATACGAGAAGAAGATGTTGCGGTTCTCGGGCCCGGTGGTGACGGTGACGCCATCGGTCTCTTCCAGCCGCGCAATGTCCTGAACGGGCACATCCTGCACCAGATCGACCTCGCCCGACAAAAGCGCGGCAACGCGGGTCGCGGCCTCTGAGATCGGGGTATAGATGATCTCGGTCACTTCGGGCGCATCGTCCCAGTGATCCTCGTTCAGGGTCAGGACGGTCCGCACTTCGGGATCGCGCTCGGACAGCATGTAGGGGCCGGTGCCATTGCTGTTGCGCACCGCATAGTTTTCCTCGCCCGCGGCAAAGTTCTGCGGGTCCTCGACGTCGTTCTCGGCCGACCAGTCGCTGTCCATGATGAAGAAGTTGGTCAGGTTCTGGACATACAGCGGCGAGGGGCCGGACATCTGGATATGAACGGTGTGCTCATCGACGGCCTCGGCGCCGGTCACGGCCGAATGCAACGCCTTGAAGCCCGAACTGTCATGGCGCACGCGCTCCAGCGAAAAGACCACGTCCTCGGCCGTGAACTCGTTGCCGTTGTGGAAGGTCACGCCCTCGCGCAACTCAAGTACCCAGACCGTGTCGTCATCGGGGTGGATATACCAGTCGGTCGCCAGGCGCGGCTCAAGCGAGCCGTCGGTGGCGCGGCTGACCAGCGTTTCATAGATGTGGTGTAGCAGCGTCGAGGTCGGCCCCTCGTTCTGGCTGTGCGGATCCAGCGTCAGCGCATCGGCCACACGCGCCCAGCGCAAGGTCTCGGCCGCGCCCGGCGCGGCGGCAAGGGTCATGGCGGCGGCAGCGACGCCCGCCATAAGGCTCGGACGCAGCGATTTCATCCTGTTTGTCACGGACATGACAGACTCCCATTCAGTTTGTTTTTTTTCATGCGTTTAGCAAGGCGCGGCGCAGAGCCGCCCAGCCCGCAATGCGTTAACAGTTCTATGCTTTGATTACAGAGTCAACATCCATCGCGCACGGTTCCCGCCTCGTCAACCTGTGCGCCGCCGCAGCCCCACGACCGGGCAAAACCCCGGATCAGGCAGCGCCCCGAATCAGGGCTTTTGCACATATTGAAACACGGGCACGCCGGGTTAGGCTGTTCAAATGGTGGGACGGAGCGAAGAACACATCGGACGGGGCACGCGGTCGCCCGAATCGTCACTGTTCGACTTTCCCAAAACCCTTGCCCAGGCGCGCGTGGTCGGGGACGTGGGCGCGGCCCTCCTGCGCGTGATCCGGCCGCTGGGGTTCGACACCTATGTGATCGGCACCATGCCGCCCCCGAACGACCCCAACCCGACGCCTTTCACGGTGGATAACCTGAAGCCCGGCTTTTGGGAAATCTACATGGATCGCGACATGGCGCGCCATGACCCCGCGCCCCGCGCGATGAAGATGGCCAGCAAGCCGGTTTCGTTCCAGGATATCCGCGATGGCCGGGCCGGGTTTACCCCCGATGCCGACGCGCTTGCCGTGCTGGATCTGGCTGCGTCGTTCGGACAACGCCATGGCCTTCTGGTGCCGATCTATCGCGCCCAGGGCTATCGCGGTGCCGCCGCCCTGACCGGACCCGGCCCCGACCCGGACGAGCAGACCCGGACGATCCTGCGCTTTCTGGGTGAACACGCGCACGACCGGATGCGCCAGCTGCTTGCGCCAAGGTCCGACACGCCCGGCCCCGTCCTGTCGGCACGCGAGATCGAGGTTCTGATACTGGCCGCGCGCGGGCTTACCGACGAGGAAATCGCGGCGGCCATCGACATTCGCATCCGTACCGTCCGGTTCCATTTCGACAACGCCCGACGCAAGATCGGTGCGCGCAGCCGGTCCGAGGCGATTGCCACGGCTATCAACCTGCACTTGCTGACGCTGTGACCTGTAACTTGTCACAGTTGCGTGTGCCGGCCCCGCAGGTCTAATCTGAGGCCATTGATGGTACTTTTCCAGTTTGACTTTGATCAACACGCCCCCTGCCCCGGCAGGGGGCGTTGTTCGTAGAGCGTTCCACGCGTGATCGAACAGCCCGCCGACAGGGCGCGCAAAGACACAGCCAGCGACGGCGCGGAACGGCTTCGATGCAACCGGCGCCGCGCGCCTGTCAGGCCGCGCACCCGGCGGGTTGCCCCGATCCGGGCGTGATCGCCTTGCACGCCCAACGCAGTATCGGCTTGGGACCGGCAGGCAGCGGACGGGCCAAACCGCCCGCAAAATCCAGAAAAGCCGGCAGGTTCATGGCGCTCACGCCGACCAGGACCGGCAGATCACGATCCAGCGCGGCGGCGATCACGGGCACGAACCCACGCCCCTGGGCCTCATGTTTGCCGAACTTGTTGATCACCACCAGCGAAGCCCGCGGCAAGCGCGCCTGACAGGCGGCGACCGCGCTTTCCAGCGCCGCGCCATCCAGCCGGCAGCCGCGCGCATCGACACCCAGATCCTGGCTGATCCGCAGCACCGGGCCATCGGGCAGGACATGCAGATCCATGTCGCATCGGGTGCGATCATCGCGTCGCGGATTGCTTTGGATCGTTCCCGCAAGGGCGACACCCGCACGTTGCAGGGCCTGCACCGCTTGCCACAGGCAGGCATCGGTATCGCCGCGTCCATTCGTGGTGACATATCCAAGTTGCATGAAGCTCTCCGTTCACGTTTTCGCTTCGGGACCGCATCGATGACCGGAGCGGGCAATCCCGTCAGAATGGCAAGAAATCCACCAGCGCGTCAGCGGCCAGCACCTCGGCATCGGCAGGAAGCGCGACAAGCCCGTCGGCCTGCGCCATCTGGGCGACGCGGTGCGAGCCCGGCGCCGGCAGACACCGCACTTGCAGCGCGCCGCGCGCATCGTGACCCAGCAGGCGGGCCAGCCGATACTCACAGCGTCCCGGCCGGTGCTCGACGGTTTCGGCAAGCCGCGCCACGATCTTTCGTGGACCCGGTTCGGACAGGCCGGCCATGACCTGCGCCAGCGGCGCGCCCAGAACCATCCAGCCCACATGCGCCGCCACCGGGTTGCCCGGCAGACCCAGCCACAGCGCCTGCCCCAACCGGCCCAGCGTAACCGGCTTGCCCGGCTTCATCGCCAGATCGCTGGCAAGGATCGTCCCGCCGGCCTGTTGGAACAACGCGCGCATATGGTCCTCGTCACCGACCGAGACGCCGCCGGTCGTCACGATCAGTTCGGCGTGTGCCGCGGTCTGGCCAAAGAACTGCAGCAGGGCATCGGGCGTGTCGGGCAATGCCTCCCGGTCCGTCAAGGCGATCCAGGGCTGCGCCAACGCCGCGGCAAGCTGATAGCGGTTGGAGTTCCAGATCTGGCCGGGCGCCAGCGGCGCGCCGGGTTCGACCAGCTCGGATCCGGTCGCCAGCAGCGTCACCCGCACGCGCGGGTGCACGGCCACCCCTGCGCATCCCGCCGATGCCAGCGCTGCCGCCTCGCGCGAGCCGATGACACGGCCCGCGCCCAGGATCTCGGCACCCTGGGCGATATCCTCGCCCGCACGGCGGATATGCGCGCCCGAACGCGGGCGAAACGCCAGGATGACCCTGCCCCCCTGGACGCGCACCGCCTCCTGGGCGACCACGGTGTCGGCACCGGCGGGAAGGGGCGCCCCGGTCAGAATGCGACATGCCGTGCCGGGTTGCAGGCGGCCTGGTGCGTCGCCGGCGCGAACGCGCCCGGAAACCGGCAAGACCCATGGCCCGGCACCCGGCAAGGACGAACCGGCGATCGCATAGCCGTCCATCGCCGCATTGTCGAACGGCGGCAATGGCTGCGGGCAGCAAACGCGATGCGCCAGCACGCGCCCGGTTGCCAGCGACAAGGGCAAGTCTTCGACGCCGCGCATCCTTGGCAGGGCCGCAAGCCCGCGCGCCAGCGCCACATCGACCGGCAAACCCCGCGCGTCGTCGCAGCCGCAACGCAGCGGATCGGGTTTGCCCAACGGGGCCAGTTCATTCATCCCAGGTCTCCTTCGGATGTCATCCGCCCCCGCGACGGCAGGAAAACGGCGTTCGCAAGGACTGAAACGCGCTGCGGGTTCCGGCAATCGCGGAACGCGTGCCCAGCCATGTTATCCGTGCCCATGCGCGTTTCCCTTCAGACAACAGCCAGTCGCACGCCCGTGACCGAGGCTTCAGCCGCCAGCGCCACGCCGAAATCGCGCGCCGCTTGCAGCCAGGCGGCCTTTTCCGCCGCCTCGCGCAAACGCGGCAAGACCGCCTCGAACGGCAGCACAGCGCCCTCGGCGCGGGCATCGAGCCGGATCACATGAAAGCCATAGCGGGTTCTGACGGGGTCTTCGGTGACGGCGCCAACCCGCATCGCGCTCAGTGCGGCTTCGAATTCAGGCACGGTATCGCCCGATGCGACCTGACCCAACAGCCCGCCATTCTCGCGCGATGAACAGGCGCTGTGCTGACGTGCCAGCGCCGCAAACCGCGCCGGGTCGCGCGCCAGTTCGGCACAAAGCGCCTGCGCGGTTTCAAAGGCTTGATCGGGCGCGGCGGGATCGACCGGGATCAGGATATGCGCCGCCTCATAAAGGCAGGGGGCCCGGTACCGGCCCGGATCGGCGTCATAATGCGCGCGCAATTTGCCCTCTTCGACAGGGCGCGGCGTGACCGCCGCATCCAGCAGTTGACGCACCAGCGCCTCGTCCGGGGTTTCGACCTGTCCCGGCGCAATCTCGACCGGTTCGGGCATGAGCCCCCGTTCACGCGCCGCCTGCAACAGCAGCTCGCGCATGGCCAGCGCCCGCGCCGCGGACTTCCACGCCTGCCCCGGCTTTCCCTTCGGGGCGGGGTGGTTCTGGGCCTCGGCGGCGATGCGTTCGGCGCTGATACGGGTTCCGTTCACGGTGACATCGGGCAAGAGCGGTTCCATGGTCCCTACTCCGCCGGATGGCCGCGCTTGCGGCTGCGCACGATCTGATAGCCGGGGCGCCACAGATAGCGCACGGGCGCCGAGACGATATGGACCAGCCGGGTGAAGGGAAACACCAGAAAGATCAGCAAGCCCAGAAAGATGTGGGTCTTGAAGATCCAGCTGACATCCGCGATATGCGCCGCCGCGCCCGCGCGGAAATAGACGATCCCCTGCGCCCAGGCCATGAACTTGAGCATCTCGGACCCGTCCAGATGGCCCAGCGTCGGAATGATCGTGCCCAGCCCCAAAACCAGTTGGGCCACCAGCAGGATCAGGATCGCCGTGTCGCCAAAGCTGGAATTGGCGCGAATGCGCGGATCGTTCAGGCGACGGTTGAGCAGGATCAGTCCACCGACAAGAGCCATGATCCCCGCCAGCCCGCCGACACTGACCGCAAGGATCTGTTTCGCCCCGCTGGTGATGCCCAGCGCATAAAACACCCCGGCAGGCAGCAGCAAGCCGGCGGCATGGCCGAAAAAGATGATCAGCACGCCGACATGAAACAGCACCGATCCGACCACGAACTGGCGCTTGCGCAGCAACTGGCTGGATTTGGATTTCCAGGTGAACGGATCGCGTTCATATCGTGCGATCGAACCGAGGATCATCACCGTAAGCGCAATATAGGGGAAGATCCCGAAAACGAAGTCGTGCATTTCAGCCTCCTGTCACTTGGCGGCCGGTGCCGGGTTGGCGGCACGGGCGGGGGGCATGTCCATACGGGCAAGGATGTCGCGGCCGACCGGGCAGCCGGCATTCGGATCGGGGCCAAAGGTGACCTGCGCCTCTTCCCAGACCGCATCGAGCGCGGCAAGGTCTTCGGGGTCGTCGTCCACCTCGGACAACAGGGCCTGCGCCGCGTCGCTGGCCGGTGTCGCCTCGGCGATTGCCACAAGGGCGGCAAGCACCGGCGCATAGCTGGAATCGCGCCGTTTCAGCCGTTCGCCCAGCGCGACCAGGATATGCCCGGCATCGGCCAGGATCGCGCGCGCCTCGTCCAGCGGGCGGGTGGACAGGAATTCCAGCAGCACCGGCAGATGATCCGGCAATTCCGGCCCGACCAGGTCGAACCCGCCGGCGCGATAGGTCTCCAGCAGATCCACCATGGCGCCGCCTCGGTCGCGGCTTTCGCCGTGGATATGTTCGAAAAGGTTCAGGCTGAGCGTGCGCGAGCGGTCGAACAACAGGACATAGCGTTCCTGAAGATCGTAGATATCGCGGCTTTCAAGCTCGTTAAGCAAGACATCGAGCCCGCTCAGATGGCTTGATGGGACGACCCCTTCGCCCAGGATATCGCGGATCGCGGGGATCGCAGCCTGAAGGTCGAGCGACGGATAGCACAGAAGTGCGGAAAGTGCGCGAAAGGTCTTCATGCGATGAACTCCTGCGGGCTGCGGAATTTCTTGCCGCCGAACAGGGATTTGCCCGACGAGCCGGTGGAACAGCCATTTCCATCGGTAAAGCCGCATCCGCCCTTGAGGTCATAGGCTTCCTCGACCAGTTCGCGGTGGGTGGTGGGAATGACGAAGCGATCCTCGTAATTGGCAATCGCCATCAGATGATACATCTCGTCGATTTGCTGCGGGGTCATTCCGACACGGTTGGCGACACCGATATTGACCACGCCATCGACCGTCTTGGACCGCATGTAGGCGCGCATGGCCAGCATCCGCTCAAGCGCCGAAACCACCGGGGCCTCGTCCCCGGCCGTCAGCATGTTGGCCAGATACCGCACCGGGATACGCAGCGACTGCACATCGGGCATATCGTCTTGTGCCGCGATCTTGCCGGCCTCGGCCGCATTCTGGATCGGGGACAGCGGCGGCACATACCAGACCATGGGAAGGGTGCGGTATTCGGGGTGCAGCGGGAAGGCGATCTTCCAGTCCATCGCCATTTTCCAGATCGGCGAGTTCTGCGCCCCCTTGATCCAGTCCTCGGGGATGCCCTCGCTGCGCGCGGCCTCGATCACGGCCGGATCGTTCGGGTCCAGGAAAACGCCCAACTGGGCGTCGTAGAGATCCTGTTCATCCGGCACGGCCGCGGCCTCGGCGATCTTGTCGGCATCATAGAGCATGACGCCCAGATACCGGATGCGCCCCACGCAGGTTTCCGAACAGACCGTGGGCTGCCCGCTTTCCAGCCGGGGATAGCAAAGCGTGCATTTTTCGGATTTGCCGGTTGACCAGTTGTAATAGATCTTCTTGTAAGGACAGCCGGACACGCACATCCGCCAGCCACGGCATTTTTCCTGATCGATCAGGACCACGCCGTCATCCTCGCGCTTGTAGATCGCACCCGATGGACAGGACGCGACGCAAGCCGGGTTCAGGCAATGCTCGCACAGCCGCGGCAGATACATCATGAAGGTATTCTCGTATTCGCCGTAGATGTCCTTCTGGATTCCGTCAAAATTGTAGTCCTGCCCGCGTTTGGCGAATTCGCCGCCCAGGATTTCCTCCCAGTTGGGACCCCATTCGATCTTTTCCATCCGCTCGCCCGAAATCAGCGAGCGTGGGCGCGCGGTCGGAAATGCCTCCAGCTCGGGCGCCGATTTCAGATGGTCATAGTCAAAGTCGAAGGGCTCGTAGAAATCGTCGATCTCGGGCAGATCGGGGTTGGCAAAGATATTCGCCAGTATCCGCCATTTCCCGCCCTGTTTCGGCACCAGCTTGCCCGAGGCCGTGCGCGTCCAGCCGCCGTTCCAGCGTTTCTGGTTTTCCCAGTCCTTGGGATAGCCGATGCCGGGTTTGGTCTCGACATTGTTGAACCACGCATACTCAACGCCTTCGCGCGAGGTCCAGACGTTCTTGCAGGTCACCGAACAGGTGTGACAGCCGATGCACTTGTCGAGATTGAGCACCATGCCGATCTGTGCACGCACTTTCATTCCGCTGCCTCCGAAGTTTGGGTTGCGGGACGGTCGAGCCAGTCGACCTTGTCCATCTTGCGCACGATCACGAACTCGTCACGGTTCGCGCCCACGGTGCCATAGTAGTTGAAGCCGTAGCATTGCTGCGCATAGCCGCCGATCATATGGGTGGGTTTCGGGACCGTCCGCGTAACCGAATTGTGGATGCCGCCACGCTTGCCGGTGATCTGACTGCCCGGCGTGTTCACGATCTTTTCCTGCGCGTGATACATGAACATCGTGCCATCCTTCATGCGTTGGCTGACCACCGCGCGCGCAACGATCGCACCGTTGGTATTGAACACCTCGACCCAGTCGTTATCGACGATCCCGGCCGTTTTCGCGTCAGTCTCGCTGAGCCACACCACCGGCCCCCCACGATTGAGCGTCAGCATCAGCAGGTTGTCGGAATAGGTCGAATGGATGCCCCATTTCTGGTGCGGCGTGATGAAGTTCAGCACGACATGCTTTTCACCATCCTTGAGGGCGTCGGTCGCATCCGCGCCGATTGTCTTGAGGTCCACCGGCGGACGCCAGGTGACGAAGAATTCGCCAAAGGCCCGCATCCACGCGTGATCTTGATACAGCTGTTGGCGCCCCGACAGCGTGCGCCAGGGGATCAACTCATGCACATTGGTCCAGCCGGCGTTATAGCAGACCTCTTCGCTTTCGATCCCTGACCAGGTGGGCGACGAGATGATCTTGCGCGGTTGCGCGGCGATGTCGCGAAAGCGGATCTTCTCATCGTGCTTGACCTCGGCCAGGTGTGCATGCTCACGCCCGGTCGCCCTTTCCAGCGCATGCCAGGCCTTGACGGCAACCTCGCCGTTGGTTTCGGGCGCAAGCATCAGAACAACCTCGGCCGCGTCGATCGCCGTGTTGATCCGGGCCAGCCCCTTGGTCGGGCCATCCTCGCTGACCGTCCCGTTGAGCGCCTTGAGGTGCTGCACCTCGGCCTCGGTGTCCCAGGCAATGCCCTTGCCGCCATTGCCGATCTTTTCCATCAGCGGGCCCAGCGCGGTGAACCGCTTGTAGAGGTTGGGATAATCACGCTCGACCGCGATATAGGCCGGGGCAGTCGTGCCGGGGATCAGGTCGCATTCGCCCTGTTTCCAGTCGCGCACCTCGGGCTGGGCGATCTCCATCGCGCTGTCGTGCTGGAGGGGCAACTGCACCACGTCGGTTTCGACGCCCAGAATTTCGGGCGCAACCTCGGAAAACTTGCTGGCGATCGCCTTGAAGATCTCCCAATCGGTTTTCGACTCATAGGCCGGGTCCACCGCCGCCTGAAGCGGGTGGATGAACGGGTGCATGTCCGACGTGTTGAGGTCATCCTTTTCATACCAGCTTGCCGTCGGCAGCACGATGTCCGAGTAAACGGCCGTGGTTGACATCCGAAAGTCGATGGTGACCAGCAGGTCCAGTTTGCCCTCGGGCGCCCGGTCATGCCACTTGGCCTCGATGGGTTTCTGGCGGCCTTCCTCACCCAGATCCTTGCCCTGCACCCCGTGATCGGTGCCCAGAAGGTGCTTGAGGAAATACTCATGCCCCTTGCCCGAGGAACCCAGCAGGTTCGAGCGCCAGACGAACAGGTTGCGCGGCCAGTTTTCGGGCGCATCCGGATCCTGGCAGGACATTTCCAGAGAGCCGGATTTCAGCGCCTCGGCGACGTAATCCTTGATCTCTCTGCCCGCCGCTTTTGCCGCCCTTCCCACCTCAAGCGGGTTGGTCTTCAGCTGCGGCGCCGAGGGCAACCAGCCCATCCGCTCGGCACGGATGTTGAAATCGATCAGGCTCAGGTCTTCCCAATCACCCGCCGGCGCAGTGGGGGAAAGAATTTCTTTCGCCGTCACGGTTTCATAACGCCACTGGTTGGTATGGGCGTACCAGGCGCTCGTCGAGTTCATGTGCCGCGGCGGGCGGGCCCAGTCCAGCGCAAAGGCCAGCGCCGTCCAGCCGGTCTGCGGGCGCAACTTTTCCTGCCCCACGTAATGCGCCCAGCCGCCGCCCGACTGGCCGACGCATCCGCACATCACCAACATGTTGATGACGGCACGGTAGTTCATGTCCATGTGATACCAGTGGTTCATCGCCGCGCCGATGATGACCATGGACTTGCCATTGGTCTTTTCGGCATTGGTGGCGAATTCCCGCGCGACGTGAATGATCTTGTCGCGGCTGACCCCGGTGATGCGCTCGGCCCATGCGGGCGTGAACGGCACATCGGCGTCATAGTTGTTTGCGACGTTCGCCCCGCCCAGCCCCCGGTCCAGACTGTAATTGGCGCACAAAAGGTCAAAGACCGTGGTGACCAGGGCTTCCTGCCCGTCGGCCAGTTTCAGTTTCCTGACAGGGACGTTGCGCACCAGCGTGGCGTCGCGGCGATCGACCTCCCAGCCGTTGGTGGCGGCGCCGCCGAACCAGGGAAACGCAACCTCGGCGACCGCGTCGTGGTCGGTGTCCAGGATCAGGCTCAGCTTGGGGCGGATGTCGGCCTCGCCCGATCTTTCCTCAAGATTCCAGCGGCCCTGCTCGCCCCAGCGAAACCCGATCGATCCGTTGGGCACCACGATCTCGCCGGTTGCCTCGTCGATGGTGACGGTTTTCCATTCCGGGTTGTTCGACTGGCCCAGCGCATCGTCGAAATCGGCCGCGCGCAATTGCCGTCCGGGGACCAGAACGCCGTCCTTGTCCTCAAGCTTCACCAGCATCGGCATGTCGGAATACTTGCGGCAGTAATCCTCGAAATAGGGCACCTGCCGGTCGAGGTGGAACTCGCGCAAGATCACATGACCAAAGGCCATGCCCAGCGCCGCATCGGTGCCTTGCTTGGCGTTGAGCCACACATCGCCGAATTTCGCGGCCTCGGAATAGTCGGGGCAGATGACGGCGGACTTGGCGCCGCGATAGCGCGCCTCGGTATAGAAATGCGCATCGGGCGTGCGCGTCTGCGGCACATTCGACCCCCAAAGCAGCAGATAGCCCGCGTTGTACCAATCGGCGCTTTCGGGCACGTCGGTCTGTTCGCCCCAGGTCATCGGCGAGGCGGGCGGCAGGTCGCAATACCAGTCGTAGAACGACATGCAGGTGCCACCCAGAAGCGACAGGTAGCGCGACCCGGCGGCATAGGAGACCATCGACATCGCCGGGATCGGCGAGAAGCCAAACACCCGGTCGGGCCCGTATTTGCGCGCGGTCCAGGCGTTGGCGGCGGCGGTGATTTCCGTCACCTCGTCCCAGCTTGCGCGCACGAACCCGCCCGAGCCGCGCTTGCGGGTATAGCTTGCGCGCGCGGCCGGGTCGGTCTGAATGGCCTCCCAGGCCTTGATCGGGCTCAAGGTCTTGCGCTTCTCGCGCCACAGCTTCAGCAGGCGCCCGCGCACCAGGGGCGTCTTCACGCGGTTGGCAGAATAGAGATACCAGGAATAGCTGGCACCGCGGGCACAGCCGCGCGGTTCATGGTTCGGCAGGTCGGGGCGGGTGCGCGGGTAATCGGTCTGCTGGGTTTCCCAGGTGACGATCCCCGACTTGACATAGATCTTCCAGCTGCACGATCCGGTGCAGTTCACCCCGTGGGTCGAGCGCACGATCTTGTCATGCCGCCAGCGCCCGCGATACGTGTCCTCCCAGGCGCGGCTTTCGACGGTGGTCTGCCCGTGCCCGCCGGCAAAGCTGTCCTTGCGCAGGCTCTTGAGAAAGTTCAGACGGTCTAGAAGATGGCTCATCGCTCTCTCCGATTTGGGTGGGTTGGGCGAGGCCGCGCCGGGCGCGGTCTCGCCGAAAGACTCAACAGGGGAAGGGGGCGTTCTTGCGGGCATAGAGCGCCCAGTTCAGCGCCACGTTGACGGCAAAGAACACGATCAGCCCGTAGAAGACCGGCGCGGCGGACTGCCAGGCCGCAAACGACCAGGCGAAAAGCATGCCGAAAATGAAGGGCCCATAGGCCGCGATCGCCGCCGTGAAGCCGATAACCCCGCCTGCCTGACGCGGTGCGAACAGCATCGGCATCTGCTTGAAGGTCGAGGCATTGCCAACCCCGGCAAAGAAGAACAGCGCCAGCATCGCCGCGACGAACAACCAGAAGCTGTCAAGCGAGGTCGGACTGACCGTCAGCGTGACCAGAAACGCCGACACCAGCATCCCCAGGCCCGCCCAGTGGGTCACGCGCGCACCACCGAACCGGTCCGAGATCGGCCCGGCAAGCACCCGGCTGGCCGACCCCACCAGCGGCCCCCAGAAGGCCCAGGCCAGCGGATCGGGTGCGCCCTCGAAACTGCCATAGACCTCGCGGATGAGCAGCGGAAAGGTTGCCGCAAGACCCGAGAACCCGCCGAAGGTCATGATATAGAGCGAGGTCTGCGCCCAGGTGTGGCCCGAGCGAAAGATGTCGAACTGTTCCGAGAAATTCGCCGTGATCGGCACCGATCGCAGAAAGATCCAGGCTGTGATGCCGAAGACGGCAACGAACGGGATCATCACCAGCGGGGCGTTCTGCAGGTAGATCTGGCTTTCCACTCCGCCGCGCACCATGGTTTGCGGCTCGCCGACCCAGGCCATGCCACCGATCAGCGCAAAGCCGATCACCCAGGGCGTGACGAACTGCACGACCGACACCCCGAAATTGCCGATCCCGGCCTGGATCGCCAGCGCCGTGCCTTGCAGGCGTTTTGGAAAGAACATCGAGGTCGAGGGCATGAACGAGCTGAAATTCCCCCCGCCCAGCCCGGCCAGAAAGGCCAGCACCATCAGCACCCAATAGGGTGTCGTGGGGTCTTGCACCGCATAGAACCAGCCCACCAGCGGGATAAGCAACGACAGCGTTGACAGACTTACCACATGCCGCGTGCCATAGATCGGCACCAGGAACATATGGATCAGCCGCAACGTGCCCCCTGCCAGCCCCGGCATGGCCGCCAGCCAGAAAAGCTGGCTGCCGCTGATCTGAAAGCCGATCTGCGGCAGGCGGACGACCAGGGCTGACACCAGAAACCAGGTGATGAAGGCCATGGTCAGGGCCGCGGTCGTCAGGATCAGCGTCAACCAGGCCTGGCGTGCGCCGCCTTGTGACCAGAATGCACCGTCTTCGGGTTCCCATCGGTTCAGCCAGCTTCCCTTGGCCGAAACTGCGTTTGTGTTTTCTGCGGTCATCGAATGATTTCCTTGCGTTGTTCGGGCGCGCGCGAACGCTATCGCCCTGAGGTCACTTGGCTTCGACGGGTGGCGGACTGAGCGCGGCAAGCGATGCGCGCAGATCGTCCAGCGACTTGAATCGCGCGGTCAGCGTCAGGCCGGTGCCGCGCTCGGACAATTCGACCTTTTCGGAGCCCGCGAAGAGTGCTGCAATCGCAGTCTCGGCCTGACGTCTGAGCTGGCCTTCGCGCGCGATCGCGCGATCCACCGACGAGATGACATATTCGTCGCCGAATCCGCCCTCGGGTTCCTTGAGCCAGAACAGGCACACAAGCCAGCTGACAAAGGCACCTGCCGCGATGATGAAAAAGAACTGCGACGGGGTCACGAACATGAAGACGAACAGATACACCACCGCACCCACGTTCCCGTATGCGCCCGCCATGCCCGAGATCTGTCCGGTCACGCGCCGCTTGATCGACGGAATGATCCCGAAGGTCGCGCCCTCGGCGCCCTGCACGAAGAACGAGCAGGCGATGGTAAAACCGATGGCGACGATCAGCGGCCAGTTGGAATTCAGCAGACCCATCAGGACAAAACCGACACCGATGCCGAACATATAGGCCAGCATGACGAACCGGCGGTTGCCAAAGCGATCCGACACAAGCCCGCCCATCGGCCGCGCGAACAGGTTGACGAAGGCAAAGGAGGCGGCGATCAGGCCGGCGGCGGCGGCGTTGAGGCCCCATGTCTCCTCGAAAAACATGGGCAGCATCGACACCACCGCCAGTTCGGCCCCGAAATTGGCGAAATAGGTGATGTTGAGCGCGGCAACCGACTTGAACGGATAGCGGTCATCCTCGGGCACGCCGCGGGCCAGGATCGGGCGATTGACGCGGATCGCCATGGCGATCTGATACGCCACGACCACGGCGATCGCCCCGTAACAGATCGCCGCCGTCAGACCATCGACATACCCCGCAAGTTGTAGCCGATAGACGACGATCGACAGCACCCCGACCATCGGCACGATGAACAGGCACAAAAGCACGAGGTCGCGCCAGCTCGACACTTCCAGCGCGGCCGCCTTGCGGGGTTTCTTGTGGGTGTCGCGGGTTGCCCCGTCGGTGATGGCGAACCAGTAGAACACGCCATAGACCGCCATGACCACGCCTGACGTGGCGATCGCCCAGCGCCAGCCCTCGTCGCCGCCATAGACCGTCAGCGCGATGGTCGGCAGCGTCATCGCCGCCGCCGCCGAGCCGAAATTGCCCCATCCGGCATAGAACCCTTCGGCAAAGCCGATGTCGCGCGGTTTGAACCACAACGCCGTCATGTGGATCCCGACCACGAAACTGGCCCCGACCGAAGACAACACCAGCCGCGACACGAACAACACCTCGCGGGTGTCGCCGAAGGCAAAGACAAAGGTGGGAATGGCCATGAGGACCATCAGCACCGAGAATACGCGCCGCGGCCCGAACCGGTCCAGCGCCATGCCGACGATGATGCGCGCCGGTATTGTCAGCGCCACGTTGGCGATGGCGAACAGCCGAATGTCGTCGCGCGTCAGCCAGTCGACCGAACGCAGCATCGACGATGCCAGCGGCGCCATGTTGAACCAGACATAGAAGCAGATGAAAAACGCGATCCACGTCAGGTGAAGCGCCTTGATCTCCTGATTTCGGAAGCGGAAGATGTCACTGACCTGCATTGTCGAACCTGCGATAGGGTTGGCGTTGCTTCAAAAACGTCTCAATCCGCATGCGTGGGAATGATCAGCAGCGGACAGGTCGCCCGACGCGCCAGAAAGGCGCTGACCGAGCCAAAGGTCATGTGGTCGAACTCTTCGACCAGGGCATCGAGCTTGCGTGTGAGAAAGCTGAAGGGGCCCGGATCGGGCTTGTGGCTGTGACGCGCCATGACCAGAAGGTCGGGCTGCCGCTCGTCGATGGCGCGCAGGATCATCTTGCGCGCATCGCCCTCGGCGATCAGCACATGCGCCTCGAACCCGGATTCGGCCAGTTCGGCCGCCGCGGCCTCGGCGCCGGCTTTCTGCTCGGCGAATTGGTCGTTGAACAGATCGTCGGCACCGGCGGTGGCGCTGCCGACATCCTCGACGACGGTAATCAGGATGATCGTGGGCTTCAGCGGCCCCAGAAGCGATTTCACCGCACTCAGCGCGATCCGCGCATTGCGGGAATTGTCATAGGCAAGCATCACATCCATCTGCGTCCCCAGTTGGCTTTCATGGGCAAGGCTGGTTCCCTGCGGACACCGGGACACAGGCCGATTGACGGAAACTTGACGCAGATCAAGCTGGCGCGGCCGGGGCCGAGAAAGCGACAGGAATTCGAATTCTTGGATGATCGCCTTGAGGGTTGACCGCGATGAACTTGACCCTTCGCAAGGCACAGATTGCAAACTTCTGGTATATGATTGATAAAAATCAAATGCCGAATCGCGCGAGTATCGCCCATGCGTCAGGAAGACCTGCCCGAAATCCGACAGCTGCCCCTGTTTCGCGCCATGGCGCACGAGAATTTCGAAGCGCTGATGGAAAAGTCCTATGCGCAGAATTTCCCGGCCGGGCTGGAACTGATCCGCCAGGGCGATCCTGCCGATTTTCTGCATGTCGTGCTTGAAGGGTCGGTGGAGCTGTTCGCCAGCTGGTCCGACCGCGACTGCACCATGGCGGTGGTGCATCCGGTGTCGACCTTCATCCTTGCCGCCTGCATCAAGGACGCGCCCTATCTGATGTCGGCGCGCACGCTGGAGCGATCGCGCCTGATCCTTGTTCCGTCCGGTGATCTGCGGCAGGTCTTTCGCGGTGATCCTGATTTCGCGGTCTCGGTGATCAACGAACTGGCCGCCTGTTATCGCACCATGGTGCGCAACGCCAAAAGCCTGAAGCTGCGCAATTCGCGCGAGCGCGTCGCCTCGTATCTGTTGCGCCAGTCCCGCCTGGCGGGCGATGTCGTCAGCTATATCCTGCCGGTCGAAAAGCGGCTTCTGGCGTCTTATCTCGGCATGACGCCCGAAAACCTGTCTCGGACCCTGCGGATGCTGGAAAAGGACGGCGTCAAGATCGACGGCATGCGCGTGATCATCACCGACCGCGCAAAACTGACCGCCCTGGTGCAGCCCGACCTGTTGATCGACGGCCCCGACCCCGACGCGGCATCAGCCGGGATCGGCCTGCCGATGATCGGCGGCATTCCGCGCAGCCCCGGCACCCGGCGCCGGCAGGCGTGATCTTGCGCTGCTGCGCCGCGACCCGCCGGGTCGCGGCCCGGCCCAACGGGAGGAACGTGCGGGCGCCAGCCCGCGCGTGACGACGGGCGGGAGCCCCCTTTGCCGTCGTCAGATCCTGCCCTCGACGAAATCGACGGCGCGCGGCAGGCACAGGCTTTGCAGGTCGTAGTTCTCCACGATATGCGCGCGCCCGGCCGCGCGCAGGTGGCGATGCTCCAGCGGCCGGGCCAGGGCATCGACCAGCGTTTCCGCCAGTTCTGCGGTGTCGAAGAAATTCACCAGCCGCCCGTTCACCCCGTCGGTGATCAGCTCTTCCACCGGCGGGGTGCGCGAGCCCACAACCAGCGCGCCCGCGCTCATCGCTTCCAGCATCGACCATGACAGGACGAACGGCACGCTCAGATAGCAATGCGCCCTGGCGCATTGCATCAGGCTGACAAAGGTCGCATAGGGCACTCGGCCCGTGAAATGCACCCGCGCCGGGTCGATCCGGTCGCGCACCTCGTCCAAAAATATCTCTTTCCAGCTCTGCCCGCCGCCCGGCCGCGCGCCATAGCTGACATCGTCGCCCCCCACGATCACCGCCTGCGCCTGCGGGCGGGCGCGCAGCACGTCGGGCAGCGCCCGCATGAAGCTGTGATACCCGCGATAGGGTTCGAGGTTGCGGCTGACAAAGGTCAGAAGCTCATCGCCGGGGCCAAAGGCCACGCCCGAGGGCAGGACCGCGCGCGCATGCGGGTCGGGCGCCACCCGCGCGGTGTCGATCCCGTCATGAATGATCGTGATCTTGTCACGGAAACACGCCGGAAACGTATCGGCCTGAAACTCGGTCGGTGACAGCGCGGCATCCGCCTGGGCCATCATCAGGGCCTGGTGCCCCTGTCGCGCAATGACCGAAAAGGCGCGTTCCGGCTCGGTGCTGGCAAATTCCGGGTCGAACCCCACGTCCAGCCCGTGCGCCGCGTAATAGAGTTCGGCATAGACCAGAAGTCGGGCATCGGGCCAGACATCGTTCAGAAACAGCGTCTCGCCCCACCCGCCGTGACCATAGACGACATCGGGATGGAAACCATGGCTGTCGCGCAGCACCAGTGCGGCGCGGGCGGCGCGATGGGCCCGGTCGGTCATCTGCGCATAGGTCGTGGCAAACCGGGTCACGGCTGGATCGGGGCGCGGTTCGGGACTGCGATAGCGAAAGGTCGGCACCGGCGAAGGCCGTTCGTTGCCGGCATCCGTGAGGGCCAGAACCTCATGCCCGCGTGCTGCCAGCGCCGGGGCCAGATGCAGGAACTGGCCGGGAAAGTTCTGGTGCACGAACAGGATTTTCACACGGCCGGCCCCGTCGTATCCGTCTTGCCGATGGTGCGCATATCGAAGGCTGCCGCCATCAGCGCACGGGTGTAATCGGTCCTGGGCGCATCGAAAATCTCTTGCGCCGATCCGTATTCGACCACGTCGCCTTCCTTCATCACGACGACCTGGTGCGCCATCGCGCGCACCACCCGCAAGTCATGGCTGATGAACAGATAGGCCAGCCCATACTTGCGCTGCAAGGCGCGCAACAGGTCCACGATCTGCACCTGTACCGTCATGTCCAGCGCCGATGTCGGTTCATCCAGGACCAGCAGGCTCGGCCGCAGGATCATGGCCCGCGCGATGGCGATCCGCTGGCGCTGCCCGCCCGAGAATTCATGTGGATAGCGGTGCATCATGGTCGGGTCCAGGCCGACCTCTTCCATGACTTCGGCCACCAGCGCGCGCTGCTCGCCGCCCGTGGGAACGCCGTGCACGCCCAGACCCTCGGCAATGATCTCCTCGACCGTCATGCGCGGCGACAGGCTGCCGAAGGGATCCTGAAAGACGATCTGCATCTCGCGCCGCAAGGGCCTGAGCTGGCGCGCACGCCACCCCGCGATGTCGCGCCCCTTGAAACGGATCGGCCCTTGCGAGGCGATCAACCGCATCACCGCCAGCGCCAGCGTCGTCTTGCCCGAGCCCGACTCGCCGACGATGCCCAGCGTTTCCCCGGCATGCAGCCGGATCGCGGCGTCGTTGACAGCCTTCACATACCCGACCGTGCGCCGCAGGAAACCGCGATGGATCGGGAACCAGACACGCAGGTTGTCGGTTTCCAGCAGCGGTGCGGCATCGGTGGCAACCGGGTCGGGCTGTCCCGCCGGCTCGGCGGCCAGCAGCTTTTGCGTATAGGGGTGTTGCGGGCTGTCGAACACCTGATCCGTGGGCCCCTGCTCGACGATCTCGCCCGCCTGCATCACGCAGACCCGGTCGGCCACGCGCCGCACGATCCCCAGATCATGGGTGATGAACAGCATCGCCATACCCTCGTCGCGCTTGAGATCGGCCAGCAGTTCCAGGATTTGTGCCTGAATCGTCACATCAAGCGCGGTCGTCGGCTCGTCGGCGACCAGCAAATGCGGCCCGTTCGCCAGCGCCATCGCGATCATCACGCGCTGGCGCTGCCCCCCCGACAACTGGTGCGGAAAGGCGTTGAGCCGGCGTTCGGCGTCGCGGATACCGACCTTGTCCAGCAGCTCCAGAACCCGCGCACGCGCCTTCGCCCCGCCAAGCCCCTGGTGCAGTGCCAGTGCCTCGGTGATCTGCTTTTCGACCGTGTGCAGCGGGTTGAGCGATGTCATCGGCTCTTGAAAGACAAAGCTGATGTCGTTGCCGCGCACGCGGCGCAGCTCGGCCTGGCTTGCCCCGATCATCTGCGCCCCGGAAAACGTCACCGACCCCGTCACATCGGCCGAATCCGGCAAGAGCCCGACCGCCGACAGCGCCGTCACCGATTTGCCCGAACCCGATTCCCCCACCAGCGCCACGGTTTCCCCCGGCTGAACCGAGAACGACACCGCGCGCACGGCCGGAATCACGCGCCCGTCCTGGCGAAAGCTCACGGAAAGGTTCGAGACGTCCAGCAAGCTCATCGAAAGGTCTTTCGCGGGTCGAAGGCATCGCGCACGCCTTCGAAGATGAACACCAGCAGGCTGAGCATGATGGCAAAGGTAAAAAAGGCGCTGAACCCCAGCCAGGTTGCCTGCAAATGGGTCTTGGCCTGCAATGTCAGCTCGCCCAGCGAGGGCGCCGAGGCCGGCAGCCCGAAGCCCAGGAAATCCAGCGTTGCCAGCCCGGCGATGGCGCCGGTGACAATGAAGGGCAGCAAGGTGATGGTGGCGACCATCGCATTGGGCAGCACATGGCGAAACATGATCCGCAGGTTCGACACACCCAGCGCACGGGCGGCGCGGACATATTCGAAATTGCGCGCGCGCAGGAACTCGGCGCGCACCACGCCGACCAGCGCGGTCCATGAGAACAGCACCATCAACACCACCAGAAGCCAGAAATTCATCGGAATGATCGCCGCCACGATGATGATCACGTAAAGCGACGGAACCGACCCCCACAGTTCGATCAGCCGCTGGAACAGCAGATCGGTCAGCCCCCCGAAAAAGCCCTGTACTGCGCCCGCGGCAATGCCGATCAGCGACGAAACCGCCACGACCACCAGCGCAAAGGTGACCGACAGGCGAAAGCCGTAGATGATGCGCGCCAGAACGTCGCGTGCGGTATCGTCGGTTCCCAGCCAGTGGTTGGCATCGGGCGCCGATGGCGCGGGACCGCCCAGGTTGTTGACCGTGTCATAGCTGTAGGGAATCGGCGGCCAGATCATCCAGCCCTCGACGATCGGTTCGCCCTCGACTGTGCCCTGGGTTTGCGCCTCGTCCATGGCCGCGTCGGGTTCATAAAGGCACAGTTCCGCCCCGCCGGTCCGGATCAGGCATTGCACCTCGCTCGCGCCATAATCGGCCTGCGTGCGAAACTCGCCCCCGAACGCGGTCTCGGGATAGAACTGGAAGGTCGGGAAATGGTATTCGCCCCGATACTGCACCAGGATCGGCTGATCGTTCGCGATGAATTCGGCGAACAACGAAAAGAAATACAAAAGGCCGAATATGATCAACGACCAGAAGGCCCGCCGGTTGGCGCGAAAATTGCGCCAGCGGCGCTGGTTCAGCGGCGATAGTCGGTCGATCATGCGCCCCTCCCCGCGACCTGCCGGACACCGACCCCATAAGCATCGAACACGGTCAGAGGCATGCACCCTGTGGGGGTCAGCTCAGTCGAACGCATCATGCCTAGCCCTCTCGCGTTTCGAAATCGATGCGCGGGTCGATCCAGACATAGGCAAGATCCGAGATGATCCCCACGATCAGGCCCAGAAGCGTGAATATGAACAGCGTGCCAAAGATCACCGGATAGTCCCGTGCCACCGCCGCTTCGAAGAACAGCCGTCCCAGACCATCAAGTGAAAAGATCGTCTCGATGATCAGAGACCCGCCAAAGAATGCCCCGATGAAGACCGCCGGAAACCCGGCAATCACGATCAGCATGGCGTTGCGAAACACGTGGCCATAGAGAACCCGACGCTCCATCAGCCCCTTGGCGCGGGCGGTCATGACGTATTGCTTGCGCAACTCGTCCAGAAAGCTGTTCTTCGTCAGCAGGGTCAGCGTGGCGAAGCTGGAAATCGTCAGCGCGATGACCGGCAGGGCGATGTGCCAGAAATAGTCCACGATCTTGCCCCAGACGGACAGCTGGTTCCAGACCTCGGCCTCGGATGTCAGGCCGCGGGCCGGGAATATCTGCCAGTAAGAGCCGCCGGCAAACAGCACCAGAAGCAGGATCGCGAACAAAAAGCCGGGAATGGCGTAGCCGACGATGATCACGCCTGATGTCCAGGTGTCGAACGGGGTGCCGTCGCGCACTGCCTTGCGAATACCGAGCGGGATCGAGATCAGATAGGCGATCAGCGTCGACCACAGCCCCAGCGAGATCGAGACCGGCATCTTTTCGATCACCAGATCGATCACCGAGATCGACCGGAAATAACTGGTTCCGAAATCGAACTGGAGGTAATTCCAGATCATGTCCAGAAACCTTTCGACCGGCGGCTTGTCGAAGCCGAATTCGCGTTCGAGCTGGTCGATGAATTCGGGTGGCAGGCCGCGCGCACCGATATAGCGGTCATCGCCGCCGCCCTCGCGCCCGACATCGTCACCGCCGCCGGAAAATCCGCCAAAGACATCGCCCTGCCCCTCCATCTGGGCGATGATCTGCTCGATCGGGCCGCCCGGCACGAACTGGATCAGGGTGAAATTGATCACCATCACGCCCAACAGCGTCGGAATGACCAGAAGCAGCCTGCGAAGGATATAGGCGGTCATCGGCCTTACCGCAGCGCGCCGGCCGCGCGCAGCTCTTCGGCGGCCTCGTCGTCGTACCACCAGAAATCCAGCACCCCGTCGGCATAGAGGGGCAAATCCTCGGGGTGGCGATACATGTCCCAATAGGCCACCCAACTGTCGGGGTTGTACCAGACCGGGATGATGAAACGCTCCCAGCGCAGGACGCGGTCCAGCGCGCGCAACGCCACGTCCCGCTCTTCCGGTGTCGGGGCATCCAGCGACAGGTCGATCACCGCATCGACCAGCGGGCTGCGCAGCCCGGCCGGGTTGAAGACATCGTCCGCGGCCTCGGAGCCATAGCGCTGGTGCAAGCCGGTGCCGGTATCCTGAAACGCGACATACTCGTCGAAGATCATGTCATAGTCGCGATCGCGCGAGCGTGACGTGTATTGCGCCGGGTCGATCTTGCGGGCGCGCGCATCGACCCCCATTGCCCGAAGGTTCTGCACGAAGGTCTCGATCACCGATTCCAGCGTGCTGGAGGAAGAATTGGAATAGGGGATCTCGATGCGCAAGACCTGCCCCTCGTCGTTGCGCCGGACCCCGTCGGAACCGACAACCCAGCCGGCCTCTTCCAGCAGGCGGTTGGCGGTGCGCAGATTGCGCCGGTCCTGCAACCGCTCGGTCGAGGATTCGTGCGCCATGACTGCGGGCTCTTCAAGCAGGGCATCCGGCACCAGATCGCCCAGCGATTCCAGCAGCGCGCGCTCTTCGCCCTCGGGCGCGCCCTGCGCCTCCAGCGGCGTGTCCTGGGTGAAGGAATGGCGCTGGCTCATCAGGCCGTATTGCAGCTGCTGGTTGGTCCATTCGAAATTGTAGGCCAGCGACAGCGCCTCGCGGACGCGGCGATCCTGCAGTTGCGGGCGATCCAGGTTGAACACGAACCCGGTCGGCGTCGGCGGCGTACCGTCCGGAATTTCCTCGCGCACGACATGACCGCGCTCGACCGCGGGAAAGTCATATCCGACGGCCCATTGCCGCGAGTTGCCTTCGGCGCGAAAGGTGTATTCGCCGGTCTTGAACGCCTCGAACGCCGCCGAGTCATCGGCAAAGTATTCCACACGGACAACGTCGAAATTGTGCCGCCCGACATTGTTGGGCAGCTCCCAGCCCCAGTAGTCGGGGTTGCGGCGATAGGTGATCCGGCGGTTGATCTCGTAGCTGTCCAGAACATAGGGCCCGGAACCCGGCGCGGTTTCCAGCCGCGATTCGTCCAGCCGAGCGCCAGTTTCCTCGAACCAGGCGCGCGGCATCACCGGGGTGGACCCGACCTGATCGATCAGCGAACGGCGCGAGATGTCCGAGCGGAACTCGAACCGCACGGTATGATCGTCCAGCGCCTCGGCCTCGACCACGCGATAGCGCACGGCCTCGGAATAGGAGGGCAGGCCCTGTTCCAGGAACAGGTTGTGGGTAAAGACCACATCATGCGCCGTCACCGGCGTCCCATCGGAAAACCGCGCCTCGGGGCGCATGTGAAAGATGACCCAGTCCTTGGACGGCGGGTATTCGACCGTATGCGCCAAAAGCCCGTAATACTCGCCATAGACATCGGCCGGCGCGCTGTCGCCGAACGGGCCCGAGGTCTCCAGCAGGCTTTCGTAAAGCGCCCAGGAATAGCGCCCGGCCCGCCCCCGGCGGCTGTAGGGGTTCATCGAATCGAACGTGCCCGGCGCCCAGAGCGAAATCTCGCCACCGCGCGGGGCATCCGGGTTCACATAGCTATAGTGCTCGAAATCTTCCGGATAGCTGAGCTCGCCATAGAAGGAATAGCCATGCGCTTCGATGACCTCGTCATCGCCGTCCTGACCGCGCGCCTCGCCGGCAAGGGCGGCCGCGGCAAGCGCCAGTGCCAGCCCGGCCCCGAAACCGCGCCATGCAAGCCATTGCATACCGATCGAGGCAGGGGCAGCGGTCGGACGGGTCATGCGTTTCTCCTCTTGCCGGGCATCCAAAGGGTCGGACGACACCACGACAGGTAAAGGCAGCCGGACGCGGGGTTCAAGTGGCGATTGCGTGAGTGAGGCGCGAAATCGCACCGCGCAAGACCCCCGGCACGCTTTGCATGCCGCGTCGCGGTCCCCTGATCACCGCCTCCGCCACGCCGGCATCGCTGGATTCGCGACTTCATCTTGCCGAAAATACGCTGGGGGTGAATGGCCGCAGGCCAGAGGGGGCAACGCCCCCTGCCCGGCCAGTCCTGCGCCCGATCGTCCGTCCTCTGCCCGCAGGTATCACGCCGGCCTTATCCCCCGGCTGAAAGATCGACCCTGAGGCGCAGGAATCCCGCACGGGTGGTTCCGCGCTCGACAGGTGAAAAGGCGGCGATCTCGTCGAGATGCGCGCGGGCCGCCGGACCGGTCTCGAAAATCGCGCTCGTTCCCGGCATCGGCAGAAAGCCCAGGCCGCCGCGCCGGCGCCCGTCCAGCGGCGCGCCGCGCGCGACATGGTCGCGCAGGATGTCGCGCACAAGGCGTTCATCACGAAACACCAGACTTTCGCGACCTGCGCCGGCAAAGCACCCCGCCCCGCTTGCGCGATAGCTGTTGGTGCACAGGATGAATTCATCGGCCGGCGCGACGGGCGCCCCTTCGAAAAGGGCCTGAACCACGCGGCGCGCCTTCCGGTCGATCAGGCGTCCCTGTGCGTCGTAGCGGGCCGGTTGCGACAGGTCATAGGTCACATCCACCGCGTCGATCACCTCGAAATTGTAGCCGGGCACATCGGGGTGACGCAGCAGCGTATCACTGGTTCCGGGGCGGATGCGATTGAAGGCGGCGGCGCTGCGCTCAAGCCATTCGATCAGCGCCGCACCGCGCAGGCGCAGCGCGGCGATCGCATTGGGAAACGCATAAAGATCGGCGATATGGCGCAGGGCCAGGGGGCCAGCCGGTATGTCGGTATAGCCCGATGGCCCGGCCCGGCCGCCAGCCTTGAACGGTGCCACCGCCGACAGGATCGGCAGATCACGCAAACCAGGATCGGCCAGACGCTCGGCGACATGGCGACGCTGCGCCTCGGCCACGACCGAGAGCGCCGTGCTGATCCCCAGATGCGCAAAGAACGTGTGCAGCGCGACATCGCTGTGCCCGACCGGACGACGAATGCTTTGCAGCGTCGCGGAATGGGCGTCACGGACCGAGGCTGCGACACGGGCCGATGCCCTGGACCGATCGGCGCCCGCACACCCGGTCGCGGCCATCACCTTGCCCGATCGCGTGTGCGAGCGGCTTTGAACCAGATGCCAGGTGCCCGCGTCGCGCTGCAACACCAGGTCGATCACGCCGATATGCGCCCCCCAGCAGCCGGCCATCACCGCCGGTTTCCCGGCCAGCGTGCCAGATTGGACATCCACCTGCGGCACCGCGCTGAAACCCGGCGCCGGAAACAGCAGGTGATCATGCCCCATCAGGATCACGTCGATCCCGTCGAGCCGCGCCAGCGGCAGGGCCGCGTTCTCCATTCCCTCGACATGGCGCGGCGGCCCGATTCCGGTATGGGCCAGCGCGATGACCAGATCGGCCCCGGCTTCGCGGATCTCGGGCAGCCAGGCGCGCGCGGTCTCGACCATGTCATGGGCCCACAACCGCCCGTCCAGCACGTGGCGATCCCAGGTGACGACCTGCGGCGGCGCCAGCCCGATCACGCCGATCCGCAGCGGATGACGGCCGCCTTGCCCATCCACGACCGCCCGCTCAAACAGTGCGTAGGGTCGCGCAAGGGTCGCGCGCCCGCCCGGCCGCGTACCCGGCGCCGTCATCAGGTTGGCCGAGACAACCGGGCATTTTGCCCCCATGAGGGTCTTTTGAAGAAAGTCGAGCCCGTAGTTGAATTCGTGGTTGCCCAGCGCGATCGCGTCGTATTCCAAAGCGTTCATCGCGGCCACCACCGGATGCAGATCACCCTCTCGCAGGCCGCGTTCATAGGCGACGACATCGCCCAGGGGCGTCCCTTGCAGGAAATCGCCATTGTCGAACAGCAGGCAGTTCGAAGCCTCGGCGCGGGCATCTTCGATCAGTCGCGCCGCGCCTGCCAGCCCGAATCCGGGCATCGGCTGGTCGGCGTAGTAATCATAGGGAAGCAGATGCAGGTGCAGGTCCGTGGTTTCGATCAGCCGTAGATGAACGGTACCCCCTCCGATCGCAGCCGCGTCGGCGATGGCAGCCGGAAACGGGGCCGGGCCGGGTCGATTCACGGCCGGTCAGCCCCGCGCAGCACGCGCGGCAGCAGCCCGGCCAAGGTCCGGCGATCGGCCGCCAGGGGCCAAGGACAAACCGAAAGGGACATGGCGCGACCCCTCGCATGCGATTGTTTCCGTTGTGGCAATCGTGCACATCGCCCGTTTGAATGCAACCCGCGCATCGTGCCGGAACCGGCCTTCGCCGGGGCTGGTGCAGGATCCCCGATCCGTGCCATAACCCCTGCGTTTGATGAAGGGGGCAGCGTGGACACGAGCGTGGTCTTTGCGGGCGGCTGGGATGACAGGGCCGCGGAATTGCGCGCCGACAGCGCGACGCTTGCCGCCCTTCTGGCCGATGGCGATGCCGTCATGCTGCCGGTCTGGCGCGGCAAACCGCTGATCGCCGGGGATGAACGCGATCGCGCCGGCTGGCTGGCACCCGACAGCCCGGTTTTCGATCACGCCCGCAACACGCCGCTATTTCTGGGCTTTCACGGTGGCAAACCCCATTTTGCCGCCGACATCTCGGCCTGGGAGCCCGAGGGCATCGACCGCGCCGCGCTGGCGATGTTCTTCGATCCCAGCGAGCACCACCACCCCGATCTGCCCGGCGATCACCGGTTCGCCGAATTGCGCGGCTCGATGACCGTTCTGTCGCCCGTCGATGCCGCCATGGCCGCCACGGCACGCGCCTTGTTCAACTGGCATCGGACGCACAGGTTCTGCTCGTCCTGCGGCACGCCCAGCGACTGGGCCATGGCTGGCTGGCAACGCCAATGCCCGTCTTGCGCGGCACAGCATTTTCCGCGCACCGACCCGGTGGTCATCATGCTGGTGGAACGGGGAAACCGCCTGCTTCTGGGGCGCTCGCCCGGCTGGCCCGAGGGGATGTATTCGGCGCTCGCCGGTTTCGTCGAACCCGGCGAATCGCTTGAAGCGGCCGTGCGACGCGAGGTTTTCGAGGAAACCGGCATCCGCACCGGCGCCGTGCGCTATGTCGCCTCGCAGCCCTGGCCCTGGCCCAACTCGCTGATGCTGGGATTCTTGGCCGAGGCATTGTCCGACGCGGTCACGCTGGATCACGAGCTGGAAGACGCACGCTGGATGACGCGCGAGGAACTGGTCGATGTGCTGGCGGGAACCCACCCTCAGGTGCGTCAGCCGCGTGCCGGCGCGATCGCACATTTCCTGCTGTCCGGCTGGCTGTCCGGGCAGATCGAATGAAACCGGGCGCGGTGCCCGGAACAAGACGCGAGTTGATATTCGAAAGGGCTTTTACATGAAGATTTCCGCGACACGCGATTTCAAACGCGGACGCAAGAAGGTCTTTGCCACCTTCACCGACCCCGCCCGGCTGGACACGGTCATCGGCGATTTCGGTGCCAACCTTCAGCGTCAGGGCGACGGCGGCGTCGGCAGCCAATGGACTGTGGATGTGTCAACGGGCCGGCAAACGATCCCGGTCAACCTTGTGCTTGCCGAATGCACGACCAACCAGATGATACGACTGCAGGCGCAATCTGCCCCGGTTCATGCCGATGTGACCTTTGTCTTTTCGGAACTGCCGGAAGGGGGGTGCCAGGTCAGCACCGAGGCCATGCTGGAGCCGCGCACATTGGCCGCGCGCGTCAGCCTGCAGACCCTGCGACTGGCCAAGGGCAAACTCGAATCGCGCCTCGAACGCGTGCTGGCCGCCATGGGGCGGCCGGGCTGAGTGCCGGCACGCGGGGCGTCAGCCCCGCGCCGCGTCCGCTGGATACGTTCCCAGGATCTTCAGCATATTCGTGAAATAGCGCAATTCATCCAGCGCCAGCTTGACGTTGGGGTCATCGGGGTGCCCCTCGATATCAGCATAGAACTGCGTTGCGGTGAACGAACCGTTGACCATGTAGCTTTCCAGCTTGGTCATGTTCACGCCGTTCGTGGCGAAACCGCCCATCGCCTTGTAAAGCGCAGCCGGAATGTTGCGGACCTGGAACACGAATGTCGTGATCATCCCGTGCTCGCCCCGGCGCGACAGATCGGGTTCGCGCGCCATCAGAAGAAACCGCGTGGTGTTGTGGCCATGATCCTCGATATCACGCGCCAGCACCTTCAGCCCGTAGATCTGCGCCGCCAGTTCGCTGGCCAGCACGCCTTGCCCGGCGCTGCGGTGCTCGGCCAGCTCGGCGGCGGCACCGGCGCTGTCGGCCGCCGCCTCGGCGGTAATGCCGTGCCGGTTCAGGAAACTGCGCGCCTGCGGGATCAACACGAGATGGGCGCGAACGTGGCGAACCTGCTCCAGCGTGGTGCCCGGCAAGGCCATCAGCGCGATGCGCACCCGCACGAAGGCTTCGTCGACGATATGCAACCCACTTTCGGGCAAGAGCCGGTGAATGTCGGCGACGCGGCCATAGGTCGAATTCTCGACCGGCAGCATTGCCAGATCCGCCTGCCCCGAGCGCACGGCATCGATCACCTCCTCGAAGGTGCGGCACGGCAGGGCCTCCATATGCGGGCGGGCCTGGACGCAGGCCTGATGCGAATAGGCACCCGGCTCTCCCTGAAAGGCGATGCGTGCGCTCATGCTATCCTCGTTCGCTGGCAAAAAACCGAACTTCGGTCAATTCGTCGCGCTAACTATCGCTTGAATTCGTCAAGGGGAAGCGGGTAGATACCCCGGAACTGCATAGGCATGAACAGGACGCGACATGTTCGACACAATGGTTATCACCAAAGCAGTGGCGGGGCTCTGCACGGCTCTTCTTTTCTTTCTGGTCGGAAAATGGGTCGCCGACGAGCTCTATCTGCCGCATGGCGAGCCACCTGAGGCCTATGTGATCGATCTGGGCGAAGAAGAAGAGGACTCGGCGGGCGAGGAAGAAGCCGAGGAAGAAATCGACGTGATGGCGCTCTATGACGATGCCGATGCGTCCGCGGGCGAGGGGCTGTGGCGCAATTGCCGCGCCTGCCATTCGCTTGAAGAAGGGACAAATGGCACCGGGCCGACGCTGTATGGCGTTGTCGGCCGCGACGTCAGTGCCATCGACGGCTTCAACTATTCCGGCTCGCTGGAACAGGTGGGCGACACCTGGACCGTCGAGGCGCTGAACACCTTCCTCGAAAACCCGCGCGAGGCAGCCCCCGGCACGACGATGGGCTATGCCGGCATGCGCAGCCTTGAGGACCGTCTGAACCTGATCGCCTATCTGGAAACGCACGGCGACTGAGCCGGTCTTGTGATCGCGCCACGGGCCGTCGCAATTGCGGCGGCCTTTTGCGTTGATCGCTCTGACAGTCAGGGCCGGGCCGGCGGTGTCACCAACGACCGCTTGACGCCCTGCCGCGTTTGCACGGATCGCCGGGGCAAACCCTTGCGGGCTCGATACCCAAACGTCCCAACCGCCGCGTAGCGGCTCAAAAGGCGTCTGCGAAGCAGTCCTTCAGGTCCACACAGCCGCATCCGGCCTCGTCGGTGACTAGCCGTCCTCGCGGATGCGGGCATTGGCGGGGTCGTAGGGGCTGTCCTCGGTCACCACGGCGGGCCAGAGTTCGCCTTGCATCCGCACGGTCAGCACCGTTCCCGGCTTGGCGACATCGGGGGCCACATATCCCATACCGATCTGCTTGCCAAAGGCCACCGAATAGCCACCCGAAGTCAGTCGCCCCACCTTCCGATCACCGTCATAAAGGGCCTCGCGTCCCCATGGGTCGTTGTCGGCCGGGCCATCGATCAGCAGTGTGACGCATGTCGATCGGATGCCGGTGGCGGTCATCGCGTCCTTGCCGTGGAACTCTTTCGACATGTCCACGAAACGTGGCAGATCTGCCTCAAGCGGCGTTGCGTCGCGGCCCAGTTCGTGACCAAAGGCGCGATAGGATTTTTCCTGCCGCAACCAGTTCTGCGCCCGCGCCCCCACCAGCTTGAGCCCGACATCGGCGCCCGCGGCCATCAGCTGGTCGAACAGGTAGTTCTGCATTTCGATCGGGTGATGCAGCTCCCACCCCAGCTCACCGGTATAGGCAACCCGGATCGCGCGCACCGGGCACATCTTGAGTTCGATCTCGCGCATGCTCAACCATGGGAACCGCTTGTTCGACAGAACCGTCTCCGGTGCGCCATCGCGCACCAGCGGCGCAAGCAAGTCGCGGGATCTTGGCCCCGCGACCGCAAAGACACCCCATTGCGTGGTCACGTCGTGAATGTCGATCCACGCGTCCTTGCGGGCCATGAAATCCTCGGCCGCCTTGCGCAGGAAATCGCCGTCATAGGCGGTCAAGGCCCCGGCCGACACCAGGTAATAGGCATCCTCGGCCAGGCGGACGATTGTGTATTCGGTGCGCACGGTGCCGGCATCGGTCAGCGCATAGGTCAGGTTGATGCGCCCGATCCGGGGCAGCTTGTTGCAGGTGAACCAATCCAGAAATTCGGTCGCGCTGGGGCCACGGACCAGGTGCTTGGTAAAGGCCGAGGCGTCAATCAGCCCAACGCCCTCGCGGATCGCCTTTGCCTCGTCGACGGCGTATTGCCACCAGCCGCCGCGCCGGAAGCTGCGTGCCGCGCGGTCGAACTCCTCGGGCGCGTCAGGCGGGCCGAAATAGTTCGGCCGCTCCCAGCCGTTGACCTGCCCGAATTGTGCGCCTCGCGCCTTTACCCGGTCATAGCAGGGGGCGGTGCGCAACGGGCGACAGGCCTCGCGTTCCTCGTCTGGATGATGGAGGACATAGACGTGCTCATAGCACTCCTCGTTCTTGCGCGCGGCGTATTCGGTTGTCATCCAGCCGCCATAGCGGCGCGGGTCCAGCGCGGCCATGTCGATCTCGGGCTCGCCGCCGGTGATCATCTGGGCCAGGTAGTGGCCGGTGCCCCCGGCTGCCGTGATGCCAAAGCTGAAGCCCTCGGCCAGCCACATGTTGCGCAGCCCCGGCGCCGGCCCGACCAGCGGGTTGCCGTCCGGCGTATAGCAGATCGGTCCGTTGTAGTCGTCCTTCAACCCCACCGTCTCGGACGAGGGGATGCGATGGATCATCGACATGTATTCCTCTTCGATCCGTTCCAGATCCAGCGGGAACAGATCGGCACGGAAGCTTTGCGGCACGTCATACAGGAACCGGGCCGGTGCATTGCGCTCATAGGGGCCCAGGATCCAGCCGCCGCGTTCCTCGCGGACATACCACTTGGCATCGGCATCGCGCAGAACCGGGTGTTCGGGATTTCCGGCCTTGCGCCAGGCCTGCAATGCCGGATCGGGTTCGGTCACGATATACTGGTGTTCAACCGGAATCGCCGGGATCTTGATGCCCAAAAGCCGCGCCGTGCGCTGCGCATGATTGCCGGTGGCGGTGACCACATGCTCGGCAGTGATGTCGAACGTCTCGTCCGAAGGCACCAGATTGCCGCCGCGCTCGACCATGCGGGTGCAGCTGACCACCCATTCGGACCCGGTCCAGCGATAGTCATCGACCTGGCAGCGCCGTTCGATCTGCACGCCCAGTTGCCGCGCACCCTTGGCCATCGCCTGAGTGACATCGGCCGGGTTGATATAACCATCGGTCGGATGAAACAGCGCCCCTTTCAGATCCTCGGTGCGCAACAGCGGCCAGCGCTCGCGGATCTGTTCCGGCGTCAGGAACACATGCTCGACACCCACGGTTTCCCCGGTCGTGGCATAAAGCCGGTATTCGTCCATCCGTTCGTCGGTCTGGGCCATGCGCAGGTTGCCCACGACATAGAAGCCGGGGTTGAGGCCGGTTTCCGCCTCAAGCGTCTTGTAGAACCGCACCGAATAGTCATGGATATGCGACGTTGCAAAGCTCATGTTGAAAAGCGGCAATAGCCCCGCCGCATGCCAGGTGCTGCCCGAGGTCAGTTCATCACGCTCCAGCAGCATCGTGTCCCAGCCGGCCCTGGCCAGATGATAGGCGATCGAGGTGCCAACGGCGCCACCACCGACGACAAGCGCGCGAACATGGGTTTTCATCGGGGCCTCCGGCTGCGGGATTCAGCGCATAAATTGCAGCAATCGCGCGATGGTGGTGCCGTAGGGCCGACTGATCAGAGCGCGAAAACGACCACTGTAGAAGCGTTGCGCGGCGCGCCGCCGTTTCAGGCTGGAACCGAGGGCGACCGGCCTTCAGGGTCCGCGCACGCGATGTCGGGCGCGAAACATCTTTTCAAGATCGCGCCATGCCATTCGACCACGGGCGCCAGGGATTTCGCATGGCCGGCCACCGGTGTCTCCATCGGCCAGGCGACCATCGGCGCGATCTGCCCCCAACACGCGAAATCGACCAGCACCGGCGCATCGCCACCCAGCCACCCACCCGCGTCATCCAGACAAAGCGCCAATCCGTCCAGTTGCCGTTGCCCGATCTGCGCGATCTTGTCCGGCGGCAGCCGACCGACCCCGCGCGCCTGCAATTGTCCACGGAAATGCCGTCGCATCTGGCGCAAGATGATCGGCCCGACGATCGGCGGCGCAAGCGCGCCCACAAGAGCCTGCATCCCGGAATACCCTGCGGGGTGAAGGAACATTTCCCATTCCAGAACCTGATGAAACCGCTCTTCGAAGGCAAGCTTGAGCGCGTCGTTGCGCACCTCGGCCGGGGTTCGGCACAATGTCGGATCCGGCAGGCCGTGCGCCTGGGCCAGGAACCGGATGATCTCATCACTGTCGCCAAGGGTCAGGCCGTCATGCGTGATCCAGGGGCTTTTGCCGTATGGCCCCCGGCTCGGGCGGTCCTCATGGATCTGCCGATAGGGGATAGTGTGATACCGCAACCAGGCCAGCAGCTTGAGGGCGAACGGCCCCGTGGTCGGCAACCCCCAGAAGGGCGAAAACGTATGGACGCAGAGTTCGGTCATGGCTGCCTCCCCGGTTGCTTACCATTGGTAAGTAGCATAACTTACCAATGGTAAGGGATCAAGATCGGATACCGCATGACCTCCATGCCCAGGGACACCGCCGGCCGCATTCTGCGGTCCGCGACCGAGATCATTCAAACCGGCGGCCCCGCGGCGCTGACCTTTGATGCCATCGCCGCCAGGGTCGGGATCACCAAACAGGCCGTTCTCTACTGGTATCCCAACAAATCCGCGCTCTTGTCGGCCATCGCGCTACCGGGTTTGCGGGCCGAGGCCGAGGCCGCCATGACGGCGGCAAACGCCGCCAGCGGCCCGGCCGACGCGCGCCAGCGCATCGTTCTGGCGCTGATCGCGTTTCATCTGGCGGATTTGCCGCGATTTCGGCTGATGTATCTTTCTCAGCAGGGCGCGGGCGCGGCGCGATTGGGGCGCGATGTCCTGGAACGGATCCACCCGGTCACGGATACGATGTATTCGGCGATTGCGCGGGCGCTTGGCGGCACCGACGCGGCGCGGGCGCAGGCTGTCGCCCTCCACATGGCGGCACTGGGACATCTGTTGCTGGTCGCGCTTGCGGAGGCCGTGCAAGATCCGCTCAAGCAAGACCCCGAGGCACTTGCACGGACCCTGGCCGAAATGTTGGCGCAGCCTGCGGGCGAGTGACGCAAAAAGGGGGCCGCCAAGGCCCCCTTTCGTGCTGATCCACGTTGTCGAAAGGGTTTCAACCCATCCGCGCGGCGACGTTTTCCCAGTTCACGAGCTTGTCGAGGAAGTTCGACAGATAGGCCGGGCGCTTGTTGCGGAAATCGATGTAATAGCTGTGCTCCCACACGTCGCAGCCCAAAAGCGCGGTCTGGCCAAAGCAAAGCGGGTTCACGCCGTTCTCGGTCTTGGTGACCTTCAGGCTACCGTCCTTGTCCTTGACCAGCCAGGCCCAGCCCGACCCGAACTGCCCGGCGCCCGCGGCGGCGAATTCTTCCTTGAACTTGTCGACCGATCCGAAGGCATCGACCAGCGCCTTTTCCAGTTCACCCGGCATCGCCTTGTTCTCGCCGGGGCCCATCATCTCCCAGAACTGGGTGTGGTTCCAGTGCTGGCTGGCATTGTTGAAGATGCCGTTCTGGGCCACGGCGCCGGCCTGATAGGTGCCGCGGATGATGTCTTCAACCGCCTTGCCTTCCCACTCCGTGCCCGCGATCAGCTTGTTGCCGTTGTCGACATAGGCCTTGTGGTGAATGTCGTGATGATATTCCAGCGTTTCGCGGCTCATCCCAAGGGGGGCCAGCGCGTCGTGCGAATAAGGCAGATCGGGAAGGGTGAAAGCCATGGCTAACCTCATCTCTTGTTGTTTCGGTTGGGGCAAATAAGGGTCCTTGAGCGGCAAAGGTCAAGGGCCAGCGACGGTTTGCATCGCTGATCGGCCATCCCCTGCCCGGTCTTAGCCGCGATACAAGCCCACCTCGCCACCCGGTGCCGACACGGTTGCCAGAAGATCGCCCATGTACTGCGCAACCGAGCGGAAACACACCAGCGTAAAGGCATGTTCCGCGTCGCGCAGCAACGCGGCGGCAACCTGCGCGGCCCGCGTCCGGCGAATTTCGCCGACCTCGAAAGCCGCGAAATCGACCGGGCATATCTTTGCCAGAACGTCGCAAACCTGTGGTCCACTGAGCCTGAAAACCGCGCGCGCATCCGATACATCGGCAAGCGACACGAAGGCGTCGCCGATGGCCGACTGCAAATCGCCGATGATGCCCGGCACGGCGCCGTAATCGGTGATCAGCAACAACTCGTCGGGCGACATCCAGGCCACCCGGCCGTGATCACAGTGCGTGATGCGTCGCTGCGCGGGAATGTCGGCCTTCATCACGTCGGTCATTGCCTTGGCCAAGGCCGGAAGCGTCAGGTCGCCGCGCATTGTGATCATGCCGCATGGTCCGGCCTCGACCACGCTGATCATCCCCTCGTTGCGAAACCCCGGCAGGGCGCTGACTGGTTCAGACATTCTGTTTCTCCCCAGCCTTGTCATAAAAGACGGGATCGCAGATCCGGGCCTCGATCGGTTTGCCGTCCTCGCCCAGGAACGCGATCACCTCGCCCATCCGGTCGGGGCCGCGATGGACCAGCGCCATGGCGATACCCTGTTGCAGGGTTGGCGAATAATAGGTCGAGGTCACGCGCCCTTGCGTCAGGCGCTGACCATTCGCGTTCTCGCCCTCGAGCGGGGCCAAGGCGCCATCGGGCAGGACCGAACCATCGAGCGTCTCCAGCCCGACCAGTTTCCAGCGGTCGGGCGAGGTCATGGCCGGCCGCTCCATCCCGCGCTTGCCCAGGAAATCGGCCTTTTTCTTGCTGATCGCCCAGTTCAAGCCCAGATCCTGCGGAATGACGGTGCCATCGGTTTCGTCGCCGATCATGATGAAACCCTTTTCCGCGCGCAGGATGTGCAACGCCTCGGTGCCATAGGGCATGACGCCGAACGCGGCCCCGGCATCCAGAAGCTTGTCCCACAGGGCGCGGGTCTGCCCGGCCGGCACCGCAAGCTCGAAGCTCAACTCGCCCGAGAACGAGATCCGGAATACCCGCACGGAAATCCCGCCCAGATGGCCGTCGCGCCACTCCATGAAGGGCAGCGCGTCGCGGCCCAGGTCGATGTCGGTGTCCAGCGTTTCCAGAACCTTGCGGGCATTGGGGCCGACCACGGCGATCTGGCCGAACTGTTCGGTCAGGTTGATCACATGCACCTGCCAGTTCCACCACTCGCATTGCAGCCAGTCCTCCATCCAGGCGTGGATGCGGTCGGCGCCGCCCGAGGTCGTGTGACACAGGAACGTATCCTCGGACAGGCGCGCCACGACGCCATCGTCCATCAAAAAGCCATTCTCGTTGCACATCAGGCCGTACCGGCATTTGCCGACCTTCAGACTGCTCATCATGTTGGTATAGAGCATGTCCATCAAACGCGCGGCATCGGGGCCGCTGACCAGGATCTTGCCCAGCGTCGAAGCGTCCAGGAGACCCAGACTTTCACGCGCCTGGCGCACCTCGCGCATCACCGCGTCGTGGCGGCTTTCGCCCGAACGCGGATAGCAATAGGGGCGCCGCCACGGGCCCACAGGCTCCCACGAGGCGCCATTGGCCTCGTGCCAGTCATGCAGGGGCGTGCGGCGCAGGGGCTGGAACAACGGCCCGCGCGCCTCGCCCCCGATCGCAGCCATCGAGATCGGGGTATAGGGCGGGCGGAACGTGGTGGTACCCACCTGCGGGATCGGCCGGCCCAGGGCATCGGCCAGAATGGCCAGGCCGTTGATGTTGCTGATCTTTCCCTGATCCGTGGCCATGCCCAGCGTGGTGTAGCGCTTGGTGTGTTCGACCGATTCATAGCCTTCGCGCGCGGCAAGCTGAACATCGGACACTTTCACGTCGTTCTGCGGGTCCAGCCACATTTTCATGCGCAGGCCAAAAGGCGCCCGCGCCGGCATCATCCAGACCGGGGCCATCGGCGCGTCAGCTTTGGTGGGGTCTGTTGCCGGATGGGCGTGTTCAGACCCAAAAGCCGCGGCGGCTTCGTCCCTGACCGCGGCTGCGTCCATCACGCCGTTGGCGCTGCCCAATGCCTGCACGAAGCCCTGCCCGTCATGGCCCAGCGGCGGGCGCGCGGGATCGGGGCGGAAAAAGGCGCCGGCCTCGTCCCAGATCAGCTTGCCGCCACAATGGGACCACAGATGCACGACCGGCGACCAGCCGCCGGACATGCCGACCGCGTCGCAGTGCAGGCTTTCGGATACCGCCCCGCCGTCGCCGTCCTGGCGGCAAAGCGCCACGCCGGTGACGCGCTTGTGGCCGGTAACATGATGGACGGCCATGCCTTCGAGAATGCGCAGACCCAGTGCGCGCGCGCGCTCGGGCAGGGGGCCGCGCGCCTCGGGGCGGGCGTCGATCACGGCGGCAATCGTGACTCCGGCCTCATGCAGCCGGATCGCGCTGCGATAGGCGTCGTCATTGTTGGTGACGATCACCACGCGCTTGCCCGGCGCCACGGCCCAGTTGACCAGGTAGTCGCGCATCGCGCTGGCCAGCATCACGCCGGGAATATCGTTTCCGGCAAAACTCAGCGGACGCTCGATCGCGCCGGTGGCGTTGACGATCAGCCCGGCACGCACCCGCCACAGCCGGTGGCGTGGCTTGTCGGCCCCCGGCTCGTGGTCGGCTATGCGCTGGTATCCCAGCGCATAGCCGTGATCATGCACGCCCGCGACCATGGTGCGCGGCAAGACGGTCACGTTCTCCATGCCGCGCAACGTGTCCAGCGTCTGATCGAGCCAGTCCTCGGCACGCGTGCCGCCCATGTCCGGTGTATCGACAACAACGCGGCCACCGAAATGCGGCTGCTGTTCCATGACGATCACGCGCTTGCCCTGGCGTGCGGCGCCCAGCGCCGCGGTCAGCCCGGCCAGCCCGCCGCCGGCCACCAGAACGTCGCAAAAGGCATGGATCTGTTCATAGCGGTCGGGATCGCGGGTCTCGGGGTCAGGCGCGCGCCCAAGCCCGGCAGAGCGCCGGATGATCGGTTCATAGACGTGCTTCCAGAAAGCGCGCGGATGAATGAACATCTTGTAGTAGAAGCCTGCCGTCAGGAACCGGGCAAACCAGCTGTTCACGGCGCCGATGTCGAATTCGAGACTGGGCCAGTGGTTCTGGCTGATCGCTTTCAGCCCCGCGAACAGTTCGGTCGTCGTGGCGCGCTGATTGGGTTCGAACCGCGCCCCCTCGCCCAGTCCGACCAGCGCGTTAGGTTCCTCGGCGCCCGAGGCGACGATCCCGCGCGGGCGGTGATACTTGAACGAACGGCCCACCAGCATCTGATCGCCGGCCAGCAGCGCGGCAGCCAGCGTATCCCCGGCAAAGCCTTGGAAACGCTTGCCGTTGAAGGTGAATTCCAGCGGTCTGGAACGGTCGATCAGGCGACCGCCATCGGGCAGGCGATGGCTCATTTGTATCCCTCCCAGTCGGGGCGGCGGGCCTTGATGCGGGCGACAACTTCGGCGGGGGGTTCGGTCGTCTGCGCCGGATAGGTGGCGAAAACCTCAAGCGTGACGGTGCACCGGGCCGCGATGAACCACTTGCCGCAACCATGGACATGGCGCCAGCGTTCGAAGTGCACGCCCATCGGATTCTTGCGGTTGAACATGTAGGATTCGTAATCGGCGTCATCCGAGCCGGGACCGAAACGCTTCAGATGCGCCTCGCCACCATTGACGAATTCTGTTTCCTCGGCGCTCACGCCGCAGCAGGGACAACTCAGAAGAAGCATGCGGCCTCCAACGCAGACGAACCAAAGGCCGGACGCCCTGGGGCGCCCGGCCTTGCCGGTGCAGATTTCGGATGAAGGGCGGCGTCAGTCGGCTGGCGCCGATTGCGATTCACCATCGCTGCCGGGAGCGACTTCCTCGCCGGTCGCAGGCATGCTGTCCCCGCCGCTCGTGCCTTCTTCGGTCGGTCCGCCAAAGGCGAACAGAAGCGCGAGAATGGCGACAACCGCCCCTGCCAGGATGAGCCAGGGTGTCGAGCCGGCACCGGCCCGGATGCCGGGGTGACGCTCGGCCTCGCGATCGGCCATGTTGCGGCCAGTGATCGGGTCGTATTCGTAAGCCATCGGGCTACCTCCGGTTTCGTCTCAGATACCGAAGAAACGCGGCATATGCCCTGTCGGTTCGCCCAGCCGCGCACGACAAATGCCGTGCCGGCAAACCCATGCTGGGCTGAATCCCGCCGATGGCGCGATGGGCGCAGGTCTTGCCACGCCTGCGCCCCTGTGCCGGCGCGCGGATCAATCCGGCAGCGGAACCTCGATCTCCTCGGACTCCGGCAACTGGATCGAGATGCCCGGATCATCGCGCCCGAAGGGATTGCCGTCGGTGGCCAGATACCACACGACACCTGCCAGAACGACGACGACGACACCAAGAATGAACCCGACCGTTCCACGGCCGGTGAGGTTTTCCTGCGGCATGCTTTGGGCTCCAGCTTGTTTTGCGTTGCCGGAAAAACCCTGTCAGCCAGCGATCGGTTCCAATGACGTGGCGTTCTGGCGTCCATCAATGCGCCACCCCTGCCGCCACGCTTTCGTCGATGAAGCGACCCTCGCGGAAGCGATCGAGCGTGAAGGCCTCGGCCAGGGGCGACTGCCCCCTGGCCATCAGTTCGGCCATGGCCCAGCCTGAACCGGGGATCGCCTTGAACCCGCCGGTGCCCCAGCCGCAGTTGATGAAACATCCGCCCATCGGTGTTTTCGAGATGATGGGCGAGCGGTCGCCGGTCATGTCCACGATCCCGCCCCACTGACGCAGCATCTTCAGCCGCGACAGCATCGGAAAGGTCTCGTTCAGCGCGCGCACCGTCTCTTCGACATGCATCCACGAACCGCGCTGGGTATAGTTGTTGAAATGATCCGCGCCCCCGCCGATGACCATTTCACCCTTGTCCGATTGCGACAGGTAGCCATGCACGGTGTTGGCCATGACCACCACGTCCATGCAGGGCTTGATCGGTTCCGACACCAGCGCCTGCAACGCCACCGATTCCACCGGCAGACGGAAGCCAGCCAGATCGGCCAGACGCCCGGAATGCCCCGCCACGACGATGCCCAGTTTCTTGCAGCCGATGGTGCCGCGCGTGGTGTTCACCGCCGAAACCTGGCCACCGGCGCTTTCCACGCCCGTGACCTCGCAGTTCTGGATGATGTGCATGCCCATGTCCGAACAGGCCCGTGCATAGCCCCAGGCCACGGCATCGTGGCGCGCCGTGCCGGCGCGCGGCTGCCACAAGGCCCCCAGCACCGGATAGCGCGGTCCCGCGATGTTCATGATCGGCACCAGCCGCTTGACCTCGGCAGGGTCGATGAACCGGGTTTCCACACCTTGCAGCGCATTCGCGCGTTCGGTGCGCTTGTAGCCGCGCACCTCGTGTTCGGTCTGGGCCAGCATCATCACGCCACGCGGCGAGAACATGATGTTGTAGTTCAGATCCTGGCTTAAGGTTTCATACAGCGCGCGCGCCTTTTCATAGATCGCCGCGGACGGGTCCTGCAGATAGTTCGAACGGATGATCGTGGTGTTGCGCCCGGTGTTGCCGCCGCCCAGCCAGCCCTTGTCCAGCACGGCAACATTGGTGATGCCGAAATTTCTGCCAAGGTAATAGGCCGTCGCCAACCCGTGCCCGCCCGCGCCCACAATCACCACGTCATAGCTGGGCGCGGGGTCGGGCGAAGCCCAGGCGCGGCCCCAGCCCGAGTGCTGACGCAGCGCCTCGCGGGCGATGGCGAATACCGAATAGCGTTTCATCAGGGGGCCTTTTCGACGCGCGCGTTTCTGGATTGGTCATGGAACCTCCCACGGCGCGGGCCTTGGCTGCAAGCGGCACATGGCGGCGAAAACCGACATTCGCATGCGGCTGCGGCCGCAGGTCGCAGCCCTGCGGCGCCCTGCCGCCCCCGATGGCGCCGATTTGACGCCGCTTGCGCTTTTGTCCGAGGGCCGAAACGGATAAACCGGCGACATCGGATTTGGAGTCGATATGGAAATCTGGACCTTCTGGGCGCCTGCCCTGGTGATCACATTGATCGCGGCGATTCTGATCGTGCTGGGGTTCTTGCGCGGTATGCGCCTGCGTGACGATGGCGCCAGCGCCAGCCCCGCCCCCTCCAACAAGCGCGAAATCCGCGTCTATGCAGACCAGTTGCGCGAGATCGATCGCGATCTGGCACGCGGTCTGGTCACGGCGGATGAGGCCGAACGCCTGCGCACCGAGATCGCGCGCCGCCTGCTGGAAGCCGATCGCACCGCCCCGGCGACCGTCCGGGCGGCCCCGGCCGGGGCCCGGCGGCTGGGGCTGGCGCTGGTGATCGTCGCGATCGCGCTTGCCGCCGCGCTTTACTGGCGCGAGGGTGCGCCCCTGTATCGCGACCGGCCGCTGGTCCAGCGCCATGCCGACGCCGCCGAGCAACGGGCCGAGCGCCCGGCGCAATCCGAACTGGAAGAGGACTGGGAAAACGATCCGCAACGCCCCAACCCGCCGGAAACCGACGACTCGTTTCTGGAACTGATGGAACAGTTGCGCGCCGCGCTGGCGACCCGGCCTCTTGACCTTGACGGACACAGGCTGCTGGCGCGCAACGAGGCCAATCTGGGCAATCACGCCGCTGCCGCCAACGCCCAGCGCAAGGTGATCGAGCTTCTGGAAGACGAGATGCGCGTTGCCGATCTGGTCATTCTGGCAGAACAGCTCGTGCTTGCGGCAGGCGGTGTCGTCTCGCGCGAGGCCGAAGAGGTGATCGAGGAGATTCTGCGCCGTGACCCCGACAACGGGCCTGCGCGCTATTACACCGGGCTGATGTTCGCCCAGACCGGGCGCCCCGATCTGACCTTTCGCCTGTGGCGGCGCCTTCTGGATGAAAGCCGCCCTGATGCCCCCTGGGTCCCCCATATCCGCGCCACGATCGAGGATCTGGCCGATATCGCCGGCGTGCGTTACACGTTGCCGCCCGAAAACGCGCAGGGATCGCGCGGCCCCAGCCGCGACGATATCGAGGCCGCGATGGACATGTCCGAGGACGAGCGCGCAGAGATGATCGGCGGCATGGTCGAGGGGCTGTCGGCGCGACTGGCCGCCGAGGGCGGTTCACCCGACGACTGGGCGCGGCTGATCGCGGCGCTTGGCGTCCTTGGCCAGACCGAGCGCGCGCGCGCCATCCTGGACGAGGCGCGCACCGTCTTCGCCGACCGGCCCGACGCATTGGAGGTCATCGAGGAGGCCGCGCGCAGCGCCGGTTTCGAGGGGCCATAGGCGATGGCCGTTCACACTGACTTCGACGACTTTCGCGCCGCGCTGGCGGCGCAGGGCGCGCTGGCCGGGCTGGACCTGGGCGAAAAGACCATCGGCGTCGCGGTGTCGGATCTGCGCCGTGGCGTCGCCACCCCGCTTGAAACGATCCGGCGCAAGAAGTTCACGCTGGACGCCGCACGACTGCTGGACATTTTGACCGCGCGCGCGATTGCCGGCATCGTGCTGGGTTTGCCGCTGAACATGGACGGCAGCGAGGGTCCGCGCTGCCAGGCAACCCGCGCCTTTGCGCGCAACCTCTCCAATCTGACGGATCTGCCGATCGGGTTCTGGGACGAGCGCCTGTCCACGATAGCCGCCGAACGCGCGCTGCTGGAAGCCGACACATCGCGCAGCAAGCGCGCGCTGGTGATCGACCATGTCGCCGCGGGCTACATCTTGCAGGGATTTCTGGACCGTTTGGCCGTGGCTGGTCGCTAACAGGCTCGACAGCCCGCCACGCGTGCCTATCTTGCCGCCGAGGCGCTAGGAAGTGATGCAGGCATGAACGACCAGTCGCAAAACCGGATCTGGCAGCGGGCCGAGATTGAAAGCCCCTGCGTCAATATCTGTATGGTCCATCCGCGCGCGGGGATCTGCACCGGGTGCTACCGCACACTGGACGAGATCGGTTCCTGGTCGCAAATGTCGCCCGAAGCCCGCAAGGCGGTCTTGGCCGAATTGCCCGGTCGTGCGGCGTCGCTGAAAAAACGCCGGGGCGGCCGTGCAGGCCGATTGACCGATCCCGAATGACGGCAATGCCCGCTCAGGCGGCCAGATGGCTTTCGGCCAGACCGCGGATTCGTGCAATCATTGCGCGCAGACCGTTCGACCGCTGCGAGGACAGATGTTCGTCCAGGCCCAGCCGCCTGAGCTGCGCAACGGCGTCGATGCGCGCAACCTCATCCATGCTGCGCCCGGCATAAAGCGCGTGCAGCACCGCGATCAGGCCCCGCACGATCATCGCATCGCTGTCGCCCAGAAAATCAAAGCGCGCCTGCGGTCCCTGCCCCTCGACACGCGGAAAGATCCAGACCTGGCTGGCACATCCCTGAACCTTGTTGGCGGGCACCTTCAGTGCATCGTCCATCGGTGTCAGATCGCGGCCAAGTTCGATCACATGGCGATAGCGGTCCTCCCAGTCGTCCAGGAAGTCGAAGGTTTCGGCAATCTCGTCGAATTCGGGCTGTGCCATGGGTATCCTCTGCGCAGCATGCGCGCCGCCCGACAGACCTAGGTTGGCGCGCACCAAAGGTCCAGCCCCGGCGCCATCAGTCTCGTGTGCAATCGGCGGCCGATCCCTTTTCAAAGCCTGCCGCATCGGCTACCCAGAGTAACGATCCAGCACCGACGAGGGACCATGATGCTTCGACCGACATTTGCCCTGCTTGCCCTGTCTCTTGTCCTGGCCGGCTGCGGCGGCTTTCGCGACTCGCGGGTCAATCCGATGAACTGGTTCGGCGGCTCGACCGAGGAATCGGCACTCGGGCCACTGACGCTGGAAAACGACAACCGGGTTCTGGTCGGTTCGGTCTCCTCGCTGGCGATAGAGCGCACATCGACCGGTGCATTGGTCCGGGCCGAGGCGCAGATGCCCGGCATCGGCTGGTGGGACGTCGAACTGGTCCCCGAAAACGAGGGGCGCCCGGTGGACGGCGTGCTGAGCTATCGGTTCCTCGCCGCAGCCCCGCGCAACCGCGAGGCCCGCGCCGCCGGCGGAAGCCAGACGCTGGTGGCCGCGGCGCCGGTTTCGGAATTCACGCTCGAACAGGTCAGCACCATCGTGGTTCGCGGCGCCGAAAGCAGCCGCAGCGTTCGCCGCTGATCCCAACACGGCCATGGCCCGAAACGGCCGGGCGGCAAGGCCGGCTCAGGATGTCGGCAGATCCACCGTGACCACGCGCTTGCCTTTCGCCGCCAGCGCCAGCTCGCCCTTGCACAGGCGCAGTGCGTCGTTGCCGAACAATTCGGCGCGCCAGCCCTTCAGGCTGGGCAGGTCGCGCCTGCCCGCCGCGATGGCATCCAGTTCGGACGTGCTGGAAATCAGCTTTTGCGCCACGCCGCTGGCATCGGCGCGGGCCTTGAGCATGACGCGCAAGAGATCGGCCAGTGCCGGATTGACCTGAAGCTGATCGGCGTCTTCGACCGGGCGCGGAATATCCTCGGGCTTCATCGCCTGGGCGGCGCGGATGGCCGCCAAAATCCCCTCGGCGATATCGCCGCGGCGCGCCTCGCGCAACAACAGCCGTGACCGCCCCAGGGCCTCGATGCTGTCGGGCTTGGTCGAGGCCAGCTCCAGAAGCGCGTCATCCTTGTACACCCGTGAACGGGGCACGTTGCGGCTTTGGGCATAGTCCTCGCGGAAACGCGCCAGTTCCTTGACCGCGGCCATGAACCGCCCGCCGTTGCCGCGCGTCTTGATCCGCTGCCAGGCGTCCTCGGGGCGCGTGACATAGGTTTCGGGCGACATCAGCACTTCCAGCTCTTCGGCAACCCAATGCACGCGGCCGTTCTTTTCGATCTCGGCCTTGAGATGCTCGTAAATGACCCGCAGATGCGTCACATCGGCCAGCGCATAGCGTTGCTGCGCCTCGGTCAGGGGGCGTTGCGCCCAATCGGTGAAACGCGATGTCTTGTCCAGGCTTGCGCGCGCGATTCGGCGCACCAAGGTCTCGTATCCCGCCTGCTCGCCAAAGCCGCAGACCATCGAGGCGATCTGCGTGTCGAACAGCGGCTGCGGGATCACGCCGCCCTCGACAAAGAAGATCTCAAGATCCTGCCGCGCGGCATGGAAGACCTTGACCACATAGGGGTTGCGCATCAGCTCGTAAAGCGGCGCAAGCGACATGCCGTCAGCCAGCGGGTCAATCAGCCAGGCGCGGTCGTTGCCCTTGCCGGGAAGGGCCATCTGCACCAGGCAGAGCTTGGAATAATAGGTGCGCTCGCGCAGGAATTCGGTGTCGAGCGTGACATAGGGCTCGTGCGCAGCCTCGGCGCACAGCGCGGCCAAGGCATCGGTGGTGTTTATGATGTTCATCTTGCCTCTGTCGCGGGGTCATCCCGCCGATGGCGTTCCTATAGGCGCGCACGCGGGGAAAGAAAAGGCGCACGAACGCGGTGTTCTGGCGCAGATGTGAGCCTGCGCGCGGTCGACACCGGGGCATGGCACCCTAGATCCTGCATCAAAGCCCTTGAGGCATGCGCGGCATCCGCCGCCCATCGAAAGGAGCGATGCCATGACGAGACCAACACAATTTCTTGCCACCACCGCGCTTGTCCTTGCAGGCAGCGCCGGCGCAGCACTGGCCGACTACCGGGTCGAAACGCTGGCCGAAGGGCTGGACCGGCCCTGGGCGCTGGCGTTCCTGCCCGGCAGCGACGACATCATCCTGACGCGGCGGAACGGTTCGGTGGTGATCTGGGACGCCGAGGGTGGCGACGTGCAGGACATCAGCGGCGCGCCCGATGTCGATTCACGCGGACAGGGTGGCCTGCTGGATATCGCCCCTGCCCCGGATTTCGAGGACAGCGGCAGGGTCTACCTGACCTGGAGCGGCGCGAACGACGATGACGAGACCGCGACCCACCTCGGCCGCGCCCGCCTTGATCGCGACGATGCCGCGCTCAGGGATCTGGAGGTGCTGCATGTCGTCGAGCCGTTCATGGATTCGCAAGGCCATTACGGCTCGCGCATCGCCTTTTCCGACGGGCATGTCTTTTTCTCGACCGGTGACCGCCAGAGCAAGGATTTCGGCCCCGACCATATCGCCCAGGATCTGGGCACCGGCTATGGCGCGCTGCTGCGGCTGAACATGGATGGCAGCGTTCCACGGGATAATCCATTCGTCGACCGCGACGGCGCCGAGCCCGCGATCTGGTCCTATGGCCACCGCAATATCCAGGCCTTGCGCGTTCACCCGCGCACGGGCGATCTGTGGCTGGCCGAACATGGCGAGAACGGCGGCGACGAAATCAATATCGTCGAGCGAGGCGAAAACTACGGCTGGCCGCTGGCCAGTCATGGCGTCGATTATCGCACCGGTGAGCCGTTCGCGCCCCCGCATGAAGAGGGCGACGGCTTTGTCGCGCCGGTCTATCATTTCGGCCCCGGCCGCGACGACAACTTTCCACCCTCGGGCATGGACATCTATGACGGCGACGCGTTCCCCGATTGGCAGGGCCATCTGCTGATCGGTAATCTGCGGCATCAGTATCTGGGGCTCTTCAGCGCCGACGGGACCGAGGTCGATCTGTCCCAACGCCTGCTGGAGGACGAAGGCTGGCGCATTCGCGATGTCGTTGTCGGGCCGCAGGACGGGTTCATCTATGTGATCGGCGATGGCGCGGATGTGCCGCTGATGCGGCTGGTGCCCGATCGCTAGAGCGGACGCTACGGCGCATCCGCTCCGATGCGCTGCAGCCGCGCCTGACCGCGGGCAAACCCCTCGGGCCCGTCGCCTTCCAGGCGAAACACCAGCCCGCCCCCGGTCAGGCGCAATTCGAACAGCGCCTCGCCCGGCTCCTCGAACCGCAGGATGTCGCGGTCAACTGTGCCGCGCATGCGTCCCGGCAAGTCGTCGGGGGGTTCGGACCGGTTCTCGGCCTCGACCACCACACCGGCCTCGACGCTGAGCAGGTAGACAAAGGACCGCGACGCCTGCGCCGTCGCGCATCGCCCTGAAAAGACACTGCGCCCCGCATCGACCCCACGGATGCGCAGGCGGCATTGCAGTCGCTGTTCCGCCTCATCATCCAGCGACAGTTGCCCCGTGCCCTGCCAGCGCCCTTCCAGCGCGTCCAGCACCTGCGCACTTGCCGGATACGCCAGGGCGCCCGACACAAGCGCCAAGACCGCGAGGAACCGCGCCGTTCTCATTTCAGCCCCCATCGCATCAGCGCAGGCAGTAGAAACAGATCAGCCAGAAGCGCCAGCACGACCGCCAAGGCGATCAGAAAGCCGTAGATCGCGACACCGGGCAAGGCGCTGAACCCGGTCACCAAAAGCCCGCCGACCAGGATCGCGCTGGTGGCGACCATGGGCGGCCCGGCGTGGGCCAGGGCACGATCGATCCTTTGTTGCACATCACGCCCGCTGGCGCGGCGAAACCGATTGAGCATGTGCAAGGTATCGTCCACGGCGATGCCGAATGCCACGGTCATCGCGATCACATTCATGATGGTCAACTCGCGCCCCGCCAGCACCAGCCAGGCCTCGACCCCAAGAATGGGAATCAGGTTCGGCACAAGTGCCAGGATCGCAACGCGCCACGACCGATAGACCAGCGCCATCAACAGCGTGATCGACACGATGGTCAGGTATAGCCCCAGGCGCAGGCTTTCGATCAGTTGCGGCCCCTCGCTCAGCAAGGCGTGGCTGGGGCCCACCAGGCGCGTGACCTCATCAAGACCCGCCTGCGCCAGACCATCCTCAAGCGCGCGCATCGCGGCATCGGCAGGGCCGTCACCGGCAATGATGGGCAGTTGAACGGGCAAGGCGTGGCCCTGGCCGTCCGAGGATGACAGCCGCTGAAACAGATCGCCGGTGCGCGGATCGTCCAGCCAGGGTGCGTCGCCTTCCGCGCCCGCGCCCCAGATGACGCGCGCCGCGGCACGGGCATTCGCCGGGGGCAGTTCCGACGGGGCGTGGATGGGCGTGGCCTCGACCACCACGAACAGGCGATCGCTGCCCAGACCGGCGGCCTCCATCCGTTCCAGCGCGGCGGTCACGGGGGCGCCATCGGGCAGGTATTCGCCGTAATGAAAAGCGATCCGCGACTGGCTTTGCATCGCCAGCAGGCCCAGCAAAAGCACACCCGCGATCACCGGCGCGGCGCGGAGCCCGCGCGCCAGGCGCCGCGCGGACCCTACCAGCGCGTTGACGCCCGAAAGCCCCGAAGGCGCCGGTCCGGGCGCGCCCAGCACCAGCATCAGCGCCGGTGCCGCCAACAGCGCCGCCATGCCGCACAAGAGCATGCCGACAATCCCGGCCTGTCCCATCGCCTGAAGCGCGGGTGCACCCTGCAAGGTCAGCGTGGCAAAGGCCATGATCGTGGTCAGCGTGGTCAGAATAACCGCTGGAAAGGTCTCGACCACGCCGTGCAGGACGGCCTCCCCGTGTGGCAGGCCGGAACCGCGGGCGACGGTGGCCGCGTGGTAGATATGCATGCAGTCCGAAAAGCAGAGAACGATCAGGACCACGGGCAGCGACGCCGTCAACGGATCGACGGCGATGCCGGCCCATCCCGCCCAGCCAAAGAACCACAGCACACCGATCACCGGGGGCAGTGCGCAGACCGCGACGGCGCGCATGTTGCGAAACAGCACGAATGTCAGGAACACGCACAACACCACCGCCGCCGGCACCAGAACCTGAAGGTCGTGAATCAATGCGCGGGTGATGGCGCGATGCAGTTCGGACAGGCCGACATTGCGCACCTCAAGCCCCGGATCGGCCCGCGCAACGGACGAATCGAGATGATCCTTGAAGGCATCGCCCGCGACGCCCGGTTCCGGCACCACGACCACGACCGTGGCGGTCATATCCGCCGCCAGCAGGTCAGCCGCGATCGGGTTCTGGCTGCGCATGCGCGTCAGCCGCTCTTGCGGTGGCATGGCCTGCATGTCCGGGGTCGACAGCCAGCTTGCCGAACCGCCGGGTGCCGGTATTGATTGCAGGCTGATCACCGTCTCGACGCCTTCGACGAACTGAAGCTCGATCAGCAATTCCTCGAGCGCGTCAAGCGCGCCCTCATTCGCAAAGGTCGGCGCGCCGACCAGAAGCACCTCGTCGCTGTTGATCGGGTCGAACCGCGCCTGATAATCGCGCATATCGGCCACCGATTGCGAATCGGGGTTCACCAGCCCCGACAGATCGGCCTCGATCTGAAGCCGCGCAGCCTGCGCGGCCGCCAGGCCGCAAAGCAGCAGCAAAAGCAATCCCAGCAATCGCGGATAGGCCAGCAAAGCCACAACGGCCCGGCGCAACGCCGCGTGGGTCGGGTTTTCTGGGGACCGCTGGAGCATGGCCAAGGTCTTAGCACGCCCAACTGGCCCGGCAAGCCGGATCGACACTTGTCAGCCCAGGCCATGCGGGTTATCAATCATCTGCATAGAGAATGGCATTCTTGAAAAATGCGCGACACGCAACCGCAACCCCGCACCGTCGGCGCCCTGGTGCAGGCGCTGCGCATCCTGCGCCATCTGTCCGCCCGCGGCACACCCGAGGGCGTTTCCGCGATTGCCCGCGCGACCGGCGTCAACGGCTCGACCTGCTTCAACATTCTGCGCACACTGGCGGCCGAGGGCCTGGTCGTCTTCGACGCGGGCGACAAGAGCTATCGGTTGGGGCTGGGCGTGCTGGAACTGGCGATCGGACTTCTGGGGGCAAATCCGGGCGACCTGATCCGGCCCGAGCTTGAACGCCTGGCCGCCGCCCATGGCGCCCTGATCTGCCTTTGGCACATCACCGACACCGACCGGCTGGTCCTGATCGAGCGGGCGTATGACCCGGCCGCGATCCGCGTCGAATTGCCGCCGGGCAAGCGGTTGCCGGCGCTGGTGGGCGGCGTGGGGCGCGTGATCGCGGCCTGTCGCAACTACGGCGAGGTTGAACTGCGCCGCCGGTTCGCGGACCTTCGCTGGGAATCGCCCCCGCGCTTCGAAGACTATCGCAAATCGATCGACGACGCGGCAAAGCGGGGCTACGGGCTGGATATCGGCCAGCTCTATGTCGGGGTCGATGTCGTCGGCGCGGTCGTCACCGATACGGATTCGCGCCCGCGCTACGGCATCAGCAGCATCACGCTGCACGGCCAGACCACGGCGGAAAGCCGGGCGCGGATTGGCCGCGACCTGACCGAATCCTGCCGGCATCTGGGCCACGCCCTGTTTCCACGCAAGGAAGGCACGGAAAACCATTGACCGTTCTTTATGCAGATCGATATTCCATATACAAAATGATGTGCCGGGCACAGGCGGCACGCACCCATCATCGAACAGAGGCCAGACCATGACCGATTCCGTCAGTTTCGAAACCCAGGGCGACATCGCGGTGATCCGCATCGACCACCCGCCGGTAAATGCCGCCAGCCACGCCGTGCGCGCGGGCCTGGTTGCCGCCTTCGACCGCTTTGCCAAGGGGCCGGAAAAGGTGGCGGTTCTTTACGGTGCGGGCCGCACTTTTGTTGCCGGGGCCGACATCTCGGAATTCGGCAAGACCCCGAAAGAGCCGAGCCTGCCCGACGTGGTCAACCATATCGAGGCCCAGGAAAAGCCGGTGGTCTGCGTCATCCATGGCACGGCCCTGGGCGGCGGGCTTGAGATCGCGCTGGGCTGTCATTACCGCGTCATGTTGCGCGGGGCCCGGCTGGGCCTGCCCGAGGTCTTGCTGGGCATCCTGCCCGGCGCGGGCGGCACCCAACGCCTGCCGCGCCTGACCGGCCTGATGCCCGCGATCGAGATCATCACCTCGGCCCGGCAGGTGCCTGCGCAAGAGGCGCTTGAGCTGAACATCGTCGACGCCCTGTCGGATGCCGAACCCCTGACCGCCGGGCTGAACTTTGCCACCGAACTTTTGGTCACGGGCCCCAAGGTCCGGCGCGTGGGCGAGTTGCCCGCGCCAAAAGTCGATCAGGACGCGGTCGATGCCCTGCGCGCCAAGCTGGCCAAGACCCATCGCGGCCAGATCGCACAGGTGACGGCGCTGGACGCCGCGGTGCGTGGCGCCGCCCTACCCTTTGCCGAGGGCCTGGCCGAGGAACGTCGCCTGTTCATGGAGCTTTTCAACAGCCCGCAGCGGGCAGCGCTGGTGCATGCCTTCTTTGGCGAACGCAAGGTTGCGCAGCTTCCCGAACTCAAGGGCGTGCAACCCCGCGCGACTGCCCAGGTCGGCGTGATCGGCGGCGGCACGATGGGCGGCGGTATCGCCGTGGCCTGCCTGCTGAACAAGCTGTCGGTCACCCTGATCGAACGCGACCAGACCGCCGCCGACAAGGCGCGCGCCGGGATCGAGAAGATGCTGGCCGACAGCGTCAAGCGCGGAAAACTGAGCCCCGAAAAGCGCGATGCCCTTTTGAATGACGCATTGACCATCGCCACCGACTACGCCGCGCTGGGCCAGTACGATGTGATCATCGAGGCCGTATTCGAAAGCATGGATGTCAAGAAAGAGGTATTCGCCGCCCTTGACCGCGTTGCCAAACCCGGCGCGGTGCTGGCCACCAACACCTCCTACCTGGACGTGAACGAAATTGCCGCCGTCACCAGCCGCCCCGAGGACGTGCTGGGCCTGCATTTCTTTTCGCCCGCGCATGTCATGAAACTGCTTGAGATCGTTCAGGCTGACAAGACCGCGCCCGAGGTTCTGGCGACCGGTTTCGCACTGGCCAAGGCTCTGAAAAAGGTCGCGGTGCGCGCCGGGGTCTGCGATGGCTTCATCGGCAACCGCATTCTCAAGACCTATCGCGCCGCTGCCGATCACATGGTGCTGGACGGCGCCTCGCCCTTTCAAATCGACCGTGCGCTGGTCGATTTCGGAATGGCGATGGGCCCCTATGCGGTGGCCGACCTGGCAGGCATCGACATCGGCTACATGACGCGCCAGCGGCTGTTGCCGACGAAAGACCCGCGCGACCGCTGGGGCGACTGGGCCGACAAGCTTTATGAGCTGGGCCGGCTTGGCCGCAAGACCGGGCGCGGATACTACATCTATGACGACGAAAGCCCGCGCGGCCGCCCCGACCCCGAGATCGACGCCATGATCGCCGAAGAACGCGCGCGGCGCGGCATCACCCCGCGCGAATTCACCGATGATCAGATCGTCGAGCGATACATGGCCGCCATGATCAACGAATCCGCCAAGGTGGTGGGCGAAGGTATCGCCAAGCGCCCTCTGGATGTCGATATGGTGCTGCTCTTCGGTTACGGCTTCCCGCGCTGGCGCGGCGGGCCGCTGCATTACGCCGACCAGATCGGGCTGGACAAGGTGCTGGCCACGATCAAGGCTGCCGCACAGGAAGACCCCTACTTCTGGCAACCCGCGCCGCTGCTTGAAGAACTGGTCGCCAAGGGCCGAAGCTTTTCCAGTCTGAACGGAGAATGAGCATGAAACAGGCCGTCATCGTCTCGACCGCCCGCACGGGTATCGGCAAGGCCGGGCGCGGGTCGTTCAACCGCACGCATGGCGTGACGATGGCGGGGCATGTCGCGGCACAGGCCGTCAATCGCGCCGGCATCGACCCCGACCTGATCGAGGACTCGATCTGGGGCGTCGGCTACCCCGAGCATGCCACCGGCGGTAATCTGGGCCGGCAGGCGGTGATCCGGGCGGGGCTGCCGATCTCGGTCGCCGGAGCCACGGTCAACCGCTATTGCGCCAGCGGCCTTCAGGCCCTGGCGCAGGGCGCGCATATGATCACCACCGAAGGGGCCAAGGCCATGCTGGTGGGCGGGGTCGAAAGCATCAGCCTCAACATGCCGCCGCCGCGCGACTCGCGCGAGGCTTGGATCGAGGCGCACAAGCCCGCGCTTTACATGCCGATGATCGAAACCGCGGATATCGTGGCGGCGCGCTACGGCATCAGCCGCGCGGCGCAGGACGAATACGCGCTGCGCTCTCAGCAACTGGTCGCCAGGGCGCAAGCCACCAACCTTTACGCCGACGAGATCGTGCCGATGGACGTGACGATGGCCGTGACCGACAAGGCCACGGGCACCACCAGCGAGCGCGCGCATACCGTCAATGGCGATGAATGCAACCGACCCGATACGGCGCTGGAGGGATTGCAAAAGCTTGAGCCGGTGCGCGGCCCCGATCAGTTCATCACGGCGGGCAACGCCTCGCAACTGTCGGACGGTGCCGCCGCGCTGGTGTTGATGGACGCCGACGAGGCCGCGCGCCAGGGGCTGACGCCGCTGGGCGCCTTTCGGGGCTTCGCGGTCGCGGGGTGCGAGCCGGACGAAATGGGCATCGGCCCGGTATTCGCCGTGCCCCGCCTGCTGGAACGCGCGGGCCTCACGATCGACGACATCGACCTGTGGGAACTTAACGAGGCCTTTGCCAGCCAGGCGCTTTACTGCCGTGACAAGCTGGGCATCGACCCTGACCGATACAACGTCAACGGCGGCTCGATCGCTATCGGCCACCCGTTCGGCATGACCGGGGCCCGCATGGCCGGGCATGTTCTGCTGGAAGGGCGCAGGCGCAAGGCCAAATGGGGTGTCGTGACCATGTGCATCGGCGGCGGCGCGGGTGCTGCCGGACTGTTCGAAATCTTCTGAGGATTGCGATATGGATCTGAGCTATTCCGCCGAAGACATCGCCTTTCGCGACGAGGTGCGCCGCTTTTTGCGTGACAAGCTGCCGCCCGAACTGGCCCAAAAAGTGCGCAGCCACACGCTGTTGTCCAAGGACAATTTCGAACGCTGGCATGCGATCCTGAACGAGCGCGGCTGGCTGGCGGGCAACTGGCCCAAAGCCTTTGGCGGGGCCGAATGGAACGCGGTGCAGCGCCATATCTTCGAGGAAGAATGCGCGCTTGCCGATGCCCCGCGCATCATTCCCTTTGGCCTGCATATGCTGGGCCCGGTGTTGATGAAATTCGGCACGAAAGCGCAACAGGATCACTATCTGCCGCGCATCCTCGACGGGACGGACTGGTGGTGCCAGGGCTATTCCGAGCCCGAGGCCGGGTCCGACCTGGCCAGCCTGCGCACCACCGCCGTGCGCGACGGCGATCACTACGTGGTCAACGGCCAGAAAACCTGGACCACCCTTGGCCAGTATGCCAACAAGATTTTCTGCCTGGTGCGCACCGACAGCAACGTCAAGCCGCAGGCGGGCATTTCGTTCCTGCTGATCGACATGGACACACCGGGTGTCGAGATCCGGCCGATCGTCCTGATCGACGGCACACACGAGGTGAACGAAGTCTTCCTTACCGATGTGCGCGTCCCCGTCGAAAACCTTGTCGGTGAGGAAAATCAGGGCTGGACCATCGCAAAATACCTGCTGACGCACGAACGCACCAACATCGCCGGGGTCGGTTTTGCCACCGCCGGTCTGGCCGCACTCAAGCGGATTGCGCGCGCCGAACGCGCGGGCGGGCGGCCGTTGGCCGAAAACCCGCATTTCGCAGCCCGCATCGCGCGGGTCGAGATGGATCTGATGGCCATGGCCACCACGAACCTGCGGGTCATCGCGGCGGCGGCGGCGGGGGCCGCGCCGGGGGTGGAAAGCTCGATGCTGAAGATCAAGGGCACTCAGATCCGCCAGGCGATCAACGACCTGACACGCCGCGCCGTGGGGCCGTGGGCGATGGCCTTCCCGTCCGAGGCCGTCGAAGGCACGAACCTTTCGCATCCCGGCCCCGATTACGCCGGGCCGGCGGCACCGGTCTATCTGAATTACCGAAAGATTTCGATCTACGGCGGCTCGAACGAGATTCAGCGCGGGATCATCGCCAAGACCATGCTTGGCCTGTAAGGAGAGCGTGATGGACTTTTCCCTGACCGAAGAACGCCGGATGCTGGCCGACAGCCTGCGCGGCACGCTCAAGCGCGGGGCCGATTGGTCGCAACTGGCCGAACTGGGCGTTCTTGGCGCGCTTTTCACCGAAGACGAGGGCGGCTTTGGCGGTGGCGGTTTCGACATCGCCGTGGTGTTCGAGGAACTGGGTCGCGCCGGGTCAACGGCGCCGATCCTTGATGCCGGACTGGCCGGTGGCCTGCTGGCCGATTGCTGCGAGACCGCGCTGGTCGAACGCGTCATCGACGGCACGACGCGGCCGGCTTTCGCGCATGACGAACCCGGCAACCGCTATGACGCAACGGTGCGCAGCCGTGCCAGCGGCGACACGATCAACGGCGCCAAATCCATGGTCGTCAGTGCCGAAGTGGCGAACCTTCTGGTGGTCAGCGCCCAGGACCAGGACGGGCTTTCGCTGTTCGCCGTCGAACCCGGCGCCAAGGGGGTCAGCCTGCGCACGGTACCCGCGCTTTCGGGCGGACAGGTCAGCGAGATCACCTTTGACAATGCGCCCGCGCGCCGCATCGGCCCATCGACCGGGGCTGCCCGGTTGATCGAATATCGCCTCGCTGCCGCCACGCTTGCCCTTTGCGCCGACGCGCTGGGAACGATGGAAACCGTCAAGGAGATGACACTGGACTATCTGCGCACGCGCAAGCAGTTCGGCCGCCCCATTGGCAGCTTTCAGGCACTGCAGCACCGCATGGCGGATCTGGTCATCGAAATCGAACAGGCGCGTTCTGCGGTAATCAACCTGGCCGGCCACCTGGGCGCACAGCCCGAACAGCGGGCCCTGCACGTCAGCGCGACCAAGAACATTGTCGGACGCACCGCCCATCTGGTGGCCGAGGAATCGATTCAGCTGCATGGCGGCATCGCCATGACCGAATCCTACGCCCTCGGCCCGCTGGCCCGGCGCCTGATCGCAGTGGACCACCGCTTTGGCGACGAGGACTGGCACATGGAACGCTTCATCGCCCTGCGAACCGCCAGCTAAACAGCAGCCCCCTGTCAGTGCCGCCGGTTTTGCCCTATCTGTCGCATGCTGACATCAAAGGGAGGGCCAAATGGCACGAACGGTCATTATTCGAGAGCACGGCGGACCAGAGGTTCTGGAAATCGAGGATCGCCCGGTCGGGGAACCCGGCGCCGGGGAAATTCGCATCCGCCACGAAGTCTGCGGGCTGAATTTCATCGACTGTTACCAGCGCAGCGGCCTTTATCCGATGCAGCTTCCGGCCGCGCTGGGCATGGAGGCCGCGGGCGTGGTCGAGGCCGTGGGCGAAGGCGTCACCCATCTGCGCCCCGGCGATCGCGCCGCCTATGCCGCAGTGCCCCCCGGCGCCTACAGCGCGGCGCGCGTGATGTCGGCCGCGCAGGTATGCCCGCTGCCCGATGGCATCGCCTTTGACACCGCCGCGGCGATGATGCTCAAGGGTTTGACGGTGGAATACCTGTTCCACCGAACCACCCCGATCAAGCGCGGCGATACGGTCCTGTTTCATGCCGCTGCGGGCGGTGTCGGCCTGATCGCCTGTCAATGGGCGCGGTCGGAAGGGATCACCCTGATCGGCACCGCCGGAACCGACGAGAAATGCGCGCTGGCGCGCGAACACGGCGCGGCCCATGTGATCAACTACCGCACCGAGGATTTCACCAAGCGCGTGCGCGAGATCACCGAGGGGCGCGGTGTCGACGTGGTGATGGATTCGATCGGGGCGGATACGTTCGAAGCCTCGCTTGATTGCCTGCGACCGCTCGGCATGATGATCAGTTTTGGCAACGCCTCGGGCGCGGTGCCACCCTTCAGCCTGTCGATGCTGGCCTCGCGCGGCTCGCTCAAGGTGACGCGCCCGACGCTGTTTACCCATACATCCGATGCCGAGGCCTGTCAGGCAATGGCGCGCCACCTGTTCGACAAGGTCGTTTCCGGCGATGTCACGATCCGGATCGACCAGCGCTTCCCGCTCGATCAGGTGGCCGATGCCCATCGCGCATTGGAATCGCGCGCGACCACCGGTTCGACGGTCCTGCTGCCGTAAGCCGGTTTCTTGCGGGTTTCACCCGCTTCGGAACGAACGGACGCCATCCGGCCATTGCAGATGGCCGGATGGATGGAACGGGGCCGAACAGCGGTTTCGAAAAGCTGGGGGCGGGCGAGGCCCGATCAGGTCGGGCTCATGCCGCGCAGCCGTTCGTTGCGGCGCCTGAGCAGCTCAAGCATCGTCAGAAGCAGGATCGAGAGCCCCACCATCAACGTCGCCACGGCCAGGATCGTGGGGCTGATCTGTTCGCGCAGGCCGATGAACATCTGCCAGGGCAATGTCCGCTGGCCCGCCGAGCCGACGAAGATCACGATCACCACCTCGTCGAACGAGGTGATGAACGCGAACAACCCGCCCGAGATCACGCCCGGCAAGATCAGCGGCATCTGCACCTTGAAAAAGGTCCGCATCGGCCCCGCGCCCAGGCTGGCCGAGGCCCGCGTCAGCGAACGGTCGAACCCGACCAGTGTCGCCGTGACCGTGATGATGACAAAGGGAATGCCCAGTATCGCATGCGCCAGCACCACACCCCAATAGGTGCCCTGCAACCCGATCGCTGAGAAGAAGAAATACATACCGGCCGCCGAGATGATCAGCGGCACGATCATCGGCGAAATCAACACCGCCATGATCGCACGGCGAAAGGGCACATGGCTCTGGCTCAGGCCGATCGCCGCCAGTGTGCCCAGCGACACCGACACCAGGGTCGCCATGGGCGCGATGGACAAGGAGTTGCGCATCGCGTGCTGCCAGTCAGGATTGGTGAAGAAGTCATAGAAGTGTTTGAGCGAATACCCCTCGGGGTTCAGTGCCAGCATTTCGGGGGTGAAGGTAAAGAAGTCCTGCGCATTGAACGACAGCGGAACAATCACCAGGATCGGGAACATCAGGAATACGAAAATCAGCCCGCACAGAACCCGGAACCCATAGTACCAGCCGCGCTGCAACGGCGATGCGTAGCTTGGAAGCGCCATGTTCCCTACCCCAGTTTCACGTTGTCGATGCCGACGATCCGGTCATAGAGCCAGTAAAGCACCAGCACGGCCAACAGCATGATCGTGCCCAGCGCACCGACCAGACCCCAGTTGCCCGACACATTCCATTGATGTGCGATCCGGTTCGAGATGAACATGCCCGATGGCCCGCCCACCAGTTCCGGCGTGATGTAATAGCCGACCGCCAGGATGAAGACCAGAATCGCGCCGGCGCCGATACCCGGCACGGATTGCGGGAAATAGACCCGCCAGAAGGCCGTCCAGTCATTCGCGCCCAGCGACTTGGCAGCGCGCACATAGCTGGGCGGGATCGTCTTCATGACCGAATAGAGCGGCAGGATCATGAACGGCAGAAGGATATGCGTCATTGCGATGATCACACCCAGCTTGTTGTTGATGAGTTCCAGCCGCGCGTCGTCGGCCACCAGTCCGATCGCGACCAGCACCTGGTTGATCACACCCTGTTCCTGCAAAAGCACCTTCCACGCCGAGGTGCGTACCAGCAACGATGTCCAGAAGGGCAGCAACACCAGGATCAACAGCAGGTTGGCATGGCGTTCCTTGATATTGGCCAGAAGATAGGCAATCGGGTATCCCAGCAGCAAGGTCAGGAAACAGATCAGCCCGCTCATCCAGATGGTGCGCCAGAACAGCATGATGTGCAGAGACTGATTGTCCGGCATGGATTCGATCTCGCCATTGACCATGGTCATGTCGACGGCCGCCAGATAATAGCCGATCGTATAGGGTGACGAATACGCTTCGATCGCGCGCCAGGTCTGCACCTCGCCCCAGCCGCGGTGCATGTCGATCATCTGTTCGCGAAAGGGTCCGTCGGCCTCGACATCCCAGCCGCGGACTTCGCGCTGCACGCGGCGGATCATGGTGGTAAAGCCCGCAATCTCGAAATTCATGCGCCGCGCGAAGGTCAGCGCCGAGCGGTTCTCGATTGCGATCTGCAGGTCGGCGGCGAGCGCGGTAAAGGTTTCCTCGGGCGGAAGCTCGTCGCTGTCGCTATCCCAGTCGTGAAGCGCCTCGATCGTGCGCGGCAGCGTTTCCTGGACGATGTTGTTCTCGACCGAGCGCAGGAGCATCGACGCGATCGGATTGATGAAACCCACGATGATGAAGATCAGAAGCGGAGCGATCAGCAGAAGCGCACGCAGTTTCTGGCGTCGCAGCGCACGCCCCAATTGGCGTTTGATCTGTCCGCTGTTGAGTTCGTCAAGTTGCGGTTCTGTCGCGTTCGTGCTCATCGCGTCCTTCCTGGCAGGGCCACCCCCCGCAGCATCGGGGGGCGGCAGTCTTCTGCTATGTCGGCTGCGCCCCGATCGTGAGGCGCAGGACATCAGGCATCAATGCGCCCGGTCACTGGGTCAGCCACGCCTGGAAACGCGCGTCCAGTTCGTCGCGGTAGTCGGCCCACCAGGTATAGTTGAACAGGAACGCATCCTCGGAGTTCTCGGGATTGGTCGGCATGTGCGGTCCCATCGGGATGCCCAGTTCGGCGTGATCGCCGACCAGCGGGGCCGAGGATTCGCGCGCCGGACCATACGAGATATAGGCCGCCTGATCGGCCAGACGCTGGGTGTCGGTGGCGAAATAGAGGTAGTCCATCACCCGTGCCAGCCGGTCCTCGGGCAGGTCGGCAGGAACGATCCAGCCGTCAAGGTCAAGCATCTGGTGACCCCAGGCCATGCCGATCGGCTGATCCTGCTCTTCGATCGCCGCAAACAGGCGCCCGTTATAGGTGGAGCCCATGAACACTTCGCCATCTGCCAGCAGCTGCGGCGTCTCGGCACCGGCGGTCCACCAGACGGTTTCGTCCTTGATGGTGTCCAGCATGGCAAAGGCGCGCTCGAGCCCCTCTTCGGTTTCGAGCATGTCATAGACTTCCTCGGTCGGAACCCCGTCGCAGATCAGCGCCCATTCCATGTTGCCGATCGGACGACGCTCCAGCGCGCGGCGGCCCGGATAGGTTTCCAGATCGAACACGTCGCAGGCCCCGGACGGCGGATCGACGCCCTCGGGAACCATGTCGGTGCGATAGCCGAAGGTCGTCGAGAACGCGATCTGCGGAATGTAGCATTCGGACACGATGGTATCGCCGAAGTCTTCCGACGCCGGGGTGCCATCAGGCGCGTCCGCCAGAACCTCGTCATGGTCGATCGGCATGGCCAGGCCTTCGTCGCAAAGTCGCATCGCGTCGGCGGCGACCACGTCGACCAGGTCCCATGTCACGTTGTCGGCCTCATACATCGCGCGCATCCGCGCGACCGCGTCGGCCGAGCTTTCGTCGGTGATGATGTTGACACCGGTCTCTTCGGCATACGGCTCGTGATAGGCGTTGACCTGGCTGGCCTGATAGGCCCCGCCCCAGGACACGATGGTCATCTCGTCGGCCATGTCTTGCGCCGACGTGGCGCCGGCGCCCAGCGCCATGGCCCCTGCGGCACCCATGAGAACGGTTTTGAGTTTCATCGGGTTACTCCCTTGTTGTGAATGCCCGCTGTTCTTGCAAGCCGCCGTGCGGGCACCCGGGCGGCAAGAGTGAGGCGCCGGTGCCTCAGGCATCCAGCGCACGGCAGTCCTGTGGCAACCAGCCGATCCGGATCTTCTGGCCGGCTTCAAGACGTTGCTGATCCTGCGCGTTGCGGTATTTCATGACAAAGTCGTCCTTGCCGCCGACCCGCAGGCGAAAACGGAACGTGTCGCCCATATAGATGAATTCCAGCACCTCGGCTTCGACGAGATGGGCATCCTCTGGCAGGCGCTCGGGGTTCGATTCGACGCGTTCGGGCCGGATCGACACGCGTGTGCGCTCACCGGCCTGGGTGACATTGACGGGCTGGGCGTCAATCAGCGTTCCGTCGTCCAGCCGCACGGTGCAACGATCGCCATCGATCGTTTCGACCACGCCTTCCAGCTTGTTGTTCTCGCCGATGAACTGCGCCACGAAGCTGTTGGCAGGGCGTTCATAAAGCTCTTCGGGCGGGGCGAGCTGCTGGATGCGGCCGTCATTGAACACCGCGACATTGTCGGACATGGTCAGCGCCTCGGTCTGGTCGTGGGTGACATAGACCGTGGTAATGCCCAGCGAATGCGCCAGCTTGGTGATCTCGAACTGCATGTGTTCGCGCAACTGCTTGTCCAGTGCCCCCAAGGGCTCATCCATCAAAACCAGCTCGGGCTCGAAGACCAGCGCGCGCGCCAGGGCGATGCGTTGCTGCTGCCCGCCCGAAAGCTGCGCCGGACGACGGCCGGCGAAATCGCTCATCTGGACCATGTCCAGCGCGCGGCGAATCTTGCCCTCGCGTTCGGACTTCCCGATGTTGCGCACCTCAAGCGGGAACGAGAGGTTCTCGGCAATGGTCATGTGCGGAAACAGCGCATAGTTCTGAAAGACCATGCCGATCCCGCGCTTGTGCGGCGGGATGTTGTTGATCGCCTTTCCGTCGAGGCGAATCTCGCCTTGCGTCGAGGTTTCGAACCCGGCCAGCATCATCAGGCAGGTCGTCTTGCCCGAGCCTGAGGGCCCCAGCATCGTCAGAAACTCACCCCGTGCGATCTCAAGGTTCAGGTCTTTCACGACGAGCGTTTCGCCGTCGTAACTCTTCTGGACACGGTCAAATACGACGAATCCGTCCGTCTTGCCTGACGTCACCAATTTTCCCCCTGTTGACCGGCGATTTTCCGCCTGATTGTTCCACAGTTAAACCGACAATCGACCCATTTTGCAATCCGTATGTCCCCGGACCCGGAACAAATCGAACATTTACGAAAAAAACGCTGAATGAAGAGGCAGCACAGGAAAATCCGCGCAACAAACCGGGAAACGCAGGAAATGTTCCTTGGCGCAAGCGTGCAAACCACGCCCAGACGGCATCTATCCCGTGCCGAACGGGGAAACGACTTTCCATGATGGCAAGATTGGTGCGGTCGAGAAGACTCGAACTTCCACGGGAGTTACCCCACAGCGACCTCAACGCTGCGCGTCTACCAATTCCGCCACGACCGCACTGGATTGGTGCGCCGCTCATAGCCCGTCAAAAAGCCGATGTGAAGAGCAAAAACACCCCGCGCGGCATTCATCGCCGCGCGGGACGGGTCGTATCCTTCAGGGACGGTCAGTCGCCGACAAGCTCGAATACGGGCAGCCCGCCGTCGGGCGCGGACGCATCCGACCTGGTGGCGCGCGGTGTCCCGGCGCTGCCGTCCAGCATGGCGAGTGCGTGATGGATCAGTGCGTTGCGCGACTCGGGTCCGGGGGCAAAGCCGACCTGCGTTGCGCGCGGCTCATCGGCAGACGGCACGCTGACGGAATACCACTCGCGCGCGCGCGCATCCCGCTGCGCCACGCCGATCCCCTGCATCAGATGATGCCCGACCAGTTCGCCATAGCCAGTCTCGCCCATTGCCGAAAGCAGCAGGGCCGAACCGATCGCCACGGGCATCGTGTCGGTCATGTAGCCGCTGGACAGGCAGATGCGCGCGGTCGCGGTAAGGTCCGATGCACTCATTCCGGATTGCCGGATCACCGACTCGACGCCGTTCAGAACCTCGTCCCGCGACTGGCGCGCAACGGCATCGACATGCGGCTCAAGCACCGGGGCAAAACCGTCGCATTGCTCGGCGATGGTTGCGGGGGTGGCATTCGGCACCTGTTCCGCAAGCGCCTCGCCATCGGCGATCGCGAACGAGCGTGCCAGGCAGAACTGTTCGTTCAGGGCAAAAACCGGATCGTCCATCGTGTCGATGTCGGTCTGCCCGCCATTGGCGTTTGTCACCAGCCCGACGCGATTGCAATGGGTCGCCAAGGAAACATCGGCAGCCTCTTGCCCGCCGAAGAAATTGGGCATGGCGGGGGCCGCGGCTTCGGTTGAGGCGGATTCGGGCGCGTCCGGCTCGGCGTTGTTCGCGGAAGCCCGGTCATCCGTGGCGGCCGCGGCGGTCGTCGTGGTCTCGCCGTCTTGCAGTGCGCAGTCGCCCCGCTGGCACGAGAACATGGCCGGTGTCGCCTCCTGGGCCAGGAAGTCGTTGCGCGAATAGCCATCGGGCGTCGAGGCAAAGACCAGCACGGTGCAATCGCGCGCCCCGCACCAGAAGCTGCTGCCGGTCACGGCCGTATTCAGGATATAGTCGGTTCGCCCGTCGCCGTTCAGATCGGCAAGCTGGACGAAACCGGAGCGTTGCACCAGCTGTTCGGCTGACGGGTCCGAGCTTTCGGCGATCTCGTCCACCGCATCGGCGATCTCGGGCGGCAGACCATAGGCCCCGGCCGAGCGGGCACCGGTGCCGCGCATCTCGTCAAGCACCGTGGGCAGCAACCCGCGCAGCCCGTCGCGGTGCCGGCTGGTGATCCGCGTGACCTGTGGGCCGCCCATCTGGCTGCGCTGATAGGCCCCCAGCAGAACCATGCGCTCGAAATCGGTCAGCTGGCCGGTTTGGGGAAATTCCAGGTACGCCTGGTATCGCGTGATCCCTGCACGCGTCTGAGGACCGATGGAGCCGTCGGCGGCGCCGACGTTGAACCCGAAATGATTGAGCGCGGTCTGCACCTCGCGGTTTTGTTGCCGTTGGGGCGAGGTCACGATGACCCGCTGCGTCGTATAGCGCGGCCGCGTGCGCGTATTCGAGCCGATCGCGCCGCCGATGAAACCGCCGACTAGCCCGCCGACAAAGGCATCGGCCTCGGCGCGCTCGGCATGTCCGCCGACAAGCGCCAGCACGATTGCCCCGCTGGTCAAATATCTTGCAAACATTTCTCCCCCCAAGATGGCACTGGTTATGACTTGACAATATATCATCATACCATCGTTCGCCCCTTGCGCCTAGCGCCGCGACCGTTACCTAGGGCACAAAACCCGACTGGACTGCCGATGGACTGGACCCGGATAGAGGGCCTCGCCCCATACCAGGACACACTCGCCGCGATGGAAGCGCGCGTGGCCGCGATCGCGGCTGGCCACGCCCCCGAGGCCGTCTGGCTGCTGGAGCATCCGCCGCTCTATACCGCCGGCACGTCGGCACGTGTGCAGGATCTGACCGATCCCGGCCGATTTCCCGTCCACAAGGCGGGCCGCGGCGGGCAATATACCTACCACGGCCCGGGCCAGCGGGTGGCCTATGTCATGCTGGATCTGAATGCGCGCGGGCGCGATGTGCGTCGATTCGTACAATGCCTTGAGGACTGGGTGATCGCGACCCTGGCCGAATTCAACATCAAGGGCGAGCGGCGCGCCGGGCGCGTCGGCGTCTGGGTCGCGCGCCCCGACAAGCCCACGCTGCCGGACGGAACGATGCGCGAGGACAAGATTGCCGCAATTGGCATCAAGCTGCGTCGCTGGATCAGCTTTCACGGGATTTCGATCAATGTCGAGCCGGAGCTGAGCCATTTCGACGGCATCGTGCCTTGCGGTATCCGGGGGCATGGCGTGACCTCGCTGGTCGATCTGGGGCTGCCGGTGACGATGGACGATCTGGACGTGGCGCTGCGCCGGACGTTCGACACGGCGATGCGCCAAGCCTGAAATCCGCGCGAGTCGCCGGGCCAGGGCGAATCCTGGCTCGAACCATGCCTTGATGTGGATCAATTTTTTCCCGGATGCGACAATAGGGACGTTGCCGCCGCGCGCCGGGCATTCTAGAACAGCGCCAGGGATCTGTCGGAGCGCCTGCAACCGCGGGCGATTCCGCGTCAGAAATGTTCGTCAAGGGAACGGGAGCAACGAATGGCCAACGCAGCCGCTCACGGACACGAGGACAACCGCGGGTTCTTTACCCGTTGGTTCATGTCCACCAACCACAAGGATATCGGTATCCTCTATCTGGTCACGTCAGGGGCTGTCGGCTTCATCGCCGTGGCCTTCACGGTCTACATGCGCATGGAGCTCATGGAACCGGGCGTGCAGTACATGTGCGCCGACGGCGCGCGCATGTTCGCGGACGGGGAATGCGACCCCAACGGCCATCTGTGGAACGTGCTGGTCACGGCGCATGGCGTGCTGATGATGTTCTTCGTGGTCATTCCTGCCCTGTTCGGCGGTTTCGGCAACTATTTCATGCCGCTGCATATCGGCGCGCCGGACATGGCGTTCCCGCGGCTGAACAACCTGTCCTACTGGCTCTATGTCGCCGGTTCGGCGCTGGCGGTCTGTTCGCTGTTCGCGCCGGGCGGCGGCGGCGACCTGGGCACCGGAACGGGTGTAGGATGGGTGCTGTATCCCCCGCTTTCGACCAGCGCCGAGGCCGGATTTGCGATGGATTTCGCGATCTTCGCGGTCCATGTCTCGGGCGCATCGTCGATCCTGGGGGCGATCAACATCATCACCACCTTCCTGAACATGCGCGCACCGGGCATGACGCTGCACAAGGTGCCGCTGTTCGCCTGGTCGGTGTTCATCACGGCCTGGATGATCCTGCTGGCATTGCCCGTTCTGGCCGGCGCCATCACCATGCTGCTGACGGATCGGAATTTCGGCACGACCTTCTTTGATCCGGCCGGCGGCGGCGATCCGATCCTGTATCAGCACATCCTGTGGTTCTTTGGCCATCCGGAGGTGTATATCATCATCGTGCCGGGCTTCGGCATCATCAGCCATGTGATCGCGACCTTCGCGCGCAAGCCGATCTTCGGCTACCTGCCGATGGTCTATGCCATGGTCGCCATCGCGGTTCTGGGCTTCGTGGTCTGGGCGCACCACATGTATACGGTGGGCATGTCATTGACCCAGCAGACCTATTTCATGCTGGCGACGATGACGATCGCGGTTCCCACCGGCATCAAGATCTTTTCCTGGATCGCCACGATGTGGCGCGGCTCGGTCGAGTTCAAGACGCCGATGCTGTGGGCCTTCGGGTTCCTGTTCCTGTTCACCGTGGGCGGGGTGACCGGCATCGTCCTGTCGCAGGCGCCGGTCGACCGGACCTATCATGACACCTACTATGTGGTGGCGCATTTCCACTATGTGATGTCGCTGGGCGCGGTCTTTGCACTGTTTGCCGGGATCTATTTCTGGATCGGAAAGATGTCTGGCCGGCAATACCCGGAATGGGCCGGCAAGCTGCATTTCTGGGCCATGTTCATCGGCTCCAACCTGACCTTCTTTCCGCAGCACTTCCTGGGACGTCAGGGCATGCCGCGCCGCTACATCGACTATCCCGAGGCCTTCGGGATGTGGAACTATGTCTCGTCGCTGGGGGCGTTCCTGTCCTTCGCCTCGTTCGTGTTCTTCATCGGCGTGATCATCTACACGCTGCGCGCCGGCAAGCGCGTGACCGAGAACAACTACTGGAACGAACATGCGGACACGCTGGAATGGACCCTGCCCTCGCCGCCGCCCGAACATACGTTCGAGACGCTGCCCAAGCGCGAGGACTGGGACAAGCAGCCCGCGCACTGACACTCAGACAAGGCCCCGGACTTCCGGGGCCTTTCACTTGAAACCGCGGGCAAACGGGGCGTACCCTGCCGCCCAGGTCTGACTCATGCCCTACGCGCTCGATCGCATCACGCCGACCTCCGCAAGGCTCCGCCTCTGGCCACACAACACGCTTGCCCCGCGTGGCTTTGTCGTTGTGATCGCGCTGGTCGCGCTGGCGCTGGCGCTGCCGTTGCTGGCCCTTGTGGGCACGCCGGCCCTGTGGGGCCTATTGCCCTTCGCGGGGCTGGCGGTGTGGGGGCTTTGGTACGCAATCCACCGCAACTGGCGCGACCGCGCGATCATCGAAGAGATGCAGCTGAGCCGTTCGCGCGTCCATCTGCGCCATGTCGGGGCGGATGGCAGCGTTCAGGAATGGCAGGCCGATCCGCACTGGGTCACCCTGTCGCTGATCCCGAAAGGTGGACCCGTCGAGCAGTATCTGACCCTGACCGGCGGCGGCCGCGAGGTCGAGCTTGGGGCGTTCCTGACACCACCGGAGCGCGTGACACTCCATCAGGACCTGTCGGATCTGCTGATCGCGCTTCGGTCCTACGCCTGAGCAGCGAAAAGGAAGCGTGGACCCCACGCGCCGACGCAACCTCCCGTCGGCGCGCCGAAGCCGGCCGCACTCAGGTCAGGCGGGATTTGACCATCGCCCCGACCACGCCGAAATCCATCTGCCCGGAATAGCGGGATTTGAGCGCCGCCATCACGCGCCCCATGTCACGGACCGAGGTCGCACCCAGCGCCGCGATCTCGGCCTCGATGGCTGCGCGCGTTTCCGTTTCCGACAACTGGCGCGGCAGGTATTCCTCGATCAGGGCGATCTCGGCGCGTTCGCGCTCGACCAGCTCCAGCCGCCCCCCCTCTTCATAGGCGCGCGCGCTGTCCTGGCGCTGTTTCACCATACGGGTCAGAATCCCGGTGATCTCGGCATCGGTCAGTTCGCGATCCTCGCCCTCGCCGCGCAGGGCGATGTCACGGTCCTTGATCGCGGCATTGATCAGCCTGAGCGTGGACAGCCGCAAGCTGTCCTTGGCCCGCATCGCATCCTTGAGGTCCGCATTAATTCGCGCGCGCAGCGACATGCCGTGGTTCCATGTGTCGTTTCAAGAGCGCGCACCATAGCCCCCCGCACCACGCGAAGCAACGCCGCGCGGGACCAGCCGGCAGCAATCCGCAAGCCGTGAGACGCGCGCGCGAGGGCGGCTTCTGCGCCCTTGACGGGCCTGTGAAATCCGAATATGCCCTCGCGCACCGGGGCCGTAGCTCAGTTGGGAGAGCGCGTCGTTCGCAATGACGAGGTCAGGGGTTCGATTCCCCTCGGCTCCACCAATTCAATCGACATATCAACACCCTGACCGATGCGCATCCAGTCAGTCCCGCAATGCCACGGCCTGTGCGTGAACGCCCTGGACAAGCGCGCCCTCGCCATTCAGACGGATGCCCGCGGCATTGGCCTCGTCGGTGTCGATATGCATTTCGGTGAAAGCGTCGGGTTGAACCCGGACCAGCGTCCGCGTGAAGGTCAGGCCGCGATCGACGCCGGTCACGCGCACATCGACATAATCGCCATCGGAAAGCCCGCGCGCGGCGGCCTCGGCAGGGCTGATATGGATATGGCGGGCCGCCACGATCAGGCCATCGGTTTGCAGACTGCCAGCCGGACCGTGCAGCCGCACGTGGGGTGTGCCGTCCAGTTGCCCGGAATCGCGCACCGGCGCGTCAATCCCCAGTGTGAACGCGTCGGTGCGCGACACCTCGATCTGCGTGCGCGGGCGTGTCGGACCCAGAATGGCAACGTGGTCGATCCGCCCGTTCGGCCCTTCGATCGCGATCCGTTCGCGCGCCGACCAGTTCCCCGGCTGGCGCAACGGCTTGTCCGGCGTCAGCCGGTATCCGGGGCCGAAAAGCGCCTCGACATCCTGTGACGACAGATGCACATGACGGCCTGACACCGCAATCGGGATCGGCATGTCCAGCGGCGTGTCTCGCTCCAGCGCGGTCACGACCTCTCGCGCAATCTGGTATTGTTCGGCTGTTTCGGTGACCAGGACGCGAACACGCGAGCCATAGGCCTGAATCTGCGGCGCGGCGCGCCCCTCCAGGCTTATGGTCTCGTTGCGGTCGTGATCCAGGCTCAGGCCGAGGAAGTCCAGCCCGTCGCAGATCCGGCGTCGCATCGAGGCCGAGTTTTCGCCGATGCCGCCGGTAAAGACCACCGCGTCCAGCCCGCCCATCGCCGCGGCATAGGCGCCGATATACTTGCGCGCGCGATAGGCATAGAGGTTGATCGCAAGCTGAGCATCGGTATCGCCCGCGCCGGCGCTGGCCTCGACGTCGCGCATGTCGGACGACCCGGCAAGCGCCCTGAGCCCGCTGTCGTGATAGAGCGCGTGTTCGATCTCTTCGATCGTCAGCCCCATTTGCCGCGACAGGAACCCGAAAGCGCCGGGATCGACATCGCCCGAGCGCGTTCCCATCACCAGCCCTTCAAGCGGCGTGAGGCCCATCGAGCTGTCCATGCTCTGTCCCAGATTGACCGCACAGACACTGGCACCATTGCCCAGATGCACCGACACGATCTTGAGCGCGACCAGCGGTTGCCCGATCTCCTGGGCGGCGCGTTGGGCGACGTATTTGTGCGAGGTTCCGTGAAAGCCGTAACGCCTGAGACCCGCTTTGCGCCAGGCTGGCGGAACGGCATAAGTGGTGGCGCGGGCCGGGTTCGTCAGGTGGAACGCCGTGTCGAACACCCCGACCTGCGGCAGATCCGGCCAGATCGACATGGCCAGGCGCACGCCCTGAAGCCCCGCCGGATTGTGTAGGGGCGCCAGCGGGGTCAGGGCGTCGATCTGCGCCAGCGTGGGCGCGTCCAGGAGGGTCGGCGCGGCGAAATCCGGCCCACCGTGGACAATACGGTGGCCGATCGCCTGAATGCCGTCGATACCCCATTCCGACAGGGCATCCGGCACCGCCGCGATTGCCGCGTCGAGATCGGCATGGGGGGCGTGACCGCTCTCGTCGCGCGTGTCGGTGCGAAAGCGGAAATCGCACTGCCCATCGTGGAAACGCTCGAACCCACCCTTGAACCGCTGCACCGTGTCCGCGGCCGTGTCGAAAACCCCGAATTTCAGGCTCGAACTGCCTGCGTTGAATACCAGAACCCGCATGCACGCCCCCTTTGTTTGCGCCAGCCTACGAAACCTCGCGCCAGCGGCGCAAGCACCCTTGGCCCGGCCGCCGCTGGCTGGCATCGTGTGCCGCAAAACAAGGAATCGCACCATGCATGGCCCGCAGGCCCCCCTGGAATCCATCGCCAACCGCCGCATCCTGTTCGTGATGGCGGCGGAGGCCGAGTATGGGCCGCATCTGCGCGCCCGCTTTCGCCCGCTGATCACCGGCATCGGCCCGGTCGAGGCCGGCGTCGGCGTCGCAAGCGCGCTGGCCGGGCTGACCGCACGGGCGGCGCCCCCCGACCTGGTGGTTTCACTGGGCTCGGCCGGGTCCGCCCGGCTGGATCATTGCGCCGTCTATCAGGCCGAGCGCGTGGCCTACCGCGACATGGACGCGACGGCTCTGGGATTCGTCCGCGGCCAGACCCCGTTTCTGGATCTTCCGCCGGTCGTAACGCTGCCCCACCGGATTGCAGGGCTGGCACAGGCCAGCCTGTCCACCGGCGCGAATATCGTCTCCGGCGCGGCCTATGCCGCCATCGACGAAGACATGGTCGATATGGAAACCTATGCGGTCCTGCGCGCCTGCCAGGCCCTGAACACGCCGCTTGTCGCGTTGCGCGGAATTTCTGACGGCAGGGCCGCGCTCAACCAGGTGGCGGACTGGACCGAGTATCTGCATGTCATCGATGAAAAGCTGGCTGTCGCCGTGGATCGGCTGGGCGAAGCGATCGAATCTGGCCTGCTTTCCTGATCCTCCTCAGGGCTATTGCCTTTTTTCTGGACGAAATGCGCAAGATATAGGCGAAATTCGGGCTGCTCGGCAGAGCGGAAAAGGCCGGGCTTTCTCTTTGCCGGCAAATCGGTTCAAATTGTCATCCAAAGGGGAATGATGTCTCGATGTCCGATTTCTTCAACGAAATGTTCCAGTCCGGTTCGGTTCGCCCACCCTATGCGCGGCTCGAAGACTGGGTCAGCGCCATGCCCGCCGCCCTGCGCAGCCTCAAGCAGGCCGAGGCCGAGGCGCTTTTCCGTCGGATCGGCATAACCTTCGCGGTCTACGGCGAGGGCGGCGATCCGGACCGGCTGATCCCTTTCGACATGTTCCCACGCGTGTTTTCGGCGATGGAGTGGCATCGCCTTGAGCGCGGGGTCAAGCAGCGGGCGCGGGCGTTGAACGCCTTTCTGGCCGATGTCTATGGCCGGGCCGAGATCATCAAGGCCGGCCGCATCCCCGGTCATCTGGTGTGGGGCAACGAGGCGTTCGAAAAGGCAGTTGTCGGGTTCCTGCCACCCAAGAGCGTATTCAGTCATGTGGTCGGGATCGATCTGGTCCGAACCGGGCCCGACACGTTCTTTGTTCTGGAGGACAATTGCCGCACGCCTTCGGGTGTCAGCTACATGCTGGAAAACCGCGAGATCATGATGCGCATGTTCCCCGAGCTGTTCCAGCAGAACCGGATCGAGCCGGTCGAACAATACCCCGAACTGCTGCGCCGAACCCTGGCCAGCGTCGCCCCTCACAAATGCGAAGGCGATCCCTGCGTGGTGATCCTGACGCCGGGGCACTACAATTCGGCCTATTACGAGCATTCGTTCCTGGCCGATCTCATGGGTGTCGAACTGGTCGAGGGGCAGGATCTGTTCGTCGATGGCGAATTCGTCTGGATGCGCACCACCGAAGGGCCACGGCGCGTGGACGTTATCTATCGCCGCGTGGACGATGCATTTCTCGACCCCTTGTGCTTTCGCCCCGACAGCATGCTGGGCGTGCCTGGCCTGATGGATGTCTACCGCTCGGGCGGGGTCAGTATCTGTTCGGCACCGGGCGCGGGCGTGGCCGATGACAAGGCGGTCTATACCCATGTCCCCGAAATGGTGCGGTTCTACCTGGGCGAAGAACCGATCTTGCAAAACGTCCCGACCTGGCAATGCGCCAAGCCCGATGAGCGGCGCCATGTGCTGGAGAACCTTTCGGAGATGGTGGTGAAAGAGGTCCATGGATCGGGCGGATACGGCATGCTGGTCGGCCCCAAGGCCACCCGCGAACAGATCGACGCCTTTCGCAGCCGGATCACCGCAGCGCCGCATAATTATATCGCGCAGCCGACGCTGGCCCTGTCGACCGTGCCGACCTTTGTGGAGGAAGGGATCGCCCCGCGCCACGTCGATCTGCGCCCCTATTGCCTGGTGGGCGAACGGATCGAACTGGTGCCGGGCGGGTTGACCCGCGTGGCCCTGACCGAAGGCTCGCTGGTGGTGAATTCCAGCCAGGGCGGCGGGGTCAAGGATACATGGGTGCTGGCCGGATGAGGGTAGGTTCGACATCGGCTGCAAGGCACGAGCGGGCGAAACGTCCGTTTGTCGTGCACCGGGCGGGGGGACAACGATGCTGAGCCGCACCGCAGACAACCTTTACTGGCTCGCCCGGTATCTTGAGCGCGCCGAGACCGCGGCACGGTTTCTGGCGGTGGGCGGGCGTATCGCCCTGTTACCCAATGTCGGGCAGGGCAATCGCGCCGAATGGGATGCGCTGTTGCTGGCGACGGGAACCGCAGATGCCTTTCGCCAGAAATACGGCGAGGCGGTGCAACGCAACCTGGAAAGCCATCTGTTCTTTGACCATGACAACCCGTCGTCGGTCGCCAATTGCATCACCCGCGCGCGCGAAAACGGGCGGATCGTCCGAACGGCGCTGACGACGCAGGTCTGGGATGCGCTCAACACAGCTTACCAGGAGTTGCGCGAACTCGAACGACAGCCGCGCAGTGAACTGAGCTTGACACGCTTGACGGACTGGACGATGCGCGCCGCGGCGCTGGTGCGCGGCGCCATCGACGCCACCCAGTTGCGCAACGACGGCTACGACTTTCTGCACATTGGCTACCATCTGGAACGCGGCGACAGCACCGCGCGGCTGCTGGATGTGAAATACTATGTCCTGCTGCCGCGCATCGAATTCGTCGGATCGGGGCTGGACAACTATCAGTGGACCACGCTCTTGCGCGCGCTGTCGGTCCATCGCGCCTTTCACTGGGCCTATGGCGGCGAGGTGACGGCCGCCAAGATCGCCCATTTCCTGATCCTCAATCGCCAGTGTCCGCGCGCGCTGATCTCTTGCGTTGACGGGGTCAACCATCACCTTGATCGGCTGGCGCGCGGCTATGGACGCTCGACGCCGGCGCAGACTGCGGCGCGCGGGTTGCTGGCAGAGCTCGCCGACGCCAGCCCCGAACAGATCTTTGACGAGGGGCTGCACGAATTCCTGACCCGGTTCATCCGCGACATGACGGCACTTGGCGGCCGGATCGGGGACAGCTATCTGATCGGGGATCTGCGATGAAACTCTTGGTGCGCCACGAAAGCGTCTATCGCTATGACAGCCCCGTGCGCGGCGTGGTGCAAAGCCATCGCCTGACACCGGCGCGTTACGACGGCCAGCAGGTTCTGGACTGGTCGGTGCAGGTCAGCGGCGGGCAAATGGGTGGCGGCTTTCAGGACGGCGCCGGCGACTGGGTCCAGGCCTGGACGATTCCGGGGCCGGTTTCGGAAATCACCGTCACGGTTCAGGGCAACGTGGACACCGTCGATCTGACGGGCGTGTTGCGCGGGTATCGCGAACGCATCGCCCCCGCCGTCTATCTGCGCCACACGCCCGCCACCATTCCCGATGCCGCCCTGACCGAACTGGCACAGGGCGGACCTGAGGGCGACGCGCTTGCGCTGGCGCATACCCTGGCCGAGGCGGTGGCCGATGCCATCGCCTATCGCCCCGGCGTGACCCATGCGCATACGACCGCCGCCGAGGCGCTTGCCCTGGGCGAGGGTGTCTGCCAGGACCATACCCATGCCCTGATCGCCTGCGCACGGATGCGCGGAATGCCCGCGCGCTATGTCTCGGGGTATCTGCACGCCGACGCCGACGGGCAGGAACACGAGGCCGCGCATGCCTGGGCCGAGATCCATGTGGGCGATCTGGGCTGGGTGGGCTTCGATGCGCCCAACCGTTGCTGCCCCGATGAACGCTACATCCGCCTCGGATCGGGCCTCGATGCGCGCGACGCCGCGCCAATTCGCGGGATCGCGCGCGGCAACGGCACCGAGGACCTTGACGTCACTGTTGCGGTGGTCGCGCAGCAGCAATAGATTGCCGGAGTTCTGGCGATGCGAGTCCTTCGATGACCTATTGCGTGGGCCTGCTGTTGAAGGCGGGCATCGTTCTTCTGTCCGACACCCGCACCAATGCCGGGATCGACAACATCTCGACCTATCGCAAGATGTTCCTGTTCGAGGAACCGGGCGAGCGCGTGATTGCCATTCTGACTGCTGGCAGCCTTTCGGTCACTCAAACCACCATCGCCCGGCTGCAAGAAGCCATCGACACAGGCGAGGAACATCATTCGATCATGCACGCGCATACCATGCTGCAAGTGTTGCAGATCGTCGGCAACACCCTGGCATCGGTGCGCGTCGATATCGATGAAAAGCTGGCCGCGATGAACCAGGGCGCATCGGCAAGCATGATCGTGGCCGGGCAGCGGCGCGGGGGCGGCATGCGGCTGTTTCTGGTCTATCCCGAGGGCAATTTCATCGAATCCACCGAGGACACGCCGTTTCTGCAGATCGGCGAGCATAAATACGGCAAGCCGATCCTGGACCGGGTGGTCCGCCCGGATACATCGCTGGCCGATGCCCAGAAGGCGGTACTTCTGTCGATGGATTCGACCCTGCGCTCGAACCTGTCGGTCGGTATGCCGCTGGATCTGTGCGTGATCGAGCGCGATGCCTGCCGGGTCGGCACCCTGCGCCGGATCGAGGCCGGCGACGCGGCCTTTCGGGCGATGTCGGATGCGTGGTCGAACGCCCTGCGCGATGCGTTCCAGACGATCGAGATCTGACCGCCACCCCCTGCAAACCCGTCGCCGACGGCTGTTTACCTTTCGGCGCGCCGGGCTATGCTTGGCGCACAGCATCAACGCAAAGGAACGGATTTCTTGGTACTTTTCCGACTGCTTCTTCTTTGGCTTGTGTTCGCCACACCGATTCAGGCGCAATCGCTGCTACCTTCGACCCCCGGCGCCGAGTCGAACGACACCGAGCAGGACGCCGCCGCAACGCTGGCCGAGATCCTGCGCGACGACGCCGCACGCGAGGCCCTGATCGAGCAGCTCGAATCGGCCGCCGAAGAAAGCGGCGCGGCGGAAACCGCACAATCGGACGACACGGGCGAACCCATGTCGCTGGCGCGACAATTGGCCGAATACACGCGCGATACCGCCGAAGAAGCAATCGAGATCGGATCTGAAATCGCCGCGGCCACGCAGGTCGTCGTTGAAGCCCTGACGGATGGCCCCGGCGTCGACTGGGCGGAATTTTCCGGTGCTGCCATCGCGCTTGTCCTGGTGGGTGCGGTCACTCTGGCGCTGTTTTTCGTCCTCCGCGCAATCGGTCTGCGCATTTTCAGGCGGCTGGCGCAACGTCGGGCCCAGTCTGGCTGGCTGATGGCGCTTGTGCTGATCGTCGTCGCTGCCGTGATCGACGCGCTGATCATCGTTCTGGCCTGGCAGGGCGGCTATGCCTTTGCGCTGTTCCTGGGCGAGGCCGGCAGCATGGACTTCCGCCAGAGTATGTTTCTCAATGCCTTCCTGATCATCGAGATCACCAAGGTCATCCTCAGGGCCGTGCTGTCGCCGCGCTTCGGCAGCCTGCGGTTTGCACCGATGCGCGATGAAACCGCCGCATACTGGTATTTCTGGTCATCGCGCCTGGTCAGCCTGCTGGGATACGGGCTGCTGCTGGTGGTGCCCATCCTGAACGCGGCCGTCAGCAATGCCCTGGGACAAGCGGTGGCGGTGCTTGTCGTGATCACCGCCCTTCTGATCGCCGTCCTGATCGTGATGCAGAACCGACGGCCCGTCGCGCAGGCCATGCGCGCGCGGTCTCAGACAGATCCGAACGACACGCTGGGCAAGGCGCTGGCGTTCTTTGCCGGGTTCTGGCACTGGCTGGCGATCATCTATCTGGTCGCCCTATTCGTGATCTGGGCGTCGCGGCCCGCCGACGCCTTGCAGTTCATGTTGGTATCGACGCTGCAATCCGTTGTCGCCGTGGTTCTGGGCATCGCCGCAATGGCCCTGATCGCACGCGCGATCACGGGCGGCCTGCACCTGCCTGACGAAGTAAGCAAAAAGCTTCCGCTGCTTGAGGGCCGGCTCAATGCCTTTGTGCCCTCGATCCTCAAGGTGGTCCGCGTCCTGGTCGTGCTGGCGGTGCTGATCGCCGTTGCCCAATCATGGCAGGTTCTGGATTTTCTGGGCTGGGTCGCCTCGGAAGTGGGGCGCAACACGGTCGGCCGACTGGTTTCGGCAGCCCTTGTGGTGCTGTTTGCGATGGTGATCTGGCTGGCGGTTTCCAGCTTCATCGAATATCGCCTCAATCCGGGGGTCGGGCGCATCGTGACCGCGCGCGAGCGCACGCTGCTGGCGCTGTTTCGCAACGCCTTCACGATCGGGCTTCTCATCATCGCCGTGATGTTGACCCTGTCCGAGATCGGCGTGAACATCGCCCCGCTGCTGGCCGGCGCCGGGGTTCTGGGCCTGGCCATCGGCTTTGGCGCACAGAAGCTGGTGCAGGACATCATCACCGGCGCCTTCATCCAGTTCGAGAACGCGATGAACGAAGGCGACTTCGTGACCGCGGGCGGGATTTCCGGCATGGTGGAAAAGCTGACGATCCGGTCCGTCGGCCTGCGCGACGCCGAAGGAACCTATCACCTGATCCCCTTCAGTTCCGTCGATATGGTGTCGAATTTCATGAAGGGCTTTGCCTATCACATCGCCGAGGTCGGCGTCGCCTATCGCGAGAACATCGCCGAAGTGAAGGAACACATGAAAAAGGCCTTCGACATCCTCCAATCGGGCGAATTGGCCGACGAGATCCTGGAACCCCTGGACATACAAGGGGTTTCGGCGCTGGGGGATTCCGCGGTTGTCGTGCGTGCCCGGATCAAGACGAAACCCGGCATGCAATGGGCCGTCGGACGCGCCTACAATGAGATCATCAAGGATGTGCTGGACGAAGCAGGCGTCGAAATCCCGTACCCGCACATGACGATCTACATGGGCCAGGACAAGGATGGGCGCGCGCCCGCCCTCAATCTGCGTCCGCTGGAAACCGAGACCAGCCAAGAGGGACAGGAAACGGCGTCGGATGCGCCGCGCCGCAGCGACAGCACGACGCGCGCTCCCAGCGACAGCACCGAGGCAGCGAACCGCCGCCCGCGTGGCAGCCGCACCGACGAGATCGAGCGGACCATACCCGACAGCGACGACCCGGATGAAAACTGAAGCCGAAAAGGTGAAAGGCGTTCGATGACGAACGAGGTTGAAAGCTGCGATGTCGCGGTGATCGGGGCAGGCATCGCCGGCGCTTCGGCAGCGGCCGAGATTGCGGCGCTCGGGGCGCGCGTCGTGCTTCTGGAGCGCGAAGATCAGCCCGGCTATCATACCACCGGACGTTCCGCCGCGCTGTTCACGCGCACTTATGGCCCACCGGTGATCCGCGCGCTTTCGCGCGCATCGGAGTCGGCGTTCAACGCACCGCCCGATCAGTGGCGTCCGCACCCGCTGCTGCGCCCGCGCGGGGCGATGTTCATTGCGCGCGCGGATCAGTTGACGGCCCTCGATGCCCTTGCAACGGAACTGCAAGACGGCGCCGAACGTCTTGACCGGGGCGCGATATCGCACCACCTGCCGATCCTGCGGCCTGATTATGCGGCTGCGGCCCTGTTCGATCACGCGGCCGCCGATATCGACGTGGATGCATTGCACCGGCAATACCTGCGCCTGCTAAGCGCCAATGGCGGGACCCTGCGCACCCGTGCCGAGGTGCGCGCACTTTCGAAAGACGGGGCCGACTGGCGCATCGACACCCACGCCGCACCGATCCGCGCGGCAATCGTGGTCAATGCCGCCGGTGCCTGGGCTGACACCGTCGCCATCATGGCGGGCGTTGCGCCCGTGGGCCTGGTGCCCAAGCGCCGCACCGCCCTGCTGGTCGCGGCCCCGGCCGGGCACGCGCCTGACGCATGGCCCATGACCGTGGATATCGACGAACAGTTCTACCTCAAGCCCGACGCGGGCAATCTGCTGCTGTCGCCTGCCGATGAAACCCCATCGCCGCCCTGCGACGCGCAGCCCGAGGAACTGGATATCGCCATCTGCATCGACCGCATCCAGACCGCGTTCGATCTGCCCGTGCCGCGGATCGCGCATAGATGGGCCGGCCTGCGGTCCTTCGTCGCCGACAAATGCCCGGTTGTCGGCTTCGCCCCGGATGCGCGCGGCTTTTTCTGGCTCGCCGGACAGGGCGGCTATGGCATACAAAGCGCGCCCGCGCTGGCCCGAATGACCGCCGCTTTGGCGCTGGACCGCCCGATCCCCGGCGACATCCAGGCCGAAGGCGTCTGCGCCGACGCGCTGATGCCTGGCCGGCCATCGCTGCATCTGGCGATCGCCACCACCTGAACCGCGCCGATCGGACGAACCGAGGCGCGACGCTGCCAAGGATCGTGCGGCCTGCCCGAACCGACGCCGCCGGCAGCGCGGCGCCGGCGCTGCACGGACAAGACTGGACAACGGCTCGTCGAGGACGTTTCATGCAACCATCCCCTGACGACATCTTCGCAAGGATCTCCATGTCGCGAAACAGCCTTGAACTCAGATCGACCGTCACCGCGGACGGGATGTTGCGGATTTCGCTGGAGAAGGTTCCCGTGCCCGCGCCGGGCCGCGGCGAGTTGCTGGTCCGTGTCGAGGCGGCACCGATCAATCCGTCCGATCAGGGGCTTCTGTTCGGGCCTGCCGACCTCTCGACCTTGCAGGCTGTCGGCACTGCCGAGGCGCCGGTGCTGGCCGCGCAGGTCTCCGAACAGGGCCTGTCCGCCGTCCAGGGGCGTCTGGGGCAATCGCTGCCCGTGGGCAACGAAGGGGCGGGAACGGTGATCGATGCCGGCCCCGACCTTCAGCACCTGGTCGGCAAGCGCGTGGCCATGGTCGGTGGCGCCATGTATGCCGAACTGAGGTTGATCACCCCCGACGACTGCATCGTTCTGCCCGACGGCGCCACGGCCGCTGACGGCGCGGCGCTGTTCATCAACCCGCTGACCGCGCTCGGCTTTATCGAGACCATGCGCGCCGAAGGACATTCGGCCATCGTCCATGCCCCGGCCGCGTCGAACCTTGGCCAGATGCTGGTGCGCATCTGCAAGGACGACGGTATCGGACTGGTCAATATCGTCCGCAGCCCCGAACAGGCCGCAATGCTGCGCGACATGGGGGCAAGGCATGTCGTGGACAGCAGCACCCGCGATTTCACGCAGGCACTGGAACAGGCCATCGCCGAAACCGGCGCGACGCTGGCCTTTGACGCCATCGGCGGCGGCGAGACGACCAGCACGATCCTGAACGCGATGGAGGCGGTCGCGGCCCGCGGCATGAAGAGCTACAGCCGCTATGGATCCGAGAGGATGAAACAGGTCTATATCTATGGCAGCCTGGATACCGGCCCCACTGTCCTGAAACGCGGCTTCGGGATGCGCTGGGGCGTCGGCGGATGGCTGCTGTTCCATTTCCTGCGGCGCGCGGATGCGGACACCGTCAAGCGGATGCGCGACCGCGTTGCCGCCGAAATGTCAACGACTTTCGCCAGTCACTATACCGCCAGCATCAGCCTCGCCGAGGTGCTGAACCCCGAGACCGCGCTGGCGTACATGAAGAAATCCACGGGATCGAAGTATCTGGTCCGGCCGACAGACCAACGCCGTTTTGCGAAAACCGGCCAGTGACGCAGGTCTGAATTGATGCGCTGGACGCCCTCACCCGACGGCTCAAGATGCTCAAGGGCTTCACGCCCTACGAACGCATCTGCAAGATCCGGGCTTCAGACCCCGATCCAATCCTCCTCGACCCGGTCCCCCAGACGCCGGGACTGAACATCTTATGTGTCTCAACCCTGCTATAGATCCCCCGTCACCGTTCCCGGCCAGGACCGGCGACGGGGTGGGATACAGCGCTAAACACCTTGTGGCGTGACCA
>LJSV01000045.1 GCA_001314715.1 Rhodobacteraceae bacterium HLUCCA12 | reverse complement strand
CATGTGGCATATCCTTTTCTCAGCAGAGAATTGACGGCGACTCGACACCGCCTTGATATGCCGCCCCTCAGGGCATCACCAACTTTCGCGCGTTTCTCTTGCGAGGCCAGTGGGACCAGCCCCGCAGCAAGCGCATTCATTCAGCCTTGTAGGCCGTCACGCGATCAATGTTCACGGTGTAGAGTCTCGGGCGACCGCTGATGGCACGGGGCGCCCGGCACATCAAGTGCTTGCCATCGCCCTTGCAAAGCAGCTTCATATCAATAAGAGCCTTTGCCGCGCGCGTAGCGTCGACGTTCAGATACACGGTCGCCCAGATCTCTCGCTTCAGGTAGGCCTTGGTCTCATCACGCCAGCCGAGCTCAGCCTCGGCACCGGTTCGAGGCGCCCTCAAGTCGTGAAGTGCGTTCAGGTTTGCCTTCAGAAAATCCTGCAGCGGCCGCACGAACGCATCGACAGCGTCACGCTTGTCGCCGTAACGACGATCATACCAGTCGCGGAACGCCTGCTCGGCTGCATCGTGCGCAGCAGCCTGGTCCCAGCCCGTCAACCCGAACTTCGTGGCCATGGTGCCCGCCAAGCTGATCGTGGCGAAACGCGTCGCCACGCGGGCGATCTGTCCGTCAGGCGCGCTCGGAAGCCGTGTGATCCATCCCGACGCCATCCGGTCAACGTGCGCTCGCAGATCGACCCTATGAAGCGCGTTGGAATCGATCAGTTGCTCTACAAACGCGCGACCAGGAGCGCCATAGGCGTGTCTCAAAGACGCTTGCACCATATCGGAAAATGCCGAACCGTTGACGGCACCATGCAAGCTGTCGAACGCGCCGTAGGTTCGACGATCAGCCTCGACGTCGATGAATCGCACTTCTTGACCGTCCTTCGGCGCGCGCCGGGACTCGCTGAGCTTTTCATTGAGGCTGAGCTCGCCGGTAGAAATCAACGCCAGCCGCCACCGCGCCTGTTCGGCGAGCGATCCGTCCGATCGTGCTCGCCCCTTGCCCTTGCCATTGGCCAGAGCATAGGTCGCTTTGTAAAGGTCAGCTGCCGAGATTTCTCCGATCTCGTCCAGCGGCAACAGCATGTCGTTCACCGTTGACGCGATGGCCTCCAGGCCATTCGAGGTCGTGTTCCACTGAGTGATGATCTGCTCCCCACCCCATACCGACGTTGCCAGCTTCAGCAGCGTTGACTTGCCGCAAGAGGATTCGCCGCGGAAATGAAGACCGCCACCCTGCATGTTGAGAGGACGCAGTAGCGGACCCGAGAAGGCCAACGAGGCAGCAAGAATCATCAGCGGGTTGTCGCGACACAACATGCCCACTTGGGCCTTCCAGTCATCTGCGCTGCCACGCGTGATCAGACCCGAGGTCATGCCGTTGGCCGAAGTAAGAGGCAGCCTGTCCGCGTGCCCGATCAGCGAGGCACCAGCGGTGAAGGAGCTGTAACTGTCATCGACCCAGCCCATGCGCTTCACGGTCTGAAGCCTGACGTCGGAGGTCCAGGTCTTCAGAACCATCATAAGGCGGTCCTTGCTTTTCTTGTCGGGCGCGATCTCCAATCCCTGGTCAACAAGTTTTGCGACCACTTCGGACGGACGGCAGTGAAGCGCCGAGTTCGTCACCGGAATTCGGAGCCACTCGCCGTCCGCCAGAATGCTGACCAGCCGTCCCCTGCCGGTCCCACTCTGATCCGCGAACACGGCGTCGACGCGCAGAGGCGTGCAGATGTAGATCGGTTCACCAGCGTCCGGTTCGGGCAACTCGTAAACGCCTTCAGGAAACAGCGCAAAGCGCGAAGCGTCAAAGGCTGCCGACGCCGATCTCGCGTCATGACGGGACATTGACTGAAAGTTGCTCGTCCAGTCGACATCACCTGCCTGACTCTGAACAATAGAGCGATTGGCCGCACTTGAAAACTGGGTGGGACTAGTGGGACCAGAGCGGTCGTGATTGAGTTCGTCGCTGTTCATGGCGGCTTTCCTTGCTTTCGCCGCCGCGAAATCGATTACTTGCGCAACGACTTCCGAGGGGCGTTCTTGATCATCGTTCATCATTGTGTCCGTGAGAAAATTGTTGATCCGGGTGGCAGAGAGTATTCACGGCCGCGACCGGCCGTGCTGGAGGGTGGTTGAGCGCTTTGTAGCGTTCGTGTGCTTCGGTCCCTCGGTCCCACCTGGAGGCGGATCAGATCACCTGGTCGGCATGCCTCTGATGTGCGTTCGACGGACGATCAGGTCAGCGAGAATGTATCAAGTATCAACCTTGGACCATCACCGCAAAGGTGCCTGCAACGTCTCTAGCGCTGGTCAGGCAGCGCGCTGGTCGCTTTCGCCCGGCCGGATACCAAAGGAATGCTCAAGCTGTTCAAGCCGGTTCATCGGTGTTGACTTTTGCGACAGCGGCGGAAGCCTTCGCAGTTTCCTAGGCCGGGTTGGTCTTCGCCGCTGTCCTTCTCTAAGGCCTTTCAGCCTGTCACCTTCCATTGGGGGAAGGTCCAGCGGACCTGCCTTTCAAGCTGGTCCAGCATCTTGTTTAACCTTGCGGCTTCTTGCAGCGCGGCTTTCTTGGCTTCGGGCTTCGACAGGTCGGAAGCCTCGATCTCAGCAAGCCGGGCTTCGATTTCGTCGCGCTTGTATTTGTTTACATAGAACGCAAGGGCTGCAGCCGCTTCGGTCAATGCAGTGATCATCACCTCGGCGCGGCCAAGCGAACCGAGGTTTGGTTCGATCATGTCGGCTGCTGTCTCAGGGCTATAATGGGTGAAGTCTTCAAGGCCTCGGTCGTCTGTGAACTCAGGGACGGGCAAACCGATGAACGCAAGTGGGTCTTCGAAGTCAGAACTGATATGAAAATCTTCGGGCAACGTCTCAAAGAATGGTGTCTTGAACACGTCATCGAGCGTCAAACTTGCGATCTTCTCTTGCTCTTTCTTGCGCGCTTTGAACTCGCGCAGCCTCTCAGCGTTTGTCTTGGCCATGTCTGCCTCCATTTGCGGATCCATTTCTATATATGGAAACGCTAACGAATTGCCATAGGAAAATGCGCCCGAAACGGGATGACGTAGCGTCAACTTCGTCGCTACTACCCTTTCTTCTTAGAAGTATTCCCGGAGAAACTGCCGACAGTAGGTCGGCAGATGCCAGCGCCTCGGCCAACGTGTGTGCAGGTCGGCGCTGGTGCGAAGCCCGCTCGCCCATATGTCAGGCGGCGAGCACTAGCTCCTCGCCTGGTCAGAATTCACCGACACATGGAAATGACTGCTCAGGTCGCCGGGATGATGATCGAGGCCGCTGGCGTAGGCGGACATCCTAAGCTTCCGCTGCTATCCTGGCCGTGGAACCGAAAGAGACCTGCGATGACGATCACAAATCAAGATGAACTGGACGGGCTAATGGAGATCGGCCGGGTCGTCGCAAACACGATGCAGGCCATGGCGGAAGCGATGGAGCCCGGGATGACCACCCGGGAACTGGACGAGATCGGCCGCGAGTTGCTGGAGCGTGAGGGCGCCGTTTCGGCACCACAATCGACCTACGATTTTCCGGGCATTACCTGCATCAGCGTGAACGAGGAAATTGCGCACGGCATACCGGGCGAGCGGGTCATCGCGCCCGGCGATCTGGTAAACATCGACGTGTCAGCCTCCAAGGACAGTTACTTCGCTGATACCGGGGCGACGTATCATCTCGCGCCGATGGATCCGTCACTGCATCGCCTCTGCCGCGACGGAAGGCGCGCCATGCAGATCGGGATTGCCCAGGTCGGCGGGAACAAGCCGCTGGCCGGAATCGGCCGGGCCATCGGGCGCTTCGCTTCGGGCCGGGGCTATACGCTGATCCGCAACCTGGCCAGCCACGGGGTGGGCCGGTCCTTGCACGAATATCCGGGGGAGATCGCAACTTGGCCCACCCGTGGCGACACACGCCGCATCAACAAGGGGCTTGTCATGACAATCGAGCCCTTCCTCTCGACGGGCGGGCTCTGGGCCACGGGCGGGAGCGACGGCTGGACCCTCTACAGCGAGCCGGCAGCCCCTGTCGTGCAATATGAACATACGGTAGTGGCGACGGATCGCGGGGCGAAGATCGTGACGCTGCCGGGATGATCCACCGCTGGCCACTTTGGGCTCGAAGGAGAGCTTTGCTGCGACACGAAGTTTGCGATGCGCGGACAACCTCTCCCCGTCGCACCCTGGCCACCCTTTGTTGTGCCCATCAGCATGCGGAAACCTTTGTCGGCCATGGCCGACTCCTGCCATGCCCAGGGATCCGCGTCCTCTGGTGGATGCTCAGGCCCCGCACATGACCGGTGCACGCAAAGAAAAGCCATGGTAACCTTCGGTCACGCTGCCGTGATATCGGCCGCGAAACCGGATCAACAACCACGTTTTCAGGCCATGAAGGACATTATCGCCGATCGCGTTGCTGCCCGGATCGAGGGGGATTTCGTCATCTTCCTGATCGGCATGCGGATCAACAAGCCCTGGAAGGTTCACAAGTGGTGGCCGGTCTTCATGGCCATGCCACGGATGTTGCGCGAACTCGACGCGGCAGGGCCGGAAACCGGCTTTCTGGGCCGGTCGTCCCTCAGCACGCGGCTGATCGTGCAATATTGGCGGAGTTTCGACCATCTCGAAGCCTATGCCCGAACCGAGGGCGGCCAGCATCGGCTGGCTTGGGCTCGTTTCAACCGCGCCATGAACAATGCTCGTGGCGATGTCGGCATCTGGCACGAAACCTATCTCGTTGCCGATGGCCGGTATGAAGCGGTGTATTCGGGCATGCCGCCCATCGGGCTGGGGCGGGCCGCGGCGCTGGTTCCGGCCACGGGCGAGATGGCCGAGGCCCGCAAGCGTCTGCGTGGTAACATCGCATTGCGCTGATCGCACCGTCGGCCCCCACGCGACCGGGATCGTCTGCCCGGCGCTAGACCCTGCATTCGCGCCTATCAGAAAGCAGATGATGCCCAATCCTCCGCGATCTCCCGCCACGTCCTGCCGCTGGTCAGCGCCAGCTGCACCTCTTCACGCCGAAACTCCGGCGTCGGTCTGTTCCCGTTTCCCATCGAACACCGGCGCAAAGAGCAACGACCGCGTCATTGACGCCTTCACCGAGGCAACCTCGACCTTCATCGCCAATCGGATGAACCAGATCCTGTCGTCCGAGCCACGCGGCTACCGCTTCGATCAGCGCGGACGCGGCGGGATGAACGAGTTCGTCGGGCGCGGCGATGGCGACGGCGCTCGGTTGCGGTTTGCGGGACGCACGCTTTCAGCGCGGATTGCGCGCTGTCACTTTCCACGAGCCCGAGGACATGACGATGCCTTCGGGTCTCTTGAAGGGGGTGAGTGCGCGCTTCAGGGCGGCGACGATTTCATCCTGGCGCTGCTCGGCGAGCGCGCCGGCCTCACGATAGATCTCCCCCGCCGGCCCGATGGCGAGTTGGAAGGCCACCGCATCGTCCAGTGACTTCCCCATCACGACCGGCGCGTCCACGCGCTCCAGGGTGACCGCCTCGTAGCCCGCCGCTTCGAGTTGGTGCCTGACGACAAGTTCTTCTGCCATCGAAAAGGGGCCCGGGCCGCATGTGTCACCGTCTTCCGGCGCGGGAAGATAGCGCTGGATCACCTGTTTCGGCAGGTTCATGCATGGGTTTTCATCCAGAGCGCGCCAGACGATCATTGTCATCGTTCCACCGGGCTTGAGGGCCGCGCGCATGTTGCGCAATCCCGCTACGGGGTTCTCGAAAAACTGGGTTCCGAAGCGTGAGAAGCAGGCGTCATGGATTGGCTCGAACCGGTGCGTCTGGACGTCCGCCTCGATAAAGCTCAGGTTTGTGATCCCCGCGGCCGCGGCCTCGCGCCGTGCGAAGTCGAGAAAGGCATCGCAGCAGTCGACGCCAAGAACCGCGCCGGAATTGCCGACCAGACGGGCCAGTTCGACGGCCGTGTCACCAAATCCGCAACCAATGTCGACCACCCGGTCGCCGTGTCCAAGGCCGAGCGTCGGCAGCACCTGGGCGCTGTGGTTCGAGGTTCCTTCGCTCAGGATGTGCCGGAAGCGGATGAACTTGGGGACGAGAACCCGGTTCCAGAAGTCGACGTAGTCACTGGGCTGTTGCATCGCTGTCGTGGTCATGTCCGCGGCCTTCCGTGAAATTCGCTTGGCACCTGCGCGGGCTCAGTCGCCCGGCGGCTCGGGCATCACGGCGTTGACCAGGGTGCGCTGCACCATCCAGTCGCCGTCGACCTTCTTGAGGATCGCGAGGTGGTAGCCCTCGAGCGGATCGCCGTTCGGTCCCGTGATCGTATAGCGGGCGATGTCCCAGGCGGTGTCGCCCAGGACGTCGATCTCGATCGTCTCTATCCTCATGTCGCGAAACCCCGCCTCGAAACTGCCCCGGTAGCGTTGCTCGACGGCGTCACGGCCCTCGAATACCGTGCCCAGTGGCCCATAATAGACCACGTCTTCGTTGAAGAGCCGCGCCAGGGCTTCGGCATCCCGCGCATTGAAGCGATCCTCATATTGCTGAAGCCTGCTCTCGATCGCTTCGCGCGCATCGGGGTCGGCGAGCGAGGGGCCGGACAGGGCCGCGATGAGCGCGAGTGTCGCGGAGGCTCCGATCAGAGTGCGTCTTGCCATCGGTGTCATGGGTCTCTCCCGAGTGTGGAAACTGCTTGCAAGCGTGCCGGTTGAGGCGTTCGGGAAAAAGTGCGAGACTCGTCTTGATCGGTCCATTCCCGTCACGGAGGTCACGAATGACCGACCGGGCGCCGCTCCATGTCTGTCTGGTTGCCGTCCCCGGCACGCTGGCCATGCCGGTGGCCGGGCTCTACGAGGTGCTTACGGCCTTTCCCGTGGTGGCGGCCTTTCATGACGAGGTGCCGGCGACCCCGCCCTTCGCCGTCGAGATCGTGGGCCATGCGCAGGAAACCGTTGTGGCGGGAAGCGGATTGCCCCTCACCATTCAGCGCGCCGTGCACGAAATCGAACGGACCGACATCATCATCGTCCCGACCATGGCGGTCGAGGAAGGCTGGGATACCGGGCGCCATCCCGAGATCGTGGCATGGATGCGCCGGATGCATGCGGGCGGCGCGATGCTGTGCTCGGCCTGCACCGGGCTTGGTCTTCTGGCGGAAACCGGGCTGCTTGACGGCCGGCAGGCGACGACCCACTGGGCCTTCGGTCCGAGCTTTCGGCACGCATTTCCCAACATCGAGCTATGCCTCGACGAGGTCTTGGTCACGGCCGGCGAGCGCGAGGAATTCGCCATGTCGGGCGGCGCCGCCTCTTGGCAGGATCTTGCCCTCTACCTGATCGGACGCTTCGTCAGTCCGATCGCGTCCCAGGCGGTCGCGAAATTCGAGCTTCTCGAACGTCACGCCGAGGGTCAGGCGCCCTATCTGCCGTTCCTGCCACGGACGCAGCACAGCGATGGCATGGTGCGCGGCATGCAGGACTGGCTGAAGACCAATTTCGCGGTGGCCAGTCCGGTCACCGAGATGACATGCAGATCGGGGCTGTCACCACGCACCTTCGAGCGCCGGTTCAAGCGGGCGACGGGCCTTTCCCCCATCGGCTATGTGCACCAGGTGCGGATCGACGAGGCCAAGCGCAGGCTTGAACGCACCGATCTGCCCATCGACCAGATCAGCTGGGAGGTCGGCTATGAGGACGCCGCCGCCTTCCGGCGCCTCTTCAAGCGCATCGCACGCGTCACCCCCGGCCACTATCGCCGCAAGTTCGCGACAAACATGCCGGGTTAGCAGCTCAGGCGGCCGGCCATCGGTCCCGGAACGTTGCCGTTTCCCATTTCTTGGCCAGCCGTCGTAATGCGGGCTATCGTTCTGCCAGCACCCGGTTTCATCGTCGCGGCCGATCAGGGATATATCGCCCATCCGGTTTCGGGCTGTCCTGCACTAAATGACAGGCTATGTTCACTGAAACTGTCTGGCCCGGCCAGATCATGATCACAAAGTGAGGCAGCATGAAGATCACCCAGATACGCAACGCGACGCTGCGGCTCGACTTTGGCGGCGTGCGGTTCCTCATTGACCCGATGCTGGGGGAACAAGGCGCCTATCCGCCTTTCTCTGGCACGCCCAACGAACACCTGCGCAATCCGATGGTTCCGCTGGTGACGCCCATGTCCGAGATCCTCGATGTCGATGCGGTGATCGTGACCCACCTTCATGCCGACCACTGGGATGCCGCCGCCGCCGAGAAGATCGACAAGGACACACCGATCTTCACCCAGAACGCAGCGGATGCGGCGAAGATTGCGGAGGCAGGATTCACCGATACGCGCGTTCTGGGCGCGGACACGGTGTTCAACGGAATAACGATGACCAGGACTGCTGGTCAGCACGGGAGCGACGAGGCGATCGCCAAGCTGGGCGACCGGCTGGGTCAGGTCTGCGGCGTGGTCTTCCGTCACCCGGAAGAGAAGGTGCTTTACCTGGCGGGCGATACAATCTGGAATGACCATGTTGCAGGCGCGCTGACCTCCCACCGGCCGGAGGTGGTGATCGTCAACGCCGGGGCCGCGCTAATCCATGCCGTGGGCCACATCATCATGGGCACCGAGGACGTTCTGGCCGTCCACTGCGCCGCGCCGAACGCGCGGATCATTGCCAGCCATATGGAGGCGCTGAACCACTGCACCCTGTCGCGGGCCGAGTTGCGCGACTTCGCTGGCCAGCACGGTTTCGCCAACGCGCTGGATGTTCCAGACGATGGTGCCGTGGTCGAGGCCTGAGTTCGGCCACGAGGCTGTCTGCTCATCTGGAAGTGCGCCTCCGGATACCCCGCGGATCCGCAACCGGGAATCGTGACTGGATCAAGGACGTTCAAGCATCCTTGCACCGCGATGTAGATACTTCTACGTATCGGGAATCCAACAATAGAAGTTTCGACTCAGATGCCGAAGCGCGACAACGCCTATTACGAACGCCGCTTGCAGAAAGACTATCCGGAGACCCACGCCGACTGGAAAGCCGGCAAGTTCAAGAGCCTGACCGAAGCCCGATACAGTGTAGGGATGGGTAAGCCTAGGACGCGGCTTCAGGTATTGATCAACGGCTGGAACAAGGCCAGTTTGAGGTGCCCCCCGAAAACTGGACAATGACGCAAGCTCGGATTTGCTGTCTGCTGATCTTCACCACGAAGGAGATCGAAGATGTCGAAACGAAAGCAGC
>LJSV01000043.1 GCA_001314715.1 Rhodobacteraceae bacterium HLUCCA12 | reverse complement strand
GTCCGGGTTTGGCCACGTCGCTTCTTCTGCTAGGATGTGCGCGCGATCAACCGCAACGCATCGACAGTCCGGGTTTGGCCACGTCGCTTCTTCTGCTAGGATCAGGGCGCCGCGCACGACGCCATCCCGATCGTCCGGGTTTGGCCACGTCGCTTCTTCTGCTAGGATGGAAGCCATGAACGCCCCCAACCGCCTGCAGTCCGGGTTTGGCCACGTCGCTTCTTCTGCTAGGATCACGTCGATGGATGGCGTCAAGGTGTGGCAGTCCGGGTTTGGCCACGTCGCTTCTTCTGCTAGGATCGCCATGTCGGGGTGGTTGTTGACGAACGAGTCCGGGTTTGGCCACGTCGCTTCTTCTGCTAGGATCAAACCGATCTGCACGGAGTATCTTACTGTGTCCGGGTTTGGCCACGTCGCTTCTTCTGCTAGGATATCGCCGGGTCTGACAGGTCTGATCGGCGCGTCCGGGTTTGGCCACGTCGCTTCTTCTGCTAGGATTAATCAGAACCTAGTCTGGAACGATACCAAGTCCGGGTTTGGCCACGTCGCTTCTTCTGCTAGGATAGCGGCCCCCGAAAGGACCGCCTCGCCATGGTCGGGTTTGGCCACGTCGCTTCTTCTGCTAGGATGCTGCGATAGCGCTCAATGATGCTCGACCAGTCCGGGTTTGGCCACGTCGCTTCTTCTGCTAGGATCGTCGTATCGACGGGGGTTCTGTTCGGCGGGTCCGGGTTTGGCCACGTCGCTTCTTCTGCTAGGATCGCCAGTTGGAACATGCGCCCCCCGTATTTGTCCGGGTTTGGCCACGTCGCTTCTTCTGCTAGGATACACCCCGCGCAACTTCTTGTTGCGCGGGTCTTTTCCTTGGGTTGAGCCGTAGCGAAATGCTCTTTGTCTGCTCAAAATAGGACGAGCTGAGCTGGTTTCTCCGCAGGAGCTTTCGATCTTCGTTTGCCTTGGAACACCTGACTAAGGGCATATTGCTTGTCCGTAAAGAACAGCACCTGCACATGGCCGGGATCCGGGACGAGGTCGCCAACCTGTCGCGCATAGCTCTCTGCCTTTTCTTTGCTCCATGCGTGCCGAAGATACACCGAAAACTGAACCATATTGAAGCCGAGTTCCAAGAGGTCATTGCGAAACCGCGTGGCCCGCTTGCGTTCGGCGCTGGTCAGCACCGGCAGGTCGAAAAGCACCCATACCCACATGATTCTGTATCCTGAGAGTTGTTTGAAGCCATTCTTAGTCATCGTCCTGGCCTTCCGAGGCTATGGGTATCGGTCGGCCGGGAAAGGTAAGGCGCAACTTTCCGCTTTCACAAGACTGGGCGAGGCTTTGCGCCAGTCGCACCAAGACCTGTGACAGGGGGCTTGCGCCCTGCGGTGTCGGAAAATCGGCGGCAAGGCTGGCTACCAGGGCACCGCGCGCCTCTGCGACTTCGGTGATACCATCGGAGCACAGGCGGCGAACGATCAGATCGATAGTGGGGCGGAAGGGCTCCATCAGATCATCGGCAAGGGCAAGCGCATCGCCACCGGAGCGGTGGTGAACGGACAAGGACGGATGCAGCCCTGCGGCAACGATCGCGCGGGCGGTCGCTGCTCTCAGAATGGCATAGCCATAGTTCAGGAGGGCATTTGCTCCGAAGGAGTCGCGGCCGCGGCGGAACGCCTTGTCCATCATCAAGGGCCAATAGGCCTGCGCCGCCTGTGCCTCGCGATTGTCGGGATCGCCGGATCTTACGGCCATGGCCAACCGCCGCAGCCGCTCGGACGGCTCGTTCATGCGCTCAAGCGCCTCGGCCTGTGCTGTGATTTTGTGGCGCACCAAGGTGGCCCAGGCCTGCTTGCGAAAGGGCAGGGGCGCATCCGCTTGCGCCCTGAAACGATGCGCCTGCTGGAAATGCCCGTTTAGCGGGAGCATGACACTCACCGGTTTGAAGTCATGGCCCAGCACCATGACCGGGACCTGGCGGACGCCAAGTTCGGCAAGTGCTGTATTCGACCAGACCATTCCAGGGCTTGCGACCAGCACCGCCTCAACGTCATCAAAAGCGATCCGCCCGGCTTCGCCGTCGCTTGTATCCACCGCTAGGAACCCTCGGCGCTTGTGCACCGAAAGTCCGGGCCTTGTCAGTTCCAATATCCGTCCAACCATGAGAGCCTCCTTGAGGGAATGCGCTCGAGCGGTTGGCCTGCCTGTCAGCCCATTTTTTAAACCGTCCCATGCGGGATCGTGTGCACCCGCCCCAATTCGTCGATCCGCACGCGACGGGCGCGACGTAGTCTTAACCTGTCATACGGCGGCCAATCCCACCGGAAAGGATCGTCCTTGTCGTTGTGACGTCCAGCGAACTTGCCTGCGTCGTTCAGTCCGACGAGTTTGACATTCTTGTTGGTCGGGCTGTTCGGGATACTGTTAACCACCTTGATCCTGTTCGAACCCGGAACGATGCACTTCTCGTTGTCGTCCCAGTCGAAAAGCTGAATAGTATCGTTCTTGTGAAGGCGCATGATGAACTTGGCGTCGGGGTGCAACTCTTGCCAAGTTTGCCCGGTGCCGGAGTTGGCCGCCCATACGTCGATCCCGAAGCCGAACCACTTGCCGTTTGGTGATTGCAGGATGTCGATCCAGACGTTCTCATCCGGGATGAACCACTTGTAGGGTTCTCCCGCACGCGGCTTTCCCGGTCGCCCATATACAGGTCGAGCCGTTGATGCGGGTTTGATGATCCGCAACGTGCGGTGGCCGGTTTTCTGCGACCACTCAAACAGGGCTGCCGTCAATTTGGCTTTGTCATCCTTGACGCCCTCGGTCGCTGCTCGAAGGGATTCACGCAGCTTGACGTCGCGCACCTTGTCGAGGTCGTCTTTTTCAAGTCCGATCACTGGCTTGCGCCTGACCACGTTTCCGATGGTCAGGTCTGTCTGGTTCTCGGGCACGTCCCGCACCTCGCCGTAGGCAAAGTCTTTGTGCAGCCTGCCGCTGGTCTGCGACGGATCGCGCGGGTCGATGCTGCCGTGTTGCGCGCGATGGCTGACGTTGACCTTTTCGACGGCAGACAAGACGGCGTCGCGGAAGCCATCGAAGGGCTCGGGTGGAGCGGGTAACACGCGGTCCAGACGCTCAACCCCCATATTTCGCGCATGGGTCTGCAATACCTGCACCATCCGCCTATCGATCACGCCTGCCACGGCGGCGTCAATCGCGTGATGACGATGGTCATCGCGCGACTTTCTGTTGTGATCACCGAGATTCAGGCCCCAGCGATGCCGCAGCATCGCGGTCATGCGGCCGGGCAGGACCCAGACATGACTGCGGCGTTTGCCTTCGTCGTCGGTTTTCGGGAACAGCGCTTCGGCATAGGCGCGCGCGACATGGGCGAAATAGCCGGTGGCGTTCAACTGACGATCCTCGAAACCGCGCGTCTCCTGCCATTTCTGAATTGCACCAGGCAGGAACCGCCAGGACTTGTTGGCGGGCAGATGTTTTGTGCGGGCGATGATCGCAGGCAGATCGAAGAAGTCCGGCTGACGCACGGCCGCCTCGGCCGGCGATAGTTTGCCCTTCCTGCGGTTGGCCTCTCGGAAACAGAGCGTCTTGTTCGCGGGGCTGTCGTCGAAGGTCTCTTCGAAAGGGAGGATGTGGTCGATCTCGATCTCGTCCGAATGCACTTGGTGAAGTGCGATGGGACGACCGGTATAGGGGCAGAGCCGATCTGCCGGGCCTCTACCCATCTCTTCCCAAAGACGCATTCGCAGGAACCGGTCACCGATCCGCGCTCCTTCTGCTAGAAGTCCCGCATCCTGCAATTCGGCCCGCCAGCGATCATTGCGCCTTTCATTATCTCGGATGGTGTTCTCGATCTTCTTCAGTTCCTCGGCTGACTTGGCCATGTCACGGGTAGCCTCGATCACCACCTGCGCGGGCTTGCCATATTCCGCGATCAGCGCGTTCATCACGCGACGGAATTGACCCAGGGCGATGTGCACAGTCGGATTGGTGATCCGACCATATCGCAATAGGTCAGGGTCATTCGGATCCCCGCTCCCGTTCCCGATCATGCGCTGTAGGACTGGTAGCCGGTTGTAGGGCGGCAGTGTATCGACGCCTTCCTCGGCCTGAAAATCGGAGTGGTCCAGGCCCGCGCCCCCGAGCAAGGGCGCGCGCCGGACGGCTTCGTCATAGGGGATGACGTCAAGACGCAGTTCTTCGACAATCGCCTGAGTAGCCATCTTGCAGAACCGGAGGTGACCGTCCGGCAGTGGGATCCTTTCGATGCGTTCCGCCACCTCGCGAGAAAGTCCGAGCCTTTCCATGAGCCAGCAGATGAGCTCGTCCGGGTCTGCAACCTCCGAAATCTGCCACAGGATTTCCTCTCGCGTGGGACTGTCGAGGGTCGGCCAGAGCGTTGCCAACGGCCCAGGTTTCTTTGTATCACCCAACAGTCGTGCCGCCACGTCATTCCGTGCAAGCTCCTTAACGCCGCCCTTTTCAAGGTTGAACTCGGCCAGCGACGGCAGTTTCAAGGTCTTTTTCAGGCCCGACCATGTGAGTTTCGTTCCAGCCATCAACGTATGCGCGACAAGATCCCGTGCGGTGATGTCCAACGGCTGTTCGCCGTGATCGTCGACGATGCGCAAATGGTTCAGTTGCGACAGGATGAGGAACTCCTGTGCGGCTGGGTGCCAGCGCGGAAGTCGGTCCTCATCAGGAAAGAAAGTGCATTTTCCGGGGCGGACGGGGCGCAAAGGGCGCTGAAAGAAGATCGTGTCATGCAGCCGCCGCCGCATGTCTTCGGTCAGCGACGGATGAAATGCGGCCTGCGTCACCCAGATATGATCGAACTCTCCTTCGAGAAGGTCGCGTGTCGGATAAAATGCATAGGATAGCTTCGCGCCTTCACCGGTCGGTCGGATACGTGTCCCTTCGCCACGCGCGAGGCGCGCGTGCAGAAAATCGCCATATGTCGGGTGCCCTTCTGACCTCAGTCGCTTCAGAAGTGCGGCCGAAGCAATCGCGATCTTGCTCTTTTCATCCCCATCATTCTCGGCACGGCGGTTGCTCTTGAAGCCGCGATGTTTCGATATGTGCCAAAGCGCTCGGCCAAGTTCATACAGCTCCACCTGGTCTCTCGCGGCTTTTGCCCGGGCTTCATGGGGGTTTGCGGCGAAGACCTCCTTTCGGGATTCCGCATCAGATGGCAACAGACCAAACTTGATCAGGTCATCGAGCAATCGCTTCCGTCGTCCCAAGCTCCTGTCTTGCCTCCGCCTTGCTCCGCGAGGGGTTCTTCGGCCTGCAGCGTTGGACTCCTTCGATTGCGGATCACGACCGTTGGGAAAGATCCTCACCCCGGTCCTTTCAAGGGATGCGGGGAGCATGTCCGCGGCCAAGCGATAAACGGCCCAGCCAATGGAGTTTGTTCCAAGGTCAAAAGCAAAACGATGCATCGGTCCTCCGAAATACTTGCCAAGCCAGTATATTCCACGATATCGTGAAACTCCTAGCAGAAGAAGCGGCGTGGTCTTTCCCGCGATAAGGTGAAAGATCCACACCATTGGGGCAGGCTGCGGCCTGCCCCTTCTTACGAGAGAGCTGCGCTCTTTACTGATTGCGTTTACGCTGGCTGTGAAAATCAGCCGGGGCCGAACAGTGTCTTGGCCACATCAACCGCTAGAATGTCGTTACCAACGGATAGACGAGAAGCTCTATCCTAGCCGCATTTGCCGGCCCTATAGGCCACAACGTGCTCGATCATCACGGTGTCGACGCGCGGTCTATTCGTTATCAGCTGTTCTTCGCACACGCGGGGATGTTTGGCGAGGCCATGACACCGAGGAGTTGCACCACATGCTCCAGAACAAGAGGCGTCCGCGCTGCACAGGCGCGACGTCCTCGAGGACCTCGTCGACGAACCGGATACCTTCGTGCGCGTCAAGAAAAATGGACCGCGGCGGGAATCGGAACGTTTGGGTGGGCACTTGGCCTTCAACCAGATATCCGGCGACTCGCACCAACAACGGGCCGCAAGCAGCCAGGACGCCATTGCTAGCTGGGCCGACCGCATGGTGCATCTTGCTTGCGACCGCAGTGCAGCGAACAAAGTAGCAAGAGATGAAGCTTGCCAGAGGCGCCATGACTGCCCACTATCTACGTCCGGCGGTTACATGTCATTCGCGATGGCGCGGAATTTGGTCAAGCAGCCTGAGGCCGAACGGCAAGTTTGCCGGAGTCCGCCGGCATTCCTGTCGCAGCCCGATGAACGCTCGCGCTGTGCCAGACTTCCATGCTTGTTTCGTGCGATGACCACGCACATTGCGACGCGCAACCGACGCTCTGCTGACAGCATGCTTGCCAGGCGCGCTGGGGCGAGCGCTGAGGTGCATCCGTGGTTCGGGAGGTGTCAGCGGTGCGGCCGAACCAGGATACCTGCCTGTGAGCGCCCCAGCGGGTGGCGCGGTCTGCCGGAGACAGCCTTATCCCGATCCGTGTTCTCTCTATGTGAAGAACAATAAGAAGTAAGAGTTATATACTATTAGAGAAGACGGATTGGGACGAGTTGTCCCAGAGGATGACAGTCATCTCCGGTCGATCGCTTGCGCCATGCGCCATGTCCTGTATGGACGTCATGACGATGCTTTGGTGCTCCGAGCCGTCGTCCGCTCGATCCATTTCGCACGGCTTTCGATTTGGGATGGCCCGTCCTGCGTCCGTCTTCTCGGGCGAAAAAAGCTTTTTGGGAGGGTGGTTGTCAACTTAGCGTAAAGCTGGGCCCGAAAACCCCAATAAAACAAGGGATCGGACGTTGACATCCCCGGCGGCCGGCGGCTCGTTTGTCAACTTCGGTGAGCTATAAGTTGACATATGTTGACATAGCAGGCGGATTTCCGGCCCGAAACTTACCCTTGTGGACAGATCTGGTTGACATGTGGACAGAAAAAACGACGCGAACTGGACCCGATGTCACGTCTCAGGCGGTCGGACGCAATCGCTTTCGCTGCCTTTTGCGGGCCGCTATGGCCGCCTGCGCCAGGGCCTCGCGCGCCTCTTCCAGGGTGGCGAAGCTGCCCAGGTTCCGCGTCACGGTATCGGTGGCGATCAGCGCCTCATAGCGATCGTTGACCTGCCAGATACCTTGCACGCCGGTCGGAACAGGCAGCGGTGCCCGATCGGCCCCATTCTGCAGTCGATCGCCCTGGCGCAGGTTGGCCCAGCGGTTGTCGCCATGATCGCCATTGATGTGTTCGATCCGCCAGCGCGACATCATGCCGGTCATCCAGAGCCAGGCCAGCCGATGGAGGAAGTGGCGTTCGTTGTCGATCTGGACCTTCAGGAAGCCGCGCGCATCATGCACGACACCCGCAGGCTTGCCTTTGCGCTTGCCTCGGCGCCAGGTGAAGATCCCGGTCTTCGGATCGTAGTGCAGGACGTCGTGAAGGCGCTTCTGGGTCAGCATGGGTCTTTCTCCGGTCGTGATGCGTCTCCTTTAGGCCGAGGTGGAGGTTTTGTTCGCTGGGATGGGGAGAAGATCATCGGTTCCGAATGTCAGCCCTCGATTGACAGCTCACCCCGAATTGCGCGACAAAAGCGCGACATATTGCGCGCCATTTAGCGCGACAAAGAGCGCGCCACAGACAGGACGTTGACGATGACCCGGAAGGATCAGGGCCTCCGCGATGAGCTACTAGCGCTACTTCCTGCCGACCTGTCGGCTGTTTCGCTCACCTGGATCGAAGAGCGGCTGAGTGCGCGGGGCGTCTCTGCCAGTCGACGGACCCTGCAGCGTCATCTCGGCGCGCTGGAGAGCGCAGGGCGTGTTGTCAGGGAGGGGCGCAGCGTTGCCATCACCTATCGGCTTGCGCAGCCTGCGGCGGCCGATGCGACTGGGCTCGTCCTGTCAGAGGCTGGTCGCGCGGTTCTGAACCTCGTCCTACAGCCGGTCATCGCCAAGCGGCCGGTGACCTATAGCCAGGATTTCCTCGACGGCTACATCCCAAACCAGACCTTCTACTTGCCTGAGACCATGCGCAGCCAGTTGCATGACATGGGCCGGACCGGCGACAGCACACGGCCTGCAGGCACCCATCTGCGCGACGTGATCGGGCGGTTGATGATCGATCTTTCTTGGGCATCCTCGAAGCTAGAGGGCAACTCCTACAGCCGCCTGGATACCGAGAACCTGATCCGTTTCGGCGCAGCGGCCGAGGGGAAGGATCTGATCTACGCGCAGATGATCCTCAACCACAAGGCCGCGATCGAGTTGATCGCCGAGGCGCCAGACGAGGTGGGCTATGACAGCTACACCTTCCTGAACCTTCACGCGCTCCTTTCCGAGAACCTGCTGGCCGATCCGAGCGCCAGCGGGCGGTTGCGTCGCAGACCGGTGGATATCGGCGGCAGCGTTTACACGCCGCTGGCAATACCGCAGCGGATCGAGGCGAACTTCCACACGCTTCTCGACAAGGCCAGCCAGATCGACGATCCGTTCGAGACCTCGTTCTTTCTGATGGTGCACATTCCCTATCTCCAGCCCTTCGAGGACGTGAACAAACGGGTCTCACGGCTCGGCGCCAACATCCCGCTGATCAAGAACAATCTCTCGCCACTCTCGTTCATTGACATGCCCGAAGAGACCTATTTCCGGGGCACACAGGCGGTCTACGAGTTCAATCGGACCGAGTTGCTGGCTGATGTCTATCTCGCCGCCTACGAGCGGTCCTGCCAGCGCTATGCGGCCATCGTGAAGTCCCTGCCCGAGCCAGACCCGCTGCGCCTGCGCTATCGCGACGCAATTCGCGCGATGGTTCGGGACTTCGTGGTGGAGGGGCACGCGAATATCAGCGACTATGTTGCTGCTGGCACCGATCCGGGTGTTCTGACGCAGATCCAGGAGATCGTCGATACCGAGGTCGCGAGCCTGCATGAGGGGAATGCGCTCCGGTTCGGGATCAGGCGGCGACAATTCGAGGCGTGGAAAGTGCGGAAGGGAGGGTAAGGAAAAGTCTGCTGAGGACCGTCGGATGCCGGTGCGACAGCAAAGTCGTTCCATCCGGTCGAAACGACCATACACTCATTTAGCGTGGAACGTTGAGCCGATACATGCACCCATTAAGCCTCGCCGCATAGCGCCCCGCCATCGCGCACACGTTTACTCAGATGGTTGCACGAAGAGCAGCATCCCTAGATCCTGATCGAACCGCCAAGAGCGTGTCGCCCAAAGCCGTCCGTTCACCAAGTAAAGGTCGGCGACCAAGTAACGGTCAAGCTCCTCGGTCTCCGGATTCCAGATGCGGATGGCATCGTCTTGCCGTCCTGGTATGCCCGTAACAAGTTGGAAGCGCTCTGCATCGTGATGCTCGTCGAGGTGTTGCATTATGGCCAAAACCTCGGAATACTCTGTGATGCGCTCGTCGCTGAAGTGGCAAACCGTTTCGAAACCTGCACCGCCCACAGCTATCGCGCCGCCAATTACGACAGTAACGGGGGCCATAAGAATTGCGCTGATCGTGCCAATTACGCCGCCGGTCCCCGCAATAATCCCGACGGTTCCCGCAGCCGAGGCCCCTGCCATGGTCGAGCCAAGCATGGTGAGCCCCGACCCAGCGTGTATAAGCGTATAGAATCCCGCAGCCTTCATGCCACTGCCTATGGCCAAAGCACTACCGCCTGCAACCGCAGCGGTAGTAGTCCCGAAGAACTGGCTGGGCCTCCAATCACACGGAGCCGCTGCTGCCATAGACGCGCTGGAAGCAATCAAGAACCCACAAAGTGCTAATTTTTTATGTGCCTTCATGTTGGTGCTCCAAACTGCGCGCCTCGCCTAAGCAATGGGTGTTTCTCGTCGCTGTTAACAACGCGTGAAACCTGAGAAACGCTTAGCAAAAATGCAATGCTTGGGAATAAGGCCAAAATGACACCACTTCATCGCCGTCGACCAGCCGTTGAACATCAGATACCCGAAGTTCGACAGCAAATTGGGTAAATTCGCTATCTTCAACTTTCTGATGCCATAGTTTTCAATGAGTTACTGCCCCAGAGCCTCCCGTTCCGGCG
>LJSV01000044.1 GCA_001314715.1 Rhodobacteraceae bacterium HLUCCA12 | reverse complement strand
AGACTCCGTGTATCTGCTTGTCTTCATTCGAATTCTCCTCGTTCATTCTGCCGAGAAAATTCTACTTATACAGCCCCTTACTTGTAGGGGGGATTACCGATACATGGGCGTGATACCCCTACGGTTGCCCCATTGTTTGACAAGCGTGTTCTGATGATCGGCGCGGGGTCATTGGGTAGCGAGGTTGCTTTGCTACTGGCGAAGTCGGGTGTTGGCTCGATCACATTGGTCGACCCGGAAGTTCTGGACTATCCCAATGTCGGGCGTCATATGCTCGGGGTCACGCAAGTCAGGACGTTTAAAGCCAAGTCACTTGCGGAAAAATTTGCTGGTGACTTCCCGCATATGCGCTCGATCAAGTACTTTGCCGAGGGCTGGCAATCGCTCTACGGCAAACGTCCTGAGGTTTTCCACAACACCGATTTGATCGTGTCCACGGTTGGCAGTTGGGTGGCTGAAGGCAGGCTCAACCAAGTGGCTAGGAACGAAGCGGATTTCCCCCCTGTGATCTATGGGTGGGCAGAGCCGTTTTCTGTTGCAGGACACGCCGTATTGATCGGCTCCAACGGCCCATGTTTTGCCTGCGGAATGGACCCTTTCGGGAAAGCACTGCAAACAGTTTGTGAATGGGACATCGAGACGACGCGCAAACAGCCCCATTGTGGGGCCAGTTTTCAACCATATGGGCCAGTATCGTTGTCAGGCGTAGCGGCCTTGGTGGCGAAGACCACAACGAAAGCACTGCTTGGTGAGGTGCGCCCCGGGACCGAGGCCGTTCACTGGGCCTCGAAGGAAGAAATTGCGGAGCAAGGAGGGCGTTTCAACCCGGACTTCCTAAATAGCTTTCCTGACGTTCCTGAGTTCGGCGGATCGAGACAATTTGAGTGGAGGCAAAAGGGAGATTGTGCTTTTTGCGGAGAAACATGAGCATTCGCTACCCTATTGGAGAAAGCGGTCAATTTCTGACCCTAGAACAGAATGTTCTCGATCACTTTGTTAAATGGCGACAGTTGGACCCAAGAATGCCTGAAGCTGGTGGGCAGCTATTTGGTGCAGTCGAAGGTCAATGCATCAAAGTCAAGCTGGCAACCGGTCCGAGGCGTTCCGACCGACGAGGACGCTTCTATTTTGTCGCGGATCGTCTTGCGGAACGTCGGGAAATCGGCACGTTGCACAAATCTGGGCTGCATTATTTCGGAGATTGGCACACTCACCCGCAATCCATCCCCACGCCATCAGGGACCGATCTTTCATCAATGGCTGACCTGTTCGCTCGTTCAAAGCATGAGTTGAATGCATTCATGATGGTGATTGTCGGCACGGCCGGGTTTCCTGATGGTTTGCATGTGTCACTTCACGAAGCCAGCGCATGGTCGAAATTGCTGAGTGGGTAAATTGGGGAATGAATAGAAAAGAACGGGGCGAACTGCTCGCCCCGATCACCTTGCTGATTGCCGCTCAGAGCAGCTATCCTTCCTTCTTCGGTTGCAAAGCCCTCCGCGCCTCCTTCTCGGCGGCTGATCCCTTCACCCACTGCCACGGTGTGCGCGGTTTCCTCGCCTTCGCCAGTTCGGGGTTCGCCTTGGCGTCGCTAGCGGCGGCGCGCAGGCGTTCGCGGGCCTCGCGCGGGTCGATCTTGAGTTCGTCGCAGATGGCCTTGAGGGTTACGATATCGGTCATGTCGATCTCCTAAGTTGCTGATGAAGATCGATAAGACGCGATGCTAGAGCGTGTCAGGGACAACCCTAGTTCGGCTTGAAGATTTCCGAGACGTCCACGCCGAGAGCCTTGGCGATGCGCTCGACCACCAAGATCGACGGGTTGCGCTTTCCGGTCTCGACGCCGCTCAGGTAGGTCTGGTGAATGTCCGCGCGATGGGCGACCTCTTCTTGCGAAAGGTCCATCTCCCTCCTGATCCTCTGGATATTTCTCGAAACGCGCGATTGAATTGACATGCGCGGCATGGCGCATGGCGGTCACGGCCAAAGCCATAGACTATAAGTCATAATCGACTTAGGCTGACGGAAGGCCCGAAGTCACTGGCGACATTCAGGAATGCAGGAACAGGCAGGGGGACGTGCGCCCTCAGAGTTGACTTATAGTCTAAGTAACGAAGCGAGAGCCGTTCTCTCGCCCGAGGCTCTCCTTCTGCCCGATCATGTCATGGATTTCATCGACCGGCGCGCGGTCACGCACGCCGTCTACGGCTGGTGGTTCGACCACGGCCTGCCGCTGGTGCCAACGGACGGATGCATAGAGCGTGAGGGCAAGCATCTGCTCTACATTGGCATCGCGCCCAGCAAAGTTCGGCTGATCAAACCGGGCTCGCCTTCACCGGTGAAAAGGAGGTTTCAAAGAGATCACCTTAGAGGGGTTCGCGGTTCAACACTTCGAAAATCTCTTGCGGCCTTGCTACAACAAGAGCTTGGTCTTGAGTTTCGTCGGGACAAGGGCGGCAAGGTCGGTATGGATCGCTGCCACGAGCAAAAGCTGTCGGCGTGGATCGATCAACATGCGGCAATTTCCATCACCCAAAATGACGAGCCTTGGATGCTGGAAGAGGAACTGGTCAGGCAGGGGCCACCACTTCCGCTCAACATCGACATGTCCGGCCACCCATTCAAATCAACGCTCAAAGACCTGCGCCACGCTCTGGCGCGAAACTGACATGACCTGCAACAAACCCCGAGCAGGGAGAGCGAAACGCGCGCGCGGCGGCGTTGTGTTGAGCCAGCAGCGCCGGGGTGTGCTTCGGGCGTGGTGATCCCGTCGCAATCCCGGCCGGCGCGCTGTGCGCCGCGCTCACGGCGATCATCATGGCGGCGGCATCTGCACAGACGCATAGCCAACCCTGTGGTCTCCCTTGTCGGCGCGGGAAAAACCCTGACGTGAGGCCATCCCCAATCTTATTGCCCTGAAATCATATCGAACAGAAAGGAAACCGGCAATGACAGTACGTGCGACGTGGGCCTTCAACGGCCAGACGAGAACCATCTTGGGCAACTGGCACCGCCTGTGGTGCCTGCTATTCGGCCCGTTCTACTACCTGTTCAAGGGCATGTTCCTGTGGGCGATCTTGTCGTTCTTCACCTTGAACGGCCTGTGGATCGGCTTCCCCCTATTCAACCGCGCCATCGTGCTGCGCCATTACCATCGCAAGGGCTGGGTGCAAGAATGACCGCCCGAGCAGTTTGCCACCCGAGTGGAACCCGGCGCGCGATACGGAAACCCAGCGCGAATGTGATCCGCATGAAAAGACTCGGCAATTTGGGTCCGGCTCGCATCCGACAGACTGATAGATAGTCAACGGATCGGTCCGGGGTGTTCCGCGCGGCGCTGTAACAGGGCGACCACAGGGGGATGGGGGGAGGCGTTTTTTTATCGGCGCGCGCCCTGCGGACGGACAAGGGGTCATGCATACTGCCGAGGTTTTTGGCCCCCAGCCGATTTCAAGACCGTCAAGAACGCCAAGGCCGTCATGCATGTTCGTGGCGATGTTGAGGGTTCGAAGTGCGCCAGCAAACACGATGGCGCTGTTGGCGTTCTTGGCGCACTTCATATCCTACCTGTGGTCATTCTTCGTCTGGCAGCGACAGCACCCAGCTTTTGCCCTTCTTCTTCGACACCACGCCCAAGGAGCGCCGGGCGCGTTCCAGCGTCTTCTCGGAAATGTCGCGCGCGGCAGCTTCCTTCTCGACCTTGGTCGTCGGCTCTGGACCGTTCTTGAGGAACACGCGCAGGAACTGGATCGCCTCGTCGAGCGCGGACATTTGGGGCTTGCCGCCCTCAGACGAAATCAGGTCATCGATGGTGATGTCCGACGGCCCCAGCCAGTTCAACGTCGCCATGCCCCCGTCATCGGCGTAAATCTCGTAACTCTGGGTCTGACCACGCTTCGCGATGTTGTGCTTGATGTGAACCACCAGCTTGGTCGAACTGTCGTTCGGATGTTCGCACACCAGAAACGCCGACCGTGCCGCGCCGATCACGTCCATCGACCCACCGCCCCGGTAGATGGCCTTGTCGTGCTTCGCCTTGGTCAGGTGCCGGATGATCAGCACGGCCGTCTCGCCGGTTTCAGCAATGTCCTTGAGGAAGGACAGAAGCTGCCGGATCACGTTGGGCTTATACATGTCCTGCCCACTCGGCACGTAGGCGAACAAGGGGTCGAGGATCAGCAGGTCCGGTGGCTTGCGCCTCACCTCGCGCATAAGGGCGTTTAGCCCCTTCTCATCGAGCGACAAGAAATCGCCCTGCACGCGGATGCGCGACGGATCGCCCCCCATCGCATCGATGCGCGGCCTGATCGTGTAAGCCGCGTCATCCTCGGCGCTGAGGTAGAGAACGCGACCACGATCCAGCTTTTGCCCCTCGGGCAGTTCGCCACCGATGCTGATTTGCGCGGCAAGCTGCATGGCGAGGAACGATTTGCCCACGCCGGGGTCGCCCTCCATGATCGTTATCATGCTGAACGGGATGAAAGGCTCCCACAGCCATTCGACCTCCTTCGGATCGATGGTGTTCAGATCGACGAACAATTCCTTCTTCTTGGAGGTCATTGCGCTGCCCCCACTCTCGCGATGATGCGCGATATCTCGGTTTCCAGCGCGTTCTGGTCGTCGCCGTACTTGTCGCGGAAATAGGGGCTGGACCAGATTACGCTGGCGATTTCGTCGAGTGTTGCGCCTGCCTCGTGAAGGCCAGCGACCATCGCGAAGATCCTGTTGGACCGATCCGGTGCCTTTACCCGGTTGTGCCGGATCAGGTGGCGCGTCGAGGTGTCCAGCTTGGGTCGGTATTTCCTCAGGACGGCGAGGCGGTCATGTGCATGGGGGTTCATGGCCAGCGCGTCGGGTTTTGTCGCGCCAACGCCATGGTGACCCGACAGTAGCTTGGGGCGGGTCTTGATCGGGCTTGAGTCGAATTTCAACAGGGGAATGAACGGCTTGTCGTAATCCGGCTTGTGGTTGAATGACCCCGGCAACCGAAGCAGCTTGTTCGGCGCGCTGCCACCCTTGTCGCCGCCATGACGATATGTGAGCGCCTTCGAATAGGCTGACGCCAGCCCGGGCATGTGCGGCCGGTCCCAGAACCACAGAGCCTGCGTTCGACCCGGCGACGTCTCCCAGACAACTGACGGCTTCGGCTTGAATGCGAACGGGTCGGCTTTGTCCACGTCGCACCAGGCAAACCAGCATTCTTGGGAAACGCTGGTGATTTTCCGATCTTTCCGCGTGTATGTGTTTGGGCTGTAATATTGATCCCATTCATGCCGACTGTAGTGGCGCAATAGGTCGACCACACACATGTCGTCGTCAATCTGCACAAACTCCTGAACCATTCTGGTTGAACCCTTTTTGCGGAAGCACAGCGAGGCATAAGTCTTCTCGCCGTCGCCCACCTGTGGTCCCCAGATCGCGAAAAGGAACTCGTCCTGATCTTTGACGGTCATGCGATCTGGCCATCCGTCTTCCCAAAGTGTTGGCGTCAAGAAATCATCGATTTCGGCTGTCATGATGTATCCATTCATTAGGTGCAGCAGCACTGGTCGCGCGAAACGCGCGTTGTTTCAGGCCGCGATATGTCGGGGGGTGGCAGGGCGCTTTTCGCCCCACCGATGATGTTGTCAGCAGTCGCAGACCGGCCTCTGCGGACGGATGCCCGTGAAGCGCTCAAGCCAGTCGTCGACCTCGTCCGCGTCCCACATGAGAGGCGCGACCCGGCGAGGAAACTTGCCTTGGGCTTCGAGCACCCTCAGTTGATCTGGGCTGTTCAGCACGCCCAGTTCTTCGAGGCATTTTGGGCAATAGCCCCTTTTCATGATGATCTTCATGGCTGGCTACCCCGCGTATGCGTAATGCGTGCGGGCGCGCTCGGCGGCGCGTTCAGCGAGCCAGTCCTCGATCTCGGACAGGAACCACGCAACGCTGGTCCCGGCCATCCTGATACGCCGAGGAAAGCGCCCACGGGCCTCCCAGCGCAGCAGGGTCGTGTTGCTCACGTTGATGCCAAGGCGCTTGAGATCAGCGCGTGTGGCCAAGGTCTTGCGACCGTCGTTTATATTCATGATGGTCCTCCATCGGTTGGATGAAGGGGTCGACCCCAAAGGGGTGCATGCAGTCGAAGATTAGCAGGGGCGATGCGCCGAAGCGCGGGACACAAATCAGGTGTTTTCGTCCCAGATCACTTCAGACTGAACGCCGAGGTTCTCGAGCAATTCGAGAACGGCAATCATCGTTCGGGTATGGGGCGCGTCAGGATCGAACAGAGACTCGATTTCGGCCATTTCCCGTGTCGTCAACTGGGCACCGGCCTTCCTGCGCAGGCGATGCTCAACAGCGTCATCGCTCACGTTGTCGCTTTTTCCGGCCAGTTCCGCGAAACGCCGTGCGGCCTCGCGAACTTTCATGGGGTCACGCGCGATTTCAGTTTCCCATTCGGGCGTTTGAGGCTTTTCGTTCTTCTTCGCGATGGCTCGTCGAAGACCATCAAGCTCACGCTTGCGCACCTCATCAACGACCTTGAATAGCGCCAGATCATCGAATGCGGCCGTTCGACCACGCCCACGCTTTTCGCCGAATAGGGCCTCGCGCACGATTGCCAGACGTTCGGTCTCGCTTTTCCTGTCGGGATGTTCGTAGGCGCGGATGATGCTGAGAAGCAGGAGGTCAACCTGACGCTTGCGCAATTTCGGTTTCGGTGGCGTCATTGCTTGACCTGACCAAGTTCATCACATGTTGCGACCAAGCGCCGAGCGCCTCGCGCTTCTCGTCCGCGTATGAATAGACATTGTAGATAGCAGCAACGCCCGAGACCACACCCGTTTTGTGGTTCAGCAGCGCCTCGGTCACGGGCTGGGGGACGCGCAGCATCGCCATGTTCGTGGACATCGTGCGGCGCAGGTCGTGGATGATCCACGGTTCCGTGCCTTCGGGCAGCGCCTTGTCGAGCCGGTCTTTCAGGCGACCGAACCCCGACACGGGCGATTTGCCGGTGGTCGTGAACACGTAGTCCGAGCCGAGGAACCTCGGCACCCTGCGCAGAACGTCCAGCATCGCGTCGGTGATCGGCACCGTGTGCTGCCTGCCGTTCTTGGCGCGCTGCGAAGGCAGGGTCCACAGGCGTTTTTCGAGGTCGAGTTCCGACCAGCGCATCTCGGCGACCTCGGCGCGCCTCTGGCCGCTGAGGATCAACAGTTTCATGCAATCCCCGAAAGGATAGCCTTCGGCGTCACAGGCCGTCCACAGCGCGCCCAGCTCGTCGTCGGTCAGGACACGCTCGCGCGAACGTTCCTTGGACAGCGGTTTCATCCCGGCGATGGGGGAGGCATCGATCATGCCGCGCTCGACGCACCAGCCCATGAGGTGCTTGAGGTGGGCCAGCGCCCGGTTCGCGCTGACCGGCGCGGACTTGTGGATCACGTCGCAGGCTTTCACGACATCGGCGCGCTTGATCTCGTCGATCCGTTTGCCGTGCAGGGGCGTGAACTTCGCCAGCAGCGCTTCCTTGCGCTTCCAGTCGCGGTTGTGAACCTTCGCGTGCTTCTCGATGTAGTCAGGAATCACGTCGCCCAGCGTGGGTTTGGTTTCGGCCTCGACGCCCGTGCGATCTTCGAACCGGCCCGTCTCGATTTCGTAGAGAACCTGTCGCACCCGTTCGCGCGCCTCGGCCAGCGACACGACGCCGAACCGTCCGATGGTCAGGCGACGCATCTTGCCGTTGATGCGCTTGTGCAGGCAGAACGTCTTGGTGCCGGACGTGCTGATGCGCAGGACGAGGCCCGGCATCAACTCGTCCCGGAAATCGAGACGTTTCGACGGGCTGGGCTTCTGCCCCTCGATGAACTTGGTGGTGAGTTTGCGTTTCATAAGCCCATGATAAGATGGGCGGATGAGCCGCGTCAGGGACAACCCTAGAGGGTTTGCAGGGTTTTGGATCGGGATGCACTGGATCGAGATACCCGTGTGGTCTTCGGCGTCCGTGGGTATCACTGGGGTAGCAGGAGCAGCGTGCTTGAATGCTCCGGCGCGAGACGGGTAGAGACGATCTGCCAAGCGCAAAGATCAAGGTTTTCAACCGGCTACGTTACGGGTTGAGCGATCCTGAGACAGTGCGCGCGGATCAACAGACCAATTGAAAATCCTCGTGTCGGTGGTTCGATTCCGCCCCCGGGCACCATCCTTCTTTTTTGTCGTTACTTATCAGCTACTTAGGTTGCGATTTTGTCCCACCGGAGACAACCCCTGCCGAAAGTGGGACACTTTTGTCCGGGGTTTGTTCTCGGGAAAGACGGCGAAGGGCGCTTTCCGCACGGGTCTTCTGACTGGCCGCGCGGGTGTAGCGGGTGACTTCCTTACTGGTGGTGTGACCCGTGATCGCCATGATTTCCTGTTCCGTGCATCCCAGCTCTGCCAGTCGCGCGGCGGCGGCCTTGCGGAGTCCGTGAACCGCGCAGTGCGGAAGCCCGGCTTCGTTGCACCATTTGCGGAAGCGATTGCCGAATCCGTTGGACGTGAAGGGCCGGTTGAACGCGGTGACAAGGAAGGTCAGATCGCCCGTGGGTGTGGCGTCGATAATCTGTTGCAGCTCCGGGATGACGGGGATTTCCATCCGCACCGGCTTCCGGTTCCGGCCCTTGTGCTGGGTGAAGGTCAGCCATCCGTCGCGGACGTGTTGCTTGCCCAGCACCACAATATCGGCGCGGCGCTGGCCGGTGTAGAGGGCAAGAGCCAAGGCGAGCCGCGCGGGTGTGCCAATCGGGTGCGCGTTTTCGTATTTCTCAATCTCCGCTAGCGTCCACGAATGAAAGCCGTCGGGGTTGCCCTTCAGGTATTCGACTTTCTCCGCCGGGTTGTCGTCGTGGTGGTCATAGCGGAGTGCATAGCGATAGAGCTGGCGCACCGCCTTCACCATGCCGTTGGCGGCCTCGGGCCGGTCGGCCATTTCATCGCGGCGAACGCGGATATGGCGGGGCTGCAACTGAGCGAAGGGCTTGTCGCCGTCTCCCTTGTGCTCACAAAAGCGTTCAAGGATAGACCGGCGCACCTTCTGAGTCCGGGGGTCCAGCTCTTGATACATGGCGCTTTTGAAGTATTGGATGCAAAGCCACCTGAAGCTCTTCGGGACCACGCGCCCGGCCTTGTCGGTCTTGACCTCCTTCGGGCCAGCGGCGGCGGCGCGGTAGTCGGCCAAGAACTCGGGTAAACCGGCGGGGCCGCGACACGGGGACTTGTCGGTCCCGCTAGTCGATTTTCATGGCCCCCACTGGTCGCAGCCGGTGGGGGTTCTTGATTCCGAAGGATTGGATTCCGTTGGCCGTGAAGCGCCGAATTGGTGGGACAAAAATCCTGAAAAACCTAATGAAACAATGGGAAGAATTGGTGTCCCACTTTTCCATAAGTCATTGATTCAAGGTTCTTTCTGCACTCCGCCCCCGGGAACCATTCAAGCGATTGATATTTCTCGTTATTTTCGTTTCCATGGCAGTCATACTCCTTAGGGTTTGCCATTTCTATCGAACGGTTTGACAACTTGTGATCGGCGTTCGTTCTCCTTTTCCAGGGTTTCCATCGTGATCCGGTTGCGGTCCGCAAGGTTGGCGGAGCGGGAATAGTGGAGCGCCATGGGCGGGCTTTTCTGGCCTAGAAGGTCCGCAATCCGGCGCACTTCAAGCCCAGCTTCGCGCAGCGTCGTGGCCACGGTATGCCGCAGCCCCTCGGGTGTGAGACCGGGTTTCACAACACCATCGGCTTCCAGCTTTTTCTTGAAACGGCGCCACCCACGGCTCTGATGATGTGACCGCCCTCCGGACGGCTTCAATGTACCAAGGTGGGTCTGCGAGGATCCACAGAGAGGAGCGGTCATGTCAGAGA
>LJSV01000042.1 GCA_001314715.1 Rhodobacteraceae bacterium HLUCCA12 | reverse complement strand
CTGCCCGAGATCATCCAAGGGGTTGAGTTCCGCGACGGGCTCCGCCAACGTCAAGCTGCCGCCTGATCAGGCGTCACCAACTTCTGCGCATATCTCTCGTGCACCGAGTCCCAGGCGCTGAGAATCTCCGCAATTTTTCTTTGTTCGGTGAGAGGTGGGATTTCTATTGGCGAACTGAGGAAGAACTCCTGCGAAATATTCTTCATTGAGGCAGACGATCCTGTCGCACCGGAAGACAGTCGTCTGCGAACCTCAGGTGACGAAATAGAGAAATAGAGCCATACGGGATCACACTGATCGTGCGTCCTAATCTTCCAAAGTTTATCAGACAAATAGATGTTTGGCATATCGCACTCGATGAGTGCGCTGGAGCCAACGAGATCAGCCGTATTCGCTCTGCTGACTATTATGCAACCTGCCTCAACTGGACACGAAACACGCGCGATGTCGCTCTCGAGAACACGCTTGTTCTGCTCTGGACGAAATGCCCCCGTTGCAACGCAACTCACTTTCAGAACACCGACTTCTCCTGCGGCAGCAGGGTCATCCGTGCCGTTAACGCTCGTGCCGGAACTCATGGAAGCAACACAGTCGCCTACATGGCCGTGCCTCCAAGACCTTTGCTTCGCAGCATCACGCATCGCCACGGCCCTTATTCCCGGCCTTCGCGGAGTCGGCGATGCGCTTCAGCTCTTCGAGGTCGTCTACCTCGGCCGAGGCCTGCCGCGCGACTTCCTTACGCTTGGTGTCGAACGCGTCGTAGCGATCGTGAGCGATGCGCTTCGCGGCCTCCGCCGAAATCGAACCGGCGCCCTGCAGCTTCGGCAGTTCGTTTGAGGTCAGGAAGTTGTCGAGCACGCCCTCCCATTCGGCCAGCCGCATGGTCTGCCGCCGCGTCGCGCGCAGCTCGGCAGTGTTCAGGAAGGTCTCGACGATCAGGTTGAGCTCCCGGATTTCGGCCTCCCCGAGATAGTTCTTGGCCGTGCCGACGTCGGACTTGCGCAGGGGTCGACCTGCGAGCGCGATGCCGCCAAGGCCGGCCAAAATGGCGCGCCGGCCAATCATCAAGCGGCCTCGATCGCAAGCTTCGCCGGGTCGGTTTCCCGTGCGAGGACGAGATCGCGCGGGTCGTTCAGGATGTCGAGGTCGGTACTGACCTGGAAAGCGCCGGTGAGGTCGTGATCGGCGCAGTGGCGCTGCCTGAAAACAGATGCGGCAATCCATCCGGCATGGCCGTAGACCGGGCCATTTCGTTTACCAGCACGGATCGTGATGCCTGCGCCGCATGGGGCGCTGGTTGTGTCCCAATTCCGCCAGACGATACTCGTGTCGCTCAACTGCTTCCAGCGGTTATACAGGGTCTTGCGCGGAAAGTATTCCGCAAGTGCATCGCGCCACCGCAACCCATTGTGACTGATGAAAATAAACCCGCTAGGCACACGCCGATCATCGATGCTCCTCTTACCGTGAGACTTCGGGAAACAGGGCTCAAGACGGGCAATCCGCGCATCGGTCGACCAGACGAGATCAGACATGTTCAGCCCTCGGTTTTCGAACCGTGAATCACGCTACTCAGAGAAAATAAATCGGTCCGGAGCCTAAGAGGCCGTCTCAATATCGGGTGCGGTATTGTATTGTGATCAACGTCTATGTCTGGTCAGCGGGGACCGTCAATACTTGATGGATAGGCATCCGCGGCCGGTGCGTTAGCCCAGCTTTGAAGCGTTTGCCCACCGTCGATGAGCCAGTCCGCCCCGGTTACATGCCGTGCGTCCTCCGACGCGAGAAAACAAACCGTCGCGGCCACGTCATCAGGTGTTCCGATCCGACGAAGTGGGATTCGTTTTGCGAACCGTGCAACGCCCTTTAGATAGCTGTCCCGATCTGATGCGGGCACGCCGAGTGTCGTTTCGATCACGCCGGGGCAGATTGCATTGATGCGAATGCCCCAAGGTGCCGCGTCAAGTGCCGCTGTTTTCGTCAGTCCGACAATCGCGTGCTTGCTCGCGGCATAATGCGCACCGCCCGAAAGGACGTCCCAGCCCGCCATGGATGAACCCATATTTACTATGCTGCCGGGTATGGCACGATCAATCATGGCGCGCAGCGAGGCGCGCAGTATCATAAAGACGCCCCGCAGATTGATCTGTAATACTCTGTCCCATTCCTCGACTTCCATGTTCTGAACCGGTGTTGCCGTGCCGGAAATCCCGGCGTTGTTGAACACCACGTCGAGCCGGTTAAAATGGGCTAGGCACTCGGACACGGCGTGCTCGGAATCGTCCTCAACAGCAACATCGGCAGCGATGGCCAGGCCGGCGTCACCGAATTGCCCGGCCACCTCTTCGGCGCGTCCGAAATCCATATCAACGACGCATACCCGTGCGCCCTCGGCGTGAAACCGACGGGCGGCAGCACTGCCAATAGCGCCACCGCCACCCGTAATCAAAACGACCTTGCCGTCAAACCGTTTCATCCTTCAAGCCTCATTCAATCAGATCGTAGTCGCGCCAGGAATGTGACGCACGGAAGCCGAGCAAGCGGGCGGCAGGTTCGGTGTCAATCAGCGATGCGTGGCCGTCGATAGGCTTTCGCATTTCAACCTCGGGAAAAGCCTCTGCCACAAGCGTGTTGCTTGAGTGTTGAGCATAGGAATCCAGCGCGCTCAGGTACACGCGCAGGTGCGCCGAACCCGTCCAACTCAACGCCGCCGAGAACCCCTCGGCCGCGTCGCGTGCGTCGAGATAGGCCCAGAGATCGCGGGCCGCTTCGGGCGTTTGACGCCGGGGCAAGATCGTTGCGCCAAAGCTGTCAGGTGTCTGAATCCATGGCATCCGAAGAGTGACAGCACTGAACGCTCCACGGCGCACAGCGGCATCGACCACCTCTTCGCCGAGCCATTTCGACAGTCCGTAACTGTCCTGCGGCGCTGCTGGATGTTCGGCATCAATCGGAAGATAACGCGGTGATAGGAATCTTCTTCCGAAAGGATAACCGAGAATGCTGATGGACGAGGCGTAGAGGAACCGTCTCGCACCGCTAAGTGCTGCGGCCTCTGTAACGTTATAGTTCAAGGCAGTGTTGACCCGGAACACTTCGGCATTGGCAAGACCCGATGGCCGTGGGATCGACGCGATATGCACCACCACATCTGCGTTGCGAATTAGTTCAAACGCCACGCCAAGGTCAGTCAGATCCGCCTTGACTTGCGGCCATTCCGCGTCCGGCAGCGCTGTAAGATCGATTCCAGTAATGTCATGCCCGTCCGAAAAAAGCCGACGACAGACATGTCTGCCCAGTAGCCCGGCCGACCCGGTGACAATTATCCTTCTGATCAAGAGGGCCTCCTGTCTCCGGGTCGGTGCGTCCGTTCGTTGGTTCCCGTTGTTCAGTATCTTTCTCTACGTTCCATCACCGCGGCACTTTCATGCAGTGCGACGCGTCGTGACTTCTGAAGCGAGTTCGGGAATCCCTTCGTCCGCGTAAAGGCGTTTTAAAAGACCGAGGAGTTGGGTCTGTTCCTCATCAGACAATTCTGACAGAAGCGCACGGCCAACATCAACGCTGCGTCCGAGCCGCTCTGCCGTAAAGCGTTTACCTGCTTCGGTCAGTGACACGATAGACAGGCGCCCGTCACGTGGCGAGCTGTCGCGTTGGACAAGACCCTGCTTGATCAATTTTCGCACCACAACTGTTCCGGTTGAAGGATCCATTGCCGTCAATCGACTCAGGCGCGACTGTGACACCGCTCCGTGTTTTAAGATCGTTGCCAGTACCGCGAATTGCGTGGGCGAAAGGTTTTCTGTCGCCATGATTTGCTGAAAATGGACTCCAGCGCGCTGGTGGACGCGCCGCACGATATGCGCAGGGTGGTTTTCAAGATCAAAGCCACTTCTGTCAAAAATTGCTTGCAGCTCTTCAGCCGTCAAGGCGGGCGCGCCGCGCGCTTGCTCCCGGGTGTCTTCTGAGGTGTTCTGAAAAACCGTCATCAAAAAATCCTTTAATTATGGATCTTCAAGTGTAGGCAGCGTCGTTGCTGACAAGATCATTGCCTTGCAGCGCCTCTGCGACACGTGCCGTGTCGGTCACGACACCGAAATGGGTGGCGATATCATAAAGCGAACTTTCTTGCTCGCGTGGTCCTGTCGCGGCGCAGCAATCACGCGGAACCACGACATCGTAGCCGTTGAAAAAAGCATCATGGACCGTGGAGCGTACACAGATATTGGTGACCACGCCGAAGATGATGAGCTGCGTGATCCGCATGTCCTTGAGCGTGAGGTCGAGGTCGGTCTGAAAGAAAGCAGAGTACCGCCGCTTGATGACATGGATTTCGTCATCCCGCGCACCAAGATCATCGATGATCTCAACTCCCCACGTGCCTTCGACACAATGCTCGGTGCGCTTGGCCCATTCCCGCTCATTGCGCATGTTGGCACGGTGCGCATCATGGATCCAAATCACCGGCGCGCCGCAACGGCGTGCGGTTTCGATCAGGCGGCACTGGTGAGGCACCAGTAATTCGTAGCCGGGAAGCACCATTGCGCCGCCGGGTTTGCAGAAATCGTTCACCATATCCACCACGAGAACGGCCGTGCTGTCAGGGTTGAGAACAACCCCGTCCTCTTGCCGGTGGGATGAAAAGGAATCGAGGGTCAAGTTCCATCCTCCTGCTTGCCTGGTGCGGGTTGGCGCGGCTCCATCGGCGCCGCAGCGTCCGCCCGCTCTCTGTGTTTCTGCGTATGCCCTGAAATCCCATCTGCACGCAATCGTTGCGGGCGCGGCAGCTCGAATAGGCGGCCCAGAAGTCCGCGTGGAAGAGCGACGACCACGACGATAAAGATGATACCGATCACGAGTAAGTAGTAATGGCCTATCGCATCGGATAACACGGCTTCGAAATATTTGACCACTGCGGCCCCGGCCATTGCGGCCAGCAGAACTTCCTTGCCACCGACCGCCGCCCAGATCAGGATTTCGGTCGACATTGCAAACCCGATTACTGCGGGCGATACAAAAGAAAACTGTACCGCAAAAAGCGCACCCGATAACGCCGCCGTGCCCCCCCCTATGCAAAAGGCGATCGTTTTCCATAGCCCGACAGAGTATCCAAGGGATGCGACACGTTGTTCGTCAGCACGCAGTCCGCGCAAAACGGTGCCGAAAGGCGAGCGAACCAACGCATTTAGAAGCAGGAATACCGCGAAGGCAGCGAGGAGAGCCGTCAGATAGCCCGCAAGCGGCTCGGCGCTGTCCAATCCGGGCCAGATCAGGGCGAAGGACAGCGGCTCGATGTCAAGTAGCCCATTGTAGCCACCGATATAGCGCCAGTTTGTTGCGAACCGTTCGACAATCACAGCCGCCGCGATGGTCACGATTCCGAAATATGGCCCACGCAATGCCTGGCCGAAAAAAAGTGCAAAACCCGCGAGTAGTGCGACCAAAGCTCCGGAAAGAGTCGCAAGGCCGAGGCCCAGCCAAGCCGAGGCGGCAATGCCTGGGATCAACCCTTTTCCGGTCAATGCCATGACATAGGCGCCCACCCCGAAAAACAACGCCTGGCCGAAGCACAGCAAACCGCCCTGTCCCCAGATCAAGGCGAGGCTCATCGCTGCAATTCCATAAATCAGCAGCTGGCTGAACATCACCAAGTCCCACGGCCGAACAACCAGCGGCAGCATCGCCATTGCCAGCCAGAAGATGATTGTCGTGTAAAGACCGAGCCGTGTCATGACCTCCGGAACCCCGAGATGCCTGCGGGCAGGGTACGGATGATTACGATCGCCAGAGAGAACACGATGATCTGCGCGATGACTGGTGTCCACCAACTGGCAATAACCGTATTGGATGTTCCAATAACTGCGCTTCCGTAAAGTGCACCAAGCGGGCTGCCCGCGCCACCCACGAGGACCGCGAGAAAAGCCGGAATCAAGAAGCTCAGCCCCATTTGCGGGTCGACGCTCATCAAGGGTGCCATGACAGCACCAGCAACCCCAGCAAGCCCGGCACCAAGACCAAAGGTCGTTCGGTCAAGCAGACGCGTGTTGATCCCAAGGCACTGCGCCATTTGACGGTTCGCCATCGCTGCGCGCGCAGCAAGGCCGAAGCGAGTCAGATAGAGAAGCGACAGCGTCGCCACCGTGATCGCGCCAGTGATCAACATGATGACGATCCTGTAGGATGAATAGGTGACACCGAAGATGACCGCCGGCTCGGTAATGGGGGCGCTTACCTGCTGCGCGCCTGGCCCGAAGATGATGATCATCAGTTGCTTGATGGCCAAGGATAGACCCCAAGTGGCAAGGATTGTGTCGATTGGCCGATGGTAGATGAAGCGCAGGATGCAGGCATCAACGCAAAGCCCCACAGTGACGGTAATCATGAAGGCTATCGGCAACACGATCCAGAACGGCAGCCCGAAACCCTGCGCCACCAGCACGGAATAAGCCCCGATGAGGAAGAACTCTCCATGTGCGAGGTTGATCACCCCCATCAGGCCAAAGACGATGATCAGCCCGATCGACACCAGTAGCAACACTGATGTGTAGTTCAGCGCATCAAGTGCAAGCGGTGCGAACTGTTGCATCTCAGACTCCCAGATATCGTTCGATTACGCTTGGGTCTTCCGACAGGTCGTGCACGTTCGCTTGCTCGGCGATCCGACCATTTTCAAGAAACAGAACGCGTTCGGAAAGACGCTCTACCATCTCGACGTTTTGCTCGATTACAACCACCGTCAGCGCTTCGTCAGCGCTAATACGATTGAGCGTTACAGCGATTTCATGGACTATGGAGGGTTGAATGCCCTCGGAAGGCTCATCCAGCAACAACAGCTTGGGCCGACCAACCAATGCCCGCGCAATGGCCAGTTGCTGCATCTGTCCGCCGGACATCGTGCCGGCGCGCTGTGATTTGCGCTCCGCAAGGATGGGGAACCATTCAAAGACCTGGTCAAAGCTTTCCGAACGCAGAGCCGGCTTCCCGATTATTCCCAGACGCAAGTTTTCCAGAACGGTGAAATCAGCAAAGATCTCGCGCCCCTGCGGCACATAGGCGACCCCGAGATTGCTGATGCGGTGTGTTGGCATACCGGTAATCGCCATACCGTCGAACCGAATTGCTCCGGCAGAGGGACGAACGAGGCCCATGATCGATTTAACGAGAAGGGTCTTTCCCATGCCATTGCGGCCCATGATAGCCAGCCGCTCGCCAGCACGGACACTCAGATCGACCCCCTGCAGCACGTTGGCATCGCGTATGTAGCCTGCGTGGAAATCTGATATCTCAAGTATCATGCACGTTCACCCAGATAGGCGCTTCGTACCTCAGGATCTGCCTGGATGTCGTCGTAATCCCCCTCTCTCACGATTCGACCGCGGATCATGGCCGCCACGGGCCTGCCAATACTGCGCACGAAACTCATGTCGTGTTCTATCACCAGAATGGCCGCACCTGTTTCAGCGTTGATCTCGTTGATCAACTGGATCGTGGCGTTGGTTTCGCTGGCCGTCATGCCCGCCGTGGGCTCGTCCAGCAAAAGCAGGCGCGAGCCGCGCGCAACCAGCATTAGAATCTCGAGCCGCTGTTTGATGCCATGCGGCAATTCAGATGCTGGCTGGTCAGCGTATTTCCACAGGTCGGCATCCATCAGGTGGCGGCGATAGACCGACCCGTCACCGCCCGAAAAAAGCGTGGACCACAGCCCACCCAAAGTCGCGCGCGCGGTGCTTGCGACCTCTATATTCTCTAGCACAGTCAATTCGGACAAAATTCCCGGCACCTGGAATTTCCTTCCGATACCAAGTCGACTGATCTTGTGCGCTGCCAACCCGTCGATCCTTTGCCCGTCAAAGATGACCTTACCTTCGTCGGGCCGAAGAACCCCGGTAAGAATGTTGAACAACGTGCTTTTACCACAGCCGTTGGGACCAATGATGCATTTTACCTCGCCTCCCCCGAGAGTCAGATCAACACCCCGGAGGGCGCGAATGCCGCCAAACCGTTTCGACAAGTCGGAGATTTCAAGCAACATCCGCGCCAAACACTTCTCGAAAGGCTTAGACCGTGCACTGATCAGGTGCGTCGACCTGGCCAATATAGGTATGCGTCTCTATCGCGCCGTCCTGAACTTCGGCGATAATCATATTGAGATCGACATGCTTGTCGGAAGCTCGCAGTGTCACCTCGCCATTGCCGAATGTTTTTGTTTGATCCGGAAGCGCCGCCATGACCGCTGCGCGATCGTCACTGTCAGCGCTACGCACCGCATCCAGATAGAAACTGGTGATTCCGTAATGCGACTCTGCATAGTAACTAACCACCGCATCGTCACCATTGGCGGCGCGCTGCCTGGCGACGAAGTCCCGTGCTTCGGGCCGGTCAAGCCGCTGATGGAACGGCACCGGCGCAATGATGCCCTCCACCTCGCTGTCGTCAAAGCCGGGAAGGTAGTTCTCGTTAAAGCCAAGAAAGGCTATGCGCACCTGGTCCCGAAGGCCAGCAGCATGCAATTGCTTGACGAACGTCACGCCGTCCGCACCCGGCAACGTAAGGATCACCGTATCCGCTCCGGATTCCTCGATCTTTCGGATAGTCGGCGCAAAATCACGCACGCCGAAGGGTGAATACTCCTCTTCCGCCACGGAGCCGCCACTTTCCTCGACGACCGCTTGGATGGCCCGATTCATCAGTTGCGGCCAGATGTAATCCGCGCCGAAGAGGTAGTAGCTTGACGAGCCGGACTCGGCGAGGAACGGAATCAGCGGCTCGACATAGTGTGCCGGCAGCGGGCTATAGCAGGCAATCCAGTCGCTGCACACGCCGCCCTCATAGTCGGTCGCATAGAGAAGCGGCGTTTCGCCCCGCTCGATCGTGGATTTGATGGCGTCGCGGTTGGCGCTTGTAACCGGCCCGACAATGGCGTTCACCTCGTCGCGGCGAATGAGCTGGGTAGCGCGCTCCACGGCAGTGCGCGGATCGGTGCGATCATCTGCTTGCACGATCTCGATCTGACGACCGAGAACGCCGCCATCGGCATTCATTTCATCCACGGCCATGCGGATACCCTGCAGCCCCTGCTCTCCGAATAGTTCAAGACCACCGGAAAAGGGCAGTAGTACGCCAAGCTTGAACGGATCGCTTGATGCACGGGCCACAAAGGGCGTGGCCACCGCCGAGGTCAGCGCCAACGCGCCCGCACCGGCCAGGAACTGGCGTCTAGGAGGGCGTAGCACGGTGAAGCCATCTGTCGAGGTGTTGATGTTCCTGTTGGTCATACTGGCATCCTTCGTTTTGCGAGGTTGAGATCCGCGCACCGTAGATTGCGTGCGCTATGGGATCCCTGGAATTCCGAAATTCTTTCATTCCTTGCCGTAACGTGAGTGTTTTTCGTGCGAGTACGTAGAGTCAAGCATTTTCTATTCGCTCTGCGTGGGCCGGACCGGACCTGTCATGCCATTTCTATCACTCGCAGCGCTCTTTTCTGGCCACCTTTCGTTGGAAGGAGCGCCGTGGCACAACATGAGCCACAAAGGATTCACTTTTCGAATCCATGACGTTACACGAACTGCACAAGCAAGCCGCCGTTCGCGCGCTACGGCAGGACGTACTGGTCGAGCCACAACGCCTCACTCAGGAAGCGCGGCTCGCTGCTGAACTGGGTCGACCAGAAAATGACGTGGTTTGCCCGCGTGACGGGCGACTTGGACGGCCCCTGACCTTCTCCGATGCCACCATGTAATTCAGCCTTTTGAAATGAGTGCTTTTTCAGCTTCCGCTTCGCCAAACCGCCGGGATAGTGGTCAGGCTTCTCCCGCTGGCGGGCTGGACCAGTCCATGCTAGATTGCTCGTTCTTGCGGCGCAGGCAAAAGACCTTGGTCGTCCAGTTCCTGTACCTTCAACACCGCCCAATACTTGCTGGATCGCGACTTCGGTGCAGCCGGGCCGAACCAGAAATGGGCAAGCGACATAGCCTACATCTGGACTCGCGAGAGATGACTGTATCTGGCAGCGATCCTGGCGCTGCATTCCTGCCGCGTCGTCGGTTGGGCCGTCAGCAATCATATAATACGTGATTTGTCGACCCGCGAACTGAAAATAGCCGTCGTCTCTCGAAAGCCACCAAAGGGCAAGGTATTCAACAGCGACCGCGGCAGCCAATATTGTTCATATGACTACCAGAAGATCCTGCGCGAACATGGTTTTCAGGTATCGATGAGCGGAAAAGGCAACTGCCATGACAATGCCGCGGTCGAGACGTTCTTCAAAACCATCAAGGCCAAGTTCATCTGGCCAGGGTCATGGGCAAACCGGCGGTAGACTGAGACGGAAATCTTCCAATTTATCACCATGCTTGTCGGCGCATCTCTTTCCCGGATCGATGTGCGGGCCCGCGAGCAAGCTGGCCCGACAAGATCTGGCTCGCCGGGTCAGGCCCGTCGGCAGGCCCCTCAAGGCCGGCCCAGCGGCAATGCGCAGGTTTCTCTTTCGCCCGAGCCGACCAGCCGTCGACGGTTGTTCCTGATGGAATGCCAGGCACTTCAA
>LJSV01000041.1 GCA_001314715.1 Rhodobacteraceae bacterium HLUCCA12 | reverse complement strand
GCGAAACCGAGAAGGTGTAGTCCTCGTCGCCGCCCGTCGCGCTTGCCGTGACCGCGCTCATCGCCGTGTCGCGCGTCAGCGAGACCGAGCTCTCCGACAAGACAAGTGAAAGTGGATCGCTCCCGCCGGCACTTGTGAAGCTCGTCATCGAATACATGTTGCCATTGTATTCGAATGTATTGACTGAAATGCCATATGGCCCTGCGTCTGGGTTACTAGGGTTGACATTGAAATCCATGAGGCTGCCCCCCACCAGATTTGACGGATCGGATGGATCCAGGGGCGAAGAAAACTCGACGCGGAAATCGAAATCGCTTTTTGTGAAGGAATCGCCCTCAACAGTCATGCTAAACGAAACAATTTCCGGACAAGGATCAAACAAGCAAACCGGCGTTAGCGTGTTGAATTCTACCGTGCCCGTTGCAGTGCGGCCGGCACCGCCGTCCCAGACGATGTCATACTGATAACTCTGCGATGCCGCCGCGACTGCGGTCATCACCAAAGCAATGGCGGCAAACATCACGGCGCGGGAGGCGCGGGAGAGAAAATCAATGGTCAAAGAGGGAGCAACGGATTTGGGCATCAACTGACGTCTTTCTTGCGCGATATGCGAAGCAGGTGTCGGACGCGGGGTGCGATCCCCGACACCATATGGTTAGCAGTGAGCGGCTGGAGGACAGGCCCGCAACACCTTGGAAAAGCAGGGATAAACGATGGCCTTGCGCCTGCCTCGAAACGATCTTTTTTTGTGCACTTGTGTAGTGCTTGAGCAACATCTACCGGCGGGTTTCCGCCCGGCGCAAGGCCGCGACGGAAAAAGCATGGGATGTAAGGGCCAAAGCCGCCCGGCGTTGCGTGAGTGCAACACAACGCCGGGTTGCGACGCAACGCCCCGAGCGCAAAACGGGGCCTGCCCCGGCAAATGCCTGGCTTTGGCAGCGGTGCGATGTTCGTTCATTTGCCAAAGCTTGCCGCCATTCGTCAGACCATGAAGACCGTCAAGGGGTGGTGGCGGGCGCCTGACCCACGGGCGCCAGCACGCGTGCCAGCGACTCGCTCAGGCGCTGTGCGAGCATGCTCACACGGGGCCACCGAGGAATGGGAAACGGCTGCGTTCCGGGACCGATGGCCCGCCGCCTGAGCTGCTAAACCGGCATGTCTGTTGCGAACTTGCGGCGATAGTGGCCGGGGGTAACGCGGGCACTCACCTCCTTCAAGAGACCCGAAGGCATCGTCATGTCCTCGGGCTCCTGGAAAGTGACAGCGCGCAATCCCCGCTAAGAGCGTGCGTCCTTTCACCACCATGCGAGGCTTCGACGGCCAAGTATTCAATAGGCGCTGAATGTGGGTTTATCGATGACCTCGCAGCGAACCATGCCAGCACCGGTCCCGACACGAACAGCGATGATCCCGCCGCGATCACGACACCCGCGATCATTGGCCAGGCAAACCCGGCGACGGCCGGTCCACCCCAGACCGCCATCGGCAGAAGCGCCGCCAGCGTCGTGTTGGAGGTGAAGATGCAGCGCGCCAGAACCTGGTTGAGGATTCGGTCGATCACATTCGACAGCGGCTCGTCGCCGCCACCGCGCAGGTGCTCGCGGATCCGGTCATAGACTACAACCCTGTCGTTTACCGAATACCCAAGTCAATTACCACGAGCGAACAGGTTGTCGAGCATGCGGATATGACGCACGCTCAGTGCGCATGCACCGAACGCTGCCCTCGCTTCAGCCATCGGATACGAGAATTGCCGCACCAATTCGAGCGCGCACATCGGGCGATTCCGTCCGCACGGCGCGCGAGACGGCCAGAAGATCCTGGCGTGCGGCATGAAGCTGATCGATCAGCGCAATGACGACTCCGAGCGCAACTTCATCAAGTTCCAGATCATCTGCCAACTCGGACAGAAGCCGCACCCGGGCGCAGTCGACCTGGCGGAAAAGATGGACTGAGGTGCCCTGATACTCGCGGCGCAGTGGTATGACCAGCTCGGTCTCGATGAAGGCGACAAGGCGGGCGCGTGTTAGCCCCGGAACGGCATCAAGAATTTCGTCTTCGGTCAGGTGATCGGTCATGACGCCGCCTCTTTCAGCATCTCCGCGCGCGGGTCTTCGTGGTGGGTCTTGCGCCATTCGGTCAGGAAATCTCGCAAGGAATCGTCGATCACGCGGGGGGCCATGATCCGCAATTCCACCAGCTGATCGCCCGCCATCTTGCTCCCCGGACGGGACACTCCTCGCCCGCGCAAGCGCAAGACGCGGCCGGAGCTGGCGCCCTTGGGAATGGTGAGGCTGACGGGCCCGGCGATCGTCGGTGCGCTGACCTTGGCTCCGAGCACGGCCTCGTCGATGGTGATAGGGAGGGTTGCGAGGATATCGTCGCCCTCTCGGCGGAATACCGGATGGAGGCCCACCGACAGGGTGATCAGCGCGTCACCTGCCGGGCCACCACCATAACCCGGCCCGCCCTTGCCTCGCAGTCTCAAGGTCTGGCTGTCGTGGGCACCCTCCGGGATATTGACGGCGATGCTGCCTCCGTTAGGCAGGGTAATGCGCATTCCACCGCCAAGAGCGGCAATCAGAAAAGGAACTTCAAGGGTATAGCGCAGGTCTGGCCCGGATGCAGTGAAACCGCGACCGCCAGCGTCATCGCCACCCCCCCGTGCGCGCTGACGCAGGATCTCGGCAAAGATTTCGGCAGGATCGCCATGGGTCTCAAAGCCACGCCGCTGTTGGTAGGGATTGTCTCCTGCCGTGGCAAAGTCGCGATAATACTGGCGCTGTGGCCGTTCCGCGCCGGTTGCATCGATCTCGCCTGCGTCGAAGCGAGTCCGGGTTTGGGGATCCTTCAACAGATCATAGGCGGCAGCAATGGCCTTGAAGCGAGCCTCGGCACCCATGTCGTCCGGGTGCAGATCGGGATGGCTAGTCCGCACCAGCTTGCGATAGGCTTTCTTTATGTCGTCGGCAGTAGCGGACTTGGTCAGGCCAAGAACGCCATAGGGATCAATCGACATCGTTCAGATTTCTCATTTCGGCAGGACAACAACTGCAATTCATGCACGATACCACCATTTCGGTGGTTGACACAGATCAGCGTGTGACGATCGTCTGCATGATACCTAACTTGGCGAGATCGACCGTCTGCCGTCCGTCTGGGCCGTTCGCGGGCCGGGAGGACCAGATGACGACACCGGAACAACAGAAGTGGACTGAACCCTCCCGAGAGACGCCAACATCCCCTACGGAGGCAAGTGCACGACGTTTGCCGGCCGTGCGTCCGCCACCTGTCGCCCCCGTCCCGAGGCCATTGAGGGGTATCTGGATCTGGTCCGTTGGCCTGGTTCTGATAGCGGGCGCGGGCTTGGGATTTCTTCTGCAGCCTTGGGCGAGCGGTCCTGTCCCGGTTGTGGTCGAAACCGCAACGCCGGCGCCGGTGACACGAGTTCTGGCCGTCAACGGACGGATCGAAGCCCCTCATTCGGTCGATGTTCGGTCACAGGTTGGCGGCTCCCTGTCTGATGTATTTGTCGTCGAAGGCGACAGCGTGCAGTCAGGCGCGGACGTTGCCCGGATAGACTCCACGGCACAACAGGCGATCTTGCGGCAGGCAATGGCGGGACTGGATGCGTCCCTGGTCGCGCAGGGTCAGGCACAGGCGACGCTTGAACGCACCCGTGCGCTTGGCCCCAATGTCGCCCGCACCGCAATGGAAAATGCGGAAAGCGCAGCGCAGGCGGCTACTCAGGACGTCGCGCGCATGACGGCATTGCTCGATCAGGCGCAGATTCAGCTTGGATACTATTCCATTCGCGCACCGAGGACCGGGACGGTCCTCGCCCTGGATGTCGAGCCGGGTCAGAGCATCGACCCTTCGACCGTCTTGATGACGGTTGCCGATCTGGACCGGCTGGTCGTCGAAACGGATGTAGACGAAGCCTATGCCACGCAGATCAGGGCGGACATGCCTGCCGTGCTGCAACTGACCGACGAGACGGCCACGCGTGAGGGCCGAGTGAGCTATGTGTCCCGGAGGGTGGATGCAGCGACCGGCGGCCTGGCCATTCAACTTGCCTTTGACGCACCCGTGACGGCACCGGTCGGCCTGACGGTGACCGCCAACATCGTCATTGACCGACTGGACGCGGCGCTGACTTTGCCTCGGACTGCGGTTCGGACCGGGGATGGAGGGCCGGCGGTCCTGATCGTTGCGAACGGGATCGCCCGGTTGCGCCCGATCAACATCATCGAATGGCCCGCCGCGCGCCTAATCGCGACCGAAGGGCTGGCGCCGGGCGATGTTCTGATCCTTGACGCAACGGGCATCGCCGACGGGCAGTCGGTGCGCGTGGAACAACCCTGATGCTCTACGGCCTCAAGATCGCCCTCCGTTACCTGACCGCAAGCAAGGCACAGACAGCGCTTCTGGTGCTGGGTGTCGCGGTGGGCGTATTCATCTTCATCTTCATGTCAGCGCTGATCGGGGGGCTGGCGGAATTCATCCTCTCGCGCACCGTGGGCGACATCAGCCATGTCACGATTAAGGCCGAGGACGCCGATCCGCCGATCCTGATCTCGGCCGAGGGGCATGTCCTGGCCGTGGCGGAAAGGGGGCGCGCCCGCACCGCCACGCTGGCCGACGCCCCGACCTGGGTTCCCCTGATCGAGACGGTACCTGGAGTCATCGCGGTATCGCCGCAGATCACGGGCGCGGGTTTTCTGACACGCGGGGCGCAGGTGGCGCAGGTTTCTGTGACGGGGGTTGAGCCTGGGCGCGAATCCGCGATCCTGAACCTCGACGGCTACATGGTGGAAGGCTCGGCCCGTCTGGGCTCGGGGGTGATCGTTCTGGGGCAAACGCTGGCCGACGACCTTTCGCTGCGGCTCGGTCAAACCCTGCGTCTGCAATCCTCGGGCGGCGTGTCGATGGTTCTGACGCTGAGTGGCATCTACAGGACCGGCAACGGCATGATTGACCGCAGGAGCATCTTCGTCAGCCTGCCCACCGCGCGCACGCTGTTTTCCTTGCCGCAAGGCGTGACGTGGATCGAGATCAAGCTGGCCGATCTGAATGCCGCCGACGCGACGGCGCTGCGCATCCGAGCGCTGACCGGGCTGGATGCCGTGCCTTGGACCGATGGCGCCGAGCAGCTGATGGAGGCGCTGGATGCGCAGGCGCAGACCGGATACTTCCTCAAATCCTTCGCGCTCATCACCATCGTGATCGGCGTCGCCTCCGCGTTGCTCTTGTCGACCTACCGCCGCCGGCCGGAAATCGGGATCATGCGTGCCATGGGCGCCGGGCGGGGGTTCGTGGTCTTCGTGTTCGTGGCGCAAGGCGCGCTTATCGGACTGCTGGGAGGGCTTTCCGGCGCGGCGTTCGGCTATCTGGCGCTGCTACCTTTTCCGACGCGCGAGGCGTTCCGGCCGGGCACCCTGCCGATGGACATAACCCAGGGCTCCTACGGGCTGGCGATCACCCTGACAGTTCTGGGCGCCATTCTTGCCTCGATCCTGCCGGCGCGCGCCGCGGCACGGGTCGATCCGGTCACAGCGATCGGCCAATGAATATGCTGGTCGAGGTCGAGGGGCTGGTCAAGACTTTCGGCTCGGGCGAGGCGGCGACGCGGGTGCTTCGCGGCCTGTCGCTGACACTGCAAACCGGCGAGATGACGGCTCTTCTCGGGCCGTCCGGCTCGGGCAAGAGCACGCTCCTGACCATCCTCGGCACGTTGATGAAACCCACCTCGGGCAATCACCGGATGCTGGGTGTGGATCTGGTCGCGGCCGACGATCGGGCGCTGACGGCGTTCCGCAACCTGCACATCGGCTTCGTCTTCCAGTTCCATAACCTGCTGCCCGACTTCACCGCGCTGGAAAACGTGATCTTCCCCACCGCTGTGCGCGAGGGGCGCGAGACGGCCGCCGCTCGGGCACGCGGGCGCGAGCTGCTCACCCGAATGGGGCTGGCCGAGCGGATCGACTTTCCATCGGCCAACCTGTCCGGCGGGCAGAAGCAGCGCGTGGCCGTGGCACGCGCACTGATGAACCGCCCCGAGCTGGTGCTTGCCGACGAACCCACCGGCAACCTGGACCGCGCCTCAGCGATGCAGGTGATGGAGCTCATCGGAGAGATCAACCGCGACGAAGGCACGACCTTCCTGATCTCCACCCATGACGAAAAGATCGCCGGCCTGTGCCGACGCCAGGTCGTCGTGGGGGATGGGGTGGTGACCGGATAGGACGCTGCGGCCCCCTCATCTGTTCATGACCGACAGATGCCGCACCGCTTCACGCCCAAACTCCGGCGTCGGTCTGTTTCCGTTTCCCATCGAACACCTTCTAACTCCTCAGTTGGTGCTCTCCACATTTTCCGGGCAGTCCATCAGCCCAATCGCCTGAAACACATTCTTCGCTAGGTCGAGTCCGACCGTGGTAATCTCCGACATGACCGTCCTCCTTTGTGGATCATCGCAGACCCACCTTGGCACAAAGATGCCGTCGGGGGCGGTCACATCATCAAAGCCCATTCGCTGAGCCGCCTTCAGAGGGGCGGGCCCGATTGCGTGTCGCTGACGTGGACAGTGACCTCCAGGCTCAGCTGTCGCCCGCCACCATGCTCGAATGTTCCGCTGACCGGACGTGCCTGAGACGGCGTCCGGGTAGTCGCAACGCGTATCAGGTTCCGGCTGGCGACGATGCGGTTGGTGGGGTCGAACTCCACCCATCCCGCGCCGGGCACGAAGATGTCGGCCCAGGCATGGGTCGCGCCGCCACCGGTCATGTCCTCGCCCGAACCGTTTGCTGCGGCCTCGTCATGGAGATAGCCGGTGACGAACCGCGCGGCAAACCCCAGGCAGCGCGCGGCATCCATGAAGAGCAGAGCGAAATCGCGGCAGGTGCCGGTGCCAAGCCTGATCGTCTCGGCCGGTGTCTGCACGCCCTCGGCCTCGCGCCTGGCATAGCCAAACGCGCCGTGGACGGACGTCGCCAACGCCCGCAGTACCTGCAGGCTGCTTCCGGCGGGGTGCGGCATCTCCTGCGCGATCCATGCTGCCAGTACCTCTCGGTCCCGCGGCTGGTCCGCCATCAGAAAGGCGCCGAGGTCAATGAGTTCGTCGGCATCGTACTGCGCCGGATAGGCACCGGCATAGCGCGCGATACGCTCCAACGGCGCGTCCAGACCGTAGCGGCTCAGGAGCAGTTCGCTCTCGATCACCAGTTCGTCCGCCGTGTCGTGGAACGACAGGAGCGCGACAGAGTTTCCAAAGGTATCGAAGGCCCAGTGCACATCCGCGCGGGGAGACACCGTCAGGCTGGAATCCAGGATCCGCATGTCATGGCCGTCGCGTGGACGGATCATCAGTCGATGTTCGCCGAAAATCACCGGACGGTCATAGACATATCGCGTTCGGTGCAGGATCCGCAGTGTTCGGATCGGAGTATCCTCGGTCTTACCCGTGCGGGCTGGTCAATCGCGCCGGGAAGGCGCAAAAAGGACGGTAAGGGGGCGCATGATGGCAGCGCAAACTCTACGTCATGCTAGGAAGGGCGGCAATGTTTATTCGCATCGGATACGAGATCGTCATCGACAGCAAGGCGGACACCGTCTTGATCCTTGCCCTTTCTCCGCATTCCACATTTGACGGGCACATCGTCGGATCGGCCGACGTGCGGGCGGCGCCCGAGCTTCCGCTCGAGACCTTTCTCGACAGCTTCGGCAACCGATTGACGCGGCTCAGGGCGCCCGCGGGGCGGCTCACGCTCTGGTCCGACTGCATCGTCGAGGTCGGCGGCAAGCCCGACGTGTTCGACTGGACAGCGCAGCAGCATGACGTGGGCGACCTGCCACCCGAGACGTTGCAATTCCTGACCGCGAGCCGATACTGCGATTCCGATGTGCTGGCCCCCGAGGCGCTGCGACTGTTCGGCGCCACCCCGCCGGGCTGGGCGCGGGTGCAGGCGATCTGCAACCATGTACACAACCACCTGACCTTCGGATACGGCTTTGGCCGTTCCACCAAAACCGCCAGCGACGCACAACAAGAAAAGACCGGCGTGTGCCGCGACTTCGCGCATCTCGCGATCGCGTTCTGCCGGGCCATGAACATCCCAGCCCGCTACGCCAGCGGTTACCTGGGCGATATCGGGGTGCCCTATTCCGGTGCGGGCGACTTCTGCGCCTGGTTCGAGGCCTACCTGGGCGGCCGCTGGTACACTTTCGACGCGCGCTACAACACACCGCGGATCGGACGGGTCCTGATTGTCCGCGGCCGCGACGCCGCCGATGGTGCGATGATCACCTCCTTCGGCGCCTATGACCTGAAATGCTTCCGGGTCTGGACCGACGAGGTGCCCGGCACACCCAGCAATGCCGCCATGCAAGAGATGCTCAGGACCCGGCCAGACGCCGAAGCGCTCACCGTCTCTCCGACGAATTGAAGCCGACGCCCAACGGGGGCCTTCTGCGCGCGCGACGTTCAAGCCAATAATGCGCATCAAGAACAATGACGATGTCGATGCTTGGATGTTGATCGTCGTAACAAAAATCAACGACGAGCGAAGCGCCTTGTTCGCCAGATAAGGCGCTAGCAACTGCCGATGGAAGAATTGCCGCGAAAAATCAAACTTCTGGGCAGGAGGAAAGCCCGCGCGCCAGACGGTTCCATTGCCGCCTGATCTGTTTCAACGATGCGACCATCATCCATTTCACCCCGACTATGAATCGGCATGCAAAAGTGACCCACTTGGGTGGGTTATGATCATCTAAAACTGACCGCTCTGGATTGCGTCATCATCGACGAACTCGGCTATATTCCATTTCCAAAGTCTGGCGGGTCGCTGCTGTTTCATCTGATCAGTAAACTGTATGAAACGACCAGTGTCATCATCACAGAGGTGGTTCCGGAATTCTGGACAATCGGGATAGGCGGACTTTCCGCGAAGCGGCGGCACGATGCTGCGAGCAAGGGGAAGACCATAGCAACACGACCGCGCCAGAACGACAGCCCGGCATTCAAGGAAAAGGTTGCGATGGCCGCGATCAAGGGTGAGAAGGCGCTGATCGAACCGGCGCAGGATTTCGACGTTCAAGAGATCGCTGTGCGCCAACCGCCGCCGTGGGATTATGCTGCGGCGCCCCTACGAGGGTGGCCACGGGCGTTGTTGCAGAACTCTGACCGCAAAGGATTCACATTATGAATCCAGGCGGTTAGACGGGTGGCATAAGCAAGCCCGAGCCCGCCCGCTACCGCACGACGAACTGGTCCGCCTACAACGCTTCGCTCCGCAATCGTGGGTCGTTGCTGATCTGGTTGGATAAGGAGATGGCCTGGCACGCGCCGCATGAAGGCTGCCCTGGGCGCCCGCCGGTCTTCTCAAACGCGGCGATCCAGTTCTGCTTGTCGATTAAGGTGTTGTTCAAGTTGCCGCTGCGGCAGACCGCCGGGATGGTGGCGAGCCTGCTACGCCTGACGAGGCTGGACTGGCCTGTTCCGGACTACTCCACACTGTGTCGTAGACAAAAGACCCTGAAGGTGCAGATCCCGTATCGCCGTGCTGACGGACCGCAGAACCTGCTGGTGGACAGCACGGGTATCAAGTTCCTTGGCGACGGGGAATGGCAGGCCCGGAAGCATGGTGTTCAGGGACGGCGCCGATGGCGCAAGGTCCATCTGGCCATGGACACCGCCACATCCGACATCCGCGCGGTCGAGTTCACGCCCATCTGATCATGGGTGGCCCGCCGACCGAGGCAACCATCGCCTATGTGCTGGTCAGCAAATACGCAGACCATCTGCCATTATATCGCCAAAGCCAGATCCTCGCGCGGGCGGGTCTCGATCTGCATCGTGCGGTGCTGGCCGACAGGGTCGGCAAGGCTGCGTTCCACCTCAAGCCTGTCGTCGACCGGCTGGCCGATCACCTGAAGCGGTCGGATAAGCTGTTCATGGACGAAACCTCTGCCCCAGTGCTGGATCCGGCGCGCGGGACAACCAAGACCGGATATCTCTGGGCATTGGCCCGCGATGATCGGGCGTGGGGCGGAGAGGACCCGCCGGGCGTGGTCTACTTCTATGCCCCGGGCCGCGCGGGGGTGAATGGGCGTTGTTGCAGAACCCACGCCTGAGGCGTGACTGCCCCTTACCGAGTATGCCGCCGCGCATATCCAGCACATGCAGAAGGCGCTCATGGAGATGAACCTGCAACTGCATCATGTCGTATCCGATGTCACTGGCGCGACAGGCATGCGGATCATACGCGCGATCGTCGCTGGCGAGCATGATCCTGAAGTTCTCGCCGCGTTCAGGGATATCCGCTGCAAGTCATCGATGGACACGATCAAAGCCGCGCTGGTCGGCAATGACCGCGAGGAAAACGTCTTTGCCTTGACGCAGTCGCTGGAACTTTACGATTTCTACAAAGCGCAGATTGATGCCTGCGACCACAGGTTGGAGGCAGCGGTGGGGGCACTGACGGTCCGGGCTGACGATGATGTGGCCCCACTGCCCAAGGCGCGGATCAAGGGCAAGCAGCACAATGCCCCGTCCATTGATGTGCGCGCTGCGCTATACGGGGTGTTGGGCACAGACCTGACGCAGATCCACGGCCTTGGGCCATCGCTCGCTCTGAAGCTGGTGGCGGGCGAACCTACTGCGATCAATCCCGGGAATTGGGCCCGTATCTGCGGCGCTGTTGATCGCTGAATTGCCTGAACTCGGCCGCATGACATCAGGCGAAGCCGCTGCCATGGCCGGCTTGGCGCCAGTCCCGCATGACAGTGGGGCGATGC
>LJSV01000040.1 GCA_001314715.1 Rhodobacteraceae bacterium HLUCCA12 | reverse complement strand
GGAACGCGAGGTGATGACCGGCATTGGTCCAGTGTCGGTGAAAGTGCCGCGCGTGCGGGATCGGGGTGCTGGCGAAGACAAGATCAGCTTCACGCCCAGAGACCACATCATTTTTTTTCTTGAGGGGCTCTGATGACATGACCGCTCCTCTCTGTGGATCCTCGCAGACACACCTTGGCACATTGATGCCGTCGGGGGGCGGTCACATCATCAGAGCCGTTCGAGGAGAATCAGCGCGACGCACAAATTTCTGCAAGTAGTTTCTTAGTGCCTTCGATGTCGAGACAAATGCCAGTGCGGGCGCGAACACCGTCGCGGGCGCGGATGGCTTCGACAATCTCTCGGTGGACCCGTTGAAACGGCTCCAATGTGCCGCTCTCGAACTGCAGTGTAATGCGCTGCGATAAGAGCCGCATGAACGGACCGTACCGCAGCCAGAGCGATTCGATCAGGTTCAGCAACACGGGCGAATGTGCTGCGGCATAGATGGCGAAATGAAAGTCTCGGTTGTGTTCGAGCATTTCATAAACATCGCGCACTTGGGTAGTGGCAGAGTGCCGCTTCTCAAGTTCTTCAACAGCGCATATTTGCTCTTCAGACATTCGCTCGGCGGCTAGCTCGGTTGCCAGCCCTTCCAGTGCAAGTCGCGCACGGCTGATGTCCTCAAGCGTATCCAGCGCGACCTCGGGCACATGGGCCGAACCATTCGCGCGGATCTCCACCGCACCTTCCGCGCCCAGCCGTCGTAGAGCCTCGCGGACCGGCATGTGGCTGGTGTGGAAGGTGTCGGCCAGTGCGCCGATCTTCAGCACCTGCCCCGGATCGAACCGGCCAAGGATTAGCGCCTCACGCAGATTCTGGTATACCCCATCGGCCACCGTGATCCGCGCCGCGATAGGCTGAAGCGCTGCATCGGCGAAAGATTTTGGCATGTGATGGTATCCTTTGATCAGGTGCTCATATGAAAGACTGAACCACGGAAATCAACCGCCAATTGGTCAGAGCGCGTTGAAGAAGCTCTGCATTCTGTCCATTGCTTCAGACAGGCGGGCTTCATCGACCGAGCCGAAGCAGATGCGCAGATGCCCCTCACCCGCCGCGCCATAAAAGCTGCCTGCCTCGACCACGACGCCGGTTTCCGCCAAGAGCCTTTCGGCCACGGCCTGCGCGGGCAGTCCGGTGCCGCGGATATCAGCGAAGGCATAGATGGTGCCCTGGGGTGCGGCACAAATGACACCCGGCATCTGGTTCAGCCGCCGCACCGCCAGATCGCGCCGCGCCAGATCACCCGCGACCAGTTCTTCAAGCGCCGCACGCGGGCCGGTGACAGCGGCCAGGGCGCCGTGCTGGATGAAGGTGTTGACATGCGTCACCTCGTTTGTGGTGATTTTCATCAGGGCGCCGATCATGCTTTCATCGGCGGCCAGCCAGCCCAGCCGCCAACCGTCCATCGCATAGGCCTTGGTGAAGGCAAACATCGAGATCGTGCGCGCGCGCATCCCCGGCAGTGCGGCAATCGACACATGCTGCGCCCCGTCATAGGTGATGCGCTCATAAACCTCATCCGACACCACGGTCAGATCATGCTCGATCGCCAGATCGGCCAGTATCTGCAACTCTTCACGGGTATAGACACGCCCGGTCGGGTTGCAGGGGTTGATCAGCACGATCATCCGGGTGCGCGGCGTGATCTGCGCCTCGATCAGGTCACGGCGGATGGCAAAATCGTTATCGGTATCAAGCGGGGCGATGACGGCCTTGGCACCCGCCAGTTCGATCTTGCCGATATGCTGGGGGTAGTAGGGGGCCAGGAGGATCGCCTCATCCCCCTCATCCAGCAGCGCCATGAAGGCGGCAAAAGAGGCCTGGGTAAGCCCATTGGTGACGATGATTTCTCCGGCGGTATAATCGGTGCCGTTTTCCCGCGCCATCTTGCCCGCCAGCGCCGCGCGCAGTTCGGGGATGCCCTGAAGATCGGAATAATGCACATGCCCGGCGCGCAGGGCGTCTATCGTGGCTTGCTTGATATGATCGGGCGTGTCTTCAAGCGGGCGGCCCAGCTCAAGGTGGATCAGATCGCCCGGGCGGCCATAGGCGCGGGCGAACATGCCGAAATCCTTGGCCGAGGTCTGGGTGATGCGGCGGGCGAAACGGGGCATGGGGGCTCCTGTCTTGAAAAGGCGGTTCATGGCGTTGGCGGATGGCGCAGGGCGCGGGCGTCGGACCAGAGGCCCTTGGCAAGCACCAGCGCCGGGGCATGGCGGGCGAAGGGGCGGAAGGGGATGGGCATTGCGGTCTTCGCGGGCAGGGGCAGGCTTCCGCCCGAATCCATCGCCTGCGCAAGTGCGCGGCCCAGAGACGTTGTGAAAGCCACGCCGCGCCCGTTGCAGCCCACCGCGCCGATCAGGCCGGGTTGCAGTTCGCTCAGCAGCGGCAGGGCGTCGGTGGTCATGGCGGCGGTGCCTTGCCAAGCATGGGCAAGGGCGGTGTCAGCGGATAGGCGAAGCTCTGCAATGGCGCGTTGCAGGATCTTTTGTGGTAAACGGCTGCCCGCGCCTATCGGCATCAGCGCCATCCCGCCCGAGATCAGGCGGTTCTCGGCATCCAATCGCCAGGTGAAGATATTGGTGCGCGTGTCTGACGCCGGTTCGCGATGCGGGGCGATGCGCGCCACGGTCTCTGCGTCCAGCGGCGCGGTGGCTATCTGGTGCACTGTCAGTGGCAGCACCGCGCGGCCCAGCGGGCGCGCGGCGCCCAGCGTTTCGGCGTTGGTGGCCAGAAGCACGCGACCAGCATGAAGCGCCCCGGCGGGGGTGCGCAGAGTCCAGCCGTCGCGGGCGCGCTCAACCGCGGTGACCGGAGTCTCCTCATGCAGAACGGTGCCCGCGTTTTCGGCCAGCCGGGCCAGCCCCAGCGCATAGGCCAAGGGGTTGATCATCCCGCCTGAGGCATCGCGCATGGCGCCGTGGTAAATGCTCATCCCTGAGCGCGCGGCCATATCCGCGGCCGAGAGCCATTCAACCGGCCGTCCCAGCGCCTGCCATTCCCGCACCCGCGCTTGCAGCGCTTGCGCCATCGCCGCACTGTGGGCCGGTTGCAGCCAGCCGACCTGTTCGGCCTGTGCGCCCAGCCCGGCGCGGCGGGCAAGGTCGAACACCATGTCACCGCCCTGCGCGACCAGATCGAGCAGGCGCGCACCCGCATCCGCCCCTAGCCGTGACCGGATCATCGCCGGGTCGGCGCGCGAGAAATGAGGCACCACGAAGCCTGCGTTGCGCCCGCTGGCACCCCAGCCGATGCGCCGGGCCTCCAGCAGGCGCACGCTGACCCCAGCGAGTGCCAGTTGCAGCGCGCAGGACAGCCCCAGAAACCCGCCGCCGATGATCGCCACATCGGTTGTTGCGCCCGCTTTGGGGCCGGGGCGGGGGGCTGGCTGGGCCGTCGTGGCGTGCCAGAGGGTTCGCGGGGTGGTCATGTGGGCCTCCGGGCGATGGGGGTTTCTTGACCTGTGACGCAATGCATGATCAAACGATCAAAAGCAAACAGACAGGAGCTTTCCACATGCAGGGCACACGTTGGGCAATCAGTTCGGGTTCCAAATTCGAAGAACTGGCGGGATATTCGCGCGCCGTGGTCGATGGCGAATGGGTTTTCACCTCGGCCACCTCCGGGGCGGACCCCGAAACCGGCGCCTTCGCCCCGGATGCCGAGGCGCAGGCGCGTCACGCGCTGGACGTGATCGCGGCGACCCTGGCCAAGGCAGGGGCGGGTTGGAGCGATGTGGTACAGGTGCGCTGCTATCTGGCTGATCGCGCCGATGTGGTGCCGGTATCCAAGCTGCTGGGTGCGCTGTTTGCCGAACCGAGGCCCACCAACACCACAATCCTCTGTGCCTTCCCTATCGAAGACATCCGCGTCGAATTCGAGATGGTGGCGCGCAAGCGCGGCTGAGGCGGTCATATCCGTCCCTCCTCCACCGCATGACAGGCCACCATGCCGCCGCCCGGCAGGGCGGTGGCCTCTGGGCGCTCCACCCGGCAGCGGTTATTGGCAAATGGGCAGCGCGGGTTGAAGGCGCAGCCCGACGGCGGGTTCAGAGGGCTGGGCACCTCGCCCTTCAGGGGCGCCGAGGCGCGGCCAATGGTGTCAAGGCTGGGCACCGTCTGGATCAGCAGTTGTGTATAAGGGTGGCGCGGGGCGTCGAACAGCGCCTCGGTCGGTTGCAGCTCCACCAGACGGCCCAGATACATCACGCCGACATCGTCTGACATATGGTCAACCACGGTCAGGTTGTGGCTGATGAACAGATAGGTCAGGCCGTATTCCTCCTGCAACCGGCGCATCAGGTTCAGAACGGCGGCCTGAACCGAGACATCGAGTGCCGATGTCGGCTCATCACAGATCAGGAATTCGGGGCGCGAGGCCAGCGCGCGGGCGACGGCAATGCGCTGGCGCTGGCCGCCGGAAAACTGGTGCGGGTATTTCTGGGCATCGCGGGGCGACAGGCCCACCTCGACCATCAGTTCGGCCACCATGTCGCGCATTTCCTTGCGGTCTTTCGCCAGGTCGAAGGCGCGCAGCGGATCGCCGACGCTTTCCTCGACCGACCATCGCGGATTCAGGCTGGCATAGGGATCCTGGAACACCATCTGCACGGCGCGGCGTACCGTGGCATCGTTGTGCGCGGCCAGATCCATCCGCTTTCCCGCATAACGCATGGTCCCGCCGGAGGGCGACATCAGACCGGCCAGACAGCGCGCCAGCGTCGATTTCCCGCAGCCGGATTCGCCTACCAGACCCAGCGTGCGCTTCGGCTGGATGGCAAAGCTGACCTCATCCAGCGCCCGGACCACCCGGCGCGGCTGGCGATACAGGGTGCGGGTGATCCAGGGCGGCGAGACATCGAAACGGCGCGACAGCTTGTCGACCCTTACAAGCGACTGCGCCGGGGGGTGTGCAGGGGTGGTTGTTGCGGTCATTGGCCTTCCTCCAGCCAGCAGGCGACCTGCACCCCATCGGGGCGTGGCGTCGCGTCTGGCCTGTGGGTTTTGCAGTGCTCCATCACGAACGGGCAGCGTGCGGCAAAGGCACAGCCCGGCGGCAGCGCATCGACGCGCGGCATGGTGCCGGGGATCTGCGGCAGCTCTTTCAGGCGCGCACCGATCCGCGGGATCGCGGCGATCAGCCCGCGCGTATAGGGGTGGTGCGGGGCGGTCAGCACATCGCGCACCGGCCCCACCTCGGCCAGACGCCCGGCATAGAGCACGGCGACCCGGTCGCACGCCTCGGCAATGACGCCCATGTCATGGGTGATCAGCACAACGCTCATGCCGCGTGAGCGCGTCAGCTCCACCAGAAGCGCGATGATCTGCGCCTGTATGGAGACATCGAGCGCGGTGGTGGGCTCATCCGCGATGATTAGGCGCGGCTCACCGGCCAGTGCCAGCGCGATCACCACGCGCTGGCGCATGCCGCCCGAGAACTCGTGCGGGTAATTCTCCAGCCGTTCCTCGGCTGACGGGATGCCCACCTCGCGCAACAGATCAGCGGCGCGGGCGCGGGCTGCCGCCTGATCCAGCGGAAGATGCTGACGGATTGTCTGTATCAGCTGCTGGCCCACCGTAAAGACCGGGTTGAGCGCGGTCAGCGGATCTTGAAAGATCATCGCAATATCCTTGCCGCGCAGGCGCTGCATTTGCGCCTCGGGCAGGGTGTCGATGCGGGTGCCGTCAAACCAGATCTCGCCGCCTGACTGGCGCAGCGGTCGCGTCATAAGCCGCATGACCGCAGCTCCGGTGACAGACTTGCCCGCCCCGGATTCACCCACGACGCCCAGAATCTCGCCTGGCGCCAGATGCAGGTTAATCCCGTCCAGCACCTTCAGCGGCGCCGCGTGCGCCAGCTCAACGCTCAGATTGCGGATATCGAGCAATGATGTGGTCATGTATTGGTTCCTATCAATCGTGGAAGTAGCACCCAGCTCAGCAACGTGCTGACACCGCAGCACGCAGTGAGCTGGCCGAAGCCGGCGACTGAGCCCGCTGCGATCACGCTGTAGAGCGTAATCGCCAGAGCGCCGCCCGCGGTGGTAATGAGCATGGCTAGACCCGCAGCAGTCTTGGCAACAGTCGGGAAGGGTTCCAGCATCAAGATATGCGCGTTAGGCACCATCAATCCCATGGATCCGATCAGCAGGATCAGGCCGAAAACGACAATAGTTGGCGATGGGTAGGGTAACCTCCCCGCAATCAGAAGCGCCGCCCCTGTCCCAATAGGAATAACGGACCAGGACAGGGGCCTTTCGGCGCACAATCGAGCAGCCAGTTGCCCCGAGACCAGTGAAACGATGGCAAACAGAATCAGGATGCCGGCGATCACTGCAGCATATGCAGCAGGAGAAAAGCCGAAGGCTTCGACAAAGATGAAAGGCGTGCCGGCCATCATTACGACAACGGTAGAATTTGAGGTCATATTGATCAGTAGTGCTGCGCGAAACTGCGAGTTGCGCAAAATTGCGGCCTCGGGTAGGGGCGGGTGATTCCGCACCAGAACCGGGATGCCGGACGGCAACACCAACTGCGCGCCTAGAATGCCCACCAGCCCCAGCCCGGCGGCGGGCGACAATGGGACCACGGCGGTCAGAAGCGCCATGGACTGCATCGCGCGTTCGGGCGGCATGGTTGTGCGCGCAGTGACGATTCTGGCGACCGATTCTGCACCCTGCACCAGCCGCGCCGCCACCAGTTGGCGGATATCGCTCGTCATCGCGGCTGCAAGGCTGGCGATGACCAAGATCAGCCCGGCGACGGTAAAGGCCCGCCGGTGTTCGAAGCGATCCACCGCGCGGCAGCACAATGCAAGCCACAGGCAAGAGCCCAGCAAGAAAGCCGTCAGTGTGGCCTGCGCCGCGGGTTCCGATGCGCCGAAACTTTCAGCCATCAACGGCAGAGCGGACAGATAGAGGAATGACCCTGCCAGACCGACCGTGGCGATCAGGCACAGAATGGCGAGCGTCACGCACGGCGATGGCGTTGCACTTCCAATCATGAGCTGCACAGGCGAAAAATGGTAGGCACAATGATCCCCATCTACAAATGATCATTGATCAAAACATCAGAAAGTGCAATAGTGCCCTTGCAGTCAGCGCAAGAACGGCTGCGCTTATTCGGACAGGGAGCTGACAAAACATGCTGAAACAAACCCTCATGGGCGCAGCCGCTGCGCTGGCCATGACCGCAGGACTGGCATCGGCCGAAGAGCTGCGCTTTGCCGGCGCCACACCGGCATTGACCATGGACCCCCATGCGACCAACGATTTCACCACGACCGCGATCTTTCGGCAGGTCTATGACAGCCTGATCGGTCTGAGCCAGGACATGGAACTCACGCCCGCCCTGGCGGAAAGCTGGGAATACATCGGCGACAACACCTGGCGCTTCACCATCCGTGAAGGCGTGTCGTTCCACGATGGGTCGACCATGACCGCCGAAGATGTCGCCTTTTCCATCACGCGCCAGAAGGACAGCCGTTTCTATCGTTCGCTCTTCGGTGGTGTCCAGGAGGCGCGCGTAGTCGATGCCACGACTGTCGATGTCATCTCGACCGGCCCCGACCCGATCCTGCCGCGCAAGATGTCGCGGATGTTCATCATCTCGCAGGACTGGGCCGAGGAGAACGACGTTGTCGAGATCCCCGATCTGGGTGCTGACGGGGCTGAGGCGCATTCGATCCGCAATGCCATGGGCACGGGACCGATGCGACTGGTCAGTCACGATCCATCCAGCGAAACCCGGTTCGAGGCCTTTGGCGACTACTGGGACGAAACGCCCGGCAACGTGACCGAGGCCACCTATCTGAATATCGGCTCGGGGCCTACGCGCGTCGCGGCGCTGATGTCGGGCGAGGTGGATCTGGTTGTCGATTTGCCTTTGCAGGACATCGGTCGAATCGAATCGGCACCAGGGTTTACGGTCGCCGAAACGCCACAACTGCTTTGGATGCAGTTGGAGATGGACGGTACGCGCGACCAGGCGCTCGAAACCTTTGACCACGACGGTGAGCCGCTGGCGGAAAACCCCTTCCGCGATACACGCGTGCGTCGGGCCATCGCCCACACGGTCGATGCCGGACTGATCGCCGAGCGGGTCATGCGCGGCAAGGCGCGCGTGGTTGGCATCGCCTCGATTCCCGGATTTGGCGGCTATCAGGAAGACCTGGATCAGCGCTGGGAGACCGACCTCGATCGTGCCCGCGAACTGCTGACTGAAGCCGGCTATCCTGACGGGTTTGCCACCACCATGAATTGCCCGCTGGAACGCTATGTCAACACCGACGAGATCTGCCGGGCCGCGGCGTCGATGCTGGCACGGGTCGGTATCGAGGTGCGCGTGAACGGCATGGTCTGGCCGGAATTCGCGCGGATGCTGGTCAACGGTCCCGACTCCAGCTTTCACCTGATCGGCATGACACCGGACAGTCGCGACACGCAAGACGCCTTTACCGGCTACATCATGACGCGCGATCCCGATGCCAACGAAGGGTTCTTCAACTGGGCGCTGTTCTCGAACCCCGAGATCGACGAGCGCACCCGCTCCCTGACCCAGACATTCGACAACGACGAGCGCCAGGCACTTTATCGCGACCTGCTGACGCGTGCCCGCGATGCGGTGAATGCCGTCTATCTGCACCAGCCCATGATCATCTGGGGCATGCGCGACGGCGTTGATGCACCGATCCGGTCGGATGCGACTGTCACCTTGCAAAACGTCACCGTGGAGTAAGCACCCATGATCGCACTGATCGCGCAGAGGATCGCACAGGCCATCGTCGTTCTCTTCGTGGTCAGTGTGCTGGCGTTTCTGCTGTCCACCCAGATCGGTGATCCGGTGGCCAGCATTCTGGGCCTGCAGGCAACGCCGGCCGATCGGATGGCGCTGAACGCGCGGCTGGGGCTGGATGACCCCTGGCCCGTGCGGTACCTCGCCTTCTTAAGCGACGTGCTGCGCGGCGACTGGGGGATTTCTTATGCGACCCAGCGCCCGGTAGCGGAACTGGTGGTCGAACGATTGCCAGCCACGTTGGAGCTTGCCGGCGTGGCGCTGGTGTTCTCGCTGGGCGTGGGCTTGCCGATCGGCATTTATGCCGCGATCCATCGCGGGCGACCGCTCGCTGATGCGATCCTTTCCCTGACGGTCGTGGGCGTCTCGGTGCCGACTTTCGTCATCGCCATTCTGCTGATCTTTGTCTTCTCGGTTGTGCTGGGCTGGTTGCCCTCGTTCGGTCGTGGCGAGGTGGTTCAGATCGGCTGGTGGACGACCGGGCTGCTGACGCCGTCCGGGCTTGCATCGCTGATCATGCCCGCAGCGGCGCTGGCGGTCAGCCAGGTTGCACTGGTGGCCCGGCTGGTGCGCGCCGAGATGATCGAAGTCCTGCGCACCGACTACATCCGTTTTGCCCGTGCGCGCGGGCTCAAACCGCGGGTGATCCACCTGTCGCTGGCACTGCGCAACACGTTGATCCCGGTGATCACGGTCAGTGGCATCCAGCTCGGATTTCTCTTTGCCTTCGCCGTTGTGGCCGAGGCCGTATTCCAGTGGCCCGGCATCGGCATGCTGTTTCTGCAAGCCCTGGGATCCACCGACGTGCCGGTGATCTCGGCCGTGCTGCTGCTTACGGCAGCGTTCTTCGTGGCGGTCAACATGATCGTCGATCTGCTTTATGCCGTGGTCGACCCACGGCTGCGCGCGGGCGGTGCCACTGGCCGCCCGGCCGGTGCATGACGCAAGGGGCCGCCATGAGTACAGACGTCAACCCAACCACTCGGCCCAGGCTGCGCGATTCGGAATTGCTTCGCGAATTTCTCCATAGCAAGCAAGCCATGATTGCCTTGGCAGTGCTTGCGATCCTGGTGCTGGCTGTCCTGCTGGCGCCCCTGATCGCGCCGACCAATCCTTATGATATGGCCACGCTCGATCTGCTGAACTCCCGGCTCCCGCCGATCTGGTCCGACGGCGGCACCTGGCCGTTCCTGCTGGGCACCGACAGTCAGGGTGGCGATCTGCTGTCACTGATCCTTTACGGCATGCGAACCTCGCTTCTTGTCGGGGTTCTGGCGGTGACATTGTCGGTGACGGTCGGCACCATACTGGGGCTGATCTCGGGCTATTTCGGCGGCTGGGCCGGCACCGTGATCATGCGCGCGGCCGATGTACAGTTCACTTTTCCGGCGATCATCCTGGCCTTGCTGATCGGCGGGCTGGCCAAGGGCGTTCTCAGCCCCTCCGCACAGGCGCAGTTTGCGATTCCGATGGTGGTTCTTGCCTTGGGAATCTCGCACTGGCCACATTTTGCGCGGCTGGTTCGTGGCGCGGTTCTGGTCGAGCGCAACAAGGACTACGTCGCGGCCGCGCGATTGGCCGGGCGCGGACCGCTGACGATCATGCGCCGCCAGTTGCTGCCGAACGTGGTGAACCCCATCGCCGTTCTGGCAACGTTGGACATTGCCTTTGCCGTCATGGGCGAGGCGACGCTGTCGTTTCTGGGCTTCGGCCTTCCGCCGACCGAGCCATCCCTGGGCACGCTGATCCGCTCGGGCTATGAGTACCTCTTCAGCGGCGAGTGGTGGCTGGTCATCTTTCCGGCACTGGCGCTGATGGCGCTCGTGGTCGCGGTAAACCTGTTCGGTGATTGGCTGCGCGATGCGCTGAACCCGCAGTTGCGGTGAGGCTGGCCCGCTCTGGGTCCTTAAATCCGGATTCGAAAGTCTCGAACCAAAACCTAGCAACTGTGTCTATTCGCTGGGCTGAATCTGCCAAGGTGTGCCGGTTTTGATGATGGCGTTGGCGATCGTGACCAGCCTTCGTGCGATTGCGAT
>LJSV01000039.1 GCA_001314715.1 Rhodobacteraceae bacterium HLUCCA12 | reverse complement strand
CTGCCAAAGCCAGCCTGATAGCGCTCCTGTTGTAACATTTCCGGCCATTCGGCCTGAATGAAATCAAACGCTTATCGATTTTGTTGATGAACTTGGGAGCGACAGAAGGAGATGATCGTGGAAAAAATGCCAAGTGAAAGAAAGAGTGAATGGCGAGATTGCCCTATCTGTGACAGTACCGGCAAGGACGGGCGTGCTAAGTGCTCGCGCTGCAATGGAAGTGGCAAGGTCAAGGGTTAGGTGAATTACGCTATGCAATCGCCCTGGATGTGAATACTTGGAACTCAAGTGCGAAACTTGAGAGGAAACAATACGAGGGAAAAATGGAAAAGGGGTTTTTGTCGCGCGTTTCTTGGAATGGAACACTTATGTTAATGTTAATCCGGGTCGCGTTTGGAACGGTTGGATTTTTTTTGGTGCTCACGATTTCCGATGGATTTCCGCAAGGAACTAATATCGTGGCTCTGCCACTTGCAGTTCTTGCAATGTCGGGGATTTCACTTATTGCGGCCGGATTATCACAGGTCGGTTTGCCGTTTGCAGGCCTAGTGAGTATGATTTTCAGTTTTCCGATGTACATAGGTGATCCAATGGTTTGGGTGCTGCATAAAGTCCGACCTCAATGGGTGCCAGTAGATGAGCCGAGTTTCATAAATCCGCCTTTTGTATGGGTGCTCAATGAGTAACTGGAGAAAGTCGGCGTTCCTCGTTGCTGAGGCGCTTACTTCGTCTGGCTATCGCAACATCCTACGAGCTCCGGGTGTTGCTTTTGAAACTTGAGCCTAAGATGGGCTTTGCGATGGTGGGCGAACAAGAGAACGGAAGGTGCGACTCACCGGCGTATGCGCGAGGCAGATCTGACCGACCGCGCAGATGGGGAATCGAATCTAGTGACGCCGGCCAATTCACACCGTCATGACATTCGTAAGGGAACTGTGATATTGACGATAAAAAAGGTTCCGAGGCTTTTACGATTCTTATGGCCTTTTAGGGTAGCGCGTCGGTGGCTGCCGGACCTGGAGAGGACGATGAGATGAGCACCGAGATGGTTCTCGTCCCTGCGGTTCCCCTCGCCGCGGCAGGAGGCACCGTACTCCTGATTGGCGGCGGCGCACTTTTGGCGGCCGGTGGGACGGCGGTGCTCGCCGGCAAGGCGGCGCTTGGCGTCAAGCACCTAGTCGACCGCGAGCGTGAGCGCGCCGGACGCGAGCGCGAGCGTGAGCGCGCGACCATAGCAGCGCGCCTTGAGGCGCGCGAGAAGGCAACAGCCGCGCAGCGTGCCGAGGCCTGCGAGCGGGCGGTTGCGCGCGAGTTCCTCGAGCAGCTCGGGACGCTGGCCCAAGCGCCTCCGGCGCCACGCACCGACGCCCCTGCCGGGGCGCGCGACTTCTTGGGCAAGGAGCGCCGCCGCGAGGCCGAGCGTGAGCAGGCCCTTGCGGGGCTTGCCGCGATTGAGGCCAACCTTGAGCGGATTCTGCAGGAGACGCGCGAGGATGCACAGGCGCCGTTCGCCCGGCTCGCCGCGCTGGTGCGTGCACACCGGGCACGGCTCGCCGACGGATCCCACGCGTGCCCCGACATTGCCGGGCTTCATGAGACGGCCAAGCGTACGATCGCGACGTATTTCGCGCGGATCGAGCGGACCACGGAGGCAAGCGTCCGGCTACGCGTCGAGGCTGAAGCGTTACTCGACCAAGCGTTAGAGTGTCGCGAGCTGGCCTTGGACGCGGAGGATCGGGACGAGGCTGGCGCGCTCGTGCGGGGCCTCGTCGGGATGGTCAAGCGAGACCGGCCGCAAGCAGGTACGTTAGATGCGTTGCGCCGCCAGCTGGCCGCGGTCAGCGCGCGCGTTGAGGGGCGGGTGCAGGCTCAGGCGCTGAGCGCGTGGCTCGGGGACCGCCTCGTCGAGCACTTGGCAGAATTGGACTATGAGGCGCTCGAGCCATTCGGGCCGGCCGCTCCAGGTGCGCCGACAGTCGGGCTGTGGCGGGTTCCCGGCGGCGCACAGGTTCGTCTCGCCCTCCACGCCGACGGACGCCTCGCTACCAAGCTCACCACCGGACCCGGCGAAGCGGTCGATCTAAAGTGCGCGGAGGCGCGCTGGTGCGCGGACGCCCGCGAAATCTTGCGCCGCCTCACGGCCGACGGGGTGCCCTACCGTATCGGTTTTGAGCGCCGCCTGCCCGACCTGCCCGTCGCGGCGATGGAGACCGCCGAGGAACTGTTCCGCGAAGAGGAGGAGCAGCGGGCACGCGCGGCCGCTCTGGCCCGGCAAAGCGGGAGGAAGCGGCCGTGAGCACGATTGTCTTCGACGAGCGCGCGCCGCGGTGGATTCGCGAGCTAACGCGCTTCGCACCGCTTCACAGCCTGGTGCTTCTGCACGGCAACGTGCTCGACCTCGCCTCCTACCCGGTCGAGACTGAGGGAGACACCTACTGGACCGAGAGCGACATCGCGGGATTCCTGCGGCGCTTTCTCACTGGCAGGGGTTACGATGTAGTCGGCGTGCTCGATCCCGTGGACGGCCTTGCCCTCGCGACCGACGAGATGCGGCAAAGATACCAGGCGCTCTGTGGCAGCGGTTTGCCGCAGGAGACACGCTCTCCGCCGCGCAACCCGCAGAATCCCGGGCGCTCGGTCGCCTCCGGGCTCGAGGCGGAGGTCGACAACATCCGACGAGCGCTCCGGAGCCGCGAGGCGGCGAACGCCTTCGTCATCGTGCACGCCTCGCGCCTCGTCACCTCGCCGAACATGCCGTCGCGCCAGGAGACCGACCTCATGCTGCGCCTGCTCAAGGCAGCTCAAGAAGCCACGGAGGTCGTCCACGAGGATGGGCCCTTGCGCAATCTGCTGGTGCTGGTCTGCGACAAGCTCAACGACCTGCCCGCCTATCTTTATGTTGGAAACCCGCGGGCGCGTGCTATCCACGTCGACCGCCCCGACGCCACCGATCGGACCCGGTTCCTCAGGTCGCGCTACCGCGCCTTCCACGACGCAGGCGGCGATGGCCCGGACGAGGAGCTCTGCGGCCGTTTCAGTGCGCTGACGGACGGCCTCACCAACTTCGAGCTTTTGAGCCTCGTCAGCCTGTCGCGTCGCGAAGAGATCTCCGCGCGGGACATCGAGGTGCTGTGCGAACGCTTCAAGTACGGCGTCAGGGAGAGCCCCTGGGACAAGGTCGACAGGGAACGCCTCGACGGCGCCGAGGCGCTCTTCAACAGCCGCGTGCGCGGCCAGACGCGCGCCTTAACGCGAGCGCTGGATCTCGTAAAGCGCGCGCGTCTTGGGCTCGCTGCGGGCTCGCGCGGTCCCGCCCAACGCCCGCGCGGCGTGCTGTTCTTCGCGGGGCCGACCGGGGTGGGCAAGACCGAAACGGCCAAGTGCCTGGCGCAGCTCGTGTTCGGTCACGAGGATCGCCTCCTCCGCTTCGACATGAGCGAGTACGGCGCTGAGCACGCCGACCAGAAACTGATGGGCGCGCCGCCGGGCTATGTCGGCTACGAGGAGGGTGGGCAGTTAACCAACCAGGTCAAGCGCAACCCGTTCTCGGTGCTGCTGTTCGACGAGATCGAGAAGGCGCACCCCAGCCTTCTCGATAAGTTCCTGCAAATCCTCGACGATGGGCGGCTCACCGATGGCCAGGGCGAGACAGTCTACTTCAACGAGACGGTCATCATCTTCACCAGCAACTTGGGCACGGCGGCCCCGCGAGAGGATCCGGCGGCTGCGCTCGCCCGCGCGCTTGGCGGTGGGAGTGCTGAGGACGACGCGGCTATGCCCGGCGGCGTGCCGCTCGTCGGCCCCGAGATGTCCTACGAGGAAATGAGCCGGGTCATCCTCGGACGTATCCGGGATCACTTCAACTTCGAGCTTGGACGGCCTGAGATCCTCAACCGCTTTGGCGACAACTTCGTCGTCTTTGACTTCATTCGCCCGCCGGTGGCCGCGGAGATCGCCGGACTGCTGCTCTCTGGCCTTTGTGAGCACTTGGTCCGCGAGCGCGCGCTCGAGATCACGATCGGCGAAGAGGTGCGCGAGGCGGTTGTGGCGCTGGCGTGCGAGAACCTCGCGCATGGCGGGCGCGGCGTGCGTAACGTCGTCGACGCCGCCGTGGTGAACCCGCTCGCGCGCTGGCTGTTCGACCACGCCGTCGAGCGGGACGCGCGCCTGCGCTTGGTGCGGCTCGTCGACAACGGCGATCAAGCGCCCAATCGGTTCCAGCTTGAGTTGGAAGGAGCCTAGAGATGGCTCTTGTGCTTCACAGTATTGCCTATCCAGTTACTGCGCTGGGCCCCGGACGGCGCGTCGGCCTCTGGGTGGCTGGCTGCCCGCTGCGCTGCCCGGGCTGCATCACGCCCGAACTGCTCGACGCGCGGGCCGGATGGAGCGTGGCGGTGGAGCGGTTGGCGGAACGAATCCTGAGTCTCGATGCAGATCTCGACGGCATCACCCTAAGCGGCGGTGAGCCCTTCGGCCAAGCAGAAGCGCTTGCCGAGTTGCTTGACCGCGTGCTTCGCGAACGCCCCTGGTGGAGCGTCGTCACCTTCTCGGGTTTTCGCTTGGCGCGGCTGCGGCGCATGGGCGAAGGCGCGGCCCGGTTGCTCGCGCGAGTCGACGTGCTCATCGACGGGCCTTATGTGCGCTCCCGGCCGAGCGGCCATCCGCTGGCCGGCTCGGGCAACCAGACGGTGCATTACCTTACGCCCCGGGGCCGCGCCCTGCGCCCGTCGATCAAGACCAGCTCCGCACCGGCGGCGAATCTTGCGCTGGGGCCGGAGGGCAAGGCGATGCTCGTCGGCATTCTCGGCCCTGGACCGCGCCAGTCCTACCACCGCGCCCTCGGTCTTACGGCCGCAGCGCCGGACGCCGAGAGTGCAACCCTCAACTCGCGGCGCGCACCGCGCGGGGCTGCTGGCATGGAGGCGGAGCCCGAATCGGGACGCACGGGGAGCGAGCGATGAGCAAGCCGACTGAGTATGTCCGCGAGTGCCCGCGCTGCGGCCACTACAACCCGGAGCACCGAGATACATGCGTCAGGGATGGCGAGTTCTTGGGGCTTGAACCAGCGATCCCGGCTCCGCGCCAGGCCGGGGACGTTCCTCGAGCTCCGGGCTCCCCACACACTCTGGACCCGGCGGCGCTCTACCCGAGGGAATCCGGCACGGCTCCGGAGCGCGAGGATGCCGCGCCCGCAACGCTGATCCTCGAGGCGCTCGGTTTCGGGATGACATTCACGGTGCGCAGCGGCGCCACGGTTGGTAGGGCCGGGCCTGACAGCAACGCGGAGGTGCAGCTTGCCGGCCTCCCCGCCCTCAACTACGTCCACGGTCGGCACTGCCGCTTTGAGCTACACGACGGCCGTTGGCACTGCGTCGCGCTCGACGAGGGCTCATTTAGCCCGCCGAACCCGACCTGCGTCAACGGCGAGCGCGTACCGACGGGCGAGGCCCGACCCGTCGGCGACGGCGACCGGGTCTCTATGGCCAACACGCACCTCGTGGTGAGGATCCCATGAGGTTCGACATCTTCGGCCGCACCGAAGCCGGCCTCGTTCGCCAGGAGAACGAGGACCACATGCTCATCGGTGGCATGATCAGAAACCGCGGTAGCCTTGGACTGCGGCTCGATGGCGATGATGAGCTTATCACCGGCCCTGGGCTCTTGCTCGCCGTCGCCGATGGCATCGGCGGGGCCGCGGGCGGCGCCACGGCGAGCCGGCTCTCACTCGCCACTCTCGAGCGCGCGTTCAACGGCGACAGCCGGCCAGTTCGGGAGCGTCTCGTCTGGGCAAGCGAGGCGGCCAACGCGGCGATCCTCGACGCGGCACGGGCACAGCCGGAGCTGGCCGGCATGGGCTGCACGCTGGCCGGCGTTTGCCTGACCGGGACCGGGTACCTCGTCTTCCATGCGGGTGACAGCCGCATTTACCGCTACCGCCGCGGCGTGATCAAGGCTCTGACCCTCGACGACACCCTGGCCGGCCTCGCTGTCCGCGCCGGGCGACTGACCGTGGGGGCCTCGGCCCGACATCCCCGCCGCCATGTTCTGACAAATTACGCTGGTAGCCTCGAATTTTCCCTGGCAATCGAGGACGGACGGGGACCAGACGACGGCGACGTGGTCATGATATGCTCGGACGGGCTGCACGACCTGGTGCCGCCCGCCGAGCTTGAGAGCCTGTTCGACCGTGCTGCGACCGACTTGGATACGCTCGGACACACGCTGATCGAAAGCGCGATTGCGCATGGCGGCCATGACAACGTCTCGGTTGTACTGCTGCGCTTCTCCGGTGTGGCACGAGAGGCGCGCGTCGAGGGGTTGGACGCTGCACAAGACAACGGAAGTGCGGGTAAAGCGGGCACGCCCGACGGGGACACTGGCAAAGAAAAAGGGGGGGCGAGATGACATGAGCAACGACCGCCCGTTCACCGACCAGCTAAACTCAGGTGGCTCCGGATCTCCCCAGGTCGGTGGGACCAAAAAGATTCAGGCGGACGCGCAGGTACACCACGGCACCGACGTCTTCGGCGATGAAGGAGCCTTGTCTGTCCTGAGTTTCGAGCCCGGGACATTCATTGCCGACCGCTACCGCATAGAGGGTGGGTCGAGCAGAGGCGGTAACGCCGAGCTTTACCACTGTATCGATACAGAGACGCAAGAAGAGGTGGCAGTTAAACTCTACCGCAGCCGCCTCCCGGCGCACCCCGACGCGGTCGAGCGATTGCGCGGACTTGTCCATCCGAACATCGTCGCCGTCCACGATGTCGGGACATGGGGCGGCTGGGCGTACGAGGTCATGGAGCTCTGTCTTGGCGGTTCCCTGGCGGGGTGCCTGCCCCTCACAGAGGAGGAACTCCGGCGGATCCTCCCCGCCTTGGTTAGGGCGCTGGAGTTCGTGCATGCGGCGGGGATCGTCCACCGCGACGTCAAGCCGAGTAACATTTTGTTCCGCAGCCTCGAACGTGACGAGCCGGTGCTAGCCGACTTTGACATTAGCTCGCTCTGGGAACCTGCTGATGGCTCCGTGCGGCACACCGAGAGCGCTGCGAACTGGACCATCGACTACGCCGCGCCCGAGCTCATCGACCAGGGGCAGATTGGCCCGAAGACCGACTTCTACGCGCTTGGGATCACCATTGCCCACGCTCTCGCCGGACACTCGCCATTCAAAGGGAAGGTGAGCGCGCAGGTGGGGGTCGCCCATGTGAGCGGGGCGATCCCGCTCAAGGATGAACTGTCCCCTGAGTTCCGGGACCTGATCCACGGTCTGACCGACTATGCGCCCGAGAACCGCTGGGGTGGAGCACAGGTGCGGGCCTGGCTCGCTGGCGAGATAGTGCGTGACGACGAGTGTCGGCCTTGGCAGCGTTCGTCGGGGCGGACCGTACCTTATCCGGGGTTCCCGGAAGCCAAGATGCCGCAGCAGCTTGCCGCCCATCTCGGGTCGTTTGACGCCGAAACCGAACTCTACCGGACCGACGACATCGCGCGCTGGATATTCGACCACTTCGATGCCGAGCTCGCTCGCCGGATCCGCGCTCTGGCAGAGGAGTTTGCGCAGGATCGCAGGCTGGGCCTGTTCAAGCTCCAGTTTCTCCTAGACCCCACACTCCCCCTCTTGATCGGCGACCAAAAGGTCCGTTCGCTCAGCGATTTGGTCCGTCTGCTCGAGACCGAGCACGACAAGACGACCCGCGGCGTGTTGGCAGCCTTGTTCGACGGGCGCCTCGCCAGCTGGGTGGACGCGGCGCAGCCGGTGACGGAAAGTGGCGTTCTACTGGCCAAGTTGAGGGATCTGCGCCAGCGTCTGACGCAGGAGGACCCGGAACTCTCCGCCTTCGCACTGCTCTACACCGTCGACCCGCGGCGTCCAGTGACGCTTTCGCAGGACGTGGCTGTCGCGAGCCCGGGCGAACTCCCAACGGCGTTGACTGGCGCCTCTAGTCAGGTGCGTGCGGCCTTCGAGACACTGGTGGTCAGTGGCCGGCTCGAAGAATGGCTGCGCGCAAGCGAGTTCCCCGACTGGGAGACGGACGTGGCCTTCATCGCTGAATGCCGGACACGCCATAGTGAAAGGCCCGATCTCGCTTGCTTCGGCGTTCTTTGCAAGTTCCGGCCGGATCTCCCGTTCCCGTTCGGGCCTGAGCAGGCGGTGAAACCACAGGAACTCGCCGCCATGATCGACCGCGACGAGCGCTCGCGTAGCCGTGGCATCGACCTCCTGCGCGAGGGCTGGATCCGGATTTGGCTCGCCGGAACCGGCAGGCTCACTGACCCGGAGGCCTTCGACCAACTGCTCGATGGGTCCGATCTCAGCTGGGAGAGTCGGCTGGAGGCGACCCTCCATCTCCTCGACCCGGAATTGGCCCGACCGAAGGCGGTGGCTGCGCCGGCGGCGCTCGATCTCGGAGGGATTCCGCTCGGCGGTCGCCGGACGGCCACTATCAGGATCGACAACGCCACCCGCGGCCACCTCGCGGGCGAGGTCCACGTCGCCCGGGGCGGCCACTCCCTGAGCCTTGATTGCAAGCGTTTCGAGGGCGCGGGGAGCAGGATTCGGGTGAGCATCGACCCCACAGCCGTCCCAGTCGGCGCGAAGCAGCAGGGCGAAATCCGGATCACCGGTAACGGTGGCGCACTCGGCGTGCCGGTCAGCTTCCGGGTCTCGGCACCATTCACGCAGATGCTCCGGCGCAGCCTCGCCGTCGGCACGTTGCTTGCGGCTCTTCTCGGCCTCCTCCGCGCCATTCTCGCGACCATACCCGAGGCACGAGGCCTCCGGCTCGACCGCTGGGCGGGGTTCGGCGACCTCTTTGATCGGGTTTCTGATGGCCGCGTTCCGGAGGCTGGGTGGGCAGTCGTCATTATCGGCTTTTTCTTGATCGCCCTTTTAGGTGGCTACGGTGTTTATCTCTTGAGGGGGATGGGGAGCGATGACTGAGGCGACCGTGTGCTGGCGCGCCGCCTGGCTAGAGGGGTTGGCCGTAGCACTGCACCACAGGATGTTCGTGTTGTTCGCTCTTCTCGGGGTGGTGTGCGAGCGCGCGCTGAGCTTTGCTACGGGAAGCACTCCGGAGCCGGTGGTGGGCTTAGGCGCTCTTGCGGACCTGTTCGCTGCACCGCAAGCGAGGTTCCCCACGCCGAGCGCGAGCCTCGGCCCGGGCGCTGCGCTCCTGACCCTCGGGCTTTTCTTGGCCGGCCTCTTCATCATCGTCGGGGTGCTGGGCCTGATGCGTGACCTGCTCGTCAGGCGCGGATACCGCCCAGAAGACATCGTGGCGCGGGGCGCGCGCTATATCTGGCCGGTGCTCAAGCTCAAGCTCACCGTCTACTTAGCCTTCGGCGCGCCGATCGCCCTGCTGATCCTCGGCGCATGTGCTCTCGGCGGTGGACCATGGTTGTGGCTCGCGATCGCTGCCGGCCTTGCGCTCTTCGCCCTGGCGCGCGTAGTCCTTTCGCTCGGCGAGAAGATCTTAGTCGTCGAGGAGCCGCGCACGTTGCGCGAGGTCTGCCGGCGGGTGCCGGGCCTGCTACGGCCACATATGGACATGGCGGCGCGCTTCTACGCAGTCATGTTCGTGCTCATGTCGGCTGCGGTCGGTGCCGAACTTGCGCTCGCCACGCTGCCATTGCCCGCCGTGCCGCAAATTATCGTCATGGCAACCCTGCTGGCCTTCGCCACCGTCGCAATCAAGGCCGCGTCATTCGTGTTCTATCTCCAGCTTGCAGGCCGTGTGCCGGCCGCCGTCGCACGCGCATGCGACCGCAAGGATAACCCGGAAGGAGTTTGATCCCATGGAGGACCTGATCGCGGGCCTCGTGGTAACCGTAGTGGTGATCTCTTTGATCGTGGCGGTAGTCAAATTTACGATCGTTGTGATAGCGACCACGTTTTTGTGGTTCTTCACCAACGTTCTTGTAATCACCGAGACCGTTTTTGCGCTGTGGCACCCGTCACCGATCTTTTCTTGGATGTTGAGCGGCCTCGCGCTCGGCAGCGCGACGCATTTCGCGCTCATCGAGCACCGACGCCTCGCGAACGCTACGCCTGTCATCTTGTGGGTGGGCCTCACGGTAATCGCCGTGCTCGTTGGGCTTGCATTTGGGGCCGGCACGCTGCTTGCGACGCCTCTAATGCCCGAACCACCACCAAGAGGAACGGAGGTCAACAGAACCCCTTTGGGCGGACGCCATACTTTGGAATATGGCAACACTCTCCAGATCCATATGCAACCAGGCGAGCGCCGTCACTTTGATAAGAGAGATGGTGTGGGTTGGTGCGTGATGTTCAATGCGCCAACTTGGACAGGTTCTAATCCGTGGTATAGAGATGACAGAATAGACGGCGGCGATACCTACGTAGTTCAAAACGTATCTGATGAGGCAGTGAATGTTCTGTTCCGTAAAGTGCCCTCCGGACAATACTGGCAAGGGATGCGCTGTGAGTAGCTTTTCGGCAAGCGGGGCGCGCACCCCGTGGCAGATCAGAAAATCCTTGCAAACCGAGCAGCATTCGCAAAAGAACGTTCGACCCCGGTCGCTTTCCCTCCGCCACTTGCCCCAGCGAAAGCGTTCTCCCAATCCGGCTGCGGCCGGATTTTTCCGTTGTTTTCGGGGGTTATGCGGGAAGGGCTGAGCACCGGCCCCTGTGCTAGGAGGGACGAAAGCGGTCTCTCAGGGCCGATATTCTCCGGACCTCACGACTGTGCCGATTTAGTGAATTTTCAATAAGCTATTGAACTTGTTCAAGTTTATGGGGTGGCGCGCTGAACACTTGGATTTCAGGGTCGCACCCCAGAAGGAACATAAATCGAACTCTGCCAGCGGTTCGCACTCCTTTACCCTTCAATCTGAGATGTTCCGACCGAGACGTCTACCTCGCCATCTTGCTTCCAGTCTTCGGCGTCCAGATCCCGCACACGAGTAAGAAATACCCTGTGGAAGTCGTTGATCTTGGAGGTCAGCCACTCGTGCTGGCGGTGCCAGTCTCGCTCGTCTTCCGGATCGACATCCGTCATGTAGACCGAGATACGGCAATCCGAAGTTCGACAGCAAATTGGGTAAATTCGCTATCTTCAACTTTCTGATGCCATAGTTTTCAATGAGTTACTGCCCCAGAGCCTCCCGTTCCGGCGAA
>LJSV01000033.1 GCA_001314715.1 Rhodobacteraceae bacterium HLUCCA12 | reverse complement strand
TGCCCGAGATCATCCAAGGGGTTGAGTTCCGCGACGGGCTCCGCCAACGTCAAGCTGCCGCCTGATCAGGCGTCACCAACTTCTGCGCATATCTCGCCTTGCCCATCCCGCCGACAGCCGCCGCATCGAGACCGCGATGGCGCGCGTACGCCGGTGCGAGCGCGACCAACTGGAAGACGAGGTCCGCATGCGCCATGCCCAGGGTCACTGGGTGCACATGCTGACCCGCGGTCAGGTCATCAGCCGCGACGAGGCCGGCCGCCCGTTGAAAATGAGCGGTGTCTATCTGGACATTTCCGAGCGGCGCCGCGCCGAGGAACGCCTGAGCACGATCCTGGACGCATCGGCGGTCGGCACCTGGCAACTGGACGCCGTCACCGGCGAGGTCGTGATCGACGACCAGTATGCCGCCATGCTGGGCTATTCGCGCGAAGACCTGACACCGATGACCCAACAGCTGTTCGAATCGATGATGCATCCCCAGGACCTGGTCAAGGTCCGCGAGAATATCGCCGCCCTTCATCGGTCGGGTTCGAACCGGACGATGCACGAATTCCGCATGCGTCACCGGCAGGGGCACTGGGTCTGGATCCTGTCCAAGACCCGCGTGCTGCGCTGGGCCGGTCCCTGCCGCGTCGCCGAGGAAAGCGGCGTTCATATCGACATCACCGAGAACAAGCAGCGCGAGTTCGCCCTGATCGAGGCGCGCGAAGCGCTGGAAAAGGCCCTGACCGCCCGCCGGATTGCCGAAAAGCGAATCGCCGACATCGCCGAGGTCAGCGACGACTGGTTCTGGGAACAGGACCGCGAGGGGCGTTGCACCTATGTGTCCAGCGGCTTTGAACGCGCCACCGGCTTCAGCCGCGAACGCATCCTGGGCCGTCGCCGCGACGAAATCGCATCCAGCCCCGAACTGTGTGAAACCGAAGAATGGAAGGCGCTTGACCGCAAGATGTCGAAGCATGAATCGTTCAGCGATTTCATCTACCAGATCGGGCTCTCGGACGACGACTCGCCAATCTATATCCGCGTCAGCGGCGCACCGTATTTCGATAGCGAAGGCCGGTTCATGGGCTATCGCGGCGTCGGCACCAATGTCAGCGCGCTGATCGCCGCCACCGAACGCGCCGAATCCGCCAATCAGGCGAAATCGCGCTTTCTGGCCAACATGAGCCACGAGTTGCGCACGCCACTGACCGGGGTTCTGGGCATGGCGGAAATCCTGAGCGAGCGTATCACCGATCAGGGCAACCGCCGCATGCTGGAGACCATTCGCGAATCCGGCGAAGGGTTGCTCAACATTCTCAATGACATCCTGGACCTGGCCAAGATCGAGGCCGGCAAGATGACCATCGACCCACGCCCCTTCGCCCCCGCCTCCGAGGCCCAGCGCGTCGAGATGCTGTTCGCGCTCCGGGCCCAGTCCAAGGGGCTGGAGCTTCTGGTCCAGGCCGCGCCGGACTGCAACCGCTTGCGGATGGGCGATACGCACCGGATTCGCCAGATCCTCAACAACCTGATCGGCAATGCGATCAAGTTCACCGAGACCGGCAGAATCCGCGTCTCCTTTGCCATCGAACCCGGCGACATGCTGGCCATCGAGGTTGTCGATACCGGGATCGGCATGAGCGATGACCAGGCGGCAAAGGTGTTCGACGAATTCGAACAGGCCGAAAGCTCGACCGCGCGGCGCTTTGGCGGGACGGGACTGGGCCTGTCGATTACGCGTCGGCTGGTGCGCCTGATGGAGGGCGAGATCACACTCAACAGCGCGCCCGGCCAGGGCACCCGCGTCGCCGTGCGCCTGCCGGCGCCGTGCGCGCAAATGGACCAGCCGCCCGCGCCCCAGTCACCGGTGGACCTGTCGCGGCTGCATGTGCTGGTCGCCGATGACAACCGCACCAACCGCACCATCCTGGATACCATGCTCTCGGGGATGGGTATCCAGGTCACGCTGGCCGAAGACGGGCAGATCGCCTGTGATCTGTTCCGCCCCGGCGCGTTCGACATGGTGCTTCTGGATATCTCCATGCCGGTTCTGGACGGCGTCGGGGCCTTGCAGGCGATCCGCACCTGCGAGGCGCAGGCCGGGGCACCGCCGACCCCGGCCCTGGCGGTCACCGCCAACGCGATGCAACACCAGGTCGACGAATACCTGGCCGCGGGCTTCGCCGGGCATATCGCCAAGCCGTTCCGGCGGGCGGTCCTGGCGCAAACGCTGTCCGAACATGTCCTTGTCGCATCCGGCGCCGCGTGACCGCTCAGATCGCCGGATGAACTTGCAGTCCCGAATCTCGCAAGATAGAACCGCGCGACGGGCTGCCGAGTGGTTCAAGGCGCTGACCTTGAAACCCGGCGCAGGAAGGGTGGCAGAGTGGTCGATTGCAGCGGTCTTGAAAACCGCCGATGGGCAACCATCCGTGGGTTCGAATCCCACCCCTTCCGCCACTTGCCCTTGCGAAATCGTTCTCCCGATCCGGCTGCGGCCGGATTTTCTCGTTGTTTTCGAGGGTTATGCGGGAGGGGCTGAACACCGGCCCCGGTGTCGGGAGGCCCGGAAGCGGTCTCTCAGGGCCGATATTCTCCGGAGCTCATGACTGAGCCGATTTGGTGAATGGCTTGTAAGGTATTGTTTATTTTAGGAATTACTGGTTCGGCGACTCAGCACTTCGATGCCAGTGGCGTCCGGAAGAAGGAACAGAAATCCAAGCTTCGCAAAGTTCTAGATCCTGTCTGCGATACTTTTTCACGCCCGTGCGAGAAGATGGAGGCTGCAGGTCGACCCGGACATAGGGGTTTCAATCCGCGCCCCCATGAGGGGGCGACTTTCCTCGTCGCTCATCGCGCCCAGCGTGCCGCTGTTTCAATCCGCGCCCCCGTGATGGGGCGACCTGAATGGCTGCAAATGGATAGCCTGCCAGTGGCGGTTTCAATCCGCGCCCCCGTGAGGGGGCGACGGTGGCGCACAATGAGCGCGCTGGCGGGGATTGTGTTTCAATCCGCGCCCCCGTGAGGGGGCGACATTAGCATCGCGCTCAAGGCGCTGGCCGGGCACTTGTTTCAATCCGCGCCCCCGTGAGGGGGCGACGTGATCCGCGAGATCATGCGCGCGTCCGAGGTGATGTTTCAATCCGCGCCCCCGTGAGGGGGCGACGCGCCATAGACCCCGCCACCATCATAGCCGAGGCGTTTCAATCCGCGCCCCCGTGAGGGGGCGACTCGAGACTCGATGCGGGCCTAAGCGCAGGATACGTTCACGGTTTCAATCCGCGCCCCCGTGAGGGGGCGACTCCTTCACCGCGCCCGGCGCTGTCCAGGTTGGTGTTTCAATCCGCGCCCCCGTGAGGGGGCGACTTTCCGCCCCTCTCGGCACCCGCCAGATTCGGGGTTTCAATCCGCGCCCCCGTGAGGGGGCGACGCAGGGCCATCACAACCCCGTCTTCCTCGTCCATGTTTCAATCCGCGCCCCCGTGAGGGGGCGACAACCTCGTTCAGCTCATAGTCCATAGCCCCGGGGTTTCAATCCGCGCCCCCGTGAGGGGGCGACCGTCGGCCATCCCAGCGATGCGCATCCGCAGCCGTTTCAATCCGCGCCCCCGTGAGGGGGCGACACTGCCGACGATGAACGCCTGCGACGGGTGCAGCTGTTTCAATCCGCGCCCCCGTGAGGGGGCGACCGCCGAACAGGTCGTTCATCAGCGCCTCGATATTGTTTCAATCCGCGCCCCCGTGAGGGGGCGACCGCGGATGGTGTGGCCGGCGTTTACCTCAACACCTTGTTTCAATCCGCGCCCCCGTGAGGGGGCGACGTGCTGCCCGCCTATCGCCCTTCCGGCCATATCGGGTTTCAATCCGCGCCCCCGTGAGGGGGCGACCCCGCCCGCGATGCTGACCCGGTAGTCATCGGCCGTTTCAATCCGCGCCCCCGTGAGGGGGCGACGTTGCGCGGCGGCATGCCGCTGGAACATTTGGGCGCGTTTCAATCCGCGCCCCCGTGAGGGGGCGACGCAGATCGTCAATCACCAGCCCTTCCTCTTGCGGTTTCAATCCGCGCCCCCGTGAGGGGGCGACGCGCCGCGCGGGCAATGCCGCCCGTGTTGTAGTGGTTTCAATCCGCGCCCCCGTGAGGGGGCGACGATTGGTCAGGTCGCTGAGCGTGATCCCGACCCAGTTTCAATCCGCGCCCCCGTGAGGGGGCGACCCCTCTTCCTTCGGGATGATGTGATCTACCTGCGCGTTTCAATCCGCGCCCCCGTGAGGGGGCGACGAGGCTGACCGCGTGATTGCACGGGGCAGCACATGGTTTCAATCCGCGCCCCCGTGAGGGGGCGACGCCTCGGTGATGCCCCGGCTTGCGGCCGATGCACGTTTCAATCCGCGCCCCCGTGAGGGGGCGACCTTGGTAAAGTGAAGGTCTTGCTGCTCGGTGTTGCTGTTTCAATCCGCGCCCCCGTGAGGGGGCGACCAGCGTTCAGTTCGACGTTGCCGCCACTGACGACGTTTCAATCCGCGCCCCCGTGAGGGGGCGACCAGTGATGTTGCCAGCGCTTCGGTCACTGGCGACGTTTCAATCCGCGCCCCCGTGAGGGGGCGACCACCGCCACCACCGGCCACAGGTGCTGGGACTCCGTTTCAATCCGCGCCCCCGTGAGGGGGCGACCAGGTGAAGAGATCGCGCACCAGCACCGACCAGCGTTTCAATCCGCGCCCCCGTGAGGGGGCGACGTGCGCGCCAGCGGCAAGCCCTCGTGATTGACGAGGTTTCAATCCGCGCCCCCGTGAGGGGGCGACATCGGGCATCGCGGTAGCGCCCAATGGTGTCGGTGTTTCAATCCGCGCCCCCGTGAGGGGGCGACTTTCAACGCGCCTTCGCCTCAATCGGATGTGCCGTTTCAATCCGCGCCCCCGTGAGGGGGCGACCCCCGCCGTCAGCCGTCAGGCCGCGAACTTCATGTTTCAATCCGCGCCCCCGTGAGGGGGCGACAACAGCCGCGCCGTCGCGATCCACCCGCTTGACGTTTCAATCCGCGCCCCCGTGAGGGGGCGACCCTCGACCGCGTTCAGCCGCACCGAGACTTCGTTGTTTCAATCCGCGCCCCCGTGAGGGGGCGACGCGGCTGCGCCCCTCATTACGTGATGATTCATCTGTTTCAATCCGCGCCCCCGTGAGGGGGCGACGCGCATTCCCGGCCGTCGAGCGTGGCTGCTGGCGTTTCAATCCGCGCCCCCGTGAGGGGGCGACCGCGGGACAGCGCATTTGACGGCTCGTCAACAAGCGTTTCAATCCGCGCCCCCGTGAGGGGGCGACGGGGAACGGGTTGAAGGTCTGGGCGTCCGAAATCGTTTCAATCCGCGCCCCCGTGAGGGGGCGACCATCCCATGGCGACAGCGGCGCGGCCTCATCAAGTTTCAATCCGCGCCCCCGTGAGGGGGCGACTAGGGCCTCGCGGGTATGTGATGTTGACGGGCGGTTTCAATCCGCGCCCCCGTGAGGGGGCGACCCCGCCAGCAACGCCAGCGCGTCCCGGTCGTCAGGCGTTTCAATCCGCGCCCCCGTGAGGGGGCGACCCCCCTTATGTAACCTGTTGATAGGAAATGTGAAAGAAGCCGACTCGCGCGAACCGGCATGACTAGAGTTTAGAGAAGAGGTTGCCACAGTGGCGTAGTCAACAAAATCCAACGATGTCAAAAAGCTTGGCGCGCTGCGAACCTTGCCGAGGTTAAGTGATAGCTTGAGGTTCGCGCGGCCAGTGTGGTGCGGCTTAGATGATGAGCGGGCCGTCGAAATCGGTCGCGGGCTTGGCGCCGTGATGCTCTACGCGACGTTTCCAATTAGCCCCCAACAAATAGAAACGCAAACTGTCTTCGCCGGCGTCGAGCTCGGCCAAAAGCCGGGCGCGCAGTTTTGTCCACTGGCCGGGATCGACCTCGCACTCGAACACCGAAAACTGCACGCGCTGACCAAAATCCTGGCAGGCTCGCGCGATCCGCCGCAGTCGCCGGCGGCCGGCCAAAGTTTCGGTAGAGACATCGTATGTTACCAAAACCAGCACTTCTACCTCCACACAAAAGCGGGATACCCGTCGAGATCGCCACGCAGGTGGCGGGCGAGAAGCTGTGCCTGCACATGAGGCACGAGGCCGAGCGGCATCTTCTCGGACAGGAAGGGGTGAGTGACGATGGTGCGCTTTCGCTCCTGCCAAGCGGTCAGGACGGTTTTTCGCGCCTCCTCCCGCAGGAACACGGCGCCGGTTTCCTCGTGCCGAAAATCGGACGCACCAAGTTGCCGGCGGTTGAGCAAAGTCAGGCAGGTGCGGTCCGCGATCGGCGCACGAAATTCCTCGGCCAGATCAAGGGCGAGACTGGCTCGTCCGGGACGATCGCGGTGCAGGAAACCCATTTGCGGATCGAGGCCCGCGGCCTCGGCGGCCGCACGGCAATCTGCGGTCAAAAGCACATAGAGAAATGACAGCAACGCGTTGACTGGGTCGCGTGGAGGGCGGCGCGTGCGGTTGACGAAAGGCAAGCTCGGAACACGGACCAGGCTGCCAAATACTGCGAAATAAGCGTTGGCGGCCTCCCCTTCGATACCGCGCAGGGTGTCGATATCGGCGCTGGCCAGCGCCGCGCGGGCTGCGGCTGTGAGGCGTCGCTCGGCGAGGTCAAGGGTGCTGTCGGCATCTCCGTGATCGCGGATCGCGCGCCGAATCACGCCGCGCTGGTTGGCGACCTTCGCGGCGACAACGGAGCGAGCGACCGCCAGCGGGTCGCTGTGGGTACGTTCGTGCTGTGCGCGGCGAAGCAGCACATTGCCGCTCTGCGGACCTTCAACCCGGGCTAAGAATCGCCCCGACCAACCAAGGTAGGTGATCGCAATACCCGCCTCAGCGGCGGCATGCATGAGTTGCGGGGAAAGGCCCACCTGACCGAAACAGATGATCGCACCGAGCAGGTGCAACGGCGCGCGGCCGCGTTCGGCTCCCTCGACCTCGACCACTACGTTGGCACCATCCTTGCGGACCCAAGCACCTTCGGAGGTGACATAGAGCGTGTTCAGCAGCTTTTTCATTCCGGCGTGACCTCAGCCGTGATCGCCCGACCAAGCCACGCAGCAACGCCGCTCCGGCGCGCGCCCAGCCTGGGACGACAGGCATCGTACAACGAGCAGCGGTCACAGCGGACTGGGTCGTAGGCTGGTCGGGGCAACTCGCCCGAGGCGCGACAGGCGCGAACTGCCTGCGCGGTATCCAGCGTCAAGGCGCGCAGATCGGCGTCCATCTGCACGATCTCGCGCCGCCGCCGCTTGCCGTAGAACAGCGCCCCTTCTCGGATGTCGCAGGCAAACATCTCCTCCAGGCATAGTGCCTGCGCACAAAGCTGCACCTCGTCAGCACGGTGGCTCTTGAGTTGGCCGCGCTTGTATTCCACCGGAAAAGGCCGGCCACCGCGCAGTTCGACCACGTCGGCGACACCGGAGAGCCCGTGCCGTTCTGACCGGATCTCGACCCCTCGCAGGGTGCGGATCCCGGGACGGGTCTCGGACCGGCCGGCATCGGCGCGCTCGTGCAGCACCCGCCCTTCTGCGGTGAATCGGTTCTCGGCCCAGAGCCGTTCGATATGGATCAGCGCGTATTGGCGCGGACAGAACAGCCAGTGTTGCAGAGCCGAGAGCGGGATGTCGTCAGAAACCGACATCTTTGTCACTCTTGGTAGAACCGGAATTATGGATGTACCGTGGCCACCGATTATATCCCACAGACGGGTTGTTTGCCTGAAACTTCAAAATGAACTCTTGTTCTTTTTGCGTGGTTTCCGTTCTGCTTGCTTCCTTCCGATACCAGACAATCTGTTTTCTGATGGTGAAATCAAACTGTTGATCTGGATCGAAATCGGCCGCAACAAGTTGAGAGTTAACGCTGCCAAAATAGGTGAGCGTATCGGTCCGATCCTGACCCACATAGATTTTACCGTTCAAATAGGTGATTTTATGGATGGCGGGCAATTACATGGCTCCCCTCGTCAATTCGCGGTTAAGAAGGGTTCAACGATTTCGATGCCCTGCGGCAGGTTATCGCGGTCCAGCGTGATCTCGTAATCGCCGAAGGCACGGGCGGGGGAAAGGTTATGGGTGCGCTGATCGCCAACCGCGATCAGATCATCGCCCGCGCGGCGATGGACAGTGACGCGCTCGAACAGTTTATGCGCCTGCGCGTTGCCAAGCGCGCTTTCGTGGCGAAAGGCGATCAGCCGGCGGGCGGACATCTCTCCGCGCGCGGCGGAACGGTCGAGATCGAGCATGTCGCGCAGCGCGGTCCAGAGCGTTTGCAGATCCGCCTCGGAAAACCCGGTCTTCGCTGCCAGCTTGGCGTTGATGAAGCCATGCGCGCGGTAAAGGCCATAGGGCACGATATGCTTGCGGCCCATGGTGCGTTCCTTGTCGCGGTCCCGCTCGTTGGTGACAGAGGACCGGGTGATCGAGATTTCCAGGGGCAGCACCGGTTCCTCGGACCGGGCGAAGGTGATCTGGACCGGGCCGCGCACCTGACCGCAGTTGACGCCGGTCGTCATCACCGCGCCGAAGCTTCGGATGTCGAAGAAGTTGGCGCACATCCAGTCGGTAAGCTTGCGCGCCTCGGCCTCGTCACGCGGCAGGTGGGAATAGTCGTTCTTCTTGGCCGGCTCCACGCCGGTCTGTTGCCAGGCCTCGAAATGGCGTTCGTTGAGGACGGCGCGTTCGCTCATGTAGATGCGGTGGCCGGCATCGCTGCCATGCGCGGCCTCGACATAGTTCCTGATCTTCCGTTTGATCGACACGTCAGACACCAGCCCCTGGTTGGTTTCCGGGTCCAGCCGCGGCAGGTTTCCGGCATCCGGGTCCCCATTGGGGTTGCCGTTGGTCACGTCGAAGAAGAGGACGAAATCATAGCGGTTCTGCAGGGTGGTCATTGGTCTTGCTCCTCGGTATCAACAGTGTCAGGGGTGTCTTCGACAACCTCGTTCCTGTTGGTCTTGGTCCAGCGCTGGTGGTAATAGCCGGCGATGAAACGGCCTTGGTCTTCGAGCGGCAAAGAGCGTGGCATGTCCGCCTCGAGCCCCAGCCAGATCGTGCCCAACTCTTTTTCAAGCCAGTGTCCGAGCCCCCCATTCTCGCCTTTTTTCAACAGCGCGAGGTGGTGCGTGGCGTTCTTGACCAGCAAAGGGAAGACACGCGCCGGCGTGGCTGAGGCGGCAGCGAAATAGCGGTCTTTGATGGTGGCATTGATGCCCGGCAGGGCGGCGCTTTGCGCACGCTCCAGAACAGCGAAAAGCCGCCCGAGCCGGTAGGCCGGGTTGGTGTTGTCGGGGTCGAGGCTCACGGGGATCTCCTCCTTGGTGGTGGGGCGGCGGGGAGCCGCTTGGTCACTGTTGGGGCGCAGGTGGCTGTTGATCACCGCCTTGCAGATGGCGGCGCGGCGGCCGCCGATATCGCCGTCAGCCCGGATGCGCGCGATGACGGCAGACAACAGCGTGCGTGGCAGCGGCCGGCCGGTAAGCACCGCGCGCATGAGTTGCCCGGCCAGAAGCGGTTGTATAGTGTCCGCCTTGGGCTTGCCGCCCACCCGGATCGCGGTTTCATAGAGCAGCGACCGAGCGGCGGGTGGACCCTTCCAGGGCGCGGGCGCGATCTGCAGATCCATCCAGAACCGGGCGACATGGCGCGCGAATCCACCAAAGGTGCCCGGATGCCAGAACCGCACCGAAAGCCGCGCCGCGTTGGGTGCCAGCCCCAGCATGTAAACCCGTGTTGCCGGGTCCAGATCAGGCTCGGAGGGGCGGCCGGTGGCCACGTCCGCGATCGCGGCGCGCAGGCGGGCCTGTTCGGCGTCGTCATCGGCGGGCGGGTTGAAGGCGCCGCTCATGCAGAACTCGACGGCCTGCGCGGTATCGGTGTTGTCCGTCTCGGCCCAGAAAACCACCGTGCTGTCGCCGATGCGCAGGTGGCGTTTCGAGTCGCGCGCCAGCAGCGCGTTGAGCGCGGTGCCATAGGCGAAGGCGGCGCGTTGCGAAACCGGCGCATTGTCACCCTGTGCCTTGCCGAAGGACTCGTAGGCGTCGTTGTTGAACGACACCAGCGACGCGCCGGAGCTTTGTGCGCCCATCACGCCCTTGATCTTAGGGTGCAACCGCTCGATCGGGGCCTCCTCGCCGGTCACCAGGCAAAGCTCGCGTTCGGCCTCCGCTGGGGCGGTGACCAGGTCCACCGCCGCGGGACGGTCATGGACAAACCCCGGTCCTGTACCATCGTCGAATTCAAACACGATATTTTGGTCCAGCGCCGCGGCGGGAAAGCCCATCTCGGCGAACATTTCGGGCCGCCAGAGATCGAGGAACCGGCGCAGGGCCAGCAGACCGGGGTCGGTCGCCTCCTCCAACAACGCCGCGTGTTCCGCGACGAAGGCGTCATGTTCCTTTGCCGTGCGCTTGCCTTGGCCGGGAACCGGCCGCTTCTCGCCGTCCTCGGCCTCCTCCTCCACGGCGACGACGCCGAACACATAGGCGGTCTTGTCCCACAGAAGGTTGGGTTTGATCCCCGAGGTTCGCCCCCCCGCAGGCACGCCCATCGCCACCGGCGCGGGCTTGTTCCCTGCATGGCTGCGCTTGTCAGAAAGCCTCAGCGGCGTTCCGTCGCCGTCCAGCACCAGCGCGAAGGAGATATTCTCGGTCGAATAGCCGGGGCGCGGAGCCTCGCCATTCTCGGCCATCCGGTCATAGAGCCGTGTCAGCGCGGTCAGGATCGTCATCGCACCAGCCCCCCGTCGCGCGCCGCGGCGACGTCGATCACCCCGTCGACCATCTCGGCGCGGAAGAAGTGCGGCGTGCGGTCATTGGCGAAGTCGATGTCGTAGAGCATCCAGCCCAGATCCTGCCGACCGGCAAGCGCCGAGGTCGGCACCGCGTCCAGCCACTCGAAATCGGCGACGAATTCGCGCAGGCCAAGGGCAGGGCGGTGAAAGCACTGCCCCTTCTGTGCGCGCCGCCGAAAGATGTCGTAATGCTTGGCGGGGGTGTCCTCGCCGGCCTTGTCGGTCATCTCGAAATGTGCCTCGATTACGTAGGCCACGTCGCACAGGGCCATGGTGGCGCGTTGCTGGCGCTGGTTGTTACCATCCACGGCAATATGCAATCCCGAGAGATCATTCGCCGCCATCGCCTGTTTCGCGTTGCGGGCGGAAATCTTGGCGCCCACCTCATTCTTGCGGATGTTCTCGAATCGGATGGGGTTAAGCACGTGGAGGCGGTCGATCACCCAGCGGATCGCCGGTTTCCAGTGCACCGCCTCCAGTATACCGCGAGCGGCCGAGGGTGTCATGACGTCGTAAGAGACGCGCTCGACCTTCATCTCGGGGCGGGTGAAACAGGCGTATTCGCCCCAGACATGCAGTTTTACGCCGTAGCTCATGACATCCTCCTCACGCGATCATCACCCCTAAATCCTCGGGGTTTTCCGCCGAGAACCCCGCCGCGTCGTCGTAGAGCCGGGCATTGTCCAGCACCACGAACTGGTCTTCGAACTCGTCGCGTCGCACGACATGCGCCGCGCTGGCGCGCACTAGCTCATCGCGAACCCGCGGTGACACCGAGACCGTGTAGCGCTGCATCGCCCGCGCGATCGAGCCCGGATACTTGCCGTGTTCCAGCATGCGCCGGGCCGCGTCATCGATACCGTAAGGTCCCGCGCCGATGATCAGCGGGCGCGTGACCTCCTCGATCAGCCTGAAATCATGGGCGATGTCCGCAAAGGGAAAGTCGAGCCGGTTGCCCGTCCCCTTGATCCGCCTCATGATCCCGCGACTGTCGAGATCGGCGTCGCGGTCCCAGTAGAGTCGCCGGAAATAAGCGCGCACCGCCTCGGGGGCGAGCGGGTCGTCGGCATGGGCGCGCAGAATGTCACGGGCGATCTGGGCGTTCTGTTGCAGTTCCGGCGGGGGTGGAAAACCCTCCTCGGGTTCGAAAACGTGCACCTTTCCAAGTTGGACTTGTTTGCCCTCACGGTTACATCGTCCGGCGGCTTGCACGATGGAATCGAGCCCCGCCACCGCGCGCCAGACCTCGGGGAAATCCAGATCCACTCCCGCCTCGACCAGCGCCGTGGAAATGACTGGACCATCGAATCCGTCGCAGATGTTCGCCAGGACATCGCGCCGGTGCGCGGCGGTCATGTTGGTGCTCAGGTGCAGGGCGTTGCCCCGGCCCAGTAGGTCGTAAATCGCCCGCGCTTGGCGCTTGTTGTTGACGATCACCAGGGCCTTGCGCCCCGCCACCTGCGACGCGAGGTCGTTGTTTCCAAGAGGTCCGGAAAACCGCGCCTCCACCCGTTTCAGGCGCCGGTAGAGTTCCGGAGGATCCGGTATGATTTCGCGGGTTGCCTTGGCCGGAATCGCCTCATCCGCGCGCAGCCCATCATCATCGCGGATCGCCGGTTGTGTCGCGGTGCACAGCACCACCGAGCAGCCATAGCCGCGCACCAATTCCTTCAGTGCCGCCAGACACGGGCGTAGGTAGTTGACCGGCAGCGCCTGTGCCTCGTCCAACACGACCACCGTGCGAGCGATATTGTGAAGCTTGCGACATTTCTGCGTACGGTTCGCAAAAAGGCTTTCAAAAAACTGCACCGCCGTCGTGACCACCACCGGGCGATCCCAATTCTGCGCCGCCAGTTTCAGGCGTTCAGCCTGGGTTTCATCGACGAATGCATCCTCGACGTCGAAGGACGAGTGATGTTCAAGCACGGCATCGAGATCGTCCAGCGCGTCTCGGAACACCTCTGCTGTCTGCTCAATGATCGCGGTGAAGGGAGCCACGTATATGACCCGTTGCAGACCGTGCGCCAGCGCATGATCGAGAGCGAAACGCAACGATGTCAAGGTTTTGCCGCCGCCTGTTGGCACCGTCAGCGTAAACAGTCCAGGCGACTGATAGGCTGCCTGTCCGGCCGCCTCCAAGACCTCGGCCCGCATACGGTTGACTGCCGTCTCTGGTCGATCGAACTTTTCGAGGTGCCGCGTTAGGGCTACTCGCAAAGTATCAAGGTCCGTGCGCGCGCCTCGAGGGGCAGCGGGGCTGTAGAAGCGTTCAGTTTCGATAAAATCGGCATCTACAAGCGCCGAAAACAGCATACGCGTAAAGAACTGTATCTCGAAAAGTGCTTTCGCGGAACTCTCGGCGAGTGGACCTGGCATGGTAGGCAAAGGAAGCGTGACGTCCGGCGGCAAGTCAACGGTCTCGGCCTGATTGAGGCGTTCGGCCAACGGGGTTGCTGGATTGCCCGCGGAGCGATCGATTCCATTGGGTAGACCGGAATGGTGCCCGGCAATACAAAATGCGATTAGCTTTCCAATCAGGCCAAAATTTTCCCGAGCATAGCGAGCGCCTTCGCCGCTGTGAGAAACGTTATTCTGAACACCGCGCAGTTTAGCCTGAAAAGCCGGTTTGACTTTTCCCAGATCGTGTAGCCAACCGGCAATCTCTGCGACCGGGCCGGCCTCGAAATCCGCCGCGTACCTTCCTGCCGTTTGCGAGACGGCGATCAGATGATCCTCCAACCGCTCCCATGCCCAAATATCCTGACCGTCAAGGGAGTGTGCGAAAAAGGTCATGGCTGAAAATCTTTCACTCAAAAAATCATCTTCACTCAATTACATTCACCGATCATTGTATCGTATGTATCGGTATTGTGCATCCCACTCCTCCGGGAACGACTCCAGCACGCGCGCCAACGTCACCTCCGACCCCTGCTTCCCGTCCAGGATCGCCTCGACTATATCGGGCGCGAGCAGGGTCAGGCGCATGACGCGGGTCATGTAGGAGGGCGCGATGCCTTCGCGCTCGGCCAGTTCGGCGATGGTAGCGAACTCGCCCGACTCCAGCCTCCGCTTCCAGCGGAAGGCGCGGGCCAGTGCCTTGACGAGCGCGCTGTCGGTCCGCTGCGGTTGCGTGGCGCCTTCCGGCAGCTGCATTTCCTTCCGCCCGCCGCGCTTCACGACGCGGAACGGGACGTGCAGCGTGACAGTCTCGGGGATGGGAGCCCCGCGGGTCACGCCGCTTCTCCGATGTCGCTGGACCGCATTTCGCGTGCGAGGCCGCTGAGGCCGTCCACGCGCAGCCGTATGTTGAGCCCACCCTCTCCAATATCCACGCGCTCGACCAGCAGCGCCACGATGCGGGCCTGTTCGGCGGGAAAGAGCTGATCCCACAGCGGGTCGAGCTGCTGCAGCGCCGAACGGGCGTCGGCCTCGGTGATGTCGTCGGCGTGGGCGCGCGCCGCCTTCCAGGTGCCCGCCACGATCTCCGGCTGGCGGAACACGGCACGCAGCTGGTCGATGACGGCCGCCTCGATCTCCCCCGCGGGCACGCGACCCACCGGGCACGTCCCCGCGCCATGCTTCAACACGCTCTGGCTGACGTAATAGCGGTAGAGCCGGTCGCCCTTGCGGGTATGCGTCGGCGAGAAGGCGGCGCCGTCGGGGCCAAACAGCAACCCCTTCAGGAGTGCCGGCGTATCGGCGCGTGTTCGCGCGGCGCGCGTGCGCGGGCTTTCCTGCAAGATGGCGTGGACCCGGTCCCATGTCGCGCGGTCGATGATGGCAGCGTGTTCGCCGGGGTAGCTCTCGCCCTTGTGGACCGCCGCGCCGATATAGGTGCGGTTGTTCAGCATCCGGTAGAGGTACTTCTTGTCGATCCGGTTGCCGCGGGGTGTGCGGATGCCGCGAGCGCCAACCTCGCGCGCCAGTTCCGTGCCCGATCCGATCTCGAGGAAGCGGGCGAAGATCCAGCGCACATGGTCGGCGCTGTCTTCGTCCACCACCAGCTTCCGGCTCTCGACGCGGTAGCCATAGGGCGGCACCCCGCCCATCCACATCCCCTTGCGCCGAGAGGCAGCGACCTTGTCGCGGATGCGCTCGGCGGTGACCTCGCGCTCGAACTGGGCGAAGGAAAGCAGGATGTTCAGCGTCAGCCGTCCCATCGACGTGGTCGTGTTGAACGACTGGGTGACCGAGACGAAGGTCACGCCGTTGCGGTCGAACACATCGACCAGCTTTGCGAAGTCGGCGAGCGAGCGGCTGAGGCGGTCGATCTTGTAGACGACCACGACATCGACCAGCCCGTCCTCGATGTCCTCCAGCAGCCGCTGCAGGCCGGGGCGTTCCAGCGTGCCGCCGGAGATGCCACCGTCGTCATACTGATCGCGCACCAGCACCCAACCCTCGGACCGCTGGCTGGCGATGTAGGCCTCGCAGGCCTCGCGCTGGGCGTGAAGCGAGTTGAACGCCTGCTCCAGCCCCTCCTCGGAGGATTTGCGCGTGTAGACCGCGCAGCGCAGCTTGCGGACGCGTTGCGATGGGTTGGGAGACTTCGTCATGTGGCACAGCCCTCCGCTGGCCTGCGGGCGCCGCCGCTCTTCCGCCGATGGTTCTTCTCCCGGCCCGACGCTTGCGCGTCGTGCGTACGGCGCTGCGAAGGCTCCACTGGAGCCTCCGCTGGCCTGCGGCCACCGCGCCTTAACCCAAAGAACACCCAGCCATTCCAGCGTGTGCCGGTGATGGCGCGGGCGATGGCCGAGAGCGACGTGTAGGGCCGGCCCTGCCACTCGAACCCGTCGGCGGTGACGGTGACCACCTGCTCGACGCCCTGCCACTCGCGCAGCAGCCGCGTGCCGATGATGGGGCGCTCACGATCGCAGCGACTGCGCCGTCCCCGCGCGCCGCCGTCGATCTCCTCACCCAGCCGCTCCAGCCGCCGGATGGTCTCGGGCTTCAGCCCGCCAAGGCTGAGTTCCTGGA
>LJSV01000034.1 GCA_001314715.1 Rhodobacteraceae bacterium HLUCCA12 | reverse complement strand
GCCCTCGACCGCGCCCCAGAGGCCGGTGACGTCGATGCGATCCTCGGGCAGGCCCGCGCGCAGGCAGAGGTGCCGGACGAGTGCTGCCAGCGACACCGCCCCGAGGCGACCCGTCAGCCAGTGCCCGAGCCGCCAGTTCCCGCCGTCCGTCCAGACGTCGGTCAGCGCCGGGAAGAAGGGATAGGGCCGCGCGTCCCAGGTCCAGGCGGCGCATTCGGGCACATTCACCATGTGGCCGCCGTAGACCGAGGACAGCGGGTTGTTCGCGGCCTCTCCCCAGAAGAGGTAGGTCGCCTCGAGATAGGCGCGCTGGATCGCGTCGTCCCGCCAGCCGCGGGAGAAGTACGGCACGAAGCTCTCGGAGGACTTCGGATCGAAGAAGACGTTGGGCTGGTTGGTGCCGCGGTCGATGGCCGGGCAACCGAGTTCGGTGAACCAGATCGGCTTGGACTGCGGCGCCCACGCCGTCGGTGTGCCGCTCTCCACCCCGCCGGGGCGGTCGTAATGCGCACTCGACCACCAGGCGCGGAGATCCTTGTAGCGGAAGACCCACGGCTTGCCGGCGGCGCCATCGCTGATCGGACTGCGGACCTGTGCGGAGCGATCCGCCGCGCTGGCATAGAACCAGTCGAAGCCTTCCCCGCCCGCGATGTTCCCCTGCAGGTAGGCCCGGTCGTAGATCGCGGGCCAGCCCTCGGCCGCATCGAGATGATCGAACCCATCCCGCCAGTCGGAGAGCGGCATATAGTTGTCGATCCCGATGAAGTCGGTGTTCGTGTCGGCCCAGAGCGGGTCGAGGTGGAAGAACACGTCGCCGCTGCCATCGCCCGGCTGGTGCCCGAAGTATTCCGACCAGTCGGCGGCATAGCCGATCTTCGCGCCGGGCCCGAGGATCGAGCGCACATCCGCGAGCAGATCCCGAAACGCCTGCACGGCCGGATATGTGGCCGCGCCCGAGCGGATCGTGGTCAGCCCCGGCATCTCGGTCCCGATGAGGAAGGCATCGACCCCGCCCGTGGCGGCGCAGAGATGGGCATAGTGCAGCACCATCCGGCGCAGGCCCCAGTCGTCCGCCGCACCGATCCAGGAGACGGTCTCGCCCGAGACCACGAAGTCGGACGGGCTGGCGCTGCCGAAGAAGTCCGCGACCTGGCTTAATGCCGTGGCGGTCTTGTCGACGCTGCCGGCGTAGTCCGCCGCGGGAGAACAGGTGATCCGGCCGCGCCAGGGGAAAGCGGGCTGGCCCATCTCGGCGGTGTTGTCGCTGTAGGGGTTCGGCAGAGTGTTGCCGGGCGGCACGTCCATCAGGATGAACGGATAGAAGGTCACCCGCAGGCCGCGCGCCTTCATCTCCTTGATCGTCTGCACCACCGCGAAATCAGCCGGCGTGCCGCCATAGACCGGCCGGTCCTGGTCATCACGGCTGACGAGATGGGCGGCGGACCGGTCCACGCCGTTCACCAACCACGTCTGCGGGCTCGTGGTCTTTTCGGGAACCTCGACGCCGGGGCGGATGGTGCAGTCGCCCGCGCGCAGATCGTTCCCGAACCAGGCGACCACGAGGCTGACGCTCTCCACCTTCGGCGCCATGGCCTGCAGGCGATCCAGCGCCACGACCATGTCCGCGGTGTCCGAGAGCGCGTTCAGGTTCTCAGGGATCTGCGCCCCGCCGCTGCCTTTGCGGATGCCCTGCGTCGCGTAGGTGAACTCGCCCGAGGCCGGGATCATCGTGACCGCCTGCGTCAGCCCCTCGGCGGTGTCGGGATCGGCGAGCGGACGGAACACCTCGAACGACAGCTGCGGCAGGCGGTTGCCGTAGTTGCCTAGCGGCAGCTCCTCGAAGACCACATAGGCCGTACCGCGATAGGCCGGCGTGTTGGCCGCACCCATCTTCGCCACGATGAACGGGTCGGCGGTCTGGGCCTCGTCACCCGGATACCAGCGCCAGGTGATCCCGGCGGTGTCGAGAAGCTTGCCGTCCGCCCAGATGCGGCCGATGCCGGTGATCGGACCTTCGCAGAGCGCCACGGCGAAAGAGGCGTAGTAGAGATACTCGGTCGTCTTGACCTTGCCGCCGCCCCCGCCACCCTTGCCGCCGCCTTGCGTGGTGGTCTTGGTTTCCTCGCGGAAATCGGTCGCCCAGATGATGTTGCCGCCCATGCGCATCCGGCCATAGACGCGCGGGATGACAGCGCCCTCGGTCGAGTACGTGATCCGGAGGCTGTCGAGCCGCGGCCCCTCGATCCGCTGGGTCGGCGCGAGCGAGGAGATGATCCAGCTGTCGACCACAGAGCAGCACCTTCCGGTTGTCGGCCTTCGGACGCGGGTTCGGCGACATCCACCAGATGCGGGTGAAGGCGTCCTTGACCCGCGACCGCTCCTTATTCACCCACTCGATAGGAGACGGCAGCCGGGCCGGGTTGTACCAGATGAACTCCTGGCAGAGGTGCAGGTCACCCTTCTTGAGGAAGCGCAGGAACGCCTCCAGGACGTGGGTGGACATCGTCGGCTGGCCAGGCATCCAGGCGTTGCCGATCTCAATTACGATTGAACCGTCGTCGGTCACAATGTCCCGCAGGAGGGGAGCGAACTTGGCGAACCAGCGAATGTATTCCTCCCCCTGCAAGTTGCCGTAGCTCTTCTTGGTGTTCAGGGGGAATGGCGGCGACGTGAAGGCGAGCTGTACCTTGCCCGCGCGCTCCTGCAGAGGCCGGCTCTTGAGCACCTTAAGGGAGTCACCACAGTAGGCCGCCCCGAGGTCCGTCTCGTAGATCGGCGTCGAAGCGCGGCGCCCCTCCCTGAGTGCCTCGGCGATCGCTACATCGTGTGTCTTCCCCCATTCCGCCATGTCGTGAATCTGTCTCCGTATGCTTCCGGCCCACAATATATACGGTGCCAGCTGCCGTAAACTCCGAAATCTGGTCAGCTGAGCCTGTCGCGACGGTTCCTGCTCACCCGATCGACAGCTACGCAGTGATGCTGCAGGCGCGTCTCTCGCTCGAATGCGTGAGACCGGCCTCTGCGCGCTACCTTGCCCCGAGCGCACAATATGCCAACTTCTCGCTCACCGCTGCTTTCGAACCCAGTCGCAGCAGGCGCAAACGCGACTCCAATCGAAGCAATTTCGAAGACTAAATTTTCTTTCCCTCTTACAAGGACTTATAAGAAATTCACCAAATCCGCGCAGTCATCAGGTCCGGAGAATATCGGCCATGAGAGACCGCTTGCGTGCCTCCCGGCACCACTGCCAGTGCTCAGCCCCACCCGCATAACCCTCGAAAACAACGGAAAAATCCGGCCGCGGCCGGATCGGGAGAATGATTTCGCAAGGGCAAGTGGCGGAGGGGATGGGCCTGTCCTCCAACCTTCGCCACCCTATCGAACTTTTTAATGTCACGTCATGAGGACGCTTCGTGCGTTTGGGCCACCATGTTCGCTCTGCACTGAGCATCATTGCGCGCACCGTGATTATCGTCTATCGACGATAGGCGAATAAACGGATTATGCATGCAGGATACTGACATCGACCTCGCCGAACTGGCCAAGGCGCTTGCGCATCCCGCGCGGCTGCGCATCCTGCGGCTGCTGCTCGCCACGCCCGGCTGCATCGGCGGCGACATCGTGGACGCTGTCGGCCTGGCGCAGTCCACCGTCTCCGAGCATCTGCGCATCCTGAAAGCCGCCGGCGTCATCACCGGCGAGATCTCGGGCCCGCGTACCTGCTATGCGTTGAACCCGGCTGCGCTTGGGCCGCTGGCCGAATTCATCGGCACGCTGACCGCTCCGTCCGCTGCGGTCTGCTGCGTGCCCTACGAAAAGGAACGTTCATGAGCCTGTTCGAACGTTGGCTGACGCTTTGGGTCGCGCTCTGCATCCTGGCCGGGGTCGTCCTTGGCAGCCTCGCTTCGGGTCTGTTCGGCGCGCTGGCCGCGCTGGAGGTCGCCTCGGTCAACCTGGTCGTCGCCGTCCTGATCTGGGCGATGGTGTATCCGATGATGATCGCGGTGGATCTCGGTTCGCTCACGGCGGTGGGTCGGCGCCCGAAGGGGCTTGTCATCACACTGGCGATCAACTGGTTGATCAAGCCCTTCACGATGGCGGCGCTGGCTGTGCTGTTCTTCGAGCATGTCTTCGCGGGTTGGATCGACCCCGAGCGCGCACCGGAATACATCGCCGGGCTGATCCTGCTCGGCGCCGCGCCCTGCACGGCGATGGTTTTCGTCTGGTCGCAGCTGACCAAGGGCGATCCGAACTACACGCTGGTGCAGGTCTCGGTGAACGACCTGATCATGGTGGTGGCCTTCGCGCCGATCGTGGCCTTCCTGCTGGGCGTGACCGACATCAGCGTCCCGTGGGAGACGCTGATCCTGTCGGTCGTCCTCTACATCGTCATTCCCCTGATCGCGGGTCTCCTGACGCGCCGGGCGCTGATCGCGAAAGGTGGCGAGGCTGCGGTTGCGGCGTTCACGGCGCGGATCAAGCCAGCCTCGGTCGTCGGTCTCCTGATCACCGTGGTGCTGCTGTTCGGCTTCCAGGGGCCGGTGATCCTTGCGCAACCGCTGCTGATCGCGCTGATCGCGGTCCCAATCATCATCCAGTCCTACGGCATCTTCGCGCTCGGCTATGGATGGGCGTATCTCTGGGCCGTGCCGCACCGGGTCGCCGCGCCCTGCGCGCTGATCGGCACCTCGAACTTCTTCGAACTCGCGGTCGCCGTCGCCATCGGGCTGTTCGGGCTGAACTCCGGCGCCGCGCTGGCCACCGTGGTCGGCGTCCTGGTCGAGGTGCCGGTGATGCTGAGCCTCGTCGCCATCGCGAACCGGACACGCGCGCGGTTCCCCGCATGAGCATCTTCCCGGTCGTCATCCACCACACTCCCGACTGCGGCACGTGCCGCAACGTGCTCGCGATCATCCGCGCTGCCAAGTACGCACCGACTGTCATCAACTCCCTGACGGAAGGCTGGACGCGCCCGCAGCTTCTGGCGCTGTTCGCAGTCTCCGGGATCACGATGCGCGAGGCGCTGCGGGTCGCGCGTTCACCGGCCGAAGAAATGGGACTCACGGCGCCCGACCTCCCCGATGACGCATTGCTGGACGCCATGACGCGCCACTCGATCCTCGTGAACCGCCCGATCGTCTGCACGCCGAAGGGCGTCAGGCTCTGCCGCCCGTCCGAGACTGTCCTCGACCTGCTCGACAGGCTCCCTCCGGGCCCGCTCACCAAGGAGGACGGCCAATTGATCATCGATGCCGAAGGAAACCGAATTGCCTGACACCCTGACCGACCTGACCACCCCGCGGATCGACGAGACGTGCTTCGCCGCAATCGACCGAGGCCGGCTGCTCTCTCCGACACTCGGGACACATCCGCCCCGCATCCTGATCCTCTACGGCTCGCTCAGGGCACGGTCGTTCAGCCGACTGTCGGCCGAGGAGGCCGGGCGCATCCTCACAGCGCTCGGGGCGGAGGTACGGCTCTTCCACCCGTCCGGCCTGCCGCTGGTCGATGACGGGGCGGACGCCAGCCACCCGAAGGTGCGCGAGCTGCGCGATCTGGTGGCCTGGTGCGAAGGAATGGTCTGGTCCTCGCCGGAGCGGCACGGCGCCATGACTGGGCTGATGAAGACGCAGATCGACTGGATCCCGCTGTCCCAGGGCGCCGTACGCCCGACCCAAGGAAAGACACTGGCTGTCATGCAGGTGTCGGGCGGATCGCAGAGCTTCAACGCCGTGAACCAGATGCGGCTCCTTGGGCGCTGGATGCGGATGCTGACCATCCCCAACCAGTCCTCCATCCCCAAGGCGTTCCAGGAGTTTGACGAGGCGGGACGGATGCGACCGTCGCCACTCTACGACCGGATCGTGGATGTCATGGAGGAGCTGGTGAAGTTCACGCTGCTCACACGCGACCGGAAGGCGTATCTCGTGGACCGATACTCCGAGCGAAAGGAAACGGCGTCCGCGTTGATCAAGCGGGTCAACCTCTCATCCGCGACGTGAGCGCGCTGCGCATTCTCGAGGCCCCTTCGCGCGGCCTCATGTCTGCCAGAGGACCTGCAGGTCGATGAGGGAGGCGACGCCAATCCCCGCCGTCAGCCAGATCGCCGAGAGGCCCCAGGCCGTCAGCGCGGCGCTGAAGATCAGGGGCGCCACTGCTTGCAGGATGCGTGCGACATCAGTCTGCAGGTGAGTGCCGTGCAGATCTGCGGCTCGTCCGAGTTCCCCTGCTGTCACGCTGCTGTCACCGGCGGGCGCTAGCGTCGCTTCGTAGTCCTGAACCGAGAGAGATCATTCACCATGCGGACACCGATTTTATCGTTTGCCTTCGCGGCGCTTGCCTCTGGCGCAATCGCCCAGTCCGGGCCTTTGGTCATCTATACCTCCACGCCGACCGACCAGATGGACGAGCTTGTCGCGCGCTTCAACGAAAGCTATCCCGATATCGAAGTCGAATACTTTCGCTCGGGCACGACCGAGGTGATGAACCGCCTGGAGGCCGAATTCACCGCCGGCGATCCGCAGCCCGATGTCCTGCTCATCGCCGACACAGTCGTGATGGAGGGGCTGAAGGCCGAGGACCGGCTGCTTGCCTTCCCCGATGCGGACACGACCGGCACCGACGCCGCCCTGCACGATGACGAGGGGCATTACTTCTCGACCAAGCTCATCACCACCGGGTTTGCCTACAACACCGACCTTGTCGACGATCCCGCAAGCAGCTGGGCCGAGCTGACCGATCCCGCCATCGCAGGGCGCCTGACCATGGCGAGCCCGCTCTATTCCGGTGCGGCGATGATTCATGTCGGCACCATCGCCGAAACCGAAGGCTTCGGCTGGGACTATTTCGAAACGCTGGCCGAACACGGCGCGATCGCCGGGCGCGGCAATGGCGGGGTGCTTTCGGCGGTCGCCAATGGCGAGGTCGATTATGGCATCATCATCGACTTCATGCCGCTCAATGCTGCGGCCGATGGCTCGCCCGTGGCCTTCGTCTTTCCCGATGAGGGCGTGACTGCGGTGACGGAGCCGGTGGCCATTCTGTCCAGCGCAGAGAATGTCGAGGCCGCGCAGGCCTTCGTCAACTGGCAGCTGTCCGAGGAGGGCCAGCGGTTTCACGTCGAACAGGGCTATCTGCCGCTGCGCGACGGCATCGACCGGCCCGCGAGCTTCCCGGATGTGGAGATCGACATCATGCAAGTCGATCCCGCGACACTGCTTGAGCAATCCGACGAAATCAAGCGCCGCTTTGCCGATCTCTTCGGCGGTTGATGGCTGCGGGCACCTTTCGCCTTCGCAACGGCCGCCGTCTGCCGATCTCGACCGAGGCGCTGCTTCTCGCAGCCCTCGGTCTTTACGTGCTGGGGCTATGCGTCTGGCCGCTGATGCGGCTGCTGGCTCTGGTCTTTGCGGACGGGCTGGTCGCGGGGCTGGGATTCATCGGACAGGTCTGGGCGAGCGAGGCGGCGCGCGTCGCCACGCTCAATACGCTCGACGTCGCCCTCTGGGCCACGGCGCTATCGGTGTTGCTGGGGGGCGGCATGGCGCTGCTGGTCAGCCTGACGGATTTGCGAGGACGCGTCGTGCTGGTCTTTCTGCTGATCCTGCCGCTGCTGATCCCGCCGCAGGTCTCGGCGCTGGCCTGGCTGTCCCTGATCGGGCCGCAAAGCCCGCTCTGGACGCTTCCGGGGCTCGATGGCCTCCGGCCGGCGCGCAACCCGCTACTGGGCCGCGAGGGCGTGATCCTGGTCATGGGGATCGAACATGCGCCGATGGTCTTTCTGGCTTTGCGCGCGGGGCTGCGCGCCTTGCCGGGCGATCTGATCGACGCGGCCCGGAGCGTCGGCGCCCGCCCGCCGGGCATTGTGGGCCGCGTGGTGCTGCCGCTGATGCTGCCGGCGTTGGTGGCCGGCGCGGCGCTGGCCTTTGTGTCGGCGATCGGCAATTTCGGGGTGCCGGCGCTGCTGGGTATTCCGGGGCGCTTTTCGGTACTCTCGACGCTGATCTACCAGCGCCTCTCGGGGTTCGGGCCGACCGCGTTGCCGGATGTCGCTGCCCTGGCGCTGATCCTTGCGGGGATCGCGGCGGCGGGGATCGCGCTGCAAGCCCTTGCGCTGCGCCGCTTCGCGGTTCCGACCGATCGAACCGGCGGTGGACATCGGGGGTTTCAGCTTGGCCGTGCCCGAGGGGCGGTCACCGCCGCGGTCTGGGCGTTGATGACCGTCCTCGCGATTCTGCCGCTGCTGGCATTGCTTGCCGCGGCGCTGGTGCCATCGGTGGGCGTGCGGCTGTCACCGGGCACCGTAACCATATCCAATCTCGTCGAGGTGGTCGCAGGACTGAGTATGACCCAGCGCGCCTTCGTCAACAGCCTGACACTGGCCACGCTGGCCGCGGTCCTGACGGTGGCGACGGCGGTGCCGATGGCCTGGCTCGCGGCGCGGGGATTCCGCGTGGCGCGGGGATTGAACCTCGCCGCCGACATTCCTTACGTCCTGCCCGGAATCGTGCTGTCGATCGCCTTCATCCTGACCTTTCTGCCACCGCTGCCGGTCCTTGGCATCAGCCTCTACAACACGCTCTGGATCCTGCTGTTTGCCTATCTCGCCCGCTTCTTCGCCCTCGCCTTGCGGCCGGTGATGTCGGCGCTCACCCAGCTTGATCCCGCGCTCGAGGAAGCCGCGCGCAATGCCGGCGCCCGCGGTCTGCGCCGGCTTGTGACCATCGTGCTGCCGCTGGTCGCACCGGCGGTGGGCGCGGGGGCGATCCTTGTCTTTCTCGGTGCGTTCTCGGAACTGACCGTTTCCGCGCTGCTTTGGTCGCGGGGCAACGAGACGCTGGGCGTGGTGGTCTTCTCGCTTTATGACGAAGGCCGGACGACAATGGCGGCGGCCGTGTCGATCTGGGTCCTGGCGGTGGTCATGACGCTGGCGGGCCTTGTGACGGTGCTCGCCCGCCGCCTGCCTGAAGGAGTGCTGCCATGGCAGTCGTGAGTCTCTCAAATATCGGTTTTTCGGTCGGTGGCGCGCAGATTCTGACCGGCATCGACCTCGCCTTGGCCGAAGGCGAGTTTCTTGCCCTGCTTGGCCCTTCGGGGTGCGGAAAGTCGACGCTGCTGCGCCTGATCGCCGGGTTCGAGGCAGCCAGCGAAGGCACGATCGACTTGGACGCTCGCACCGTGTCCGGTCCCGGCCGCCATGTCCTGCCAGAGGATCGCGGGATCGGCATGGTGTTCCAGTCCTACGCGCTCTGGCCGCATCTGGATGTGGCGGGCAACGTGGGCTTCGGGCTGCGCGTGCGCCGGATGCCGGCGGCCGAACGCGCCCGGCGGGTGGCCGAGGCGCTGGAGACGGTGGGTCTTGCCGGGTTCGAACGCCGGCGGGTACAGAACCTGTCGGGCGGCCAGCGCCAGCGGGTAGCGCTGGCACGGTGCCTGGCCATGAAGCCGCGGCTGCTGCTGCTTGACGAGCCGCTTGCCAATCTCGACGCGCATCTGCGCGAGGCGATGGTGGATGAACTGCGCCGCCTGCACCGGATGACCGGCGTCACCGTGATCTATGTCACCCACGATCAGGCAGAGGCAATGGCGCTGGCCGACCGCATCGCGGTGATGGAGGCGGGGCGCGTGCTACAGATCGCGGCCCCCCAGCAGCTCTGGCGCGAACCGGCCAACGCTGCCGTGGCGCGGTTTCTGGGCCGGGGTCAGATCGTGCCGGGCGAAGTGCTCGACCCGGGCCCGGACGTCCGCGTGCGCATGTTCGGCCACGAGGTGCGGCTGCGCGCGCCCCAAAACATGGCCAGTGGCCCGGCTGACGTGTGTTTGCGCCGCGGCGATCTGCGTCCGGGGCCGGACGGCTTCAGGGCCCGCCTGATCGACTGCCGGCCGCTTGGGGATACCTACCTGCTCACCGTTGCGCCCGAGGCCGCGCCGGGTATCGTCTTGCGCGCCGAAGCAAGCTTCGCCCCATCCGCCGACCGTTCGCTGTGCATCGCCGTGAACGATGGATGGGTCCTGCCGAATGCCGGCGGGGTGCAAGCCGCTGCCGAGTGACCGCGCGGAAAAGCTGGACCAAATCTCGGCCGGATTCCGGCGGGGCGGCAAAAGGCGCAGACAAATCCCGCCACTTAGTGGTGCAAAACGTGGGCCAGCGGCCGGGCCCCAAGAGCCATGGCGCATGGGTTCGACACATCGCTGGCACACGCCCTGGCGCAACGGCCCGCAGGGCCAATCCCGTGACGGATGATCAGGTTGGGACTTCGGCCTTCCGGGCGCGGCTTTCGCCGGGCCGGCGACTGTTGCCGTTCATCTCGATGATGCTGACGAGACGCCTCACCCTTGCACGACGCACGCTCTCGGACAAAAGCCGGTTCAGCGAGCATGTTATCCGCTAGCACCTGTTGGGCTGGCCGACGTGCCGTGGAGGATGCAACTTCGTTGCGCCGCTTGCGCGAGACCCGGCACGGTTTGAGACCGCACTGAAAATCGTCACGTGATCGTTGCATGCGCGCCCTAAGTTCGGCGACATGACCGACTCGACCATCGATCCATTGTCACTTGGCGCGGCCGCGCGACCCGACCTGTCGCTGTCCGGCGTGACCAAGGCCTTTGCGACGGCGACGGCCCTGCATGAGATCGACGTGACGCTGCCCGCCGGGAAATTCTCGGTCCTTCTGGGGCCTTCGGGCTGCGGAAAGTCGACCCTGTTGCGGCTGATCGCCGGACTTGATCACCCGACCGCAGGCGCGATCGCGCTCGGCCCCGACCGGATCGACCACCTGCCACCCAAACGCCGCAACCTTGCGATGGTGTTTCAGTCCTACGCCCTGTTCCCGCATCTCAACGTGGCCGAGAACATCCTGTTCGGCCTTTCAGTACGCGGGGTGCCCAAGCCCGAACGGCAGGAGCGGCTGAGCCGTGTCGCCGCGATGATGGGGCTGTCGGAGTTACTGGCGCGCAAGCCGGGCGAGCTTTCTGGCGGCCAGCAGCAGCGCGTCGCCTTGGCCCGCGCGGTCATCTCGGAACGCCCCGTTTGCCTGATGGATGAGCCGCTGTCCAATCTGGACGCCAAGCTGCGCGCCGAAATGCGCAGCGAGATCCGGGCGCTTCAACAGCGTCTGGACCTGACCATGGTCTATGTCACCCATGATCAGGTCGAGGCAATGACGATGGCCGACCATATCGTGGTGATGAACGCGGGCCGCATCGAACAGGTGGCAACGCCGCGCGACCTTTACGCCCATCCCGCGACCGTCTTTGTCGCCGGGTTCATCGGAACGCCGCCCATGAACCTTCTGCCGCGCACGGCGCTGCCGGATATTCCCGCGCCAGCGGCCGCCACAACCATCGGCATCCGGCCCGAGGAGGTCGCGCAGGCCGGCACCGGCCACCCGGTAAGCGCCCGCTTGCGCGGCGTCGAATACCTTGGCGCCGACCAGATCGTGACGCTGGATGTTGGCGGCGCGCGGCTGGTTCTTCGCCAATCCGGGCAGGCGCCGCCGCCCGCAGATTCGCTTTCGCTGACGGTGCCAGCGCCAGCGCTGCACTTCTTCGACCATGCCGGGCGGCGTTTACCCTCGCCATCCGATCATTTCCCCCCGACCTGAAAAGGAGATGCCACATGAAACACGTTCTTAAGAGTTTTCTCGCCTCGACAGCCGCGGTTGCGGCGATGTCGCAGGCGGCATGGGCCGTCGATCTGGAATTCTACTTCCCGGTCGCCGTGGGCGGCAGCGCCGCCGAAACCATCGAGGAGTTGACCGAAGGCTACATGGCCGAGAACCCTGATGTAAACATCGAGGCGATCTACACCGGCAGCTATGCCGATACCACCACCCGCGCCATCACCGCCGCGCGCGGGGGCAACCCGCCGCAACTGGCGATCCTGCTGTCGGTCGACATGTTCACCATGATCGATGAAGATATCGTCCTGCCATGGGACGACTTCCTGACCGAGGAAGAGATGGACGAGTGGATCGGCGGCTTCTACCCGGCCTTCATGCGCAACAGCCAGACCGGCGGCCAGACATGGGGCATCCCGTTCCAGCGCTCGACCCCGGTGCTTTACTGGAACAAGGAAGCTTTTGCCGAAGCCGGCCTCGATCCCGAAACGCCCCCCGCGACGTGGGAGGAAATGGTGGAATTCGCCGAGGCGCTGACCCTCCGTGACGACAGTGGCGACGTCACCCAGTGGGGCGTGCGCATCCCGTCCTCCGGCTTCCCGTCATGGCTCTTTACCGGGCTGGTCGCGTCGGCCGGTCTGGACGGGCTGGCGAACGATGCCGGCACCGAGGTCTATTTCGATGCGCCCGAAGTGGTCGAAGCGCTGGAATACCTTGTCTCGCTGGCCAACGAGCATGAGGTGATGGAGCCGGGTATCCTCGACTGGGGCGCCACTCCGCGCGCCTTCATGGATGGCAACGCCGCCATGGTCTGGACCACCACCGGCAACCTGACCAACATCCGCACCAACGCGCCCTTTGACTTCGGCGTTGGCATGCTGCCAGAGAATGAGCGGCCGGGCGCGCCCACCGGCGGCGGCAATTTCTACCTCTTCGATGGCTCGAGCGATGAGCAGCTCCAAGCTGCCGTCAATTTCGTGAAATGGGCCACCGCGCCTGATCAGGCCGCCGACTGGTCGATCGCCACGGGCTATGTCGCCCCACGCCCCGATACCTGGGAAACCGAGCGCATGCAGACCTATGCCGAGGAGGTGCCCGGTGCCCTTGTCGCGCGTGAGCAACTGGCCTACGCGGTGCCGGAGCTTTCGACCTTCGAAGGTCCGCGGGTGACGCAGATCATCAACGATGCCATCGCCGCCGCCATCGTCGGGGACAAGACCCCGGCAGAGGCCCTGGCCGATGCACAGGAAGCCGCCGACGCGATCCTCGCCGCTTATCGCTGAGAGCGCGAACGAACCAACACCGCGTAGCGCCCTCTGAAAGGGGGCGCTGCGCCTCGATCAAGGCCCATCACCATGGTTCGAAAAGACTGGCTGACCGCGCTTGCCTTTCTCGCCCCGGCGCTGGTCCTGCTATTCGCCTTCACGCATTACCCCGCGATCCAGACGGTGATCGACAGTTTCTGGTCCACTGCCCGGGGACGACGGCCGGCGGTCTTCGTCGGGCTTGCCAACTACGAGCGGATGCTGGCCGACCCCATCTTTTTGCGCGCGATGATCAACAACGCGATCTACGGCGCGATCACGATCCCGGTTTCGGTCGCGCTGGCGCTGGCGATGGCGCTGTTCGTGCAGGGGCGCATTCTCGGGCGTGGTTTCCTGCGCATGGCCTTTTTCACGCCCACGGTGCTGCCGCTGATCGCGGTGGCCAATATCTGGCTGTTCTTCTATCTGCCGGGCTTTGGCCTGTTCGAACAACTGCGCGGGCTGGCCGGGCTGTCGCCGCGCAACTGGATCGGCAACCCCGACACCGCGCTTTACGCCGTCACCGCGGTAACGGTCTGGGCGCAGGCCGGGTTCTTCATGATCTTCTACCTCGCCGCCCTGCAGACCATCCCGCCCAGCCTGCGCGAGGCGGCCGCGATCGAGGGCTGTTCGCGCTGGACCTTCTTTCGCCGGGTGACATGGCCGCTGATCATGCCGACGACGCTGTTCATCTCGGTCAACGCCACGATCAATGCCTTTCGCACGGTGGACCACATCTTTGTCATGACGCAGGGCGGGCCGAACAATGCCTCGATGCTGCTGCTCTATTACATCTACGAACAGGGCTTCCGCTTCTGGGACACATCGTATGCTTCGGCGCTGACCGTGGTGATGGTTGCCATCCTCGCAATCGTCGGAATCGGACAGTTCTTCCTGCTTGATCGCAAGGTGCATTACCGATGAGCGCGCCGACGACTCCCGCAGCCCGCGCTGATCTGGACCGGGTGCTGATCGTGGCCGGCGCCTGGGCATTGGCCCTGGTCTGGTTGCTGCCGCTGGCCTATGCGGTCTGGACCGCGATCCACCCCGCCGCCTTCGAGACACGGTTCGCCCCCTTGGCGCCGCTGACGCTGGAAAACTTCGTGCGCGCGTGGAACGCGGCGCCTTTCGCGCGCTATTTCGTCAACACAATCCTTCTGGTCACGATGGTCCTGACCGCGCAATTGATCCTGTGTTCGCTGGCCGCCTTCGCCTTCGCGCGGTTCGAATTTCCCGGCAAGAACACCCTTTTCGCGCTGGTGCTGGTGCAGCTGATGGTGATGCCCGATATCTTGCTGGTGCGCAACTACACCACCATGGGCAGCCTCGGGCTGATCGACACGATCCTGGCCATCGGCCTGCCCTATTTCGCCAGCGGCTTCGCCATCTTCCTCTTGCGCCAGACCTTCAAGACGGTGCCGCGCGAGCTCGACGAGGCAGCGCGGGTCGAGGGCTGTTCCTGGCTCGGGCTTTTGTGGCGGGTCTACGTGCCCCTGGCCAGGCCCACGATTCTGGCCTTCGGGCTGGTCTCGATCAGCCACCACTGGAACAACTTCATCTGGCCGCTGATCATCACCTCCTCGGTTGAGACCCGGCCGCTGACCGTGGGGCTGTCAATTTTCGCCACCAGCGACAGCGGCACAGAGTGGTCGATCATCACCGCGGCCACGCTGATCACCTCCGGCCCGCTGCTGATCGGCTTCTTGCTGTTTCAACGCCAGTTCGTGCAAAGCTTCATGCGCGCCGGCATCAAGTAGAAAAGGATCCGCCATGCCCCTGCCCACGATCGGTGCCGCTGTCCAGTTGCGCGACATGGACGGTCTGCAAGACTGGATCTTTGCGGCCGACCGTCCCATCGAGATACAGGATTTCGTCGGTGCCGAGGTGATCGCCGGCGATGTGTCGGACCTTGTCGCGGCATGGCGTGCACGGCTTGAGGGGCACCGCGGCCCGCGTGGCATCCACGGGCCGTTCTTTGGGCTGGATCTTTCCAACCCGGACCGCGAGATCCGCGGCATCGTCGGCGCGCGTCTGATCAAGGGAGTCGAGATCGCCGCACAGCTTAACGCCGACCTGATGGTGGTGCATTCGCCGTTCAATTTCTGGCACAGGCTGAACTACACCAATTACAGCTTCCTGCGCCCCGGACTGATGGAGGCTTGCGCCGATTGCCTTGCCCCCGTGCTCGACCGGGCCGCGACCGAGGGGGTCACACTGGTGTTGGAAAACGTCGATGACACCGACCCAGCGGATCGCAGCGACCTCGTGGCGCGGATCGGTCATGCGAACCTGAAGTTGTCCGTCGATACCGGCCATGCCGACCTCGCCCATGCCAATTACGGCGCTCCACCGGTCGTCGATGCGCTGGCCGCTGCGGGGACGGAATTGGCGCATGTGCATCTGCAGGACGTGGACGGCCACGCGGACCGACACTGGCATCCCGGCGACGGGCGCATCAACTGGCGCCCGGTGATGGAGCATCTGGCGGCGCTGGATTACCCGGCGCGTCTGATCCTTGAGGTGCGCGCGAACCTGCACCGGCTGCCGGAGACGGCGGAGAGCCTTGCGCGGCTGGTCCAGTAGGACCCGATACGCGCGCGTGACATGATCGTGGGCCGCCGACATGGTCTTCAAAATTGCGTTCAACGGAATCACCGGGCTGCAGTCTCGCCTGCGCGGCGCCGCTGAAGGTGTTTTGGACGTGTCACGGTTTGATGCCGCTCCTTTGATAGCATTCCCTGTAACAAAGGAGACGACCTAGCAACTGTGTCTATTCGCTGGGCTGAATCTGCCAAGGTGTGCCGGTTTTGATGATGGCGTTGGCGATCGTGACCAGCCTTCGTGCGATTGCGAT
>LJSV01000008.1 GCA_001314715.1 Rhodobacteraceae bacterium HLUCCA12 | reverse complement strand
CACGAAGGGCTTGACGTAGGCGGGTGGAATCAGCTGCACCTCATGGCCCAGCTTCCCGATCTCACGGCCCCAAAAGTGGGCGCCACCACAGGCTTCCATGGCAACGACGCAGGACGGCAAACGTGCGAAGAACTCAAGGACCCGATCTCGTCTCAGCTTCTTGCGCAACACCGCTTGGCCTGACGCATCGGCCCCGTGTGCCTGGAAAACATTCTTCGCCAGGTCGAGCCCGACAGTGATAATCTCCGACATGACCGTCCTCCTTTGTGGATCATCGCAGACCCACCTTGGCACATTGATGCCGTCGGGGGGCGGTCACATCATCAAAGCCGCTGACCTGCCCAGTCGCCTGGCAATCCCGCCAGCAGGCCGAAAACGCCGTCGCCAGATACATCGACGGGTTCTATAATCCTGTCAGACGGCATTCGTCGCTCGGCTTCCAGAGCCCCATCGCCTTCGAGTGAAAGGCACGGGAAGTGAGCTAAACGCTCTCTACAAAAGCCGGGCAAATCCAGATCAGGCATACGCAAAAGATTGGACACTCTCGTTACGCTTGCCGCCACCAGCGACAATCCAGTTCTCAAACCCGTCGCAAAGCGCCTCAAAGAACGCGGGAAGCCACGCAAACTCATCATTATCGCACTCGCACGAAGGCTGGTCACAATCGCAAACGCGATCATCAAGACCCGCACACCTTGGCAGCTTCAGCCCGGCGAATAAACACAGATGCTAAACCCGCATGCGCGCATGCGCCAGGCGGACATCCGCCGCACCCGTTGGTCAAAGCCGTTCCAGCGCCAGTGCGATTCCCTGGCCGCCGCCGATGCACATGGTGACAAGCGCGCGCCTGCCGCCGATCCGCTCCAGTTCATAAAGCGCCTTGAGTGTGATGATCACGCCAGTGGCCCCGACCGGATGGCCAAGCGCGATGGCGCCGCCGTTGGGGTTCACCCGCGCCGGGTCCAGACCCAGCCCCTTGTTCACCGCCAGCGCCTGCGCGGCAAAGGCCTCGTTCGATTCGATCACGTCGAAATCGCCGACCGACAGCCCGGTGCGCGCGCACAGCTGCTCCACGGCGGGAACCGGGCCGATCCCCATCACCTCGGGGCGCACGCCGGCCACGGCATAGCCCAGGAGACGCGCCATCGGCTTGAGCCCGGCGCCCTGTGCGGCATCCGCGCGCGCCAGAACCACGGCGGCGGCGCCGTCGTTGATGCCGCTGGCATTGCCCGCAGTCACGCTGCCGCCCTTCTCGAAGGCCGGGCGCAGACCGGCCAACGCCTCGGCGGTGGTCTCTTTGGGGTGTTCGTCGGTGTCGAAGGCGATTTCGCCCTTGCGGGTCTTCAGCATGAACGGGGCGATCTGGCTGGCAAAGCGCCCCTCGGCGATGGCGCGCGCCGCGCGCTGCTGGCTCTCCAGGGCAAAGGCATCCTGTTCTTCGCGCGAAACCCCATGCTCGCGCGCGACGTTCTCGGCGGTCACGCCCATGTGGCCGGTGCCGAACGGGCAGGTCAGCGCACCCAGCATCATGTCCATGACAGCGGCATCGCCCATCTTCTGGCCAAAGCGCGCGGCCGGCACGATATAGGGCATCCGGCTCATCGATTCCGCGCCGCCCGCCAGCGCGAATTCGGCGTCGCCCAGCATCAGCGCCTGCGCCGCCGAGACGATCGCCTGCGCACCCGAACCGCACAGGCGGTTCACGTTCATCGCGGGGGTCGTGTCGGGGATACCGGCCTCGATCGCGGCCACGCGCGACAGATAGGCGTCGCGTGGTTCGGTATTGCCGACATGGCCAAAGACCACGCTGCCGATCTGCCCGCCCTCGACACCGGCGCGTTCCATGGCTGCGCGGGTGACATGCGTGGCCAATTCCGACAGCGGGGTGCTTGCCAGGCTGCCGCCGAACGTGCCAATGGCGCTGCGCGCGCCGCCGAGGATGACGATATCGTCCATGATCGTGCCTTTCGCTGATTGATCGCGCACCTTATAGCGGCGCGCGGACGGCATGAAAAGCGATCGCCGGAAGACCCGCTTGCCCGCGCCCCTTCATCTTGCCGAAAATACGCTGGGGGTGAATTCGGCGCAGCCGAAGAGGGGGCAACGCCCCCTGCGCCCCGTCGCGTCACGCACCCGGTCAGCCGCGCTTGCGCCGGGTTCGCACGCTGGCCTTGCGCGCGGCCGTCGATTTGCGCGGTTTCGGCCGGCCGGGGCGTCCACCGTGTCCGCGGCGCGGACGGGCAAGGGCCTCGCCCTCGATTTCCAGCAATTCCAGGATCAGCCCGCCGGTCACGGCCTCGGCCTCGGACAGCTTGACCAAGACGCGCTGGCCCAGCCCGATCACCTGTCCCGACCGATCGCCGGTCAGGGTCTGGGTTTCCGGGTCATGGTGGAAATACTCATCCCCCAGCGAGCGGATCGGAACCAGCCCGTCCGCTCCGGTCTCGTCCAGCCGGACGAACAAACCGAACCGTGCCACGCCCGAGATACGACCGGCAAAGGTCGCCCCGATCCGGTCGGCCAGGAACGCGGCCAGATAGCGGTCGGTGGTGTCGCGTTCGGCTGCCATGGAACGGCGCTCGCTTTGCGAGATCAGATCCGCCGTTTCCGCCAGATGCTCGATATCCCAGGCCGACAGCCCATCGCTCCGCGCGCCGGGCTTCCAGCGATGCGCGCTGATCAATGCGCGGTGCACGATCAGGTCGGAATAGCGCCGGATCGGCGAGGTGAAATGCGCATAGTTGCGCAGCGCCAGCCCGAAATGGCCCCGGTTCTCGGGGCTGTAATAGGCCTGGGTCATGGCGCGCAGGGTGGACATGTTGATCAGCTCGTCGAATTCGCTGCCTTCGGCCTGCGCCAGCAGGGCGTTCAGGTGGCGTGTTTGCAGAACCTGCCCCTTGGCAAGGACCAGGCCGGCATTGACGGCGACCTCGCGCAGCGCGTCGATTTTCTCGACCGCCGGTTCCTCGTGCACGCGAAACAGAAGCGGCGAGCGGCGCGCGATCAGTTCCTCGGCGGCGGCGACATTGGCCAGCACCATGAATTCCTCGATCACGCGATGGGCGTCCAGCCGGTCCTTGAACGCGACCGACACGACCTTGCCGTCCTCGGACAACTCGATCCGGCGTTCGGGCAGATCCAGATCCAGCGGCTGGCGCTTGGCGCGCGCTGCCAGCGTCACCTTCCACGCGGCATGGAGATCGTCCAGCACGGTGGCCAGCGGCGCGGTCGCCGCGTCGAGGCGGCCGTCGAAGGCATCCTGCGCCTGGCGATAGGTCAGCGAGGCGCGCGAGCACATCATCGCGCGGGTGAAGCGATGCGCGATCTTCTCGCCATGCGCGTTCAGCACCATGCGCACGGCCAGGACTGCCCGGTCGACAGCCTCGTGCAGCGAACACAGGTCGCCCGACAGACGATCGGGCAGCATCGGCACCACCCGGTCGGGGAAATAGGTGGAATTGCCGCGCAGCCGGGCCTCGCGATCCAGTTCGCTGCCGGGGCGCACATGCGCCGCGACATCAGCGATCGCCACCCAGACGACAAACCCGCCGGGGTTGCCGGGATCGTCGTCGCGCAGGGCCAGCACGGCATCGTCGCGGTCGCGCGCATCGGCCGGGTCGATGGTCAGCAGCGGCAACTCGCGCAGATCCTCGCGCCCCGCCATCGCGGCGGGACCGATGGCGTCGGCCTCGGCGATCACGGCATCGGGAAAGCGGTCGGGAATGCCATGCTGGTGGATGGCGATCAGCGACACCGCCTTTGGCGCCGAAGGGTCGCCCAGCCGGTCCAGGATGCGCGCGCGTGGCAGCCCCATGCGGGCGGGGCCGGTCTGTTCGGCCTCGACCAGTTCGCCGTCCTCGGCGCCCTCGGTCTGACCGTGCGGCACCATCCATTCCATGTCGGCGCCCTTGTCGATCGGCACGATCCGCCCGCCCTCGGCGCCGGCGCGAAAGATGCCCAGAACCTTGCGCGGGTTGGTGCCCAGCTTGCGGATGATCCGTGCGTGATAGTCGTGATCGTCGCCGCGCACCTTCAGCAGCTTGGCCAGCACGCGGTCGCCCTCGCCCAGGGCAGGGTCGCCCGCGCGCGGCAGGATCAGGATGCGCGGCGGGGCGCCGGGCCCGTCCCAGTCCTGCGGTTCGGCGAAAAGATCGCCCGATCCGTCGGGGGCGCGTACACGCAAGAGCGTCACCGGCGGCAGTTTTGCCGCGCCATGCCGGCGCGCGCGGCGCGAATAAAGGCCCTCGGCCTCCATCTCGGCCAACAGGCGTTTGAGTTCGACCCGCGCCGACCCCTTGATGTTGAAGGCCCGCGCGATTTCGCGCAGCCCCGTGACATCAGGGTTTTCGGTCAGCCACAGATGCAGTTCGGATTTCGAGGGCAGGGTGGTCATGGCGTCGGCGCTACCACGATGCGGCCCCGGCGTCATCGGGTTTTTTCGTCCAGCGGCCGGGCCATCGGCGCCGGGGATGATGCCGGCCGCGTTTCGGCGCCGGCGTCAAAGGTCCGATACGGGCGCGAAATATCCCGCCAGGACGGTGCGATAGACATCCTTGAGCATGTGGATATGGTCGATCTCGACATGTTCGTCGGTCTGGTGCATCGACTGTCCGACCAGCCCGAATTCGACAACCGGGCAATGGTTCCGGATGAAGCGGGCATCCGATGTGCCGCCCGATGTCGAAAGCTCGGGCTTCACGCCGCAAACCTTGTGCACGGCGGCGGCAACGAGATCGGTAAACGCCCCCGGTTCGGTGACGAAGCTTTCGCCCGAAAGCTTGATCGACAGGTCGAAACCGATGCCGGTTTCGGCGCTGATGGCCTGGCAGTGTTCGTCAAGCCACGCGCCGAGCGAGGCACCGGAATGGGTGTCGTTGAAACGGATGTTGACGACCGCGCGCGCCTGCGCCGGGATCACGTTCGAGGCCGGATTGCCGGTGTCGATCGTGGTCAGCGCCAGGGTCGAGGGTTCGAAATTGGCGTTGCCGCGATCCAGTTCGGCCCGCGCCAGCCGGTCGAGCAGCGCCACCAATGCCGGCAGCGGGTTGCGGGCGCGGTGCGGATAGGCGGCGTGGCCCTGCACCCCGCGCGCCGTGATGGTCGCGGTCAGCGACCCGCGCCGGCCGTTCTTGATCATCTCGCCCATGACCGCCGGGCAGGTCGGCTCGCCGACCAGGCAATGCGTCATGCTTTCGCCGTTTTCGATCATCCAGTCCAGGATCGCGGCGGTGCCGTCGATGGCCTCGCCCTCCTCGTCGCCGGTGATCGTCACGATCACGGCGCCATCATCGGGCGGCGCGTCGCGCACGAAATCCACCGCCGCCGCGACAAAGGCGGCGACACCCGATTTCATGTCGCAGGCGCCGCGGCCCCAGATCCGGCCTTCGGCGACCGTTCCGGCGAACGGGTCATACCGCCAGTCGCCGGGATCGCCGGGCGGCACGACATCGGTATGGCCGTTGAAACCGAAGCGGCGCGCGGCATCGCGCGCGCCCCAGCGTGCGAACAGGTTGGACACACCGCCGCGTTCGATCCGCGTGCAGGTGAAACCCGCATCCGCCAGGAGGGGCTCAAGCAGCGACAAAGCACCGCCTTCATCGGGTGTGACCGAGGGGCAGCGGACAAGCCGGCCGGTCAAATCGGCGGGGTCGGTTTCGTGCATGCGATCGGGCATCCGGGGGTGTGGTTCAGGGCAATGAGCTTGCCGATCTGGCTACAGCCTGACACCGCCAAGGGCAAGCGCCGGCCCGTTTTCGACATGTCAGGGGCGTCAAAAGACTGCCGCAACGTCATAATGTCGCCCCTTTCGGGGGGCATTCCATTGACGAAACCGGGTGCTGTGATAGCCTTTCGAACGGAAGCTGTATGTGTGTTCATGTCTCGCTGTTTGCGCGATCCGAGATGTCGAAGGGCTCAAGCGGTGTCCGTCCGCACGAGTGTTGTGATCGAGTCTGATGCGGCATTCATGAGGAACGAAACCTACGTGGTGGATGCACAGCGCAATGCCGACCGAGAAAATCACCAATGAAACGCGCCTGACACGCATTCAGGCCCTGGTCGTCGAGATTCTCAACGACATGTTGCGCGCGCCGATCGAAGATACCGATGCCTCGATCAACCGCGCGATCCAGCGAATCGGCGCCTATTGCAAGCGCGACCGGGCCTATGTCTTTGTGAATTCCGGCGAGTTGACAAGCAACACGCATGAGTGGTGCGCGCCCGGCATCGAGTCCGAGATCGAACATCTGCAAGGCCTGCCCTGGTCGCTTTACGGATCAGTCAGCGTGCAGCTTGAGAATGGCATACCATTTCATGTGCCCGACATCTCGGAATTGCCCGAGGATGACGAGGCACGCAAGCTGCTGGAGTCACAGGCGATCCGTTCGGTGCTGATGGTGCCGATGCGCACCGAAGGCGCGTTTTATGGCTTCATGGGCTTCGATGGGGTGCACAACACCCACGACTTTCTGCCGGGCGAGTTGTATCTGCTGCAATCGGTGGCCGATGTGATCTGTTCTGTCCTGCAGCGGCGCGAAAGCGAGCGCGCGGTGCGCGCGGCGCAGGCGGAGCTGTCGGGCGAGCGCGCGTTTCTGGAAAGCATCCTCAGCACCTCGGCCATGGGCATTCTGGTGCTGGACGATTCCGGCACGATCCGCTTTGCCAACGATGCCGCCGAACAGATCCTGCGCGCGCCGCGCGCCCGCATCATCGGCAAGCGCCACGACCAGGCCGAATGGTTTCGCCAACACGAGGATGGCAAGACGGTCGAGCCGGGCGCCACCCCCTTTGCCCAGGTTCTCAAGACGAAATCGGCCCTCGCCGATGAGCGGTTCCTGCTGCGTGTGGGGCGGGCGACACGGTATTGTTCGGTCCACGCCGCCCCGGTGCCCGAGGGCGGATCGCGCGATGCGCGGGTGGTCTATGCCTTGATCGACGTCACCGAACAGGTGCTGGCCGAGCGCGCGCGCGAAGCCGCGCTGGAAGAGGCCCGCCGCGCCAACGCCGCCAAGACCCAGTTCCTTGCCAAGATGAGCCACGAGATGCGCACACCGCTCAATGGTGTTCTGGGCATCGCCGAGGTTCTGGAGCGCCTTGTCACAGACGCTGACCAGGCGCGGATGATCAAGGTGATGCACGATTCCGGTACCTTGCTGCTGAGCATCATCAACGATCTGCTGGACATGTCCAAGATCGAGGCCGATCAGTTGTCGATCGAGCAGGTGCCGTTCAGCGTGCCGGAGCTGGCGCAGCGCATCGAGGCGGTTCACACGCTCAAGGCTTCGGAAAAGCAGCTTTCCTTCGCCGTCACGGTTCAGGGCGACGCCACGGCGCGGCGGCTGGGCGATCCGCATCGCATCCTTCAGATCCTGCATAACGTGATCGGCAATGCGATCAAGTTCACCGAAACCGGCTCGGTCCGGGTCGAGCTGGATTGCCTGGATCCCGAACACCTCGTGATCGAGGTGCGCGATACCGGCATCGGCATGACGCAGGAACAACAGGTTCATGTGTTCGAGGAATTCGGCCAGGCCGACGGCTCGATCGCGCGCAAGTTCGGCGGCACCGGGCTGGGTATGCCGATCGCCAAGCGGCTGGTGGACATGATGGGCGGCACCATCGCGTTCCGCTCGCAACTGGGGGCGGGCACGACGTTCACGATCCAGCTGCCGCTGGCCAAAGCGCCGTCTGCGGCCCGCGATCAGGAGCGCGAACAGGTGATCGACGTTCAATACGATCTTTCGGGGCTTCGGGTTCTGGCCGCCGACGACAACCGCACCAACCGGATGATCCTTGGCGCGATGATGGGGCAACTGGGGATTTCGTCGGTGCTGGTGTCTGATGGCCCGGCCGCGCTGGAAGCCTATGACAAGGATGAATTCGACGCCGTGATCCTGGATATCTCGATGCCCGAAATGGACGGGGTCAAGGTTCTCAAGGAGATGCGCGCGCGCGAAGCCAGGCGCGTGATGAACGGCAAGGGCAAGGCGGGCAGACGGCTGCCGATCCTGGCGTTCACCGCCAATGCGATGTCGCACCAGGTCGAAAGCTACATGGCCGCGGGCTTTGACGACTGCCTGACCAAGCCGTTGCAGATCGAGCGTTTGCGCAGCGCACTGGGCTCGCTGATCCCCGATTGCGCGGTGGCGTCGAAAACGGCCGCGGAATAAACCTGCGGCGGCCCTGGGTGCCCATGGCCGCCGCGGTTTTTCAGGCGACTGGCCAGTTGTCGATCCATTCCACCGCCTCGTCGGCGGTCTCGACATAGCGAAACAGGTTCAGGTCTTCGGGCGAGATCGTGCCGGCCTCGGCCAGCGCATCCCAGTTGATCACCGTTTCCCAGAACTCCCGCCCGAACAGCAGGATCGGGATCGGATTCATCCGCTGGGTCTGAATCAGGGTCAGGGATTCGAACATCTCATCCAGCGTGCCAAAACCGCCGGGAAATATGGTGATCGCCCGCGCGCGCATCAGGAAATGCATCTTGCGGATCGCGAAATAGTGGAAATTGAAGGCCAGCTCGGGTGTGACCCATCCGTTCGGGGCCTGTTCATGCGGCAAGACGATATTCAGCCCGATCGAGGTGCCGCCCGCCTCGGCCGCGCCACGGTTTCCGGCCTCCATCACGCCGGGGCCGCCGCCGGTGCAGATGACGTTCTCGCGGTTGCCCGAGGTGACGCTGCGCACGGTCATCAGGCGCGCGAATTCCTTGGCCTGGACATAATAGGGCGCAAGCTTGTCGAGACCGGCCTTGCCTGCGGGCGATCCCGGCGACGGGATGCGCGCACCGCCGAACATCACCACCGTCGATGTGATCTCGCGCTCGGTCAGCACCATCTCGGTTTTCAGAAGCTCAAGCTGAAGGCGCACGGGCCGCAGCTCGTCGCGTTTCAGAAAATCCAGATCGTCGAAGGCCAGGCGATAGGTCGGGCTGCGCGTTTGCGGCGTATCGGGCACCTGGTGCCAGGCGCGAACGTCCTCCTCGGCGTCTGGAAAGCGTCGGAAGCGTGGCTTGTCGTTCATCGTTATGTCCTTTGCCTGCATTGCGTGCCTGTCCTTGCAAGGCTATAGCCTGCGCAACCCCGTGACCAGAGCCGCAGGAGCCCGTGATGACCATTGCCGAACTCGAAACCGCCATCGAAGCCGCCTGGGATGTCCGCGACACGATCACGCCCGAAACCCGCGGCGAAACCCGCGATGCCATCGAGGCGACGCTGGAGGCGCTGGACAGCGGCAAGCTGCGCGTGGCCGAAAAGCGCGGCGCCGACTGGCATGTGAACCAATGGGCGAAAAAGGCGGTGCTGCTGGGCTTTCGCATCAAGGACATGGAGCCGCAATCGGGCGGCCCGCAGGGCGGCGGCTGGTGGGACAAGGTCGATTCCAAGTTTGCCGGCTGGGACGCCGCCCGCTGGAAGACCGCGGGCTTTCGCGCCGTGCCCAACTGCGTCGTGCGCAAATCGGCCTATATCGCGCCGGGCGTGGTGCTGATGCCGTCCTTCGTGAACCTGGGCGCGCATGTCGACAGCGGCACGATGGTCGATACCTGGGCAACCGTCGGCAGCTGCGCGCAGATCGGCAAGAACGTGCATCTGTCGGGCGGTGTCGGGATCGGCGGTGTGCTGGAGCCGATGCAGGCCGGCCCCACCATCATCGAGGATCATTGCTTTATCGGCGCGCGTTCCGAGGTGGTTGAGGGCGTGATCGTGCGCGAGGGCTCGGTTCTGGGCATGGGGGTCTTCATCGGTCAGTCCACCAAGATCGTGGACCGCGAAACCGGCAATGTCATGTATGGCGAGGTGCCGGCGGGCTCGGTCGTGGTGTCGGGGTCGATGCCGTCGAAGAACGGCGTGAACCTCTATTGCGCGGTGATCGTCAAGCGCGTCGATGCCCGGACCCGTGAAAAGACCTCGATCAACGAACTTCTGCGTGATTGAACGAAAGGCGGGCTTTCCAGATCGGGAACCGGCGGCGTAAACTGGCGTTAGCTTGACGTTCCCGTTCCAAGGAGTCTGCCATGCCGTTCCCGAAATATCCGCTTTTTGCCTTTTCGCTTGCGGCCATGCTGCCGATAACGGCTGCGGCCGACAGCCATGGCATGGACGAGACGCTTGACGGCGTCACCGGCGCGCAGATCCTGGCGTGCGAGGAAGACAGTTCCGGCGAGGGTTGCGCGACCATCCTGTCGCGCCTCTTTGTCTGCAACCAGGCCGAATCCATGCCCGGTTGCGCCGATTTCATGGCCCTTCGCGACGAGGCCGAAGCCGCCGCGGAGGACGAGGCGGATGCCGAGCCCGTCGAGGAACCCGACGGCGAGGATGCCGAAGAGATCGATGTCGAGGTGCGCGCCGAGGGCGAGATGTCCGACAGCGAAGGAGAACCGGTGATGAGCGAGGGCGACGAACCCGACGCCGACGATGCCGATCTGGTCGACGGATCGGACGCCGAGGCGCCGGCGGATGGCGAATGCCCGGTGCTGGACTCCTCCGACTGGGAGGCCTGGGTGAATGCCATGCCCGGATCCGATGCGTCGCCGCGCCTGATCGTCACCGGCATGGTGTCGATGCCCAGTCCGGGCTATGAGGTCAGCCTTGAACGCGGCGACAGCGATGGGTCGGACCGGCCCGTGCAGGAGGTCGAACTGATGGCGACCGCGCCGGACATGGACGCCTCGCAGGTCGTGACCGACTACGAATTGCGCTTCGAGATGGACTCCCCCGCGCCTATCGACGGGACCGAGGCCCCGTTCAGCGCCGTCCGCGTGATGTGTGGTGAGGATGAACTGGCGATGATCGAGCCGGTGGAAGTGGCGCAGTAAAACCGCGCGTTGCGTGGCTCGGCCGGTCCATACCTGCCCCGTTTGGTTCGCGGGGCGTGCCCCTTGCGGGCAGGGCTTGCACAGGGTTGGCATTCCTGTCACTTGGCGCAAGTGATCGACAGCGCGGAACGGGCCGATGGCAGCACCCAAACACGATGACCCGTCGCAAAAGCGGCGACAGCAGGTCTTTACCCTGGTCGTCGAGGTGGGGCGCAATCCCGGTGATGGCCTGCCAAAGGGATGCGCGGGTGCCGGTCTGTTGATTTATGCCTCAGGCGTGGACGAGGCCGAAGCGGTGCGTGAAACCGTCGCGATCCTGAAGCAGGCCGACATGGCGCCCCTGGATGTGACCGGTTATGGCACGCTGGATGAGCGGCTGGCCCAAGGCGACGAGATCGAGGCAGAGGAACGCGCGCTGATGCAGCGCGCGCTGGATGAGAACGCGGTCATCGTCGCGCAGATGACACCGTTTTCCGATCCCTGACCATTGTCGCGGGGCGCGGCCATCGCGCCCCCGTTCGCAGGTGGGTGTGGGTGGTTTCGATGCCGACTCAGCCCTTTTCGATCTTGACCCGTCGCGATTCATCGCCTTTCGGCGCCTTGCGGGGCAGGGTAATCGTCAGCACCCCGTCCTTGAGCGCGGCCTTGACGCCATGTTCGTCGGCATCGGCGGGCAGGCGGAAGCTGCGTTCGAAACTGCCGAACTGGCGTTCGCTGAAGTACCAGGTATCGCCCTTCTCTTCGCGTTCGGATTTCTTTTCGCCCTTCACGCTGACCACGCCGTTCTCGACCGTCAGGTGGATGTCGTTCTCGGCGACGCCGGGAACTTCCATGCGGATGGAATAGGCCTTGTCATCCGACGAGGCTTCGGACGCGGTGCTGACCCATTCGGCCAACTTGCCACCGAATTGGCGAAAGGGTTCGTAGAGCGCGGGCCAGAAGGTGCCAAGAGGTGTTTTTTCGACCATGCTTGCCTCCATTGAAAAAAGCCGAGGAAGGCAGCTTGTCCGATTTCAACCGCGCGGGCCTTGATCCGCGTCAAATTCGCGCGGGCGGTCAACCACGGCGGTGCCTGCGCCGCACGGTTTCTGGCCGTCCGGGCAGCGACAGGCGGCTGTCATTGCGCGCCTGATGCGCCACCAGCTTGCCCTTGGCCACCACCGCCAGCCGGTCGGGGCGCAGGCGCAGGGCCTCGACCGGATCGGCGGCATCCAGCACCACCAGCGAGGCCGTGCAACCGGGCGTCAGCCCGTACCCGTCCAGCCCAAGGATGCGCGCGTTTTCCACCGTGACCATATCGAAGCATCGGCGCATCTCGTCGGGATGCGTCATCTGCGCGACATGCAGCCCCATGAAGGCCACGTCCAGCATGTCGGCGGTGCCCAGCGAATACCACGGGTCCAGCACGCAATCCTGCCCCCAACCCACGGTGATGCCCTGCGCCTGCATCTCCTTGACGCGGGTCAGCCCGCGGCGCTTGGGAAAGCTGTCATGGCGGCCTTGCAGGACAATGTTGATCAGCGGGTTCGGAATGGCGGCGATCCCGGCCTCGGCGATCAGCGGCAGCAGCTTGGACACATAGTAATTGTCCATCGAGTGCATCGAGGTCAGATGCGACGCCGCGACGCGGCCTTGCAGGCCCAGCCGCTGGGTTTCAAAGGCCAGCGATTCGATATGCCGGCTCATCGGATCGTCGGTTTCATCGCAATGCATGTCGACGCGCAACCCCCGTTCGGCTGCGATCCGGCACAAGGTGGCGATCGATTCCGCGCCTGCGTCCATGGTGCGTTCGAAATGCGGAATGCCGCCGACCACATCGACGCCCAGATCCAGCGCGCGCACCGTCTGTTCAAGTGCATTGGGGTCGCGGTAAAGGCCGTCTTGGGGAAAGGCCACCAGTTGCAGGTCGATGTAGTCCTTGACGGTTTCGCGCACGTCCAGCAGGGCCTGAACCCCCTTGAGGTCGGGATCGCAGGTATCGACATGCGAGCGGATCGCCAGCAGCCCCATGCTGACCGCCCAGTCGCAATAGTCCAGCGCGCGGGCCTTCATCTCGTCGATGGTGGCGATCGCTTTCAATTCGCCCCAAAGGGCGATCCCTTCCAGCAGCGTGCCCGAGGCATTCACCCTAGGCTGGCCATAGGACAGCGTGGCATCCATGTGGAAATGCGGATCGACGAAGGGCGGGCAGACCAGATCGCCGGTGGCGTCGATGACCGTGCCCGCCTCGGCGCCGTCCAGCGATTCGACGGCCGCGATCCGATCGCCCCGGATGCCAATGTCGGCCACCCGCCCGTCGGGCAGGGTGCCGCCCCTGACCAGAAGATCGAACATCAACGCTCTCCCTTGTTGAAGGTGACCATCAGCGCGGCCGGAACCGAGGCCCGGCGCGACATGACGACCAGCGCCAGGATCGACAGCAGGAAGGGCATCATCAGAAACACCTGATAGGGCACGTCGGCGCCCAGTTCGGTCTGTTGCAGCCGGATCTGCAACCCGTCGAAGATGCCGAACAGCACCGCGCCCAGCAACGCCTTGCCCGGCATCCAGGCGCCAAAGACGACCAGGGCGATGCAGATCCAGCCGCGGCCATTGACCATTTCGAAGAAGAACGAGTTGAAGGCCGACATCGTCAGAAAGGCGCCGCCCACCGCCATCAGCCCCGATCCGACGATTACCGCGCCCATGCGGATGCCGGTTACCGACAGGCCCTGCGCTGCCACCGCAGACGGGCTTTCGCCCGCCGCGCGCAGCGCCAGCCCCAGCGGCGTGCGATAGAGCACCAGCGACACCACGACCACCAGCGCGAACGCCAGATAGGTCAACGGCGTTTGCGTGAATAGCGCGTGACCGACAACCGGCAGATCCGACAGAAACGGGATTGCCGATCTTTCGAACGCCTCGATCCGGGGCGGGGTGTCGACCTCGGGCAGGGCAAGGCGATAGGCGAAATAGGTCGCCGATGTCGCCAAAAGCGTGATCCCCAGCCCGACGACATGCTGACTGAGGCTGAAGGGCACGGTCAGCGTGCCATGCAACAGGCCGAACAGCATGCCGGCCGCCATTGCAATGGCGACGCCGGTCCACAGCCCGCCACCCGAATAGACCGTCATCCAGCCGGCAAAGGCGCCTGCGACCATGATCCCCTCGATCCCCAGGTTCAGAACCCCGGCACGTTCGCAGATCAACTCGCCCAGGGTGGCAAAGATCAGCGGCGAGGCGATGCGGATCACTGCCGCCCAGAAGCTTGTCGAGAGAAGGATGTCGATGATCTCGGCCATGTCTTACCCCCACCGAACGCGGAATCGGGTCAACGCGATAGCCAGCACCATCGTCAGCAAGGCCGTCGCCAGCATGATGTCGGCAATATAGGTGGGAACACCGGCGGCGCGGCTCATGCTGTCGGCACCGACAAAGACACCGGCCACGAAGATGGCACTGACCACCACGCCCAGCGGGTTCAAGAGTGCCAGCATTGCCACGATAATACCAGTATAGCCAAAGCCGGGCGAGATATCGAGCGTCAGGTTGCCCTTGAGCCCGGCCACTTCCGAAAAGCCGGCCAGCGCCGCCAGCCCGCCCGACAGGAGCGCGGTTTTCAAAATGACGCGCCCCACCGGAATGCCCGCGAACTCGGCCGCCTGCCGGTTCAACCCGACCGCGCGCATTTCATAGCCCAGCGTGGTGCGCGCCTCGATCACCCACACGATCAGCGCGGCGATGATCGCCAGCGCAAAGCCCCAGTGCAGGCGCAGACCGTCGACGATGCGGGGCAGACGGGCCTCGGCGATCAGGCGCGGCGATTGCGGCCAGCCCATGCCCATCGGGTCTTTCATCGGCCCTTCCAGCAGCATCGACACGAAAAGCAGCACGACGAAGTTGAACAGCAGCGTCGTCACCACCTCATCGACGCCAAAGCGCACCTTCAGAACGGCCGGACCCAGCAGCACCAGCGCCCCGGCCAGCATCGCGGCCCCGGCCATGACCGGCCACAGCGCGGCCGAGGGCCATTCCAGCGCGCCGGTGCCCAGAAGAACGGTCAGGATCGCGCCGGCGTAGAGCTGGGCCTCGGCCCCGATATTCCAGAGCCTTGCGCGGAATGCCACGGCGACGGCAAGGCCGGTAAAGATCAGCGGCGTTGCGCGATTAAGCGTCTCCAGCAGCGCGAATTGCGAGCCGGCCGCGCCCCGCACGATCAGGCCCAGCGTCGCAAACGGATCGGCCCCCGCCAGCATGGCCAAGAGCGACCCCAGAACCACGGTCGCCGCCAGCGCGATCAGCGGAAAGCCAAGGGTGCGTGCCAGCGACGGGTTGGCGACGGTTTCAAGCCGCATGCGCGCCTCCGCCAAAGCCATGGCCTGCCATCCAGCCGCCCAGATCCGACGCGCTCGCCGTGCCGCGCGCAAAGGCGGGCGACAGGCGGCCCTCGTAGATGACATGGATCACGTCCGAAAGCGCCATGATCTCGTCGAGATCCTCGGAAATCAGCAAGATGGCCGCGCCACGATCGCGCGCGGCCAGCAATTCACCATGCACGAAGCTGATCGCGCCGATATCCAGGCCCCGCACCGGCTGGTTGGCCAGAATGATCCGGGGCGCGTCTTCCATCGCGCGGCCCAGGATCAGCTTTTGCATGTTGCCGCCTGACAGCAGCCGGATGCGCGTTTCCGGGCCGGGGCAGCGCACATCGTATCGTTCGATCACGCGCGCGGCGAAATCGCGTGCGGCGCGCCAGTCCATCCAGCCGCGATGCGCAAAGGGGGCCTGGGCATAGCGTTCCAGGATCGCGTTCTCGGTCAGGTTGAAATCGGCGATCGTCCCGGTCTTGTGCCGGTCTTCGGGAATGCGCGCGATACCCGCCGCCATGGCCGCGCGGGGCGACCATTGGCGCGCCGTTTCGCCATGCAGCACAAGCGCGCCCGAAAGCGGACGTTCCAGGCCGCCGATCAGGTCTGCCAGCGCGCTCTGGCCGTTGCCCGACACCCCGGCAAGCCCCGTGATCTGGCCCGCATGCAGCGCCAGATCCAGCGCCTTGAGGCCCGGCGCATTGCCGTGATCGGCGGTCGAAACCGCCTTCAGCGTCAGCAGCGCCGGACCGGGGCTGGCCGGGCGCAATTCGGGTGGCGATACCTCGGCACCGACCATCAGGTCGGCCAGTTGGCGGCGATCGGTCTGGCTGGTGGCGACCTCTCCCACCAGCTTGCCGTGACGCAAGACCGCGACCCGGCTGGAAATCGCCATCACCTCGTGCAGCTTGTGGCTGATGAATACCACCGACAAGCCCTGTGCCACCATCTTGCGCAGGGTGGCGAACAGGGCGTCGGTCTCTTGCGGGGTCAGGACGGCGGTGGGTTCGTCCAGGATCAGGATGCGCGCATCGCGATAAAGCGCCTTGAGGATCTCGACGCGCTGACGCTCGCCCACGCTCAGGTTCCCGACCCGATGTTCGGGCACGACAGCCAGCCCGAAATCGCGCGCAAGTTGCACGATCCGGGCACGGGCCGCGGCCCGGTCAAAGCCGATCTTCCACAGCGGGCGGGTGCCCAGCAGGATGTTTTCCATCACTGACAGGTTGTCGGCCAGGGTGAAATGCTGGTGGACCATGCCCACCCCCGCCGCCAGTGCCGCGCGCGGGTTGCCGGGCGGCAGCGGCTGGCCGAACAGTTCGACCGATCCCTCGTCGGCGGTGTAATGGCCGAACAGGATGTTCATCAGCGTGGTCTTGCCCGCGCCATTCTCGCCCAGCAGCGCGACGACCTCGCCCCGATGCAGCGTCAGGCTGACCGCGTCATTCGCGGTCAGCGCGCCGAAGCGTTTGGTGATGCCGTCCAGGCGCAGGACAACGTCCTGCGCCCTCTGTTCGTCCGACATTTACGACGACCGCGGTTCTTCGTCGTTGATCTCGACCTCGAATTCGCCGGCGCGGATCTGTTCCTCGCGCTGGGCGACCAGCTCCATGACATCCTCGGGCACGCGGCCCTCGAACGTGCCCAGGGGCGCGAGCGAACAGCCATCGTTGATCATGTAGGAATAGACGCCATAGTTTTCGGCCACGAACACGCCGTCGCGCACGGCGGCGACCGCGGCATCCAGCGTGGGCTCGAAATGCCAGATCGCCGAGGCGACGACCGTGTCGGGGTAATCGTCCTGGGTGTCGATCACGTTGCCGATGGCCAGAACCTCGCGTTCCTGCGCGGCATCCGACACGCCGAAGCGTTCGGCATACATCACGTCGGCCCCGGCCTCGATCATGCCGAAGGCGGTTTCCTTGGCGCGCGGCGGATCGAACCACGAACCGATGAATGCCACCTGGAAACGGATCTCCGGGTTCACCTCGCGCGCGCCGTCCATGAAGGCGTGCATCAGGCGATTGACCTCGGGGATGGGGAAGCCGCCGACCATGCCGATATTGTCGCTTTCCGTCATCGCCCCGGCGATCAGACCGCTGAGATACGCGGCATCCTGAATGTAGTTGTCGAACACCGCGAAATTGGGCAGGTCGGGATCATGCATGAAGCTCGATCCCATGAGGAAGGCGACATCGGGGTATTCCGCGGCGACCTCGCGCGCCTCCTGTTCGACGCCGAACACCTCGCCGACGATCAGTTGCACGCCGGATTCGGCGTATTCGCGCATGACGCGCGCATAATCGGTGTTCGAGACATTCTCGGTAAAGGTATAGGTGATGTCACCGCGTTCCTCGGCGGTTTCGGCGGCCAGGTGGATGCGGCTGACCCATTGCTGCTCGACGGGAACGGTGTAGACACCGGCCACGCGCACCGGTTCCTGCGCCAGCAGGCGCTGCGGGGCGGTTGACAGGCCGGTCAGCGCCGCACCTGCGGCGGCCGAGGCCAGAAGACGGCGACGGGTCAGTGAAAAGCGGGCATTGGTCATGGCTGATGTCCCTGTTGCTGACGGTTGGATCGACAGGCGAATTTTTATCTTCCGGTAAAATGGATCGCATGAAAGTCCGTGCGGGCCAAGCGATTCCTGACCCGGCTGCGGGCGTGGTGATGCGCGAGCCTGCCCGAAAGATCAAGATCGCGGCGAAAAATGTTCATGATGCGCAAAGCCTTGGCGGGATGCGCAAGCCCTTGCAAAACCCGCGATGGACCCGCAAGAAACGTCAATGACAGACCGGAGGTCCCGATTTGACCGATCATTCCGCTTTCGCGCGCGTCGATCTTGACTGGGCGTTCGACCGATACGAGGCGTTGCGATCACGCCTGCCACAGGCGGCCTTTTCGGGCACGCCGCGCAAGGTCGAGGATTTGTCGGCGGTGTTCGATCGCTACGACGGGTTCGTGCTGGATGCGTTCGGCGTGCTCAATGTCGGGGAAACCGCGATACCGGGTGCGGTGGAACGCATCGCCCAGATGCGGGCGGCGGGCAAGCGGGTCGTGGTGCTGACCAACGGCGCCAGCTATCCGCGCGCCAGTGCCTTGGCGAAATATGCGCGGCTGGGGTTCGACTTCACGCCCGACGAGGTGGTGGCAAGCCGCGATCTGGCCGCGGCGGCGCTGGCCGGGCAGGGCAATCGGCTGTGGGCCGCGATCACGGCCGCGGGCGCGACGTTTGACGACTTGCCCACCCGTATCACGGCGCTGGATACCGACCCCGCGCTGCTGGCGCGCGCCGAGGGTTTCCTGTTCCTGGGATCGGAAGGGTGGACGCCGCAGCGGCAGGCCGCGCTTAAGGCCGCGCTGTCGGCGCGCCCGCGCCCCGTTGTGGTGGCCAACCCCGACATCGTCGCCCCGCGCGAGGACGGGCTGACGCTGGAGCCGGGGCATTTCGCGCATGATCTGCCCGGCTTCGGCACGCCGATGGCGCCCGAGTTTCACGGCAAGCCCTTTGGCGGGGCCTTCGATGCCGCGCTGGCGCGGCTGGGCGATCTGCCGCGCGAACGTGTCGCCATGGTCGGCGATACGCTGCACACAGATGTGCTGGGCGGGCGCGCGGCGGGGCTGGGCACCGTCCTGATCGCCGCGCATGGGCTGTTCAAGGGGCTTGACCCCGCGCCCTATATCGCGCGTTCGGGGATCGTGCCGGATGTGATCGCCACGACGACCTGAGTGTGTGGCCTATTCCACCGCGTCGATACAGCCGCGCAGGATCGTCACCAGTTCATCGACCTCGGCATGGGTGATCACCAGCGGCGGCGAGAACAGCAGGCAATCGCGCACCGCGCGTGTGACCAGTCCGCGCTCGAAACACAGGTTGCGCACCGGGGTGGCCAGGCTGCCCACGGGCGCGACCGGCGTGCGCCCGGCCTTGTCGCGTATCAGTTCCACCGCGGCCATCAGGCCGACCCCGCGCACCTCGCCCACGCGCGGATGATCCAGCAGGCTGGCAAGCCGCTGCTGGAAATAGGGGCCGATATCGTCGCGAACCCGCTCGACCAGGTTTTCGGCCTTCATCAGCCGGATGGTCTCGCGCGCGACGGCGGCGGCGGCAGGATGGCCGGAATAGGTATAGCCATGCGGGAACCGGCCCGGCTGATCCATCAGCACCCCCGCCACCCGGTCGCCGATGATCGAGGCCGAGATCGGCAGATACCCCGACGACAGGCCCTTGGCCACGGTCATGATATCGGGGGCGATGTCATAGGTCTGACTGCCGAACCAGTTGCCGGTGCGCCCGAAGCCGCAGATCACCTCATCGGCGATCAGCAGGATGTCATGCTTGCGGCAGATGCGTTGCACCGCGTCCCAATACCCCGCTGGCGGCACCAGCACGCCGCCCGCACCCATCACCGGCTCGCCGATGAAGGCGCCGACGTTGTCGGGGCCGATGTCGAGGATCATCGCCTCAAGCGCCGCGGCACAGGCCTGGCCGTGTTCCTCGGGCGTTTGCGTGCCGCCATCAGCCCACCAGAACGGCGCCGGCGCGTGGTCGATATCGGCCATGGGCACGCCGGGGATGTCGTGCATCGATACCAGCCCGGTCAGGCTTGCCGCCGCGATGGTCGAGCCGTGATAGGCATAGGTGCGGCTGATGATCGCGCGTTTTTGCGGCTTGCCCATCCGCGACCAGTAGCTGCGCACCAGCCGGATATTGGTGTCGTTGGCCTCGGACCCGGAATTGGCGAAAAACACCCGTGACAGGCCCGGCGGTGCCAGTTCGGCCAGGTCGGCGGCCAGTTCGGCGGCAACGGGCGTCGTGGTCTTGAAGAAGGTATTGTAATAGGGCAACTCCTGCATCTGGCGGGCCGCGGCATCGACCAGTTCCTGCCGCCCATAGCCCAGGTTGACGCACCAGAGCCCCCCCATCCCGTCCAGAAGGCGCCGGCCCTCGCTGTCCCAAAGCGCGCTGCCCTGCGCGCGCACGATCACCCGCGCGCCACCGTCGCCGACCAGTTCCTGGTGATCGGCAAAGGGGTGCATGTGGTGGCGCAGGTCGGTTTCCTGCAAGCGCGCGGTGACGGCGTTGCGGTCATTGCTGGGCAGGCTGGTCATGGGTGGTGAACTCCTGAATGCGGATATCCTGGTCATTGACGTCGGGGTCCAGCGGCCAGATCGGCCGCGGCAGGTTGGCATAGGCGATTGTCGCCAGTTGCATCGTGGCGATGCCGCCGGCATCGACAAGCACGATCTGGCGGGCCAGCGGGCCGAAGGCGGCGCGGTGATGGTTGCGGCTTTTCAGTGCGATGGTGGTCAGGCGCGCGGGGTCCAGCCCGAGGGCGTGAAACAGGTTCACATCCGTGACGGCAAGCGCGCGGGTGGAGACGATGACCCGAATGCCGCCGATCCGCAAAAGCGCGGTTGGTCCCATATCGACCTGCACGCCGCGCAACACCGGCCCCCGGCAGCGAAAGCGGCCATCATGCAACCGCTCGATCCGCGCCGAGACCGGCAGTGGCGGCGTCAGCGCAGGTGTCTGGCGGCCGCCCAGCGCGCAGCCCAGCATGGCGCCTTCACCGGCACGGATGGCGGCCTGCACGGCCATCGGATCGGCGAGGGTGGCAAAGGCGGCATTGTCCAGATCGGCCGCGATCATGGCGCGCAGCAGGTTGGTGCTGTCGCCATAGGCGCCGCCGGCCGGATTGTCGGCAAAATCGGCCAGAACCAGCGGGGCATCGCCGGGCCGGCCCTGGCGGGCCAGCGTCATCGCGGCCTCGGGCGTGGTGAAATCAAGCTGGGTCTGGTCGCGCGTCTGCCACATCGCCCTTGCAAGCGGCAGGCCAAGTTGCGCGGGGTCAGACCCGCCGTCGTCAAGGACCGTGACCACCACCGCTGGGCCGGCCTCGGGGACATCGGCCCAGGGAAAGCCGATTGTCAGCGCGCTGGCAAGGACGGCGGGGTCGTCACGCAGGGCGCGCGACTGTGCAACCAACTGGTTCATCGGGCCGGGCGGGTCGGTGCGGCCATGATCGGCCGCATCCAGCATCGGCGGCCGCAGCAGCGCGCGCCGCGTCGCCCGGCGTCCCGGCGGCAGGGCCAGCAGGCGCGCCAGCGCCGCTGCGGCGTCCTGCGCGCGTTCGGCGTGGTCGATATGCGGATAGGTCTCATAGGCGAAAAAGGCATCCGCATGGGCCACCATGCGCGGGCTGACATTGGCATGCATGTCCAGCGTGACCACGACCGGCGTTCCCGGCGGCAGGGTCTGGCGCAGGGCGTGCAGCAAGGTGCCTTCGGGGTCGCGGTCGTCTTGCGTGACCATGGCGCCATGCAAGGCCAGCAGGACGCCATCCACGGGTTGCCGGGCGGCGGCGGTCAGCAACCGGGACTTGAGGGTGTCCCAATCCCCGGCGTCCAGCGGCCCTGACGGGCCCGCGGCCGCGGCGAGTGCCAGTTCGGTGTGCCAGCCCCGTTCGGATGCCGCCTGCAGAAAACCGCCGATCTCGGTTGCGGTGCCGCCAAGGCGCTCGCGGATCGCCGGGGCATCGAGGCACAGATAGCGCCCTTCGAAATCGTCCAGCCGTGTCGGCACGTGGTTGAAGGTGTTGGTTTCATGCAGAATCGCGGCGATCAGCACACGCGGCGCCGCGCCGTGCGAGTCGGTCGTGACGGGCCGGGGCGCGGTCATTTCTCGGCGATCTTGTGCAAGGCGTCGGGGTCGTTCAGCCCCGCCTGCATGAGCGGGTCGTTCACCGCCGCGCGGTTCTCGCCCGAGACCAGGTATTCGATCCCCTTGAAGACGCGGGTCAGGGTGAAGTTGATCGCCAGATAGATCAGCGCTGCGGTGGTCAGCAGCTCGACCGGCATGTAGTTGGTCGAGGCAATGGTGCGGGCCGTGCCCGTCAAATCCATCAGCGTGACGGTCGAGGCCAGGGAACTGGCCTTGACCAGCAAGATCACCTCGTTCGAATAGGCCGGCAGCCCGATGCGCATGGCCTGCGGCAGCACCACCCGGCGCAGCCGTGTCAGGCGCGACATGCCGGTGGCCATCGCCGCCTCGATCTGGCCGCGCGGAACCGCCTGGATCGCGCCGCGCATGATCTCGGCGGTATAGGCCGAGGTGTTGAGCGAAAAGGCGATCAGCGCGCACCAGTAGGGCTCGCGCAGGATCGGCCAGAGCGCCGAGGCGCGGATCTCGGGGAATTGTGAAAAACCGTAATAGATCAGGAAGATCTGAACCAGCAGCGGCGTTCCGCGAAAAAAGAAGACAAAGCCATAGGCCGGCATCCACAGCAACGGGCGGCGCGTCAGGCGCGCAAGCGCTACCGGCAGCGCCACGGCAAAGCCGACCACGGCCGCCAGCGCGACCAGTTCCAATGTCAGCAATGCGCCGCCCAGAAGGTCAGGCAGGCTGTCGATCATGACCTGGTAGTTCATGCGCCCGCCCCCCCCGCGATACCGCGATTGGCGCGCCGTTCCAGCCATTGCAGCGCGATCATGGTCACGATGGTCATGGCCAGATACAGGCAGGCCGCGAACAGGAAGAAGGTGAAGGGCTGGCGGGTGAAGCCGACGGCGAATTCGGTCTTTCGCATCAGTTCTTCAAGGCCGATCACCGAGACCAGCGCGGTTTCCTTGAGGATCACCAGAAAGATGTTGCCCAGCCCCGGCAGCGCCAACCGCCAGACCTGCGGCAGCGAGACACGGCGAAAGGCGGTGAAGCGCGACATGCCGAGCGCGCGCGCGGCCTCGATCTGGCCCTTGGGGATGGCCTGAAAGGCGCCGCGAAAGACCTCGGTGGCATAGGCCCCGAAGGCCAGTGCCAGGGCCGCCGTTCCGGCGACAAAGGCGTTGATGTCGATGAAATCGCCATGCCCCAGGCTATCGGCAAGGGCGTTGACCGCTGAAATTGCGCCGAAATAGAACAGCAAGATCACCACCAGAATCGGCACGCCGCGCAGCACGGTGGTATAGATGTCGCCCAACAGGCGTGCGATGCGGCTGGTGGACAGCTTCATCAGCGCGACGCCCAGCCCCAGCAATACGCCGAAGAATGCGGCGGTCAGCGCCACCTGGATCGTCATCCAGGCGCCCACAAGCAGCGTTGGGCCAAAGCCCTGCAAGTCAAACATCGCGGCAATCCCGGTTCAGGCGAATGCCCCGGCGCGCCGGCGCCGGGGCGCGCGATCAGCGTTGCGGCATCAGGCTGACGTCGAAATAACGATCGTTGATCTCGGCATAGGTGCCGTTATCCATGATCGTATCCAGTGCGTCGTTCAACCGGTCCAGCAGTTCCGTGTCGTCCTTGCGCACGGCAACGCCCGCGCCCAGGCCCAGGATGTCGGGGTCGAGCATGGCGTCGCCCTTCATCTCGAACCCTTCGCCATCGTCGCTGTCCAGCCAGTTCGACATGAAGATACGCTGCGCGATCACCCCGTCGAGGCGGCCGGAAATCAGGTCGAGGTTGTGGTTTTCAACGGTGTCGTAGAGCCGGACATCGGCTTCGGGAAAGCGTTCCTCGATCAGGTTGGCATAGGTCGAGGCGCGCTGCACGCCGATCAGCTGGCCGGCCATGCTGTCGGGCTCGGGCATGATGTCGGACCCTTCGGGCGCGACCAGAACGGCGCCGGCCTGGTAATAGGGCTGGGTGAAATTCACCGCCTCCTCGCGTTCCGGCGTGATCGACATCGACGCGACGATCGCGTCATAGCGCCCGGCATTGAGACCGGGAATGATGCCGTCCCAGGCTTGCGCCGTGATCTCGCATTCGATCTCCATCACGTCGCAAAGTGCGTTGGCGATATCGACATCGAAGCCCTGCAACTCGCCCGAGGCATCGACGAAATTGAACGGCGGATAGGCACCCTCGGTGGCGATGCGCAGCGGATCGGCCTGCGCGGCAAGCGTGCTCAGGCCCAGTGCGGCAAGGGCGATGGAAAAGGTCTTGGTCGTCATGTGGTCAGGCTCCCTGGTAGATACTGTTCTTGTTTCAGGTGTCGAAAGACTGGCTGACGAATTGCCGGCAGCGGTCTGACAACGGTGCGTCGAAGACCTGCGATGGCGGGCCTTCCTCTTCGATCCGGCCCTGATGGAAATACAGCGCCTTTGAAGAGACTTCGCGCGCAAAGCGCATCTCGTGGGTGACGATGATCATGGTGCGATCTTCCTCGGCCAATGCGCGCATGACGCGCAGAACCTCGCCCACCAGTTCGGGGTCAAGCGCCGATGTGGGCTCGTCGAACAACAGCACATCGGGTTCCATCGCCAGGGCACGGGCGATGGCGGCGCGCTGCTGCTGGCCCCCGGACAGGTGCGACGGGTAGCTGTGGCGCTTGTCGCGGATGCCCACCTTTTCCAGAAGGGCCTCGGCGCGCTCCTCGGCCTCCTTGCGGGGCAGGCCAAGCACGTGGATTGGCGCCTCGGTGAGGTTTTGCAAGACCGTGCGGTGCGACCACAGGTTGAAGTTTTGAAACACCATCCCGACCCGGCGCCGGATGCGGTCGGCCTGGCGGTTGTCCACCTTGCCGCCGGGGCGCACGTTCAACCGCTCGCCATAGATGCGGATCTCGCCGCTGTCATAGGTCTCCAGCAGGTTGATGCACCGCAAAAAGGTGCTTTTGCCCGACCCGCTGGCGCCGATGATCGAAACGACATCGCCCTTGTCGGCGGTCATCGATATTCCCTTGAGCACTTCCAGCGCACCGAAGCTCTTGTGCAGATCCTGCACCGACACCGGTGTTTGCGCGCTCATCGGGTATCCTTCCTGTCTGGTTTGGTCGCATTTGTTCGCCTGGCGGGCAAGCGTTCGCCTTGTGAACGAGCCTAGCAAGCGTGCCGCACGGCTGTCAACCCGGACCGGCTCGCATCAGGGCAGGGGGGTCAGAGGCGCTTGGACAGTGCGAATTCGATTTCGGCGGCGGCGTCCCTGAGGATCGGCAGCAGGGCGCGCCGCAGGCTGGCGCGGTCATGGCGCGAGGCCGGCACGCCCATGTTGATCGCCGCGATGATCGTGCCGATGCGGTCACGCACCGGAACGGCGATCGACAGGATGCCGGTTTCCAGCTGGCTCTCGGCCGCGCAATAGCCATCGGCACGGCCCTGTTCGATGACCGCGCGCAGGCGGTCGCGGTCGGTGATGGTGTGCGGCGTGACCTGCCGCAATTCGGCCTCGGCCAGGATGCGATCGCGCTCGGCATCGTCCAGCCCGCCCAGCAGCACCCAGCCCAGCGACGTGTAATGCGCCGGGTAGCGTTTGCCGATGGTGATGCTGATCGACATCATGCGGTTGGCCGTGTGGCGCACGACATAGACGATGTCGGCGCCGTCCAGCACCGCCATCGAGCAGGGTTCCTGCGCCTTGTCGGCGGCCGCTTTCAGGATGGGGTTGGCAATGTCGACAAAGGAATGCGAGCTGAAATAGGCCATCCCCAGTTCCAGCACGCGCGGACGTAGCCGGTAGTCGCGCCCGTCGAAACTGGCGTAATCCAGTGCCACCAGCGTTTTCAGGAATCGTCCGGCCGAGGCGCGTGAAAGTCCGGTCTTGCGGGCCACGTCGCTGAGCGTCATCGCCGGGCTGTCCTGGTCGAAAGCCTTGAGAACGGCCAGCCCGCGCGCCAGCGAGCGCACGAAATCCCCGCCCGAATCGCCCGTCTCGCTGCCATCGTTCATGGATGTTCCATTCCTTGCCGCAGTCATGGCCCCTATCCTATCGCCGGCACGGTGGCTATGCCAGACGACGGTTCTGCCCAAGAATGGCGCGCGCCGCGTTCCAGCCCGGCAGGCCGGTGACGCCGCCACCCGGATGCGTGCCCGAGGCGCATTGAAACAGACCCCGGATCGGGGTCGTGTAATCCGCCGCCTCGGCCGCCGGGCGCAGGCTGAAAAGCTGGTCCAGATGCATCTCGCCATGAAAGATGTCACCGCCGACCAGCCCGTATTCCTGTTCCAGATCCAGCGGGCTCAGCGCCTTGTAGCCCAGCACCGCGCCGGGGAAATTGGGCGCGTATTGCCCGATCGTTTCGATGATGTGCCGCGCCACGGTGTCGCGGTGGTCGTGCCAGTTGCCGCCATCGGGCAGCACGGGGTTGAAATGCTGGCAGAACAGCCCGGCGATATGGCATCCCTCGGGCGCAAGGTCGGGGTCGATCGTGGTCGGTATGCACATCGATATGACGGGGGCGTCCGACCAGCCCTTGTGGCGCGCGTCATCATGGGCGCGTTCCAGATAGGCAAGCGAGGGCGCGATGGTGATCGTGCCCTGGTGGTGGCGCTGCATCGCCGTGCCGGGACGGGCCGCGAAATCGGGCAGTTCCGACAGCGCGACATTCATGCGAAACGTGCCCGATCGGCAGCGCCAGGCCTCGATCCGGCGCCGAAAGCGCGGCTCCAGCAGGGCGGTATCGACAAGGTTCAGAAACAGCAGCCTGGGGTTGATCCCGGATACGACCATTCGGGCGCGCAGGGTGTGCCCGTTTTCCAGCACGATGCCGCGCGCGCGCCCGTTTTCGACCCCGTTTTCGACGATGACTTCGCGCACGCCCGCGCCGGTCAGCACCCGCCCGCCCCGCGATTCAAGCGATTTTTGCAGGGCCTGCGTGATCGCGCCCATTCCGCCGCGCGGTTGTCCCCACTTGCCGCGCTTGCCGTTCACCTCGCCAAAGACGTGGTGCAACAGCACATAGGCCGATCCGGTGACATAGGGGTTGGCCATGTTGCCGACCAGCCCCTTGAAGCCATAAACGCCCTTGAACGCCGCGTTGTCGAAGCGCTCATCCAGAAAGTCGCCGAGGCTTTTCAGCATCAGGGCGGCGAAATCCGCGCGGTCGCCGGCCGGCAGGTGGCGCAGGTGCCAGCCCGAACGCGCCGCCCGCCACATCGAACCCCAGCCGCCCGAGATGTCGGGCGCAGGCTCGCGCGCGATGGCGCGCATCACCGTCGCGGCACGGTCCAGCTGCGCCGCAAGCTCGTCATAAGCCGCGGCATCGGCGGGTGACAGCTGCGCCTTGACGGCCGCCTTGTCGGCCAGAAGCTCGATATGCGAACCGTCGGGCGCCGGGCTGAAGGTGCCGCCCTGACGTTCCAGGATTTCGAGCCCGTGGCGATGAAGCTCAAGGTCGCGGATGACCTCGGGTGCCAGCAGCCCGACCAGATAGGCGCAGGACGAATTGCGAAAGCCGGGAAAGAATTCCTCGGTCACGCAGGCGCCGCCGACGATGGCGCGGCGCTCGGCCACCGCGACCTTGAGCCCCGCGCGCGCCAGGTATCCCGCGCAGACCAGCGCATTGTGTCCGCCGCCGATGATTACGGCATCGTATTCGGTGGTGTTGGATGCGGGGCTCATGGTGACACCTGTTGGGGCACCAGGAAATGGTGCGGAACATGGCGAAACGGCAGGATCGTCTGATCCGCCGGGGCGGGGCCGGGTGCATCCACGGTAACGATCGCGCCGCAATGGGGGGCGAAGGCCGCGCGAAAATGGTTCTTGGCCTTGACGCAGAAGAGCGCGGTTTGCGACAGGTCGATGCCATGGAGATCGCACCAACCGGGATCGTTGGCGCTTTGGCAGGTTTCCGAGATCACCACCTTCAGCGCGCCCGATTGCAGCACGGCGGTGCGCCCCAGTGCCACGGGCATGCCGCGTTCCATCGGCCCGGTGTTGCGAAAATGCCCGTCTGTCAACCGGGCCACGACGCCGTCGAACGCGACCGGGGCGCCGAATTGCGGGGCGATCCGCCCGCCCAGCCGGGCACTGATCGCGGCGCCTTCGCCCAGGGCGTGCGCGTGCGCGACCAGGTCGGGGTCATGGAAAAACGCGAACACGACCGGAACATCCGGCGCGCGTGCACGCACCGCGCGAAACAGCCCGGTCGTATCCCCGATACCGCCTGACAGCGGGTTGTCGGCGGCGTCGATCACGGCGACGGGTTGGTGCGCGCCGCCGGCCAAGGCGGCGAGGGCCTGATCCAGCCCGGCGTCAGGGCCGGGCAGGGCGGGCTGAAACGCGGCGTGGCGCTTCAACGCCTCTTGCGCCAGGTGCCCGGCCACGTCGGACGTGTCTGTGCCGGGCTCATGGCAGATGGCGATCGAGGCATGCGCCGCCGGCGTATCGGCAAAGGAAAAGCCCCCTGCGATGTCGACATGATGAATGCCGGGGGCGGTTTCAGCCTGTCGGGCAAGCGTCAGAAGTTCGGCCATCGGCCCGCTGTCGGATCGCATGTCATGGCTGGGCGGCAGCATCGGAACCGGGCGCAGGGTCACGGCGGTCCCGATCGCCCCTTCGGCCCGGCGTCGCAGCAGATCGAGCGCGCGCGCGGCGGTCTGCGCCATATCGACATGCGGATAGGTGCGATAGATCGTCGCCACGTCCAGAAGCGGCGCAAGCGCGGGCGCAAGACAGGCGTGCATGTCGAAACTGGCCGCCACAGGCACATCGGGGCCGACCGCGGCGCGGATGCGGCGCAAAAGGGTCAGGTCGGGGTGCAGATCGCGCGTGCCGATCACCGCCCCATGCAGCGACAGGTAGACCGCATCGAACCGGCCGGCCGCGATGCCGGCGACGATTTCATCATGGATGCGATCCAGATCGGCCTGCTCCACCGGGCCGCCGGGCGGCGCCGATGTGCAGCGCAGGTAATCCACCTGCCAACCCGGCGTGCCGCGCTCGAACGCGACCACGGCGCCCATTTCCGTGGCCGTTCCGGCATAGAGCGCGCGCGCCTGCGGTCCCGTAACCCATTCGCGGGCCGCGAAATCGCGCAGGGTCCGTGGAATCGGGTTGAAGCTGTTTGCTTCATACCACAGCCGCGCGACGGCAAGACGGTGCGGGGGTGTCACGGGCGGGCTCCTGACAATTTGTTCGCAAAGCGGATATATGTTCACAATACGAACAATTCCTAGCGGTGTGATGTGGCCCGTGTCAATCGCCGTCAGGGGTGGCGAACATGAGAGGATTTCCGCCCATCACGTCGCCAGCCTTTTACGAATCGCGGCGAAGGCGATAGCATGGCGCAACCAAAGACAAGCGCGGCCCCGATACTGGGGACCGCCCGGAATCGGCAGAAGAAAGACAGGCCATGCAAGTCATCCTTCACAAGACGCCACTGCTGCCAGCGGCGGAAACGCCCCCGTCCCTGGGGCTGGAACTGGGCGATGCCGTCGAACTGGAGGCCGAAGCCGAAGGCACGGTGCGGGCCTCGATCTGGCGTCATGGCATGTGGTTGCCACTTGTGGGGCGCCGGGCGCGCCGGGTGCCGCTTGGGCACCTGCGCCCGGAAGCCGCCGAGCTGGTCGCGCCGGCCCTCTCGCAGGGAACGGATTTGCGCGTGCGCGTCGTTGAAATCTGCCCCGCGCATCTCAGCGAGGATGGGCGCGATTATGTCTGCCTGTCGATCTGGGGCGACCGCGACCGGCTGCGCCGGGCACGCGAGCGTCCGGTTCGCAAAGACCGCGACGGGCCGAGCCTGGCGCAAGCCGCAGAATAGGTATCAGCCATCGCCGCGCCGCTGCCGTTGTCGGAACAGGCGCGATCAGGCCGTGGCCAGCCAGGTGATCGAAAGCCTGATTACGCGCGTGTGGCCTTGCGTGTGTCTTTGCAGATCAGGCGGTTGCGCACGGCGAGCGTCATTTTAAGCTCGTCCAGGACATCCTCATCCAGCCGGATGCGCCATTTGCTGCGTTTCTCATGCGGCTCGAAATGCAGCATCCCGTCCTTGCGACGGTCGCGGATGAATTTCAGAAGCGCCGGATCGCTCAGATGATCGGTGTGGACGCGCCCGACAAGGTCATAAAGCCCGTCCGAGGCCGAGTCGGACTCGCTGGCGAGCAGCAACAACAGCTCCCACGCCGTTGCATTGCGTCGAAAGACCGACAGCCGGGGCGAGACGCCGACACGGCGTTCATGGTCCAGTTCCAGTCGAAAGGCATCGGGATTCATGTGCGCACCTCCGCCAAGGGACGGACGTTACAGGATGTGCCCTGGGTTTTCCGGCCCGTTCGAAAAATCTGATCTGTCAATGAAGCATCCAGTCTCTGAAAATCGCATGGTCCAGACCCGACCGAAAGCATTGACTGCATCGAGTCTGGAATATTTGTGCATTAATATTAAAGGTACACTTGAATCACATCTTTTTCCACCGTTGTTTCACGGTCGGTGCCTTGCGCGCCTGTCAGCATCGGCAATGGCCGGGCGATCAGCCAGGGAACCCGAAACCCCCTGCGCGAGACTGCGCAGCGATCTGGTGCAGGTATTGGCCATAGGCCGTCTTGGCAAACAGGGCTGCCCGCGCGTCAAGCGCGTCCGCATCGATCCAGCCGTTGCGAAAGGCGATTTCGTCGGGCGATCCGACTTGCAGGCCCTGCCGGTCGGTCAGGGTGCGCACGAAGTTTCCGGCATCCAGCAGGCTGGCGTGGGTGCCCGTGTCCAGCCAGGCGAAACCGCGACCCATGCGTTCGACATGCAGCGCCCCATGGGCCAGATACAAGTCCAGCAGCGAGGTGATCTCAAGCTCGCCGCGCGCCGATGGCTTTACCTGCGCCGCCAGTTCCGGGGCCCGCCCGTCCAGGAAATAGAGCCCGGTCACCGCATAGGGCGAGGGCGCGATGGCCGGTTTCTCGACGATGGCGCGCACCGTGCCATCGTCGGCGAAATCGACGACGCCGTAACGCTCGGGGTCGGTGACGTGATAGCCAAAGACCGTGCCGCCCTCGACACGAGCATCGGCGGCGGCCAGAACCTCGGGCAGGCCGTGGCCGAAAAAGATGTTGTCGCCCAGAACCATGGCCGAGGGCGCGCCGTCCAGGAAGTCGGCGGCAAGCAGATAGGCCTGCGCCAGCCCGTCGGGCGAGGGCTGCGTGATCCAGGTAAAGCGCAGGCCCCAGGTGTCGCCGTCGCCCAAAAGCCGCTGGAACTGGGCCTGATCTTCTAGGGTGGTGATGATTGCGATCTCGCGGATTCCGGCCAGCATCAGGACCGAAAGCGGATAATAGATCATCGGCTTGTCATAGATCGGCAACAGCTGCTTCGACACCGCCAGCGTTACGGGCCAGAGCCGTGTGCCGGTGCCCCCGGCGAGGATGATGCCCTTGCGCGGTGTCTGTGTCATGCAAGCAACCTTCGAATATCTGCGCGGGCCTGGGCCTTCCAGTCCGGCTGGCCCAAAGCGAAGTCGCGCGCAAGTGTGGTGCAGTCCAGCCGCGAATTCAGCGGACGGGGGGCGGGGGTCGGCCAGGCTGCGGTCGGGATCGGGTTCACCGTAACCTTGCGGCCGGCGCAGGCAAAGATCCACTCGGCGAATCCGGCCCAACTGACATAGGGCCGCCCGGCGATATGCCAGATCCCGCCGGGACGGCCCCGCGCCATGGCGTCGGTGATCGTCAGCGCGGCGCGGGCAATCGACTCGGCCGGGGTCGGCCCGCCGATCTGGTCGTCAACCACATCGAGGGCGTCTCGCGTCTCGGACAGGCGCAGCATGGTCTTGAGGAAATTTGCCCCCTCGGACGAGAACACCCAGCTTGTGCGCAGGATCGCCGCCTGCCCGCCAGCGGCCTGCACCGCCCGCTCACCCGCGCGTTTCGAACGGCCGTAGGCATTGATCGGCGCGGTCGGGGCATCGGGTGTCCATGGCGTGTCGCCCGAGCCGTCAAAAACGTAATCGGTCGAGATGGTCAGGAACGGAATCGCCAGTTCCGCGCAGGCACGCGCCATCGCGGCAGGGGCGGCGGCATTGATGACGGCGGCGGCGGCCTCGTCGGCCTCGGCCGTATCGACGGCGGTCCAGGCGGCGGCATTGATCACCGCGCCGGGGCGCTTGGCATGGATCGCCGCGGCGCAGGCATCGGGGTCCGACAGGTCGGCGGCGCTGCGGGGCAGGAAGACCGCCTCGGGCGCAAGCCGCGCCAGCGCCCTTGCCACCTGACCGCTCTGGCCGAACACCAGCAAGCTCACCGGCCCGTCCCCAGCCGTTCGCCGATCCCCTGGCGCGCTTGCAGCGGGCGCCACCAGGCCTCGTTGGCAAGATACCAGTCCACCGTGCGCTCTAGCCCTTCATCCAGTGCGACTGATGGCCGCCAGCCCAGCTCATCGCGGATGCGCGACGGGTCGATGGCATAGCGCAGATCGTGGCCCGGTCGATCGGCCACGAACTCGATCAGGCGATCATGGGGCGCGTTGCCGGGGCGGCGGCGGTCCAGAATGGCGCAGATGCGGTGCACCAGGTCGATATTCGCGATCTCGCTTTCCCCGCCGATGTTGTAACTTCGCCCGTTCGCGCCCTCTTGCACCACCAGCAAGAGCGCCCGCGCGTGGTCTTCGACAAAGAGCCAGTCGCGCACGTTCCGCCCCTGCCCGTAAACCGGGATCGGCTTGCCCGCCAGCGCGTTCAGGATCACCACCGGGATCAGCTTTTCCGGAAAATGGAAGGGGCCATAGTTGTTGGAACAATTGGTCAGGACAACCGGCAGGCCATAGGTGTGATGCCAGGCGCGCACCAGGTGATCGCTGGCGGCCTTGGATGCCGAATAGGGGCTGCGCGGGTCATAGGGCGTTTCCTCGGTGAACTGTCCCTTGGGGCCGAGGCTGCCGAACACCTCGTCGGTCGAGATATGATGAAAGCGAAAGCCCTCGCGCCGGCCCGACGCTTGCCAGTGGCGCAAGGCGGCTTCGAGCAGGATATAGGTGCCGGTGATGTTGGTGTCGATGAACGCGCCGGGGCCGTCGATCGAGCGATCGACATGGCTTTCGGCGGCCAGGTGCATGACCGCGTCGGGTCGGTGCTGCGCAAAGACCCTTTCCAGCGCCGCCCCATCGCGGATGTCGACCTTTTCGAAGGTATAGAGCGGGTCATCCGCCACGCTTGCGAGGTTTTCGAGACAGGCGGCATAGGTCAGGCAATCCACATTGATCACCGCGTGACCATCGGCCACCGCCTGCCGCACAACGGCCGACCCGATGAACCCCGCACCCCCCGTGACCAGAAGCTTCATGCGCCCTCCCAGACAAAGGGGCTGACGAAGTCGTCGAAGGCGGGCGCCTCGGCATCCTTGGCCGACAGGATCGGGTCGCTCACGCCCCAGTCGATGCCCAGGCTGTTCCAGCGCACGGCCCCGTCGCTTTCGGGCGCGTAATAGGCGGTGCATTTGTAAAGAATCTCGGTCTCGGGGGCGCGGGTGACGAACCCATGCAGGAAGCCGGGCGGAATCCAGAGTTGGCGACCGTTTTCGAACGTCAGTTCTTCGGCGATCCAGCGGCCATAGGTCGGCGAGCCCTTGCGAATATCCACCGCCACATCCAGCAGACGCCCGCGACCGCACCGCACCAGCTTGCCCTGCGCATGGGGCGGTGCCTGGTAATGCAGACCGCGCAGCGTGCCGGGCTTTTGCGAAAACGAATGGTTGTCCTGCACGAAGTCGGGCAAATGCAGCCCCGCGTCCGCGAGCGTGCGCCGGTTCCAGCTTTCGCTGAAGAAACCGCGCGCATCGCCAAAGCGCCGGGGCGTCAGCATCAGCACGCCGGGAAGCGCGGTCTGTTCTATCTTCACGCGGCCGCTCCGTTTGTCGCAGTCGGGGCCAGCACCAGGTCTCCGGCGCGGAATGCCCCGGAGTGTTAGGCAAACCCGTCCTGCTTGGCAACTGCCTTGGATCGGCCCCAGGGGATGCCGCTCACGCCAGCATCGCCAGCGGGTTCTCCAGGTTGTCGATGATCGCGGACAGGAACTGCGCCCCCAGGGCTCCGTCGATCACCCGATGATCGACCGACAGCGTCATCGACATGACCGTGGCCACCGACAGGGCCCCCTGTTCATCGACGACCGGTTGCCTGAGCCCGGCACCGACCGCCAGGATCGAACCATGCGGCGGGTTGATCACGGCATCGAAATTCTCGATCCCGTACATGCCCAGGTTCGAAATGGCGAAACTGCCGCCCTGGTATTCTTGGGGGGCAAGCTTGCGCGCGCGCGCCCGCCCGGCCAGGTCCTTCATCTCGGCGGACAGCGCCGAAAGGGTCTTGAGATGGGCATCCTTGATCACCGGGGTGAACAGCCCGCCATCGACCGCCACGGCGACGGCCACATCGGACGGCTTGAGCCGCAAGATCCGGTCGCCGGCCCAGACCGCATTGGCATCAGGCACCGCTTGCAGCGCCAGGGCGCAGGCCTTGATGATGAAATCATTGACCGACAGCTTGACCTCGCGCGCGGCGAGCTGGGCATTGAGCTGCGCCCGGAAATCCAAAAGCGCGTCGATGCGCACGCAACGGCGCAGGTAGAAATGCGGGATCGTCTGCTTGGCCTCGCTCAGGCGGGCGGCGACGGTCCGGCGCATACCGTCGAGCTTGACCTCGTCGATCTCGCGGCCCTCGAACATCTTGAGAACCGTTTCGGCCGAGGCACCCGAGGGCGCCGCCGCGGCCGGCGCAGCGGCAGGCGCGACTTTCGCGCCCTTGGCGGCGGCTTCCGGACGGGACGCGGCGGCCTCGACATCGGCCTTCACGATCCGGCCTCGTGGCCCCGAGCCCGAGATCGCTGCCAGCTCCAGCCCCTTTTCGGCCGCGATCCGGCGCGCCAGCGGCGAGGCAAAGAGGCGTTCGCCCTCGACCCTGGGCGCCGGCGGTGCGGCGGTCCCGGCGGGGGCGGGCGCCTCGGAGGCCCCTTCGGCCTGCGGCTTGGGGGCCGCCTCGGCGCCCGCGTCGGCCTTGTCGGCCTCCGGTCGCGCCGTCTTGCGCGGCGTCGCGATGTCGGCCGCGCGTTCGCCCTCTTCCAGCAGCACGGCGATGGGGGTGTTGACCTTCACGCCTTCGGTGCCCTCGGCAATGAGGATCTTGCCCACCGTTCCCTCGTCGACGGCTTCGAACTCCATCGTCGCCTTGTCGGTTTCGATCTCGGCGATGATCTGGCCGGATTCGACGCTGTCGCCTTCCTTGACCAGCCACTTGGCCAGTGTGCCCTCTTCCATCGTGGGCGACAGGGCGGGCATCAGGATTTCCACAGGCATCGCGCGCCTCCTCAGCGGTAGGTGACTTTTCGCACGGCCTCGACAACCTCGTCGGTCGTCACCAGCGCCAGCTTTTCCAGGTTTGCCGCATAGGGCATCGGCACGTCCTTGCCGCACAGGTTGATGACCGGCGCGTCGAGATAGTCGAAAGCCCGTTCCATCACCACCGCGGTGATGTGGTTGCCGACCGAGTTCTGCGGGAAGCCCTCTTCGACCGTGACGAGCCGGTTGGTCTTGAGCACCGATGCCAGGATCGCGTCGGTATCCATCGGACGTATGGTGCGCAGGTCGATCACCTCGGCCTCGATCCCGTCGTCGGCCAGCCTGTCGGCGGCCTCCATCGCATAGGTCATCCCGATCCCGAAGGACACGATGGTCACGTCGTCGCCCTTGCGTGCCAGACGCGCCTTGCCGATGGGCACGGTGTAGTCGTCGATTTCAGGCACGTCGAAGGATCGACCGTAGAGGATCTCGTTCTCAAGAAAGACCACCGGGTTCTGATCGCGGATGGCGGATTTCAGAAGCCCCTTGGCGTCGGCGGCGGTGTAGGGCATGACCACCTTGAGGCCCGGAACATGACTGTACCACGCCGCATAGCACTGGCTGTGCTGGGCCGCGACACGGGCCGCCGCACCGTTGGGGCCGCGAAAGACGATCGGGCAGGGCACTTGCCCGCCCGACATGTAAAGGGTCTTGGCCGCCGAATTGACGATCTGGTCCATGGCCTGCATCGAGAAATTGAACGTCATGAACTCGACCACCGGGCGCAGACCGCCCCAGGCCGCGCCGACCGCGATGCCGGTAAAACCCATCTCGGTGATCGGGGTGTCCACGACCCGGCGGGCGCCGAACTCGTCCAGCAGACCCTGGCTGATCTTGTAGGCGCCTTCGTATTCTCCGACCTCCTCGCCCATCAGGCAGACGGTATCGTCGCGGCGCATCTCTTCGGCCATGGCCTCGCGCAGGGCCTCGCGCACGGTCAGCGAGCGGGTGGGCGTGTCATCGGGCCAGTCGGTGGCCACGGCCGCAACGGGCGCCTGGTCCGACGCGGATTCGGAACGGGCGGGGGCGGGCGCCTCGGTGGCCCCTTCGGCCTGCGGCTTCGGGGCCGCCTCGGCGCCCGCGTCGGCCTTGTCGGCCTCCGGCGCGCGGGCGGCGGAGGCCGCATCCTCGGGGCTTTCACCCTCGTCGGCCAGCACCGCAATGGGGGTGTTGACCTTCACGCCTTCGGTGCCCTCGGCCACCAGAAGCTTTGCGACGACCCCTTCATCGACGGCTTCGAACTCCATCGTCGCCTTGTCGGTCTCGATCTCGGCGATGATCTGGCCGGATTCGATGCTGTCGCCCTCCTTGACCAGCCACTTGGCCAGCGTGCCCTCTTCCATCGTGGGCGACAGGGCGGGCATCAGGATTTCGGTTGCCATGGCGTGCCCCTCTCTCAGGCGTATACATCGGTCCAGAGCTCGGCGGCATCCGGCTCGGGGCTTTCACGGGCGAAATCGGCCGCCTCGCTGACGATGGCCTTGATCTCCTTGTCGATCGCCTTCAGGTCATCGTCGCTGGCATGGTTGCCGGTGACAAGCAACTCGCGCACCCGGTCGATCGGGTCACGCTCCTCGCGCATCTTCTGCACTTCCTCGCGGCTGCGGTACTTGGCCGGGTCCGACATCGAATGTCCGCGGTAGCGATAGGTCATCATTTCCAGAATATAGGGGCCATCACCCGCCCGACAGGCCGCCACCGCCTTTTCGCCGGCGGCCTTGACGGCCAGCACATCCATGCCGTCGACCATTTCGCCCTTGATGCCATAGGCTGCGCCACGCTCCCACAGGCTGGGCGAGCGGGTTGACCGCTTGGTCGATGTGCCCATCGCATACTGGTTGTTCTCGATCACGAAAACGACGGGCAGGTTCCACAGCCTGGCCATGTTATAAGTCTCGTAGACCTGGCCCTGGTTGGCGGCGCCATCGCCGAAATAGGTGAAGGTCACCCGGTCGTTGCCCAGGTAACGATCGGCGAATGCCAGTCCCGCGCCCAGCGGCACCTGCGCGCCGACGATCCCGTGTCCGCCATAGAAATGCTTCTCGTGGCTGAACATGTGCATGCTGCCGCCCTTGCCGCGGGAATAGCCGTCCTTGCGGCCCGTCAGTTCCGCCATGACGCCCTTGGGGTCCATGCCCGCGACCAGCATGTGCCCGTGATCGCGATAGCTGGTGATCTGCTTGTCGTCGTCGCGCGCGGCTGCGGCCAACCCGACCACAACGGCTTCCTGCCCGATATAGAGATGGCAGAAGCCGCCGATCAGGCCCATGCCGTAAAGCTGGCCGGCCTTTTCCTCGAACCGGCGCACAAGCAGCATCTCGCGGTAGTAGCGTTGCAAGTCCTCGCCCGAAACATTGGGCTTCTCGGCGGCTTTCCTGGCGGCCATCGCTGTCTCCCCCGGTCGGGCCGCCCGTCAGGGGCGGCGCGTCTGGCAATAGTTTAGCATTGAACAATTCCCCGCTTCAAGGCATTTGCCACGGTGATCGGCTGCCCGGCCATACATCGGCCGCCCCTTCATCTTGCCGAAAATACGCTGCGGGGGGTGAATTGGCGTAGCCAAGATGGGGGCTGCAAGGCCCCCCTGCGCCGGGACCGCCGCGCAGCGGACAGGGTCTAGCGCAGCACGATCTCGTCGGGGCGGACATAGCCCAGAACCTGCCTTGCCTGCTGATCCAGAAGATCCAGATCCAGATAGGCGTCCGACAGCCGCCGGGTGCGATTCTCGATTTCGGCCAGCTCGCGGGCCAGCCGGTCGCGCTCGGTGCGCAGTTGCGCGGCCTCGGCATCGATCTGGATGCGATTGAACAGACCATGTTCGCCCTGTACCGCGGCGAAGGTCATGTAGGTGCCGAAGGTTCCGGCCAGGGCATAGAACATCACCGGGCCGAAACTGGGACGTTTGCGCTGAATCATGCCGTGCCTCGTGCATTGGACCCCGGCCCGGACCTGCCGGGCCGCGGCCGGAACCATGGATCAAGCGCAAGCATGCCACAGCCGGGCAGCAATGGGAATCCCCTGCCGTCGCCCTTGCGCAGGGCCGGCCACGCACGCCGAACGCAAGGTCGCGGCAGGCCGCGACGCCGGGTCAGGCTTGCCAGCGACGGCATCCGGCGACAGGCTGAGTCAGCAGCATGAGGAGGAGACGCCATGACCACCGCAGCACCGCGCGGCGAACTGGACACGCACGAAGTCTTCAACCAGCCCGCCCCTGTCGCGCCGGATCTCTGGTCCAGCGATGCGCCGCTTCGCGCCCTGATGGGCGCCGACGACACGCTGGCGCGTCTGGGCGCCGCGCTGGGTTCGGCGCAGGCGCGCGAGGATGCGCGCGACGCCCAGACCCGGCTGCCGGAACTGCGCAGCTTCGATCGCAACGGCCGTCGCATCGACGAGGTGCATTTCCACCCCGGCTATCACCGGCTGATGGCGCTGGGGCTGGAAAGCGGCTATGCGGCGATCGCCTGGGAAGAGGGCGGCAGCCATGCCCGTCACGCGGCCTTCATGTACATGTTCAGCCAGATCGAGCCCGGTGTCTGCTGCCCGATGACGATGACCTATGCCGCGGTCCCGGCGCTGGAGGCCGACCCGTCGCTTGCCGCCGTCTGGAAGCCCCGGCTGATCGCGCGCGGTTACGACCCCTCGCGCCGGGCGGTGGGCGAAAAGGTCGCGGTCACGATGGGGATGGCGATGACCGAGAAACAGGGCGGATCGGACGTGCGGGCGAATTCCACCCGCGCGGTGGCCGATCCGGCCTCGGGCGAGGGGGTCTATCGGTTGACCGGGCACAAGTGGTTCTGTTCGGCGCCGATGTGCGATGGCTTTCTGACGCTTGCCCAGGCCGAGGGCGGGCTGACCTGCTTTCTGGTGCCGCGCTGGCTGCCCGACGGCAGCCGCAACGCCTTCAACATCCTGCGGCTGAAGGACAAGCTGGGCAACAAGGCCAATGCCTCGAGCGAGTTCGAATACGCCAATACGCTTGCGCACCGGCTGGGTGACGAGGGGCGCGGCGTTCAGACCATCATCGAGATGGTGCACCATACCCGGCTGGACACGGCGATGGCCCCGGCGGGCCTGATGCGCGCGGCCTTGTCCGAGGCTGCGCATTGGGCACGCGGGCGCACCGCGTTCCAGAAGCGGCTGATCGACCAGCCCCTCATGCGCGCGGTGCTGGCCGATCTTGCGATCGAGACCGAGGCGGCGCTGACCCTGGGCATGGAGGTGGCGCGCGTCTTTGACGACCCGGCCCGGCGGCCCTATGCGCGGTTGAGCGTGGCACTGGCCAAGTTCCTGTCGAACAAGCGCGCGCCCGGCATGATCTACGAGGCGATGGAATGCCTGGGCGGCATGGGCTATGTCGAGGACACGCCGCTGCCCATGCTTTACCGCGAGGCCCCGCTCAATTCGATCTGGGAAGGCTCCGGCAACGTGATCTGTCTCGACATTCTGCGGACCCTGACGCGCGAGCCCGAGTCGGGCGCGCAACTGGATGCCCGGCTGGATGGCGCGCGCGGTCAGGACAGGCAATTCGACGCGGCCCTGGAGGCGCATCGCGAACGCTGGCCCGGCCTGCCGCCCGAGGCCGAGGCGCGCTGGTTCGCCGAAAGCCTGGCCAATCTGCTGACGGCGGTGGTCTTGATGGAACAAAGCCCGATCGCGGGCAGCCATATCGCCAGCCGCCTGGGGGCGCCGCGCGGTCAGATCGCGGGCGCCATGCGCGGGGTCGATACCGCCACGGTGCTGGACCGGGTCTGAGCGTCACGCCGGTGGTCGCGAGGGGTTGGCGAAGGGCTCCCGCCCGTCGTCACGGCCGGGCTGTCGCCCGGACATTCCTCCCGTTGGGCCGGGCCGCACCCCTTCGGGGCGCGCCGCCCTGCGCGGATCATCGCGAACCTGCGCTGGTTGCTCAGCGCGAGATCAGCACCGAGCATTGCGCATGGCGCACCACGCGCGCGGCGGTGGAGCCGATGAAATAATCGCTCAACCCCGGACGGTGCGACGCGATCATGATCAGGTCGGCGCCCGTATCCTCGGCGCATTGCAGGATCTGGCTTGACGCCGCGCCCATACGCACCTCGCTTGAGACATTGGCGCCGGCACCCTGCGTCAGCAGGCCCAGTTCGACCTTGGCTTCGGCCTGACGCCGATCGTTGAGATCGCGCGGCAATTCGGCGGCGACATAGCTGGGAACGTCCTCGATGACGTGCAGCAGACGAATCGTGCCCCCCTCGTCAACCAACTGGCCGGCACGACCCAAAAGGGCCTTGCCGGCATCGCCATGGGCGAGATCGACGGCAACGATGATGTTCTTGTACATGATAACCTCCTGTCCGGGTCGCGTTTCATCCCAACTATCGGTGGCCATGATCGGCGCGGCGTTGATCTGCGTCAAGATCGCAATGCAGCCGACTGACTTTGCACGAAGATGGGCGGGTTCGCGACCCGGTCGAGGTCAGGCGCGGGCGCGGCGCCCGCCCCGGCGGCCCGATGTCGCCTGCGCGGCGCCGCGGCTGGCGTCGGCAAAGCTGGTGCCGTCCTTCATCGCCTCCAGCACGCGGGCAAGGCGAATCCACTCGCCGCCGTTCGCGTCATGGTTCATCAGCATGTTCGCGGCGCGGATCGCCTCCATCTCCTGGGCGCGCACCGGGTTCATGATCGCCGATGTCATGCCCGCGCCGATTGCCATCGGCAGGAAGGCGGCGTTGACGCCGTGGCGATTGGGCAGGCCAAAGCTGATGTTCGACGCACCGCAGGTGGTGTTCACACCCAGTTCCTGGCGCAGGCGGCGCACCAGGGTAAAGACCTGTTGTCCAGCCGTTGCCATGGCGCCGATCGGCATGACCAGCGGATCCACGACGATGTCATGGGCGGGAATGCCGAAATCGGCGGCACGCTCGACGATCTTTTTCGCCACGGCAAAGCGCACGTCGGGATCGGGCGAGATCCCGGTGTCGTCGTTCGAGATCGCCACGACGGGGACGTTGTATTTTCTGACCAGGGGCAGCACCAGTTCCAGCCGCTCTTCCTCACCCGTGACCGAGTTCAGAAGGGGGCGGCCGTTGGCGGCCTGCAATCCGGCCTCCAGTGCGCCGGGCACCGAGCTGTCGATGCAAAGCGGCACGTCCACCACGGCCTGAACCCGCTTGATCAGGGCCGTCATCAGCGGCGGTTCGACGAAGTTGTTGTCGGCATAGCGCGGATCGTCGGCCATCTTGTTGGTAAAGACCGCGCCCGAATTCACGTCCAGCACCGTCGCCCCGCACAGGACCTGTTCAAGCGCATCCTTCTCGACGGTCGAGAAATCGCCCGCCTCCAATTCGGCCGCCAGTTTCTTGCGCCCGGTCGGATTGATGCGTTCGCCAATCACGCAAAAGGGTTCGTCAAAGCCGATGACGACGGTCTTGCTGGCCGATTCGATGACGGTGCGGGTCATTGGGGGTCCCTTGTGGTGTTCAGGCGGCGGCGCGCACGGGGCGCTGGCCATGGCGTTGGGTCCATTCGGCGGTGGCCTTGATGCCGCCAAGCGGGAAGAAATGCACCGATTCGATGCCGAAATCCGGGTTGGCGGCCTTGCGCGCTGCCAGCGCCTCAAGCACCGGGTCGGGCTCATAGGGCAACAGCAGCTTGGACACGTCCATCGCGCGCTTTTGCAGAACCTTGAGCGAGGGGCCGACGCCGCAGGCCACGGCGAACCGGATCAGGGTCTGCAACTTGGCCGGCCCGGCCACGCCGATATGGACGGGCAGGGCGATGCCTTCGGCATTCAGCCGGTCAACCCAGTCGATCACGGGCTGGGCGTCAAAGCAGAACTGCGTGGCCAGCGCCATGGTCGCATCGGTGCGCTGGCTGAACGCCTGTTTCCAGCGCAGCGCCTCCATGACCATGCGGTCCGAACCGTCCGGGTCGATGTCCTTGTTGCCCTCGGGGTGGCCAGCGACGTGCAAACGCTCGAACCCGTCGAAGGCGCCGGTTTCCAGAAGCTGCATCGACGAATGGAAGTCGCCCACCGGCTGCGCCGAACCCCCGGCCAGGATCAGGCCCTGGCGCACATCGGCCTCGCCGCGATAGCGCGCCACCCAGTCGGTCAGAACGGCCTTGTCAGGAATGATGCGCGCGGGGAAATGCGGCATCGGCTCGAACCCTTCGTTGCGCAGCCGCCGAGCGGTGGCGACCATCTCGTCAATGGGGGTTCCGTCGATATGGGCGATATAGACGCGCGTCCCGACGGGCAGCAGCGCGCGAAAATCCTCGACCTTCTCGGCGGTGCGCGGCATCACCTCGATCGAAAAGCCCTGAAGAAGGGTCGTCAGCGCCGCCGAACCACGGACGGGGCCACTGTCCCTGCGGGCAAAATTGAACAATGCCATCAACGCCTCCTTCAGGTTATGCGCGATCATCCCAGCCATCATTGACGATCAGCGCCTTCAATCTCTCGGTGTCGTATTCCGCTTCCAGTCGCGCGGCCTCGGCGCGAGCGACCTGTTCCGCTTCGCCAGCGACATCATAGGGGTCGCCCTTGCGCCATTGCGACAGATAGGCGTCGGCATCCTTGGCGCCGGCCTTCATGGCGGCGCGGTCGATGGCCTGTTCAAAGCGTTCGGGCAGCGGGCACTTGGTGCCGCGCCGGCCCTTGCCGACGATGACCTGGGCAGGAATATCGCGCCAGTAGACGATGGTGACCGATTGCATGGAACCTCCGCACTTCAGGGGTCCTGCATACAGCCTTGGCCGGGGGCGCCCGAGGCGGATTTCGACCCGCGCGGCGCCGGTTGCGACATGCGGCGGGTTCAAAACGAAAAAACCCGGCCTCTGGGACAGGCCGGGTTCAGACGAGGTATCGGTATCGTTCGGATCAGAACCGCAGCACCGCCGAGATGCGGGCCATGTTCATGTTCGTGCGGACGTTGGGATAGGGCACGTCGAGGGCATAGTTCTCGCGGCGGAAGCGATAGTGTTCCAGATCGCCGCGCAGGTTCCAGCCACCGGCCAGGGCATGTTCGATCCCCACGCCGACGACCAGGCCATTGACGCGGTTGGTGTCGGGGAAGGTGACATTCGCCGGCGAGGTTGCCGAATGGCGGATGCTGGCCGACGCCACACCGGCGGTGACGAACAGCAGCGTATTGTCCATCGCAACGCCGCCCCGCACCCGGCCCGACATCACGTTGTTCACGCGCGACCGGCACGTCCAGGCCGGGTTGGCGCAGTTCGATGTGCCGTTCATGCGCGTCAGGTTCGCCGCCACTTCCAGGCCGAAGACCATGTTGCCGTTTTGCCAGTTGTAGCCAGCCAGGGCGCCGCCGCCGAAGCCACTGGCATTCGGCAGCCTGAATCCGGGCGGCGTGGCAGACGAGCTACGGCCATAGTTGAGGCTGAGACCGGCATAACCGCCGGTCCAGTTATGCGTGGTCGGGGCGGGGGAATGGACTTCGGGTTCGGGCTCGACCACAACCGGCCCGCCCGCCATGGCTGTGCTTGTGCCGAGAAGCAGCGCACCAAGGATCAGGGGAATTCTCTTCATGTCCGTCTCCGTAGAGTTAACTGTGAAATCGAATCAAAATCTATTGACGTCACGTTAACTCTTTTTTGATGTTTTTCCAATTTAGCGCGTGTGGGTTGCAGATCAATTGCTTGAATAAGCCCGGAAACGATGTGTTTTTGCAACGCCCGCTTACTGAATTTGGCCGTGACGGCCCTGTGTGTGCTTGCCAAGTCCTTGCTGAACTTGGCAGATTCTGTACATGCGCAGATTTCAACCTATGCGAGAGTCTGGCGGGCCTGAACCTGTCGCGCAGATCCTTGATGCCATTTTTCGACCCTTGACACCGCGAATCGCGGCGTCCGGCTGGTCCAGTCGCCAGTTCGGTGCCGGGCGCCCTCGAACGCAGCGCGGATGCGCAGGTTCGTGCCCCGCCCGGCGACGCGCGTCGCCGGGCGTTGCGGATCTGGTGTTTTTCGGGATCGACGCTTGCACCCGGACCCGCTGCGCATTACCTTGAGTGCAACACGAAATGGAGGGCGGTTCATGACGCCCGAGCGTCCCGCAGGCGCGGCGGCGCGTCCGAAATCGTCGAGGCCACCCGTAGCACGGGACCGGACTCCGAAAGAGGCAGAGCCCAAGCGCCAGTCACGGCCCGAACGGGGCGGGCTTTATGCCGCCCTGGATCTGGGGACCAACAGCTGCCGCATGTTGATTGCGCGCCCGAACGGCACGCAATTCGAAGTCGTGGACAGCTTTTCGCGTGCGGTCGAACTGGGCACCGGGCTGGAAAGCACCGGGCGGCTGGGCTACGGGCCGATGTCGCGCACGGTTCAGGCGCTGCGCATCTGTCGGCGCAAGCTGGACGAGCATCGCGTGCGGCGGATGCGGCTGGTCGCGACCGAAGCCTGCCGCCGCGCACGCAACGCCCCCGAATTCATCCGCAAGATCCAGCGCGAGACCGGGCTGACGCTTGAGATCATCCCCGCCGAGGAAGAGGCGCGACTGGCCGTGATTTCCTGCGCGCCGCTGGTATCGCCGCGCACCGATCAGTTGCTGGTGCTCGACATCGGCGGCGGCTCGACCGAGCTTGTCTGGGTCGACCTGTCCGGCGTTCCGCCCCAACAGCGCCGGTCGTCGATGATGTCGGTGCGTCTTGACATCGACCAGATCGCGGCCTGGCGCCCCGGCACCGGCAAGCCGCGTGTGGTCGACTGGATCAGCGTGCCGCTGGGCGTCGCCACGCTTAAGGATCAGTTCACCGATGTCGATGATGACGCGGCACGGTTCGCGCTGATGAGCTGGCATTTCGAGGAACAGCTGCACGGTTTTTCGCCCTACCAGAACCCCGCCCCGCGCGAGGGGTTCCAGATCATCGGCACATCCGGCACCGTGACCACCGTGGCCGCGTCCTTCCTGGGCCTCAAGCGGTATGACCGCAACAAGGTCGACGGGTTGTCGATGACCTCGGCGCAGATCGACCGGGTGATCCGTGAGTATCTGACGCTTGGTCCCGAAGGGCGGCGCACCGACCCCCGGATCGGGCGCGAGCGTCACGGCCTGATCATGTCCGGGGCGGCGATCTTGCAGGCTTTGATGAGGGTCTGGCCCACCGATGTGATGTCGGTCGCCGATCGCGGTCTGCGCGAAGGGTTGCTGTATGCGCTGATGAACCGCGACGGCGTGCTGAAGGTGAATTGAGGGATACGATGCCAGACAAAACCGGCAAGGGCGGCGGATCGGGCCGCGGGGCGCGCGACTTGCGGGTCAAGGTCAAGACCGCCAAGGGGCGCAAGCTGTCCTCGACCCGCTGGCTGGAACGGCAGTTGAACGACCCCTATGTCGCACGTGCCCGCCGCGAGGGGTATCGCGGCCGGGCGGCGTTCAAGATCCTTGAACTGGACGACAAGTTCCGCTTTCTGGTGCCGGGGGCGCGGGTCGTGGATCTGGGATGCGCGCCGGGGGGGTGGTTGCAGGTCGCGGTCGAGCGGGTGAATGCGCTGGGCGCGAAATCCGGCAAGCGCGTGGGCACGGTTCTGGGCATTGACCTGCAAGAGGTCGAGCCGCTGGCCGGAACGCAGGTGCATGTGCTGGATTTCCTGGAAGAAGGCGCCGAGGACAAGGTCAAGGACTGGCTGGGCGGCAAGGCCGATGTGGTGATGTCGGACATGGCCGCCTCGGCCAGCGGGCACAAGCAGACCGACCATCTGCGCATCATGGCGCTGTGCGAGGCGGCGGCCTATTTCGCCTTTGATGTGCTGGACGAGGGCGGCACCTTTGTCGCCAAGGTTCTGGCCGGCGGTGCCGAGGGCGAGTTGCAACAGATCCTGAAACGGCGGTTCAGAAAGGTCCACAACGTCAAACCCCCGGCCAGCCGCGCCGACAGTTCGGAAAAGTATGTCGTCGCGCTTGGCTTTCGCGCCTCGGACGATGGCGAGGCGTCGCAGGCATGACACCCGCCGCCCCGGCTTGCACCCTGCGCGCCTGCGGGCGATAAGCGGCCATGGCCCGCACCCAGCCCCAGTTCACCTGCACCGAATGCGGTGCCCGCCACCGCAAATGGGCCGGCCGATGCGAGGCCTGCGGGGCCTGGAACAGCATCATCGAAGAGGCGCCGCTGGCCGCCGGCCCGCGCGCGGCCGGTGCGCGGGGGCAAACCATCGCCCTCAGCACCCTTCAGACGCAAGAGGCACCACCGGTGCGCGCCCTGTCAGGCTTGGCCGAATTCGACCGCGTCCTTGGCGGCGGGCTGGTCGAGGCCTCGGCGATCCTGGTCGGCGGCGACCCCGGCATCGGCAAGTCCACGCTTTTGTTGCAGGCGGTCGCGGCCTTTGCCCGCGCGGGGTTGTCATGCCTGTACATCTCGGGCGAGGAGGCATCGGCACAGGTGCGCATGCGCGCCCAGCGGCTGGGCCTGGCCGATGCGGCCGTCAAGCTGGGCGCCGAGACCAATCTGCGCGACATCCTGACCACGCTGGATGCCGAACGCCCGGACCTGGTCGTGATCGATTCGATTCAGACAATGTGGCTGGACGCGGTCGAAAGCGCGCCGGGCTCGGTCGCGCAGGTGCGCGCCGCGGCGCATGAGCTGGTGACCTTTGCCAAGCGGCGCGGGGTCTCCGTGGTTCTGGTCGGCCATGTCACCAAGGAGGGCCAGATCGCCGGGCCCCGCGTGGTCGAACACATGGTCGATTGCGTCCTCTATTTCGAGGGTGAGCGCGGGCACCAGTTCCGTATCCTGCGCGCGGTCAAGAACCGCTTCGGCCCGGCCGACGAGATCGGCGTGTTCGAGATGACGGGGCGCGGGCTGGCCGAGGTTGCCAATCCTTCGGCGCTGTTTCTGTCCGAACGCGGCCATCCGGCGCCGGGGTCGGTCGTGTTTGCGGGCATCGAGGGCACGCGCCCGATGCTGACCGAGATCCAGGCGCTGGTCGCGCCCTCGACCCTGTCGATGCCCCGGCGCACGGTGGTCGGGCTTGATGGCGGGCGGTTGTCGACCATCCTTGCGGTGCTGGAGGCCCGTTGCGCCATTCCCTTTGCCGGGCTCGATGTGTTCCTCAATGTCGCGGGCGGCATGAAGGTCGTCGAACCGGCCGCCGATCTGGCTGTCGCCGCCGCGCTTTTAAGCGCGCGCGAAGATGTCGCCATCCCGGCCGAGACCGTGGTTTTCGGTGAAATCTCGCTGTCGGGGGCGTTGCGGCCCGTCGGTCAGGCGGAAAACAGGTTGAAAGAGGCGCAAAAACTTGGTTTCACCAGCGCCATGCTTCCTGCGGGCGGCAAGCAGAGCGGGGAAACCGGGGTCGAACTGCGCGCCTTTGCGGATCTGACCGGTTTCGTCGGCGAAGTTTTCGGCGCAGGATAGCGCCCAGAGGAGAGACACGCATGGATGCCTTCACCCTCGTGGACGGCGTGGTCGCGCTGGTGATCGTGGTTTCGGCCATTCTGGCCTATTCACGTGGCCTGATGCGCGAGACACTGGCCATTCTGGGATGGATCGGTGCCGCCATCCTGGCGTTCGTCCTGGCCCCGGCCGCCGAGCCGCTGATGCGCGAGATCCCGTATCTGGGCAGCATCCTGGGCGACAGTTGCGAATTGACGATCATCGCCGCCTTTGCCGCCGTCTTTGCCGTTGTCCTGATGATCGTGGCGCTGTTCACGCCGGTCTTTTCGGGCCTGATCCGCAATTCCGCGCTGGGCGGGATCGATCAGGGGCTGGGGTTCTTTTTCGGCGTCCTGCGCGGCATCGTTCTGGTGGCCGTCGCGCTGATCGTGTTCGAACGCGCGGTGCCGCCGGGCAGCGTTGAAATGGTCGACAATTCACGCTCGGCGGCCATCTTCGACCGGATTCAGACCGCGATCACCGAGGCAATGCCCGAGGATGCGCCCAACTGGATCGTCCGGCAGTATGAGGAACTGGTCAGCTCCTGCGCGGCCGAACCGAACTGAGCGCGTCATGTCAAATTGATGACAGGGCGGGACTGCGCGGGCTTGTCTGCCACGGCGCAAGGGCCTAAAGCAGGCACGACGCAGCTTCGAGGACGCGAACCGATGCAGCAATGGCCCAGCCACCCCTTCGATGACGACAAGCTGAAGGAGGAATGTGGCGTCTTTGGCGTGATCGGCGTGCAGGATGCGGCGAATTTCGTGGCGCTTGGCATGCACGCGCTTCAGCATCGTGGGCAGGAAGCCGGCGGCATCATCACCTATTCGCCCGAACAGGGCTTCCAGTCGGCGCATCGCTTTGGCCTGGTGCGCGACAATTTCACATCTGCCCGGTTGATGGAAACGCTGCCCGGTTCGATCGGCATCGGCCATGTGCGCTATTCGACCACCGGGTCCAAGGGCGCCACGGCCATTCGCGACGTTCAACCCTTTTTTGGTGAATTCTCGAAAGGGGGCGCGGCGATCGCGCATAACGGCAACATCACCAATGCCGAGGCGATCCGCCGCGAACTGATCGAGCGCGGATCGATCTTTCAATCGTCCTCTGACAGCGAATGCATCGTCCATCTGATGGCGCGTTCGATCCAGAAGAACATCCCCGACCGGATGAAGGATGCCCTGCGCCGGGTCGAGGGGGCGTTTTCCATCGTTGCCATGACCCGGACCAAGCTGATCGGCGTGCGCGATGCGCTGGGGGTGCGCCCGCTGGTGCTGGGCCGGATCGGCGGGCATCAGGATGGGGGCTGGGTGCTGTCGTCCGAGACCTGCGCGCTGGACATCATCGGCGCCGATCTGATCCGCGAGGTCGAGCCGGGCGAGATGGTCGTGATCGACCGCGATGGCGTGACCTCGTCGCATCCGTTCGACCGCTCCAGCTCGCGTTTTTGTATCTTTGAACAGGTCTATTTCTCACGCCCTGACAGCATCCTGGGCGGGCGCTCGGTCTACGAGACGCGCCACCAGATCGGCGTGGAACTGGCGCGCGAAGCGCCGGTCGATGCCGATCTGGTCTGCCCGGTGCCGGATTCGGGCACACCCGCCGCCATCGGCTACAGCCATGAATCGGGCATTCCCTTTGCCATGGGGATCACGCGCAACCAGTATATGGGCCGCACCTTCATCGAACCCAGCGAGCAGATTCGCAACATGGGCGTCCGGCTGAAACTGAACGTCAACCGCGCACTTGTCGCGGGCAAACGGATCGTGCTGGTCGACGATTCGGTGGTGCGCGGCACGACCAGCCAGAAGATCAAGCAGATGATCCTGGAAGCCGGCGCGCAGGAGGTGCATTTTCGCATCGCCAGCCCGCCGACCGCCTGGCCCTGTTTCTACGGCGTCGATACGCCCGAACGCGCGAAGCTTTTGGCCGCGCGCATGACCGAAGACGAGATGCGCGACTATATCGGCGTCGAAAGCCTGAAATTCATCTCGCTCGACGGGCTTTACCGCGCCGCCGGGGCCAGGGACGGGCGCAATGCCGCTTGCCCGCAGTTCTGCGATGCCTGTTTTTCCGGCGAGTATCCGGTCGCGCCGTCGGACATGATCGAAAAGGGCTTCCAGCTCAAGGGTCAGAGCGAAGCCGCGGAATGACGCCGGATCGCCTGCGGGTTTGTGCCTGACGGCTCTTGACGCGATGCGCGGGGCTGGTGATCGTGTGCCGATCAAACGTCAAGGCAAACCCATGCACCCGCTCGATAAACCCGGCCTCTGGGCCGTCACCGCGCCGCCGCCGCCAGCGACCGCGCCGTTGTCGGGCGCGCATGGCGCCGATGTCGCCGTGGTCGGGGCCGGGTTCACCGGCCTGGCCGCCGCACTGGCCGCAGCCGAGGCCGGCGCGCGCGTGATCGTGCTGGAGGCGGCGGAAATCGGCGCGGGCGGATCAGGGCGCAATGTCGGGCTGGTCAATGCCGGTCTGTGGCTCATGCCCGACGATCTGGACCGCCGCCTTGCCCGCCATGCGCAAGGCAGTTCGCTGCCCGCCTTGCTGGGCGATGCGCCGGCCGCCGTCTGGTCGCTGATCGACCGCCATTCAATCGACTGCGAGGCGCGGCCGAATGGGACGCTGCATTGCGCTCCGGGCCGGGCGGGGCTTGCCGCGCTGCGCGAACGCGCTCGCCAGTGGCACGCGCGGGGTGCGCCGGTTGCGCTGCTGTCCGCCGATGAGGCCCGCGCGCGCACCGGCAGCGCACGGTTTCAGGGCGCGCTGTTCGATCCGCGGGCCGGCACCGTGCAACCGCTGGCCTATGCCCGCGGGTTGGCGCATGCGGCGATCGGGGCGGGCGCGCGCCTCCATACCGACACGCCCGTTACCGCATCGACCCGCGACGGTGGCGACTGGGTGCTGGAAACACCCGCCGGGCAAGTGCGTGCGCCGCGCGTGATCTGGGCCACCAACGCCTATTCGCAAGCTGCGGCCGACCAGCCGGGGCGGGCGCTGTCGGTGCTACCGTTCTTCAACTTCGCCACCGACCCGCTGCCCGCGACCTTGCGCGCGCAACTTCTGCCGGGCGGCGAGGGCGGCTGGGACAGTGCCAAGATCCTGACCTCGTTCCGGCTGGATGCGGCGGGGCGGTTCATCATCGGCTCGGTCGGGGCGCTGGGTGCCGCCGACAGGCATGTGCACGCCGCATGGGCGGCACGGCGCATGGCGTGGCTTTTCCCGCAGCTGGCCGGGCAACGCTTTGTCCATGCGTGGTTCGGCCGGATCGGCACCACGCCCGATGCCCTGCCGCGACTGTGGCAGCCGGGGCCGGGCGCGTTCGGGCTTTGGGGCTTTAACGGACGCGGTATCGCGCCCGGCACGGTGCTGGGCCAGGCGTTGGCGCGCGCCGCCCTGGGCCAGGACGCGCGGCCGCCGACCCTGCAAGCCGCCCGCCCCGACCGCTTGCGCCATGCGCGCGGTGCGGCGCTGCGCGGTGGGGCCGCGCTGTGGCATCTGGCCGATCGGCGGCGCTGATCAGTTGCCGGGCAACAGTTTGCCGGGGTTCATCAGCCCCTCGGGGTCCAGTGCCGCCTTGATCGCGCCCATCACGCCCCAGGCGGCCCCGTGTTCGGCCTGCATGTACTTGGTCTTGCCCATACCGATCCCATGCTCGCCCGAGACCGTGCCGCCAAGACGCAGGGCCCGTTCGGCCATGTTCGCCGCCAGCGTCTGCGCCGCTTCCCATTGCGCGGGATCGTCGGCGCGCGGCAACAGCAGGGCATGGAAATTGCCGTCGCCCACATGCCCCACGATCGGGCCGGGAATGCCGCTTTCGGCAATCTCGGCCGCGGTTTCCTCGACCGCCTGGGCCAGGCGCGAGATCGGCACGCAGATGTCGGTCGTGATCGGCGCCGCGCCGGGATTGGCCGCCAGCATCGCCCGGTAAGCATTGTGGCGCATTGCCCAAAGCGCGGTGCGATCCTCGGGTTTCGAGGCCCAGCGAAAGCCGCTGCCCCCGAAATCGGCCGCGATCTCGCCGAAACGGGCGGCCTGTTCCTCGACGCCAGCGGGCGAGCCGTGGAATTCGACCATCAGGTGTGGTGCATCGGGCCAACCTGCCTGCGACTGGGCGTTGAAGGCCGCAGCCGCGGCGCGATCGACGAATTCGATCCGCGCCATCGGGATGCCCGACTGGATCGTGGCGATGACGGTGTCAACGGCGCCGGCCATGTCGCCAAAGGCGCAGACCGCGGTGCTGACGGCCTCGGGCTGGCCATGCAGCTTCAGCGTCAGTTCGGTAATCAGCCCCAATGTCCCCTCGGCCCCGACGAACAGCCCCGTCAGATCATACCCGGTCGATGATTTGGGCGCCCGCGTGCCGGTGCGAATGACACGGCCATCGGCCAGAACCACCTCAAGGCCCAGCACGTTGGTCCGCATGGTGCCGTATCGCACGGCTGTCGTGCCCGATGCGCGGGTCGAGGCCATGCCGCCAAGGCTGGCATTCGCGCCGGGATCGACCGGAAAGAACAGCCCCGTCGCGCGCAACTCGGTGTTGAGCGCCTCGCGCGTGACACCGGGTTGAACGACGGCAACCATGTCCTCGGGTTCGACCTGCAAGACCTTGTCCATGCGCGTGAAATCCACCGTCACGCCGCCGCGCGGGGCCAGTGCGTGGCCTTCCAGCGAGGTGCCGGTGCCCCAGCCGATCAGCGGCACGCCCGCACGCGCGCAGATCCTGACGATCTCGGCCACCTCGGCGGTGGTTTCGGGATAGGCCACGGCATCGGGCGGCATCAGCGGAAAATGCCCCTCGGAGCGTCCATGCAAGTCACGATCGGAGTCCGAGCGGTTCAGGCGCGAGCCAAGCATGGCGGCAAGGGTCTCAAGGGCATCGGCCGTGGCGGATGAGGCGGGCATGGCGGGGCTCCGGTTGTCGTCTGGTTCTTGCGCGACACTAGCGCCCCGATCCGCGGGATGCCATAGGTTGCGCCGATTGCACCCGGCGCGGCATTGCGCGAAGCTGGGCAGGGCTGGAAACGCGGGAAAAGGTGGCCTTCATGGCGGATCGCAGCGGCAGGCATGACCCGACCTGGCAGCGCCACGCGCGGTTGGGCTGGCGGCGGCTGCGCCACCACGGGCCGGACCAGTTGCAATTCTGGCTGATCGCCCTGTTGATCGGCATCGCCGCCGGGTTCGCCGCACTGGGCTTTCGCGCCGCTATCGACGCGCTGCAAACGCTGCTTTACGGCGCCGATGACCGGGCGATCCTGTCGGTCGCCGGGTCGCTGCCGTGGTATCTGCTGGTGGCCATCCCGGCGGGCGGCGGGCTGGTCGTGGGACTGATCTTGCACCGATTCACCCCCGACGCCCGCGTGCGCGCCGTCGCCGATGTGATCGAGGGCGCGGCGCTGGGGCGCGGGCGCGTGGAACTGCGCGCCGGGCTGGCCTCGGCGCTGGCGTCGCTGATCACACTTGGCGCCGGCGGATCATCGGGGCGCGAAGGGCCGGTGGTGCACCTGGCCGGTGTCATCTCGACCGCGATCGCCGAACGCATCCGCGCCAGCGGCATCACCGGGCGCGACCTTCTGGGCTGCGCGGTGGCGGCGGCGGTGTCGGCCTCGTTCAACGCGCCGATCGCCGGGGCGATCTTTGCGCTTGAGGTGGTCTTGCGCCACCATGCGCTGCATGCCTTTGCCCCCATCGCCATTGCCTCGGTCGCGGGCACCGTCATCAACCGCCTTCATTTCGGCGATGTCGCCGAATTCGCGCTGCCCCTGGCGGGCGGCGTGGCCTTCTACTGGGAAATCCCCGCCTTTCTTCTGCTGGGGCTGCTGGCAGGGGCGGTCGCGGTGGTAATGATGCGCGCGATCTTCTGGACCGAGGATATGGGCAACCGCATTCAGGCGCGCACTCGCATGCCGCGCTGGCTGCGCCCGGCGCTGGCCGGGGCGCTGGTGGGAACGCTTGCGATCTGGTTTCCGCAAGTGATCGGCATCGGCTATGAGACCACATCGCTGGCCCTGACCGGGCGGCTGGCCTTGCACGAGGCGGTGGTCTTTGCCGCGCTCAAGGTGGCGGCGGTATCGATCACCCTGGGCGGGCGCATGGGCGGGGGGGTGTTCTCGCCCGCTTTGGTCGTCGGCGCGTTGACCGGGCTGGCGTTCGGCCTGATCGCAACGGCGCTGGTGCCGCAGTTCTCGGGCGCGGCGACGGTTTACGCCCTGGCCGGGATGGGGGCGGTCGCCGCGGCGGTCCTGGGGGCGCCGATTTCGACCACATTGATCGTATTCGAAATGACCGGCGACTGGGAAACCGCGGTCGCGGTGCTGGCGGCGGTCTCGACCGCGACCGCCTTGGCCAGCCGGTTCGTGCAGCGTTCCTTCTTTTTGACGCAGCTGGCGCGGCGCGGGATACGGATCGCCCACGGGCCGCAGGAATACCTGGCTGACAAGACCGGTTTTGCCCGCGCCATCCGCCGCGTCGACAGCGCCAACGGCCTGCCGCGCGACGCGCTCGATGCGCTGGTGGCGCGGGGGCTGGCGGTCGATGCCGATGCCTCGCTCAAGACCGCGCTGCGCCTGTTCGAGCGGCGCGGGGCCAGTCATCTTGCCGTGCTGCGCCAGGATCGTGAGGGGGGCGTGGTCATCGGCAGTCTCGCGCATGTCGATGCGCTGCGCGCCTATACACGTGCCCTTGCCGCCACCGCCGCCGAGGAACATTCCTGACACAAATACGCCGGCCGGCGCGCGCTTGCGGCAGGGCGCCGGCCTTGGTAAGAAAACCTTACCAATCCTGGAGAGCTGTCATGCCCGTCATCACCTGCATCGAAGACCTGCGCCGGATCCACGCCCGCCGGGCGCCGCGCATGTTCTATGACTACGCCGAATCGGGCAGTTGGACCGAGCAGACGTTTCAAGAAAACACGACCGATTTCAGCAAGATACGCCTTCGCCAGCGGGTCGCGGTCGATATGACCGACCGCTCGACCCGGTCCACCATGATCGGCGAGGACGTGGCGATGCCGGTCGCGCTGGCCCCGGTCGGGCTGACCGGCATGCAGCATGCCGATGGCGAGATCCTGGCCGCGCGCGCGGCTGAAGGTTTCGGGGTGCCCTTCACGCTGTCGACGATGTCGATCTGTTCGATCGAGGATGTCGCCGCGCATACCACCAAACCCTTCTGGTTCCAGCTCTATGTGATGAAGGACGAGGATTTCGTGCGCCGCATCATCGAGCGGGCCAAGGCGGCGAACTGTTCGGCGTTGGTGGTCACGCTCGATCTGCAAATCCTGGGCCAGCGGCACAAGGATCTCAAGAACGGCCTCTCGGCCCCGCCCAAGCTGACCCTGCCGACCCTGGTCAACCTGGCGACCAAGTGGCGCTGGGGCCTGGGAATGCTGGGCACCAAGCGGCGCTTTTTCGGCAATATCGTCGGCCATGCCAAGGGGGTGGGCGACGCCTCGTCGCTGTCCAGCTGGACGGCGGAACAGTTCGATCCGCAACTGGACTGGGGCAAGATCGAGAAGTTGCGCGACATGTGGGGCGGCAAGCTGATCCTCAAGGGCATACTGGATGCCGAGGACGCAAGGATGGCCTTGCGCGTCGGCGCCGATGCAATCGTCGTGTCGAACCACGGCGGGCGGCAACTGGACGGCGCGATGAGCGCGATCCGCATGCTCCCCTCGATCATCGAGGCCGTGGGCGACAAGGTCGAGGTCCATTTCGACAGTGGTATCCGGTCGGGGCAGGATGTGCTCAAGGCGCTGGCGCAGGGCGCGCGCGGCACCTATATCGGGCGCGCCTTCGTCTATGGGCTGGGGGCGATGGGGCAGGCGGGCGTGACCCGCGCGCTTGAGGTGATCCACCGCGAGCTCGACGTGACCATGGCGCTGTGCGGCGAACGCGACATCCACAACCTGGGTCGCCACAACCTGATCCTGCCGCAAGGCTATGACGATCCCACGACCGTCATCTGAGGTCCGCGTCCCGCGCCGCCGCCCCTTCATCTTGCCGAAAAATACGCCGGGGTGAATGGCCGCAGGCCAGAGGGGCAGCGCCCCTCGACCCGCTGTCAGCCCGGCTCAGGCGTTGAACAGGAAATGCAGCACGTCGCCATCCTTGACGACATAGCTCTTGCCCTCGACGCGCAGCTTGCCGGAATCGCGCGCGCCGGCCTCGCCGTTGCAGGCGATGTAATCGTCATAAGCCACGGTTTCGGCGCGGATGAAACCGCGCTCGAAATCGCCGTGGATCACGCCGGCAGCCTGCGGGGCTGCGGTGCCGGCGGGGATCGTCCAGGCGCGCGCTTCCTTGGGGCCGACGGTGAAATAGGTCTGCAAGCCAAGCAGGTCGTATCCGGCGCGGATCAGCCGGTCCAGGCCGGGTTCGTCCAGGCCCATCTCATCCAGAAACAGCGCCGCTTCGTCGTCGGCCAGCTGCGCCAGCTCTTCCTCGATGCGCGCCGAGATCACGACATGCGCCGCGCCCTGCGCCGCTGCCATCTCGGCCACCCGTGCCGACTGGCTGTTGCCCTGCGCCGCCGCGCTTTCCTCGACATTGCAGACGTAAAGGACGGGTTTTGCCGTCAGCAGTTGCAGCATCGCCCAGGCCTTGCGGTCCTCGGCATCGACGGTGATGGTGCGGGCCGGGCGCCCGGCATCGAGCGCCTCGCGCGCCAGGCGCAACAGCCGGTCCTGTTGCTGGGCCTCCTTGTCGCCGCCCTTGATCTTGCGCGCCAGGTTGGCCAGGCGCCGCTCGATCGATTCCAGATCGGCGATCATCAGCTCGGTCTCGATCGTCTCGGCATCGGCGACCGGGTCGATCCGGCCCTCGACATGGGTGATGTCGCCATCCTCGAAGCAACGCAGCACATGTGCGATGGCATCAACCTCGCGGATATTGGCCAGAAACTGGTTGCCCAGCCCCTCGCCTTTCGATGCCCCGCGCACCAGCCCGGCGATATCGACGAAGGTGATGCGCGTGGGAATGATCTGTTTCGACTTGGCGATCGCGGCCAGTTTTTCCAGCCGGGGATCGGGCACGGCCACGTCGCCGACATTGGGTTCAATGGTGCAGAACGGAAAGTTCGCGGCTTGGGCGGCAGCGGTGCGCGTGAGCGCGTTGAAAAGCGTCGATTTGCCGACATTCGGCAAACCCACGATACCCATTCGAAAACCCATCGCACCCTCCGGTCAACTGTCGCGCCGCTTCTAGGCGCTGGCGCGGCCGGGTTCAAGCGCGCCCATGCCCGGCGCAGGCAATGTGGCATTGATTTTCGCGCGCGCAACGTGCAAACGGCAAGCGACAGACAGGGATTGCCGCATGACCAGAATCGACGCCACCTTTGCCAGACTGCGCGCCGAGGGCCGCAAGGCCTTTGTTTCCTATATCATGGCGGGGGATCCGGATCTGGAAACCTCGCTTGCGGTACTGCGCGGCTTGCCGGGCGCAGGCGTGGACATCATCGAACTGGGGGTGCCCTTTACCGACCCGATGGCCGATGGCCCCACGATCCAGCGCGCCGGGCAGCGCGCACTCGAAGGCGGCATGACGCTGGAAAAGACCTTGCAGATTGTGCGCGCGTTCCGGCAGGACAACGACGCAACGCCGATCGTCCTGATGGGCTATTACAACCCGATCTACAATCGGGACGTGGAACGGTTTCTGGCCGATGCGGTCGAGGCCGGTGTCGATGGCCTGATCGTGGTGGACCTGCCGCCCGAAGAGGATGACGAGCTTTGCGTGCCGGCGCAGGCCGCCGGGCTGAACTTCATTCGCCTCGCCACACCGACCACCGATGACCGGCGCTTGCCGGCGGTGCTGCGCCATACCTCGGGTTTTGTCTATTACGTCTCGATCACCGGCATCACCGGATCCGCCGAGGCGCAGGCCGACGATGTCGCGCCCGAGGTCGCGCGCATCAAGGCCGCGACCGATCTGCCGGTCATCGTCGGTTTCGGGATCGCGAATCCGCAGGCGGCCGAGACCTTTGCCCGCGTCGCCGACGGATGCGTCGTGGGCTCGGCCATCGTCAAGGAAATCGGCGCGCGAAGGCCGGTCGACGCGGTGCTGGCCTATGTCGCGGACCTGGCGGCCGGGGCGCATCGCGGGTAACGCGCGGCACCCGACCCCGCTTGCCGCGACGACATGACAGCGCATATACGCGGGTATGGAACAGGTTCTTCTCAGCATCGGACATGGCTACAGCGCCGGCGCGATCGCCCGTGCGCTGGGCCCGGACTGGCGCATCTTCGCCACCACACGCAGCCCCGAACGCGCCGCGGATTTTGCCCGCGCGGGGTTGGAGCCGGTGGTCTGGACACCCGGCGGCGACGATGCGGCGTTGCGCGCGGCCCTGGCCGAGGCGACGCATCTGGCCACGTCGGTGCCGCCTGCGCGGGGGCCGGACGGCAGTGACCCCGTGGTCGCGCATCTGCACGGGCTGTCGGCACCGCATTTGCGCTGGATCGGCTATGTCTCGGCCTCCAGCGTCTATGGCGATGCCGGTGGCGAATGGGTCGATGAAACCACCGCGACCGCGCCGGGAACCGACCGCGGCGCGGCCCGGTTGCGCGCCGAGACCGACTGGCAGGCGCTTGCCACGGCCTGCGCTGTGCCGATCGCGTTCTTGCGTGTGGCCGGGATCTATGGCCCCGGACGCTCGGCGCTGGATGCCTTGCGCGAGGGGCGCGCGCACCGGCTGATCAAGCCGGGACAGGTGTTCAACCGCATCCATGTGACCGATCTGGGCCGCATTGCGGCGGCGGCCGCGGCCGCGCAAGCCAGCGGGCCGTTCAACCTGTGCGATGACCTGCCCAGCCCGCCGCAGGATGTCGTCACCCATGCCGCCGCGCTGCTGGGGCAGGAACCGCCGCCCGAACAACCCTTTGACCCTGACGCGCTGGGTCCGATGGCGCGATCGTTCTATTCCGAGAACAAGCGCCTGCGCTCGGTCCGCGTCGGGCCAGAGTTGGGCATTCGCCTGCTCTATCCCGACTACCGCGCCGGGCTGGCCGCTATCCACGCAGGCACGCCCTGACGATTGCGCCGCGCCCGGCGCCGGGGTAAGCCACCGCCATGCCCCGGTTTGCCTTTCGCATCGAATACAACGGCGCGCCCTTTTGCGGCTGGCAGCGCCAGTCCGGCCAGCCCTCGGTTCAGGCCGCGCTTGAGGCCGCGCTGGCGCGGCTGGACCCGGCGCATCCGCCGGTTGCGGCGGCCGGGCGCACCGATACCGGCGTTCACGCCACCGGTCAGGTCGCCCATGCCGACCTGACCCGCGACTGGGATCCGTCGCGCCTGTCCGAGGCGCTCAATCACCACCTGCGCCCCCAGCCAGTGGCCGTGACCGCCTGCGCGAGAGTCGAGGCGGATTTCCATGCCCGCTTCAGCGCCATTGAGCGGCGCTATCGGTTCCGGCTTGTCAGCCGGCGCGCACCGATGGTGCTGGAAACCGGGCTGATCTGGCAGGTGCGTCACCCGCTGGTGCTGGAGCCGATGCAAAAGGCCGCGCACGCGCTGATCGGGCGGCACGATTTCACCACCTTTCGCGCCAGCCTGTGCCAGGCGCCATCACCGGTCAAGACACTGGATGCACTGGAGATCAGCGCCCGCGATCATGCCGGGGGCACCGAGTTTCAGTTCGACCTGCGCGCGCGGTCGTTTCTGCACAATCAGGTGCGCTCGATCGTCGGAACGGTGGAACGGGTGGGCGCCGGCGCATGGCCCCCTGAGCGCGTGGCCCAGGCGCTTGCCGCGCGCGACCGCGCGGCCTGTGGCCCCGTCAGCCCGCCACAGGGCCTCTACCTGACCGGTGTCGGCTATCCCGTCGATCCTTTCGAGACCTGAGTGCGACATATGACATTTTTCGCGCATTCGGCAAAAATTTTGTAACATTTCGCGCGTATCAATCCGTATCTTGCTGGAGGAGGACGTGGCCGGCACCGCGGTAGCCGCCGAGGACCGGTAATCACCAAGAAGGGGCGCCACATCAATCGGCGCCCGGTCGAACGACCACGACATCAGGGAGGGATACATGATGTTGAGAAGAGCATTCCTGACTGCCGGTCTTGCCGGATCCGTCGCGCTGGGGGCGCTGCTGGCGCCCGGTCTTGCCAGCGCGCAAGAGCCGATCACCCTGCGCGTGCACCAGTTCCTGGGGCCCAACGGCACCGTGCCGCGTGACTTCATCATTCCCTGGGCCGAAAAGGTGACCGAGGAATCCGAAGGCCGCCTGAATGTCGAGGTCTATTCCTCGATGTCGCTGGGTGGCACGCCCGCCGCGCTCTATGATCAGGTGCGCGAAGGCGTGGTCGACATCATCTGGACGGTCGCGGGCTATACGCCGGGGCGCTTTCCGATCTCGGAGACATTCGAATTGCCGTTCATGATGGCCGATGCCGAATCGACATCGCGCGCGGCCTGGCGCTTCCACGAGGAATACATGCAGGAAGAGACCGAGGATGTGCACATGCTGGCGGTGCATGTCCATGGTCCGGGCATCTTTCACATGCGCGCCCCGGCCATCGAACGGATCGAGGATGTAGAGGGGCGCACCGTGCGCGGCCCCACCCGCATCACCACCCGCCTGCTGGAGACGCTGGGCGCGACGGCGGTCGGCATGCCGGTGCCGCAGGTGCCCGAGGCGCTGTCGCGCAATGTCATCGAGGGCGCTGTGATCCCGTGGGAAGTCACACAGGTGCTGCGCGTGCCCGAACTGGTCGACACCCATACCGAATTCGGCGGCGACCGGGGTCTGTATTCGACCTTCTTCTTCTTCGCCATGAACCGCGATTCCTATGACGCCCTGCCCGAGGATCTGCAGGAGATCATCGACGCGAATTCCGGCATCGAGGCCTCGGCCTGGGCGGGCCGGATCCAGGAAGCCGGCGACGCGCCGGGCCGCGAGGCGGCGGTCGAACGGGGCAACACGATCGTCACCATCGAGGGCGAGGAACTCGCGCGCTGGCGCGAGGCCGCGCAGCAGGTGCGTGACGACTGGGCCGAGGAGATGGAAGAAGAGGGCGTCGACGGCGCCGCCCTGATCGAAGCGGCCGAAGACCTGATCGCCGAGGAAGAAAGCCGCTGATACGGGCCAGAATCGCAAACTGAAGACCGCGGGCCGGGCATGTGCAACCCGGCCCGCGGCAGTTTTGCGCCACGGTGGCTGACCTGCAAAACTGCCAGGGGCAGGCACCGGCGGTCCGGCGGGTCGCGCGGCGTTGCACAAAAGCAAGGATACCATGGCGTACCGCATCGCGGCGCCGGCGCGGGCCGATGCCGGCTTTTCTTGCCGCGCGGGGCTGGCTATGCAGGTCGGAACGCCGAGAGTCGCATCATGCCGCCCATTGCCGATCATCCGCTGCGCTACAGCCTGACCAACGAGCTGCACGCCCGGCCCGCGCCGCTGATCAGCGTGCCCGGAACGGCCGTCTTTCTGGCCCTCAAGCCCGAGAATGACGCGGCCGCACGCGACCGGGCGGACGACCGGGCGCATCTGCTGGATCTGTTGAACCGCCACGGCGCGGCGCATCCCCCGTCCGAGGCCACGCATCATGGCTGCGCCTTGGGCCGGGACACGCTGACATGGGAAAACCACACCGAATTCACCAGCTACACGGTCTTTTCGCCGGGTGAAACGCATGCGGCCTTTGACCCCGCGCTGTTCGCGGTCCTGCCCGAGGACTGGCTGGAGGCCGCGCCGGGGCTGCGGATGACCTCGATCCTGCTGCATATCGTGCCCATGCCGCTCGGCCCCGACGGACAGGCCGACACCGCCGCGATCGCCGAGCGACTGGCGGCCTGGTTCGTGCCCGAAAGCCTGGCCGTTGCGCGCGTGCTCGACGATGCGGCGATCGTCGCGTCGGATTTCCGCATCGACCCCGCCGGGCATGTGCGCATGGCGGTTTTCGCCCATCCCGGCGCCGGTCCGCAACGGATGGGCCGTATCGTGCAGCGCCTGTGCGAGATCGAGACCTATCGCGCCATGTCGATGCTGGGGCTGGCGCGCGCGCGCCATGTGTCGCAAGACATGGGCGGGCTGGACCGGCGGCTTGGTGCGCTGGTCGCCGACATGGCCGCGGGAACGCCGCGCCCCGAACAGGCGCTGGCGGCCCTGATGGCGGTATCGGCGCAGCTGGAACAGCTGGAAATGTCGGCCTCGTTCCGTTTCGGGGCGACGCGCGCCTACGAGGCGCTGGTGCATGCGCGGATCGCGGTCCTGCGCGAGGCACGGTTCGAGGGGCGGCAGACCCTGGCCGAGTTCATGCAGCGCCGGTTCGATCCGGCGATGCGCACGGTCAAGGCTGCGGAATCGCGACTGGCGACGCTGTCGGAACGGGCGATGCGGGCCGGGCGGTTGTTGAGCACGCAGGTCGAGGTCGCGCATTCGGGGCAGAACCAGGCATTGTTGAAAAGCATGGACCGGCGCGCCGATCTGCAATTGCGGCTGCAACACACGGTCGAGGGGTTGTCGGTCGTGGCCATCAGCTATTACGCGGTCGGGCTGGCGGCGAACCTGGCCCTGCCGGTGGCCGAACCGCTGGGGCTGGGAAAAGCGGCGCTGATGGCCGCGCTGACGCCGGTTGTGGTGGGGCTGGTCTGGCTGGCGCTGCGCCGTATCCGGCGGCGTCTGGAATGAGGGCGCCCGGGGCAGGGGCGTTGCCCCCTCTTCGGCTGCGCCGAATTCACCCCCAGCGTATTTAAGGCAAGATGAAGGGCGAGGTTTCACTTTTTCAACTATTGATGTTTTGCTTCGCCTGAAATTGTTTCAATTCTATCAATAATCATGCAATTCGGACTGGCGCGCCAGGGAATCGGCCAGGGCGCGGTCGATACGATCCTCGGGGCCCGTGTGGCGTGGTCGAAAGCGCAGGCGAAAGGCGGCCAGGCGCAACTCGGGCGCGACCGGGGGATAGCCGATTCGGTCGAGCGAGGCGGCAAGCGGGGCGTCGGGGTCGCCATCCGTGCGCGGCCAGACCGACAGGCCCATCCGGGCCAGCCGACGCCAGTCGAACCGTGGTCCGGGGTCGGCCTTGCGCCCGGGCGCCATGTCGGAATGCGCGATCACGCCCGATGGCGGGATCGACCAGCGCGTCAGCAGCGCGGGCAAAAGCGTTTCCAGCCTGCGCATCTGCGCGGCGGCAAAGGGGCTGTCGCCGTCATTGTCGATCTCGATCCCGATCGAGCGCGAGTTGATATCGTCAAGCCCGCGCCAGCGTCCCGCGCCCGCATGCCACGCCCGCTGCGATTGCGCGACCATCTGCCAGAGCGTGCCATCCGCCCCGATCAGGTAATGTGCCGAGACCTGCGCACCGGGATCGCAAAGCCGCGCCAGCGCCGCCCCCGCCGAGGACATCTGCGTGTAGTGCAGCACCACCAGCCGTGGCGTCAGCCCGTCGCGCCGGGGGCCGGCGTTGGGTGACGGGTGCCAGCGCGCGCCCGGCGTGTCGGGTGCGCTCATTGCGCGGCGCGGACGGCCTGGCGGATCGGTGCCGGATCCCACCAGCAGGCATAGCCGTCGCCATCGGGGTCGAGATTGTCGCGGTCGCGTTCGGGGCCGCCTTCGGCCAGGAACGCCTCCTGCGCCGCGTTCTGGTTGTGATAGCGCAGGCAATTGGCCTCCCACCGGCCCCAGCGGAACGGGTTGATCCGGCGATAGCGCTCTTCGCCGACCGGGTGGGTGGTGTCGAGGGCGTATTCGATCACGTTCGGACCGGCCCGGACCGACGCGTCCGGCACCGAGTCGACCTCGATGATCTGGTATTGCGCGCGTTGGCTTTCCAGCCGCGCGCGATCGCTTTCGATGGTCTCGCGCGACGAGACCGCCGCGAAATCCTGCTCGTCCGACAAGGCCGGACGGACGCTGGGTCCCGCGTCGAAGGCGGGCGTGGTGCCAAAGAGTTGCGGCGTGTCGGACGATCTGCCGTCACGCGGGCGGGCAGGGGCCTGGCTGGCGCTGTCGTCGCGCGCGCGGCTTTCGTCGGCGGTCGTGGCGGCCGGGGACATCGGCGCGGCCATCGGCGCGCCGATGTCATCGGCGGCGGGCCGCGGCGGGCGGGCCGTCGCGCGCCGGTCTTCGGATGCGCGTTCCGATGTCTCGGGCGCCACCGAATAGGGCGCCGAACTGTTGCGCGCGGCTTCGCGATCATCGAGGTAGCGCCGGTAATCGCCAAATCCGACGCCCGAGGACATGGCCGCGCGGTCACGCGCGCCGCCGCCGCCATCGGTGCAGGCGGGCAACGCCAGAAGGGCGAGCGCACCCGCAAATGTCAGTTTTCGCATTCCGAGGCCTCTGCTCGTCATTTTTGTGCCGAAGTTACCACCATTGGGCCGGTTTGGAAACAAAACCGGCCGCTTTCTCCAAAACGTGAGCGGTGTTCAGCAGATCGGCCTCGTTCCACGGCTGACCGATCAGTTGCAGCCCCAGCGGCAGCCCCTGTTCATCCAGCCCCGCGGGCAGGGCGATACCGGGCAGCCCGGCCAGGTTCACGGTCACGGTGAACACGTCGTTGAGATACATGCGCACCGGGTCGGCATCGGCCATGTCGCCGAGGCCAAAGGCGGCCGAGGGCGTGGCCGGGGTCAGGATCGCATCGACGCCTTGCGCGAAAACCTGTTCGAAGTCGCGCTTGATCAGGGCGCGGACCTTGCGGGCGCGGTTGTAATAGGCGTCATAGAACCCGGCCGACAGCACATAGGTGCCGATCATCACGCGGCGCTGCACCTCGGGGCCGAAGCCCTCGGCGCGGGTCTTTTCGTACATCTCGGTGATGCCGTCGCCCGGCCCCAGCTTGGCACGGTGCCCATAGCGCACGCCGTCATAGCGCGCGAGGTTCGAAGAGGCCTCGGCCGGGGCGATGACGTAGTAGGCGGGAAGCGCATATTTGGTGTGCGGCAGCGCGATGTCGATGATCTCGGCGCCCGCGTCGCGCAGCATTTCGGTCCCTTCGGACCACAGCTTTTCGATCGCGCCGGGCATGCCGTCCATCCGGTATTCGCGGGGAATGCCGATCTTCTTGCCGCGAATGTCGCCGCTCAGAGCGGCTTCGAAATCGGGCACCGCGATGTCGGCGCTGGTGGAATCGCGCGGGTCGTGGCCGCACATCGCCCCCAGCATGATCGCCGCATCGTGCACCGTCCTGGTCATCGGACCCGCCTGGTCGAGCGACGAGGCGAAGGCGATGATCCCCCAGCGCGAGCAGCGGCCATAGGTCGGCTTGATCCCCACCGTGCCGGTAAAGGCCGCGGGTTGCCGGATCGAGCCGCCGGTATCGGTGCCGGTTGCGCCAAGGCACAGATCGGCCGCCACCGCCGCCGCCGAACCGCCCGACGATCCGCCGGGGGTCAGCGGCGTGGCATCGTCGCCGCGTCGCCAGGGATTGACCGCGTTGCCGTAGCACGAGGTTTCGTTGGACGAGCCCATGGCGAACTCATCCATGTTGAGCTTGCCCAGCATCACTGCGCCCGCGTCGCGCAATTGCGCCGACACGGTGGATTCGTATTCGGGCTGGAACCCGCCCAGAATGCGGCTGGCGGCCTGGCTGGGCACATGTTCGGTGCAGAACAGATCCTTGATGCCGATGGGAATGCCGCACATCGCCGGGGCATCGCCCGCCTTCAGGCGCGCGTCGGCTGCCTTGGCGCGTTCGATCGCCAGTTCCGGGGTCTTGTGCACGAAGGCGTTGAGCGCGCCTGCGCCATCGATCGCGCTCAGGCAGGCTTCGGTCAATTCAAGCGCGGTCACATCGCCCTTGCGCAGCGCGTCGCGGGCTTCGGCGATGGTCAGGGTGTTCAGCTTGCTCATTCGACCACCTTCGGGACGGCAAAGAAACCCTCGCGGGCATCGGGGGCGTTCGACAGGATCTTGTCTTGCATGTTGCCTTCGGTCACACGGTCGGCGCGTCGCTTCAGACGCATCGGCGTGACCGAGGTCATGGGCTCGACCCCATCGACATCGACTTCGTTGAGTTGTTCCATGAAGGTGATGATCTGCGACAATTCGTCGGCCAGGGCAGGCAGGTTTTCATCAGGCACGGCGATTCGGGCCAGTTTGGCCACCCGGCGCGCGGTTTCCAGATCGATGGTGGACATGGGCTATCCCTTTGCCGGTGTCGGTCGGTGGGTCGCGCCGGGTTTAGCCCTGCGGGCGGGCGGGCGCAAGCCGGGCGCTGGCAAAGGGCGCGATCCGTGATGCCCGCTCTTCACCTGTGGCACGGATTGTTGCATATGAGGGGCAGTTCAAGCCAGAGGTTCCCATGCACAACATCCGCGCCATCCGCGAAAATCCAGAACAGTTCGATGCCGCCCTGGCCCGGCGTGGGCTGTCGGCGCTGTCGTCGCAACTGCTGGCCGCCGACGAGGCGCGGCGCGCGAAGATCCTGGCATCCGAAACCGCGCAGGCGGAACAGAACAAGGCCTCCAGGGAAGTGGGCGCGGCCAAGGCGCGCGGCGACGAGGCCGAGTTTGCGCGTCTGCGCGCCCTCGTGGCCGACAAGAAGGCCGAGGTGGCGCGCCTCAATGACGAGGCCGCTGCCGAGGATGCGCGGTTGCGTGCCATGCTGGCCGAGATCCCCAACCTGCCGCTGCCCGAGGTTCCCGACGGGCGCGACGAGAATGACAATGTCGAAATTCGCCGCTGGGGAACGCCGCGCGATTTCGGGTTTGCCCCGCGCGAGCATTTCGAGATCGCCGGGGTCAGACCCGGCCTTGACCTGGCCACCGCCGCAAAGCTGTCGGGGTCGCGCTTCATGGTTCTCAAGGGCGCCGTGGCGCGCGTGCACCGGGCGCTGGCGCAGTTCATGATCGACACCCACACGACCGAGCATGGCCTCTCCGAGACATGGACCCCGGTCCTGGTGCGCGACGAGGCGATGTTCGGCACTGGCAACCTGCCCAAGTTCGCCGAGGACAGCTATCAGACCACGAACGGCTGGTGGCTGATCCCGACATCCGAGGTGACGCTGACCAATATCCCGGCAGGCGAAATCCTGGACGAGGCGGCGCTGCCGATGCGCATGACTGCACATAGTCAGTGCTTTCGCTCCGAGGCTGGGTCGGCGGGCAAGGACACCACCGGCATTTTGCGCCAGCACCAGTTCGAGAAGGTCGAGATGGTCACGATCTGCGCCCCCGATCAGGCGCTGGCCGAGCATGAGCGCATGACCGCCTGCGCCGAGGCGATCCTGCAAAAGCTGGATCTGCCCTATCGCACGGTGGTCCTGTGCACCGGCGACATGGGCTTTGGCAGCCAGAAGACCCACGACATCGAGGTCTGGTTGCCGGGGCAGGGCAAATACCGCGAGATCAGTTCGTGTTCGACCTGCGGCACGTTCCAGGCGCGGCGGATGAATGCACGCTATCGCCCCGGCGGCGGCAAGCCCGACTATGTCGCCACGCTCAACGGCTCGGGCCTTGCGGTGGGGCGGGCGCTGATCGCGGTGCTGGAAAACGGCCAGCAGGCTGACGGTTCGGTGGATCTGCCCGCGGCCCTGCACCCCTGGCTGGGCGGCAAGACCCGCATCACCGCCGAGGGCGCACTGGCCTGATCGCGCCCGCTCAGACGGGTGCGGCCTTGAGCGGCAATTCGTCGATCGTGCGGGCGATCAGGTCCAGGCATTCCGGCGTCGAAAAGCGGTGATCGGCGTCCTTGACCAGCGTCAGGCGCAGATCGGGGCTTTCGGCGTGGTCGAACAGGCGCATGGCGACCGACACCGGCACATCGGTGTCGTTCGAGCCTTGCAGCAGACGCACCGGAAACGGCAGCTCCAGCCGGTCGCGCAGGACCAGCCGCTGGCGCCCGTCCTCGATCAGGCGGCGGGTGATGACATAGGGTTCATCAGCATAGTCCGACGGCTGGATGACCTGTCCGTCGCGCACGAGCGCCTCGCGCTCGGCGGGGTCGAACGCGGCCCACATGCCGTCCTCGGTGAAATCCGGCGCGGCGGCGATGCCCACAAGCGCGGCCACCCGTTCGGGTCTGGCGCGCGCCACCAGAAGCGCGATCCAGCCCCCCATCGACGAGCCGACCAGTATTTGCGGCCCATCGGTCAGCGCGTCGATGGCTGCGATCGCATCCTCGGCCCAGTCGCCGATGCAGCCGTCCAGGAAATCGCCGCCGCTTTCGCCGTGGCCCGAATAGTCGAAGCGCAGTAACGCGCGGCCCTGTCGCTGGGCCCAGTCTTGCAAGAACTGGGCCTTGGTGCCCGACATGTCCGACTTGAACCCGCCCAGGAACACCACCCCCGGCGCCCGTCCGGGCGTGCGATGATGGGCGATCCGGCGGCCCTGCGGCGTTGTCAGGTATTGTGCGCTCACGTCTACTCTCCCGTTGCTTCAAGGCTGGCGGCGACCGCGCGGGCAAATCTGTCGCGGGTCTCGGTCATCACCCTTGAAACTTGCATGTTTTTCCGCCGCGTCAACCGTGCGCGGCAGGCGCGGCGGCATCGAACACAGCTTGACACCATGGCGCCAAACGCGCAAATCGGCGGCCGACATACCCGCAACCGGGCGTTCCGTGGGCGCCAGAACGACGAGGAGAGGCCGATGAGCCGGATTTCCCTGACCTTCCCCGATGGCAACAAGCGCGACTACGCGGCCGGCGTGACCCCGGCCGAGGTCGCGGCCTCGATCTCGACCTCGTTGGGCAAGAAGGCGATTTCGGCGAGTGTCGATGGGCGGCACTGGGACTTGCAATGGCCGATCGACCACGATGCCGCCATCGCCATTCACACCATGGCCGACGACGCCCCGGCGCTGGAGCTGATCCGCCACGACCTGGCGCATATCATGGCCCGCGCGGTGCAGGAGATCTGGCCCGAGGTGAAAGTTACCATCGGCCCGGTGATCAAGGACGGCTGGTATTACGATTTCGACCGTGCCGAGCCCTTCACACCCGAGGACCTGGCCGTGATCGAGAAGAAGATGAAGGAAATCATCAACGCACGCGACCCGGTCACCACCGAGATCTGGGATCGCGCGCGCGCCATCGCCCATTACGAGCGCATCAATGAACCCTTCAAGGTCGAACTGATCGAATCGATCCCTGGCGACGAGCCGTTGCGCATGTATTGGCACGGCCACTGGCAGGATCTGTGCCGCGGCCCGCATCTGCAACACACCGGGCAGGTGCCCGCCGATGCGTTCAAGCTGATGTCGGTTGCCGGCGCCTACTGGCGCGGCGACAGCACCCGGCCGATGCTGCAACGCATCTATGGCGTGGCGTTCAAGAACCGCGACGATCTGAAGGCCCATCTGACCATGCTGGAAGAGGCCGCCAAGCGCGATCACCGCCGCCTGGGCCGCGAGATGGACCTGTTCCACATGCAGGAAGAGGCGCCGGGCCAGGTGTTCTGGCACCCGAACGGCTGGACGATCTACACCACGCTGCAAGATTACATGCGCCGCCAGCAGCGCCGCGACGGCTATGAGGAGATCAACACGCCGCAGGTGGTCAACCGGGTTCTGTGGGAAAAGTCCGGCCACTGGGCGAACTATCAGGAGAACATGTTCATCGTCGAGGTCGAGGAGGATCATGCCCGCGAAAAGACCGTCAACGCGCTCAAGCCGATGAACTGCCCCTGCCATGTCCAGATCTTCAACGTCGGGCTGAAAAGCTACCGCGACCTGCCGCTGCGTCTGGCCGAGTTCGGCTCGTGCAACCGCTACGAGCCTTCGGGCGCGCTGCATGGCATCATGCGCGTGCGCGGCTTCACGCAAGACGATGCGCATATCTTCTGCACCGAAGACCAGATCGAGGGGGAATCGCGCAAGTTCATCGAATTGCTGTCACGGATCTATGACGATCTGGGCTTCACGAAATGGCGCATCAAGCTGTCCACCCGGCCCGAGAAACGGATCGGGTCCGAGGAAAGCTGGGATTATGCCGAGGCTGCGCTGGCCGGTGCGGTGAAGGCGGCGGGCCACAGTTACGAGATTTTCGAGGGCGAGGGCGCATTCTACGGCCCGAAGCTCGAATTCGTTCTGACCGATGCCATCGGCCGCGACTGGCAATGCGGCACGCTGCAGGTTGACCCCAACCTGCCCGAGCGGCTGGAGGCCAGCTATATCGGGGCCGACGGGGGCAAGCATCGCCCGATCATGCTGCATCGCGCGGTCCTGGGCTCGTTCGAGCGGTTCATCGGCATATTGATCGAAAACTACGCGGGCAGGCTGCCGCTGTGGCTGGCACCCAAACAGGTGGTGGTGGCTTCGATCGTGTCGGATGCGGATGGCTTCGTGCACGAGGTGGTCGAGACCTTGCGCGCCGCCGGGATCAGGGCCGAGGCCGACCTGCGCAACGAAAAGATCAACTACAAGGTGCGCGAGCATTCGCTGGCCAAGGTGCCGGTGATCCTGGCGGTGGGCGCGCGCGAGGTGGCCGAGCGCACGGTGTCGGTGCGCCGTCTGGGCGAGACCCGGACCGAGACGATGGCGCTGGAGGCGCTGGTTCCCGCGCTGGCCGCCGAGGCCATGCCGCCCGACCAGCGGTGAGCGCGCAGGGGGGCGTTGCCCCCCGCCTTCGGCTCCCCCCAGCGTATTTTGGGCAAGATGAAGGGCGCGAAGGGCTTTTCCAATCCCGGTTTGCGGCGTAGGTCTTGGTCATGCGGATTTTGTTTCTGGGCGATGTGATGGGCCGGTCGGGCCGCAAGGCGGTGGCCGAGCGGCTGGCCGGGCTGCGGCGCGACTGGGCGATCGATTTCGTCGTGGTCAATGGCGAGAATGCGACCTCGGGCGCGGGGCTGTCGCCCGATCATGCGACCGAGCTGTTCGCCGCCGGTGCCGATTGCGTGACGCTGGGCGATCATGCCTTCGACCACAAGACCCTGATCGGCCATATCGAAAGCGAGCCGCGCCTGCTCAGGCCGCTGAACTTTTCCAAGGTCGCGCCGGGCCATGGCGCGCGGCTGTTCACCTTGCAGGACGGGCGCCAGGTTCTGGTGGCGCAGGTGCTGGGGCAGGTGTTCATGAAGCGCCCCTTCGACGATCCATTCTCGGCCATCGAGCCGGTGTTGCGCGCCCATCCGCTGGGCGCGCGGGCGCAGGCCATCGTCGTCGATGTCCATTGCGAGGCGACCTCGGAAAAGATGGCGATCGGGCATTGGTGCGACGGGCGCGCCAGCCTGGTGGTCGGCACCCATACCCATGTGCCCACCGCCGATGCGATGATCCTGGGCGGCGGCACCGGCTATTTGACCGATGCCGGGATGTGCGGCGATTACGACAGCGTCATCGGAATGCAAAAGGACGAACCGCTGCGCCGCTTCATCACCGGCATGCCGTCTAAACGGTTCGAACCGGCGATGGGCGAGGCCACGCTGAGCGGCGTCTTCGTCGAGACCGACGACCGGAGCGGAAAGGCGCTGGCGGTGATGCCGGTGCGCCTGGGCGGGCGGTTGCAACCGATGGGGCCGCAGGGATGATCCGTGCGGCGCTGCCCTATCTGGCGCTGTTGGCGATCGGCGGTGCCTGGGGCATGACGACGCCGCTGGTCAAGACCGCGACGCAGGCCGGGCATGGCGCGCTGGGCATCGCGCTGTGGCACGGGGTCATGAACATCGCTGTTCTGAGCATGGTTCTGGCGGTGACGGGCCGGTTGCGGCGGCTGCCGCTGGATCGCGCGTCGCTGCGGTTGTACACGGTCGTCGGATTGCTGGGCATCGCGCTGCCGCAATGGGCATCCTATTCGGCGACGACGCATCTGCCGGCCGGGATCACCGCCATCGTGGTGTCGCTCGTGCCTGTCTTTTCGCTGCCGCTTGCGCTGACGCTGGGCACCGAGCGGTTCAGCACGCGGCGGCTGGCCGGGGTCGCGCTGGGGGCGCTGGCGATCGTGATGCTGGTGGCGCCCGGGGCAAGCCTGCCGGCGCCGGACCTGTGGGTCTGGGTGCTGGTGGCGGTGCTGGCGCCGCTGTTCTACGCGTTCGAGGGCGCCTTTGTCGCGCGCTCGCCGGCGCGGGCGGCCAACCCGATCCAGGTGATCTGGTCGGGATCGGTCGTCGCGGTGCTGGCGCTGGTTCCGCTGGTCGTGGCCTTCGGCGGGCTACGCGCCCCCTTGCCCGGTTTCGGCCTGGCCGAGGCGGGCATCGTTCTGGCCGGGGTTCTGTCGATGGCCGCTTTTGCCGGCTATGTCGCGCTCTTGCGCCACGCGGGGGCCGTTTTCGGGGCGCAGGTGGCCTATACCGTGACCGGAAGCGGGGTCATCTGGGCGATGGTGCTGCTGGGCGAGCGGTATTCGGTCTGGGTCTGGGGGGCGCTGGCCACCCTGTTCCTGGGCCTGTTTCTGGTGCAGCCGCGCCGGGCCGATGCTGCAGTCGAGGTGCGCGATGTTCGGCCTTGAGCTTGCCCCCCAGTTCCAGGCGATCGTCGCCACCGTGATCGTCGTGGGCATGTTCGCGATGTTCCTGCGCGAGCGCTTCCCGGTCGAGGTGGTCGCGCTGGCAGGCGCATCGGTCATGCTGGTTCTGGGGATCGTGCCCGAGGATGCGGCGGTCGCGGTCTTTGCCAATCCCGCCCCCTGGACCATCGCCGGGCTGTTCATCATCGTCGGTGGTCTGGTGCGCACCGGGGCGCTGGACGCGATCTCGCAATATGCGGTGCGCCACGCCGGGCGGCGACCGTTTCTGACGCTGGCGGCGCTGACCTTGACGGTGTTGGGCATGTCGGCCTTTGTCAACAACACGCCGATCGTGCTGGTGATGATCCCGATCTTCATGCAGCTTGCGAAATCGCTGGGCGTTTCACCGTCCAAGGTTTTGATCCCGCTCAGCTATTTTGCGATCTTGGGGGGCACGATCACGCTGGTCGGCACGTCGACCAATCTTCTGGTCGATGGCGTTGCGCAGCGCGCCGGGATGGCGCCGTTCGGCATTTTCGAGATATCGGGCGTCGGGCTGGTGATGGCGGCGGTCGGCGTCAGCTACCTGGCGATCTTTGCCCGCTTCCTGTTGCCCGAGCGCGACTCGATGACCGCGCTCCTGAGCGATCGTGCGCCGATGAAATTCTTTACCGAGGTCGCCCTGCCCGAAGGCTCGGCGCTGATCGGACGGCGCATCGCCGAGATCGACGTCTTCAAGCGCGAGGGCGCGCGGGTGATCGATGTCCTGCGCGGCGATGCCTCGCTCCGGCGCGAGCTGGCCGAGGTGGTCTTGCAGGCCGGCGACCGGGTCGTGCTGCGCACCCAGATGTCCGAGATCCTGGGCCTGCAATCCAATCCGCAGGTCCGGCTGGTCGATCAGTTGTCGACCGTGCGCACCACCACGGTCGAGGTGCTGATTTCGCCCGGCTGCAAGATGATCGGCCGGTCGCTGGGCCAGTTGCGCCTGCGCCGACGCTATGGCGTCTATCCGCTGGCGGTGCACCGGCGCAACCAGAACATCGGCCGGCAGCTGGATGACCTGGTGGTGCAGGTCGGTGATACCCTGCTGCTGGAAGGGGCGATGGAGGACATTCGCCGCCTGGCCAGCGACATGGACATGGTCGAGGTCGGTGCGCCCTCGGAAAAGGCCTATCGGCGGGGCCATGCGCCCATCGTGATCGGGGTTCTGGCCGCCGTGGTCGGCCTGGCTGCGCTGGATATCGCGCCGATCCATGTGCTGGCGTTCCTGGGGGTTGTGGTGGTTCTGATTTCCCGCTGCATCGACGCCGACGAGGCGTTCGGATTTGTCGATGGGCGTCTGCTGGCGCTGATCTTCGGCATGCTGATCGTCGGCGCGGGGCTTGAGGCCTCGGGCGCGGCGGCCTGGATCGTGGGCGTGATCAGCCCGCTGCTGGCCGGTCTGCCGCCGGCGCTGCTGATCCTTTCGGTCTATGCGATGACCTGGGTTCTGACCGAGATGGTGACGAACAACGCCGTTGCCGTTGTGGTCACGCCCATCGCCATCGGGCTGGCGACATCGCTGGGCGTCGATCCCAGGGCGATCGTGGTCACGGTGATGATGGCGGCATCGGGGTCGTTCTCGACCCCGATCGGGTATCAGACCAACACGCTGGTCTATGGCCCCGGTGGCTATCGGTTCGCCGATTTCCTGCGCATCGGCCTGCCGCTCAATCTGCTGATGGCGGTCACGGCAAGCCTGGTGGTGCCGCTGTTCTTTCCGCTTTGAGCGCGGTTTCAGAACACGCTCATCACGCTTTCGAGCGGCTTCTTGTGCTTGGCGGCGGCCGGCACCACCGCATCGGCGGCCGGATAGCCCACGGGCAGGATCATCACCGGCTTTTCATGCGCCGGGCGGTTGCACATCCCGGTCAGGAACTTCATCGGGTTGGGGGTATGCGTCAGGCAGACCAGCCCCGCGTGATGTATGGCCGCGATCAGAAAGCCGGTGGCGATGCCGACGCTTTCGGGGACGTAGTAGTGCTTGACCCTTTCACCCTCGGGCGTGACGCCGTGACGCTGGGCAAAGACCACGATCAGCCAGGGCGCGATGGTCAGGTGCGGCTTGTCGGCGCCGGTCCCGATCGGTTCGAGGGCGCGCAGCCATTCCATGCCGGCGCCGCCGGCGTAGAAGTCCTCTTCCTCGGCCTCGGCGGCGGCACGGATGCGCGCCTTCATCGCCGGGTCGGCGATCGCCGCGAAATGCCATGGCTGCTGGTTGGCCCCCGAAGGCGCCGAGGCCGCGGTTGCGATGCATGCCGCGATCACCGCGCGATCGACCGGCTCGGGGGCGAAGTCGCGCACCGAATGGCGCTTGCGCATATAGTCGCGAAAGCCGCGCGCCGCGGCCAGCGACGGGCCGGGCGCAAGCTGCACGCGGTCGGGCAGGGGCAGGGGCTGATAGTGCGGGGGCGTGTCGGGGGGTGTCATGCATGGCTCCTGTCGGCAGTTGTGCGCAGTTGAATGGCGATCAGCCGCGCACGTCAAGACGGCCCGGTCCGTCACGGGGTTGCCATGGCTTGCATTTCGACGCGATCCGGGTCATCCCTAAGTTCATGAACGCGTTAAGTAAATCCGCCCCGGTACCGACGCGCCCCGTCATCGGCGTTCTGTGGATGCTGGCGGCAGGGCTGTGTTTCGTCGCGGTCACGGCGACGGTGAAATACATGGGGGCGGCGATACCGGCCGCGCAATCGGCGTTTTTGCGCTATCTTCTGGGTCTGGTGTTCCTGTTGCCGGTGATTCCCGCCTTTTCGCGGATGCGCCTGGCGCCGCGTGACTGGGGGCTGTTCGGCGTTCGGGGCATGTTTCACGCGCTGGGGGTGATACTGTGGTTTTATGCCATGACCCGGATTCCGCTGGCCGAGGTCACATCCATGCAATACCTGACGCCCGTTTTCATCGCGCTGGGGGCGGCGCTGTTTCTGGGCGAGCGTCTGCGCCTGCGCCGGATCGGCGCGATTGCGGCGGCGATCCTGGGGGCGCTGATCATCCTGCGCCCCGGCCTGCGCGAGGTTGCGCCGGGCCATCTGGCGATGCTGTGCAATGCGGTATTGTTTGCGACCAGTTACCTGATCGCCAAGCGCATGACCGGGCTTGTGCCCGCCTCGGTCGTGGTGGGGATGTTGTCGATCTTCGTCACGTTGGGGCTGGCGCCCTTTGCGCTGGCGGTCTGGGTGCCGGTAACGGGCGTGCAGATCGCCTGGCTGGCGCTGGTCGCAGCCTTTGCCACCGCCGGGCACTACGCGATGACGATGGCCTTTGCCGAGGCGCCGATATCCGTGACGCAACCGGTCACGGCGCTGCAACTGGTCTGGGCGGTGATCCTGGGGGCTGCGTTCTTTGCCGAGCCGGTCGATCTGTTTGTGGTGATGGGCGGCGGGGTGATCATCGCGGCTGTGGTGTTCATCGCGCTGCGCGAACAGGCGCTGACGCGCGCCGAAGGCCGCGCCGCCGCCGCGGCAGCGCGGCCGCCGGGGCCATGATGTTTGCGCGGTCGCTGCGCGGGTTAAGGGCGGGGCTGATCGCATTGGCAGTGATGAGCCTGGGTGCCGCTTCGGCAATGGCCTGTAGCGTGCCCGCGACCGCCGATGACATGCGCGCAGCGGCGGTCACGGCAATCAATGCCGCCCGGCGCGACACCGGATCGCGCGCATTGGCGTATTCAGCCGATCTGCAAGACGCGGCGCAAGATCATGCCTGCGCGCTGGCCCGCCGCGGCCGGATCAGCCATCGCGGTCTGTTCGGCACGGGGTTGCGCACGCGGCTGTGGTGGGCCGGATACCGTGCGGCCCTGGCGGTCGAGAACCTGGCCGCCGGGCAGAGCAGCGCCAACGCGGTCGTCGCCGCCTGGATGGGCTCGCCGGGTCATCGCGCCAACCTTCTGACGCCGGGGTTGCGCGCGATCGGGCTTGGCCTTGCGCAAGACGGTGGCGGGCGGATTTACTGGGTGATGATCGGCGCCGCGCCGCGGTAACGGGCCCTATTCATGGCTTTCTTGCGCGGCACTGCCGCGCGGCGCGACCAGCGCGGCCAGCGCGCTGGATTCGGTCAGCATGCCGGTTACACGCCCGTCCTCGGTCAGCATGATCGGCCCGTTGGTCTGTGCCAGCGTCCGCATCGCCGCCTGCAACGGCGTATCCGCGGGCATGGTCAGGCCGGGCGGGGCCGGGCGCGGCGGCGCCACGGCGGCATCGCGCGCGGTCAGAACGCCGAGCGGGTTCATATGCGCCACGAAATCGGCGACATAGTCATTGGCCGGGGCGGTGTAGATCTCGGCGGGTGTGCCGCACTGGATGATCCGCCCCCCTTCCAGGATGGCGATGCGATTGCCCAGCTTGAATGCCTCGTCAAGGTCGTGGCTGACAAAGATGATGGTGCGCTTGAGCCGTTGTTGCAGGTCCAGCAATTCGTCCTGCAACCGCGTGCGGATCAGCGGATCGAGCGCGGAAAAGGGCTCGTCCATCAGAAGGATCGGCGCGCGGGTGGCAAAGGCGCGCGCCAGACCGACGCGCTGCTGCATGCCGCCCGAAAGCTCGCTGACCCGGCGCGTGCCCCACTGCGACAGGCCCACCAGATCCAGCTGTTCGTCGATGCGTTCGCGGCGTTCGCGTTGCCCCATTCCGGCCAGTTCCAGCCCCAGGCCCACATTCTCGCGCACGGTGCGCCAGGGCAGCAGGCCGAACTGCTGAAAGACCATCGCCACATGGCGCATCCGCAACCGCCGCAGGCTGGCCTTGTCGGCCTTGGGCACGCTGATCATGCGTTCGCCGTCATTGACCAGAACATCGCCCTGCACGATCGGGTTCAACCCGTTGACCGCGCGCAACAGCGTGGATTTGCCCGAACCCGACAGGCCCATCAGCACCACGATCTCGCCCTCGGCCACGTCCAGCGTGCAATCGTGCACACCCAGAACCTGACCGGTGGCTTTCTGGATGTCGGACCGGCTTTGCCCGGTTTCCATCAGCGGGATCGCCTTCCACGGATTGTCGCCAAAGACGATCGAGACATTGCGAAACGAGACCACGGGTTGTTTCTGCTCGCTCATGTCGTGCGCTCCACCCGCAACATGCGGTCCAGCATGATCGCCACCGCCACGATCACCGCCCCCGATTCAAAGCCCAGCGAGGCATTCACGGTGTTCAGCGCGCGCACGACCGGCACGCCAAGCCCCGGTGCACCGACCAGCCCCGCGATCACCACCATTGACAGCGAGAGCATGATCGTCTGGTTCAAACCGGCCATGATCTGCGGAAAGGCCCAGGGCAATTCGACCTTGAAGATGCGCTGGCGCGTCGTCGCGCCAAAGGCGGTCGCGGCCTCGGACAGGGCCGTCGGGGTCGAGCGGATGCCAAGCTCGGTCAGGCGGATGGCGGCGGGCATGGCAAAGATCACCGTCGCCACAAGTCCGGGCACCATGCCCAGCCCGAAAAGGACCAGAACCGGGATCAGATAGACGAAGGTCGGCAGCGTCTGCATCAGGTCCAGAAGCGGGGTCAGAGCCCGGTAAAAGCGCGGGTGATGCGCCGAATAGATCCCCAGCGGCACGCCGATTCCCATGCAGATCACGCAAGACCCAAGAACAAGGGTCAGCGTCTGCATCGTCAGTTCCCAGTAGTCCTGGTTGAGCGCGAACAACGCGCAGACCAGAACGATCGCAACCGGCGTCAGGCGGCGCTGCAAGACCCAGGTCACAAGGCCAAAAAGCGCGATGATGATCAATGGGTGCGGCGCGATCAGCGCGGTGGACAATGCCTCCACCACTTCGCGCAGGCTGACCTCGATCTTGTCGAAAACGACGAAGAAATTGTCCTGGACCCAGGTAAAGGCCGCGGCGACGCCAGGTCCGACCGGGATCTTTGCGGCGATGATGGCGTCTGACAGCGTGTCGAGCATGGAACATCCGCGTTTGTGAAAGGGTCAGGCCCCCGGCTTGCGGCCGGGGGGCCCGGACCGGGTCAGTCAAGCGCGGCGCTGACAGCTTCCATGGCATCGTCGCCACGGGTGGTCACGCCTTCAAGCCAGGGTTCCAGAGCGTCCCGGTTTTCCGCCAGCCACGCGCGCGCGGCATCTTCGGGGTCCTGCCCGTCATCGAGGATCGCGGACATGATCTCGTTCTCCATCGCCAGCGTGAATTCCAGGTTTTCCAGGAATCGGCCGACATTGGGGCATTCATCGACATATCCGGCGCGGGTATTGGTATAGACCTCGGCGCCGCCGTAGTCGGGGCCGAACCAGTCATCGCCGCCCGACAGATAGGTCATCTCGTAGTTGGCGTTCATCGGGTGGGGTTCCCAACCCAGAAAGATCATCGGCTCGTCGCGGCGTTCGGCGCGCTGAACCTGGCTGAGCATTCCCTGTTCCGAACTTTCGACAACCTCGAAACCCGACAGGCCAAAGGCGTCGTCCTCGATCATGTCCAGGATCAGGCGATTGCCGTCGTTGCCCGGCTCGATCCCGTAGATGCGGTTCGACAGGGCGTCGCGGTGTTCGGCGATGTCGGCGAAATCGGCGATGCCCAGATCGGCGGCAGCGGCATTGGCGGCCAGCGTGTATTTCGCGCCGGCCAGATTGCGACGCACCGTATCGACGGTGCCGTCTTCGCGATAGGGGGCGATGTCGGCCTCCATCGTGGGCATCCAGTTGCCCAGGAAGACATCGATATCGCCATTGGCCAGCGAGGTGTAGGTCACCGGCACCGACAGGACCATCACCTCGGTCTCATAGTCGAGCGCGTCCAGGATCGTGGTGGCCACGGCGGTCGTGGCGGTGATGTCGGTCCAGCCGACATCGGAAAAACGCACGGTGTCGCAATTCGCAAAGGCGGGCGCGGCAGCCAGGGTCAGGGCAGTGGTTGCGGCAATAAGGGAATAGCGCGGCATGGCGGTCTCCTGCTGGTTGGCGTTTTTGTTGATTGACGAGTCAATAAACAATCGGTTAGCTCGGATGCAAGGTTTTTCTTGGATCGGCGGGCCTGTCCCGTCTGCTGGAGGCGGGGCATGCCCAAGCTCGGAATGGAGCCTATACGACGTTCGGCATTGATCAAGGCAACAATCGCCGAGATCGGCCATGTCGGCACGCTTGAGGTGACGGTCAGCCGGATCGCCAAGCGCGCGGGCATGTCCTCGGCGCTGGCGCATCACTATTTCGGCTCGAAAGAGGCGATGTTTCTGGCGGCGATGCGCCATGTGCTGACGCTATACGGCGCCGAGGTGCGCGGCGCGCTGGCTGCCGCCGACAGCCCCGAGGGCCGCGCCCGCGCGGTGATCCGGGCCTCGTTCTCGGCCAGCAGTTTCCGGCGCGAGGTGATTTCGGCATGGCTGAATTTCTATGTGCTTGCCCAGACCCAGCCGCAGGCGCGCCGCCTGCTGTCGGTCTATCAGCGGCGCATCGTGTCGAACCTGTGCCACGCCTTGCGCCCGCAACTTGGGGCACGGGCGGGCGAGGCGGCACAGACCATCGCGGCCATGATCGATGGGGCCTATCTGCATGCCGTTCTCGGGCTTGAGGCCCCGGATGGCGCGGAAATGGCACAGCGCGTTGAAAGCTATCTGGACCTGACACTGAAAATCGGAGCGCCCGCATGACGGCACAGCCGCAAGCCAGCCATTTCATCGACGGCGCCTATGTCGAGGATGCCGAAGGCGCGCCGATCGACGTGGTCTATGCCGCGACCGGCGACACCATCGCGCGCGTCCACGAGGCGACGCCGGCGATCATCGGGCAGGCGCTGGCCGCCGCCGCGCGGGCGCAGCGGGACTGGGCGCGCCTGATGCCGGTGGAACGCGGGCGCATCCTGTTGCGGGCCAGCGCGATCCTGCGCGAGCGCAATCGCGAACTGTCGGAACTGGAAACGCTGGACACCGGCAAACCTTTGCAGGAAACGCTGGTGGCCGATGCCACCTCGGGCGCCGATGCGCTGGAGTATTTCGGCGGGATGGCGGCCACGGTGACGGGCGAAACGATCCCGCTGGGGCGTGATTTCGTCTATACCCTGCGCGAGCCGCTGGGCGTCTGTGTCGGGATCGGTGCCTGGAACTACCCCACGCAGATCGCCTGCTGGAAGGGGGCGCCGGCGCTGGCGTTCGGCAATGCGATGGTGTTCAAACCGTCCGAGGTGACGCCGCTGTGCGCGCTCAAGCTGGCCGAGATATTGCACGAGGCGGGCCTGCCCGCGGGCCTGTTCAACGTGGTGCAGGGGCGTGGCGGTGTCGGCGGGGCACTGGTCACCGATCCGCGCGTGGCCAAGGTTTCGCTGACGGGCTCGGTCCCCACCGGGCGCAAGGTCTATGCCGCGGCCGCCGAGGGGGTTCGCCATGTGACGATGGAACTGGGCGGCAAGTCGCCGCTGATCGTCTTTGACGATGCCGATATCGAGGATGCGATCGGCGGCGCGATGCTGGGCAACTTCTATTCCGCGGGGCAGGTCTGTTCGAACGGCACACGGGTTTTCGTGCAGCGCGGCATCAAGGACCGGTTTCTGGACCGGCTGAAAACCCGGACCGAGGCGATCGCCATGGGCGACCCGATGGATGAGGCCACGCAGATGGGCCCGGTGGTCAATGCCGCGCAGATGGAAAAGGTGCTGTCCTATATCGACACCGGCAAGGCCGAGGGCGCGCGCCTGATCACCGGCGGCGCGCGCTTGAACGGGCCGGGGTTCTATGTGCAGCCGACCGTCTTTGCCGATGTGACCGACACCATGACCATCGCCCGCGAAGAGATCTTCGGCCCGGTGATGGCGGTGCTGGACTTCGATACCGAGGACGAGGTGATCGCCCGCGCCAATGCCACCGAATTCGGGCTATCGGCCGGGGTCTTTACCCGCGATCTGCAACGCGCGCACCGGGTGATCGGCCAGATCGAAGCCGGCTCGTGCTGGATCAACGCCTATAACCTGTCGCCGGTCGAGGCCCCGTTCGGCGGGTCGAAACTGTCGGGCGTCGGGCGCGAGAATTCCAAGGCCGCGCTGGAACATTATACGCAGATCAAGTCGGTCTATGTGGGCATGGGCCCGGTCGATTCGCCCTATTGAGCGCCGCGCGACGGTCTGGAGACGATGATGGAAGCGGATTATGTGATCGTCGGCGCGGGGTCTGGCGGCTCGGCCGTGGCCTACCGCCTGGCCGAGGCCGGGCATTCGGTGCTGGTGATCGAATACGGCGGGACCGATGCCGGGCCGTTCATCCAGATGCCCGGCGCGCTGTCTTACCCGATGAACATGGCGCGCTATGACTGGGGCCTGCGCACAGAGCCCGAGCCGCATCTGGGCGGGCGCGTCCTGGCGACACCGCGCGGCAAGGTGGTGGGGGGATCATCGTCGATCAACGGCATGGTCTATGTGCGCGGCCACGCTTGCGATTTCGACCATTGGGAAGACCAGGGCGCGCAGGGCTGGGCCTATTCGGACGTGCTGCCCTATTTCAAGCGCATGGAAAACTGGCATGCCGAGGGCGACATGGGCGCCGAGGGGGCATGGCGCGGCCGTGACGGCCCGCTGCATGTCACGCGCGGGATGCGCAGCAACCCGCTGTTCAACGCCTTCATCCAGGCCGGTGCGCAGGCCGGATACCCGGTCACGCCTGATTACAACGGCGAACAGCAGGAAGGGTTCGGCGCGATGGAGGCCACGATCTGGCAGGGAAAGCGCTGGTCCGTGGCCAAGGCCTATCTGAAACCCGCTTTGCGTTCGGGCCGGTGCAAGCTGGTGCGCGGGCTGGCGGCGCGCGTGATCTTGCGCAATGGCCGCGCCGAGGGTGTCGAACTGGCCGACGGGCGGCGCCTGATGGCACGCCGCGAGGTCGTTCTGGCGGCCTCGTCGATCAACACGCCGAAACTGCTGATGCTGTCGGGCATCGGCCCCGCCGCGCATCTGGCCGAACACGGGATCGACGTGATCGCCGACCGGCCGGGCGTCGGGGCGAACCTGCAGGACCATCTGGAACTCTATCTGCAATTTGCCGCGAAGAACCCGATCACGCTTTACAAATACTGGAACCTCTGGGGCAAGGCCTGGGTCGGGGCGCAATGGCTTCTGGCCGGCACGGGGCCCGGTGCCTCGAACCAGTTCGAGGCCGCGGGATTCATCCGCTCACGCGCGGGCGAAGCCTATCCCGACATCCAGTTCCATTTCCTGCCCATTGCCGTGCGCTATGACGGCACGGCCGTCGCCGACGGCCACGGCTTTCAGACCCATGTCGGCCCGATGCGGTCGAAAAGCCGGGGCATGGTGCGGCTGCGCTCTGCGCGGCCCGATGACCCGCCCGCGATCCGCTTCAACTACATGAGCGATCCCGACGACTGGCGCGATTTTCGCGCCTGTATCCGCCTGACGCGAGAGATCATGGAACAGCCGGCCATGCAGGCGCATGTCAAATACGAGATTCAACCGGGATCGGAGGTGCGCGACGATGATGCGCTGGACGCCTTCATCCGCGACCATGTCGAAAGCGCGTATCACCCCTGCGGCACCGCGCGCATGGGGCGGCGCGACGATCCGATGGCGGTGGTCGATCCCGAGGGCGCGGTGATCGGCGTCAGCGGGCTGCGCGTGGCCGACAGCTCGGTCTTTCCGCGCATCACCAACGGCAACCTGAACGCGCCGACGATCATGACCGGCGAAAAGATCGCCGATCATATCCTTGGGCGCCAGCCGTTGCCGCGGGCCAATGTCGTGCCCTGGGTTCACCCGCAATGGCAGGTCGCGCAGCGGTGATCGCCGGGGTGTTGTGCAAGGCTTGCAACCCCGCCACGCGGGCGGCAGGATCGCGCTGAATGCAAGGGGGCGCGATGAACGACGACACGCTGGAAAACCGAAGCGGCCTGCCCGATGCCTTGCGCATCCTGCTTGAAAAGTACCCCCGCGATCTGTGGAAGAATCACAGCAATTTCGACGGGCTGACCCGGTTCTGGCTGGAACGGCACCTGATGTTCCGTCAGGTTCTGGGCCAATTGCAGGGCGAATCGCAGGCTTTTCTGAATGGTGACGCCGACCCGCAAACCCACGCGTCGCGCACCGCGCGCATGGCGGGATTCTTGATCGAACAGTTGCACGGGCACCACCAGATCGAGGATCACCATTATTTCCCGCAACTGGCCGCTGCCGAAACGCGCCTTGAGCGCGGGTTCGAGATCCTGGATTCCGATCACCACGCGCTCGACGGGCATCTGCGGGCGCTGGCCGACGACACCAACGCCATGCTGCGCGCGATCGCCGAGGGGCAGGATGCGCGCCTGCCTGCGGGCGCGCTTGAGCAGCGACTGGGTCGGTTTCACCACTTCATTGACCGTCACCTGACCGACGAGGAGGATCTGGTCGTGCCGGTGATCCTGCATCACGGGTTTCGGCTGTGATCTAGATCAAGGGCGCGGCAATTCAGTGCGCCTAGCCTGCATCCGAACAACAGGAGTCAACGATGTCGCATACCCCGCATGAACTTGCCGATGAATTTCCTGATCAGGCCGAGGCTTTGCATCGGCTGAAAGAGTCGAACCCCCATTTCGCCCGGCTGGCCGATGAGTATCACGAGATCAATCGCGCCGTGCACCGGGCCGAAACCAAGGTCGAACCGATGACCGAGGCCGCCGAGACCGATCTGAGGCGCCGGCGCATGGCCCTCAAGGACGAGATCGCGCGCATCTTGCGTGATGAAGGCTGACGAAGGCTGACCCTCAGCCCTTGCCCGGCGGCTGGATCGCATAGGGCAGAACCCCGCGTCGATCGGGGTCGATGCGCAATGCGGCCTCAAGCGGCGGGACCGAACGCTGATGGCAGTCGGGGCGGGCGCAGATCCGGCAGGATATGCCGATCGGCACGAAGGCTTGCGGATGCGTCAGGTCCATGTCGTCGGCATAGGTCAGCGCGTCGGCATGGCGGATTTCGCAACCAAGCCCGATGGCATAGCGCTGCACCGGCGCCCGAAAAGAGCCGCCGGGCTTGGACACCTCGCGCGCCAGGCAGAAATAGCGCACGCCATCGGGCGTTTCCGCCAGCTGGCGCAGGAACCGGCCCGGTGTCTCGAACGCCTGATGCACGTTCCACAGCGGGCAGGCACCGCCGTACCGGGCGAATTGCAGCCGTGTTGCCGAATGGCGCTTGGTAATGGTGCCGGCCTGATCGACGCGCACGAAAAAGAACGGCACGCCCTTGGCGCCCGGCCGCTGAAGCGTGGACAGACGGTGCGCCACCTGCTCGATCGACGCGCCGAAGCGGTCGGCGAGTTGTTCAAGGTCGTGGCGGCTGTCCTGCGCCGCCGCCAGAAAGGCGCGATAGGGCAGCAACGCGGCGCCCGCGAAATAATTCGCAAGCCCGATCCGCGCGATCGCGCGCGCCTCGTCGGACTGGAACCGTGCCAGATCCAGAGTCGCATCCAGAAGGTCGGCATGGCCCAGAATGGCGATCTGGTGCAACAGCTGAAAGCGGCGGGTCTGAATCGGCGCAATTGTGGATAAAGTGATTTTTCGCTCGGCATGATGGTAGGTTCTAAGCATACGATCATCGGAAAAGTGCAAGGATATGCGATGGCGTCCCAGGGCGCGGGCGATCGTGTCGTCGATCTTTTCGGCGCCCTGGGCGAAATGCTCGGCGGCGCGGTCCACCGCATCGATATAGTTGTCACAGTAATGAAAGAAGTCGCGCACCTCTTCCCAGGGCGAGGCGCGCGAGAGCCGCTCGCCCTGGCCCAGCGCCTCATCCAGCGAGGCCAGCCGCTCATGGCTCTGGCGATAGGCGTGATGCAGCGACAGCAGCGCATGTGCGACGCCCGGTGCGTTCGACGCGACCAGCCGCAGATCCGCCAGGCTGGGGGCGGGCGTGGCGAACACCGGGTCAGCCAACGCCTCGCGCAGGTCCGAAACCATCCGCTCGCTGTCGCCGGTGGCCAGTTCGGTGACATCGGTGCCGAATTCGCGCGCCAAGGCCAGCACCACGGTCGTCGATACCGGGCGGTTGTTGTTCTCCATCTGGTTCAGATAGGGCAGGGATATGCCCAGCCGGGCGGCGAATTCCTTTTGCGTCAGCTGGATTCGCGCGCGAATCTCGCGCAGCTTTGCACCGGCATAAAGTTTCTGGGGCGGCATGGCGACCTCGGGATTTGCAATGCGAACAGGTAACTTTGCAAATCCGTGCTGCCAAGCCTTTTCAACTGCGGATGTGGCGCTCGCGGTAAATGACGCCCAGGATTGCCAGCAGCGAGGCCGAGGCACTGGCAACCATGATCGCCACCAGCGGCCAGGCGCCGGCCCCTGGCACCAGCAGCATGCCCGCCAGTGCCGACAGGGCCGCGCCGCCGCCGATCATGATCGCGCCGCCCAGGCCCGAGGCGGTGCCCGCCAGATGCGGGCGCACCGACAGCATCCCGGCGGTGGCATTGGGCAAGACCATGCCGTTGCCGATGCCGACCAGCGCAAAGCATGAAAAGAACACCCAGGCGGGCGCCAGGCCCACCGCCAGCAGCCCGGCCTGAAGTCCCAGCCCGCCCAGCGTGATGCAGGCGCCTGCCAGGATCATCCGGTTCACACCCATGCGCACCGAAAAACGCCCCGAGATGAAATTGCCCGCCCCGTATCCCAGCGCCGCGAAGCCAAAGAGCGCGCCCAGAACGGTCGGGTTCAACCCATAGATTTCGGTGCCGACATAGGGCGCGCCACCCAGGAACGCGAAAAAGACGCCCGAGGCAAAGCTGGAAGAAAGGCAATAGCCCCAGAACCGCGGCGAGGCGAAGAGTTCGGGGTAGTCGCGCATCTGCGCCATCATGCTGGTTGGCCTGGTGCGCGCCGTTTCGCCCAGATCGGCCCAACTCAGCGCCATGATCGCCACGCCGGCGATCAGCAGGACGACGAAATTCGCCTGCCATCCCGCCACCTCGTCCAGAAAGCCGCCGATCACCGGGCCGACCATCGGCACCATTGCCATGCCCATGGTGACATAGCCCAGCATCGAGGCCGCCTGCGCCTCGTCCACCATGTCGCGCACGACCGCGCGGCTCAGCGCCATGGCCGTGGCGACGACCGCCTGACCCATGCGAAACAGCAAGAACATCTCGGCGGTGGGCGCCAGCAAGGTGCCGATGCTGGCCAGCACGAACAGCGCGATCGCCGCCAGCAGAACCTTGCGCCGGCCATAGCGGTCGGACAATGGCCCGATGAGGATCTGAAGCACCGCGCTGACACCCAGATAAAGCGACACCGACAGCTGCATCACGCCGTAATCGACGTTGAAATGCTCGGCCATCTTGGGCAGCGACGGCAGAAAGATGTTCATCGACAGCGCCGACAATCCCGCAATCAGGATCAGCGTGACAATATGCGGGGGCGTGGTTCGATCAAGGAACCGGCGTTGGGGCGCGTTCATAATTTCACAAGTGTATTTTCGCCCTTCGGGGAAGTCCATAGGGCCGGTTCGCCTTTGTGCCGATGACAGGCTGTGCGGGGCAGGGGGTGATATTGCAGTTTTGCAATTAGCAGATCGGCGCGGTTAATTGGTTTGCAAATTTTCCCGATTCTGCTTTCCCTCGCTGCGCCGCGGCCCTATTTTCCCGCCAGATCCGAGGAGGGGCACCATGAAGGATATACTCAGCGAACTCGAATCCCGCCGCCAGACCGCGCGCCTGGGCGGCGGCCAGCGGCGTATCGACGCCCAGCACGCCAAGGGCAAGCTGACCGCGCGCGAGCGCATCGAGCTGCTTCTGGACGAGGAGTCGTTCGAGGAATTCGACATGTTCGTCGCCCATCGCTGCACCGACTTCGGCATGGAGCAGGATCGCCCCTATGGGGATGGCGTGGTCACGGGCTGGGGCACCATCAATGGTCGGCAGGTCTATGTCTTCAGCCAGGATTTCACGGTCTTCGGCGGTTCTCTGTCGGAAACCCATGCCCAGAAGATCTGCAAGATCATGGATATGGCGATCCAGAACGGCGCGCCGGTGATCGGGCTCAACGACTCGGGCGGCGCCCGCATCCAGGAGGGGGTGGCGTCGCTGGCCGGCTATGCCGACGTATTCCAGCGCAATATCATGGCGTCGGGCGTGGTGCCGCAGATCAGCGTCATCATGGGCCCCTGCGCGGGCGGTGCGGTCTACAGCCCGGCAATGACCGATTTCATCTTCATGGTGCGCGATTCCTCGTACATGTTCGTGACCGGTCCCGACGTGGTCAAGACCGTCACCAACGAGATCGTCACCGCCGAGGAGCTGGGCGGCGCGGGGACCCATACGCGGAAATCCTCGGTTGCGGACGGTGCGTTCGAAAACGATGTCGAGGCCCTGATCGAGGTGCGCCGTCTGGTCGATTTCCTGCCGCTCAACAACCGCGAGAAATCGCCGGTGCGGCCGTTCTTCGACCAGCCGTCGCGGATCGAGGAAAGCCTGGATACCCTGATCCCCGGCAACCCCAACACGCCCTACGACATGAAAGAGCTGATCCACAAGGTCGCGGACGAGGGCGACTTCTATGAGATCCAGGCCGAGTTCGCCAAGAACATCATCACCGGGTTCATCCGGCTGGAAGGGCGCACCGTGGGGGTCGTCGCCAACCAGCCGATGGTGCTGGCGGGTTGTCTGGATATCGACAGCTCGCGCAAGGCCGCGCGCTTCGTGCGGTTTTGCGATGCGTTCGAGATCCCGATCCTGACCTTTGTCGATGTGCCCGGCTTTCTTCCCGGCACCGGGCAGGAATATGGCGGGGTGATCAAACACGGCGCCAAGCTGTTGTTCGCCTATGGCGAGGCGACGGTGCCCAAGGTGACGGTGATCACCCGCAAGGCCTATGGCGGCGCCTATGACGTCATGGCGTCCAAACACCTGCGCGGCGATTTCAATTATGCCTGGCCCACCGCCGAAATCGCGGTCATGGGCGCCAAGGGCGCGGTCGAGATCCTGTATCGCAGCGAACTGGGCGAGCCCGACAAGATCGCCGCGCGCACCCGCGACTATGAGGATCGCTTTGCCAATCCGTTCGTGGCGGCCGAAAAGGGCTTCATCGACGAGGTGATCATGCCGCATTCGACCCGGCGGCGCGTCTGCCGGGCCTTCGCCAGCCTGCGCAACAAGAAGCTGACGAACCCTTGGAAAAAGCACGACAATATCCCGCTGTGATGCCGATGCGCCCTGGTCTGCCGACGATCTTGCTATGCCTTTGTGCCTGGCCGCTTGCGGCGCAGGAGGCGGTGACCCTTCCCTCGGGGCTGGAGGTGTCGATGCACGAGGTGATCTGGGACGACACCGAAGAAATCGGCCGGTTTCGGTTCGTGGCGCCCGCAATCGGCGCGGCGGATTTCGACATGAGCACCATCGCCCGCGACATGCGTCGGCTGTGCCGCGACATCGCCGTCGCGCGGCAGGGCGAAGCGCGGCCGGACTGGCCGGATGTCGTGATCTCGATTGCCAGCGCGCCGACCGAGTTCGGCGCCACGGACCCCGAGGTGGTGCAGGTGTTCGAAGGGTTCACGATCGACGAGGGGGACTGCATATGGAGCCGGTTCTGAGACCCATGCCAGATATGGGTGCCGACCCTCGGTTCGTCCGGGGGGCTGGTGCGCGAGCGCCACAAAAGCGCCGCGCGGGGGGCGGAATGATCTTAAAGAACTGGCGGAAGTCTTTGAAATGCGCTAAGGTCCATCGCAGCGCTGTCGGCAAGACATGTGCGAAGCAAAGCCACCGGCGGGACGTATCCACGCCTTTGCCGGGGAACGAAGAGAGCAGGAGACCTCTATGTCCAAGACCCTTATTACCGCCGTCGCGGCCGTCTTCGGCCTGGCCGTGCTCGCCGGCTGCGATCAGAACCGCCAGGAAGAATACACCGTCGTCGAGCCGGCACAGCCGGTCTACGAAGAGCCGGAATCGGACTCCAAGTACCGCTGATCGCCGTTGGCGTGATGTGACTGATCGGGCAGGGCGGATTGCCGCCCTGCCTGTTCTTGTGTCTGCGAGTCCCGGCGCGGGGGTGGCCCCATGCTGAAGCATCGCGGCTTTCCCGGACGGCTGCCCGGAACAGATTTCCAGTTCACCATACGCCGCGCCAACAAGGACGGCGCCACGCCGCTGATCGAGCGTCGCCGCTTTGCCGATCGTCGCCCCGCCGACCGGCGTGCCGATGCCGGGTTCATGGCCGCGCTGTGGGATCATTTTGGCGAAGGGCCCTTTGAGCGTGGCAACCTGGACGCCGGTCGTCTGTCATGGCTCTTCGGGCGCGAGGTGGTGCCGGCCGAACAGCCGTTCGATCCGCGCAGCTATGAGGCGCTCTTGCGCATCGACCTGTCGGTGGCGCGCGCCAGCTTCCCCGAGGTCTTTGCCGATGGTGACGATGCCCCGACATGGGACGATCCCGAGGAGGATCTGTGATGCGCGCGACGGCTCATCGCAGTTTTTCAGGAACCGGCGCCGCTGCCAGGCGTTTGTCAGCCAAACGCAACAAAGGAGTGCCGATCCCATGTGGAAAGCCATTGTTCTGCCGCTTGCTGCCGTGTCCGCCCTTGCCGCCTGTGGCAACAACCCCGGCGAACAGGCCCTGTTCGGGGGCGGTGCGGGGGCGGTCGGTGCCGCGGCGCTGGGCGGCGACCCGGTCGCCGGTGCAGCCGTCGGTGCGGGCGGCAATGTTCTGTATTGTCAGGCCAATCCGGGCCGCTGCCGCCGCTGAACGCAGCCTGAAATCACCGTTTTTCATGCCGTCCGGCCCCGATGGGGCGCGGGCGGCTTTTCATATCCGTCGAACGATTGGTCCGCCCGGACCGGGGGAGAGAGCATGTTCAAGAAGATCCTGATCGCCAACCGGGGCGAAATCGCGTGCCGGGTCATCAAGTCCGCGCGAAAGATGGGCATCGCGACGGTGGCGGTCTATTCTGATGCCGACCGCGATGCGCTGCATGTGGCGATGGCCGACGAGGCGGTGCATATCGGCCCTCCGCCCGCGAACCAGTCCTATATCGTGATCGACCGGATCATGGACGCGATCCGATCGACGGGGGCCGAGGCGGTGCATCCGGGCTATGGCTTCCTGTCAGAGAACAAGGCCTTCGCCGCCGCGCTTGAGGCGGCGGGCGTGGCCTTCATCGGCCCGCCCTCGTCGGCGATCGAGGCGATGGGCGACAAGATCACCTCGAAGAAAATCGCGGCCGAAGCCGGCGTGAACACGGTGCCCGGCTACATGGGGCTGATCGGGGATGCCGACGAGGCGGTGCGTATCTCACGCGAGATCGGCTATCCGGTGATGATCAAGGCCTCGGCTGGTGGCGGCGGCAAGGGCATGCGCATCGCCTGGAACGACGACGAGGCGCGCGAGGGGTTCCAGTCGTCCAAGAACGAGGCCGCGTCGAGTTTCGGCGACGACCGTATCTTCATCGAGAAGTTCGTCACCCAGCCGCGTCACATCGAGATCCAGGTGCTGGCGGATACGCACGGCACCTGCACCTACCTGTTCGAGCGCGAATGCTCGATCCAGCGTCGCAACCAGAAGGTCATCGAAGAGGCCCCCTCGCCGTTTCTTGACGAAGCGACGCGCAAGGCGATGGGCGAACAGGCCGTCGCGCTGGCCAAGGCGGTGGGCTATACCAGCGCCGGGACGGTGGAATTCATCGTCGATGGCGAGCGTAATTTCTATTTCCTCGAAATGAACACGCGCCTGCAAGTCGAACACCCGGTTACCGAGCTGATCACCGGCGTCGATCTGGTCGAACAGATGATCCGCGTCGCGGCGGGCGAGGCGCTGCCGTTCAAGCAAGAAGACCTGACGATCAAGGGCTGGGCGATGGAAAGCCGCCTTTACGCCGAAGATCCCTATCGCAATTTCCTGCCGTCGATCGGCCGGTTGACCCGCTATCGCCCCCCGGTCGAGGGCACGACCGCAACGGGCGGTATCGTGCGCAACGACACCGGCGTCTTTGAAGGCGGCGAGATCAGCATGTATTACGACCCGATGATTGCCAAGCTCTGCACCTGGGGCCCCACGCGCGCCGACGCGATCGAAGAGATGCGACTGGCGCTGGATACGTTCGAGGTCGAAGGCATCGGCCACAACCTGCCGTTTTGTTCGGCGGTGATGGAGCATCCGCGCTTTGTCTCGGGTGACATCACCACCGCCTTCATCGCCGAGGAATACCCGGACGGGTTCCAGGGTGTCACCTTGCCCGACACCGTGCTGCGCCGGGTCGCGGCCGCGGCGGCGGCGATGAACCGGGTTGCTGAAATCCGCCGCACCCGCGTCTCGGGCCGGATGGACAACCATGAACGCAAGGTCGGTGACGACTGGGTCGTCAGTCTGCAAGGGCGCGAGCTGGCCCTTGCCATCCGGGCCGACAAGGCCGGCGCCACCGTCACCTTTGCCGAGGGCGACAGCATGCGCATCGAATCGGACTGGACGCCGGGCCAGCCGCTGGCGCGCGTGCTGGTCGACGGTGAGCCGCTGGTGCTCAAGGTCGGCCGGATCACCGGCGGCTACCGGCTGCGGTTGCGGGGTGCGGACCTGAAGGTGCATGTGCGCACCCCGCGCCAGGCAGAGCTTGCCGCCCTGATGCCGGAAAAGCTGCCGCCCGATACGTCCAGGATGCTGCTCTGCCCGATGCCCGGCCTGATGGTGAACCTGTCGGTCGAAGAGGGGCAGGAAGTGTTCGAGGGCCAGGCGCTTTGCACGGTCGAGGCGATGAAGATGGAAAACATCCTGCGCGCCGAACGCCGCAGCACCGTCAAGAAGATCAATGCCAGCGTCGGCGGCAGCCTGGCCGTGGATGACGTGATCATGGAGTTCGAATGAACGGACACCGGCCAGCCCCCCCGCCTTGCGGGATGCGCACGGCCTGCGTTCGGGCTCAGTCGCGCCCCGACGGCAGCCGTTCCATGATTTCCTGCCGGCGCAGCGGGAAGCGGTCGATTACCGCATTGATCTCGCGCACCGTGCGCGGCGCCGGGCGGCGTTGCTTGATCTCGCCGTCCTTGCCGATGAACGCCAGCATGAAACCGCGCGGGCGCAGCCGCTGGCGCAGCGGGCTGTTCGACGAGCGGTCGGTATCGGTGATCACGACCACGTCGCGCTCGAACAGATCGTCCGCGCGATCATTGATCTCGCGCATCTGGCGCTCGAAGGCGGGGTCGTTCGGTGTATCGGCCAGCACCGCGACGATGCGCCATTCCCACAGGAAATCGTCAGGATCGATGCCGTCCGCGTCCAGAATGCGCAAACCCTCGGGCTCTTCGTCCGCGTTCGACGCTGCGTCGTCGGATGGTGTGCTTGACCCGTCCTCGACCTCCGCAGGGCGCGGCACGGCCTCGGCCCCGTTGTCATCTTGTGCCATCGCCGGACCGCCGGCGACGTCCAGCAACAGAACGGCGGCAACGAGAGCAAGCAAGGCGGGTTTGATCGGCACTGTCATCGAACCTCCGGTTGTCTCAGATATAGGCGCGTTCGGCGCAAAAACACCAGCCATGAGATTGATTTTGCCACGATGCTGCACCCGTGGCGCCGATGAAAGAGGAATGACGCCATGACCGACAAGGCAACCGGGCTCGATGCCTGGCGCGATCTGGCCGCGAAGGAACTCAAGGGCCGGTCGGCGGATGACCTGACCTGGAACACGCTTGAGGGCATTCCGGTCAAGCCGCTTTATACCGAGGCCGATCTGGAAGGGCTGGACCATCTGGGCAGCCTGCCGGGGCTGGCCCCGTTTACCCGCGGGCCGCGCGCGACCATGTATGCCGGGCGGCCCTGGACGATCCGGCAATATGCCGGTTTTTCCACTGCCGAGGAATCGAACACCTTTTTTCGCAAGGCCCTGGCAGCGGGGCAGCAGGGGGTATCGGTCGCCTTCGACCTGGCCACGCATCGCGGCTATGACAGCGATCATCCGCGCGTGGTGGGCGATGTCGGCAAGGCGGGCGTTGCCATCGATTCGGTCGAGGACATGAAAGTCCTGTTCGACGGCATCCCGCTGGACAAGGTCAGCGTGTCGATGACGATGAACGGCGCGGTGATCCCGATCCTGGCCAGTTTCATCGTCACCGGCGAGGAACAGGGCGTCGATCGCGCGCAGCTTTCGGGCACGATCCAGAATGACATCCTCAAGGAATTCATGGTGCGCAACACCTATGTCTATCCGCCCGAACCCTCGATGCGCATCATTGCCGACATCATCGAATACACCGCCAACGAGATGCCGAAATTCAACTCGATCTCGATTTCCGGCTATCACATGCAGGAGGCGGGCGCGAACCTGGTGCAGGAACTGGCCTTCACCCTGGCCGATGGGCGCGAATATGTGCGCGCGGCGATCGCCCGCGGCATGGATGTGGACCGTTTCGCGGGGCGGCTGAGCTTTTTCTTCGCCATCGGCATGAATTTTTTCATGGAGGTGGCCAAGCTGCGCGCCGCCCGCCTGCTGTGGCACCGCATCATGTCCGAGTTCGAGCCCAAGAAACCGGGCTCGATGATGCTGCGCACCCATTGCCAGACCTCGGGGGTCTCGCTTCAGGAACAGGATCCCTACAACAACGTCGTGCGCACCGCCTATGAGGCGATGGCGGCGGCGCTGGGGGGCACGCAGTCCTTGCATACCAACGCGCTCGACGAGGCGATCGCCCTGCCGACCGAGTTCTCGGCCCGGATCGCGCGCAACACCCAGCTGATCTTGCAGGAAGAGACCGGACTCACCAATGTCGTCGATCCGCTGGCGGGCAGCTATTATATCGAAAAGCTGACCGCCGACATGGCCGAGGCCGCCTGGTCCCTGATCGAGGAAGTCGAGGAGATGGGCGGCATGACCAAGGCCGTGGCCTCGGGCATGCCAAAGCTGCGGATCGAGGAGTCGGCGGCGCGGCGGCAGGCACTGATCGACCGCGGCGACGACGTGATCGTCGGTGTCAACAAGTACCGCAAGGACAAGGAAGACCCGATCGACATTCTTGAGATCGACAACGAAAAGGTCCGCCAGTCGCAGATCGCGGGGCTGGAAAGGCTGCGCGCCAGCCGCGACGACGCCGCCTGCCAGCGCGCGCTGGCCGAACTCGAACGCCGCGCGCGCGAGGGCGGCAACCTGCTTGAGGCCGCGGTCGAGGCCGCGCGCGCCCGCGCCAGTGTCGGAGAGATCAGCATGAGCATGGAAAAGGTCTTCGGGCGCCACCGCGCCGAGGTCAAGACCCTGGCGGGGGTCTATGGCGCGGCCTATGAGGGCGACGACGGTTTCGCCGCGATCCAGCGCGATGTCGAGGCCTTCGCCGAGACCGAGGGGCGCCGCCCGCGCATGCTGGTGGTCAAGATGGGCCAGGATGGGCACGACCGCGGCGCCAAGGTGATCGCGACCGCCTTTGCCGATATCGGTTTCGACGTTGATGTCGGCCCGCTGTTCCAGACGCCCGAAGAGGCCGCGCAGGACGCCATCGACAACGATGTTCATGTCGTCGGCATCTCCAGCCAGGCCGCCGGCCACAAGACCCTGGCGCCGAAACTGGTCGAGGCACTCAAGGCCGCGGGCGCCGGGGACATCCTGGTGATCTGCGGCGGCGTGATTCCGCAACAGGATTACGCCTATCTCTTCGATCACGGCGTCAAGGCGATCTTCGGGCCGGGCACCAACATTCCCGGCGCCGCGCGCGACATCTTGCAACTGATCCGCAAGGCGCGGGCCTGAGCAGCGCCATCGCGGCCCCTTCATCTTGCCGGAAAATACGCCGGGGGTGAATGGGCCGCAGGCCCAGAGGGGGCAGCGCCCCCTTCGCTTCGTCCGGCGTGACTTTGCCGGCCGGGCGCCAGGCTGCTTGCCTTGGCGCGCGATCCATGGCCAACTTCGGCGCGTCGAAACGACGACGGGGGGCTGCGTGCTGCAATTCGATCATCTGGTGATCGCCACCGACGATCTCGAACAGGGGGGGATCGACGTGGCCTCGGTTCTCGGTGCGCCGCTGGAACCCGGCGGTCAGCACGCGGCGATGGGCACGCACAACCGCCTGCTGTCGCTGGGTCCGGGTGAATATCTCGAGATTCTCGCGATCGACCCGCAGGCCGCACCGCCGCCGCAGCCGCGCTGGTTTGCGCTGGATGATCATGCCGGGTCCGCGCGTCCGCGCGCCTGGGCGTTGCGCAGCCAGTCCGGGGTCGGCGGTCTGGACCGGGCGTTGAGCGACGCCCCGCCGGGTGTCGGGCGCCCGATGGACCTGGCGCGCGGCGATCTGCGCTGGGCCATGACCGTGCCCGACAGCGGCTGGCTGCCGTTTGACGGGCTGTTCCCGGCCCTGATCGGCTGGCGCGGCACATCTCACCCGGCCGGCCAGTTGCCCGATCGCGGGATCCGCCTGCGCCGGCTTGTGGTGACGCATCCGCAGGCGGGGGCCTTGCGCGCCGCCCTCGCGCCGCTGCTGAGCGATCATCGCGTGGTCGTGACCACCGGCGCCGGGCCCACGCTTGCGGCCGAGTTCGACACCCCGGAAGGGGTCAGGATCCTGGCATGATCCGGCCCGCGACGGCGCGTGACGCCGGGGCCATTGCCGCGCTGGACTTTGTCGATGTTGGCCTGATCCGCGATGGGGGTTGGAAATTCGGGCGCTGTCACGATCCGGTCCTGATGCAGAAGCGCCTCTGAAAGTCTCGCTTTCATCCGCCGGTGCGTCCCCTTGTCCGGGTGAATCCGTTTCCCTTGGGGGACGGTGCGCGGTAGAATGATAGCATGTCGATCTGGACTCGCATCACCGCCGCCCTGTCGGCCCTCGCCGCCGGAGAGCCGTTCAGCGCGGTGCTGGACCGCCTGCGCCTTGCGCCCGAGCGTTCGGTGGCATTCACCATCGGCGTGATCGCGCTGGGCGCCAAGCTGGCCAAGGCCGACGGGCAGGTCACGCGCGGCGAGGTTTCGGCGTTTCGCCGGGTCTTCACCATCCCCCCCGAGGAAGAGGCGAACGCGGCAAAGGTCTTCAACCTGGCGCGGCAGGACGTGGCGGGTTTCGACGCCTATGCCCGCAAGATCGCGGCCCTGTTCCCGCCGCGCGACCCGGTGTTGCGCGACCTGATGGAGGGGCTTTTTCACGTGGCCATGGCCGATGGCGAGTTCCACCCGCAGGAAGAGGAATTCCTGCGCGAGGTCGCGCGGGTCTTCGGCCTGTCGGATGCCTGCTTTCGCGCCTTGATGGCGCGGTTCGTCCCCGGCGCGCCGCGCGATCCCTTTGCCATGCTCGAGGTCGCGCCCGACGTCTCGCTGGACGAGGCGCGCCGCGCCTATCGCAAGCTGGTGCGCGAAAGCCATCCCGATGCCTTGCGCGCGCGCGGTGTCCCCGACGAGGCCGTGCGCCTGGCCGAAGAGCGTCTGGCAGCGCTGAACACAGCCTGGGAGGATGTGCAGGCCCGCAAGGCCGCGTGATCGTGGCGCGGAGGCGCGTGCGCGCGGCTATCCGGCTTGCGTGCCGGCGGCGGCGGGTAAGGGGGCTGCCTTGGTGCTGCCACGTCCGGTGCGCACCTTGACCGCGACCCCCAGGGTCTTGGCAAGCGCGCCAAACCGCTGTTCGGCAACCTCGCCGAACAGATCCTGCATGGCCGGGTCCAGCACCAGTTCCAGAAGCTTCTTTTTCGGGAAATAGCGCAGCGCGCCTGCCGTGTCCGGCCCCCCGATCGAGAACATGGCGCCAAAGCGCATCGCCCGGCCCAGCATGATCGCCTGGCGGATCTCGGATTCGTCCAGCAGCTTGAGAAGGGGGGTCAACCGGCTGTCGGTGCCGGTGTTCTTGTAGCGGTTCATCAGCGCCAGACCCAGATAGACCCGCCCCTTGTGGTCGAGCCCGCCGAGATTGGCGCGTGTGGCCGTGTCGAAACAGCTTTCGGACCGGTAATCGGGGTGGGCGCGCCAGTTCACGTCATGCAGCAGGCAGGCCGCCCGGATCAGGCGCAGGCGGTCGGGCGGCGCATTGCGATATAGCGGCATCAGAAAGTCGAACAGCTTGCGCCCGAACCCCGGCAGACGGGCGTTGGCGGCCTCGGCGTGACGGCAGGCTTCGATCAGCGGATCGCGCGCGCGCAGCGCGTCGGGCATCTGTTCGAACAGCAAGCCCTCGCGGATCCCGTAGCTGGACACGAAGATCTCGCGCGGGCGGAACACGTTCAGGATCTGGCGCAGCACCACCGTCGCCAGCGGAACCAGGACGATGCGTTCGGGCGAAATCCCGGTGTCGTTGCGCAGCTTCTTCAGATCCTGCCCTTCGAGCCAGGACAGCGTCTTGCGGATCGATCGCGGCGTCATCGCGTATTCGTGCAGCACCGTCAGCGGATAGCCCCGGCGCTCCATGTCCAACCGTGCCAGCGCGCGCCACGAGCCGCCGACCAGGTAAAGCGCCTTGTGATCGGCGCCCAGCTCGTCGCGCAATGCGCCCAGGGTGTCCGCGATATGCTGGCGAAGACCCTTCTTGCCGCCGGGCACCTGTTGCAGCCGGAACGGGCCCAGCGCGGTGCTGACGCGGCGGCCGACGGTGTTGTCGCCAACCTCGGCCAGTTCCATGGACGAGCCGCCGATGTCGCAGACCAGACCGCGCGCGCCCGGCCAGCCCAGCAGAACGCCCTGTGCCGACAACCGCGCCTCTTCGGTGCCGTCGATGATCATCAGTTCCAGCCCGGTCGCGGCCTCGACCTCGTTTTTGAAGGCGATGCCGTCCTCGGCCTCGCGCACGGCGGCGGTGGCGACCATCGTCAGGCTGGTCAGGTGCATTTCGCGCGACAAAAGGGCAAAGCGCCGGATCGCCGCCATCGCGCGCGCGCGCCCTTCGGGATTCAGATGTCCGGTCTCGGTCATGCCGCGCCCCAGCCCGCAAAGGATCTTTTCGTTGAAGAAATAGGCAGGCGAGCGTGCGGCGCCGTCAAAGACCACCATCCGGACCGAGTTCGACCCCACGTCGATCACGCCGACACGGTCCAGCGCGCGCACGGATGGATCCTTGAACAGGCCATTTCCGAAAAAACCACGCATCGGGGTCGGTGCCGTCTGTGCGGTCGTGCCGGCGTCGGACATGCAACGTTTCCTTTCGCGCTCGAAGATCGTTCTATGGTCGGGCCGGGCGTTGCGTCAATCGCTGCCGGCCCGGCGGGCAAAGTGCCGCGCCCTCAGTCATCGCCATGCGCCAGTTCGATCACGTCGCGCGCCCCCGCCGATCCGCGCCCCGACAGCGACGGGTTTTCCATGAAGAAGCGATGGCAGTTGAAGGGCTGGCGGTCGTCGCCGGACCCGGACTCGGGCAGATCGCGGGTATAGCGTCCGGCACCGTCCAGTACCCAGGTCTGGGCCACGTCATGCAGGTTCGCGGCCATGATCTGCTGCACGATCTGCGCCTTGACGGTCGGGTTGCGGATCTCGACCAGCGTTTCGACCCGGCGCAGCAGGTTGCGGTCCATCCAGTCGGCCGAGGATATGAACACCCGCGCCTGATCCGATGGCAGCCCGTGCCCCGAGCCGAAACACACGATCCGCGAATGCTCCAGAAACCGGCCGACAATGGATTTCACGCGAATATTCTCGGACAGGCCGCGAACTCCCGGCCGCAATCCGCAAATGCCGCGAATCACGAGGCTGATCTGCACGCCCGCCTGGCTGGCGGCATAGAGCGCGTCGATCACATCGGGCTCGATCAGGGCGTTCATCTTGGCCCAGATCTGCGCCGGGCGCCCGGCGCGCGCGTGGTCGGCCTCGGCCGCGATCAGTTCCAGCAGGCGTGGTTTCAGGGTCAGCGGCGAGATTGCCAGGTTTTCCAGCCGTTCGGGCTCGGCATATCCCGAGAGGTAGTTGAACACCCGCGCCGCGTCGCGCCCCAGCGCGGGATCGCAGGTGAACAGGCTCAGATCGGTATAGATGCGCGCCGTGATCGGGTGATAGTTGCCGGTGCCGAAATGGGTATAGGTAACCAGCCGCTCGCCCTCGCGCCGGACCACGGTGCTGATCTTGGCGTGGGTCTTGTACTGGATGAAACCATAGACGACATGCGCCCCGGCCCGTTCCAGCCGCCGCGACTGGCGGATGTTCGCAGCCTCGTCGAACCGCGCCTTGAGTTCGACGAAGGCGGTTACCGACTTGCCGGCCTCGGCCGCCTCGCACAAGGCCGCCACGATCGGGCTGTCGCGCGACGTGCGATACAGCGTTTGCTTGATGGCCAGCACATCGGGGTCGCGCGCGGCCTGTTCCAGAAACCGCACCACCATGTCGAAGGTCTCGTAAGGATGATGCAGCAGCATGTCCTTTTGCCGGATGGCGGCAAAGATGTCGCCCTCGTGATCCTGGACCCGTTCGGGGATGCGCGGTGAAAACAGCGGCCATTGCAGGTCGCGCCGTGCATCGAGCACCAGTTCCTTGAGATCGGCCATGCCCAGCAGGCCATCGACCTCGACCACCTCGTCGGCGCTGACCTCAAGCTCTTCCATGATCAGCGCGCGCAACTCGGGGTTGGCGCCGGCGGTGAGCTTCAGGCGTACCACCTCGCCCCGTCTGCGGCGCTTGAGTGCGACCTCGAATTCGCGCACCAGGTCTTCGGCCTCTTCCTCGACCTCCATGTCGGAATCGCGCAAGACCCGGAACGCGCAGGAATTGCGCGCGACATAGCCGGGGAACAGGGCGTCGAGCTGGTCTTGCAACAGCTCTTCCAGCGGCAGGAAACGGTGGCGGCCCCCGTCGGCGGGCAGGGCAATGAACCGGTCGATCTGCTGCGGCACCGGCAATAGCGCATTGCGTCTAAACCCGTCCGCGCGGCGCTCGATCTGAAGGGCCAGGCAGAATCCCGCATTGGGGATGAATGGAAACGGATGGGCCGGGTCGATCGCCAGCGGCGACAGCATCGGAAACACATGCGACAGGAAATGATCGTCCAGAAAGGCGCGATCCTGCGGGCTCAGATCGGCGCGGGTCAGCAGGTGAATGGCTTGTGCCTCCAGCGCGGCGGCCAGCTCGCCAAAGGTTTCCTGCTGCCGCGCCATGAGCTGGCGCGCGTTCTCGTTGATCAGGGCCAGCTGTTCCTCGGGCGTGTGCCCGTCGATCGAGGGCAGCGTGCTGCCCGCGCGCTTGAGTTCGCGCAGGCCCGCGACGCGCACGGTATAGAACTCGTCCAGGTTGGTGGCCGAGATCGACAGAAACCGCACCCGTTCCAGCAACGGCACGCGCGGGTTCGACGCCTCTTCCAGCACGCGCCAGTTGAAGGCCAGCCACGACATCTCGCGATTGAAGAACCGCCCGGCCGACGCCGTATCAAGGCCATCCGGCGGGTCCATCGGCGCCGGAAACGCGGCATGAAGAAAGTCGGCCTGGGTCATCGCGACATCATTGCCCTGAATTGTGACAGTTCCATGATGTCGCTCAGCCGGTATCGTTGTCGAGGGGCACGCCGGTGAATTCTGACAGGACTTCGTGTACCAGCGCGCGTGTCACCGGGCGACGCAGTTGCAACGCGCGCTGATCCAGCAACGCCACCAGGCTGCGGGCCTGGGCCAGCGAACGCTCCATCCGCGCGATCATGTAGTCAATCACCGTCGGCTGAATCCGGATCTGGCGATCGTTGAACAGCTTGACCAGCACGGCGGCCAGCAAGGCATCGTCCGGCGCGGCCAGCGCGACATGCGCCGTCGCGCTCAGCCGCGACACCAGATCGGGCAGGGCAAGGCCCCAGTCGCGCACCGGGGCGCGCGCGGTCAGAAGCAGGGCGCCACCCGCCGATTGCAGATGGTTGTGCAGATGAAACAGCGCCTCTTCGCCCGGCCCCCCCGCCAGCCGGTCGGCATCGTCGATGGCGACCGCACCTGGCCCGGCCGTCAGAACCGCCGCAAGATCGGCCTCCAACGCGGTCGGGGCCAGGATGCGCGCGCCCGTTCGTTCCGCCCAGATATGCGCCAGATGCGTCTTGCCCGCGCCCGGCGGGCCGGTCACGATCAGCTTGCCCGCAGGCAGCCCGGCCGGATCCTCGATCGTGGCAAGGGCCAGCGCGTTGGGCGCGGCTTGCAGGAAATCGTCGCGCCCCATCGCGGTCTGCGTGGGAAGTCCCAGCAACAACTGCCTGTCGGGGGCGGGGCGCCGGGGCATCGGGGCTCAGATCTGCTTTTCGGGCAGGTTGACGACCAGTCCGTCCAGTTCCTCGGTCACCTTGATCTGGCAGGTCAGGCGCGAGCGCACGGGGTCGGGCTGCCAGGCGAAATCCAGCATGTCCTCTTCCATCGGGTCGCGGGCCGGCAGCTTGTCGACCCAGTCCTGCGCGACGTAGACATGGCAGGTCGAACAGGCGCAGGCGCCGCCGCAATCGGCCTCGATCCCCGGCACGCCATTGTCGCGCGCGCCTTCCATGACTGTCAGGCCGGGCGGCACGTCGATGACATGTTCCGTTCCGTTGAACTCGATGTAGGTGATCTTGGCCATGCCGTCCTCGTCGCCTTGGAAATTCGGCTTTCCAGATAGGCCAGTTGCACCGGATTTACCAGTGCCGAAGCCGCCGGTTCCTGTCTGCCGAATGCCGCGATCCGGTCAAGCAAGTGTCAGACGCGTGCCCGGATTCTGCCACGTTTGGTGGCTAGTTTGTTGACCATAGCGCAACAAACGCGATTCGAACCTGCCATGACCCGACCCTATGCAGCCCTGATCCTTTTGGCCGCCCTCGCGCTGGGTGCCTGTCAGTCCGGCCAGCCCGGAGCGCAGGACATGGCGCAACGTGCCGATACGCGCCCGGCCACGCTGGCGAATGCCGGTGGCGACGGGTGCTGGGCGACTGATGATATTCCCGCCCCGTCCGAGACGATCATGGAAGAGGTGATCATCACCCCCGCGCGCACCGACGCGCAGGGCCAAGTGGTCGAACCGGCCGAAGTGGCCTGGCGCGAACGCACCGTCGAGACCGGCGAGACCGAAGAGCGGCTCTTTGCCGTTCCCTGCCCCGAGCAGATGGATGCCGATTTCATCAAGGCCTTGCAGCGGGCGCTGGCCGTGCGCGGGTTGTTCGACGGCAGCGTGAACGGCGAAATGGATTCCGCGACACAGGACGCGGTGCGCGCCTTTCAACGTCCGCAGGGGCTGAACAGCGCGATCCTGTCGCTGGATGCGGCGCAACAGCTGGGGCTGGTGGCCATGGGCCGCGCGGCTTTCTGATCGTGCATTCCTGATTCTTGTCGGCCTTGCGGCCCCCGTGCCTTCGTCTTGCATGGTCGTCCCGCCGTGTCCGCGGCGCGGACGCCGCAGGCGTCGCGCGATCCCTTCATTGATGCCAGGGCACCGTATTGTGACCCGCTTGCAACGCCTTCTGTGGGCGCGCGGGCGACAATTCGCGGTTGTATCAACGTCAAGCGCAAAATCTGCCATCGGAGTGTAATAATTCCGTTGACGGTTGCCGACTCCTGCGTCAGGTTGTGTGGGTCGGCGGCGTGGACACAACATATAGTTGGACGCGCGGCGCCGCAGGACCAGTAACCCAAAAAATCCCATGGCGAAAAAGGCATGGGCGGCGCCGTCTTGGCGGGGCCGCAAGCGGGGGTGGGCCTGTGGCAATCTGTCGGCGCCGGGTTGGAAAAAAAGGGGACAGGCACATGAAGATCGAGCGCAAATTCACCAGTGAAGGTCAGGACGCCTATGCCGCGCTGGAATTCACCACGGTGGTTTCGGAAATCCGCAATCCAGACGGCACCGTCGTCTTTCGCAACGAGGCGGTCGAGGTTCCCAAGGGCTGGAGCCAGGTCGCGTCGGACGTGATCGCGCAGAAGTATTTCCGCAAGGCCGGCATCCCGGCCCGGCTGAAGAAGGTTGCCGAAAAAGGCGTGCCGGAATTCCTGTGGCGCTCGGTCGCGGATGACAAGGCGCTGGCAGAGTTGCCGGAAACCGAACGTTTCACCGGCGAGACCTCGTCGCGGCAGGTGTTCGACCGGCTGGCCGGGGCCTGGGCCTATTGGGGCTGGAAGGGCGGCTATTTCAGCACCGAGGACGACGCGCGCGCCTATTTCGACGAGATGCGCTTCATGCTGGCCGCCCAGATGGCCGCGCCGAACAGCCCGCAATGGTTCAACACCGGCCTGCACTGGGCCTATGGCATCGATGGCCCCGGCCAGGGGCATTTCTATGTCGATCCGTTCACCAAGAAACTGGTCAAGTCGAAATCGGCCTATGAACACCCGCAGCCGCATGCCTGTTTCATCCAGTCGGTCAGCGACGACCTTGTCAATGATGGCGGCATCATGGACCTCTGGGTGCGCGAGGCGCGGCTGTTCAAATACGGGTCGGGCACCGGCACCAACTTTTCCAGCCTGCGCGGCGAAGGCGAGAAGCTTTCGGGCGGTGGCAAGTCGTCGGGGCTGATGGGCTTTCTGAAAATCGGCGACCGCGCGGCGGGCGCGATCAAGTCGGGCGGCACCACGCGGCGCGCGGCCAAGATGGTGATCTGCGACATGGATCACCCCGATATCGAGCAGTTCATCAACTGGAAGGTGATCGAAGAACAGAAGGTCGCCAGCCTGGTCGCCGGCTCGAAAGCGCATGAGACCAAGCTGAACGAGATCTTCACGGCGATCCGCCAGTGGGACGGGGCCAGCGAAGACGCGGTGGACCCGGCACGGAATCCGGATCTGAAGGCGGCGATCAAGTCGGCGAAAAAGGCGATGATCCCCGACACCTATACCAACCGCATCCTGCAATATGCGCGTCAGGGATACACCTCGATCGAGTTTCCCACCTATGACACCGACTGGGACAGCGAGGCCTATGTCACTGTCTCGGGTCAGAATTCCAACAACTCGGTGCGCGTGACCGATGCCTTCCTCAAGGCCGTGCGCGAGGATGACGACTGGGAACTTCTGCGCCGCACCGACGGGCGCGTGGCAAAGATCGTCAAGGCGCGCGAGCTGTGGGAACAGGTGGGCCATGCCGCCTGGGCCTGCGCCGACCCCGGCATCCAGTTTCATGACACCGTCAACGCCTGGCACACCTGCCCGGCCGATGGCGCGATCCGGGGCTCGAACCCCTGTTCGGAGTACATGTTCCTCGATGACACGGCCTGCAACCTGGCCTCGATGAACCTGCTCAAGTTCTACCGCGACGGCGCCTTTGACGCCGAGGCCTATATCCATGCCACGCGGCTGTGGACCGTGACGCTGGAAATCAGCGTGATGATGGCGCAATTCCCGTCGAAGGAGATCGCCCAGCGCAGCTATGAGTTCCGCACCCTTGGGCTGGGCTATGCCAATATCGGCGGCCTCTTGATGAACATGGGGCTGGGCTATGACAGCGCCGAGGGGCGCGCGCTGTGCGGGGCGCTGACCGCGCTGATGACCGGCGTATCCTACGCCACATCGGCCGAGATGGCGCGCGAGCTGGGTGCGTTTCCGGGCTATGCCAAGAACGCCGGGCACATGCTGCGCGTGATCCGCAACCATCGCCGGGCCGCGCATGGCCTGACCGATTACGAGGGGGTGAATGTCGCGCCGGTGGCGCTGGACGCGACGCATTGCCCCGATGCCGGGCTGGTGCAACTGGCCCGCGCCGCCTGGGACGAGGCGCTGGATCTGGGCGAAGCCCATGGTTATCGCAACGCGCAGGCCACCGTGATCGCGCCGACCGGCACGATCGGGCTGGTGATGGATTGCGACACCACCGGGATCGAGCCCGATTTTGCGCTGGTGAAGTTCAAGAAACTGGCCGGTGGCGGCTATTTCAAGATCATCAACCAGTCGGTCCCGGCCGCGCTGCGCAAGCTGGGCTATACCGAGGCGCAGATCGGCGAGATCACGGCCTATGCGGCGGGACATGGCTCGCTGGGCAATTGCCCCGGCATCAACCACACCGCGCTGATCGGCCACGGTTTCGGCCCCGACCAGATCGCCAAGATCGAATCGGCGCTGCCCTCGGCCTTCGATATCCGCTTCGTGTTCAACCAATGGACGCTGGGGGAACGGTTCTGCCGCGAAACGCTGGGCATCCCGGCTGACAAGCTGACCGATCCGACCTTTGACCTGCTGCGCCATCTGGGCTTCTCAAGGGCCCAGATCGAGGCTGCGAACGACCATGTCTGCGGCACCATGACGCTGGAGGGCGCGCCGCATCTGGAGACCCGGCATTACCCGGTCTTCGATTGCGCCAACCCCTGCGGCAAGAAGGGTAAACGGTTCTTGTCGGTCGACAGCCACATCCACATGATGGCGGCCGCCCAAAGCTTCATCTCGGGCGCGATTTCCAAGACCATCAACATGCCCAACGATGCCACGATCGAGGACACGCTGGTCGCCTATGAACTCAGCTGGTCGCTGGGGATCAAGGCCAACGCGCTCTATCGCGACGGCTCCAAGCTCAGCCAGCCGCTGGCCGCCGCGCTGGTCGAGGACGACGAAGAGGCCGAAGAGATCCTCGCCACCGGCAGCGCGCAGCAAAAGGCTGCCGTCCTGGCCGAGAAGATCGTGGAAAAGGTGATCGTCAAGGAAATCGCCCGCGGCCGCGAAAAGCTGCCCGAACGCCGCAAGGGCTATACCCAGAAGGCCGTGGTCGGTGGCCACAAGGTCTATCTGCGCACCGGCGAATACGGTGACGGACGGCTGGGCGAGATCTTCATCGACATGCACAAGGAGGGGGCGGGCTTTCGGGCGATGATGAACAATTTCGCCATCGCCGTGTCGGTCGGCCTGCAATATGGCGTCCCGCTGGAAGAGTTCGTCGATGCCTTCACCTTCACCCGGTTCGAACCGGCCGGCATGGTGCAGGGCAACGATTCGATCAAGAACGCGACCTCGATCCTGGACTACATCTTCCGCGAACTTGCCGTCAGCTACCTTGATCGCACGGATCTGGCCCATGTGAAGCCGCAAGGCGCGTCCTTCGACGATCTGGGCGGCGGCGAGAAAGAGGGCAAGTCCAACCTCGCCGAGGTCAGCGACCACGCCGCCTCGCGCGGGCTGGAAGTGCTGCGCCAGATCAGCTCGACCGGCTATCTGCGCAAGCGCTTGCCGCAGGAGCTGGTGGTGCTTCAGGGCGGCAACACCGCCCGCTCTGTCGAGTCCACGACGATGGTGTCCGGCAGCGACGTTGCGGTGGCCCTGCGCTCGGAAACCTCGACCGAGGCGGTGGCCGTCGCCACGATGGACGCGCGCACCAAGGCCCGCATGCAGGGCTACGAGGGCGATCCCTGCGGCGAATGCGGCAACTACACGCTGGTGCGCAACGGCACCTGCATGAAGTGCAACACCTGCGGCGGGACCAGCGGGTGTAGCTGACGGATCGGCCCTCGCCGCTTGCGGATGTCGTCACGCGTCTTGTGGCCGTGGCGTATTCCGGAAAGGGGCGAGGGTCGCAGGCCGACATTCCGGTCCGTTCATGTCCGCCATCCGGTGGATCGTGACGTTCCGGCGCCTGCCCGACAGGCGCAGCCCGCGCGCGATGCCCGAGGATTGCCCCTTGTCTGTGGCGCCGCCTGAGGTAGCCTTTGGCCGCAATCACGGAGGACCAGATGATCACCCTTTACGGATGCCTGCGTTCGCGCGCGTCGCGGCCCTGGTGGCTGCTGACCGAGGCTGGCGCGGATTTTCGCCACGAACCCGTGGTCCAGGCCTATCGCCTGCCCGATCCGGCGGCCGCGGATGCGCCGTTCAACACCGCCTCGCCGGGATTTCGCGCGCTCAATCCGATGGGTCAGATCCCGGTTCTGGACGATGACGGGCTGGTTCTGACCGAATCGCTGGCGATCACGCTTTATCTGGCGCGGCGCCTGGGCGGCGATCTGGGGCCGCGCGATCTGGCCGAAGAGGGGGCGATACTGCAATGGGCCTTCCTGGGCGGGACCGCGATCGAGGCCTCGGCGCTGCAAATCCTGTTCACCTATGCCAAGGGCCAGGCCGACACGCCGGACGGGCGCACCACCATCGCCGCCGCCTGCGAGGCCGTCGCCCGGCCGGTGGAACATGCCGAGGCCCATCTGGCCGGCCGCGACTGGCTGGTCGGCGGGCGTTTCACGGCCGCCGATATCGCGCTTGCGGAATGCCTGCGCTATGCCCAGCCGCATCCGCCCGCGCTGGCGCGGTTCGGCGCGGTTCTGGCCTGGCTGGAACGCTGTCAGGCCCGCCCGGCCTTTCGCGCGATGATGAGCGCGCGCGACGCCGAACCCGCCTGATCGCGCAGGCCGCATTGCCGCTTCACTCTTGCGCCGGGGCGCGATAAAGGCTGGCGCAGGTATCCAGTCAGGAGGCAGGCATGAAGGCGGCGGTCATTACCTTTCCCGGCTCGAATTGCGATCGCGATCTTGCCGTCGCGTTCGAGGCGGCGGGCGCACAGGTGACGCGGGTCTGGCACAAGGATGCCGCGCTTCCGGCGGGCACCGATGTCGTGGGCCTGCCGGGCGGGTTCTCGTTCGGCGATTATCTGCGCTGCGGGGCGATCGCCGCGCGCTCGCCCATCGCCCGCGCGGTTGTCGAATTCGCCGGTCGCGGCGGGTTCGTGCTGGGGGTGTGCAACGGGTTTCAGGTGTTGATCGAGACCGGGCTGCTGCCCGGCGCGCTGATGCGCAACGCCGGTCTGAAATTCATCTGCAAGCCCGTCGTTCTGGACGTGGCGACGACCGACAGCGCCTATACCCGCCAGTACACGCCGGGACAGGCGATCACGGTGCCCGTGGCCCACCATGACGGCAATTATCAGGCTGACGCCGACACGCTGGCCATGCTTGCGGCCGAGGACCGGGTGGCGTTTCGCTATGCCGCCAATCCCAACGGCTCGGCCGATGACATTGCCGGCATCCTGTCGGCCAACCGCCGGGTTCTGGGCATGATGCCGCATCCCGAACGCGCGATCAGCCCGGTTCATGGCGGCACCGATGGCCGCGCGCTGTTCGACGGTCTGATGAGCGCCCTCGCGCTGGCGTGAGCGCCTTTGCGCCCGGTCCGGCGCGATCCGCTTGAGCGCCTGATCGCGGGCGCGTAGATTGCGCCCATGAACAGCGATCAGACCCCGAACCAGGGCGCAACGGCGGCGCGCCCCGGCCAGACGCCGCCCGACGCGCCGCCGCCGGGCGGGGGCGATGTGTCGGGGCTGCCGGAACTGCGCACCGGATTGCCGTTCTGGGGCAAGATATCGGTGGGCGTGCTGGCGCTGGCTGCCGTGGCCTCGGTCTGGGTGCTCAACAACTGGCTGACCGAGAATTTCACCGTCGACACCCGCAACCGCGCAGAGCTTCGGCTGGTGCTGTATGCCGGCAATATCGAATCCGAAATGCAGCGCACGCAGGTCGTGCCGATCCTGCTGGCGCGCGACCCGGCCCTGCGCGAGGCCCTGCAAAGCGGCAATTACGTCTTCGTGTCGCAGGTGCTGATGGATGTGCAGCAAGAGGTCGGCGCGGCCTCGATCGAACTTCTGGATACCCAGGGGCGCGTGGTCGGCGCGACCGACCGGAACCGGCTGAGCGTGACGCGCGCGGCGGATTCGATCTTTGTCGATGCCCGGCGCACCAACGATACCATCTTTGCCGTGTCCGAACGCGAAAGCGGCGGCTACGTCTTCGGCTTCGGTCGCGCGCTTCGGGCCAATGGCGAATTGCTGGGCGTCGTCACCGTCGAGGTCGACCTGGCCCGGTTCGAACGCGCCTGGTCGGGCTTTGCCGACGCCGTCGCCCTGGCCGACAACCAGGGCCGGATCATCCTGGCCACCGAGCCGCGCTGGCGCGGCCGCACCGAGCAAGAGGCCCTGGCACTGCGCGATGCGCCCTCGGCGATCCTGCGCGCGCTGCGCGCGACCGCCGACTGGGCGGGGCAGGGGCCCGATACCTTCGTGTCGAACGTGGGTGTGCTGCGGTCGGAAACGCGGGTGCGCCATCGGGGTTGGACACTGATGTCGTACACGCGTTACGATGGGGTGCGCGAACAGGTGAACGGGGTTCTGGCCATCGTCATCATGGGCTATGCACTGCTGTTGGCCGGTGTGTTCTACCTGTTTTCGCGCCGGGCATGGTCCCAATCGGCTGCTTTCGAACAGGAGTCGGTGGAACTTCGCAAGCTCAACCAGCGTTTGCAACGCGAGATCGCCGCGCGCCAGAAGGCGCAGGAGGACCTGACCGTGGCCGAACAGACCCTTGCGCAATCGTCCAAGCTGGCCGTGCTGGGCGAGATGTCGGCCGCCGTCAGCCACGAACTGAACCAGCCGCTGGCGGCGATGAAGACCTATCTGGCGGGTGCGCGGCTCTTGCTGAACCGGCATCGTGCCGAAGAGGCGCTGGTATCGTTCCAGCGCATCGACGATCTGATCGACCGGATGGGCGCGATCACACGGCAGCTGAAATCCTATGCACGCAAGGGCGGCGATGCCTTCGCGCCGCTTGATCTGCGCGATTGCGTGGCCGAGGCCTTGTCGATGATGGAGCCCCGCCTGCGCGAGCGCCGGGTGCTGGTGCAGCGTATCCTGCCCGATACCCCGGTCATGGTGCGGGGCGACCGGTTGCGGCTTGAACAGGTGATCGTCAACCTCATGCGCAACGCCGTCGATGCCACGACCGGGGTGAATGCGCCGCAGATCGACCTGATCCTGTCGCAGGGCGAGACCATCAGCCTGACGGTGCGCGATAACGGGCGCGGGATCGCCGATATCGACCAGATCTTCGAACCCTTCTATACGTCGAAGAGCGCGGGCGAGGGGGTCGGGCTGGGCCTGGCGATCTCGTCCGGGATCATTGCCGATCACGGCGGGCGGCTGACCGCGCAGAATCTTCCCGATGGCGGCGCCGCCTTCGAGATCGTGTTGCCGGTCCACGACAGCGATGTCGAGGCGGTCGCATGACCCTTCAAGGAAAGATTTCAAGATGACGGAACCAAGCGATGGACAATGCAAGTGCCGAGCCGATCATGACTGATGCCGCCCCCCAGCGCCACGCGCCCCGCGTCGCCGTGATTGACGACGAACAGGACATGCGGCAGTCGATCAGCCAGTGGCTGTCGCTGTCGGGTTTCCAGCCCGAAACCTTTGCCAGCGCCGAAGAGGCGTTGCGCGTTGTGGGCGCCGATTACCCCGGCGCGGTGATCACCGACATCCGCATGCCAGGCATGGACGGCATGGGTCTGCTGAAGCGGCTGATGGGGATGGACTCGACGCTGCCGGTCATCATGATCACCGGCCATGGCGATGTTCCGATGGCCGTCGAGGCGATGCGGCTGGGTGCCTATGACTTTCTGGAAAAGCCTTTCGACCCCGAACGCATGACCGAGTTGGCCCGCCGCGCGGTCAAGGCGCGGCAACTGGCGCTGGAAAGCCGCGCGCTGCGCCTTGAACTGGCCGACGGAAAGACGCTGATGCGGCGCCTGGTGGGCAACTCGGCCGAAATGGTGCGCCTGCGCGAGGACATCCTCGATCTGGGTCAGGCCGATGGCCATGTTCTCATCGATGGCGAGACCGGCACCGGCAAGACCCTGGTTGCGCATGCGTTGCATGCGGTCGGTCCGCGTGCGGGCCGGCGGTTCGTGTCGGTCTCCTGCATCAGCGAGGATGACGACCGGCTGGCGGCGCGGCTTTTCGGCCCGGTCGAGGACGGCGGCCTGCCGCTGGTCGAGGAGGCGCGCGGCGGAACCCTGTGCCTTGAGGATATCGAGGCGCTCAGCCCCGCCCTTCAGGCGCGGCTGGTGTCGTTCATCAACGAGCAGGGCGCGCCCGCGGCCACGCGGATCGTGGCGATCTGCAACCATCACGCCCTGGGCCGCACGCTTGAGGACGCGCTGCGCCCGGACCTTTTTTTCCGTCTCGCGTCGATGACCATCACGCTGCCGCCTCTGCGCATGCGCGGCGAGGACATCCTGGCGTTGTTCAAATCCTATGCCGAGGAATTCGCCGAGGAATACGGCTGCCCGGCCCCGGAACTGACGGCGCAGGACGCCGCGCATTTGTTGCAGGCGCCCTGGCCGGGCAACGTGCGCCAGCTGATCTCGATCGCCGAACAGGCGGTGTTGCAAAGTCGGCGCGACTCGGCCTCGGTGGTGTCGCTGGTGATGGCCGACAACGAGAATGCCGGCGGGGCCCTGACCACCGAGGGCAAACCGCTCAAGGAATATGTCGAGGCGTTCGAACGCTCGCTGATCGACAACACCATGCGTCGGCACAAGGGGTCCATCACCGCAGTAATGGAGGAATTGTGCCTGCCGCGGCGGACCCTGAACGAGAAGATGGCCAAGTACGGCCTCAACCGTGGCGATTACATTTGAGCGGCGGTCCCGGTCGTCCGCTGCGGTGGCACGTTTTGCCCCGGCGCATTTTTGCCATTGCAGTTGGCAGGCCAAAGCCCCTATGCTTTGGGCGACGGATACCGCCTTGCGCGTGTGCCGCGACGAATTCACGGCCCGCACCCTTCGATTGACCGGGTGGCGGGCGGGATAGGCCCGGATTGGGCCATGGAATAGCCCGATTCCGGCCTTGTGCCGAACGGGCCTGGAACGGGTGCCTACGGGCATCGGAGCAACAACCGCGATGCCAGGCTGCGCATCACATCGACAAGGAAGCGACGCGCCCCTACGGGTGTTGCCGGGGGTGCGCATGCGCCCCGTCCTTGCTGATGCGCGCCTTGGCCAAGCGATCAACATATATCCCGCCATGCGACCGCCCGGGCCATCCGCCCGGCTGCGGCCGCCGTGCGGGACTGGCGAGAATCCATGGGAAAGAAACTGCTTATCGACGCCACCCACGCGGAAGAGACCCGCGTTGTCGTGGTTGACGGAAACAAGGTCGAGGAATTCGATTTCGAAACCATCCACAAGCGGCAGCTTGCGGGCAATATCTATCTGGCCAAGGTAACGCGGGTCGAGCCCTCGCTGCAGGCGGCCTTTGTCGACTATGGCGGCAATCGGCACGGGTTCCTGGCCTTTGCCGAGATCCATCCCGATTATTACCAGATCCCGACGGCCGATCGAAAGGCGCTGCTGGAAGAAGAGCGCGCCTATGCCGAGGCCCAGGACGAGGATGGGAACGGCCGCAACCGGCGCAGCCGCAACGGCGCGCGCAGCGACGCCCGCAAGCAGGCCGCCGAAAACGACGCCGAGGACGACAAGGCCCAAGAGGATAGCGCCGAAACCGGCGGGACCGGGGCCGAAGACACCGGCGGCGGGTCCGCGGCGGCGCCACAGGATGGCCGGCAGGATTCCGGCCCGGCGTCGATCGCCGCGCCGGTCGACAGCCCGGATGCCGTCTCCACTCGCGAGATCGCGGGCATGGACATCGTCGATCTCGACGAACCCGCCGCGACCGAAGACGCGGGCGATGTGGCCACCGATGACGCGCCGGGCGCCGCAAAGCCCGCGCGCGGCCGCGGCCGTCGCCGGGGACGCGGCCGGTCGGACGATGGCGACGACGCCGCGCCCGAGGATGAGCCCGAACCCTATCGCGCGGCCGATCACGCCGCCGAAATCGACGATCAGATCGAATCGGTCGCCGACGAGGATGTCTCGGACGAAGTGCGCCCGCCGCGCCGGTCCCGCCCGCGCCGCTACAAGATCCAAGAAGTGATCAAGGTGCGCCAGATCATGCTGGTGCAAGTCGTCAAGGAAGAACGCGGCAACAAGGGCGCGGCACTGACCACCTATCTGTCGCTGGCCGGGCGGTATTGCGTACTCATGCCCAACACCGCGCGCGGCGGCGGCATCAGCCGCAAGATCACCCAGGCGACCGACCGCAAGAAACTGAAAGAGATCGCGCAGGAGATCGAGGTGCCCGAGGGCGCCGGGCTGATCATCCGCACCGCCGGCGCCAACCGCACCAAGGCCGAGATCAAGCGCGATTACGAATACCTGTCGCGCCTGTGGGAACAGATCCGCGAACTGACCCTCAAATCCATCGCCCCCGCGCCCATCTACGAAGAGGGCAACCTGATCAAGCGCTCGATCCGCGACCTCTATTCGCGCGAGATCGACGAGGTTCTGGTCGAGGGCGAGGCCGGCTATCGCGTCGCCAAGGACTTCATGAAGATGATCATGCCGTCCCATGCGCGCAACGTGAAACAGTATACCGACCCCCTGCCGCTGTTCGCCCGTTTCCAGGTGGAAAGCTATCTGGGTGCCATGTTCAACCCTACGGTGCAGCTGAAATCGGGCGGCTATATCGTCATCGGCATCACCGAGGCGCTGGTGTCGATCGACGTCAACTCGGGCAAGTCCACGCGCGAGGGCTCGATCGAGGACACCGCGCTCAAGACCAATCTCGAAGCCGCCGAAGAGATCGCGCGGCAATTGCGGTTGCGCGACCTTGCCGGTCTGATCGTGATCGATTTCATCGACATGGAAGAGCGCAAGAACAACAACGCGGTCGAGAAACGGTTGAAGGAAAAGCTCAAGAACGACCGTGCCCGCATCCAGGTGGGCCGCATTTCGGGCTTCGGCCTGCTGGAAATGTCGCGCCAGCGTCTGCGCCCCGGCATGCTTGAGGCGACGACCCAGCCCTGCCCGCATTGTCATGGCACCGGGCTGATCCGGTCCGACAATTCCATCGCGCTGGCGATCCTGCGCGCGCTTGAGGAAGAGGGCACGCGCAACCGCACGCGCGAGGTGCTGCTCAAGGCGCCCGTGGCGGTCGTCAACTATCTGTTCAACAGCAAGCGCGAACATCTCGCCCAGATCGAGGCCCGCTACGGCATGGCGGTGCGGATCGAGGCCGATCCGACGCTTGTCAGCCCCGACTACACGATCGAGAAGTTCAAGACCGCAACGCGCATCGTCGCCCCGCCAAGCGCGGCGGTGGTGTCGCTCGATGCGCGGACCATGTCCGATATCGACGAGGCCTATTCCCAGGACTTGGACGGCGCCGAAGAGACCGCCTCTGACGCGCCGGCCGAGCCGTCGTCGGGCGATGCGGGCGAAACCGGCAGCGCCAACGGCGAGGGCGGGCGCAAGCGGCGCCGTCGGCGCCGGCGGCGGCGCAGCGGTTCCGACGAGGGCGGCGCGGGTGTCGAGACCGGCGATGACGGCATGACTGCCGATGCCGCCGAAGCAGAGGTCGCCGCGCCCGCCGCCGCCGCCGAACCGGCGCCCGAGGCTGCAACCGAGGCCGCAGAGGCCGACGAAGGCAAGCCCGCGCCCAAGCGCCGGCGCACGCGGCGCAAGCCCGCCGCGGCGGATGCCGCCGAAACCGCGGCCGCCGCGCCGGCTGCCGCGCCCGCAGAATCCGTGCCCGGCGACGCGTCGGCCGAGGCTCCGGCCAAGCCCGCCCCCAAGCGTCGGCGCAGCCGCAAACCTGTGGCCGAGCCCGCGGTTGAGACGGCGGTTGCGCCCGGTACCGTGGACGACGCGGCGGTTGCCGATGCCGAGACCATACAGCCACCGGCGCCCGAGCCTGCCGCGACCCGCGACGCGCCACCGGCGCCTGTGGCCACCACGCGCGACCCGGAGGCAGAGCGCCCGGCGGTTGAGGCCGAAGTCGTGGCGACCGAAGCGCCCGTCGAACCTGCGGGCGGCTCCGCCATGGCCCAGCCCGACCCACGCTCCGAGCCATCGCCCGAGGCGTCCGAGGCCGATCCGTGGCCTGCCGATCCCGGCCCGCAATCGCCACCCGCCGACAGCGCCGAACCGGCCGCCAGCCGGCCGCGGCGGCGCGGCTGGTGGTCGATCGGGCGCTGACCATCGTGGCCAGGCCCGCGCCTTCAGGGCGCGGGGTCCGGTCGGGATCGCGCGGTCTCGCGGTTGTGACAATCCGCCCGCGTGACCTTTGCGCACCGCGCGGCTAACACCACGGGCGAAACAAGCGGAGTCCGCCCATGTTCGGGATCGACCTTTTCGACGCCGCCCTCATGCCTGCGCTGGCGGTGGCGCTTCTGGCTGGGGTGCTGTCGTTTCTCAGCCCTTGCGTGCTGCCGATCGTGCCGCCTTACCTGGCCTATATGTCGGGCATTTCCATGCGCGAACTGACCGCCGAGGGGCAGGGCGCGCGCCGCGCCACGCTTCCCGCGCTGTTCTTCGTGATGGGGCTCAGCACGGTGTTCCTGTTTCTGGGCTTCACCGCGTCCAGCCTGGGACGGCTCTTTCTGGAATACCGCGAGCTTTTCGCCCGGATCGCGGGCGTGGTGGTGATCGTCTTCGGGCTGCATTTCCTGGGCGTGTTCCGTATCGGGCTGATGATGCGCGAGGCGCGCATCGACGCGGGCGACCGCGGCGGATCGGCCTTCGGCGCCTATGTGCTGGGGCTGGCCTTCGCCTTCGGCTGGACACCCTGCATCGGTCCGATCCTGGGCATGATTATCACCCTGGCCGCAACCGAAGAGACGGTGGCGCGCGGCACCGGGCTGATGGCGGTCTATGCGCTGGGGCTGGGCCTGCCGTTCATCCTGGCGGCGGTCTTCATCAACCGCTCGATGGCGCTGATGACGCGGTTGCGACCCTGGCTGGGCACGATCGAAAAGGCGATGGGGGTGCTGCTGATCGTCGTCGGTGTGGCCCTGATCACGGGTGCGATGGCGTCGTTCTCGTTCTGGCTGCTTGAGACCTTTCCGATCTTCGAACGGCTCGGCTGAGCGGACCGCGCGTCCCTTCATCTTGCCGGCAAATACGTCGGGGGTGAATGGGCCGCAGGCCCAGAGGGGGCAGCGCCCCCTTTCGCCGCGCCCCGCAAGGGGCGCGGCCCGGCCCAACGGGAGGAGGTGGGGGCGCAGCCCCCGCGCGACGACGGGCGGGAGCCCGCCCTCGGCCCGGTTCGGCGCGATGCCGGCCAAGCCACTCGCCGGACGTGCAAAATCAAGCCCGTCATCACGTTGCCCGGTGTTTCCTTGCGCCCGTATCCGGCCTAGACTGCGCCTCGGTCAGGGGAGCGTGCGATGACAGGTCAGGCGGGACGGGTGCGGCGGCGGCGGGTGTTCTACGTTCCCGGTTTCGATCCCTTTCCCCCGCGCCGCTACCGCGAGCTCTATCGCCGCGAGGGGCGCCGGCAGGCCGAGATCTCGGGCTATGCGCTGACCCTTTCGCCGCTGCCCGATGCCGCCGAATATGCATGGCGGGTGCGCACCCGGATCGGCGCGGCCGAGACCGAGGCCGATGTCTCGGTGCTGGTCTGGTCCGACCTGGTGCAGGCCAGCATGCGCGGCAGCGTGTTCGCAGCCTATGCCCTGATGCTGCGCACACTGTGGATCTTCTTTCGCACGGGCGCGCTGGTGGCGATGATCCGGCTCAGGCCGGGGCCGATGCTGTCGGGGCTCTATCCGGTCGCGGTGCTGGTGGCGCAGGCGCTGGTCGCGCTGTTGCTGGGGTGGCTTGGCGGCTGGCTGGCGCTGGCGCTGAGTGGCAGCGCGGTGCTGGCCGTGATCGCCGGGCTGGCGGTGGCCTATGGCGCGCTGGCGCTGGCGCAACGGCTCGATCATCGGCTCTACGCCTATTATCTGCTGTATGATTTCGCCCATACCGCGCGCCATTACGGCGCCAACGCCCCCGAACTTGAAGCCCGCATCGCGGATTTCGTGGCCTCGGTGCGCACTGCCTTGCAGCAGGACTGGGACGAGGTCCTGATCGTCGGTCATTCCTCGGGGGCGGCGCTGGCGGTGTCGGTGGCGGCCGATGTCCTGCGCGCGGGCCTGCCTGCGGGTGCGCCGCCCTTGGCGCTGCTGACGCTGGGCCAGGCGATTCCGATGCAAAGCTTCTTGCCGCGCGCGCAACGCCTGCGCACGGATCTGCGCGATCTGGCCGGGCGCGACGATCTTTTCTGGCTCGATGTCTCGGCGCCCGGCGACGGGGCGTGTTTCGGCCTGTCGGACGCGGTCGCCGTGACCGGGGTCGCCCCGCCGGGTCAGCGATGGCCGCTGGTGATCTCGGCTGCGTTCAGCCAAAGCCTGAAGCCCGAGACCTGGGCACGGCTGCGCCGGCGCTTCATCCGGCTGCATATCCAGTATCTGTCGGCCTTCGATGCGCCGCGCGACTATGATTACTTTCAGATCACGGCCGGCCCGCTGACGCTGGCGGCGCGCTACGCCGGGCGCAAGCCTTCGCCCAGCCGCGATGCCCGGCCGTTGTCGCCTCATAGAACGCTCATGGCGCCATGATCATCCCGCCCAAACCCCCGGCGCGCGCCGAACGGGTGCCGTTCTGGCACTTCGTGCGGCTGTTTCGCAAGGATGTGCTGTCGGCGCTTCCTGCGCGGCTTTATCGTGCCCGGATGGCCGAGTTCCGCACGCCCTTCTTCACCTCGTATCTGGTGAACGAGCCGCCGCTGTGGAAACACGTTCTCAACGAATGTCCGCAGGACTTTCCCAAGTCCGACCGCATGCGTGCGGGGCTTGAGCCGGTGATGGGCGAGTCGGTCTTCGTCTCGAACGGCGCCAACTGGGAACGCCAGCGCCGCATCATCGACCCGGCGTTCGAGGGCGGGCGCCTGCGCGCCAGCTTTCCCGCCATGCTGGAGGCCGCTCGCGCGGCGGTCGACCGCATGGGGCAGGGCGGGTGCATCGAGGTCGAGGAACGCATGAGCCATGCCGCCGCCGACGTGATCTTTCGCGCGCTCTTCTCGGTGCCGATCGGCGATGCCGAGGCCAGCGCGGTCTTTCGCGCCTTTCGCGCCCATCAGGCCACGCAACCCTTGCTGAACCTCGCCGGGTTCCTGCCGTTGCCGCGCTGGTTCCCGCGGTTCCATCGCCGGGCCACGCTGAAAACCGCGCGCCGCATCCGCACCCTGATCACCACCATGACCGAACGCCGCGCGGCCGAGATCGCGGCGGGCACCGCGCCCGACGATCTGGCGACCAAGATCATGACCACGCCCGACCCGCAGACCGGGCAGTGCTTTGCCACCGCCGAGATGGTGGACCAGGTCGCCACCTTCTTTCTGGCCGGGCACGAGACCAGCGCCACCGCGCTGGCCTGGACGCTGTATCTGATCGCGCTCGATCCCGATTTGCAGGCGCGTCTGGCGGACGAGGCCGATGCCGTGCTGGGCGACGCCCCGGCCTTCGGGGCCGTAAGCCGCTTGCGCCTGGCGCGCAATGTCTTTCGCGAGGCGCTGCGCCTCTATCCGCCCTTGCCGATGCTGGTGCGCCAGGTTGCGCGCCCGGCGCGGTTTCGCGGGCGTTCGGTGAAACCGGGCGCGCAGGTCGTCGTCAGCCCCTGGCACCTGGGCCGGAACGAACGCCTGTGGCAAGACCCCGACGCCTTTTGCCCCGGCCGCTGGCAAACGGCGCAGGGCAAGGCGTCGGCGCGCGACGGGTTCATCCCGTTCTCATCGGGCCCGCGCGCCTGTTCGGGTGCGGGGTTCGCCATGGTCGAGGGGCCGCTGATGCTGGCCATGCTGGCGCAACGGTTCCGCTTTGCCCCGGTTGCGGGGCGGGTGCCGGTGCCGGTGGCGTTTCTGACCGTGCGCGCGCGTGACGGTATCTGGCTGGATGTCAGCCCGCGCGGGGCGGCCTGATGGGCGCGATTCTCGATCCGTTGTTGCTGGCCTTCGTCTTTGTCGGCCTGTTCACGCCGGGGCCGAATGTCATCATGCTGACGGCCTCGGGCGCGCGGTTCGGATTTCGCGCCAGCCTGCCGCATCTGGGCGGCGTGGTTCTGGGCGTCGGCATCACCGCCGGGGTGACCGGGCTGGGGATCGGCGCGCTGGTCCTGGCTTCGCCGGTGCTGCACACGATCCTGACGCTGGCGGCGGCGGCGTTCATCCTGCACATGGCCTGGAGCTACTGGCGCGCGGCTGGCCGCCCGGCCGCGCAGGCCGGTGCACGGCCGATGCGCCTGTGGGCGGCTGCGGCCTTTCAATGGATCAACCCCAAGGTCTGGGCCGTCGCCTTTGCCGCCGCCGCCGGCTATGGCGCCGGTCTGCCGCCTGTCGCCGAGGGGTTGCGCCTGGGGCTGGTGTTTTCCGCCACCAATCTGGTGGTCTGCCTGTTCTGGGTCGCGGCGGGCACGCTGTTGACCGCGCTTCTGTCGGCCCCAAGGGCGTGGCGGCTGTTCCTGCGCGCCATGGCGGTGCTGCTGGCGCTGTCGGCGATCCTGGTCTTTGTCTGAGCCGCCGATCGTGGCACCCTGTCCGCGCCGATTTTTTGTTTGACCCGACTCGCAACCGGCAGTAGCTATTTGAACGGGCGTTCAATTACCGGAGGGCTGACCGATGTTCACCGCTTCCATGCGTTTCGATCTGGGCGAGGATATCAACGCCTTGCGCGACATGGTCCATCGCTGGGCGCAGGAGCGGGTAAAACCCCTCGCCGCCGAGATCGACCGCACCAACACCTTTCCGCACGAGCTTTGGCAGGAAATGGGCGAACTGGGCCTTCTGGGGATGACCGTCGAAGAGGAATATGGCGGCACCGCCATGGGCTATCTAGCCCATACCATCGCGGTCGAGGAGATCGCGCGCGCCTCGGCCTCGGTCAGCCTGTCCTATGGCGCGCATTCCAACCTGTGCGTCAACCAGATCAAGCTCAACGGCACGCCCGAACAGAAACAGAAATACCTCCCGTCGCTGGTGTCGGGCGCGCATGTCGGTGCACTGGCCATGTCCGAGGCCGGCGCCGGCTCGGACGTCGTGGGCATGAAGCTGCGCGCCGAAAAGCGCAACGACCGCTACGTCCTCAACGGCACCAAATACTGGATCACCAATGGCCCCGATGCCGACACGCTGGTCGTCTATGCCAAGACCGACCCCGATTCCGGTTCAAAGGGGATCACGGCGTTTCTGATCGAGAAAAGCATGGCCGGGTTCTCGACCAGCGCGCATTTCGACAAGATGGGCATGCGCGGCTCGAACACCGCCGAACTGGTGTTCGACGATGTCGAGGTGCCGTTCGAGAATGTCCTTGGCGAAGAGGGCAAGGGCGTGCGGGTGCTGATGTCGGGCCTCGATTATGAGCGCGTGGTGCTGTCGGGCATCGGCACCGGCATCATGGCCGCCTGCCTGGACGAGGTGATGCCCTACATGGCCGAGCGCAGGCAATTCGGCCAGCCGATCGGGAACTTCCAGCTCATGCAGGCCAAGATCGCCGATATGTACACGGCGATGAACTCGGCCCGCGCCTATATCTACGAGGTCGCCAAGGCCTGCGACCGCGGCCAGGTCACGCGCCAGGACGCGGCGGCCTGCGTGCTCTATGCCAGCGAAGAGGCGATGAAACAGGCCCACCAGGCGGTGCAGGCGCTTGGCGGTGCCGGTTTCATGAACGACAGCCCCGTCAGCCGCCTCTTTCGCGATGCCAAACTGATGGAAATCGGCGCCGGCACCAGCGAGATCCGGCGCATGCTGGTGGGGCGTGAGCTGATGGCGGCGATGGGGTAATCGGTAGAGGTTCTAGCAGAATGCAAGATTACTATGAAAAAGCAGTTGGTGAAGATAACAGAGAGTTTATGGCAAGAATTTCATTTTATACTGCAGAGTCTGTCGAATATGGAAAGCTGATATTTCGAACGTTGATTTTACTAAACGGCGGGGGGGTTACTTTTAATTCCTTCGCTCTTTGGAACAATCGATGGAATTAGCTCAGAGCAATTGCTATATGCTGCAAGATGTTTCATTGTCGGAGTTGCAGCTGTCGGGATATCTATTTATATCGCGCATCTGAATTTTCAATTTCTGGTAAGTAGCCTTGAAAATTTGAGAGTTGAGCGCATTAATTATTATCGATCGTTATTTTTAAATCAGGAGCGTGACTTAGTCATGCCGACGATGAGGGAAAGTGCTAAGAAGATCATTAATCTTACTTACATACTTTCTCATTTTCTCGGTTTGATTAGCTTTGCTGCACTTATTACCGGAGCTTGGACGATGGCGAGAATTAACTGACACTAGCGGGGTACGAGCTGATGGCGGCGTTGGGGTAGGATGATGCGCAATTTCTTTTGTCTGGCGGCAGTTGTTGCGGCTATGCCCCTTGGGGCAGTAGCCGAAGGGCTGAAGTTTTCGCCCCGTTCGGTGGAAAGCTGCCTTGACCAGGGCGGCTGGCGCGATTGCATCGGTGCGGCGGCCAATGCCTGCATGGAGGCGACCGAGGGTGGCTATGCCACGCCGGTGATCGCGGGCTGCCTGTCGGCCGAACATGAATGGTGGGACAGTGAGCTGAATGCGCGCTACAGCGAGTTGCAGGACCGCGCCCGCGACATCGACGCCGAACCGGCGATCGAGGGGATGCCGCCGCGCCCGTCCGAGGCCGAGGCGCTGCGCGAGATGCAACGCGCCTGGATCGCCTATCGCGATGCCACCTGCCGGTATGAGGAATTGCAATGGTGGGGCGGCACCGGCGCCTCGGGGGCCTATATCGGCTGCCTGATGCGCCTGACCGGCGAGCAGGCCCTGACCCTGCGCTCTTACCTCGCCGAAGGTTGACGCGCCCCGCGAAAGGATCACGCATGAAACTGACCTCCAGCGTCCTCACCGGCTCGGACACCTTTCGCGCCAACCGCGAGGCGCATCTGGCCGCCCTGGCACAGGTGAGCGAGGCCGCCGCCCGCGCCGCCGAGGGCGGCGGCCAGAAGGCGCGCGAACGGCATCTGGCGCGGGGCAAGATGCCGCCGCGCGAGCGGGTGGCAAACCTGCTCGATCCCGGCGCGCCGTTTCTGGAAATCGGCGCCACCGCCGCGCATGACATGTATGACAATGCCGCCCCCTGCGCCGGGGTGATCGCGGGCATCGGCCGGGTCCAGGGCCATGAGGTGATGGTCGTGTGCAACGACGCCACCGTCAAGGGCGGCACCTATTACCCGATGACCGTCAAAAAGCATCTGCGCGCGCAGGAGATCGCCGCCGAGAACCACCTGCCCTGCATCTATCTGGTCGATTCGGGCGGCGCCAACCTGCCCCAGCAGGACGAGGTGTTTCCCGACCGCGACCATTTCGGGCGGATCTTCTATAACCAGGCCAACATGTCGGCGCGCGGCATTCCGCAGATTGCCGTGGTGATGGGCTCGTGCACCGCGGGCGGGGCCTATGTGCCGGCAATGTCGGACGTGACGATCATCGTGCGCGACCAGGGCACGATCTTTCTGGCCGGCCCGCCGCTGGTCAAGGCCGCCACCGGCGAGGTCGTCAGCGCCGAGGATCTGGGCGGCGGCGATGTCCATACGCGCCTTTCGGGCGTGGCCGATTACCTGGCCGAGGATGACGCCCATGCCCTGGCGCTGGCGCGGCGCGCGCTCGGCCATCTCAACCGGCGCAAGCCCGACACGGTGCAATGGCAATCGCCCGAAGACCCGGCCTATGACCCCGACGAGATCCTGGGCGCCGTTCCCGCCGATCTGCGCACGCCCTATGACATCCGCGAGGTGATCGCCCGCGTGGTCGACGGCTCGCGCTTTGACGAGTTCAAGCCGCGCTTCGGCGAAACGCTGGTGACCGGTTTCGCCCATGTGCGGGGTTGCCCGGTCGGGATCGTGGCCAACAACGGCGTGCTGTTTTCCGAGGCCGCGGTGAAGGGCGCGCATTTCGTCGAACTGTGCAGCCAGCGCCGCATCCCGCTGGTGTTCTTGCAAAACATTACCGGCTTCATGGTCGGCCGCCGCTATGAGAACGAGGGCATCGCCCGCCACGGCGCCAAGATGGTCACCGCCGTCGCCACCACCTCGGTGCCCAAGATCACCATGCTGGTGGGCGGCTCGTTCGGGGCTGGCAATTACGGCATGGCCGGGCGCGCCTATCAGCCGCGGTTTCTGTGGACCTGGCCCAACAGCCGCATCTCGGTCATGGGCGGCGAGCAGGCGGCGGGCGTTCTGGCCGCGGTCAGGCGCGACGGGATCGAGCGCGCCGGTGGCCACTGGTCGGCCGAGGACGAGGCCGAATTCAAACGCCCCACGCTCGAGATGTTCGAACGCCAGTCGCATCCGCTTTATGCCGCGGCGCGGCTGTGGGATGACGGCATCATCGACCCCCGCCGCACCCGCGACGTTCTGGCGCTCTCGCTGTCGGCCGCCCTCAACGCCCCGATACCCGAAACCCGGTTCGGCGTGTTCCGCATGTAGGTCCATTTTCTGTCCATAAATATCCCGGGGGGGCGCCGCAGGCGCGGGGGGCAGCGCCCCCCACCCGGTTCACAAGGGGCACTGAACGATGTTCCACACCATCCTGATCGCCAATCGCGGCGAAATCGCCTGCCGCGTCATCCGCACCGCGCGCGCCATGGGTATCCGTACCGTCGCGGTCCATTCCGAGGCCGATGCAAGCGCGCTGCATGTCGAGATGGCCGACCAGGCCGTGCCGATCGGCGGCCCCGCGCCGCGCGACAGCTACCTGCGCGGCGATGCGATCATCAAGGCCGCGCGTGACAGCGGCGCGCAGGCGATCCATCCGGGCTACGGGTTTCTGTCGGAAAACCCCGATTTCGTCGATGCCGTCGAGGCCGCGGGGCTGACATTCATCGGCCCGTCCGCGCGCGCGATCCGGGCGATGGGGCTCAAGGATGCTGCCAAATCCTTGATGGAAGAGGCCGGCGTTCCGGTCGTGCCCGGCTATCACGGCGACAACCAGGATCCCGAACATCTTTCCGGCGCGGCCGATGCGATCGGCTATCCGGTCCTGATCAAGGCGGTGGCCGGGGGCGGCGGCAAGGGCATGCGGCTGGTCGAGCGGGCGCGCGATTTCCGCGATGCGCTTGACAGCGCGCGCGGCGAGGCCGCGACCGCCTTTGGCAACGACGCCGTCCTGATCGAGAAATACGTGCAGAAACCGCGCCATATCGAGGTGCAGGTGTTCGGCGACGGCACCCGCGCGGTGCATCTGTTCGAGCGCGACTGTTCGTTGCAGCGCCGCCACCAGAAGGTGATCGAGGAGGCGCCGGCGCCCGGCATGACGGATGCCATGCGCGCCGCGATGGGGGCGGCGGCGGTGCGCGCCGCCGAGGCGATCGGCTACACGGGGGCGGGCACGGTCGAATTCATCGTCGACGGTGCGCGCGGGCTCAGGACCGACGGCTTCTGGTTCATGGAGATGAACACCCGGCTTCAGGTCGAACACCCCGTGACCGAGGCCATCACCGGCATCGACCTGGTCGAATGGCAGCTGCGCGTCGCGGCAGGCGAAAGCCTGCCCGCGCGGCAAGACGATCTGTCGATCAACGGCCATTCTTTTGAGGCCCGCCTCTATGCCGAGGATGTGCCGGCCGGGTTCCTGCCCGCGACCGGCACGCTGGAACATCTGCACTTCGCCCCTGGCGCGCGGATCGATTCGGGCGTGCGGGCGGGCGATGTCATCAGCCCCTGGTATGACCCGATGATCGCCAAGATCGTCACCCACGGCCCCACCCGTGTGGTGGCGCTGGCGCGTCTGGGCGCCGCGCTCGAGGGCGCGCAGATCGCCGGATCGGTCACCAACCGCGATTTTCTGGCGGCGCTGACCCGGCATGCGGGCTTTGCCGCGGGCGAGGTCGATACCGGGCTGATCGGGCGCGATCTCGATACCCTGACGGCCCGCGCGCCCGCCGCGCATGCGGTGGTGGCGCTTGCGGCGCTTGCGGCCTGGGGCGCCGATGCGGATACGCCGCTGGCGGGTTTCGCGCTCTGGCAGCCGCACTGGCAACGTCTGGTGCTGCATGAGGGCGAGATCGAGCACGACTGCCGTCTGGCGCGCCTGCGCGATGGCGCCATCGCGCTGCGGATCGGCGGGCAAGAGATGTTGGCCAGCCATCGCGCCGGTGCCTGGTGGATCGACGGCGCCAAGCAGACGGCGCAGGCCTGTCGTCACGGCGCGGCGGTATCGGTTTTCGGCGCGCAGACGCATCTGTTCACCATCCCCGATCCGCTGGCGGTGGCCGCCGATGCCGGGGCGGGGGCTGACGTGGTCGTGGCGCCGATGCCGGGGCTGGTCAAGGCGGTGTTCGTGGCGGCGGGCGATCAGGTGGAAAAGGGCGCGCGGCTGGCGGTGCTGGAGGCGATGAAGATGGAACACACCCTGACCGCCGGGCGCGACGGCACCGTGGCCGAGGTGCTGGCCGCCGCCGGTGCCCAGGTCGAGGCCGGCGCGGCGCTGATCGCCTTGCAAGAGGAAACGCCGGACGCCTGAGGGCCGGGTGCAGCGATCAGACCGACCGTGCGCGATCAGATCTGCGGCGCGATGAAGCTGCGGCGGAAATAATCGTAGACCAGTTGCAACGCGGGCGAGAATTCGGTGTTGCGCTGCCAGGCCAGTCCGACATCCATCGACGGCACGGGGTAATCGGTCTGCACCGTGTGCAGGCGCTTGCCCTCCAGCGACCAGGGGCGATAGACCATGTCGGACAGGATCGTCACCCCCTGGTGATCGGCGACCATTGACCGCACGGCCTCGATCGACGAGGTGCGCAGCTTGATACGCGGCTGCGCCTTTTGCAGCGACCAGTATTTCATCGAACTATGCGCGGCCTCGTCCACGGTCAGCAGGATGTAATCCTCTTGCGCGATCTCCTCCATCGTCACCTTGCGTCGCTGTGAAAAGCGGTGGCTGTTGCCCACCCACAGCCGCCGCGGCGACCGGAACAGGGTTTCGGTGTCCAGCTCGGGCGTGGTGATGTTCGATGTCAGCAGCACCGCCAGATCAAAGCGGTTGGCCATCAACCCCTCTTCGATCGCCTCGCGGTTCAATTCATGCAGATTGATCGTCAGATCGGGATGCAGCCGGCGCAACCGGCCCAGGTGATAGGGCAGGAAATAGCCGATCACCGTATAGGTCGCCGCCACCGTCAGCGTGCCGCTGACCGGCGAGGCGCGATAGCGCAGGTTGCGCGCCTCTTCGATCTTGGCAAGCACCTCGTAGGCCACGGCCAGAAGCTCGCGCCCCGGCGGCGTCAGCTCCATCCCCTGCGGGCTGCGTTCGAACAGGCGCAGGCCGATGTCGGCCTCAAGCTCGCGGATCGCGGTCGTCACCGAGGATTGCGAGACCGACAGTGACACCGCCGCCCGGCTGACCTGCCCGGATTCGGCGGTCGCCACGAAGTATTTCAATTGCCGAACGCGCATGAAGGGTCCAGACTGTATCGGAAAAACCGAATGCTCATATGTTCGATTCTCGATATCAGCGGTCATTTGGGAATGCAATCTTAAATGGAATCCAGCAATTGCAAGGATTTTCAGCACATCTGGCCGCGCCAGGCGTTCGGATTTTCCGATATCACGTCCGCAAAATTCAAAATTTTACTGTTCACGGAAGTTGCGCATACTGAGGATGCAAAGAGGGTGGAGCGCGATGAAAAACATTGTTGATCTGAATTGCGACATGGGGGAGGGCTTCGGTCACTGGAGCTATGGCGATGCGCCGGACGACGCCCTGATGACGGTGATCAGCTCGGCCAATGTCGCCACCGGCTTTCACGCGGGCGACCCCAACCTGATGAACCGGGTCGTGCTGCTGGCCAAGGAACATGGCGTCAATGTCGGCGCGCATCCGGCCTATCGCGACTTGCAGGGCTTTGGCCGGCGCTACATGAAATGTTCCGACGAAGAGCTGGTGAACGACATCATCTACCAGCTTGGCGCCCTGCGCGAATTCTGCCGCCGCCACGGTGTGCGCCTTCAGCATGTCAAGCCGCATGGCGCGCTCTACATGGAGGCCGCGGCGAACGAAAGCCTGTCGAACCACCTGGTCGAGGTCTTGCGCGCCTGCGCGCCCGAATTGCTGCTGTTTTGCATGGATATTTCCGCCACCTGCAAGGTGGCACGCGCCTTCGGCCAGCCGGTGATCCGCGAATTCTATGCCGACCGCGACTATGACAGTTCGGGCTCGATCGTCTTTGCCCGCAAGGTCGCCCAGTTCGACCCCGACCAGATTGCCCGCAAGTGCCTGCGCGCCTGCCGCGAGGGGCGGGTCGAAACCGTCGATGGTCAGGATATCGCCATCGACTTCGAATCCATCTGCTTTCATTCCGACACGCCCGGCGCGCTGGAAATCGGCCGCGCCGTGCGGGCCGCCCTGACCGAGAATGGCATCTCGATCGCCTCGGCGGCGACGGTGCTGGAAAACGCTGCCTGACAGGAGAAATCACACATGCCCGATATTCAATCCCCGCTTCCCGGCACGTTCTACCACGCGCCCGACCCGAATTCCGCGCCGTTCAAGAAGCCTGGCGATGCCGTGGCCGCCGATGACACGATCGGCCTTGTCGAGGTGATGAAGACCTTTATCGAGGTCAAGGCCGAGGTCGAGGGCACGTTCGACGGATTCGTGGCGCCCAATGCCGAACCGGTTCAGGCTGGCGACGTTCTGGCAAAGGTGCGTTGATCCATGGCGATCGGCAAACTTCTGGTTGCCAACCGCGGCGAGATCGCGGTGCGAATCATCCGCGCCGCCAAGGCGCTGGGTATCCGCACGGTGCAGGTGCATTCCGAGGCCGATGCCGATATGCTGGCGGTGAAACAGGCCGATGAGGCGGTCTGCATCGGCCCCGCCTCGGCGGCGCAATCCTACCTGTCGATCCCGGCGATCCTGAAGGCGGCGCAGGAAACGGGCGCCGATGCCGTGCATCCCGGCTATGGCTTTCTGTCCGAGAACGCGGAGTTTGCGCGGGCCGTCGCCGACGCCGGGCTGATCTTTGTCGGCCCCGAGGCCGCCACGATCGAGCGCATGGGTGACAAGGTCGCCGCGCGCGTCGCCGCCAAGGCGGCTGGCGTGCCGGTCGTGCCCGGCTCCGAAGGTCGGGTCGAGGGCGAGGCCGCGGTGATGGAGGCCGCGCGCGCCGTGGGCTTTCCGGTCATGATCAAGGCCGCAGCCGGCGGTGGCGGGCGTGGCATCCGGATCGCGCAGTACGAGGCCGAATTGGCGCGCCTTGCCCCGCAGGCCCGCGCCGAGGCGCAGGCGGCCTTTGGCGATGGCGGGCTCTACATCGAAAAGGTGATCGTGAACCCGCGCCATATCGAGGTGCAGGTTCTGGGCGACGGCACGAATGCCGTGCATTGCTATGAGCGCGAATGCTCGTTGCAGCGCCGCCGCCAGAAGGTCTGGGAAGAGGCCGGTGCCTTTGGCCTGTCCGATGAAACCCGCGCGGCGCTTTGCGACAGCGCCGTGGCGCTGGCCGAGGCGGTCGGGTACCGGGGCGCGGGCACGGTCGAATACCTCTATGACGATGCCAGCGGCGCGTTCTATTTCATCGAGATGAACACCCGCATCCAGGTCGAGCACCCGGTCACGGAAATGGTCACCGGCGTCGATCTCGTGGCCGAGATGATCAAGGTCGCGGGCGGTGCGCCCCTGTCGCTGTCGCAAGACCAGATCGCGGTCAACGGCCATGCGATCGAGGTGCGCATCAATGCCGAGGATCCATTGCGCCAGTTCATGCCGTTTCCCGGAAAGCTGACCTCGCTGGCGATCCCCGAGGGCGAGGGCATCCGCTTCGATCATTTCCTGTTCGAAGGCTATCAGATCCCGCCGTTCTACGATTCGCTTCTGGGCAAGCTGATCGTGCATGCGCCGACGCGGGCAGCGGCGATCGACAAGATGGCCGAGGCCCTGGGCGCGCTGGACCTCGGCGGGCTCAAGACGACGATCCCCTTGCACAAGGCGTTGGCCGCGTCCGACGACCTGCGCGAGGGGCGCGTTCACACGCAGTGGCTGGAGCCTTGGCTTGCAGCCGGCAACCTGACTGCATCAGCATAGGAGGGACGACGTGAAAACCCGCTACACCTTTGGCGGTGATGAGCACATCTTCGTCGAGATGGACGACGAGATGTCGCTTGAGGCCTTTTTCAAGGCCATCGCCATTTCCCGCGCTGTTCAGGCAGCCAAGATCGAGGGCGTGACCGAGATCCTGCCCGCCAATGCCTCGTTCGAGGTCCGCTTCAACCCCGACATCATCCATCCCGATGACATGATGGCGCGCCTCAAAGCGCTTGAAAGCGCCGCCAACAACGCCGAGCGTCGGATGACGACCCGCATCGTTGAAATGCCGGTCTATTACCAGGATCCGTGGACGCATGAGACGGTGATGCGCTTTCGCGAGCGTCACCAGGATCCCAATGCCACCGATCTGGAATATGCCGCGCGGATCAACGGCTATGACAGCGTCGAGGCGTTCATCGAGGCGCATCATTCGAACCCGTGGTTCGTGTCGATGGTGGGTTTCGTGTCGGGCCTGCCGTTCCTGTATCAGCTGGTCGAGCGCGAAAAGCAGATCGAGGTGCCCAAGTATCTGCGCCCGCGCACCGACACGCCAAAACAGACCGTGGGTTATGGCGGCTGTTTTTCCTGCGTCTATTCGGTGCGGGGGGCAGGCGGCTATCAGATGTTCGGCATTACCCCGATGACGATCTACGACCCGACCCAAAAGACCAGCTATCTCAAGGATTTCATGGTTTTCTTCAAGCCTGGGGACATCGTCAAGTTCCGTCCGATCGACCGGGCCGAATACGACAGCATCCTGGCGCAGGTCGAGGCCGGCACCTATGCGCCGCGCATGGCCGAGGTCGAGTTCGACCTCGAAGGGTTCAACGCCGACATGGCCGGAACCAACGCAAAGCTGATGGAGGCGCTCAATGGCAATTGAGGTCAGAAAAGCCGGGCTTTCCACCACCATTCAGGATATGGGGCGCCCCGGATACTTTCACCTTGGCATCCCCGAGGGCGGCGCGATGGATCGCTTTTCCATGCGTGTGGCCAACATGCTGGTGGGCAACGACGAAACCGCTGCCGGGCTGGAAGCCGTGTTCATGGGCCCCGAGCTGGAGTTCACCCAGGACACCTGGGTCGCTGTCACCGGTGCGACCATGCCGATCCTGCTGGACGGCGAGGAAAAGCCGGGCTGGAGCGCGTTTCCCGTCAAGGCCGGGCAAGTGCTGAATTTCGGCTTCCTCAAGGAGGGCGCGCGCCTTTACATCGCGTTTGCCGGCGGGATCGACACGCCGGCGCAACTGGGGTCGCGCTCGACCTATCCGATCGGCGCGCTGGGGGGTGTTGACGGCCGTGCCATTGCCGTGGGCGACGTGCTGCCCTTGGGCAAGCCGGGCAACCCGGCCGCGCGCTCGGTCGATACCGCGCTTTTGCGCGAACAGAAGTCGCCGGTGGAATTGCGCGTTTTGCCGGGCCTTTACTGGCACCGCATCACCGAAGCGTCGCAACAGCGGTTCTTTGACGAGGAATGGACCGTCGCCCCCGAGGCCGACCGCATGGGCTATCGCTTTCGCGGCGGATCGCCGATGGAGTTCGTTCCGCGCGAACAGCCCTTCGGCGCGGGGTCGGACCCGTCCAACATCGTGGACGGCTGCTATGCCTATGGCTCGATCCAGGTGCCCGGCGGAACCGAGCCGATCGTGCTGCACCGCGACGCGGTGTCGGGCGGGGGCTATTTCACCATCGGTGCCGTGATCTCGGCCGATATGGACCTGATCGGGCAGTTGCAACCGAACACGAAGGTTCGCTTCGTCAAGGTTGACATGGAGACCGCGCTGGCTGCGCGCAAGGCGCGTCGCGAGCGGCTTCAGACGATCCGCGAGGCCCTGGCGGCGGGCTGATCCCGCCGCCCCGGCCTCGGCCTGAACCAAAAACCGCGGCGCAAACCGCGGCCGACCACCTGCAACAGAGGAGCTCTGAACCATGACTGCTACGCTGAGAAAGATTGCGCTGCTTGGCGCAACGGCCCTTGTGCCGTTCACCGCCAGCGCCCAGGACGCCTGGTATCCCTATCCGGCCCAGGCCGTCGAACCGCCCTTCGCCGAGGATGGCGAAAGGGTCGATGTGAACTATGAACCGCTCGACTCCGCGTCCGAGGAGTGGGAAATCTGCGTCTCGTTCCCCCATATGAAGGATGCCTACTGGCTGGGCGTCGACTACGGCGTCATCGAAGAGGCCCGCCGCCTGGGCGTCAACATGACCGTGGTCGAGGCTGACGGCTATACCGAACTGCCGCGCCAGATCAGCCAGATCGAGGACTGCGTTTCGTCCGGTGCCGATGCCGTGATCATCGGCGCGATCTCGTATGACGGGCTCAACAGCCTGGTGCGCGAACTGGTCGCCGACGACATTCCCGTGATCGACGTGATCAACGGCATGTCGGCGCCGGAACTGACGGCAAAGTCGTTGGTGTCGTTCCATACCATGGGCTATGAAACCGGCAGCTACCTGGCCGAGGCCCATCCCGAGGGCAGCGAGGAAGTGACCGTGGGCTGGTTCCCCGGACCGGCCGGTGCCGGCTGGGTCGAGGCCGCGCATCGCGGCTTCATGGAAGCCGTCGAGGGAACGGCGGTGCGCGTTCTTGAACCGCGCTACGGCGACACCGGCCGCGAGGTCCAGCAGCGTCTGGTCGAGGATGTGCTGACCGCCAACCCCGATGTCGATTACATCGCCGGCACCGCCGTCACCGCCGAAGCCGCGCAAAGCGTGATCCGCGAACGCGGCCTGACCGACGAGGTCGATATCCTGGCCTTCTACATGACGCCCGGCGTCTATACCGGGATCGAGCGTGGCTTCATCCTGGGTGCGCCGGCCGATTCGATGGTCATTCAGGGCCGGATCGCCGTTGACCAGGCGGTGCGCGCGCTGGAAGGCGAGGATCTGGTCCGCCATGTCGGCCCGCGTATCTTCGTGGTCGATCAGGACAACATCGCCGATGTCGATCGCGACGCGATCCTGCCGCCCGATGATTTCTCGCCGGTGTTCAGCGTGAACTGATACGATGACGCGCGCAGGCCGGGTCAACCGGCCTGCGTGCATCCTGCGCCCGGCGACGGGCCGGAAAGGCAAGCGATGACGCAATCTTCCCTCATCAGCACGCACGGGTTGAGCAAGGAATATCCCGGCGTCAAGGCGCTGGATAGCGTGGATTTCGACCTGCGCGCGGGCGAGGTGCATGTGCTGTTCGGTGAAAACGGCGCCGGAAAATCGACGCTGATCTCGCTTCTGGCGGGGGCAAACACCCCGACGTCGGGCGAGATCCGCATGAACGGCGCGCCGATGACCCTCGAGTCCGTCTCAGAGGCACAGGAACGCGGGATCTTTACCGTGTTTCAGGAATTTTCGCTCATTCCGACCATGAGCGTGGCCGAAAACATCTTTCTGGGCCGCGAGCCGAAGGTTGGTCCGCTGGTGAATCATCGGCAGATGCGGCGCGAGGCGGCACGGATGCTGGCCGAGCGCGGGTTCGACATCGACCCCACGGCGATGGTGGCACAACTTCCGCGCGCCCAGCAGCAGATGGTGGAAATCGCCAAGGCGTTCCACGGCGACGTGTCGGTGCTGATCCTGGACGAACCGACCGCATCGCTCAGCAACCGCGAGGTGGACCATCTGTTCGACTTCGTCCTGCGGATGAAGGCCGCCGGGATCGGGATCATCTATATTTCCCACCGGATCAACGAATTCGCGCGCATCGCCGACCGGGTGACGGTCCTGCGCGACGGCGCCAAGATCGACACGGTGGCGATGGACGCCACCAGCGATGGCGAACTGATCGCGATGATGGCCGGGCGCGAGATCAGTGATGTCTATCCTGCCATCGCCCACAATCCCGGCGAGGTGGTGCTGGAGGTCGAGGGGCTGGAAGCCTGGGGCGTGCATGGCGTCGATCTTCAGGTGCGGCGCGGCGAGATCCTGGGCGTGGCCGGGCTGGTCGGGTCTGGCAAGTCGCGCCTCTTTCGCGCGATCGCCGGGGTCAACGAGACCCGCGCCGGTCGCGTGCGCTTTCAGGGGCGCGACATCACCGGTCACAATACCCGCGCGGTGATGCAGGCCGGGCTTTACTATCTGACATCGGATCGCAAGACCGAGGGCCTGATCCTGCCCGCGCCCGCCACCGACAACCTGGCGATCGACCTGATGATGGGGATATGCGCCAATGGCCCGTTTCAGCGCCATCGCGCCATCAACCGCGAGATGGGGCGCATCTTCGACCATGTCGAATTGCACCAGCATTACCGCAACCGCACCATTGCCCAGTTGTCGGGCGGCAACCAGCAAAAGGTGCTGTTCGCCAAAAGCTTCTGCCATGGCAGCGAGCTATACATCCTGGATGAACCCACGGTCGGCGTGGACATGGGCACGCGCGCCGCGCTTTATCGCCTGATCGCCGAACTGGCCGAGGCCGGCAAGGCCGTGGTCGTCATCTCATCCGATCTGCCAGAGGTGATGAACCTCGCCAACCGCGTCGTTGTGATGGCCAATGGCCATGTCAGCGCCGAGTTGTCGGGCGATCGGATCACGGAAACCGAAGTCCTCAAATACTTTTTCCAAGAGACCGGAGCAGACGCATGAGCACGGCCACCAAGACCAGTTTCTCGCCGCTGGGGATCGTCAGGACGATCTTTCTGCGGGTGGGCGTCCTGCCATTTCTGCTGGCGGCGGCGCTGATCGTCTTTTCGCTGACGTCGCAGGCGTTTCTGAGCACGCAGAACCTGCTCAACGTGGGGCGTCAGTCGGTGTATCTGATCCTGGTGTCGCTGGGGCAGATGCTGGTGCTGATCTCGGGCGGGTTCGACCTGTCGGTGGGCATGGTGATCGCGCTCAGCTCGGTCATATCGGCCATGACGATGGTCGCCATGGCACCGATGTTCCCCGAGGCCGTCTGGCTGGTGATCGTGCTGGGCGCCCTGGCCGGTTTCGCGGTGGCGGCGGTGATCGGGCTGATCAACGGCGTCGGCGTGGCGTTCTTCGGGGTGTCGCCCTTCATCATGACACTGGGCGTGTCCTCCGCCGGGGCGGGGGTGGCGCTGTTCCTGACCGGCGGCGTGCCGGTGTCGGACCTGCCCTTTGAATTTGGCAATCTCTTCGGGTTCGGGCGGGTGTTCGACATTCCCGTGCCGGTGCTGATTGCGATCGTGTTCATCTTTCTGATGTGGATCTATATGGCGCATATGCGCAACGGCGCGCAGATCTACGCGGTCGGCGGCAACATCAAGGCGGCGAACCTGTCGGGCATCGACACCCGCCGCACGCTGATCCGGGTCTATGTGATGTGTGCGCTGATGGCGGGCCTGACGGGGCTGTTGCTGACCGCACGGGTGGAAACGGGTGATGCCAACATGGGCAGCAGCATGGCGCTGGAATCGATTGCCGCCTGCGTCATCGCCGGGGTGTCGCTGCGCGGCGGGATCGGCCGGGTCGAGAACGTGGTGCTGGGCGGGTTCTTCATCATCCTGGTGCAAAACGGCATGAACCTGGCGCAGATCAGTTCCTACATGCAGATGGTGGTTCTGGGCTCGCTTTTGATCCTGGCGGTGGTCTTTGACCAGATGCGCTATCGCATGATCATGGGCCTGCGGTAAGCGCCGGTCCGGGCAAGGGTTGTGGGGCGGGCCGCGGGTATTTGACCGCGGCCCGTCTTGCGCTTTAATGGCGGCGTTCCGGTAACCGCCATTGTCCGAGGAGTCGTGCCCATGCCTGATGCCAATGCCCCGCAGATCACGCGCCCCACGGTCTGCCACATTCCGGTCTGCCCGTTCTCGCAGCGCCTTGAGATCTTGTTGGCGCTCAAGGGTATGGGCGATGCGGTGGATTTTCACGTCGTGGACATCACGCGCCCCCGGCCTGACTGGCTTTTGCAACGCACCGGCGGCACCACCGCCATGCCGGTCCTGTTGTTGCCCGATGGCCGTGTGATCAAGGAAAGCCTGGTGATCCTGCGCTATGTCGAAGAGGTGTTCGCCGAACCGCCGGTGGCGCGCAGCGATCCCTATGAACGCGCGGTCGAGCGTATGCTGATCGCCCACGAGGGGCCGTTCACGACCTGCGGCTATCGTTTCGTGATGAACCGTGACCCGGCAGGGCGGGCCGGGTTCGTCGAACAGATGCGCGGCGAATACGGCAAGCTTGATGCGTTCCTGCGGCGCCACAACCCCGATGGCGTCTTCCTGTTCGACCGCTTCGGCCTGGCCGAGGCGGTGTTCACGCCCATGTTCATGCGCTTCTGGTTCTTGTCCTATTACGAGGGGTTCGATCTGCCGGCTGGCGAGGACTTCGCGCGCGTGCGGCGTTGGCGCGATGCCTGCCTCGAACATCCCGCCGCGCAACAGGTCAGCCGCGAGGAGATCGTCAAACTCTATTACGATTACGCGCTGGGCGCGGGCAACGGCGCGCTGGTGCCCGGCCGGCAGGTGTCAAGCTTCAGCTTTGACCCGCATTGGTCGCAGCGCCCCTGGCCGCCACGCGACAAATACGGCCAGCCGGCCTCGGACGCGGCGCTGGGCCTGCTGCCAGCCTGAGACCTCGGCCGGGTCAGGCCTGACCGTCGTCCGCCGGGGCGTCATGGCCGTAAAGGCGCGCCGCGCGGCAGGCCGGATGGTCGGCCTGTTCGAACTCCAGCGTCGAATGGCGGATGCCGAACTCGCTCGCCAGACGATCCTTGAGGCGCGCCTTGACGGCCTCGAACCGCGACCAGCCCTGCGCATCCAGAACCACATGGCAATCCAGCGCGGGCTCGTGTTCCTGCATTTGCCACAGGTGAACGTGGTGGACATCCGCCACCCCCTCGACCGCGCGCACCGCCGCGATCACCGCCGCGCCGTCAATCCCCGGCGGACTGCCCAGCATCAGCGTGCGGACCGGGGTGCCGATCTCTGTCAGTGCCAGCCAAAGGATGTATAGCGCGATACCGATGGTGATCGCCGGATCGACCCAGCGCATGTCGTAAAGCAGGATCAGCGTGCCGCCGGCAATCACCGCGACCGAGGCCAGCGCGTCGGACAGGTTGTGCAAAAACAGCGCGCGAATGTTCACGCTGGATTTCTGCATGGTCCAGGTCAGCCAGGCCGTCAGCGCATCCACCGCAAGCGCGACACCGGCGATGATGACAACGGTCCATCCCAGAACCGGCGGCGGATCGATCAGCCGCATCGCGCCCTCATAGGCCAGGTAAGCCCCGACCAGGATCAGCGTGGTGTAATTGATCAGCGCCGCCACCACCTCGATGCGGCCATAGCCAAAGGTCATGCGCGCATCGGCCGGGCGCCGGGCGATCCTGCGCGCGGCAAAGGCGATGACCAGCGACATCATGTCCGACAGGTTGTGCAGCGCGTCCGCGATCAGGGCCAGGCTGCCGGAAAACAGCCCGCCGATGACTTGCGCCAGGCTCAGCAGCGCATTGGCCCAGATCGCCAGCGCGACGCGCCGGTCGCCGCTGGATGGGTCCAGATGGGTATGACCGTGGTGATGGCCGTGATCGTGCGGCATGGATAGCCCCCGTTGGATGACGTGCTCGCAGCGCGCCTGGGCCATGGTCTAGGGCGGGCGCGGGCGACGGGCAAGCCCGCGCCGCGATCACGGGTGCCGGTGCGGCACTCAGGTCAGCAGGAATATCGCGATCAGCGCCGCACTGGCCCAGCGGGCGAGTTCGGCATGCAGCGGCGAGCCCGGATGCCGCGCCGCAGAACGCCACACCCCCACCAGGGCCACAAGGTTGTAGGGCAGGGGGATCGCATAGCCCACCAACAGCGCGGTCCAGGGCCAGTCCAGTGTCACAAGGGCCAGAAAGCCCGCGCTGGTGGCAAGGTTGACAAAGAACCCGACCCCGACCAGCCAGGTCCAGAATGCCTCGTCAAGCGACAGCGCGCCGCGCCAGAGTCCGATCAGGGTCGACATGGCCCCTTTCTGGGTCGAGCGGCGCGCCTTTGCAAGAAGGCGATTTGTGCAGGTGACGGAAGATTGCTGCCAGATCGCGCATTTTCATAGCGCATGGTTATGAAGTGCGCGCCAAATGACATTACCCCCCAGGATGCCGTGGGCTAGATTGCTCCGCAGACGGAGGAGGGCCGTTCAGGGGCTGGCCGCCGACCGTGGGGTCGGGGCCATGCGGTGCGCGGCTATCTGCCCTTGGCACGGCGATCACGACGGAGGCACAGATGCAGGATCTCAAGCGGGCTGCACGCTCGATCGGCCGGTGCCGGTCGCAACGGGTGACGCCATGACGCGCGCATTCGTGTTTCCGGGGCTGACCACGCGCGTCGTTTTCGGGCATGGCACCCTTGCGCAGGTGCCCGACGAGGTGGCGCGGCTGGGCCATGGCCGCGCCCTTGTCCTGGCGACCCCGCAGCAGGCCGACCAGGCGGCGCAGATGGCCGGGGCGCTGGGCACGCGCGCGGCGGGCGTGTTCGCCGAGGCCGCGATGCACACGCCGGTCGATGTCACCGAACGTGCGGTCGCCGCCTTTCGCGATGCCAGCGCCGATTGCCTGGTCTCGCTGGGCGGCGGCTCGACCACGGGCCTGGGCAAGGCGATCGCCACGCGCACCGGCGCCGATCAGGTGGTGATCCCCACCACCTATGCCGGGTCCGAGATGACCGATATCCTTGGCGAAACCGCCGAGGGCGAAAAGGTCACGCGCCGCGATCCCTCGATCCGGCCCGAGGTGGTGGTCTATGATGTCGATCTGACGCTGGGCCTGCCCGTGGGGCTGACGATGACATCGGCGCTCAACGCCATCGCCCATGCGATGGAGGGGCTTTATGCCCCCGACCGCAACCCCGTGACCGAGGCCTTGAGCCGCGATGCGCTGTCGGCCTTTGCCGCCGCGCTGCCGGTGCTGCGCGACGATCCCACAAACCGCGCCGCGCGGGCGCAGGCGCTTTATGCCGCCTGGGGCTGTTCGACCGCGCTGGGCTATGTGTCGATGGCGCTGCATCACAAGCTGGCGCATGTGCTGGGCGGCAGCTTCGGCTTGCCGCATGCCGAAACCCATGCGATCCTTTTGCCGCATACCACGGCCTATAACGAGGTTGCGGTGGCCGATCTGCTGGCCCCGATCCGCGACACCTTCGGCGCGAATTCCGCCGGTGCGGGGCTTTGGCAATTCGCCAAGGACATCGGCGCGCCGATGACGCTGGCCGAACTGGGCGTGAGCGAGGCCGATCTGGACCGCGCCGCCGACCTGGCGGTGAAGAACCCCTATGACAACCCGCGCGAGATCACCCGCGCGGGCATTCGACAGCTTCTGCAAGACGCCTGGGACGGCCGCAAGCCGGCCTGAACCGCCAGCAAAACGGGAGGAGAGACCATGATTACCAGACGCAGACTGCTGAAATCGGGAACCGCCGCAGGCATGGCCGTGGCCGCGCCCGGTCTGTTCGCCCCGGCACTTGCCCAGGGTGCGCGGATCAAGATCGGTTATGTCAGCCCGCAATCGGGTCCGCTGGCCGGGTTCGCCGAAAGCGATTCCTTCAACATCGAGGCGTTTCTGGCCTCGCAGGTGGGGTCCGAGTTCGAGGTGATCGTGCGCGACAGTCAGTCGAACCCTGACCGCGCCGCCGCCGTCGCCCGTGAACTGATCGTGCGCGACGAGGTGCACATGATCGTCGTCGCCTCGACCCCGGAAACCACGAATCCGGTCGCCACCACCTGCGAGGCCGAGGGCATTCCCTGCATTTCGACGGTCGCGCCCTGGCAGCCCTATTTCATCGGCCAGCAGGGCGACCCCGGCGCGCCCGACAGCTGGCGCCCGTTCGACTTTGCCTTCCACTACTTCTGGGGGCTTGAAGACGTGATCGCAGTCTTCACCAACATGTGGAACCAGCTCGACACCAACAAGCAGGTGGGCGGTCTGTTCCCCAACGATGCCGATGGCAATGCCTGGGGCGATCCCGACAATGGCGTCGCGTCCGGCTTTGCCGAGGCCGGATACACGACCACCGACCCAGGCCGGTTCCAGAACCTGACCGACGATTTCACCGCGCAGATCAATGCCTTCCGCGAGGCCGATTGCGAGATCGTCACCGGCGTTGTGATCCCGCCGGATTTCACCACCTTCCGCAATCAGGCGCTGCAGCAGGGTTTCGACCCCAAAATCATCACCGTGGCCAAGGCGATCCTGTTCCCGCAATCGGTCGAGGCCTTGGGCGAGGGCGGGCACAACCTGTCGTCCGAGGTGTGGTGGACGCCGACGCATCCGTTCTCGTCGTCGCTGACCGGCCAGTCCAGCGCCGAACTGGCCGAGGCCTTTACCGAGGACTCGGGGCGGCCCTGGACCCAGCCCATCGGCTTCGTTCATTCGCTGTTCGAGGTGGCGGCCGATGCCATGGGCCGGGTGTCCAACAGCAATGACCTTGACGAGATCGCCGCCGCGATCGCCGCCACCGATCTGGAGACCATCGTCGGCCGCGTCGCATGGAACGGCGACGGTGTGCCGGACTTTGCGGCGCAGAACGTCTGCAAGACCCCGCTGGTCGGCGGCCAGTGGCGGCGCCAGGACGACGAGAGCTTTGATCTTGTGGTGGTCGACAACCAGACCGCCTCGGACATTCCGACCGGCGGCGACATGGAAGCGTTGTCCTGACACCAGCCGCAGCGTCACTGCCGCCCGGCACCGCAGGGTGCCGGGCGCCATGCCGGAGCCTGCCATGAGCGACGTTCTCGTTCTCGACGCCGTGTCGAAAGCCTTTGGCGCCCTGCGGGTGACCGACGGCGTGTCGCTGGCTGTTCCGCGCGGGCAGGCACTGGGTATCATCGGGCCGAACGGCGCGGGAAAATCAACGCTGTTCAACCTGATCACCGGCAACCTGATGCCCGATTCCGGCCGGGTCGTCCTGCTGGATCAGGACGTGACGCGCCTGCCGGCCATGACGCGGGTGCGTATGGGGGTCGGGCGCAGCTTCCAGATCCCGCAACCGTTCGAAGGGTTGACGGTGTTCGAGAACCTGTTGACCGCCGCCGCCTTCGGGCGCGGTCTGCCCGAAGGGCAGGTGGCCGAGGATTGCGCCGCAATCCTGGACCGGATCGGGCTACTGGCGCGGGCCAACCAGCTTGCCGGCAGCCTGACATTGCTGGACCGCAAGCGGCTGGAACTGGGGCGCGCCATGGCCACGCGGCCCGAGCTTTTGCTGCTGGACGAGATCGCGGGCGGCCTGACCGAGGCCGAGTGCCGCACCCTCAGTGACACGATCCGCGCGCTGCATGGTCAGGGCGTGACCATCATCTGGATCGAGCATGTTCTGCATGCGCTGATTTCGGTGGTCGAACGGCTGCTGGTCCTGGATTTCGGCCGGGTGATCGCACAGGGCAGCCCCGATGCGGTCATGGCCTCGAAGGAGGTGCGCGAAATCTATCTGGGGATCGAGGCATGAGCCTGCTGGAAACCCGCGGCCTGACTGCCGCTTATGGCCAGTTCAAGGCGCTTTTCGGCATCGACATGCGGGTCGAGCCGGGCGAGGTCGTGGCGATCATCGGTGCGAATGGCGCGGGCAAGACCACGCTTCTGCGTTCGATCACCGGGGTCTTGCGGCAGGCGCCCGGCATGGTGGTGCATAGCGGCACCCCGATCGGTGCGATGAGCCCCGACCGGATCATGCAGCGCGGGGTCGCCATGGTGCCCGAGGGGCGGCGGCTGTTTCCGTCGCTTTCGGTCGAGGAGAACCTTTTGATCGGTGCGCAGGCGCGCCGGGGCGACGGACCCTGGACGCTGGAGGCGGTCTATGCGCTGTTTCCCATCCTGCGCGAACGCCGCGCCAGCCCCGGCACCGCCCTGTCGGGCGGTCAGCAACAGATGGTGGCGATCGGCCGCGCGCTGATGTCGAACCCCGAACTGCTGCTGTGCGACGAGATCAGCCTGGGGCTGGCCCCGGTCATCATTCGCGACATCTATGCCGCCTTGCCCCGCATCCGCGAGGGCGGCGCGGCCATGGTCATCGTCGAACAGGACATCGCCCGCGCGCTGTCGGTGGCGGACCGCGTTTATTGCCTGATGGAGGGGTGCGTGACCTTGCACGGGCGCGCCGATGAGATCACGCGCGAGGATATCCACGCCGCTTATTTTGGAACCAGGACCGAGGCGCAGGGATGATCTGGATCGAAACGCTTGTGCAGGGGCTGATGCTGGGCGGGCTTTATGCGCTGTTCGCGGCGGGGCTGAGCCTGGTGTTCGGTATCATGCGTCTGGTCAATCTGGCGCATGGCGACCTGATTGTCGCCGCGGCGTTCGTGATCCTTCTGGTGGTCGAAATGTCGGGGCTGAACCCGTTCGTCTCGGCGCTGATCGCGGCGCCGGTGCTGTTCGGTTTCGGCTATGTGTTGCAGCGCGCGGTTCTGAACCGGGTGCTGGGCAATGACATCCTGCCCCCGCTGCTGGTCACATTCGGCCTGTCGGTCGCGCTGCAAAACGGGATGCTTGAGCTGTTCTCGGCCGACAGCCGCCGCCTGCCGGCGGCCGGGCTGGAAAGCGCCTCGCTCAACCTTGGGGTCAGCACTGTCGGCACCTTGCCGCTGATGACGCTGGCCTCGGCGGTGGCGGCGATCTTCGTGCTGAACCGGCTGCTGTATGCCACCGCGCTGGGGCGGGCGTTTCGCGCCACGTCGGACGATCCTGTCACCGCCTCGCTGATGGGGATCAACCCGCGCCACGTCTTTGCCATGGCGACCGGGCTGGCGATGGTCGTGGTCACGATTGCCGCGCTTTATCTGGGGATGCGGTCGAATTTCGACCCGTCGATCGGCCCCGCGCGCCTGATCTATGCGTTCCAGGCGGTGATCGTCGGCGGTCTGGGCTCGCTTTGGGGCACGCTGGCGGGCGGTGCGATCATCGGCGTGGCGCAGACCCTGGGCGCGCAGATCAACCCCGAATGGCAGATCCTGGCGGGGCATGTGGCGTTCCTGCTGGTGCTCCTCGTGCGGCCGCGCGGCCTGTTTCCACGCGCAAGGGATTGAGCGATGCAAGCCTATGTCACAACCCGCACACGGGCCTCGACCATCGCCGGCATTGCCGCGATCGGGCTGGTCGCGCTGGCCGTCGCGGCGCCGGCCTTTGTCTCGCGAATCGTCATCCAGGATCTGTTCTTCATCCTGACCATGCTGATGCTGGCGCAGCTTTGGAACCTGATCGCGGGGTATGGCGGCATGGTGTCGGTGGGGCAGCAGGCCTTTGTCGGCATCGGCGCCTATGCGATGTTCGGCGGCGTGCTTTTGTGGGGCTGGGACCCGGTCCCGGCCATCATTCTGGGCGGGTTGGCGGCGCTGGCGCTGTCGGTGCCGATGGCTTTCTTTGCCTTTCGCCTGCAGGGCGCCTATTTCGCCATCGGCACCTGGGTCGTGGCCGAGGTGACGCGTTTGCTGGTCGCGCAGTGGCGTGCGCTGGGGGGCGGCACCGGCACCTCGCTGCCGCGCCAGGTCACCGCCGACATCTGGGGCGTCGACTGGGTGGCCGATCTGTTCGGCGTGCGCGAGGCCGCGGCGCGCGATATCCTGGCCTATTGGCTGGCGCTGGCGCTGTGTATCCTGACCATCGCCGCGATCTATTGGTTGCTGCGCTCGCGCACCGGGCTGGCGCTGGCATCGGTGCGCGACAATGACGAGGCCGCGCGCTCGGTCGGGGTGGACCCGAGGCGGGTGAAATGGCTGGTGTTTCTGGCGGCGGGCTTTGCAACCGGGCTGGTGGGCGCGCTGGTCTATATGCAGACCGCGCGGATCTCGCCCGATGCGGCGTTCAGCGTGACCACCTGGACGGCCTATGTGATCTTCATTGTCGTCATCGGCGGCATCGGCCGGCTGGAGGGGCCGGTGCTGGGCGTGCTGGTATTCTGGGGCTTGCAGACGGCCTTTGCCAGCTATGGCTCATGGTATCTGTTCGCGCTGGGGATCATCGCGATCGTGGTGATGCTGTTCGCGCCCCGCGGGCTTTGGGGGTTGCTGGCCGACCGCACGGGGCTGGCGCTGTTTCCGGTGCAGCGCCGCCTGATCCTGCCTGACAAGAAGGCGTGAGCGCACCGAGATGACCAGATCACCGGATCTTGACACCGGCACGCCGCGTTTTTGCGCATTCGGCGATGTTTTTTATCCGAATTTCCGGTCTTCCGGCCCTTCGGAAGGTGGCTTTATGTCTTGCCGCTATGAAAAACCGGACTCTTCGCATTTGACTATCATCGGGTGTCACCGTCTACTCTGCCCCGAAACCACGCGCGAGAGGGAGCTGGGCGTGGTCCGCTTTCGGCATCGGCGCCGTCCGGTTCGCCCGCCTCATCGCGGCGCGACGTGGGGCATTGTTCGCCGGGCCGAGGGGTCGTTGCGGGAATGCGCGCCAAGGCGTGCGCTTGCCAAAGGCGGCATGGACGGCTTCGATCGCGCCTGAGGGAGGGACTGAAATGGCGGCAGAATTCGAGACGCTGGAATATGATATCGGCGGCGTGAAAACGGTGATCAAGGCGATCGGGCAGGGCAAGCCCGTCCTGTTCCTGCACGGCGCGGCGACGCTGGAGGGCTTCGATTTCGCGGCCGAACTGGCGGATCGGTTCCGGGTTCTGTGCCCCAGCCACCCCGGAATGGGCTTTTCGGGCGATGCCCCCCATATCGCCAACATGGGCGACATGATCGTGCATTACCTGGACCTTCTCGATGCGCTGGACCTGCCGGAAAAGCCGCATCTGGTCGGGTTTTCCATGGGGGGCTGGATGGCGACCGAGCTTGCGGCCGTCGCGCGTGAGCGGTTCGACAAGGTCGTGCTGATGGCACCGGCCGGTCTGAACGACCCCGCGCACCCCGCTGCCAATCTGGCCGAGATCCCGCCGCAGGAACTGCCGGGCTATCTGGCGCATGACGTGTCGGTCGCGCTGCGCTATTTCCCGGACGGATCCGACCCGGCCGCGGCCGAGGCATTCGGTGCCGATCGCGCGCGCGAGGGTGAAACGGTGGGCCGCCTGTGCGCGACGCTGGGCATGGGCCATCCGAACCTGCGCCGGTTCCTGAACCGCATCACCAACCCCACGCTGGTTGTCTGGGGCACCGAGGACCGGTTGCTGCCTGCCAGCCAGGCGCCGCTGTGGGCCGAGGCCTTGCCGAACGGCCAGTTGCTGCACGTCGAGGGCACGGGCCATCTGATCGCGCAGGAAAGCCCGAAAACCATGACCAGGATCGGCGATTTCCTCGCCGCCTGAACACCCGCCATTCCCGAGGAGGAGACATCGATGAACAAGCCCATTCGCCACAGCTATTGGGGCCAGACCACCGATCACCGCGATCTTCTTAAGAAGATCAAGGAGATCGGCCCCATCCTGGAAAAGAACGCCCCCGCCGACGAGGCCGCGGGCGAGCTGACGAAGGAAAGCTTCGAGGCGCTGCGCCCCTTGCGCATGTCGCATTCCATGGCGCCCGAGGATCTGGGCGGGGCGCAACTGCCGCCGCGCCAGGTTCTGGAACTGATCGAGGCGATCACCTGGTATTCGGGCTCGGCCGGCTGGGTGTCGATGGTGCATACCGCCATCGGCGCGATGTCGGCGGCGTTCCTGCCCGATACCGCGATCGAAAAGCTGTTCGCGCCGGGCACCGAGAACCGTTTCTCGGGGCAGGGCGCGCCGCTGGGGATGCTGAAGAAGGTCGAGGGGGGCTACAAGCTCAACGGCCGCTGGAGCTATGGTTCGGGGTTCAGCCACGCCACCTATTCGCACAGCGCCGCCTTTGTCGATGACGGCAATGGCAAGCCGCAGATGGATGACAAGGGCAACCCGATCATCATCTGCACCCATGCCCCGATCGATCAGCACAAGCCCTTGGGCAACTGGGATGTGCTGGGCCTCAAGGGCACGGGCTCGATCGACTATGCCGCCGAGGATCTCTTCATCCCCGATGACATGGTCTATCCCATCGCGACCGCCGAACCCCAGCGCCAGAAAGAGCTGTTCGCCCTGGGCGTGATCGGCCTTGCGGCGATCGGGCACACGGGCTGGGCCATGGGTGCGGGGCGCCGGATGCTGGACGAGATCGCGGCCTTTGCCAAGCAAAAGACCGGCCGCGCCGGAATGCTGGGCGAAAGCGACAAGTTCTGGTACGACTACGGCCGCGCCGAGGCCCGGATGCGCGCCGCGCGCGCCTTCGTCATGGAGGTCTGGGGCGATATCGAGGCTACGGTGGAAAAGGGCATTCCGGTGTCCACCCGTCAGATCACCATGGTCCACATGGCCAAGTCGGAAATTCACGAGGCGGCCGAACACGCGGTCAATTTCGCCTATCGTGCCGCCGGTGGCGCCAGCTTGCGCGACGGCACCATGCAGCGGTATTTCCGCGATGTCATGGTCGCGGTGAACCATATCACCATCGCCCCGTCGATCGTCGCCGCCGCCGGGCGCGAGCTGGCGGGCGTCTGGTCGGACCGGGTCTGGCAGTTCTACGACCTGGTCGAAAAGAAGTAAGCGTCTTGGGCCGCGCAAGCGGCCCATACGCAGAACATGCGCGATGATGCGGGGCGGCGGCGATGGCACAGGCAAGGACGGCACGGATGAACATTGACAGCCAATCCCTGAGCGACGCCTTTCGCCAGGCCTTTCGCTGCCATCCCGCCGGCGTCGCCATCGTCACGGCCGATCCGGGCGAGGGGCCGGTCGCCCTGACCGTCAGTTCGCTGATCTCGGTCAGCGCCGAGCCCCCGCTGGTGGCCTTTTCGCTGTCGCAGCGGTCGTCCACCGCGACGGCGTTGCTGCGGGCGGAAACCGTGGTGATCCACCTTGCGCGCTTTGCCGATCTGGAACTGGCGCAACTGGCCGCGACCAGCGGTGCCGACCGGTTCGGACCGGATGTGCAGTGGCAGCGCCTGCCCACCGGCGAGCCGCGCTATACCGAGATCGGCACCTGGTTCCGCGCCCGGCTGCGCGGCACCTTGCCGCTGGAGGATGCCACGCTCGTCGCCGCCGAACTGCTGGAGGGCGAGGTCGCCGAGCCCGGCGACACGCCCGAGCGCGATTCACTGGTCTATCTGGACCGGCGCTGGCACCGGCTGCGCGATGACGACGAGAACGGGAACTGAGCCAGCCGCCCCGGCTGGCGCGGCGCCGAGGATGAAAGCAACACGTGGAACCGAACATGAGCTACTTCACCGAAGAGAACTCGGCCGAGATCGTCAACGCACGAATGAGTGCCGATACCGACCCGAGACTGCGCCAGGTCATGACATCGCTGGTAAAGCATCTTCACGCCTTCGCCCGTGACGTGAACCTGACCCAGGACGAATGGGATTACGCCATCGGCTTTCTGACGCGTACCGGCCAGATGTGCTCGGACGAGCGGCAGGAATTCATCCTGCTGTCGGACGTGCTGGGCTTTTCGATGCTGGTCGATGCCATCAACAACCGCCGGCCCGCGGGGGCGACGGAAAACACGGTCTTTGGCCCGTTCCACGTTGCCGATGCGCCGATCCGTGCGATGGGCGAAAACATCACCCTGGACGGCAAGGGCGAAAGCTGCCTGTTCGAGGGCCATGTTCTGGACCTGGATGGCAAGCCCATCGAGGGCGCCTGCATCGATGTCTGGGCCGACAATGCCGATGGCTACTACGATGTCCAGCAGCCCGATTTCCAGCCCAAGTGGAACAATCGCGGGCGCTTTTTCACCGGGGCCGATGGCGGCTACAGCTTTCGCGGCATCAAGCCCGTCAGCTATCCGATCCCCGATGACGGACCCGTCGGCCAGATGCTGGGCCATCTGGGCCGTCACCCGTACCGGCCCGCGCATATCCATTACCTGATCACCGCGCCGGGCTATCAGAAGCTGGTCACCCATACCTTCGTCGGCGAAGACGAGTACCTGGAATCGGATGCCGTTTTCGGCGTCAAGAAAAGCCTGATCGCGCCCTATGAGCGCAATGAGGGCGGCGATACCGTCTGGCGTTCGCGGTTCGATTTCGTTCTGGCTCCGGTTTGAGACCGTCATGCCAAACGTCAAGTTCTATATCGACGCGCGAACCTGTCCCGCCAGTCGCGAGGCGATCGCCGGAATGCTGCCCGATCTGCGCGCGCTGATCTGCGAAACGCTGGAGGTGCCGCCAGAGGCCTGCCAGTTCGCACTGATCGAGGTTGCGGGCATGGACGACCAGCCCCAGATAAACACCGAGCTGCAACTGCTGCCCAGCCCGACGCGCACGCCCGACCATTTGCGCGGTGTTGCGCACCGGCTGCGCGAAACGCTGGAACAATCCACCGGGGTCAGTGTGGCCGTGCGCATGGCGACGCTGGACCCGCAGACCTATGTCGCGCTCAAATAGGGGTTATCCCCGGCGCCGCGCCAGCTGCAATTCGTGATCCATCCGGTTTCGCAGGCGATGGAACTCGGTCGTCAGGAAGCCGGTGAACCGCTTGAGCGCGGGCGGCTGCTTCTGGTCGGGCATGGTCAGCAGGCCAAGCTGGCGATCGGGATGTTCGATCCGCAGCGGCAGCACGTCCAGCGCGGCGTTGTTGCGCGACAGGAACACGACCGAATAGGGCAGCACCGTCAGCGCATCCGACCCGGTCAGCACCGACATGATCGACGCCAGCGTTCCGCCCGAAAAGCTGACGCGGAAATCGTCGCGCCCGATGGCCTTGATCGCGCGTTGCAGGTCGCGAAACAGCGGGCTGTCGGATGGCGGCGCGATCCAGGTATAATCGTCGATATCCGACAACGTGATCCCCTTGCGCCGCGACAGCGGGTGCCCGGCGCGGCAGGCGATCACGTTCTGGCCGGGCAGCAGCGGAACGAAGCTCATCTCCTCGGGGACCTGGCTTTCATGCAGCGGCAGGATCGCGCAATCCAGCGATCCGTTGCGCAGCGCGGCGGCAAGATCGTCGATATAGCCATAGGTCTGGTCGATCTGGACATCGTCATGGCGCGACTGGAAATCCGCGATCATCGTCGAGACCACGCCATCCATGAAGATCGGCGCGCCGCCGACGCGCAGGCGTCCGGCATGGCCTTGCTGAAAGCGGCGCACCAGCAGGCTGGCCTGCTGATTCGCGCTTCGGATCTGGCCGCCCAGCCGGGCCAGCCGCTGGCCCAGTTCGGTCGGCCGCAGCGGCCTGCGACCGGGTTCGAACAGGGGTGTGCCGATGCGTTTTTCCAGCAGGGCCATGCTGCGCGAGACCGAGGGCTGCGATTTGCCCAGGGCCTCGGCGCCTTCGGTCAGACCGCCCTTTTCGACGATCACGGCCAGGATTTCGAGGTGTTCACTATCAAGCTTCATAACGGTGGGTCATATTATTTCTCTCGGATGCGATCAACATTTCATGCATACCCGGTTAGGTTTTCTTTCGAGGGGTCAGGGAGGATCCGCGTCAATCCCGTGCGCCGGCCGGTTTCGGCCGGCCGTTCGCCGCCTGCGGGTCAGGTCTGCGCAAACGGGGCGCGCGCGCGTCGCCTTCCCACCCGTCCTGACAATTGGCCGCACCGGCGGCCGTGAATGCTGAGGTGAAAGGAATTTCGATGGCCGACATCACGACGGATGTTCTTATCATCGGTACGGGTCCGGCCGGTGCGGCCGCAGCGGCACTGCTGTCGAGCTATGGCATCGACAACATGGCGGTCAATCGGTACCGCTGGCTGGCGAACACGCCGCGCGCGCATATCACCAACCAGCGCACGATGGAGGTCTTGCGCGACCTGGGGCGCGAGGTCGAGGACGAGGCCTATCTGTTCGCCACAGAACAGGACCTGATGGGCGAGAACATCTTTTGTGAAAGCCTGGCGGGCGAAGAAATCGGGCGCATGAAATCCTGGGGCAACCACCCCTTGTCGCGCGCCGAACATCTGATGTCCTCGCCGACGCGGATGAACGATCTGCCGCAGACCTTCATGGAACCCCTGCTGTTCAAGACCGCCTGTTCGCGCGGCACGCAGGCGCGCATGTCCACCGAATACCTGAGCCACGAACAGGACGCCGAGGGCGTGACCGCCACCTTGCGCGATCGCCTGACCGGCAAGGACGTGACGGTGCGCGCCAAGTACCTGATCGGTGCCGATGGCGGCAAGTCGCTGGTGGCCGAACATGCGGGCCTGCCGTTCGACGGCAAGATGGGCGTGGGCGGGTCCATGAACATCCTGTTCCGCGCCGATCTGTCGAAATACGTCGCGCATCGCCCCTCGGTCCTTTACTGGGTCATGCAGCCCGGCGCCGATGTCGGCGGCATCGGCATGGGGCTGGTTCGCATGGTGCGGCCCTGGAACGAATGGCTGATCGTCTGGGGCTATGACATCAATGGACCCGAGCCCGAGGTGACGCCCGAATTCGCCACCGGCGTGGCCCGCCAGCTGGTCGGCGATCCCGATCTGGAGATCGAGCTGCTTTCGGCCAATGTCTGGACGGTGAACAACTTCTACGCCACCCGCACCTGCAATGGCCGGGTGTTCTGCATGGGTGACGCGATCCACCGGCACCCGCCGTCGAACGGGCTGGGCTCGAACACCTCGATCCAGGATGCGTTCAACCTGGCGTGGAAGCTGGCGATGGTGCTGAAGGGGCAGGCGGGCGAGGCGCTGTTGGAAAGCTACGACGCCGAACGCGCGCCGATCGCCAAGCAGATCGTGACCCGTGCCAACCAGTCGATCGCCGAGTTCGGCCCGATCTTCGAGGCGCTGGGCATGGCCGAGGGGGTCGATCCCGAACAGATGCAACGCAACCTTGAGGCGCGCACATCGGGCACGCCCGAGGCCGAGGAACAGCGCGAGGCAATCCGCAAGGCCATTGCCTTCAAGAAATACGAGTTCGATGCCCACGGGATCGAAATGAACCAGCGCTACCGCTCGGATGCGGTGGTGACGGACGGCCAGATCGAACCGGCGTTCCAGCTGGATGCCGATCTGCACTATCAGCCGACCACCTGGCCGGGCGCCCGGCTGCCGCATGCCTGGCTCTATCGCCATGACAACGGCGCGCAGATCTCGACGCTGGATATCTGCGGGCACGGCCGGTTCACGCTGCTGACCGGACTGGGCGGCGAGGCCTGGGTCGAGGCTGCGGCGCAGGTGGCCGACGATCTGAGCATCGACCTTGTCTGCCACGTCATCGGCCCGCGACAGACCTATGTCGACCACAGCGGCGAATGGGCGCGCGCGTCCGAGGTGCGCGACAGCGGATGCCTGCTGGTGCGCCCCGACCATCATGTCGCCTGGCGCTCGATCGGGATGAGCGATGCGCCGAAAGACGAACTTCTGCGGGTGCTGCGCCAGATCCTGGCGCGCTGAGCCCGCCGAAGCAGGGACCGGTGGCCGCGCGCCGAGACGGCGCGGCCCGCCGAAGGGAGCGAAGTGAACCAAATTGGTTCGAAACGGGAGGAAGACCATGAAACTGACCAGAAGACAGACAATCGCCTCGCTTGCGGGGTTGGGCATGGCGCCGATGATCGGCTTGCGGCCGGCGCGCGCGCAATCGGGCAACGGCCCGGTCAAGATCGGCTATGCCATCTCGATGTCGGGTCCGAATGCGGGCGGGGCAGGCACCACGATCCTGCCGAACTACCAGCTCTGGGTGCACGAGCTGAACGAAAAGGGTGGGCTTCTGGTGGGCGACCAGCGCCGCGAGATCGAGGTCATCGAATACGACGACCGCTCGAACTCGGAAGAGGCGGTGCGCGCCGTCGAACGCCTGATCAACCAGGATGAGGTCGATATCCTGCTGGCCCCATGGGGCACGGCCATGAACCTGGCGGTGGGTCCGCTGTTCGACCGGCACGGCTATATCCATTCGACCCCGACCGCGATCACCGACCGCGCCCCGCAACTGGCCGAGCGCTGGCCGGGCTTCTTTCCGCTGTCGGGCACTGCGGCGTCCTGGGCGACGCCGGTTGTCGAGTTGATGGACGAGGCGCGCTCGGCCGGGCATATCGACGATGACGTGGCGATGATTTCGGTCGCGGATGCGTTCGGCATCGACTTGGCCGCCGCCGCGCGCCGGGCCTTTGCGGAATACGATTTCAACCTGGTGTTCGACGAGACCTATCCGGTCGGCACGCAGGATTTCTCGTCCATGCTGTCGGAAATCCGCGATGTGAAGGCCTTTGCCGCCTTCAGCTATCCGCCCGATTCGATCGCCATCACCGAGAACGCGCAACTGCATGATTTCAACCCGAACGTCATGTATATCGGCATCGGCGGCGCTTTCCCGATGTATACCGACCGTTTCGGCGCCAGCGTCGACGGCGTGCTGACCCATGGTGGGCTGAACATGTCGGACCAGCGCACGCTGGACTATATCGAACGCCACGAAGAGGTCACGGGGCGCCGCCCCGACAGCGCCGGGTCCATCGTGATGTATGCCGCGCTGGAAGCCATGGAACAGGCGATCGAGCGCACCGGCACGCTGGACAACAGGGCCATCGCCGAAGAGATGAAATCGGGCACGTTCGACACCGTGCTGGGGGAAATCAGCCTCGCCAGCCAGATGATGCCCAACATCTTCAAGGTCGGGCAGATCCGCGACGGCTATGTCGTCGGCCTTGGTCCGCGCGACGTGCCGAACCGGGGCGAGTTCGTCATGCCCAAGCAGCCCTGGCCCGAGGACTGATCCGCAACCATCATCGGGGCGCGCGCAGAGGTTTCTGCGCGCGCCTCTGCCTATCCAGAGGATGAGGTCATGTTCACAAACGCAGTGCTGAGCGGTCTGACGCTTGGCGGGGTCTATGCGCTGGTCGCCATGGGCCTGACGATACAATACGGGGTGTCCCGAACGATGAACCTTGGCTATGGCGAGTTCTCGATCGCCGCGGCCTTTGCCGTGTTCGTCATGTTCGGGGCCTTCGGCATAAGCCCCTATCTGCTGGCGATTCTGGTGCTGCCCGTGGCCTTCGGGCTGTCATGGCTGGTCTATCGCGTGATGCTGATGCCGATCGTGCGGCGTGCGAAATCGCCGCTCGCGCTGGAAATCGACAGTCTGTTGCTGACCTTCGGTCTGCTGTTCGTGATCATGGGGATCATGCTGCTGATGTTCGGCAGCGACTATACCTCGTATTCCTATCTCTCGGTGCCGATACGCATCTTCGACGCGACCGTCGCGCTGAACCGGCTGGCCTCGTTTGGGGCGGCGGTGCTGGTGGGGGCGGTGGCCTACTGGCTCTTGATGCATACCCGCACCGGCATGGCCCTGCGCGCGGTGTCGGTCGATCCGATCGGCGCGCGGCTGGTCGGGATCGACGTGAACTGGGCTGCCGGCCTTGCCTTTGGCCTGGGCGGCGCGATTGCGGCGCTGGGGGGCATCCTGATCAGCACCTACATGACCTTTACCGCCGAAATGGGTGTGGTGTTCACCATGAAGGCGCTGATCGTGGTGATCATGGCCGGTGTCGGCCACGTCCTTGGCGCGCTGATCGCCGGCCTTGTGCTGGGCCTGATTGAGGCCTTTGTCGCCACCTATCTGGATACCGGGCTGACCGTGGCGGTGATTTATGCGGTCTTCCTGCTGGCGCTGATCCTGCGTCCCCAGGGCATCTTCGGGAGGGTGGCAAGATGATGCATCGCTCGCCGCTTCCCTATGTGCTGATCGTCGCCGCGGCCGGCGGGCTGGCGCTGCTGCCGATGATCGCCAGCAGCTATCAGCTGGCCTTTGCGATCGGGCTTTTGAATTTCTCGGTTCTGGCCACGGCCTGGGGCCTGTTTTCGGGCCCGACGCGCTATATCTCGCTGGCCAGCGTGGTGTTTTTCGGCATCGGCTCATACACCGTCGCGGTGCTGGGCGAAGTGCTGCCCTGGACCGTCGTTCTGGTCATCGCCGCGCTGATCGGCGCGGCCGTGGCGCTGATCGTGGGCCTTGCCACATTGCGCCTTGCGGGGATCTATTTCGTGATCTTCACCTTCGGTCTGAGCGAAATGGTGCGCCAGCTTGTCACCTGGTACGAGGTCAACGTGACCATGTCGGTCGGGCGCTACGTGTTTCTGGACATCTCGCAACACCAGATATTCCTGCAGCTTCTGGCGCTTCTGGCCGTGGTCTTGTTGGGCGCTGTGGCGCTGCAACGTTCGCGCCTGGGGTTTGCGCTCAGGGTGATCGGCGGCGATGAGACCATGGCGCGCCATTTCGGCCTGAACCCGACCTTCGCCAAGCTGGCGCTGTTCGTCGTCTCGTCGGTGATCATGGCGCTGGCCGGGGCGATCATGGCGCCGCGCTGGACCTATATCGACCCCGCGATCGCCTTTAACGCGACGCTGTCGTTCCAGGTGGTGATCATGGCGCTGCTGGGCGGGATGCACCGGATCTATGGCCCGCTTCTGGGCGCGGTGCTGATGACCTTCCTGTTCGAAGCGCTGAGCAACTATTTCCCGCAGGCGTTTTCGCTGCTCTTGGGGCTGGTGTTCATCTTCATCGTCTATCTGTTGCCCAACGGAATCGTCGGGCGGGTCGAGGAACTTGCGGGACATGCCCGGCGCAAGCCGGTTCCCAGCGACGCCACCGTGGGAGAACGCACATGACGCAGGCATTCATGCGAGTCGAGGGCGCCCGCAAGGCCTTTGGCGGGCTGGTGGCGGTCAACGATGTTTCCTTTGATCTTGACCGGGGCGAGGTCCTGGGGTTGATCGGCCCGAACGGGTCGGGCAAGACCACCACGATGAACCTGATTTCGGGCGGGCTCGGCATGGACCGGGGCCGGATCGAACTGGACGGCGAGGTCATTTCGGGCCTGCCGGCCAACCGGGTTGCCCGCAAGGGCGTTGCGCGCACGTTCCAGCTTCTGCGCCTGATCGACGACATGACCGTGACCGAAAATGTCGTCGTTGGCATGGCGTTCCGGCCGGGGCAAGGCTGGAATGCCGAGATGGTCGCGCGCAGCGAGAATTTTCTCAAGATCGTGGGTCTTGAGGACAAGGCCGACTGGGAGGCATCGAAGCTGACCTATATCGACCAGAAACGCCTGGAACTGGCGCGTGCGCTGGCGATGGAGCCCAAGGTGCTGTTGCTGGACGAATGGCTGGCCGGGCTCAACGCGACCGAGCTTCACGCCGGGATCGACATCATCCGCTCGATCCGCGACCTTGGCACCACCATCATCATGGTTGAACACGTGATGTCGGCCATCCATTCCCTGTGTGACCGGTGCGTGGTGATGAACGCAGGCGCCAAGATCGCCGAGGGCACGCCGCGTGACGTGCTCACCGACCCGCTGGTCGTCGAAGCCTATCTTGGAGAGCCGCATCATGCTTGAGGTATCGAACCTGTCCGTCCGCTATGGCCGTCACCTGGCGCTGGAGGACGCGGCGCTGACCGCCGGCGAGGGCGAGATCGTGGTGGTTCTGGGCTCGAACGGGGCGGGGAAATCGACGCTGATCAAGGCCATGGCGGGGCTGGTGCGCACCGAGCCCGGCGCGCGCGTCATGCTTGAGGGCAAACCCCTGCACAAGCTTCCGGCGCACCGCATCGTCGATGCCGGGCTGGCGCTGGTGCCCGAGGGGCGCCACCTGTTCGGCACCCTGACCGTGGCCGAGAACCTGATGCTGGGCGCCTTCCTGCCGCGCACCCGCGACAAGGCTGACGAGAGCATGGAAAAGGTCTTTGCGGTCTTTCCAAAGCTCAAGGAGCGTCTGGCCCAGGTCGCCGGCACGATGAGCGGGGGCGAGCAGCAGATGGTGGCCATCGGGCGGGCAATGATGACCTGTCCGCGGCTTTTGCTGCTTGACGAGCCGTCGCTGGGTCTGTCGCCGCTGTTGACGAGCGAGCTGTTCAAGGCGCTGCCCAGCATCGCCGAAACCGGCACCTCGGTCCTTCTGGTCGAACAGAACTCGCATCAGAGCCTGGCGATCGCCGATCGCGGCTACCTGATCGAAAAGGGCGTGATCACCGGTGAGGGCACGGCGAAAGAGCTTCTGGAAAGCGCCGATGTGCAAAAGGCGTATTTGGGCGGCTGACCGGCCCCGGCGCTGACATCCGGCCATTGCATCTCTGCTGCGTGATCGCGCACCGTCCCCCCTGAACAGGGGGGGCTTGGGTGTGCCGTCCGGGCGTATCCTGACACCAGGACCGGCGACCGGAGGGAGGGGGCATGAAGGACGATCTTGGCGCAGCGTCTGGAACCGGGCACGCGACATGGCAGCGCACGGCCGCGGTCTGGATCCTGTTCGTGGCGCTTGGCCCCTTTTTCGGCGCATTGAGCGTGAACATCCTTCTCAGCGTCATGGCCGCGATGACGGCGGCCGCGGGTGAGGATTATGGCGCGATGGGTCGCTTGCTGGCCGGCGGGATCGTCATTGGCACCATCGTGTCGCTGCCGATCGCCTATGGCCTCGGACTGGCGTCGGCGGCCGGGGTCGGTGCCGTGGCCGCCATCGCCGACCGGCGCAAAGGTACGGTGCCCTGGCCCGCGACGCTGTTCAGCGCGCTGATCTTCTGGCTGGCGGTCTCGGCGCTGGCCATGGCGATCGTCCCGCCCGAGGGGTGGCCCATCTGGGCCGCCGCGCTGCTAGCCGCGCATCTGCTGGGCACCACGATCTGCGTCTTGCTGGCGCGCGGGATGTTCGCGCCGCGCTAGGAACATGCCGGCGCCGCTACGTTTTCAGCCGCTGGTGCCGACGCGCAAGACCTCGTTGCGGCCGTTCTTGACGTAGCGCAATTCATTGTCGCCGATTGCCGCGACCTGCCCGCCGTCAAGCGTGTCGCCGACCCGCACCCGAACGACCTGTCCGTTGGACAGGCGCACCAGCGCGCGGCGGCTGTCCGGGGTGCCGAACACGCCCACCAGATTCAGGCGGCGCAGGTTGATCGCGCGCGCCTGCGTCGCCTGTTCGGCGACCGAGGCCGATGTGGGGATGCGCGGCGCCGCCTCGGCGGGGGCGGGTGCCGGTTCTTCGGTCTGCTGACGCGTCGACATTGCCGCCAGAATCTCTTGCGCGCGCGCGCTCAGACCTGCCGGCCGCGACGATGGCCGCAAGGACACGGCAACGGCCTCGGCCGCCGCGTCATCGTCAATAGTGGCGGTATCGGACCGCGTGGGAGGCACCATGTCGGTCGGGCGGCGTTGCGGGCGCAGATCGGCAAGCGAAACCCCGCCCGGCGGGGGGTCCAGCGCGGCATTGTCATCATCGTTGTTCGTGGCGTCGGGTTCGCTCTCTGCCTCTGTTTCCGCCTCTGCTTCGGCCTCGGCCGCCGCGCGCTCGGCGGCCATTTCCTCGATCCGCGGGCTGCGGGGCTGTGGACGGAACCCGGCGAGCGCGGGATCCTGGCGCGGGGTGTCATCCGGTTCGTTGGCCGCGCCATCGTCCTCGGGCTCGGCGGGTTCTGGCTCTGGCTCGGGCGCAAGCTCCGCGGGCCGAGCGGGCGGCACCGCATCCGGCGTGCCGGCATAGACCGTCACCCCGGACGGGGTCAGGGCCCCTTCGGCTGTCGCCTCGACCCGACCGTCCTCGCCCAGGTCGAATTCGACGCCATAGGGCGGCGGCGGCGGCGGTGAGCGGGGGGCGACCTCATCCATGCGGGGGCGGTCCAGCAGTTGCGGAAGCGCCAGCCGCTGATCGGACTCGGCGTCGCTGTCGGGGGTGATCCGCAAGCTGTCGCGCGCCTCCATCGCGCGCTCGTCCTCGGCATCGGCGTCCAGCTCGTCCTCGCTCTGGGCAAGATCGGGGGCCGGATCATCGCTTGTGGCGGGTTGCGTGCCCTCGTCGGTTCCCGTCCCCTCGGTCGCGGGGGCGGTGTTTTCGTCGATGACATCGGATGGCATCGCCTCGGTCAGCGCCTCTTCGACCAGTTGTTCCAGCAAGGCCTCGGGGTCGGTGGTGTCGGGCGCGGCTTCGGCCGTCTCCTCGGGCTCCGTTCCGACCGGATCGGCTGTCGTCGCCTCGGCGTCGGCGGGTTCCGTCGTCTCGTCGGCCGTTTCGTCGGCGGGGGCGTCCGGTGCAGGATCCGACTCGGCGGCCTCGGCGGCGGGGTCGGTCGTGACGGCGTCGTCGTCAGGCGCGGGCTCCGCACCCTCCGGCTCGTCGGAATCGGCAATGCGCGCGGGTGCCTGGATCTGCGGCAGATCGTCGGCGGTGTCCTGGGTGTCGTCGTCCGTCTGCTCTTGCGGCAGCAGGGCGACCTCGGGGTCGTCGCGGCCCGGCGAGGTCGTGAAATAAAGCGCCCAGATCGCCACCGCCACCAGCAGCAGCAAAAGGCCGCCCGTCAGCATCAGGCCCCGGCGCGCGAAGCTGCGCTCGCTGCGCTGCGCGCTGCGGGCACCGAAGATGGTCAGCGCCTCGGCCTCGGACGCCTTTGCGCGCTCGTCGCTGGGCGGGGTCGAGCCGGGAACAACCGGCTTGAGCCCGCTATCCGATGCGGAACCGCCGCTGCGCGCCCGTTCGGCCTTTCGCGCCTTGCGCGGGGCGGTGGCAAGCCCGATGCGTGACAAGGCGCCCCGCGCGGCCCGTTTGCTGCGGCGATAAAGCCGGGTCATCGTGGTGGGTGGCGTCGTCGGGTCGCCCTGGCGGGTGACGGCGATCCGGCCGCCGGGGCCGGGCGACTTGTCAGCTTGCGCGCCGGGCCCTTGCGCGGCCAGCGACGGACCTTTTGGCGCATCGGTTGGCGTGGGCTTGCGGCGCGAGGAAAACGCAAGCGGCGCGGCACCCTTTGCCGGTCCCGGCGGGGAGGCGCGATCCGGACCCTTCGCCCGCGATTCCAGGTCGGGCGCAGCCGGCCGGGGGGACGCCTTGCCAACGGAACTGGCCGCCTGAGCAGGCGGCGATTTCGATGCCTGCGGTTTTGCGGCAGACGCTTGACGATCGGCGCCCGGCGCAGCCGCCCTGGGCGTCGCGGCGGAGTCGGGCGCTGTCTTTTGCGCGCTTGCGGCCGGTGGCGTTGACTTGCGCTCGGCCTCGACGCGTTCGCGGCGGACGCGGGTGCCCATGCGCCGAACCAGATTACCCACGCGCGAGAAGGCCTCGGGGGCCGCAGCCGCGACCGAGGTCACTGACGCCTTTGCAGCCGGCGCCGGGGGCGCCGTGGGCGCATCGGGTGGCGCGGCGACGGGCCGGTCGTCGCTTTTTGCCTTGCCTTGCGGTGCCGGGCCGGGAGCTTTGGCCGGGGTGGACGCGGGCGCCGGTGCCTTTGGCGTTGCGGCGGGCTGCGCCACGGTGGGCTGTGCGTCGCGCTCGATCCGCGCGCCCTTGGGCAGGAACGCGCGCGCGCCCGTGGTCTCCCCCAGAAACGGTTCGCCGTCAAAGGCGCCGGGCGGCGCGGTTGCGGCGAAAGACACCGGGTTGAAGCCATGTGTCTGCGCGAATTCCTCGGCCTCGGCCATGATCTCGCGCGCGCACAGCGCCACCAGCGCATGATCCCCGTCGATTACGTAATCATAGGTCAGCTCGTCCAGCGCATAGGGCGTCAGCCCGTCGATCTCGGCTTCGATCTGAAGCTTGCGCGCCTCATCCGTCGGCCCCGGCGCCGAGACCGTGGCAAAGCGCACCTCGCTTTCGGGCATGAGAAGTTTCGAATAGACCCCGTCGGGTGCCTGGGCCTCGGCCTCGGCGCGCAATGCGTGAAGCGTGGTCTCCAGATCGGGGGAATCGAAACGGGCAGAGCCCGTCTGAACCCAGCCCGATGCCGTTCGCCGCAGGATCTGGACGCCGTCATGCGACAGCTTGAGGGCAAAATTCGGTTTCATACAGCGCGTTTACCACAGGCCAATGAATAACAACGAGTCCAAGACTCGGCTGCCCACATCCCTATAGCAGGAATCCGCCGATGCAAAGAAAAAGCCCGGCAGTGATGCTGCCAGGCCACATTTTGTTGATCGCGCCCGTGTTCAGGCACCGGCCTTGGCCAGGGCCTGATCCAGATCGGCGATCAGGTCGTCGGCATCCTCGATCCCGATCGACAGGCGCACCACGTTCGGCGCGGCACCCGCGGCCTTTTGCTGTTTGGGCGTCAGCTGCCGATGGGTCGTGCTGGCCGAATGGATGATCAGCGACCGGGTATCGCCCAGATTGGCGACATGGCTGAACAGGTCCAGTGAATCGACCAGCTTCACGCAGGCGTCGTATCCGCCCTTGAGCGCGACGGTAAACAACCCCCCGGCGCCCTTGGGCATCAGCGTCTTCGCGCGTTCGTGCCATGGCGACGACGGCAATCCGGCATAGGTGACGGATTCGACGCGGGGATCTTTCTCCAGCCAGGCCGCGATCTTCTGGGCGTTCTCGACATGGCGCTGCATCCGCAGGCTCAAGGTCTCGATCCCCATCAAGGTGTAGTGCGCGGCTTGCGGGTTCAGCGTCATGCCCAGATCGCGCAATCCGATGGCGATGCCGTGGAAGGTGAAGGCCAGCGCGCCAAAGGTCTCGTGAAATTTCAGCCCGTGATACGCGGGTTCGGGTTCGGAAAGCGACGGGAACTTGCCGCTCGCGGACCAGTCGAACTTGCCCGAATCGATGATCGCGCCGCCGGTGACGGTTCCGTTGCCGGTCAGATACTTGGTCATCGAATGGACCACCAGCGTGGCGCCATGCTCGATCGGGCGGCACAGATACGGCGTGGCCGAGGTGTTGTCCACGATCAGCGGAATGCCGTGCTTGTCGGCGATCCGGGCAAGTGCGGGGATGTCGGTGACATAGCCGCCGGGATTGGCGATGGATTCGCAAAAGATCGCACGGGTGTCGTCGTCGATCGCGCCTTCGACGGCATCAAGATCGTCGGTGTCGACGAATTTCGCCGACCAGCCGAACCGCTTGATGGTCTGGCTGAACTGCGTCACCGTCCCGCCATAGAGCCGGGTCGAGGAGACCACGTTGCGCCCCGGCCCCATCAGCGCGAACAGGGCCATGATCTGTGCCGCGTGACCGGACGAACAGCACACCGCGCCGACCCCGCCTTCGAGTGCTGCCATACGCTCTTGCAGCGCGGCCACGGTCGGGTTGGTCAGGCGTGAGTAGATATAGCCGACCTCTTGCAGGTTGAAGAGGGCCGCGGCGTGATCGGCATCGCGAAACACATAGGCCGTGGTCTGGTAGATCGGTGTCTGCCGCGCCCCGGTCGCCGGGTCCGGCCGCGCGCCGGCGTGAATCTGCAATGTGTCGAAACCATAGCTGCGAGTCATCTAGCCTCTCCCTAGTTCATTGGGCGCGACGCTACGGCAAAGGCGCGGCGCGCACAACGCCCCAGAGGGCGCACGCGGCCTGCATCCGGGCGCGGGCGAGCCGGCGCGAGGCTCAGACGGGTGGCCGGGTGCCAAGACCCAGGCGGGTTGCGTGCCATGCCGCCGCGGCGCGCGACGAGATGCCGAGCTTGCGGTCGATATCGTTGAACGACCCCGCCACCGTGTTTTCCGACAGTTTCAGGGTTTCGCCGCCTCGCCGTTGCGCAGGCCGCGGCCGATCAGGGCCAGACCCTCGCGTTCGCGCGCGGTGAGCCGTGTCTTCCGGGGCGGCCGGGCCGGTTCGGTGAAAAGGCTCCATGATCCGGCGCGCGTCCGGGGGCGAGAGGCCGGGAATCCCCTCGGACATCTGTCTTCGTTGCCCACCAGATCCTCGCGCGCCAGTGCCGGTGCCGCATGGATCGTCAGTCATGATCGGCTGTCCCAGTCCATGAAATGACGCCAGGCACTTGTCCGCCCAAAAAAATGCGATTGTATATTTGACAAGATAACGTAAAGAATCTTTCGCACTTTCAGATTTGACGGCTCCTTCTACAGTGACGGAAGGAGCGAAAGGATGGCTGACGAGAAGAAGGACGGTGCGAT
>LJSV01000038.1 GCA_001314715.1 Rhodobacteraceae bacterium HLUCCA12 | reverse complement strand
TCGCGCTTCTCCTCGGGATACTTCCGGATGTGCTTTCGCGGGTTGGTGCCGTCCGGACGCAGCCCCCACATCTCGGCCAGGCTGAACATCTTCGAGACCACTTCGAGGCAGCGGTTCGCCTGATAGGGGATGTGACGCATGTCGTGATGGAACTTCGCCACGTCCGCCCGGGTGATGCCCGTGACCGTCAGTTGCCCGAGCGCGGGCAGGATGAATCGTTCGAGGTTGCGGCGATACTCCTTGGCCGTGCTCGCCTTCACGCGGATCGCGATGTGCTCCTTGTCGAACCGCTCGGCCAGCTCCTTCACCGTGATCGCCCTGCGCCCCGCGTCCCGCTCGGCGGCGGGGTCCGCGCCGTTGCGCGCGGCGGCGACGATGGAGATGGCGCGGTTGCGCGCCTGCTCGCAGGTTAGGACCGTGCTGGGCCCGAGGCTGATCCGCCGGGATCGGCGTCCGGCGCGATACTGGACCACGTAGCCCTTGCGCCCACTCGGCAGCACGCGCAGCCCGAAGCCAGGGATCTCGCTGTCCCAGACGAAGTATTCGATTTGGCGGGCTTCTGCAGCGTCGACGAGGCGTTTGGTGATCTTGGGCATGGCGCTCTTCGGTGGTTCTTTCGCCGTTCTACAGTGCTGAAGCGCGGGCGACAGTCAACGAACACATTGAAATCGCGAATAAAAAGGAAATGGCGCGCGGTTCCGCGCAAGGCGTTTCGGCGCGCTGATGCGGGAAATTGACGAGCCCGGCGAATCAGAACGCAGGTTCCGGCCCCCGCGGTCCGCTGATAGGCTCGGCGAAAAGAAACTGGCGATCCGATGGCTTCCAAGACCACCCTCAATGCAAAGAACCTCGAAGCGCTGGGCGCAGAGCGCCTGGCGCAATTGCTGATCGAGGTCAGCACCGGCAATGCGGCGGCCAAGCGCAAGCTGCGGCTCGCGCTGGCCGGGGCCCAGAGCCCGAGGGAGGCCGCGCGGGAGATCACCAAGCGGCTGACCAGCATCGCCCGCGCCCGCAGTTTCATCACCTGGAAGAACCGCAAGGCACTGGTCACCGATCTCGAAACCCAGCGGCGCGCCATCGTCGAGCAGATCGCACCCGCCGATCCCGATGAGGCGCTGACGCTCGTGTGGCGGTTCATGGCGCTCGCCACGCCCGTCTTCGAGCGCTGTGACGACTCCAGCGGCACCGTCATCGGCATCTTCCACCAGGCCTGCGCCGATCTGGGTCAGCTCGCCGAGAAGGTCCGGCTTGATCCGCAGGCGCTCGCCGGCACGGTCCTCGATGCTTTGCAGGACAACGGTTACGGCCAGTATGACGGCCTGATCGGCATCATGGCTCCGGCGCTTGGCGACGAGGGATTGGCGACTTTGAAATCGATGGCCGAAGAACTCGGTCGCTCGCCTGTGCCGGTGCCGCCGAAGGACCAATGGAAAGCGGTGGGCTGGGGCACGGGCGGCACCACCTACGAGCACGAGATGCGGGCGCGCGAGCGCACCAGCACGGTCGCCATGGCGCTCAAGGACATCGCCGACGCGCAGGGAGACGTCGACGGCTTCATCGCCCAGTACGATCCGAAGACCCGCAAGGTGCCGCAGATCGCGGCCGAGATCGCGCAGCGCCTGCTCGCGGCCGGGAGGGCGGGTGAGGCGCTGGAGTTCCTCGAGCGCGCGGAGCTCGGCGACGGGTTGCGGGTTCCGCTGGCGTGGCAGGACATTCGCCTGCAGACGCTGGAGGCGCTGGGTCGTGGCGAGGAGGCGCAGGCGTTCCGGTGGGACTGCTTCGAACGCACGCTCTCCGACGGCTATCTGCGGGCCCATCTCAAGCGGCTGCCCGACTTCGACGACATCGAGGCCGAAGAGCGGGCGATGGCGCACGTCATGGCCTATCCGAGCCTTCTTCACGCCCTGCAGTTCTTTCTCGACTGGCCGGCGCTGGATCGCGCCGCCGAGATCCTTCTGGCCCGGCACGACGAGATCGACGGGGATCACTACGAGTATCTCGCCCCCGCGGCGGAGGCCCTGTCAGAGCGTCATCCGCTGGCCGCGACGCTGATGCTCCGCGCGATGATCGACTTCACGCTCACCCGATCGCGGGCAAAGCGGTATCGCTATGCCGCCGAGCACCTGATCTCCTGCGCCCGGCTCGCACGGGACATCCCGGACTTCGGAACGTTCGAGACGCACGACGCCTACGTCGCCCGGCTGAAGGAGGAGCACGGCAGGAAGTTCGGCTTCTGGTCGCTCACCGCTGCCTGATGGTTGTGCTACCGGAAAATCAGGTCTCGGCCCCTTGGAAGCATTGTGGAAGCACGAGGCCGAAAAACGCTGCGCAATCCCGCCAGATCGTGCGAAGCGGAGCCTCGCCCTCGGGATCGGCAAGTGTCGGGAATTGCGCAAGAACTCGCGTTTCCGAGTGATCGTTCATGGTTCGTTCGACACGACTCATAACCTGAAGGTCACAGGTTCAAATCCTGTCCCCGCAACCAAAATCCACAAATATATCAAACAGTTAAATGTTGAGCGTTTCGCTTGTGTATAGCCGCGCGCAAAACGACTCAACGCCAACTCAACGTTTCAAGAGGCCCCTGTGCCACAGGGGGCTTTTTGCGTTCGGAGGGGTGATTTCTCTTCGCTGGATCAATAGCCATAGGCTTCCATCCATTCTCTTTTAGCATATCCCAGCAGATTTTGATATTCAGCTTCGGATCGTCCGGGTAGAAGTCGCCTGATCTGCCTGAGGAATTCAGGAGCATTTTTTCCGGAGCTATTTACAGTGTACAGCTCCCCCAGGATGCGAAACGCGATCACCTTAGGATCGCTCCTGTCCTGCCCATCATATATGAACTCATCACCCGAAAGCATCTCGTCAATTGTCTGGTCCAGCCACGATGGGGTCTGCACCTGCTGTCGCGCCCGCTCTTTTCGGCGCAAAACGGCGAGAGACTCTTCGGCGCGGGTCGCTACGATTTCACGAAGCCTGCCCTCTTCTCCGTTGCGTAGTTGCTCCTTTACCCACGCAAAGGTATCATCATTGTGACCTTCAGGGCCGACCACAAACTGGGTGAAACCAAGCTGCCTACGCTGTTCATTTACCCTTTCAACGTGCTTATCACCCATGGGGTTTTCACCTCGCAGGCGGGCCTTAGCCTCCGAGACGCTGTCGTGCATATAATCATACTCCTCAGGGAAGAGCGCCGCGTGCAACTCCCTCGCGAGCCTCTGAGCAGCTTCGCCTGCGTCCGTTGCGTCTATGTCTGATGCTGGCTTCCTGTTCTGATCCAAGCCTTACTCCTTTTCTGTGCTGCGTTTGCTCATCCGTTCGGCCCGGCGCGCGTCATATAGCTGGCAATCCGACACTGCCGAAATCAATGGAATCGGCAGCTGTGCATCGATCCGGTGCTGGGGGTGCGTGCATCGTACACCAAGACCGATCCCGATTGCCCAGTGCAGGTAGCGGCAACCTTGACAATCAGCGATCAGCATTTGTCTTCCTTTCTTGTCGGTAGCTGCTGAATTTCGAAATGATCAAAGCCGTTTGGCCCCTCCTGCTCGCGCGCCTTATCGAGCGCGCGCAACGCTTTGTCATAGGGCATTGGATCAGAGACCATAGCCGGACCTTCGAATCCGGATGTGTCGATGTACACCAGAACCCATTTTTTGCGGCCCGCTCCTCTTCATAGCGCCGTTTGCGTCCTTTGCTCATGCGTGATTGCGCGCTCCTCGATCTGTTTGAAATTTCCAGTGCAGAAAGATGTGGCGCGCTGCTCAAGCGCCCGGATAAGCTGACGCAAGTTGTTCGGCACTGTGATGCTCGTGTTCAAGACGCAGGTGATCGCGCACCAGACGGGTGATGATGTCAGCGCCCTCGATCACCGGGGCCCACTGATGTTTCAGAGCGGCCAGTGGATCGATAAGCCCCATCATGTTGCCTGCAATTGCGCCGGTCGAGTCGCTGTCGCCGCTGTGCAGGACGGCGATCTGAAGTGCGTCGTCAAATGCCTTGGCGGCAAGGCAGGCGTAGAGCGCGATCGACAGCGCTTCTTCGGCGGTCCAGCCCCCTCCGAGGCTTTCGACCGTCTCGGGGGATCCATCCCGCGGGGCATCGAGCGCCTTGCGGATTGCGCGCGCGGTTTCATCTCCGTTTTCAAGCCGTTCGTATTCCGTGGCCATTGCGGAGGCGGAGTCGTCCAGCTTCGCCCCGGTTGCCACATCGGCAAGCATCTCGGCCCAGGCTGCGGCGGCCAACTGGCCGGTCGGATGCCCATGCGTCAGCGCCGAGGTCTCGATGGCGACGGATCGTACCTGATCACGCGGTAGCATCAGGGCCACCGGAGCCACGCGCATGATCGTGCCGCAGCCTTTGCTGTCATTCTTCGCCACTGCACCGAGATTTCGGCTTTCTGCCAGCGACGACAGACAGGTCAAACCAGGCGCGCGGCGCGCCCAGAGCCGCTGGTCGCTGATCAAGCCAATCTCGTCGGTCTCGACCCGGGGCTTGCCGCCTTGCGTGCGATACCAGCGCAGAAGAGCATGGTGCACCACAGAGGGTGGATGGCAAATCCCCTTGAGTGCGCCGCGCACATGGGCCCGTATCAGCCCCTCTGCGGTAAAGAGCGTCATCTGGGTGTCATCGGTGATCGCCCCTCGAAGGCCTTGGTGCGGGAGCAAATCCACGATCCCGTCGGGGAATTTGTGCCGGATCGCGTCGAGGGAGAGGAACTCGATTTCTGCGCCAAGGCTGTCGCCGAGAGCACCGCCGAGCAGGCTGGAATGCAGCCGAATGCCCGGTAGTCCATAATGGCGGGCAAGACGGGTGACCCAGCGTTCCTGTTCGTCGGTTTCTACCGCGCCGGGACGAACAGCGCGTACATCCTCGATCGCTTGCGGGGCGGACCAATCACGCTCCGTCAGCAGCAACGCCGCAATCGTGCCGGCGCGGCCGAGGCCACCGCGGCAATGGACGAGAACACGGCCGCCGCGCTCCAGTGTGCGGTGCATCTGTGCAGAGAGCGCAGCCCATGTGTCCATGGCGTCGTTTGTGGGGATGTCCAGATCCCGGATTGGAAAGTGGAACCACTCGATGCCGCGCGCCTTCACCGCCGCGCCCAGCTGGGGCACGCCCAGCATGTCGAACTCGTGATCTTCGATCAGGGTCAGAACCGCATCCGCCCCCCAAACCTTGATCGCGTCCATGTCGAGATCAAGGTCTCGATCCCATCCGGCACCAAAGACACTGTCGCCTTTCTTGCCGGGACAAAACGTGATGCCCAGCCGCCCGTTTCCAAGGGGCAGGTCATCAATGCGCAAGGGGTGGGTGATGCTCGTTCGAACCAATCGCGTCTCCTTCTCTTCTCGATTCGGTTTGATAGTAGATTATGGGCACGTCAATTTCGGACGTATCGTTCTGTGGGATGGGTTGTAACTTGAGGCTATTCCATGAAGATTACACCTGAGCAGGGCATAAAGGACCATGTATCGTCTTGATTCGATAAGCAGTCTGACGCCTTGGCTGCATGCGCCACTATTTCAGATGGCGACACAAAGCGGATTTAGGCCGCTGCCAGTCGTGGCGAGGAGGTGCGGATGAATGGTCTTGAGCAACTGGTCACGGTTCATTCCGGAACGGGCGCGTTTCGAGCCATCACACCCGACCTTCTGGCAGAAACCTATCTTGCGCCGCGCCCGCAGGCGCTTGACCTGAATGCCGTGCTGACGGATGCAGCATTCCCCTGGGCTTCCAGCATGGTCGTTGCGCCGCTTGAAACGGCTGCTGCTGTCTCAGCGGCATTGCGCAGGCTCGCAGTTGCGACCAACGGTCTGAGCCCGGAGGAGGTCGACCTCAGCGCGCTCGACCGCGCCAGCCGTCTTTACAAGCATATCAGCGCGCTCTGCGACCTGTGGCGTCAGGCCCCAGCCGCGCTGCCGGAAGATTTGCAGGTCTACGCTCATGTTCTGGCCTGTGCATCTGGCGACGCGCTGGAGCCGCTTTCCTTGGTGAGTGCTGAGCCATGCCGCTTCGCCGCGCCACTGGAACGCCGCCTGCACGCGCATCTGCTTGATCATCATGGGCTTGCGGAGGACGGGTTTCGGAGGGAATGGGCTGCGCGCCGCGCGCCGCTGGTGACTGGCGCAGCAGAGGGGACAAGCTTGTGGCGCGCGCAACAGGGGTTGACTGGTGCTTCGATCCCGTCAGGGCCGCTGGACGACACATTGGCGTTCTTCGCCCTGCGTGATGAGGCAGAGGAAGCGGATTTTGCCGCAGCGCGTGCTCAGCGCTTGATCGACCAAGGTGTGTCACCTGATGAGATCGGTCTGCTGGTGCCGGACGAGACCGGTTATGTTGCACAACTTCGCCGCGCTTTTGATGCTTCCGGCGTGCCGCTTTCGGGATTGCCGACGCAGCCTGATCGCCGTGACATCGCAGGCGAAACACTCCTTCAACTTCTGTTGTGTTTGCAGGCCCCAGCGCCAGCCATGGCGCTCGCCAGTCTTTACATCTCTCCCTTGATGCCATGGCCTGCCGAGACAGGGCTGCAACTCTCGCGCGAAGTCATGCAAGGCCGGTTCGAGCCATTTGCCGCAAGGTCGCTGACGGGGCGCGCGCAGCGCTTCTACAAGTTGGTGCGTGGAAACATCGCGCAGACCCCGGACGGAATCCAGCAGGCCTTGGAGCAGGCAGCGCAGCTACTGAGTGATGCTGTCGAGCAGCGTGAGGTTGTTGCGGCATTCCGCGCGAAGCTTGGTGTGATCCGGGCCGAGCTGACGCAAAGCCGTTCGCTGGATTGGGCGGCGCTTTACCGTGTCGCCACACCTGCCACGCCCAAGCCTGCGCCGTCCGAGGCGTTTGTCCAAGGCGTCAGCGTGTTCACGGAAGGGGCCATGCCATGGCGCCCGGCGGGGCATCTGATTGCCATGGGCATGAGCGGCAATCGCTGGCCACGCGCGGTGTCGGCATCGCCGCTTTTTCTTGATGGCGAACTTCGGCTTCTGCGCGAAAAGACCGGGCTTCATATTGAGACGCGCGGCGATGTGCTGGCAAGACGCCTCGAGAAGTTGCGCCGCCAGTTTCTGTGCGCATCAGACAGCCTGACCCTCTTGCGTCCCGTGCTTGCGCCAAATGGCAGCCGTCAGGCCCCTGCGGCAGTACTGTCGCTCGTGGCGCGCACTGTTGGAAATGGTGTGAAGGGCACAGAAGATGCTGAAGCCTTGATCCACGATCTGCGCGCACTCCCGCGCGAGCGCTGGCCGTTCGCGCATCGGGTCGTCAAGGCATCTGCCGAGCCTCAACCGGCGGCCATGCCGGAAGATGGCGTTTTACGCATTGATCGCGACCTGCTGCGCCGTCGCCTTGCGGAAGATAGGCGGATGCGTCCCCAATCGCCCAGTCGTCTGGAAACGCTTCTGGTCAGTCCATTGGCCTGGAGCCTTGCCGAATTCGGGGCGCAGCCGGTCACCTGGGCCCCTGACGGGCTTGATGTCATGGTGTCAGGTACAATCGCGCATGACGTTCTGGAGTTCCTGTTTCCCAAGGACGCGCCGCTTCCGGACCATGATCAAATCGAAGCTGCCATGCCCGAGTTGCTGTCCGCAGCCATCCGCAGATATGCGCCGTTTCTTCAGCGATCGATCTGGGCTGTCGAGCGCGAGGGCCTGCTGCGCGACATTCGGACAGCGGCACATGCGTGGCGCAACACCCTCGAAGGGCTTGGCGCCCGCGTGATCGAAAATGAGATCGGATTGCAAGGCGAGGCACTGGGCATCTTGTTGCGCGGACGCGCCGACTGCCTTCTGCAACTTGAAGACGGCAGCCTTCTGGTCGTCGATCACAAGAAAAGCGGCACGCCCAAACGGCGCGCACGCCTTGAGGCTGGCTGGGATCTGCAACTCGGCCTCTACCGCGCAATGCTCAAACGCCCCGTAAAGACCGGCGACGTGCTTGGGGCAGCCTTGGCGGGCAATCCGCAAATCGGGGTCGCCTATCATCTGATCAACGATCAGGGTGTTTTGCTGGAAGGGCTTGAGCCACCTGATGGCATCGTCACCGTGGTCGAGGGCGAGATATCATCGCAGGCCATGGATCTGCTGATATTGCGGCTTGCCGAGGTGGGTGAGGGGAAGATCCGCCTCAACAGCGAAGATGACCGCGACTTCTTCGAAAAAACAGCAAATCTTGCGCCTTATGCGCTCGACGCCTCGCCGCTTGTCGCGCGGTTCATGATGCCTGGCACCGAGGCCGATGACAGCATGGAGGACAGTGATGACTGAGATGCTGACGATCGTTCCAGCCGGGGCTGGCTCGGGGAAAACCTTTCGGATCAAATCGGACCTGACCAATTGGGTCAAAGAAAACCTTGTTGGGCCAAATCGCATTCTGGCGGTGACGTTCACGGAAGCTGCGGCGGCAGAGCTGCGCGGCCGTATCCGCGCGAGCCTTTTGGCTGAGGGTATGGTTGAAGCGGCGCTAGCGGTTGAACAGGCATACGTCTCGACTATCCACGGACTGGGTCTGCGGATCCTTTCGGAACATGCGTTTGCGGCCGGGGCCTCACCACAGCCACGTGCGCTGGCCGAGGCTGAGCGTGATCTGCTTGTCCGCCAGGCCATGGCGCACGCCGGGTCTCTCGATGCGGTCAAAGCCGACCTGCCACGCTTTGGGTACCGCTCGAGTTTTGTCTCGAATGCGAGCAAGGAAGATAGTTTCCGCGGTCGGATCCTGACCACGATTGATCTGCTCCGGGGGCTCGGCGACAACGGCAATGACCCGCAACTGGCCGACGCGGCGGTTGCCCGTCTGCGTGATCTCTACGGTCGGGTTGAGCCAGATGGTGCCCCTTTGGAGGCGCGGCTGGTTGCGGCGATCAACGCCCTGCTGGCCGCATTCCCCAATGACCTCACTGCGCATGCCACGTCAGACGCGGCGCGCACGGCATTTGCGAAAGACTTCCGGAACATGAAACGCGCCCAGCGCCCCGGAGAGCTGCGCCGGGATTGGGGGCTTTGGAAAGCGCTCAGCGAATTGCGCCAATCGAAGCGGGGTGCGCCCACGCCGGATGGCTATGACGCGCTCTCTGATGAGGTGATTGCAGCGGCATCGGATATTGCAGTCCACCCTGGCCCCCTGGAAGATGCCTGCGCGCATCTCACGGCGCTGGTGCATGGCGCGCAGGAGGTGATGTCGAAATACGCCGACATGAAGCGCGAAGCGGGCGTGATCGACTATGCAGACATGATCTGCGATGCCGAGCGCCTTCTGCGGACACGCCCGGAGATCCTCGAGGCGCTTTTGTCAGAGGTCGATTGCGTCATCATCGACGAATTCCAGGATACGAACCCGGTGCAGTTCGCTCTGCTGTGGCGCATCGCGCAATCCGCCAAGCGCGTGCTGATCGTGGGCGATACCAAGCAATCGATCATGGGGTTTCAGGGAGCTGATCCCCGCCTGAGCGAGGCGCTCGAGCGGCAGAATCCGCAAGCGGCCTCGCCCCTGACAGGCAACTGGCGCTCTGACCCGCGGCTGATGCAGATGGTGAATGCGATCTCAGCGGGGCTGTTCGGGGAGGCTTATGTGCCGCTAGAGCCGCAGCGGCCCGAAACCGGCGAGATCTTCGCTGAAATCCTGCGCATCCCTGAAGGGCGCCGATCGAAGAAATCGCGCCCCGAGGAACACGTTGCCGCGCGCATTGCGGACATCCTCGCCGAGGCCGGGCCGGTGGTGGAACGGGAGAGTGACCCCAGGGTTCCAGTATTCCGCCCGGTTGAGCCGCGCGACATTGCCATTCTGGCACCAACCCATTCGATGGCGGCACGCTATGCCAGCGCACTCAAGCAGCAAGGGGTGCCTGTCCGTATCAGCGCCGCTGGTTGGTTGGATTCTCCTGCGATCATGGCAGCGCGCAACGCCTTGGCATTCGCCGTTGATCCGACAGATCGCCATGCGGCCCTTGCACTGCTGACACTCGGTCCCTCTGCCATGCCGCTTCAGCAGGCCATGAGCCTGCTTGCTGATGAAGACCTGGCCACTTGTGCCCAGCTTGCCGAGCTGCGCGCGCTGGCCGAGATCGCAGCACCCATGCCGCTGGAAACTCTGTTGCCGCAGGTGTTGAACGCCTCTGGCATCCTCGGCTGGGCGGCGCACATGCCAGAGGCGGCACAAGCCCATGCCGACCTGATGCGTCTGCATGCAGAGGTCAGCGAATTCGTCTCGGCCCATCGTGATTTCAAGGCTGCTGCGGGTTTTCATGGCGCGAGCGCGCAGGTTTTTCTGGGTTGGCTCGAGGCGCGCCGTGAAGAGCGCGATTTCGACCGCCACCCTGATCCCGGCCAAAGCGCAGGGCAGGGCGTCGAGATTGTCACCTGGCATGCCTCAAAAGGACGGGAATGGCCGATCACTGTGGTGGTGGGACTCGACAACAAGATCGGGGAAAAGCCTGGCACGCTACGTGCCGAGTTCACGGATTTCAGCGATCTTGGGGCCATCCTTGAGCGGGCCCAACTGATCTGGACGCCCGATCTGCCGATCAAGGAGAAGAAGGAAATCTTCATTGCTGATCGCCGGTTGGCATCGGAAGCCGATGCGCGGCGCCTGCTTTATGTGGCGCTGACCCGCGGGCGCGACCGGCTGATCCTGGAGTGGCCGGATTTTGTGCTCAAGAAACTCGGCGAGGGTGATGGACCTGCGAACCACGCTGAAATGCTGGTACTGGAGGCCGGCATGCAGCCAGAGGCCGGGCACCTGAAGGTTGGCGGTATAGATTTTCCTGCGCGCACTCTGATGTGCAGCACCGAGGCACCTGGCATACTGAAAGCTACCGGCGATCAGAAAGCCCCGGAAAGGCTGGCATTTGGTGAGCTGCGAGCGCTGCCGGAAGCTGATCAGACGGCGTGGCGTATCAGGCCATCATTGTTAGTGCAGGAGCCGCTGCCTGAGGTGCAGACGCGCATTGTGAAACTGGATGTTGCGCCACAGGTCGCAGCCCTTGCGGCGACTGCCAGCGAACGGGGCACTGCATTGCACAAGGCGATGCGCGTCCTGTTGCTGCGCCCGGATCTTCGTGCGCGGCTGCCCGCGTCCACCGGCTTTGACGAGGCCGCTCTGGACCTGTTGCAAGCACAGGCGGATGCTCTCAGGCAATGGCTGATGGCAGAAGGCTATACGCAGATCGAGTGTGAGGTGCCGATACAGCAACGCGAAGCATCAGGCGCAGAATTCAACGGGATCATTGATCTTGTGGCGACGGGCGATGGAAAGCGCCTGATCTTGGACCATAAGAGTGGCTCTGGGTGTTTCGCGGACTATTTCTCGCAGCTACAAGCATATCAGAACTTCTTTGCGCAGAATGAAGCTAATTATACTTCAGAGATTGCGGTGCATTGGATAGACCGTGCCAGTCTGGAAATTTTTGCATTATGGAAAAGCAAATGATCTAGAAATCTATCTTTATAGAGGCGCTGCATTGCCTGATGTAGAACTAGACTGCGACTTCGAGTAGCATTTATGCAGTGATGGATGAAGGAGGAAATATGAGAGATTCGGGTGAGATCGCTATGGATGAAGGTCCAAGAATTCCTGAAAGTGTAAAGCACAAAGAGGTTTATCTGGCTGCTCTGGACGTATTGAAAGATACGCGTGAAGACTGCCCAATGAGCGTAAAGGATCTGCTTTCACAGATTAATGATCGCCTTGAAGGTAGGGTAAAAACATACCTATTATATCGTGATGTGTCTAACGCGTCACAAGATCCTGCGAGTAGAATTTCTAGCCGCAAAGGACGCGGCGGAGGTTATTTTATTTTGAATGAAAGTGCGGTTGATTTGGATCAATCGGTGCCATCGAAGGCAAATAAACAAGAGAAAGTTTTGGAAAAGTATCTTTGGCCAGTCGTTGCGCTTTGGTTGAAGGAAGTTAAATCGGTTGATAGGGTAAGCTATGAGGTTGCAAATCTTAAGAGCGGTGGAGTGTGGTCAAATCCTGATGTTGTGGGCCTTTCTCCCTTTGAAGAACTTGGGTTCTTTGATGTTGAGATAGTGACATGTGAAGTAAAGCCCAATCTCGCTCAATGGCGTTATTTCTTTTTCGAGGCGGTATCGCACAAAAGATTTTCAGAACGCTCATATTTTATTTTTCGTTCTGACGGCAGTGGGTCACATGAAGAAGAGTTGCGTCAGTATGCCGAAAAATACAGAGTAGGCTTGGTTAAGATGGATTTTAGTGATGACGAAGTAAAAGGCCTTTCTAAGTGGGATTCATTTAGTGAGGAAGATAAAACGGAGTATGTAGAGAGATTCGTGGAGCTGATCCCAGCGCCCTTTGAGGCTATTTCAATCAGGGAGAAGGTGAAATTCCTGAGGCAGATAGGGGTAGTTAATAAGAAAAACTTATTCCAATTTGGTGAGCTAGATTGATGAGGAATGGTCTTTTGGCTGCTAGTAGATGAGTGTCACGGACATAATCCCCGATATCCACGGTCAGGCCGAGAAGCTGCGCATTGCTCTGCAAAGCCTCGGCTGGCAGCGCAATGGCACGACGTGGCTGCATCCCGAGCCCGATCGTCAGATCGTCTTCTTGGGTGATTTCATTGACCGTGGTCCGGAGAACGGAGCTGTCATCCGGATCGTGCGCGAATTGATGGATGCAGGGCGCGCCCGTGCCATAATGGGCAATCATGAACTCAATGCGCTTCATTTCCATATGCCTGATCCCGAGACAGGGGAGCCTCTGCGCACACGTGACAAAGGCAACTTCGACCAACACGAAAGCTTTCTCAAGGAGTTTCCTCTGGGTGCGTCTCACACAAAGGACGTGCTGGACTGGATGAAGGGCCTGCCACTGTTCATTGAGACGGAGGAGCTGCGCGCTGTTCACGCTGCGTGGATCCAGCCCGCAATCGCTGATCTGAAAAAACGGACTGCCGCGGGGGTCCTTTCTCAGGATCAACTGATCCGCGCAGGCCGCAAAGGTGATGCATTTTACAATCTAATCGAAGCGGTCGCAAAGGGGCCGGAGGCACGTTTGCCAGTCCCGCATTCGTTCGTGGACAAGGGCGGGAAGGTTCGGCACCATGTGAGAGTGAAGTGGTGGGCCACCGAAGTTCGACAGCAAATTGGGTAAATTCGCTATCTTCAACTTTCTGATGCCATAGTTTTCAATGAGTTACTGCCCCAGAGCCTCCCGTTCCGGCG
>LJSV01000007.1 GCA_001314715.1 Rhodobacteraceae bacterium HLUCCA12 | reverse complement strand
GCTTTCGTTTCGACATCTTCGATCTCCTTCGTGGTGAAGATCAGCAGACAGCAAATCCGAGCTTGCGTCATTGTCCAGTTTTCGGGGGGCACCTCAGGGATCCCGCGGTCATTGAAGGCTTCGGCGGCGTTTTCCGCGTGGGCGACCGTCGAGCAGAAGACCACGGTCTGCCGGTCACCGGCCTTCTCGCGCCAGTGCCGGATGACCTCGGCCGTGATCGGTGCGCGGTTCATGATCTACGCAACCGCGCCCATGTCGTAGTCGGACGCGGTCTTACGCACGGCGCGTAGCTTCTCCTGCACGCCCACATCGATCACGAAGGTGCGCGGCGGCACGAGGTGACCAGACGCGATCAGTTCGGCCAGCGTGACCTGGTCGCCGACATTGTCGAAGACCTCGCGCAGGCCCTTCCGGTCACCGCGGTTGGGCGTCGCCGTGACGCCGAAGATGCGCGCGTCCGGATTGGCGTCGCGCACGCGGTCGATGATCCGACGATAGCTGTCGGCCACCGTGTGATGCGCTTCGTCGATCACCAGCAGATCGAGCGTGGGCATCGCGTTCAGGCTGGCCGAGCGCGACAGCGTCGGCGCCATGGCGAAGGTGACCTGGCCGGCCCACGACTTGGAGCCGGCATCCACCACGGAGGTGGTTACCTCCGGATTGACCCGGCCGAACTTCGCGCGGTTCTGGCCGGTCAGCTCGTCACGATGGGCGAGAACGCAGGCCTTGGCCGCCGTCTCCTCCACCAGCTTCCCGGTGACCGCGGACAGCATGATGGTCTTGCCCGCGCCCGTGGGCGCGACGCCGAGCGTATTGCCGTGCTTCGAGAGCGCAGCGAGGCTGCGCTCCACGAAGACTTTCTGACGGGGACGCAGCCGCATCGGACGCCCCTCACTGCGCCCAGGCCGGACGACCGGGGGCCGCCGGAGCGGTGGGCTGCGATGCCGCCGCCGGTTGCGGCGCAGGCTGTGCTGGCGGTTGATAACCTTGGCCGGCCGTGCCCATGACCTGCGCATAATCGCGATGGTCGGGCGTCACCGCCGCGCGGATCTCGTTCTTGTCCTCGCCCATCGCATCGGTGCCGATGTCGATGCGGGCCACGAACTCGAGCCCGTCGAGATCGGCGAAGCCGTTGATCCGACGTGCGGCCTGCGCTTCGGGCGAGGTGTCCTTGTCGGAGATCCCGCGCGCCGAGTTCAGCATGCCGCGGACGAGGCTGCGGCCCATGTTGGCCCAGTCCGGCCCCTTGGGACTGTGCAGCCCGATCAGCGTGAAGATCTTGCGCCGGGCATGGGGACCCTCGAGCACGGTGAACTCGCCGTTGAGATAGACCGCGCCGGTCGATCCGCGGGTGGCATAGCCCCCGGTCCAGCCCTGCGAGGGATCGTCGAAACCGCCGGGGCGGATGGTCAGGCGCACCTTGGCCAGCGTGCCCTTGGAGATGAGGTTGGTGTTGGACTGCGCGTCGTTGAAATCGTTCCAGAGACCGGTCATGGCGTGGGGTCCTTTCAGTTGGTGGGATCGGATTGAGGGGTCGCGGCGGGCGCCGGGACGCGCGGCGCGTCCGTCACGAGCGGGCGCGCATCGATCGGCAGGGGCTGGCGGATCTTCTCGATGAGCCGGCCGAGATGCGGCGGCTCCAGCAGGTCGAGGCGTCCGGAACGGTCCTTGGCCGGATAGCCCCAGCTGTTCTGCGTGTGGCAGACGAACACCCGCTGCGGCACGCCCTTGTCGTCGGGCAGCGAGGTGAGCGTCAGCACCTCATCGACGATGCCGGGCAGCTCCAGCCCGGTCTTCGATCCGTCGATCTGCGGGACGAAGATCTTGCGATTGAAGTCGTCGAACTTCTCGTCGAGGATCCCGACGAAGATCACGTTCTTCGCCCGCGTATGCTGCAGATGCGTCAGCCAGGCGATCATCTCGCGCCCGTGCAGCCCGTAGGCGCCGCGGACGTCCGGCTTGCCGGTCTTGTCCGAATGCGCCTCGGGCTGGCCCTTGCACCACTGGAAGCAGAGCCGCCCCGCCACGGTGATCGAGTCGATGAAGACCGTGTCGTACTTCTCCAGTACCTTCGGATCGCCGTACTTCTGGCAGATCGCCTGGTAGTGGTCCTCGCTGTAGGGCTGGTCCTTGCGCAGTGCCGGGTTCGGACCGCCGATGAACACCGCGAAGTCGCGGCATTCCCGCCAGGTGCGCGGGCGGATCGTGTCGACGGCCAACCCCTCGATGGCGAGGTCGCCAGCCTCGAGGTCGAAGAACAGCGTGGTCGAAGACCGGAGCGTGCGCAGAAGCGTGGTCTTGCCGACCCCGCTCGGGCCGAAGACGGCGGCCTTCACGCCGCGCACCTCGGCCAGCCGCTCGTCGGCGGTGATGATCGGGAGGCTCATGCATCGCCTCCCTGCGGCCGGATCTCGACCTTCAACGCGCCGGTCTTCACGGTCCGCGCCGGCTCGAAGCCCTGGCGGATCGCATCGGGCCAGGCCGCGTATTTGCGCTCGGGAACCTTGAAGGCGATGTCGACATACTCGGCCGGGTCATCCCCGGCCGCGCAGATCCGCTCGACCATGGCGGCCAGCCGGGACTGGTCCCATTCGACGCGTTTCGGCAGATCGGCAACCACTGTGAAATCGCCGTCATCGAACCGGACCGTGCCGGTATCCTTGGCCTGCGCCTGCCGCTCTTCGGCGGCGCGGGCGGCGTAGCGGGTCGTCAGCGCTGCATCGAGCCGGGCCTTTGCGGCCTTGTCGCGCTTCAGCCGCTCGTCGATCTCGCGCTGGAGGATGGCCAGCAGTTCGACGGGAAGCCCGGCGATCTCCTGCGGGCTGAGGCCCGGCAGGTCATCGGGCGTGGGTGTGTTCTCGGGATAGGGCATTGGGGTCTCCGGAATGGGGGATGGGGATCAGGCGGCCTCGAGCAGGCGCATCGAGAGCGCCGCGCCGGACGGGCCGGGCTTCGGTCGGGCGACGGCAATGTAGGCGAAAGCGTCGGGGCCGAGCCGGGACTGCACGAGATGGACGAGGTTCTGCTCGGCTGCGCGACGAGCGGCGGCAGCCACCAGCTGCAGCGTCCGTTGCCGGTCCGCCGGCAGCTTCGAGATGACCGACGTGGCATCGACGGCGAGGAAGCCGCGGTGATAGACCAGCGCCTCGCCGGGTTCGGCCTGCGCGATCCAGGCGGCGAGCCCGATCTCGTCAAGTGTCGGCCCGTTCGCGCCGTGCAGCGGCACGACCTCGGCCTCGGTGATGGGCGACAGGCGTCCCATCAGGCCGCTCCCGCACGCGGCTGGGTATCCATGGTGTGCTGGAGCTGGTCGCGCTCGAAGGCGACGATGTCCTCGAGGCGATAGACGACCCGTCCGCCGATTTTCATGTAGGCCGGGCCTTCACCCGCCCACCGCCAGCGCTCCAGCGTGCGATGCGAGATCGTCCAGCGCCGGGCGAGTTCCTTCTGGTTCAGGCATTGCTTCTGCTGCATCGGCTCTCTCCGTTTGCGTGTGCTTCGGAGAGAGATTGCGAAATCCCGCTATGGGATGTCGTCAGGATCGCAGGGGGATGCAGAGGGGGATCGTTATGGCCTTGCAGGACAGGATGGGACAGCGCGCCGGGGGATCGTCATCCCCCTCCATCCCCCAGCCGATCCCACACCGAGCGCGACCCGAAACCGCGCATGGTGGACCGCAAGCGACTCAGTCGATGTTCAGACGGTAACCGCCGCGGCGGTCGGAGCGGATCAGCTGCCGCCAGTCCTTCTGCGACTTGAAGACGTCCGCCATGCGCAGGCTCTTCGAGCCGGCCGAGGACAGGATGGCCTTGCCGCTCTGCCACGCCTCGCCGCGCTGCGCGGCCTCGTGCAGGGAGCGCACGACCTGCGCCTGGATCGGCCCGAGGCGGAAGCGATATCCGTTGCAGCGCACCTCCTGGTAATCCGCCGACGCGATGAAAGTGCTCGCCTCCATCGCCGAGCCGCCCGCGGAGAAGCCGGACTGAAGCTCGAAACGGTCGCGTTCCTCGCGCCTTAGCAGCAGATCTCCGATCAGGATGAAGATCGGCTTGGCCTCGCCATGGAGCGCGGCATAGTCCGCCCGCGGCGTGCGGAACTCGCTCAGATGGATCTCGCCGCAGCGGAAGAGTTGGAACACGTCGCAGGCATGCAGATCGAGCAGCCCGCTGTAACGCTGCCGCTCCCAAGGCACGCGGAAGCGCTCACCATCCGCCCCTTCCTCGATGTCCCCGAACTCCACGGGTGCGTGAAACACGCGCACCGACAGCCGCAGCTTGTCGTTCTCGGCCAAGTAGACGAGGTCCGTCTCGGAGATCCGCCAGCGCTCGAGCACCTCGGGGAGCGTGAAATACAGCTTGTCGATGTGCACGCGCCCCTCCGATTCCCCTGCCTGTTGTTTACCTTCTGTTCTTATTCGCTTGACGGCCACCGATCAATCCGATTTTATCCTATTTCATCCACAGATGGGTGGGGAAACATGAACGAGCATCACACGCTTGCCGACCGTCTCAGGGCCCGGGCCAACCAGCTCGGTCTCAGCCCCGCCCACGTCGCCGAGATGGCGGGCGTGAATCGCTCCTTCGTCTACGACATCCTGCGCGGGCGATCATCCCGCCCCGGCATCGACCGGCTGGCCGAGGTCGCCCGGGTGCTGAAGGTCGACCGTGACTGGCTCATCCACGGAATAGGCGATGTGGAAGGAACACCGCCTTTCATCGAGAACCCGGACGAGGCGTTCGTGTCGATCGCGCATGCGAGCCCGCGCCCCTCGATGGGCGGCGGCGCCGTGGTCCAGGAGCACGACGATCCCGCCGGCCGCGCCTACCACTTCCGCCGGTCCTGGATCCGCCACAGTCTCAAGGCCAGCCCCTCCCAGCTGCGCATCATGCATGTGGAAGGCGACAGCATGGCACCCACGCTGCTCGATGGCGACACGGTTCTCGTCGACATGGCGCGCCGCGCGCCAAACCCGCCCGGTATCTTCGTGCTGGACGACGGCATGGGCCTGGTGGCCAAGCGACTCGAGCACATCCCGAACAGCGACCCGCCCGCCGTGCGCGTCATCTCGGACAACGGCTTCTACAGCCCCTACGAGCGAACGGCCGACGAGATCCACATCGTCGGCCGCATCCGTTGGTTCGCGCGGGAGCTCTGAGGAAGACTTAAATCGAAAGGCACGGAATGACTGATCAAGAACACTTTGAGATCAAGGGCGACCGCGCTCTTTCCTCTGGGGACACCGATAAGCTCGGTTTCCGTCAGGTTTCCAGGAGGATAGCCGCATCACTGGTCGATCGCGCATCTCAAGATGGATTTGTGGTTGGCATCGAGGGCGCGTGGGGCTCCGGTAAGTCAAGTCTTCTATTTCTCATTGGCGATGAGCTTCGAAAGCTGCCCTCCACTCGACGTCCATCAATAATAAATTTCCGCCCCTGGTTAATCGGTAGCAGGGACGCCCTTATTACTGGCCTATTTAGCGATCTTTCAAGTGAACTTGAAAAGTTCGCGTTGGAGGCTGGGGATGCGACACCACTTTACAAGTCGAAGGCGCAGGAGGCCAGCAAGGCGCTTCGAAGCTTCATGAATGGCTTGAGCAGAACTGGCGCTGCAATTGAAGTCGTAGGCGAAGCTTCTGGATGGGGTCCAGCAAAATTGATTGGGAAGAGCGTCAGAGCCATTGGTGACATCACACGCGGGGAGTCAGCATCCCCTCAACTCTCTGAACTCAAAGACAAGCTTGTAAAGTCACTCCGAGAGTTGGACCACAGATTCATTGTCACTATTGATGATGTTGATCGCCTTGAACCTGCTGAGGTAATTGAGATCTTGCGGCTTGTCCGATCGGTCGTCGACTTGCCGAACGTGATCTATATCTTATGCTACGATTCTGAAATACTGGCACAGAGCATCGAGCGAGCCGCAGGCGTAAAGAGTGGCAAAGCATATCTAGAAAAAATCGTACAGTTAACTGCTATGGTTCCGCAGCCAGAGCCATTTCAGCTACGGCAATGGTTTACTGATGAACTCCATCAGATCGCTTCCGTCAAAGATGACGATGAACTTTCGAGATTGCGCGCAGTAATAGATCATGAAGGTGGTAGGCAGCTTCTAACACCTCGGTCCGTGATACGCGCGCTTGATGCGATTCGTTTCTTCTGGCCAGCGCTGCGTGACATTCGGGCAGACCTAGCTGATCTTGTGTGGCTCCAAATAATCAAAGATGGAAATCCAGCATTGTACCGTTGGATTGAAGCGTATTGCGCGACTTTTTCTGCAATTTCAGTCGGAGCTGCACGCATCGAAGAAGCAGAGAAATCCAAAGAGCTTTCAGCATTGTTCGAGGCCGTGCCAGAAGGCCATTTTAACGATATGATGTATCGATATTATTTTGCCGAGCAGCTTCCCGGTGTTGAAGTAGACTATGCCGAAGAAGGACGCGGATTCAGTATATTTCAACACGTGTCTGAGCACGAACGTGACCTAGCCGTCAGGGCCGGAAGGCTCAGTAGCCCAGATCACTATCGGCTTTATTTTGCCCTAGCAGCTCCTTCTCATGCACTCACGAATGATGAGTTTGCGACTATATGGGAGGCATCCAATGCCGGGCCGCAGCAAACCAGTGATTCCTTACTGGAATTACACAGTGCCGCCCAATCAGGATCGCTCACGAAGGCGGATGTTCTGCTTGAGAGACTGAAAGGTCAAGTTTATGAAGATCTTTCCGCAAAGCAATGCGAGAACTTTTTGACTGCGTTTTCTAATATGATGGATGAAGCATATCGCATACGCCCATTTGATCACTTTTGGATAAATTCATTTTGGGAACGAGCGGAACGCCTTGTACCATTCTTCATTTCAAACCTGGAAGATGACGATCGCAAGCGCGTTCTAAGATTGATGTTTGAACATGGCGATGCGATCGGCTGGCTAACATCGATGTTTCGGCGCGAGACGTTTGCGCACGGGCGGTATGGGGAACGACCCAAACCCGAGGAGGAGTGGTTATTCCAGGAGGATGAGCTCGATGAAATTAATGCGATCCTCTTGGAACGCTACCGATCAATGAGTTTTCAGGACGTCATTTCTAGTCCAAAACCAGTTAGCCTTCTCTTTGCTTGGATGCAGGGTGGAGATAAAGAGGGGCCGTGTAATCTAATTGCAGGTCATGCAGAATCAGATGCAGGCTTCTTGGATGCGCTAGAAGGCCTCACCAGTTGGATCAACAGCAGCGACAGAGGCCGCTTCAAAGTCCTAAAAAGGGAGAACCTTGAGAGTTTCATGGACCTGGACGGTACGACGGCCAGGCTGCAGGGCTTGGTTGACGATCCACAACTGGGTGAACGTGCTAGACGCATCGTGGAAGTGCTGAAGTTGGGAAACGAGTACTGATTTTTGAACCGCCAAGAGCCCCGAGCATTTTTGCGTTGTAGATCTCTTTGGGGACGCCCAATGCAGAGCGGTTGAAGTATCCGCGTCCGCTCCGCTTCCTTAGTCTTCGCGCAACTACGACAACTCTCGGTTTTCACTTGAATTTCTTCGCCGACCGCGGCGATCACGGAGCAAACCGCCTCAGGAGGTTCGCTCCCCATGCCAGCCCGAATCACCTTCGCGCCGCCTGCCGAAACGCTCAGCACCGATGAGCGGTTGACGGAACTGGCCGCCATCCTTGCCGGCGCCATCGCGCGCATCAACGCATTGGAATCGAACGAGAATGCTCCTCTCGACGGAGACAGTTCGCTGGACATTCTCGCCCTCAGACGCCGTCGTCGGAGACAGGTTCGAAACCGAGTTGGAGATGACGCATGAGGAAAACCGCAAGGAAATCAGGCGCGAGGGCCGCACTCGCGCGCGAGGCGGAGGGGATCGACGTCCTGGCCGAACTGACTGCGCTGAAGGCGATGACGGTGCCCGAGTTGCAGGAAAAGTGGCAGGCCATCTTTGGGGAGCGCGCGCCGAACGCCAGCCGCGGGAACCTTGAGCTTCGGCTGGGCTACCGCATCCAGGAACTGGCCCATGGTGGGCTGCGCCGCGAGACGCGCCGCACGCTCGATGCGCTGGCCGACGAGGTCATGAGCGGCAAGCTGGGCGGCATGGTGGCGGATCCGCGCAAGCCGGCTCCGGGCACGAAGCTGGTCCGCGAGTGGGGCGGCGAGGAGCAAATGGTCACCGTGCTTGCGGATGGCTTCGAATGGCAGGGCCGGCGCTTCAAGTCGCTCTCAGCCGCGGTCCGTGCGATCACCGGGGCGCACTGGAATGGCTGGCGGTTCTTCGGACTCGACCAGCCCGGAGGTGCCCGATGACCAGAAAGACCCAGACCGAACCGGCCCGCCGCCTGCGCTGCGCCATCTACACCCGCAAGTCGAGCGAGGAAGGGCTCGACATGGAGTTCAACAGCCTCGACGCACAGCGCGAGGCCTGCGAGGCCTACATCGCGAGCCAGCGCGCCGAGGGCTGGGCCTGCCTGCGCGAGCGATACGACGATGGCGGGTTCTCCGGCGGCACGCTGGACCGCCCCGCGCTCAAGCAGCTGATCGCCGATGTAGAGGATGGGCTGATCGACGTGGTCGTGGTCTACAAGATTGACCGCCTCAGCCGCGCGCTGATGGATTTCTCGAAGCTGGTCGAGATCTTCGACCGCCATGGCGTGACCTTCGTGTCCGTCACGCAGTCGTTCAACACGACCACGTCCATGGGGCGGCTGACGCTGAACATCCTGCTCAGCTTCGCCCAGTTCGAGCGCGAGGTGATCGGAGAGCGGATCCGCGACAAGGTCGCCGCCTCGAAGAAGAAGGGCATGTGGATGGGCGGCTACGTGCCGCTTGGCTACGACGTGGTCGACCGCAAGCTGATCGTGAACGAGGCCGAGGCTGCGCAGGTCCGCACCATGTTCGAGCTCTTCGCGCGCTCCGATTCCACCGCCGCCGTTATCCGGGAGCTGAACGCCCGCGGCATCCGGTCCAAGCGCGGCCGGCCCATCGACCGCGGGGCGCTCTACAAGCTGCTGCACAACCGCATCTACCGCGGCGAGATCGCCCACAAGGGCGAGACCTATCCCGGCATGCACGAGCCCATCGTCGATGCCGATCTGTGGGATGCCGCCCATGCGGTGCTGTCCGGCAACCGCAACCAGCGCGCCGGGCGCACCCGCAGCACCGAGCCGGCGCTGCTGCGCGGCCTGATCTTCACCGAGACCGGCGCCGCGATGACCCCGCACCACACGAAGAAGGGCAACAGGCGCTACTGCTACTACGTCTCGATGGACGTGATCCAGAAGCGGCCGACGGCCGAGCTGCGCGGACCCCAGCGGCTCCCTGCGGCCATGGTGGAGGAGGCGGTCATCGGAGAAATCCGGCGGCTGCTGCGCACGCCGGAGATCATCGCGCGTACCGCCCGCAAGCTGAAGAGGGAGCGCCCAGACCTCAACGAGGGTACCGTGACCAAGGCGCTCACGCAGTTCGACGATCTCTGGAAGGCACTGATCCCGGCTGAGCAGGCCCGCGTCGTCCAGCTGCTCGTGGCGCGCGTGACGGTGGGCGAGGACGGGCTCGACATCGACCTGCGCCACGACGGGCTCGGCGCGCTTGCAAGTCTGATGGCGCCCGCGCGGGAGGACGCCGCCTGATGCCCGCGAACGACACGATCCGCGTCCACATCCCGCTCACGGTCCGCAAACGCGGCGGCCGGCCCCGTATCCTGCCGCCGAAGGACATCGAGACGTCGGACCCGCCGCCGGGACAGGATCCCCGCGTGCTCCGCGCCATCGGCCGGGCATGGGCATGGCGGCAGCGGATGGAGCGCGGCGAGACCACCACCATCGCCGATCTCGCTGCCGAGGAAGGCCTTTCCGACCGCTATGTCAGCCGGCTCCTTCGCCTCGCATGGCTGGCACCGGACGTCCTCGAGCGGCTGGTCGTGCGCCGCGAACCCTGCACGATCAGCCTTTATGACCTATGCTTCGTCGCATCCCTGCCGTGGGACGAGCAGTCGGCGCGGGTGTTCGACTGACGGTCAGTGAAAGCTGGCCTGAAACGACGTGGGGGTCAGTGATACATGCGCATCGAGCGGCGGGTAAAGCTCGAACGCCCTCGGCTCGCGCGAGAAATTCCACATTCGGAATAGGCACCATTCAGCGCGCCGTTCGTCGGCGACAGCCAGCTCGTTCCGTGTGATGTGGAAAGGCGTCCGCTCCCAACCGTTCGTCGTCTTCACTTCGATCAGCCGCGGGCGGCCATCGGGCGCATAGCTGGCGATGTCATAGCCCGCGCCGTCGCCATCCTCCTCCGAAACCCAACGGACCTTGCCCGCCAGGTCATCGCGCCCCGCGGCTTTCAACGTGGCGTGCTCATGGGCCAGGACACGCTCTTCGCCAGCGCGGCCAAGGGCGCGATTGCGCTCGTCCCGGCCCGCCACGTCGAACTTCCTCGCGATATGCAGCATCTGGTCCAGCTCCTGCGGCGGAGGCTGGTTGGAGAGCGTGGGCGGAGGACCGATCCAGATCTGCGCCGCCTCGCGCATGCCGGTCGCAGGGCGCGTTCCTGGCAACCGGCCCAGCCAATGCGGATTTAGCTCCAGCCACCGCGCCACCGCATCGACCAGCGTCATCTGGAAATTGAAGGCGGGCTTGTAGCCGGGGATCCAGTCCTCGCCGAGCCCCTTCAGCACCGCGCTGATGTTCTGGTGCTTGAACTCGACCGATCCCTCCGACCGGTCGTTCAGCAGTGGCAGGAGGGCCCGGCGATGCTCGGCCTTGCTGTAGCGGCGCCCGGCGATGTCGTCGGCCAGCATCGCGAAGTAATCCGCGACGATCAGATCGTTTTCTTCATCGGTCCAGGGGCCACTCGCCATGCCGCCAGGCTAGAGGCGCGATGTGCGTTTGTCATCAAAGGCTTCGCTGAGCCCGTCGCCGATTGATCCGCCACCGCTACGCGCCGTTCGTCCAGCGCACCCATCGGCTACGCCTCCTGCATGTTCGGTCTCTGTTCCGCTTGATAGCGATGGAAACAGGGCGCGCAGTTTTGGCGGGATTGCGAGTCAGGCCATTGGAAAAGCGAGGAAAATTCCGACCGAACCGAAATCGGCGCGGTTCGCCCGACCAGAGACGATCGGCCATTCAGAGACGGAAAACGCTGCGCACCCGGGTCTCAGGGGTTCGCACCCAGTCAGCAAACCCCTTTGAAAACAGGAGAAAATCCGCCTCGGTCGGGCAACTTGAACGGGTTCGAAAGGGTGATGGTGGCGGAGACGATGGGATTCGAACCCACGAGACCCTTCCGGGCCTACTCCCTTAGCAGGGGAGCGCCTTCGACCACTCGGCCACGTCTCCGCCGACCCGTTTAGAGGGGCAGCGATCGAGAAACAAGGCGAAAATCGGGGTGGGAAGAGCTTTTCCTCTCGAACGACCGCGGCATCGATTTGAACCGCATCGGGTTTGCGGGAGGCCGGCGCATGAGACACAGCCGATGCGTGCAACGGTGCAAGACCGACCGGCCTTTGTCCCCGTCCCTCGAACCGATCAAGCGCATCGGAATGGCCAGAACGCTGTACGACCTCTCTACGATGCGCACCGGTCAAAGGGCTTGGTCTGAGAGAGTTCGACGATGGCTTCTGGCGCGTGAGCTTGAGGCCCATGATCCGGGGTCAATCGACCTGGATCGGAGATCACATTGCAAACAATCGACATCCGGTTCGTCGCGCGTGCCTGCCGGCTGCATGAACCGGATGCTGGTCGGGGCGATAGGATTCGAACCTACGACCTACGGTACCCAAAACCGTCGCGCTACCAGGCTGCGCCACGCCCCGACTGGCTGCTCTCTAGCCGATGTGGCGCGCGCTGAAAAGGCCAAAGGACGGGCGCCGGGGGCTATTCGTCGCAAGGCCACAGCGCGCGTTCCCGGTCCAGGCGCGGGTGGCGCAATTCGGTGCCCGGCTCGATCCCCAGTTGCGCGGCCAGCCCGCCGTTGATTTCCAGCACCATCAGCACATCGTCGCCCCCGTCGATCGCCGTTCGATCCATGGGCTGGGCCTCGTGGTGGATGTGGTTCACCCGCCCGGTTTCGTCGATGAACAGCATGTCCAGCGGAATGAGCGTGTTTTCCATCCAGAACACCGCGCGCTCGGGCGCGTCATAAATGAACAGCATGCCGGAAAAGCGCGGCATCGACTCGCGGTGCATGAGACCGCGCGCGCGGGTCGCGCTGGTATCCGCGATCTCGACGGTGAAACGGGTCTGGCCCCAGTCGCCGCGCAGATCCACCCGTTCGGGCTCGCAGGCGGCGGCCAGCGGAGCCGCGGCCAGCGACAGAACCGCCGCCAGCGCGGCCAGGACGCCGCGCCGCCCGATCACGACGGCCTCCGGCAAGCGGTTTCCCAAGGTGCGACCGACACGGCCATGCGCCCGCGCTCGCCATCGGTGACGCGCAGCCCGACAGCCTCGCCCGGTTGCAGATCGGCAAAACCCGAGCGGCGCAGCGCCTCCATGTGGATGAACACGTCCTCGGGCCGGCCGAAGACATTGGCGAAACCAAAGCCCTTGACCTTGTCGAACCATTTCACCCGCGCCGGTTCCAGCGGCAGAGCCAGGATCTCGGCATCGTCCAGCGGGCTGTCACCCTCGTGCTGATCCTCGTCGACCTCGGGCGGCAGAACGTCAAACACCTCGGAGACCTGCAAGCCGCGCTGGGTCTGCTGCACGCTGACCTCAAGCACGGCGCGGTCACAAACCGAGCTTTGCCCGAAATTGCGCAGCGCGTTGACATGCAGCAAGATGTCCGGCCCGCCGGAATCCGATACGATGAACCCGAACCCCTTGCCCGGATCAAACCATTTCACGCTCCCGCGTACCCGCGGAAGCCCTCTCTCTATCTCAACCATTGTTCGACCCAACCCGGAACATGATTTATGTCAATCATCACAATCTTCGCATTCTGCATCGGTTTCAACCCCCGTTGACGCCACGCAACATGGCGCAAACCGGTGTCACGGGCTCAGCCGCGTGACGGACCAGGGACCTTGCACGCTATCGCGGCGCCAGCGGAACCTGTCGTGCAGCCGGAACGCACCGTCGGCCCAGAACTCGATTTCCAGGGGAATAATGCGGTATCCCCCCCAAAACGCCGGGCGGGGCGGATTGGGTCCGTGCCGGACCGTCTGGCGCGCGACCTCCGCCATCAGCGCCGAACGCGAGGCCAGCGGCTGTGACTGGCGCGAGGCCCAGGCCCCCAGCCGCGACTGCAATGCGCGCGAGGCGAAATAGGCATCGGCCTCGGCGCCGGCCACGCGTTCGACCGGGCCGCGCACACGGATCTGGCGGCGCAGCGACTTCCAGTGCATGACAAAGGCCGCCATGCCCGCCTGATCGATTTCCTGCGCCTTGGCGCTGCCGTAGTTGGTGTAAAAGACGAAGCCCGCATCCTCGATCTCTTTCAGCAAGACCATGCGCACATTGGGCAGGCCCGCTGCATCGACCGTCGCCAGCGCGATGGCATCGGGGTCATTGACCTCGCGCGCGCGGGCTTCGTCCAGCCAGCCGCGCGCCAGCGCGAACGGGTCGTCGCCCGCGAAGAGGCCGGTCCGCGCCTCGCTTTCGTTCTCGATCCGGTTCGACATTCACACACCTGACGCCAAAGCGCGCCTTTTGCCTCAGTTTCGTACGCTCTGCCATAGCAGCATGCGGCTGCAACCTTAAAATCGGCGTGAACGGTGCCCATGGTGGAAATCCGCCCATGACGGACGCCACGTTCCGCCCCGCAGACCGGCCGCCGCGCCGGGTCATGGCCGGGATCACGCGGCCTTGATGATACCTGCCCTTTCGCATAATGCTTGGCCGATCATCACAACAGCCGGAGTCAGCGATGTCAGCAGGGTTTATGGAGGGCAAGCGCGGCCTTGTCATGGGGCTGGCAAATGACAAGTCCATCGCCTGGGGCATTGCCCAGGCGCTGGCATCGCAGGGCGCCGAACTTGCCTTTTCCTACCAGGGCGAGCAGTTGAAGAAACGCGTCCTGCCGCTGGCCGAACGGCTGGGCAAGCCGCGCGTCTTCGAATGCGACGTCTCGGACATGGACTCGCTGGACCGGCTGTTTGCCAATCTCAAGGAAACATGGGGCACGATCGACTTTGTCGTCCATGCCATCGGCTTTGCCGACAAGAACGAGCTGCGCGGCCGTTACGTCGATACCTCGCGTGAGAATTTCCTGCGCAGCATGGACATTTCGGTCTATTCCTTTACCGCCGTATGCAAACGCGCCAGCGCCATGATGACCCCCGGCGGCAGCCTGCTGACGCTGACCTATTACGGCGCCGAGAAGGTCATGCCGCATTACAACGTGATGGGGCTGAACAAGGCCGCGCTGGAGGCGTCGGTCATGTATCTGGCCGAGGATCTGGGCAAGGACGGCATCCGCGTCAACGCCATTTCCGCCGGGCCGATCCGCACGCTGGCGGCCTCGGGGATCGGCGATTTCCGCTATATCCTGAAATGGAATGAGCTGAACTCGCCCCTGCGGCGCAACGTCACGCAAGACGAGGTCGGCAAGGCCGCGCTTTACCTGCTGTCCGATCTGGGTTCGGGCACGACCGGCGAGGTGCTGCATGTCGATGCCGGCTATCACGTCGTCGGCATGAAGGCGGTGGATGCCCCCGACATCGCCACCCAGGGCGCCCAGCCCGAGGCAAAGGAATAACCCATGAGCGACCGGCTTCCCCACGAAAAGGGCTTTCACGTCAGCTGGGACCAGTTGCACCGCGATGCCCGCGCGCTGGCCTGGCGGTTGCAGGGGCTGGGGCCGGACAACGGCTATTGGCGCGCGGTGGTGGCGATCACGCGCGGCGGCATGGCCCCGGCGATGATCGTCTCGCGCGAATTGGACATCCGCGTGGTCGATACGATCTCGGTGAAAAGCTATGACAAGCAGACCCAGAGCGAGCCGCGCGTGATCAAGGCGCCCAGCCCGGATATCATGGGCAATGACGGCGAGGGGGTGCTGGTGGTCGATGACCTGGTCGATACCGGCAAGACGCTGGAACTGGTGCGCGCGCTCTACCCCAAGGCGCATTTCGCCACCGTCTATGCCAAGCCCAAGGGCAAGCCGATGGTCGAGACCTATATCACCGAGGTCAGCCAGGACACCTGGATCTTCTTTCCCTGGGACATGGCGTTGCAGTATGTGGAGCCGTTTCGGGGGGCGGATTGACGATGGGGGAGAAGATGAAGAATCGCCTTTTCTTATTCCGGGCTGCGTTCTAGGTTCTCCGGTGGTTAATTGGTGCTAGAATTATGAATTTATTGCTGCCATGACGGGCGCATCCAATCCAAATGGCCCTTATGGATTCGCTGATGGAATCCAAATTCCTTCGGCGGCAACCTGCAAGTTATTTCTTTTCAGAGAAAATAAGTTTCTTTCTACAGCCTCTGGATTTATGATCGAAAGCGAAGATTGGTGGTATTTAGTTACGGCACTTCACAACTTTACTGGAAGGAATTATTTCTCCAGAAAATGCATTTCAGAAACCCTTGCGATTCCAAATAGATTTGAAGCGAGAGTAACGGCGTGGGGAGAAGGATCATCCTTGACTCGGTTTGACTTGCGAGGCGAGATTTTTTCTGACGGAGTACCAATTTTTCTATACGACTGGTCGCAAAATGGCGGCGACATTGCAGTCATCAAGTTGGCTAAAACGAAAGAAGGTGTTAGTTTTGTAACTATGAACGACGTAGCCTTTAAGAACTGGACTGCCTTTGCGGGCCTCGAGGCCTTTGCATTAGGATATCCAAGTGGACTGGATGTAAACGGCACACCTATTTGGAAGCGAGTATCTATTGCCTCAGAGCCTAGCCAGAAAATAGGTGGATTCAGGAAAGTGTTGACAGATGGACTTACATACCAAGGCATGTCAGGCGGGCCGGTAATCATCAATCAATGCCAGGGCTTTACAGATGACAGGGAATATCTGATTGGAAAAGAGATGTTAATCAGGGTTCTTGGCGTTTACGGCGGGAGAATCGAGGCAGATAAAGAAAGATCCGGAACTCTGGGATTCTACTGGCCTATTGAGACCGTTTGGGAGATTATTGCTGAGAGCCGTCAAGTTGGTAGTATCGAATGCGATTAATCTGATTTTAAATCTGAAACCGGCTGCTTAAGACAATGAATAGTTATTTTCTACTGAAAATTGCGAAGGTAATTTAAGCGATTAGTAGGTAGACCCTACCCCTCCCCCTCATCACCCGCTAGTCTCCGCTGAAAACCGGAGCCGCCCATGACCTTCCCCCGTCTCACCTTCCACGGCGCCGCGCAGGCCGTGACCGGCTCGTGCTTTCGCCTTGAGACCGAGGCGGGCGCGATCCTGGTCGATTGCGGGATGTTCCAGGGGCCCAAGACCGAGAAGGAACTGAACTACCGCCCCTTCCCGTTTCCGCCCGCCGGGATCGGGGCCGTGGTCGTCACCCATGCGCATATCGACCATTCCGGCCTCTTGCCGAAGCTGGTGCGCGAGGGCTATTCCGGCCCGATCCACGCCACTGCCGCCACCGTCGATCTGGCCGGGGCGATGCTGCCCGACAGCGCGCATATCCAGGCGGTCGAGGTGACGCAGCTCAACCGGCGCAAGGCGCGTTGGCATGACGACCCGGTCGAGCCGATCTATGACGGCGCCGATGTCGATCGCACACTGGCGCAGATGGTGGCCCAGCCCTATGACGACTGGTTCGCCGTGCTGCCGGGCGTGCGGGGGCGGTTCTGGAACGCGGGGCACATGCTGGGTTCGGCCTCGCTGGAGCTGGAGGTTGCGATCAGCGGGCACAAGGCGCCGCTGCGGCTGCTGTTTTCGGGCGATCTGGGCCCGGCGGCGAAACTGCTGCACCCCGACCCCGAGGCGCCGACGGGGCTGGATTACGTGATCTGCGAATCGACCTATGGCGACACCGACCGCCCCGCCACTTCAGAAGATGCGCGCCGCCGCCTGCTGCGCGACGAGGTGCGCAAGGCGATGCATCCCGACGGCACGCTGCTGATCCCGTCCTTCGCGGTCGAGCGCGCGCAGGAACTGGTCGCCGACCTGATGCAGCTGATGGACGAGGGCGAACTGCCGCCGATCCCGGTCTATGTGGATTCGCCCCTGGCGCTGAAGGCGACGCGGGTCTTTGCCCAGCACCGGTCCGAACTGGAAAACGGCAAACGGTTCCGCAAAGGGCTGGACTCGCGCAACCTGCATTTCACCCAGACGGTCGAGCAAAGCATCGCCCTGGACAGCCAGCGCGGCTTTCACATCGTGATCGCGGCATCGGGCATGTGCGAGGCCGGGCGCATCCGTCACCGGCTGAAGAACTGGATCTGGCGCGACGAGGCGACGGTGCTGTTCGTCGGTTTCCAGGCCGAGGGAACGCTGGGGCGCATCCTGCAAGACGGCGCAACGTCGATCCGCATCCAGGGCGAGGCCTTCGCGGTGCGCGCGCGCATCCGGTCGATCGACCTCTATTCCGGCCATGCCGACGGCACCGAACTGGCCGCCTGGATCCGCGCGCGCGAGCCGATCGCGCATGCCGTGTTCCTGGTGCATGGCGAGCCCCCCGCCATCGACGGGCTGGCGGCCCGGCTGGAGGCCGATTACGGCCCCGACCGGCTGATCCGGCCGGTTCTGGACCAGTGTTTCGAACTGACCCCGGCCGGCGCGCGGCGGCTGGACGACGGCACGCCCGAACCCCGCCTCAGGCCCGAGCAGGTGGCCCGGCTGGACTGGCACAACGATGTCTCGAAGCTGATCCTGGACATCAACGACGCGCTGCAAGAGATCGCCGACGACCGCGCGCGCGGCGTCCTGATCCGCAAGCTGCGCCGCACGCTGGACGAACATCGCGACGAGACCGGTTGACCCCGCAAGGGGCACCGGCCGGTCACAAGGTTCGATGGCAGGGGCTGCTCCCGCCCGGCGCCGCACCGGCGCTGCGCGCCCGCACGCCGCCGGTTGGGCCGGGCCGCGCCCCTGCGGGGCGCGGCGGGTCAGGGGGCTGCCGCCCCCTCTTCGGCTGCGCCGAATTCACCCCCGCGCGTATTTTTTGGCAAGATGAAGCCGGCAAACGAAAAACCCCCCGTCTCCGGGGGGTTGCTCGCCGAGGGTCTTGTCTGCGGGGTGGCGTGAGCGTTCAGCCCTCGTCGTCCATGGCGTCGATGGCCTTTTGCAGATCGTCCTTGGAGGCCTCGCGCTCCTTCACCGTCACCTTGCCGAAGATCAGGTCGACGACCTTGTCCTCGAAGATCGGGGCGCGCAGCTGTTGTTGCATCTGGGGATTTTGTTGCACGAATTCGAAGAACTGCCGTTCCTGCCCCGGATACTGGCGAGCCTGGTTCATCACCGCCTGGGTCATCTCGGAATCGGAGACCTCGACCTCTTCGGCGCGGCCGATCTCGGCCAGCAGAAGCCCCAGCTTGACCCGGCGCGCGGCCAGTTTGCGGTGCTCGTCGGTGGGTTCGATCTCGGGGTGGTCATGGCCCTGGACCTCGGGGTGTTCCTCGTGCCAGAGCTGGTGGGCGATCTGCGCGGCCTCGGCATCGACCAGGCTGGGCGGCAGGTCGAAGTCGACCTTCTCATCCAGCTGATCGAGCAGCGCGCGTTTCATCACCGCGCGCGCGGCCTGGGCATATTCGGCCTCGAGCCGCTCGCGGATCTGGGACTTGAGCCCCTCGAGATCCTCGGCGCCGTAGCCTTTGGCCATCTCGTCGTCGATCGCGGCCGCCTGGGGTGCCTTGACCTCCTTGACGGTGCATTCGAACACGGCTTCCTTGCCGGCCAGGTTCTCGGCGCCGTAGTCTGCGGGGAAGGTGACGGTCACGTCACGCGATTCGCCGGCCTTGACACCGATCATCTGCTCTTCGAAGCCGGGGATGAACTGGCCCGAGCCCAGAACCAGCGGGAAATCGGTGGCGGCGCCGCCCTCGAACGCCTCGCCATCGATGCGGCCGGTAAAGTCGAACACGACCTGATCGCCGTCTTCGGCCGCGCCGTCCTTGGCGGTGAAGGATTGTGCCTGCTTGGCCAGGTTTTCCAGCGCCTCGGTCACGGCGGCCTCATCGGCCTTGACCGCCAGCTTTTCCAGCGTGAAGCCCGAGAAGTCCGGGGTGTCGATCTGCGGCAAGGCCTCATAGGACATCTCGACGACGACATCGTCGCCCTCTTTCCAGCCTTCGCCGTTCTGCAACTCGACCTTGGGCTGCATCGCCGGGCGATCGCCGGTTTCGTCGAAATGCTGCTGCATCGCACCATCGACCGATTCCTGCATGGCCTCGCCCAGCAGACGCTGGCCGAACTGCTTCTTCAGCATCGCCATCGGCACCTTGCCCTTGCGAAAGCCCTTCATCTCGACTTCGGGCTGCGCCTCTTCGAGCTTTTCATTGACCTTCGCATCAAGCTCGCCGGCGCTGACGGTAATCTTGTAGCCGCGCTTGAGGCCTTCGTTCAGGGTCTCGGTGACCTGCATTGTGTCTTCCCTTTGTTTCACCTGGTGCGGGTGGAGGGACTTGAACCCCCACGCCTTGCGGCGCCAGAACCTAAATCTGGTGCGTCTGCCAATTTCGCCACACCCGCCAATACCGTACCCGGCCCTGCCGTCAGGCAGCGCCGAAATCGCGCGCCTTCTAGCAAGAAGAACGCGCCGATGCGAGAGGAAATCGCCGCACAATTGTGGGAAAGGTGCCAAATTTAGGCCACGAACGGGGCGCAGAGATTAACCATAGCAGACCAAAGGCCCGTATCATGCCCGAACTTCTGGAAATCCAATCTGGCGCCATTCCTGTCGTGCACCAGCGCGAGCGCCCCACCGGGCTGCTGGAAGGGACGCTGATCCGCACCGAGGACGGCGATCGCCCGGTCGAGTATCTGCTGGCGGGCGACAGGATTGTCACCCGCGACAACGGCCTTTGCGAATTGCGCGGCACCAGCACGCTGGTCGCTTGCGACATCGACGTGATCGCCTTTCTGCCCGCCGACGCGAAACCCGACAACCCCGAGGTCGAGCCGCAGCTGGTTGTGCCCGCGATGCAGCAGGTTGCGGTCGACGACTGGCGCGCCAATGTCGTCTTTGAGCGCGACACCCTGGCCACCCCGGCCGGATCGCTGGTCGACGGAAAACGCGTGCGGCGCGAAAAGCGCAAGCTGGTGCGCCTGTTCCGGCTGCATTTCGACAGCCCCCAGATGATCGTCAGCAACGACTTTTTCCTGGCCAGCGAAAAGACCCGCGCGCCAGAGCCGTTCAGCGGCACAGATACCGATCTTTTCGACGAAGACGCGCGCCCGCCCCGCAACCGCATGCACTGAGCCTATCGTTCGGGTTCTTGGCGATCCGCCGCGCGGCCGAGCATCTTGCGCAGGACGCCCGGCAAAGCCTCGGGCAAGTCTTCGGCGATCAGGCCGGGGCCAACGGCAAGGGCAGCCTCGACATGCAGCCAGGCCGCGGTCTCGGCGGCGTGGACCGGGTCCGCCCCGCGCGCCAGCAGCCCCGCGATCATCCCCGCCAGCACGTCACCCGCCCCCGCGGTCGCCAGCCACGGTGCCGCGCGGTCCCCAATGGCGGCCTGCACCATGGCCCGCCCCGAGGGCGCGGCGATCACGGTGTCGGGCCCCTTCAGCAAGACCGTGGCACCGGTCTGCGCCGCCGCCGCCCGCGCCGCGTCGAACCGCGAGAAGGCCGGGCCCGGCGTGGCCGCGTCGTTCAGGCGTCGATCGAGTTTCGCGAACAGCCGCGCGAATTCGCCGGCATGCGGGGTCAGGACGCAGCCGTCATGCAGCGCCGCCATTAGCGCCGGATCGCGCGCGATCAGCGTCAGGGCATCGGCATCGAGCACCAGCGCCCGCCCCGAATCCAGCGCCGCTGCCACCAGGCGGGCCGCACGCGCATCCAGCCCCAGCCCCGGCCCCAGGCAAAGCGCGTTGATGCGCGCATCCTCCAGCACAGCATTCAGGGCCGGTGCATCGGCGATCGGCGCCAGCATGACCGCATCCAGCCGCGCCGCATTCTCAGCCAGCGCCTCGGGCGGGCAGGCCAGCGTGACCAGTCCGGCGCCAATGCGCAATGCGGCGCGCGCGGCCATGCGCGCCGCGCCGCCATGACCCGGCCCACCTGACAAGACCAGCAGGTGCCCATGGCTGAACTTGTGGCCGGGACCCTTGTGCAGATCCAGTGTCGGCCCCTCGACCAGACGGGCCACATGGCCCGATTGCGTCAACGCCACAAGCTCTTCGCGGATGCCGATGGGGACCACCTGGACAGGCCCGCTCAGCCAGCCGCCACTGTCCAGCACATGGCCCAGTTTCATCGCCTCGAAGGTCAAGGTCAGATCGGCAGGGCGGCGCAGGAACGCCCCTTCGGCACGGATCTTGCCGCTGTCGGCGCACAGCCCGGACAGGATGTCGACCGCCAGCAGCGTCGCCCCGCGCGCCTGCGCCCGCGCCAAAGGGTGCCAGACCGACGCGGCCAGCGGCCGTTGCAGACCGGTGCCGAACAGCGCGTCCACGACCAGCGTGCGCGGCCCCAGCCAGCTGTCGTCAAGCGCATCGAGCGGCGCGGTGACGCCCCGTGTTTCCCACCGGGCGCGTGCCTGCGCGGCCTCGGGCGTCGGATTGGCGCCAGGGTCCATGGCATGAACCGCCACCTGCCACCCCCGTTCGCGCAGCAGCCGCGCCACCACGAAACCGTCGCCGCCGTTGTTGCCCGGCCCGCACAGCACGACCGCGCGCCCGCCCTGTCCCCAGCGCGCGGCGATGGTATCGGCAACGCCGTGGCCGGCGCGTTCCATCAGTGCCGAAGCCGAGGCTGCGCCCGACTCGAACGCCGCCGCCTCGATGGCGCGCATTTGGGCAGATGTCAGCAATTCGGTCATTTTGCATTCAATCCATTCATCAAATGCCCTATTCTTGGCGCCAAGTGATGAAAATCTAGGCATTCATATCGGTTTCACCGCTCTGGCCGGGAAAACCCCTGCCCGGCTCAGGCTATTCGATTGTGATGCCAATGGGAACGTGGTCTGTGGGCCACGAGCCCGGCGCCGACGAGGAGAGTGCAGGATGAAAAAGATCGAAGCCATCATCAAACCCTTCAAGCTCGACGAGGTGAAGGAAGCGCTTCAGGACGTCGGAATCCAGGGGCTTTCCGTCATCGAGGTCAAGGGCTTCGGCCGCCAGAAAGGGCATACCGAACTGTATCGCGGGGCCGAATACGTCGTCGATTTCCTGCCCAAGGTCAAAATCGAGGTGGTCCTGACCGATGATATGGTCGACACCGCGATCGAGGCGATCATCGCCGCCGCGCGCACCGACAAGATCGGGGATGGCAAGATCTTCGTCACCCCGGTCGAACAGGTTATCCGCATCCGCACCGGCGAGACCGGCGAGGATGCCGTCTAAATCACCATCATGACAACACTATCAGGGGAACAACCATGAGTGTCGAAAAGGTTCTCAACACGATCAAGGACGAGGGGGTCGAATATGTCGACATCCGCTTTACCGATCCGCGCGGCAAGTTGCAGCATGTGACCGTCATCTGCGACCTGGTCGATGCCGATTTCCTTGAAGAAGGGTTCATGTTCGACGGCTCATCGATCGCCGGCTGGAAGTCGATCGACCAGTCCGACATGAAGCTTATGCCCGACACCGAAAGCGCCTATGTCGATCCGTTCTATGCCGAAAAGACGCTGTGCCTGCATTGCAACGTGGTCGAGCCCGACACCGGCGAGCCCTATTCGCGCGATCCGCGCGGCACTGCGGTCAAGGCCGAGGCCTATCTGAAATCGACCGGAATCGGCGATGCGGCCTATTTCGGCCCCGAGGCCGAGTTCTTCCTGTTCGAGGATGTGCGCTACTCGACCACGCCGCACAAGGTCGGCTACGAGATCGACGCCACGGCCGCGGCCTGGAACACCGATGCCGAGTTCGAGACCGGCAACCTGGGCCATCGCGCCGGCCACAAGGGCGGCTATTTCCCGGTCAACCCGATCGACGACGGGCAGGACATCCGCTCGGAAATGCTGTCGACCATGAAGGCGATGGGCATGAAGGTGGACAAGCACCACCACGAGGTGGCCTCTTGCCAGCACGAACTGGGCCTGATCTTCGGCGCGCTGACCGAACAGGCCGACAACATCCAGAAATACAAGTACGTCATTCACAATGTCGCGCAGGCCTATGGCCGCACGGCGACCTTCATGCCCAAGCCGATGAAGGGCGACAACGGGTCGGGCATGCATGTGAACATGTCGATCTGGAAAGACGGCAAGCCGCTTTTCGCCGGCGACAAATATGCCGACCTGTCGCAAGAGGCGCTGTGGTTCATCGGCGGCATCCTCAAGCATGCCAAGGCGCTCAATGCCTTCACGAACCCCGCGACCAACAGCTACAAGCGCCTGGTGCCGGGCTTCGAGGCGCCGGTGCTGCGCGCCTATTCGGCGCGCAACCGTTCGGGCTGCGTGCGCATTCCGTGGACCGAATCGCCCAAGGCCAAGCGCGTCGAGGCCCGCTTCCCCGACCCGGCCGCCAACCCGTATCTGGCGTTCTCGGCGTTGCTGATGGCGGGGCTTGACGGCATCCGCAACAAGATCGATCCGGGCCCGGCCTCGGACAAGGATCTCTACGACCTGCCGCCCGAGGAACTGGCCGAGATCCCGACCGTGTGCGGCAGCCTGCGCGAAGCGCTGGAAGCGCTGGCCGAGGATCACGACTTCCTGCTGGCGGGCGATGTCTTTACCAAGGATCAGCTTGACGGCTACATGGCGCTGAAATGGGACGAGGTCTATGCTTATGAGCACACGCCCCACCCGATCGAATACCAGCTCTATTACAGCTGCTGATCGCCTGCGCCACCGTTAGCCGACACCGGCTGTCGCCATGAACCCGCCCCCCGCACGACCGCGTGCGGGGGGCGTTTGTTTCATGATCGGGAATTGATTGTTTGCCATATCCGTTTCTTGTTTGCGCCATATTCCGGAATTAGTTTTGCGCGTGAGCGAAGAACGATGACTTCGCACGAAAGGGTTGCGGAAAGGCCAATGCGGGGAAGCAACAGATACGCCGGTGCAATGTTCCTGTATGGGCCGAACAGCCCTGCGCCGGACCTGACTCTGGCCATGCAGTTCCTGATCGACGATCTGCGATTCGACGGTCGCAGGGTCGACTGGGTCGCGCTGAAGAACGGCTCGCTCAGGCTGCGGCTGCAGGGCCACGAGCTGGTCCTGGCATTGACCGATTCTCCCCTGCCACCGCATGCGTTCCAGGGCGTGTTGCGGCCGCGGTCCTCGGCACGCCCGCAAACCGCGGATGCCGCCCAGAGTGGCGACGGCGATGCCGTGCCCGGCCGCACCGATCTGGCGCGCGGGCGGGTGTTGCATACATTGCGTCATCACCCCTTCGCGCTCAGCGTGCTGTTGCGCCCACGCTGCATGTCCGATGACGAACGCCCGGATACCGCGCTCTTGTCGCTGGTGCGCGAATGCCGCGCGCTGGTGGAACCGGTGATCGAGGCCGCGCCCCCCGCCGCGGTGATCTGGCAGCCCGGCACCGTGGCTTTTACCTGCGAGGAATTTCTGGCCAGCCGTGCCGAATCCCTGATCCATCCGGGCGACCGCGACCGGCCGCTGCAACTGACCACCGAGGATGAGCGCCCCCGCCACCGTCCGAACATGCGTGGCGCGGGCAGCGGACAGCCTGCGCAGGCCATCGCCCTGGAGGCTGCGGCGGCGCTGCCGCAGATGGGCGAGCCGTCGTCGGAAACCGCGCTGGCCGTGGCGGATACGCCCGACGATATCGCCTCTGCCAGCCGCAACGATCGCGCGGCGCGCCGGTCGGCCGGGCATCTGTTTGGCAAGCGCGATGCCCAGGACCGGCCCGTGACCCTGCCCCGCCCGCATCGGGCCGATGCCCGCCTGGCCGAGGCCATGCGCGCCGGCCCCTCACCGCAAGAGGTGGCCGAGGCGCGCGCGCGGCAGCGGCGGCTGAACCTGGCCCGCGTGGCCAACGTGACCACGATCGCGGTGTGGTATTCGATCTATTTCAAACCCTTCGTCAGCCTGTTCTGAGAACGGCCCATCGACCCGCTCATGCCGAGTGCGCGCGGGCACGGAACGCGGCTTCGACATCCGGGGCAAGGCTGGCGCGGTGCACCTGATAGGTGTGTATCGAAAAGACCACCGCGCCGGTTTGCGGCAGGCGCAGCAGGCATTGCCGTTCTGACCGGATATAAGCTTTCTCGCCCGAACCTGTCGGCTTGACCTCGCCCTCGCGGCGGGGCTGGAACAGGGCCGGGTCGGCGTAATCCAGCGCGTTGGCGCGCCACAACGGCCGTTCCGGGCGGATCGCGTCGAACAGACGCTGCACCCGCGCGGCAATGTTGTCGTCATAGACGTCAACCGGCGTGTGAATGCCCAGAAGGTTGCGGCCGATCTTTTGCGACAAGGTCCAACTGGCCGGAAAACACAGGATCGCACCGGTCAGCACGTGGCTGCCGTCCGGGCCGGGCTGAAGGAGGCACAGGTCTTCCTGCACCAGCCGCCCCAGCGTCAGTAGCGGGGCTTTGGGATCGTCAATGACGCGCCGCCCGTCGGGGCAGATCCAAGTTCCGTCGTGCTGTTCGAACCCCATCGCGGGCAGGCGCGCGGCAATCATTTCGTGGAGTTCGCGCGCGGCTTCGCCGGCACGGGGCAGCAGCGCATGCACCAGTTCGGGATGCGTGGCGATCAGGCGTTCGCGCTCGGCCATCTGGGGGCCATAGGCTTCGTCGATGCGCAGCCAGTCATCCATGTCCAACGGCGACATGCCCGGCAGCCGGTTCAGCCGCGGGTCCATCCAGACGTGAAAGGGCAACGTGTCGTGCAGAATCGGCAAACGATCTCTCCTGTCGCGGCGGGCGCGGCGACATTGGAACAGGGCGCGGCCGATGACAAGCCGCCCGCCCCGCAAACGCGCGCGCCATCACTCGGCGGCGCGCATGGGTGAGTGCGGCTTGCCCGGTGTCGTGTCGGTCTCGGCATGCACGACGGGTTCGGGATGGGGCTGCATCGGTGCAGGATCCCAGATGATCTCGGCGTGACGCACCTTGCGCGTGCGCGCCGTCAGGGCCCGATCCTCGCGCGCCTTGCCCCGGCGCAGCGCCGCCAGTGCCGGGGCTATGCCCTGCACCATGGCCGAGACCCAGTATCGCGCCGCCAGCAGCGCGGGTGTCAGCACCAGGGTCAGAACCGTCGCCACGCCCAGGCCGAACACCACTGCCGTGGCCAGTTGCTTCCACCACATGGCCGCGGGTGCATCGACCGTGTAGCCGCCGGCAAAGAAGTCGATCGACACCCCCAGCATCATCGGCGTCAGCCCCGCCATCGTGGTGATCGTGGTCAACAGGACCGGGCGAATGCGGTCCTCGGCGGTTCGGATGATCGCCTCGACCCGCGGCATGTATCGCGCATAATCCTGATAGGTGTCGATCAGCACGATGTTGTTGTTCACGACGATGCCCGCCAGCGCCATGATCCCGGTTCCGGTCATGATGACCGAGAACGGCTGACCCATCGCCAGCATGCCGATCAGAACGCCCGTCGTGGACAGGATCACGGCCAGCAGCACCAGCACCGAGTTGTAGAAGCTGTTGAACTGGATCAGCAGGATCAGGAACATCAGCGCCAGCGCCGCACCGAAGGCAACGACCAGAAAGTCGGTGGCCTCTTCCTGGTCCTGCTGTTCGCCGGTCCATTCCCAGCTGATGCCCTCGGGCAGCGGGTTTTCCGATTGCAGCCATTCGGTCAGCACCGCGATGCGTTCGCTGGGGGTGATCGGCACCAGCCGTTGTCCGGCGTCGCGGATCTCTTCGCGCAAGGTTTCGGCGTCGCGCGCGGCCTCGGACCCGTCCGGGTGCTCGCGCGGATCGATCTGCGCGCGTTCAAGGACGCGCAGGACCGAGCCATCGGCGTCCTGCACCGTGAACAGATCGTCCGCCACCGCGGCCTTGACATCGTAATGGCGCTGCTCGTTGAAGCGGTCGATCTGCCCGCGCAGCGCCGTGGGCTCGACGGTGACAAAGTTCGACAGCGGCACCAGCCCCTGCTCGGTCTGCACGCGCAAGGTGTCCAGCGTGGCCAGCAGCCGGTCGCGTTCGGGCAGGCGAACACGTATCTCGATTTCCTCGTCGGAACTGTCCACCTGCATCGTGTCCAGCATCAGGCCGCGTGTAACCAGTTGCACCATGCCGCCCACGGTCGAGACATCGGCCCCGAACCGGCCTGCGCGCCCGACATCGACGCTGACCTCCCAGTCGATACCGGGCAGCGGGCGCGTATCCTCGATGTCGATCACGCCGGGCAAATCGGACATGCGCTCGCGCACGGTATCGACCGACCGGGCCAGCGTTTCGAAATCCTCGCCCGTCAGGCGCAGGTGCAGGGGCTTTTGACCCGCCGGTCCGCCCGACATGATCATGTATTCGGTAAAGATGCCGGGGATCTGGCGGAACGCGGCCTCCATCCGGTCAAGGATGGCTTGCCCGCGCAGGTCGGGATCGTCGCCGCGATCCTGCCAGTCCGCAAGCTCGAACTGGATCTGGCCGATGGCATCGCGCGGGGCCTGCGCGCCGGCGGTGTTGGCATTGAGCCCACCCTCGCCGGCAAAGGCGAAGCTTGCGGCCACGCCCCGCTCGTTGAGCACGATCTCCTCGACCTGGCGCAGAAGATCGTCCTTTTCGCCCAAAGACAGGTTGCCGCGCGCACGCACATAGACAATACCCTGTTCGGGCTCGGTGGGCGCAAAGAACTCGACCCCGTAGTTGTTCTCGCCGTAATACAGAAACACCTGCACGACCAGGAACACCACCGCACCAATGGCGACGAACGGCATCACCGGGTTACCGACCATCACCGTCATGACCCGCCCGAACAGCGTGCGCCGATGCCCGACCGCGACCGTCGTCGGCTTGCGTTGCGGCAAGACCGCGCCCAGCGTCAGCGACATGGAAAAGCCCCCGGCCATCATCATCAGCGCGCCAGGCAGCAGGCGCAGCGCGCCGGGGGCCGCATCGGCGCCCAGCAGCGCCGGGTTCAGAAGCGACAGCGCACCGCCCGCCATCAGCGCCATCGCCGCCGCCAGAAACGGCAGACGCGCCAGCCAGGGCAACCGCCGCAACCGCGCCGAGCCCTGTTCGATGCGCCGCGTGATCCGGCCCGACACGCCGCCCACGACGGGCAGGAAGACCAGCGCCACCACCAGCGCCGCGGTCAGCACGAAGATCAGCGTCAGCGGCAGCATGCCCATGAATTCGCCCGCCACGCCGGGCCAGAACAGCATCGGCCCGAACGCGCACAGCGTCGTCGCGGTCGAGGCGATGATCGGCCAGAACATGCGCTTGGCCGCGCCGGTATAGGCGCGCATCGGCCCGTCACCCTCGCTGATGCGCTTGTCGGCGTATTCGGTGACCACCACCGCCCCATCGACCAGAAGGCCCACGGCCAGGATCAGGCCGAACATGACGATGTTGGAAATCGTCACATCCATCAGTCCCAGAAGGATGAAACACAGGAAAAACGACGACGGGATCGCAAAGCCCACCAGCAGCGCCGAGCGCGTTCCCAGCGCGGCCAGAATCACGACCATCACCAGCGCGATCGCGGTCAGGACCGAGCCTTCAAGCTGGCTGATCATGTCCTGCACCTGCCCCGAACGGTCCAGCGCCGGGGTCACGTCGATCGCGGCGCGCATTTCCTCGGGCCAGGTGGCCATCTCGTCGGCAATGGCGGCATCGACCTCGTCAACGGTGCCGATCAGGTTGTAGCCCTTGCTCTTGACGACCTGGATCGCCAGCGTGTTCGTCCCCTCGAACCGGGCCGTGCCCTCGCGGTCCTGAAAGGTCATCTGGATCGTCGCAAGATCGCCCAGCGTGACCACGCTGTCGCCATTGACCTTGATCGGCAGCTCGTAGATGTCGGCGGTATCCTCGAAACTGCCCGGCAGGCTGAGCGAGAATCGCCCGCTTTCGGATTCGATCTCGCCGGCGGCGACAAGCTGGTTGTTCGTCGTCACCGCGTTGATCAATTCGTTGGCGGTGACGTTATAGGCTTCCAGGCGCAGCGGGTCGATGACCACCTCGACCATCTCGTCGCGGGTGCCGGCGACCTCGGCCGACAATACCGCCTCGACCCCTTCGATCGCATCCTGCAGGTCGCGCGAGGCCCGCATCAACGTGCGCTCGGGCACCTCGCCCGACACGGCATAGATCACGATGGGAAACTGCGAAAAGTTGAACTCGTCGATCGTGTAGGTTTCCGAGCCCTCCGGAAAGCTGGCCTCGGCGCGGCTCATGCGGTCGCGGACCTCGGCGATGGTGGCGTTCTTGTCCCAGCCGAATTCGAATTCCAGCACGACGCCGGCATAATTCTGCGCGGCCGTGGCCGACATCCGCGTCAGCCCGTCCAGATCGGCCAGTTCGCGCTCCATCGGGCGAATGAGCAGCGATTCGCTGTCGGTCGCCGAAATGCCCGGAAACGGCACCGAAACGAACAGGGCCGGAACCTCGATGTCCGGCTCGCCTTCCTTGGGCAGGTTCAGATAGGCCGCCGCGCCCGCCCCCAGCGTCAGCAGGATCAGGGCGATGACCATGCGCGCGTGGGCGGCAGCCCAATCGACGATGCGCTCCATCCCCCTACTCCTCGCCGTCGCGGCGATCCACCACGACCTCGACGCCATCGGTGGCGTATTCGTGCCCGACCACCACGACATCGGCCGGATCGGGCAGGCCCGACACCCAGAAGCCGTCTTGCGTGTCGCGCAAGACCTCGACCGGCGCAAAGAAGGTTCGGTTGTCCTCATCGACAAGGCGCAGGCCCAGCCGCCCCTCGTCATCCAGCGTCATGGCCGAGCCGGGCACCAGATGGCCGCGCGTGCCGCTGGCGCCGATAAGGATGTCGGCGCTCATGCCGGCGCGGATGGTCTGGTCGGGGTTGGGAACCGTCACCTCGACGCGAAAGGTGCGCGTGGACGGGTCGGACGATCGCGCCAGAAAGGTAACGCGGCCCAGCACCTCTTCGCCATTCGACAGCCGCGCGCCGGCCGCCGCGCCCAGCGAAAGGCGGCCGATCTGCGACTCCGAGGCGAATCCCACCACCAGGATCGGATCCAGCCGGATCAGCGTGGCGCAAAGTCCGCCAGAGCCCAGCAACGATCCCAGTTCGGCGGTGTCGGCCTCAAGCCGGCCATCGAAGGGTGCACGGATTATCAGGCGCTCCAACTCGGCCTCGGCGGCCTCGACGGCGGCAAGCGCGGACCGCCGCGCGGCATCGGCCGAGGCGACGCGCGTCTGCGCGGCAAAGCCTTCCTCGCTCAGGCGATCGGCGGCGTTGTAGTTGATCTCGGCCTCGGCCAGGCGCGCTTCGGCCTCGCGTAGGCTGGCCTGTCGTGTGCCGGGCGCCAGTTCGCACAACACGTCGCCCTCGCGAACCTCGCTGCCGCGCGCGATCGGGGGCGACGCCACCAGCCCCGAGGTCTCGGCGCGCACCTCGACCTGGCGCGCGGCCTCGGTCCGCCCGCGCAGCACCACGGTGCTTTCGATCTCGCGTTCCTCGATTCGGCGCACGACGACGCGCAGGGGCGGCGCGTCATCCTCATCGCTTTCCTGCTGGGCCTCGGCCGAGGCGACGCCAGCGACGGCCAGCAGCGCGTCACGCTCCATCACCAGCAAGTAAAGGGATACCAGAACCAGGGTCGCCGTAATCAGCGGAACCAAACGCATGTCAAAACCTCTTGCATGGCCACATGGCCCGCCGCGTTGCCGCCTTGGGCAGGCCAACCCTGCCCGCCTGGCCCGCGCGCGTCACCCGCTGCCCCGCGAATGCACGTCATTTTGGCCCGCGCGCCCCGTTCTTCAAGGTCAATACGGCCATTTTGTGATCGGCTTGCCCAATCCCGAACCGCTTTACGCCTGTCGCGGCACGGGCGCAACGGGTCTTGCCGTCCATGGGGCGCGCAAACGGCCTCGCCGGCGAAATTCCGGACCCGATTTCGGGGGCGGGCTTGGCAAGCCTTGCGCCTTCGCGCTAGAAGTGGGCGAAACCGCGCAGCGGCCACACGCTTGAGAGCAGGAACACGAGAGTTGAGCAACACCGACAGCTTCATCGACGAGGTGAACGAGGAACTCAAACGCGACCGGCTGTTTGGGCTGATGCGCAAATACGGCTGGATCGCGGTCGTCGCGGTCCTGGGCATCGTCGGCTTCGCGGCCTGGAACGAATGGTCCAGCGCGCGCGAGGAAGCGGCGGCGCAGGCCTTTGGCGACGCGGTGATCGCGGCGCTGGAGCATGACGACCCGGCCACCCAGCGCGACGCGCTGGCCGCGATCGCCACCGAACAGGCGGGCACCGGCGACGGCGCGCAGGGGCGGTTGGCCGTGGTCAACATGCTGCTGGCCGAACAAAGCCTGGAACAGGGCGACCGGGAACAGGCACTGACGGCCTTGCAGGCCGTGGCCGAGGATCAGGACCTGCCCGCCAGCTATCGCCAGCTTGCCGCGCTCAAGCGCGTGATCATCGGCGGCGATGCACTTGCGCTGGACGAACGCGAGGCCGCGCTGGAGCCGCTGGCCGCCCCCGGTGCGGCCTATCGCCCGCTGGCGCTGGAACAACTGGCACTCCTGCGCGTCGAGGCGGGCGATGACGACGCGGCCCTGGAACAGTTTCGCGCGCTCTCGTCCGAACCCGACCTGACCGGGGGCTTGCGCCGCCGGATCCAGCAGATGATCGTCATTCTCGGCGGCGAGGTCGACAGCGACCTGGGCTGACGGGCCATTGGAACGCCGCGGCCCAACGGGCGCGCGGATGAGACATTGAAGGGGGCACCGGCGTGACCTTGATCAGATTCGCGGCAATCCTGGGGCTGGTGGGCGCGCTGTCGGCCTGCGCGGGCGAAGAGATCCTCGAAGGCGACCGGATCGACATTCGCGCGCCTTGGGGCGGCGGTGGTGAACCGGCCAACCGGACTGAGCCCATCTCGCTGCCGGCGCAGGCGGCCAACGGCGCCTGGAGCCATCGCCAAGGCACCAACGGCGAACGCCCGCGCCACCCGGCGCTGGCGGAAACGCCGGAACTGGCCTGGTCTACCGGTATCGGCCAGGGCGACGGGCGCCGCGTGCGACTGAGCACCGATCCCGTGGCTGCGGGTGGACGGATCTTCACACTCGATTCCGCATCGCAGCTTCAGGCCACCGCTACCGACGGCAGCGTCCTGTGGTCGCGCGACATCACCCCCGACTGGGCCGAGCGTGGTTCGGCCTCGGGCGGCGGGCTTGCGGTTTCGGGCGACCGGCTGTTCGTGGCCTCGGCGGATGCGCTCCTGGCCGCCTATGACACCGCAACGGGCGAGGAACTCTGGAGCTATCGCTTCGATTCGCCGCTGATGGGCGCCCCGATGGCGGCGGGCGATCGCGTCTATGTCAGCGCCGGCGACAGCACCCTGTGGAGCCTGGATGCCGCGACGGGGCGCATTACCTGGTCGCTGACGGGCACCGAAAGCGCCTCGGTCATGTCGCGCACCGCGGCCCCGGCCCAGGCCGACAATCTGGTCGTCTTTCCCACGCAATCAGGCGAATTGCGCGCCGTGCAGCGCGGCAACGGCTCAGAGGTCTGGTCGACCATCGTTGCCGGCCGGCGCGTGGGCGCGGCCTATGCAACCATCTCGTCGGTGACGGGCGATCCGGTGGTCGATGGCAACCGCATCTATGCCGCGAACCAGTCCGGGCGCCTGCTCGCCGTCGATGCCGACAGCGGCGAAACCCTGTGGTCGGCACGCGAGGCCGCCTATTCCCCGGTCTGGCCGGTCGGCGGATCGGTTTTCCTGGTGTCCGACCAGAACCGCGTGATCCGTCTGGATGCCGAGACCGGCGAACAGATCTGGTCGCAACCGCTGCCCCTGTTCACCACCGACCGCGCCCGCAGCCAGGCCGAGATCTATCCGCAATACGGCCCGGTCCTGGCCGGCGGGCGGCTGTGGGTTGCCTCGGGCGACGGGGCGCTGCGCGGCTTCGACCCGGTCAGCGGCGAGATCGCGGCAGAGATCGAAGTGCCGGGCGGCGCGGCCTCGTCCCCGATCGTGATGGATCGCACGCTCTATGTTCTGAGCCGCGAAGGCACCTTGCACGCCTATCGCTGAGGCGCCGCCACGCGCCCTTTACAGGACACCCGGCATCCCCTATGTCGGGCGTCTTTGACGTTTGGCACCGCCCCCGGAGGGTGACATGAGCTTCACACTGGCCCTTGTCGGGCGTCCCAATGTCGGCAAGTCGACGCTGTTCAACCGGCTGGTCGGCAAGCGTCTGGCGCTGGTCGACGATCAGCCGGGCGTGACGCGCGACCTGCGCGAAGGGGCGGCGCGGCTGGGCGATCTGCGCTTTACCGTGATCGACACCGCCGGGCTTGAAAACGTCACCGATGACAGCCTTCAGGGCCGGATGCGCCGGTTGACGGAACGCGCCGTGGGCATGGTCGATGTCTGCCTGTTCATGATCGACGCGCGCACCGGCGTCACCCCCGCCGACGAAATCTTTGCCGACATTCTGCGCAAACGCGCCCGCCACGTCATCCTGGCCGCCAACAAGGCCGAGGGGCGCGCGGGCGAATCCGGCGTCATCGATGCCTGGTCGCTGGGGCTGGGCGAGCCGTTGCGCCTGTCGGCCGAGCATGGCGAGGGGCTGGACGAGCTCTATCACGTCCTGCGCCCCCTGGCCGATGGGTTCAATGCCCGCGCCGAGGCCGAAGCCCCGCAAACCGATGTCGCGGTCGATGAGGACAGCGAGATCGACGACAGCGACGCCGACGCCGCCCCGCCGGACTGGACCCCGTCCGACAAGCGCCCATTGCAGGTGGCGGTCGTCGGCCGGCCCAACGCCGGGAAATCGACCCTGATCAACGCCATTCTGGGCGAAGACCGTCTCTTGACCGGGCCCGAGGCCGGAATCACCCGCGATGCGATCTCGTTGCCCGTCACCTGGTCGGGCACGCCGATGCGCATCTTCGACACGGCCGGGATGCGCAAGAAGGCCAAGGTGCAGGAAAAGCTGGAAAAACTTTCGGTTGCCGACGGTCTGCGCGCGGTCAAGTTCGCCGAGGTGGTGGTCGTCTTGCTGGACGCCGCGATTCCGTTCGAGGCACAGGATCTGCGCATCGCCGACCTCGCCGAATCCGAGGGGCGCGCGGTCGTGGTCGCGGTCAACAAATGGGATGTCGAAGAGGACCGCCAGGACAAGCTGAAGTCATTGCTGCAAGCGTTCGAGCGCCACCTGCCCCAGCTCAAGGGCGCACCGCTGGTCACGGTATCGGCCAAGACCGGGCGCGGCCTCGACCGCCTGCACGCGGCGATCCTGCGCGCCCATGCGATCTGGAACCGCCGGGTCTCGACCGCGCGGTTGAACCAATGGCTCGCCGCCATGACCGAGGCGCATCCGCCCCCGGCCCCCGGCGGGCGGCGCATCAAGCTGCGCTACATCACCCAGGCCAAGACGCGGCCGCCGGGATTTGTCGTGATGTGCTCAAACCCCGAGGACCTGCCCAAAAGCTATGAGCGCTACCTGATCAACGGGCTGCGCGACAGTTTCGACATGCCCGGCACGCCGATCAGGCTGTTCCTGCGCTCGCGTGCCGACAAGAACCCCTACAAGGACCGCACACGGCAACAGCCGTCGCGGCTGAAAAAGCACCTCAAGCCGAACCGGGGCTGAGGCTGGATGGTTCGCTGATACCTGGCATCAGAAATGACAATAACTAATCTTGATCCATATCAAGGTTCGTGAAGGCCGTGCATGGCCCAATCCTGAGGTCACGCGCGCTTGCGCGCAAACCGCAAGGAGACGGACAATGGGTTTCATCAACCGAATCGACCGCCACGCCGATCTGCTCAAGCGCATGGCTGAGACCGTGCAGGCCGACTTGGGCGCCGCCCTCGAAAGCGGAAGCCTGAGCGGCGAAGACCTGCGCCGCGCCATGTTCACCTGCGTGGGCTGCAACCATGCCGCCGAATGCCCCGGCTGGATGGACGCGCATGGTGACGGGGCTGCCGCCGCCCCCGGCTACTGCCGCAACCGGGGCTGGCTGGCGCGCCTGCGCAGCGAACACGCCGCCCAGCACTGACCGCTCAGACCGATCCATCCAGCGTGGCCAGAAGCGCGGCCATCAGCTTGCCGCGCTGCGCCAGGCTTTCGGTCAGGATATGCTCGTTCAGGGTGTGGGGCTCGTCGCCGCAGGCCCCCAAGCCGTCAAGCGTGGCAATGCCCATCGCACCGGTGAAATTGCCATCCGACCCCCCGCCCGAGTCTTGGTGCGGAATGTCGAATCCCAGCCCGCCCGCAAGGCGCGCGGCATGATGATACAGCGACCAGCAGGCGTCATTGGTCTTCCAGACCGGGCGCACGATGTCGGGTGTGACGTTGACATGGACGTTATCGCCCGCCGGGCGCAGGCCCGCCATGCGCGCGCTGGCCTCGGCCAGCTTTTCATCGGTCGTGGCCGAGACCAGCGCCTTGGCCTGGCAGGTCGTGGCGACGCAGTTGGCCCATTGGCCGCCCTGCACCACCCCGACGCTGAAGCCCGCCTCGTCATCCGACAATGATTCGATCGCAAGGATCTGGTGCGCCATCTCGCGAATCGCGGACGCCCCCTCGGACAGACGCAGCCCGGCGTGGCTGGGACGGCCATGCGTTTCGATGTCAAATCGCGCGATGGCATAGCGACCGGTCACCACGCCGCCGTTGCGCCGCCCCGGCTCGGGCACCAGAACATAGCGGTGGCGCGCTGCCTCGGCCTCGATCAGGGCGCGGGTGCTGGGGCTGCCGGTTTCCTCGTCGCCGGTGAACAGCACCGTGACCGGCAACGGCGTCTCATAGCCTGCGCGGCGCAACTGGCCAATCGCCTCGAGCGACAGGAAATTGCCCCCCTTCATGTCCAGCACGCCGGGTCCGTAACAGCGCCCGTCCTCCTCGCGCCAGCCGAAATGCGCGGTGGTGCCGACCGGGTGCACCGTGTCCATATGTCCCAGGATCAGGATGCCGGGCCGATCGCGATTTTGATGCGGGAACCGGGCCTTGACGCAGTCGCCGCAGCCTTGAGAGCCGGGAATGCGCTGGATGTCGGCGCCCAGGATCGCCAGATCGCGCGCGGCGATGTCCATCATCCGGTTGACGGCCGCGCGGTCATGCGTCGGGCTTTCGGTTTCCACCCATTCGCGCAAGCCGGCCGCCATCAGGCCGGCATCGAATGGTAGCTTGGACGCATCGAAAAGAGCGGCCGTATGCATTGACATCCCCCCCGTATCGCTGGGTAATATAGCAATATTTGGAGGAGCATATGATGACTTACCCGCAACAGTCAAATTCGTCATTCCAGACCCGCTTTCACCCCACATTCACAGGGTGTTCCGGATGACCGGTCAAGACGGACTTTCCCGCGTGAGGGACGCCGCCAGCGCCGATGGCGCCCGCACCGGCACGGATCGCCTGTATGTCGAGGCCCTCGCCCGCGGCGTGCGCGTGCTTGAGGCCTTTTCAGACAATCCCAGGGCGATGTCGCTGTCCGAGATCGCCGCCGCCAGCGGCATGGACAAGAGCGCCGCGCAACGCCTTGTGCATACGCTGGTCAAGATCGGCTATCTTGAAAAGACCTCGGCCGGCTTTGCGCCGACCAGCCGGATCCTGGATCGCGCGTTCGATTACCTGCGGTCCAACCCCTTGATCAACCGGGCCATTCCGGTTCTGGCCGATCTGCGCCGAACGGTCAAGGAACGGGTCGATCTGAGCCTCTTTGAAGATGTTTCCATGCTGTACGTGGTGCGCATGCAAAGCAAGCGCGACACGTTCTATGCGCATCTGATCGGTCGCAGGGTGCCGACTTTCTGCTCCTCTGGGGGCCGCGCGGTACTCAGCCATCTGGAGGAAGACGAGATCATGGATATCCTGCACCGTTCGGACCGGCGCAAACTGACGCCACACACCACCGTCGAAATCGACGAGATCCTGGACCGGGTGCGCGAGGTGCGCGAAACCGGTTATTCGCTGGCGGTGCAAGAAGTGCTGGTGGGCGAGGTCGCGGTAGCCGCGGCCGTGCTGGACGGCGCAGGGCGCCCGGTCGGCGCGATCCATGTTGCGGCATCGCTGGCAGAATGGGATCCGCAAAGCTTTGTCGCCCGCGCCGGGCCTTTGGTGACAGCCGCCGCGGCAGGTTTGCGACCTTCGTGACAACAGCCAGCCATGGACTGTTGACAGGTGAAAAACCGGCTCCTACACTCTGTCAATAAGGCCGTATCGCCTTGCGATGCGACATTCAGGAGGATCGCCATGCCCAGCACAAGCGGTTCCGCGCTGCTTCAGGTTTCGGGCCTGAAATACGACTATTCCGGGGTCAGCGCAGTCAACGACTGCACGCTCGAACTGCCGCAAGGCGGGATCGTTGCGTTGATCGGCGGCAACGGCGCGGGCAAATCGACCAGCGTCAAGATGATCGCCGGCGCGCTGAAACCCCGCGCCGGCAAGGTCATCCTGGACGGGCGCGACATCACCGGCCTGCCGGCCCACGAAGTCGTCGATCTGGGCCTGGCGCTGGTGCCCGAGGGGCGGTTGGTGTTTCAGCATCTGAGCGTGCATGAAAACCTGATCCTTGCCGGGCACGTCCGCCGTGCGCGCGCCAAGGTCGATGAAAACCTCGAACGCGTGTTCGCGCTGTTTCCGCGGCTGCAGGAACGGCAGGCCCAGAACGCAGGGTCGCTTTCGGGCGGCGAGCAGCAGATGCTGGCGATCGGGCGCGGGCTGATGACCATGCCGCGGGTTCTGATCCTGGACGAGCCATCGCTGGGTCTGAGCCCGATCCTGGTGTCCCAGATCTTTTCGATGATCGGCAAGCTCAACGAAGAAGGCATGAGCGTGCTGCTGGTCGAACAGAACGTCCATCATTCGCTGTCGATGGCCGGTCATGCGTATGTCCTGGAAAAAGGTCGTGTCGTCCAGTCGGGCGAGGGCAAGGCCCTCTTGCACGATCCCCAGGTCAAGGAAGCCTATCTCGGCCTTGTCTGAAGGCCGTTTTGCACAGGGAGAACAGACATGAAAAGAAGACACTTTCTGCAAAGCACCGCCGCGGCGGGTCTGGTCGTGGCGGCCACGCCCAAACTGGCGTTCGCACAATCCGACAACAAGATCGTGTTCGGCGGATCGGTTCCCATGTCGGGCGCCGCGGCCGAAACCGGGCAAAACGTGCTTCAGGGCTATGAATGCGCGGTCAAGTTCATCAACGAAGAGATGGGCGGCGTCGAAATCGACGGCGAGACCTATACGCTTGAGCTGGACCTGTTCGACGACGCATCCGACCCGTCGCGCGCGACGACGCTGATCCAGCGCCAGGTGGATGAAGGGGTGAATTTCTTCCTGGGTTCGTTCGGCTCGAACATCGTGCTGCCCACCTGCGCCATCACCGAGGCCGCGGGACGCATCATGGTGCAGGCCGGCGGCGGTTCGGACCAGATCTTCACGCAGGGCCGGCGGCGCGTCTTCGGCATCTTCCCGCGCGCCTCACGCCAATTCGTGTCGTCGGTCGAGATGTTCACCAGCCTCGACCCGGCGGTCGAGACCGCATCGATCCTCTACACCAACGATCCGTTCTCGGAATCGCAGGCCCAGGGCGCGCAAACCGAGCTGGAAGCCGCCGGCATCGAGGTGCTGGATTACATCGCGCTTCCGGCCGAGGTCAGCGATGTGACCAACGTGCTGACCGGCATCCGGCAGAACGCGCCCGATGTGCTGATCTGCACCACGCATGACCAGACCTCGATCCTGATCGCGCGGCAGATGGTCTCGACCGATACCAATGTGCCGATGCTGTATCAGACGCTGGGCCCGCAGACGACCGCCTATCGCGACGCGCTCGGCGACTATTCCAACAGCGTGGTCACGCAATCCTACTGGTCCGAGCGCGCACCCTATTCGGGCGACTATTTCGGCTCGGCCGCCGACTTCGCCGAATACTTCCGCGCCAATTTCGATCGCGATCTGGTCTATCACATGGCCAGCGGCGCGGCCTGTATCATCTCGTATGTCGAGGCGGCGAAACAGGCGGATTCGCTTGACCCAGACCGGGTGCGTGACGCGCTCGCGGCTTTGGATTTCGAGAGCTACTATGGCCGCATCCGCTTTACCGAAGACGGTGACGGCGATCCCTCGCTTCTGGGTCCGATCCTGATCCAGCGCCAGGAAGGGCAGCTGGAAGTGATCGCCCCGCCCGAGGGCGCATCGGCTGATCCGATCTACCCGGCACCGGACTGGGACGAACGCGACTGATCCGGCCGAACAGCGGAAATCGGCCCGCCACCGGGCCGATTTCCTGATTGAAGACCCAGCATTGCGACGGATCCTGCATGGCGACGATTCCCCTTCTTGAACTCGGTCCGGACCCGCAGGAACGAGGCCGCACCCACGGCGCGGTCCTCGGTCAGGCGATCACGGCCAATATCGAAACCTACCTGAGCCGGTTCGAAGCCGCGGGCGCCGACCGTGCGACCGTGATGGACAGCGCTGAGGAATGGCTGGACTTCATCGAGCGCGACAATGCCGAATACGCCCAGGAGATGGCCGCAATCGCCGCCGCCGCCCGAGTGTCGCGTGCCCAGATCGCGATGCTGAATGCACGCTATGAAATCACCTATCTTGCCTTTGGCAACGAGGCCAGGGCCGCCAACACCCATCTGGAACAGGAAGGCTGCACCTCGTTCGGTGCGATGCCCGAGGCGACGGCGAACGGCCACACCTTGCTGTGCCAGAACTGGGACTGGCTGGAAAAGGTCCATGGTCATACCTTCGTACAACGGGTGCGCCGGGCCGAAACGCCTGACGCCGGCAAGCCCAGCTTCATCGGCTATTCCGAGGCCGGGATCGTGGGATCGAAAATGGGCGTCAACGCCGCCGGCATCGGTCTGTGCGTGAACGGGCTGGTCACGCCTGACGACGGCACGACCGGGATGCGCAAGCCGTTTCACGTGCGCTGCCGCGAAATCCTGGATGCCTGGCGCTTCGATCAGGCGCTTGCGCCGATCGTGCAGACCGATCGCACCGCCTCCAGCAACTTTCTGCTGGGCCACAGCGACGGCGAAATCCTCAATGTCGAGGCGACGCCGAAATGGTGCGCCTATCTGTCGCCCGAGGATGGCCTGGTGGTTCACGCCAACCACCTCGTCAAGGAAACGCGCACCCCCTCGCAGATGGAGCGGATCGCGCCCAACACCCTTTACCGCGGCCCCCGGCTTGAACGGATATTGCGTCGCCACGTCGGCACGCTGGACGCCGAAAGCGTGCACACGGCCCTGTGCGATCATTTCTCGGCCCCGGCGGCGATCTGCCGGCATGCCGACCCCGCACTGCCGCCCGAAAAGCGCGTCATCACCGTCGCCTCGGTCATGATCGACCTGGATGCGCGCGTGATGCACGTCACCGACGGCCCACCATGCCAGGCGCCGTTTCAAGCCTTTCCGCTGAACGCGGCATGACAACGACACGAACAGGGAGCCCTACCATGGATGACATGAGCCCGATCCAGTGGCCGGACAATGCGCGATGCGCGGTGATGCTGACCTTCGATTTCGACGCCGAATCGCTGTGGCTGTCGCGCAACCCCGATAATGCGCGCCGCCCCGGCGTGCTGTCGCAAGGCGTCTATGGCGCCAAGACCGGTGTGCCCAAGATCCTGGAACTTCTGCGCGAGGAAGAGCTGAAGGCCACGTTCTTCGTGCCCGGCTGGACCGCCGAGAAATACGCCGACCGGGTCGAGGCAATCAAGGCCGGCGGGCATGAGATCGGGCATCACGGCTATCTGCATGAATGGGTCGATCCCGACTATCCCGACAAGGAGCGCGAGGCGCTGGAAAAAGGGCTTGAGGCGCTCAAGAACGTGGTCGGCGTGCGGCCCAAGGGCTATCGCTCGCCCGCCGGAGAGACATCGGCGAACATGATCGGCCTGCTGCACGAATACGGGTTCGACTATGACAGCTCGCTGATGGACCAGATCAGCCCCTACCGCCATGTCCTCGCCGATGGCACGCCCGGCCCGGTCGAACTGCCCTGGCACTGGAGCATGGATGACGCGCCCTATGCGCTGTTCGCGATCCAGTCGCCCCGCCCGATCCACACCAACGATCACATCCTGAACATCTGGAAGGCCGAGTTCGCCGAGATCTATCGCTGGGGCGGGCTGGTCAATATCCTGACCCACCCGCAGATCATCGGGCGCCCGTCGCGGCTGGCCATGCTGCGCGAATTCATCGCCTACATTCGGACATTCCCCAACGTCTGGTTCGCCACCGGCGAAGAGGTGAGCGCCGCCTGGACCGCCCGCGAACAGGCATAGGAGCAGGGAAAACCCATGATGCTTTTCCTACAGACAACCATCAACGGCCTGGCACTGGGCGGGATCTATGCGCTGGCCGCCGTCGGCTTCTCGCTTGTGTTCGGCGTGCTGGGGATCGTCAACCTGACCCATGGCATCTTCGTGATCGCCGGGGCCTACGGGGCGCTGATCCTGTTCACGCAGTTCGGCATCGACCCGCTGATCGCCATCGTTCCGGTGGCGGCCGTCATGTTCGTTGTCGGCTATCTCTATCAGCGCACGATCATTCACTGGGCGATTTCGCGCGCCTCGCTGGTGGCGTCGCTGGTGGTCACATTCGGTGTCGCGATGATGGCGCGCAACGCGCTGCAACTGGCCTTCGGGCCCGACATTCACACGATCACGCCCAGCTACAGCTTCAGCAGCCTGACACTGGGCGATCTCAGGATCGACGTGGTCCGCGTGGTCGGGCTGGCCGCCAGCCTGTTCCTGCTGATCGCGCTGGCCGTGATCTTGAACAAGACGCATTTCGGCCGCGCCATCCGCGCCACCGCGCAACAGCCGCTTGCGGCGTCCTTGTGCGGGCTGAACGTGCGCAACCTGCACGGGCTGACCTTTGCCTCGGGTGCGGCCATGGCCGCCGCGTCGGGTGCGATCATCGGGATCGTGCAACCCTTCGCCGCGGCAAGCGAGGTGGCATGGACGCTCAACGCCTTCATCGTCGTCGTCCTGGGCGGGATCGGAAGCCCGGCGGGGGCGCTGGTGGGCGGCCTGCTGCTGGGACTGATCAACGCCTATACCGCGCAGTTCATCGGCCCGGCCCTGACGCAGGCGGCGATGTTCCTGGTTCTGGTTCTGATGCTTTTGGTGCGGCCTAACGGGCTGCTGGGCAATGCGTTTGGAGAAACACGATGAGCTCCCGCACGACCGCTATCGCGATCACCGTCCTTCTGGTTCTCGTCGCGGCCCTGCTGCCGCTGTGGATGGGGCCGTTCTTCACGCGCGTGATCCAGTTGTTCTTCTTTTCCGCGGCACTGGCCGTCGCCTGGAACATCCTTGGCGGGTTTTCCGGCTACTGGAGCTTTGGCCATGCCGCCTTCATCGGCATGGGCGCGTTCAGCGCGGCGCATCTGGTGGCCCAGTTGGGCCCGTTCGGCAGCGGGCCGTGGTCGATGGTGGTGCCGGTTCTGGCCGCCGGGCTGATCTGCGGGGTGTTCGCCGCCATCATCGCCTATCCGATCCTGCGGTTGCGCGGCATCTATTTCGCCATCGCCATGCTGGGCGTCAGCCAGGTGGTGGGTGAGTTGGTCAACAACGTGCGCTGGTTTCAGGGCGGCACCGGGGTCTTCCTGCAATCGCCGGTTCCGGCCGGAATGCGGCCCGAGGTCTTCTATTACTACATCTTCGGGGCACTGCTGCTGCTGGGGTTCCTGATCTCGGTTGCCGTGCGCAACGCGCGCTTTGGCTATGCGCTGTTCGCCATCCGCGAGGACGAGGACACCGCCATGATGCTGGGCGTGGCCACCGAACGCTACAAGATCATGGCCTTCGTGCTGTCGGCAACGCTGGTCGGGATGCTGGGCGCGGTCTATGGCTACAGCGTCGGATATCTTACCACCTATACCGTGTTCCGGCTCGATTTCTCGCTCAACATGATCGTGTTCTGCCTGATCGGCGGCATCGGCACCCTTTATGGTCCGATCATCGGCACCGCGATCATGCTGTTCATCACCCAGGTTCTGCTGTCGCGCTTTCTGGACATGCACCTGCTGATCACGGGCGCGATCGTCGTAACCATCATCCTGCTGATGCCGGGCGGTGTCATCGGCGCGTTCAACTCGCTGCGCCGCAAGTCGTCCGATCAGGCAAACACAACCAGGGCGGAGGCTGCACGATGAGCCAGATCATCCTCTCGGGGCGCGGGGTGTCGAAATCCTTTCGCGGGCTCAAGGCGATCCAGGACGTGGATTTCGACATCCCCGAAGGCTCGATCTTCGGGCTGATCGGCCCCAACGGCGCCGGAAAATCCACGCTTTTCAACCTCATCACCGGCTATTACCCGCTGACCGCGGGCGAGATCCGGTTCAAGGACCAGGATCTGTCACCCCTGCCGACCTATCGGCGCAATCAGGCGGGCATCGCGCGCGCCTTCCAGATCTCGAAACCGTTTCCGGCGCTGACCGTGCGCGAGAATATCCGCGTCGGCGCGATGTTCGGCGACGCCAGCCGCGCGGCGTCCGAGGACACGGTCGAACAGGCGCTGGCAACCGTCGGCTTGCAGGATCTGGCCGATCGCACCGCCGAGGGGCTGACCGTGGGCGCCCTGCGCAAGCTGGAAGTCGCGCGCGCCTTTGCCACGCGCCCCACGCTCTTGCTGGCCGACGAGCCCTGCGCCGGGCTGAACCCGGTCGAAACCCGCGAGATGGTCGAATGCCTGCGCAAGGTGCGCGAGCATGGCGTCACCGTCTGGCTGGTCGAACACGACATGAAGGCCGTGACCAGCATCTGCGACCGGATCATCGTGATCGACGCGGGCAAGAAGATCGCCGAGGGCTCGCCGCAAGAGATCGTCGCCGATCCCAAGGTCATCGCAGCCTATCTGGGCGAGCCGCTGGAAGAGGCCGGGCACTGATCCCGGCATCCTGACAGGCGGGCGCCCGGCGCCGGCCGCGCGCATTGTTGGAAATCGAGGATGAAACAGAAATCACCGCCCGATCACGCCGATCTGCGGGTCGGCGTCGAGATCGGCGGCACCTTCACCGATCTGGTCTGGCACGATGCCAAGGGCACGCTGCGCACCGGCAAGACCCCCTCGACCCCCGAGGCGATCGAGGCGGCGGTGCTGTCGGTTCTGGCCGACGAAGGAGTGCCGCTGGCCCAGGTCGCGGGCGTGCGCCACGGCTCGACCATCGCGACCAACGCCTTGATCATGCGCAAGGGGGCTGCAACCGGCCTTCTGACGACGCGCGGGTTTCGCGATGTCGCCATCCTCGGCCGCGCCGACCGCGATCACGGCATCTACGACATGCAGTATCGCCGCCCACCCCCCGCCATCCGGCGGCAGTTGATCCGCGAGGTGCCCGAGCGCATCGGGCCCGACGGCGCGGTCATCGAACCGCTGGATCTGGACGCGGCATGGCACGCCGTCGAGGCGCTTTTGGCGCAGGGCGTCGAGGCCATCGCGATCTGCCTGATCCATGCCTATCGCAACCCCGTGCACGAACAGGCGCTTGCCCGCATGATCCGCGCACGCGCGCCGCATGTCAGCCTGACGCTGAGCCATGAGGTGTCGCCCGAGTTCCGCGAATACGAGCGCACGGTGACGACCGTCGTGAATGCCTTTGTCGGGCCGGTGGTTGACCGCTATGTCGGACGACTGGCCGAGGGGCTGCGCGAACGCGGCTTCGGCGGCGTCCTGAGCATCATGCAATCGAACGGCGGCGTCATGCCGGCCGACGCCGCGGGCGACAACGCGGTGCGGATGCTGATGTCGGGGCCGGCGGCGGGCGTGCGCGCGGCGATGTGGTTTGCCGCGCGCAACGGCATCGACGATGTCATCACGCTGGACATGGGCGGCACCAGCACCGATGTCGCCATCGCGCCCGGCCGCGTCCCCGCAACGGTGCCGGAACTGGCGATGGACGGTCTGCCGATCCGCACGGCATCCATCGACATGGCCACGATCGGCGCGGGCGGCGGCAGCATCGCCCAGATCGATCCGGGCGGGTTTCTGGGCGTCGGACCTGAAAGCGCCGGGGCGCGTCCGGGGCCGGCCTGTTACGGGCGCGGCGGCGACCGGCCCACGGTCACGGATGCCCAGGTCGTCGCCGGCCTCTTGCGGCCCACGCAGTTCTTTTCGGGGCGGATGGCCCTGTCGCATGACGCGGCCTCGGCGACGCTGGCAACGCTCGACCCGGATGGCGACCCGCATCGCGCCGCCGATTCGGTCTTGCGGCTGATCAACAGCAACATGGCGGCGGCGGTCAGGCTGGTCTCGACCGGGCGCGGGATCGACCCGCGCGACTATACGCTGGTCGCCTATGGCGGCGGCGGGCCGATCCATGCCGCGATGGTCGCCGATGAGCTGGACATCGGCGCGGTTCTGGTGCCCTGGTCGCCCGGCCTGGTCAGCGCCTTCGGCCTGCTGATCGCCGACACCCTGATCGACCTGGCGCAAAGCGACCCGCACCCGCTGGACGCCCACAGCCTGGACGGCGAACGCTGCGACGCCTTTGCCGCGACGGCGCGCGAGCTGGCGACCCGCAACGGCGTCGCACCCGAGGACTGCGAAAGCCGGATCGGGCTGGACATGCGTTATGCCGGGCAGGCATTCGAACTGACGATCTGGACCGACGGCCAGCCGCTGTCCGACGCCGCGCTGCGCCGGCTGTTCGAAGATGAGCACCGCACCCGCTACGGCTATGCCCGCGCGGGCCTTGGCGTCGAGGTCGTCTCGTATCGCCTGCGCCTTGTCGCGCCCACTGCGGCGCAACTGACCACACCCCTGCCGGACGGGTCCGCGGCCACGGCCGAGACCGTCACGCTGTCGATTGCCGGCCAAAAGCTTGAGGCGCGCGCCATCGATCGGGCTGGCCTGGCACCCGGTGCACGGCTCAAGGGTCCGGCCGTTCTGACCGAGCCCACATCGACAACCGTCATACCCCCGCAATGGCAGGCCGAATGCCTGCCCAGCGGCGACCTGATGCTGAAAAGGATCGCGTGATGGCCGATGCAACCCTGTTCGCGATCCTGGCACGGGCCTTGCAGGCCATCTCCGACGAGATGGCCGCGAACCTGATCCGTTCGGCCTTCTCGGCCGTGGTGCGCGAGGCGCGCGATTGCTCGACCGCGCTTCTGGACGCGCAGGGCCGTGTCGTCGCCCAGGCCGACATGATCCCGATGCAGACCGCCGCGCTCAGCGCCTCCTTCGCCGCGGCGGCCGAACAGCTTGACCTGGGCACGGTCGGGCCGCGCAGCTTCATCCTGATGAACGACCCCTATAGCGGCGGTCAGCACCTGAACGACATCATCCTGTTCACACCGATCTTTCACGAGGGCGCGCTGCTGGGCTGGAGCGGCAGCACCGCGCATCATCTGGATATCGGCGGCGGATCGGCGGGCGTGAACACAGCCGCGCGCGAACTGATCCAGGAAGGATTGATCATTCCGCCGCTGTTGCTGGACATCGACCGCGACTGGCACGGCGGCATGGTCGAGCGGCTGATCTTTGCCAATATCCGCACGCCACAGATCGGCATGGGCGACATGGATGCGCAATTCGCCGCGAATCTGGTCGGCACGCGGCGCATCCGCGAACTCGCCGACCGCTATGGCGCGCAAACCCTGCGCGCGGCCATGAACGAGACGCTGGACTATTCCGAAAGGCGGATGCGCGCAGCGATTGCCGATCTGCCTGACGGGTCATGGACGGGCGAGGCCTTTCTCGATGGCGACGGGCTTGGCGATGGCGGCGCGCCGGTGCGCATCGCCTGCACCGTCACGATCCGGGACGATGCGGTCACGATGGATTTTACCGGCACCGATGCGCAGCTGCGCACCATGTTCAACTCGCCCCTGGCCAGCAGCGTGGCGGGGGCGGTGACTGCGCTTCGCAGCATTCTGGCCGACACGGAAATGCCGGCAAACGACGGCTGCAACCGCCCGCTCGATCTGGTGTTTCCGGTGGGCTGCCTGCTCAACCCCCGGCCCGGCGCGCCGGTGCGTGCCCGCGCGACGGCCTCGTGCCGGGTGCTGGATGCGGTGCATGACGCGCTGGCAAAGGTGTTGCCGGACCGCGTGCCCGCCGAAGGGGCGAATTCGACCACCGGCTTCTTTCTGGCGCATAGCCCGCCCGAGGGCGGCACCGCGATCCATCTTGATGTTCTGGGCGGCGGATGGGGCGCGGCCAAGGGCTATGACGCGATCCACGCCACCGACCATGTGCTGTCATCGTGCCGCCTGACCCCGACCGAGGCGATCGAACAGCTCAATGCCCATGTGCGCATCGAGGGCTTCGGCCTGATCACCGATTCCTGGGGCGAGGGGCAGTTTAACGGCGGACAGGGCATTTTCCGGCGGTTTCGCATCCTCAGGGACGATGTGACCCTGAGCCTCTATTCCGACCGCTTTCGCCTGGCCCCGCGCGGGCGCGAGGGTGGGCGCGACGGCATTCCCGCCGCGCTGTTCGTCGAACGCGACGGCGCGGTGATCGAGCTGGGCGCGACCAGCACCTTTGCGCTGCGCAAGGGCGATCTGGTCGAGATCCGCCTGCCCGGCGGCGGGGGCTGGGGCCCGCCCGCCGATCGCGACCGCGCGGCGGTGCGCCGCGATCTCGAGGATGGGCTGATCTCGGCCGAGGCCGCACAGCGCCTTTATGAACTGTAACACCCAACCCCGCGCGCACCATGCGCCGCAACGGGGTCGTCCGATACGGAAGGGTTCGCCATGACAGATCAATTCGAGACCGACCTGCCCCGCGCTGCGGATTTCGACACCGACGCGCTTGCCGCCGGGATCGTCCGCTGGGTCGAGATGGAAACCCCTTCGGACCGCCCCGACCTGATCGACCGGCTGCTGGATGACGTCGAAGCCAGTTTTGACGGCCTGCCGGTCAGCCTGCGCCGCATTCCCGCCCGTGACGGCTGCGGGGGCCAACTGGTGATCGACTATGCCCCGCGGGGCTGCACCGGCCAGCCCGCCCTTCTGATGGGGCATGTCGATACGGTCTGGGACACCGGCACCTTGGCCGAACGCCCCGTGCGCCGCGATGGCGACCGGCTGCACGGGCCGGGCATCTTTGACATGAAGGCAGGCTCGTATCTGGCCACCAACACCTTGCGCCACATCGCCGCGAAGGGCCTGGTGCCACCGCGCCCGATCCGCGTCTTTCTCAACGGCGACGAGGAAATCGGCAGCCCCGTATCGCGCGAAACGATCGAGGAACTGTCGGCCGATGCCGCCTTCGTGCTGGTGCCCGAACCCTCGTTCGAGGCGCCGGGCACGGTGATCACCGCGCGCAAGGGCTGGGCCCGGTTCACCCTGACCGCGCATGGGGTCTCATCGCATGCCGGCGGCAACCGCACCGACGGGCGCAGCGCCATCCACGAAATCGCCCGCCATATCATGCAGATGGAGGCCATGAACGAGACCGAGACCTCGGCCACATTCAATGTCGGCGTCGTCGAGGGCGGAACGCGCGCGAACGTGGTGCCCGATCTGGCCCGGATCGAGATCGACATGCGCGTTGACGACATCGCCACCGGCGAGCGCCTGGTGCGCGAGATGCTTGCCCGCCAGCCCATCGGCGACGATATTCGCCTGACGGTCAGCGGCGGCATGAACCGCCCGCCGTTCGCGCGCTCGGACGCGGTTGCGCGCCTTTACGCGGCGACGGCAGCGCTGGCCGGGCACCTGGACCTGCCGATCGCCGAAACCTCGCGCGGCGGCGTGTCGGATGGCAATTTCGCCGCCGCGCTGGGGCGCCCCGTGCTGGACGGTATGGGGTGCAGCGGGGCCGGCGCGCATGCCGTGCACGAACATATCCTGGTCTCGACCATCGCACCGCGTGCCGCCCTCATGCATGGGATGCTGATGTCGCAGCGGTTCCAGGCAACCGCCCTGGGCTGAGGCCGCCGCGCGCCGCGCGATCAGAGCCAGCCTGCGTCTTTCAGCGCCGGCCGGTACGAACGGCCGACCGGCACGCGCCGCCCATCCGTGAGTTCCAGCGATACGCGCTGACCCTCGCGCACGACCCCGGCCACCACGCCCGCGGCCACCCACCACGACCGATGAACGCGGTGGCCCAGCCCGTCGAGTTCGCGCGCGGCATCATCCATCCGGCACAGGATCATCGTCGCCTTGCCGCCGTGATGGACGACAAGGTAATGATCCTGCATCTCAAGGCACAGCAAGGGTCTCTCCAGCGGCACGGATAGCCGCGCGGCGAACAGGCTCTGGCCCGGATCGCCGGGCCCGCCACCCGGCCTGCCCGCGTCGGCCCCGGCCGGCACGGTCGCGCCGGCATCCCCCGGCCCATGGTCGGGGGGCGACGCTGCGGCGTCGCGCATCTCCTCCCATGCATAGACCGGCAGCGCGATCGCGGCCAGCAGCAGCAGCACCTGCCCGAACAGGACCGGCACATTGCCCGGCCAGCCGATACCCGAGACGCCATTGGCGATCGCGACGATCCCCGTCGCCGGAACCGCCGCCACCAGCGCCCCCGCAAGGGGCACGAACAACCGTGGCATCGCCAGACGCCCGTGCGTCAGGGCATCCACCCGCCGAAGGACGGCATCCGCCAGCAGCCAGTTGGCCGAGACCACGGCCAGCCAATAGGCCAGACGTGGACCCGCCGACAACAGATCGAACGTGCCGAAAGGCCCGATCAGCCCGAGAACCGCGCCGACACCAAGCGGCGGGCCAAGTCGCAGGGCCAGGTCGGGAAACCAGGGGACAATCCGTTCGCGCATCGTGAATGTCACCTAGCACGCCGTTCACGCATTTCCCAAGCGGTTTGCGCAACCGCGATGGCCCGGCCCCGCCCCCGGCCGCTAGGCCAAGAGCATCCCACGTCCAACCGCGCACTTGCGTCTGAAAAAGGGGCTCGTTCGATGACCCAGATCCTTCTGTTTCTTCACATTCTCGCCGGTGTCGCCGCGCTGGCCGCGGCCGGGGTGGCCATTGCCAGCACCAAGGGCGGCCGGATGCACCGGCGCTCGGGGAATGCCTATGCCCTTGCCATGCTGATCACCGGGACAACCGCGCTGGTGCTGGCCATCATCCATCCCGATGCCTTCCTGTTCGCGGTCGGGCTGTTCAGCCTGTTTCTGGTGTTTACCGGATGGCGGGCAGCCATGGTCCGCGATGGCCGCCCGCGCTGGCCCGACCACGCCGCCGGCGCGGTCATGGCGCTGGCCGGGCTGGGAATGCTGGGCTGGGGACTGGTCGGCATCCTGGGCGGCGCGACCTCGCAAGCCGTGATCGTGCTGGCCTTCGGCTCGATCGGTCTGACCATGGCGCTGGCCGACTGGCGCGACTGGACGCGCGCCCCGATCACCGGCAAGGCCCGGATCGCGCGGCACCTGGGCCGCATGCTGGGCGGAACGATCGCCACGATCACTGCCGCCGGCGTCGTCAACCTGGGGTTTTTGCCCGATCTCTTGGTCTGGCTGGGTCCGACTGTCCTGATCACGCCCGTGATCGTCTGGTGGACCGCCCGCGTGATGCGCGGCGGCCCCCGCCCCACCTGAATCGCCAAGGAGAACGAAAATGCGCGCACACCGCCTGACACGTCTCGCCCTGTGGACGCTTGCCACGCTTGCCCTGCTGATCCTCGCCGGTTTCCTCTGGTTGCGGCAAAGCCCCTACTGGGCCGGGATCACGCTGTTTTCAGAAAGCCACCGGGTCGAAAATTTCCGCAACATGGCGCGCGTCTTTCCGGCCCGCCCGGTGCCGCGCGACGGCGATGTCTGGGCCTTTGACAGCGCCCCGGCGTCCCTGCCCGAGCACTACACGTTCGAGGGCGCGCAGCGCAGCCTCGACGCCTTTCTCGACCGGACCCAGACCACCGGCCTTCTGGTGGTTCGCAACGGCGCGATCACGCATGAGCAATATCGCCAGGGGGCCAGCGATTCCTCGCTCTTCACCTCATGGTCGATGGCGAAATCCGTCCTGTCGGCGCTGATCGGGATTGCGCTTGAGGAAGGGCACATTGACGACATCCGCGATCCGATCGGCGCCTATGTGCCGGCGCTGGCAGGCTCAGGTTACGGCGATGTGCCGATCGAGGATGCGCTGACCATGTCTTCCGGCGTCGCCTTTGACGAGGATTACGACAACCCGCTGTCCGACATCAACATGCTGTTCATCCGCGCCATGGCGATGGGCATCCCGGTCGACGAGACGCTTGCCGGGCTGGAGCGGGTGCGCGAGCCGGGAACCTACAACGATTACATCAGCGCCGATTCGATGGCGTTGGGCCTGGTGCTGGAAGCCGCGACCGGAATGCGGGTGGCCGACTACCTTGCCAGCAGGATCTGGGGTCCGATGGGGGCGCAGGCCGACGCCAGCTGGAGCACCGACCGCACGGGCCGCGAATTCGGGCTGTGCTGCCTGAACGCGACCTTGCGCGACTATGCGCGCTTTGGGCGGCTTTATCTGCAAGACGGTGCCCGCGAGGGGCGGCAGATCGTTCCGGCCGACTGGGTCGCGGCATCGGTCGCACCGACCGCCGAACATCTGCAACCCGGCGACAACCCGAACTCGTTCTGGTCGCTGGGCTATGGCTACAAATGGTGGATCCCCGAAGAGCCGCAGGGCGATTTCCTCGCCATCGGCGTCTGGGGGCAATACATCCATGTCGATCCGGCGCGCGACACGATCATCGTCAAGACCAGCGCGGACCCGAACTTCGACGACAACGATCAGGAAAGCATCGCGGCCTTTCGCGCCATTGCGGCGGCGATACCGGATGAATGAGCCACGGCGCGCGCAACGCGCAGCGCGGGGCTCACTCGCTCAGGCGGTGGTCCATCGACAGCGACGGATGCTCGCATCCGGCTTCGCCCACGATCCGCGCGGGCACGCCCGCGACCGTGGCGCGCGGCGGCACCTCGGACAGCACCACCGACCCCGCGGCGATGCGCGAGCAGCAGCCGACCCGGATGTTGCCCAGAACCTTGGCCCCCGCTCCGATCAGAACGCCATCGCCGATCTTGGGGTGGCGGTCGCCGTCCTGCTTGCCGGTGCCGCCCAGCGTCACCGAATGCAGCATCGAGACGTTGTCGCCGACGACCGCGGTCTCGCCGATCACGATCGAATGCGCATGGTCGATCATGATGCCCTTGCCGATCCGCGCGGCAGGGTGGATATCGACCCCGAACACCTCGGACACGCGCATCTGGATGAACGCCGCCATGTCGGTGCGACCGCTGTTCCACAGCCAATGCCCGACCCGGTAGGCCTGCACCGCCTGATACCCCTTGAAATACAGAACCGGCTGCACGAAGCGATGGCAGGCCGGGTCACGTTCATGCACCGCGACCAGGTCCGCGCGCGCCGCCTCGCCCAACCAGGGATCGGCGCCATAGGCCTCTTCGGCGATCTCGCGCAGGATCTGTTCGCTGATCTCGGCCGAGGCCAGCTTGACCGCAAAGCGAAACGCAAGCGCGCGTTCCAGCGTCGAATGATGCAGCAGGTTGTTGTGCATCACCCCGCCCAGCAACGGCTCGTCAAGAACGGCCTGACGGGCCTCGTCGCAGATGCGCGCCCAGACGGGATCAAGTGCGGCGACTTTCGGCTTGCGTTCGGGCATGGCGCGCCCTTCCTGAGCAGTTCCTTGTTCTCTGAACATAATCGAACGACGCGCCATTTCCAGCCCGCATTTCGCGTCACCGGCGCGCCGTTTCCGCTGTGGCGCAACGCCTGTCCAGCACCGCCTCGATCACCTGCGCCAGTGCCGCCAGATAGGCCGGGTCGCCCGGCCCCGCGACATCGGCCAGCGGACACGCCAGCGCCCGCGCCATCAGCGTTCCATTGCCCAGCACCGGATGCGCCCGTCCCCGCCGCAGGCGATACCGGTCTGCCTGCGCGGCCTCGTCCAGCAAACGACGCATCAGCGCCGGGCGCGCGGGCTCGGGCACCGCCATCAGCGCCCGCGCCGCCGCCGACACATCGCCCAGACCCACCGCCCTCAATTCGCGCGCCTCATTCCGTCACGCTGCGTTGGGCGAACAATCCCGGCCCGAATACAGCGGATACCTGCGCCACCGCGATCTCGAACGCCGCTCCTGCCCCGTCGGCCTGCCGCATTCCGGCCGTGTAGACCCAGTGCGGTGCCTCCAGCCGCTCCTCACGCAGCACCGCCCCGCCGCTGCTGACGCGCAACAGATAGCGCTCGCTCTCCTCGGCCACGGGAACCTCGTCAGCCGACCAGTCATCGCCGCCCAGCCGGGTCCGGCGGATCCATCGGATCGCCAGATCGCCGCCGTCCGCCCAATCGGCACGCAGATGAACCGGCGCATAGGGGCGCAGGCCGATGCCGCGAAAGGCCTCGACCCGATCAACCTGGATCGGATCGTCCAGCGGATATGCGGCAGGCCCGATCCGGTAGCGGCGCGCCAGACTGCGCAGCGCCAGCGGCAGATCAATCTGCGCCAAAGCCGGGTCGATGCGCACGACCACCGCGCCGGGCGCCCAGGCGGGCGGCATCAAGGGCTCGGTGCCGAACTGCCCGCGCAGCAGCCGCGACAGGCGCCAGCGCCCCGGCGCCAGCAGCTCGGCCTGCGCGAACTGGAACAGCTCCCAGTCCGCGCCGCTGCCGATGGCCATCAGGTTCGCCCCCGCCAGGACCGCGCCTTCTGGCGCCGAGGCCAGATCGACCCAGCGCGGCATGGCCACCTCGACGCCTGCGCCGCGCATCCACAACCCGGCGCGCGCCTGCGGCAGCGGCGTGACCGCCCGCCCGATCGCGGCCTGCGACCGGATCGTCGCGTTCAGCGCGAAGTCCCCGCCGTCCAGCGGCGCGTCATGAACCGTCACCACCCCCGGCCAGGGCCGCGCGGCCACCGCCAGATGGGGGGCATGCGCAACCTCGTCGCCGCGCATCAAGGGCAGGTCCAGAAACAGCGGCGTGACCGGCACCGGTGCCTCGAACCGCCGCGCCGCCAGCGCATCGTCGGCCGGATCGCCACCGCGATAGACGCCGGGTTCGATCCGCACCGCCTCGATTTCGCGCGCGCCGGTCAGTTCGGCCCGGTCGATCCGATACTGCGCGCGCTTGCCGCCATGCATGAGCGTCAGCACGTCGCCCACCCCCAGGGGCGACGACGGGGCCACGCTGAAACGGGCGACATCGCGCGCGACCCGCGCCTCGGCCATCCAGCGTTTGACGGTGTTGCGCGCCTCGCCTCGCGTCATCAAGAGCGGCAGCTCGCTTTGCGCAACGGCCCCGGCCGGGGCATCGGGGAAAACCGCCTCGGTGGCGCGGATCTCGAAATCGCCCTCGGCCTCGATGTGGTTCAGGCGCACCCGGCCCACCGCCTCGGGCTCGGGGCCGCGCGTCAGCTCCAGATCGCCGCCCTCGCGCGCAACCAAAACCTCCTGCGAAAGCTCGGCACCGGCGCGGCCGTCGCGCATGCGAAAGATCAGCCGCCCGTCGCGCTCCAGCGCTTCGAATCCATAGGCCAGCATCAAGGGCTGCAACGCCGCGCGCCCCGGCTCGGTCGAGGCGACGGCATAGCCGCGCACCAGGCCGTGCAACCCGCTCACGTCATGGGCCTGAACACCGGCCTCGTCGCAGATCTCGGCCACCACCGATGCCAAAGGCTGATGCATCGATCGCCCCGTGATCCAGTGACCGCGCAGCCAATTGGCCCCATCGGACCACAGCGCGCGATTGGCCGGAAACCATGGAAACGGGCGCGAGTCCCAGGCCCAGACATGCGCCCGATCCCAGTCGACCATGCGCCCGTCATAGAGATCCGAGCGCGGGTTGTTCGCCGGATCGGTCCAGTATCCGGCCATCGCGCGCAGATACTGCAACTGGATCAGATCATCGCGATGCCCGTTCGAAAAATACGGCAGCGAGGATTCCGACGATTTCGGGTCCAGGAACTTGTTGGGCTGGTTGGTGCCCTTGTCGATCGCGGCGCAGCCCAGTTCGGTGAACCATATCGGCTTGGCGCGCGGCACCCAGGCGGTGGGCTCGGGCTGGCGCACGCCGTCCAGCCGCTCGAAATGCTGATGCTCCCACCAGCCGCGCAGGTCCTTGTATCGCCAGATCCACGGCTCGTCATGGGCGTCATCGGTGATCGGCGTGCGATCCTGCACGCGGCGGGCATGATCGTCCCTGTAATACCAGTCAAAGCCCTCGCCGCCCGCCACATTGGCCTTGAGATAGGCCAGATCGTGAATCGACCGCCACCCGCCCTCGGCGGCGTCGCGGTGATCCTCGCCCTCGCGCCAATCCGACAGCGGCATGTAATTGTCGATCCCGATCACATCGGTCTGCGGGTCGGACCACAGCGGATCAAGATGGAAATACCGGTTCCCCGCACCGTCGTCATAGCCGAAATACTCGCTCCAGTCGGCGGCATAGGTCAGCAATGTCTCGGGGCCCAGAACGGCGCGCACATCCTGCAGAAGCGCGATCATGGCCGTCACGGCGGGAAAGGTGTCGCCGGCGCCACGAATGCGCATCAACCCCACCATTTCCGAGCCGATGCAGAATGCGTCCACGCCACCGGCGGCGGCACAAAGCGCCGCCTGATGCAGGATGAAGCGCCGATAACTCCATTCGTCGGGTCCGGCATAGTCCACGGTCCCCTCGCCGATCCCGAAATCCGCGGGTTGCGCGGTGCCGAAGAACGCCGCCACCTCGGCCTCGGCCGCGACGCTGCGGTCGGGCGAACCGACGCGCCCCGGCGCAACGGACAGCGTGATGCGCCCGCGCCACGGCAGCGGCGGCTGATCGGCGTGCCCGGTCCAGGGGTCCGGGCGGCCGTTGCCGTCAAGCTGGTCCATCAGGATGAAGGGATAGTAGACGACCTTCTGACCCGCCGCGGCCATCGCCTGAATGGCCTGCACCACCGATGCGTCCGACGGCGTGCCGCCATAGACCGGAGCATCGTCCAGCCGCGCCAGTTCCTGCGCCTGCGCGCGGCTCAGGCCGCTGCCCCGCCAGGGCTGGTTGACCCCCTCGCGCCCGCGATATTCGACCTTTGGCCGAATCGTGCAGACCCCGCAGCGCAGGTCATCGCCGAACCACGACACCACCAACAGGCCCGATCGCACGGCCGGCAGCTCTTGCGTCAGCATATCCAGCGAGGTCTGGAAATCGCTCAGGCCGGATGGGGTGTTCACGTTCGCCTGCCGCATGGTTTCGGCGCTGTCGAAGGGCGGCAGATCGGCCGCACCGTCTTGCGGCGCGGCCCAGCCCGCATCCTCGGGCGCCGGGTCGTCGCGCAGCAGAACCGGCTCGGTCGCCAGCGCATATTCGCCCGATCCCGGCATCCAGGCCACGGCGCGGACCGCCGATTGCAGGCTCAGGGCATCGGCGCCTTCCGCCGCGCGAAAGACCTCGAAGGCAAAGCCCGGCAGACGGTTGCCCCAGGGGCCAAGGTCCAGATCCTCGATCACCACATAGGCCGTGCCGCGATAGGCCGGTGCCTGGCTTGCGCCCTCCACCGCCTCGATCTTCGGATCGACCGGCTGGTCAGGGGTGCCATGATAGACTCGCAGGTTCAGATCCTCGCGCCGGATCTCCTCGCCATAGGCCCAGATCCGGCCCAGCCCGGTGATCCGTCCCGCGCACAGGGCGATGGCCACGCTGATGGTATAGCGCGACTCCGCGGTGACGCGGGGGCCCAGCCCCCCTTTGGTCCGACGCGAGCGTCCGGGCACTTCCTCAAAATTCGAGGCCCAGATCACATGCCCCGCCAGGCGCATCCGGCCCCAGACGCGCGGCAGCGGCACGCCTTCGCCGGCGCCGGTGACGCGCAGGCGCTCAATGCGCCCGTGATCGACCGCCTCGGACCCCAGCCCCAACAGGCGCTGGTCGATCACCCGGCCCAGCGTCGCCCCGACCGCCCGGCCCAGAACCATGCCCGACAGCCCCAGAACGGCGCCGCCGACATTCGCCCCGACCGCCGCACCCACTGCCGATAATACCAGCGTCGCCATGGTCCGCCCCCCTTGTCTCAGATCATCTCGAACCGCGCCACGATCCGGCGCGCCCAGGGCAGGCCCAACGGGCTTTCGATCACGCCGTGGCGGTCATACGCATGGATGAACGCCGCGCCCGCGATTGCCCCGTCCGGACCCAACCGCGACAACAGCCCCAGATGCTTGGCCATGCGTCGCTGACGCATGCGAAACAGCAACACCTGCCCCACCTGCCACGGCGCCCGGCCGGGAACCGGGCGCATGTGCCGCTCAAGCGCCTGCCACAGGCTCTCGCCCGCACCCGTTTCCGACCAATCGGCACCATAGGGTGGCGGCGTCTCGGGCTCGGCCCCGTGCCAGTCGCGCCACAGGCCACGGATCAGGCCAAGGCAGTCGCAGCCGGCGCCGCGCACCGAGGCCTGATGCCGATAGGGCGTGCCGATCCAGCCCCGCGCAAGCGCGACAAGGTCGCTGGCATCGTCGGGCCTCATTCTCTGCGCCCGCCATCGTCACGGCCATCGCCGCGTGGCACGGCCAGCGACCAATCCTCGCCGGGGATATGTGGAAAGCCCTGAAAATTCAGCACGTTGTCGAACTTCAGGCGGCAGGTTTCAAACCGCTTGTCGCAACCGGCCTCCAGCCGCAGCCGGTTGCCCGGCTCGGGCGCCATGGCAGGTGCGGCCCAAAGCGCCAGCCGCCGGTGACCCGCCTCAAGCCACTCGCGCCGGACGAACCCGCCCGATCCGGCAGCGGGTCCGTCCAGAAATCGCGCCGTGCCGTGATCGAACCAACCCGCCTCGAAGGCCGGCAACGCGGGCACGTCCAGCACGGCGCCGCCCTCATCCACCTCCAGCAAGTCGGCCTCGACGGAAAAGCCCGGCTGCCCCGTATCAAAGCCGCATCCGTCCCCGCCCAGAACGGCGGGGCAGACCGCGCCAAAGACACGACCGCCGCCTTGACCCAAAGGCGCGCTCAGCCCGTGCAGCTCGGCCCGAAAGGCGCCGCCTGCGCGGGTGACCTCGCCCAATGTTCCGCGAAACAGGATCCGGCGCGCGTCCGGGTCGGTCCAGTCAACCTCCCAGATCGTCAACGCAGCCCCGTCATAGCGCCCGGCCAGGATGTCGGCTTCGCTCAGCCCGTCATCGCTCAGCGCGCCGGCGGCTTCGGTATTGTCCACCGACAGGCCCGTCGCCTGCACCAGCGCGCGCGCGGTCATCCCGGTCCGCGCCCGAAAGGCGATACCTTCGAATTCCAGATCGCGGTCATGATCGGTAAAGCCCATCACCGCGCCGTCTGCGCGTCGCAGTGCCCAGGCACGGGCGCGCGTCGTGGTCACGTCGGTCATTGGCGCACCTCGACCACCGGAACCCTGGGCACATCGCCTGCCTGAAAGCTGGCGACCGACACCTGGATCAGATCGGTGTCGAAGCGCACGGGCACATCGAACTCGTACCCGGCCGTGACATCGGCTGCGGCCGCCGGCGGATCGGCAAAGGTGATCCGCCCATCGGTCGTATCGACCTGCCACGCCTTGCCCTCGGGCTGCGACACGCCACCCACCGCGATGCGCACCGTACCGGCCACGGGCTTGGCGATCTCACGGGCGGTCGCATTCGCACCCGAGCGATAGGTCTTGATCAGACGAAACACCCGCGTCCGGCCGTCGCCGCGACCCAGCGGCTGATCCAGCGCCGACACCGCGCGCGAGGCCGGGCAGGACTTGAAATCGGCCCAATCCTTCCAACGAAACCCATGCAACATGCCCTGTCGCGCCTCGAAGAACGCGATCAGCCGTTCGACATCGTCCAGCGAGCGCAGGCCCAGCCCGGCATCATAGCGTCGGCGCGACTGCGCCCAGGGGGTGTTGCGCTCTTCATGGCCATTGGCCAGCGCGACGATCTCGGTGCGCCGCTCGGGGCCACCCAGCGAACCAAAACTCAGGTTGGCGGGAAATCGTGTTTCGTGAAATGCCATTCGCTCACCCGTTCTCATGGCCTCTGGCCAGAAGCCGGCGCATCTGCGCGGCAATCTGGCTCTGGCTGCGCTGAAATCCGGCCACGTCCGGGGTCGTGATGTTGAACACCACCGAAACCGGCCGCCCCGAGGCCTGCGCCGCGCGCACGCCCAGCCGCCCGTCGGGCCCGCGTGCCAACGGCATGATCGCCTCTGGACCGGCTTCGCCCATCAGGCCCAGCCCGCCCCGCATCGCAAAGGTCGTGGGCCCCGAAACCACGCCGCCCTGTGCAAAGGGCAGCACCCGCCCCTGGGCGAAGCCCGCGCCATTGGCAAACGGCAGGATGCCCGGCAGCGCCCCCCCGATCAGCGAGGCCAGCGCCCCGCCGACCGCGCCCTGAAAGGGGCGCATCGCGGTGCCATAGATCGCATCGCTGATCGAGCGTCCGACCTGGCGCATCGCATCCGACAGCCGCATCCCGTCGAACACGACGCCGTCGAACGCGCGCCGCAACCCCGACCCCATCGAGCGCGACAGCGCATCAACCTCGCGGCCGGTAAAGACCAGGCTGCGCCCCATCGCGCCGAGTTCGGAATCGAAGGCCGTGATCATGTCCGTGGTCAGGCCCAGCCGGGATTCCAATTGCGCCAGTTGCGTGTTCAGATCGTCCAGACTCGTCATCGCTTGCTCTCTTCCTGGCCATATCGGGGCGGTCGGGATAGCGCCGCATCAGCCGGTCCAACCGCGCCCGGTCAAAGGCCGGGGCGACGTTCTCGCGCCCCAGCATGATCATCAGCTCTACTGGCGTCAGCGCCCAGAATTCGGCCGGGGTCAGGCCCAGACCGTGCAGCCCCGCCCGCATCAGTCCTGGCCAGTCCAGCGCCGGCATCCCCGCGCTCATCCGCCGCCATCAGGCAGTGCAAAGGCGCGGCCCAGCAGGTGCGCCGCCGCCTGCGCGGCCGCAACCGGCCCGCCCTCGATCTCGGCGCTGACCAGATCCACCGGCGCGCCGGCCCAGCCACCGCCGCGCAGCCCGGCCAGAATCAGCGCCAGCACGTCGCGGGTCGAAAAGCGCCCGTTCTCGAACCGCTCGACCAGCGCAAACAGGCTGTCGGCCTCCAGCGCGGTCTCAAGCTCGGCCAGCGCCCCCAGCGTCAACTTCAGAACGCGGCGCTCGCCGTCGATCACCAGTGCGACCTCCCCGGCAAAGGGATTGGCCATCATGCGCCCCCCTCGGGATCGCCCAGGTAATCGACCGGCTCGCCAGCTCCTTCGGTCATCGGCACAAAGACCAGCATCCCGGCCGAGGCCAGTGACAGCTCATAACTCGCCTCGCCATTGTGCGAGCCGGCATATTCGACACCGGTGATCTGGAACGGCCCTTCCACCGTTCCGAAATGCGGTATGATGACCTGAAACTGCGGAATCTCGCCGTTGAAGAAGATCGCCCGCGCGCGCTCATCGGTCGCGGCATCGCGAAAGACCCCGGACCCCGAGATCGCGGCCGTTTTTACCCCCGCCCCGGCCAGCAGCTCGCGCCAGCCGCCCTGACTGTCCAGATTGGTCACATCGACCGTTTCCGCGTTGAAGCTGATCCGCGTGGCACGAAGCCCCGCGATGGTCTCGAACTGTCCGTCACCGGTCATGTCCATCTTGACCAGCAGATCCTTGCCGCTCTGCACTGCCATGCCCTCTTCTCCTGTCGTCTGAAACCTGTGGCGACTCCGCGCCGCCTAGCCCTCGATTCGGGCCCGAAAACGCAGATCAATCCGGCGCACCGCGCCGCCCTCGATCCGGCGTGCCTGCGCCCGGTCAAACCACAGCCCGACCAGTCTCCCCTCGGACAACGCCAGCGGGGCCTCGGGCAGGATCGCGCCGATCCGCGCCGCGATCTCCTTGGCGCGCCGGAAACCGGGCGCATCGCTGACGATCGACACCGTGAAACGGTGCTCGGACCCCGGACCCGAGGCATCGGACCGGTCGATCACATCCTCTGGCCCCAGAAACACATGGCTGCCCGAAGGCGTCCCCGGCACCGGCGCATCGTGAATTCCGCCGTCGAGCAGCGCGCCAAGCGCTGCATCGCCCGACAACAGATCGAACACCGCCGCCTGCAGCGCGGCCCCACTGGTATAGCTCATGCCGGAACCTCCTCGCGGGCATGGCAGATCAGATATGCCCCCGCCGCATCGGCCTCGCTCACCGCCAGGATCGTGAACACGCGCGCCCCTTCGCGCAGTCGCTGATCGGGGCGCGGGCGCTGATGGCTGCCCTGGGGCGCTGCGCGCAGAAAGATGCGAAACAGCATCGTGCCCTCGGGCGCGATCGCCCCGCGCCGCTCGCGCCCCGCGCCGGGCCGCATCTCGACCCAAAGGGTGCCCAGCATCTGCCAGTCCAGCGTATATCCGCCCGCGCCATCGGGGATCGTCTGCGCCTCTTCCAATGTCATGGGGCGCATCAACCGATAACGGCTCATGCCTGCCGCCCCGCCGACAGCCGCATCGGTTGCCAGCCGGCCGTTAACGCGGCGACCGAGACCGGCACCTCGTCGCCAGCGCCGGTGCGCCCCTCGTGATACTGCGCGGCCAGCAGGAACACCGCCTGCGCCAGGTCGTCGGGAACATCCGACCAGTCCGGGCCGAAACCGGCGGTGAACGCCACCTCGACCTGCCCGCCCGCCGGCACCGCCGGCAACAGCGCGCCGGTCGCCACGATCCGGGGCCTGTGGCGGTCGCGCTCCAGTCGCCAGCGCGCGGCCGCAATCTCGGATGCCGTGCCGGTGGCATCGCGCACGGTGATCGCATCCACCGCGGCGACCGGGGCGATCGGCAAGACCTGCGCATCCGGCCAGCGCCAGCACGGCAGCACCAGCCGGAAGCCGCGCGCCAAAAGCGCCTTGCCGGTGCGCCCCTCGACCACCGCGATCGCGGCGCGCAGATACTGCGCCAGCGCCGCATCGTTGCTGGCGTCATCGGCGAACCCAGTGCCCAGCCGCAGGTGGCCCCGAAACGCCGCAACCGGCAGAACCGCCTCTGGCACCGCGGTGATTTCCGTCAGATCCATTCGCCTTCCTCCACAGCAGGGTCAAATGCGGCGCAGGCGCCCCCGCACCGCTCGCAAGGAACAGGAGCAGCCGGACGATGCAGGGCGGCTTCGTGCCATGCGCGCCTGCGCCGACCTCCGGCCGGCACCCGCAAGGTGCCGGCCGGATTCCTCAGCTCGCCGCGAATTTCAGCAGCTTGATCGCCTTGAAATCGGTGACATCGCCGCCGACGCGCCTGGTGGCATAGAACAGCACATGCGGCTTGGCGCTGAACGGATCGCGCAGCACCCGCAGGTCAGGGCGTTCGGCAATCGTGTAGCCGGCACCGAAATCGCCAAAGGCAATGGCATGCGCGTCGGCCGCGATGTCGGGCATATCCTCGGCGATCAGCACCGGATAGCCCATCAGCCGCGCGGGCTCGCCCGCCGCCAGGCCGTCCGACCACAGGAAACGGCCGTCGTTGTCCTTCATCTTGCGCACAGCGCCGGCGGTCTTCGAGTTCATCACGAACACCGCATTGGCGCGATAGCCCGCTTCCAGCGCATAGACCAGATCGACGATCGCATTTGCCGGGTGCATCGCCGCGAAATCGCCGGCCGCGCCCGTGGGAATATAGCCCAGCTCGCCCCAGACGGCCAAGGCATCGGGCTCGATCGCATGATCCAGGAAACCGCGCGGCTTGTCAGCGCCATCGCCGGTGATGAAGGCCGCGGCCTCGGCGCGCGCGAATTTCTGGGCGATACGTTCGGCCAGCCAGCCCTCGACATCAAAGGCGCTATCTTCCAGCAGGCGCTGGCTCGCCTTGGGCATCGCCGACAATTCATGCAGCTTGATCGAGATGCGATCGATCACCGGGGCAACCGTGCCGATCGTGTCGGTGGTCTCGTCGGCCCAGCCCGATCCGATCTCGCCATGATCGACCAGCACATCGAAACTGCCCGCCTCGACCCGCACGACACTGGCAATCGACCGGATCGAGGCCGCCCCCAGCAAGACCCCCTGGATGCGCTCGCTGGTCTGCGGATCGACCAGATAGCCGCCCTCGGCGCTGACGGCGGTGTTCATGCCCTTGCCCTCCAGCACCAGGCCGCGCAGGGCATCATCGTCACCAGAACGCAGATAGGCGTCGAACGCCTTCAGATGCAGCCCGTCGGGCGCCTCGCCGGTGGACAGGGCCGGTCGGGTGGTCCTGGTCGAAAACATGCGGTCCATCATGGTCAATCGCTCGTCCTGTTGTTTCAGACTGGTGGTAACGTCTGCGCGGAACGTCTTGATCTCGCGCACGAATCCATCGATGGCCGCTGACAGATGGCCGATCTCGCCATCTGGTCCCGTCATCACCGGGTTCTCCTTGCCGCTGCCGAAATGTTCGTTGCTCATTGTTCCATCCTCACAAAATTGTCCCGTTGGCGCGAGCGCGCTTCCGTCACGCCCGCAAGGCGCCGCGCGCCGCCTCGATCCCGCGTGTCAGCATGGCCAGTGTCGGCGCGTCCGGCAGGGCCGCCTTGCGCGCGATGCGCGCGGCCGACAGCATCGGAAAGGTCACCAGCGACACCTCCCACAGATCCAGTTCCAGCAACCGCCGTCCGCCACCAGCAAGCTTTTCGGCCCGCACCGTGCGATAGCCGATCGACAACCCGTCCACAGCGCCCGCCGCCATCAACGCCGCCGCCTCGCGCCCCCTGGCGACCGTGTCCAGCAAGCGGCCCTTGACGAACAGCCCATGCGCGTCCTCGTGCACGCTGTCCCAGGTTCCGATTGGCTGTGCCGGATCATGCTGCCACAGCATCCGCACCCGGCCTCCCGTCGCCGCCAGCCGCTCCAGCGCGGCCGCATAGGCGCCCGGCATCACGATATCGCCGCCGCGATCGCGCAGCCCGAAGACCGAGGCATATCCCTCCACCGCCGCATCCGCCGACACCCGCAGCCCCGCGTCCAGAAACTTGGTCTCCAGTCCCATCATTCGAGATCCCTCCATGCAGCGCCCTGCCCCTTCATCTTGCCCAAATACGCGCGGGGGGCGGCCCGTCAGGGCCGGGGGGCGGCAGCCCCCGCCTCCCTCTCAGCCCGGTGCCGCAATCAGGGCCAGCGCGCCGTGCGCCAGAACCCCCGCAGCAAGGCCATACACCGTCAGCCAAAGCCGCCGTTCCAGCCGCTCCAGCGCCGCCTCGATCCGCCCCAGCCGATAATCAAGGCCTGCCCGGCGCTCCTCGGCCACGCGCTCCTGCGCCGCGATCCGCTCCTGCGCCAGATCGAAGCTGTCATACAGGAACCGCGACCCCCCGGCGGCCCGTCGCTGCACGCTCATTCGGTCTCCGGAAACCGCGGCAAACCCAGAAGCTGGCGTTTTTCGGCATCGCTCAGAAAATCCGCCCCGGCGATACGCCGCCACTGCTGGTCGCGCTCGGTCGCCAGCGCCGGCACCTGGTCCAGATCGGGTTTCAAATCCAGCGCCTCGCCGGCATGCGCCGACAGCCAGTGGCCCAGCGCCGCCGTTACCCGCGCCGCCAGCGGCAAGACGGTCAGCCGGTAGAACGCGCGATTGGCCTCCTGGTAATTGGCATAGGTCGCATCCCCCGGAATTCCCAGCAGCATCGGCGGCACGCCAAACGCCAGCGCAATCTCGCGCGCCGCGGCCTCCTTGGTCTTGTGAAACTCCATGTCCGAGGGCGAAAAGCCCATCGGCTTCCAGTCCAGCCCGCCTTCCAGCAGCATCGGCCGCCCGGCATTGCGCGCGCCCTGGTGATGGCTCTCCATCTCGGCCTGCAAGCGCTCGAACTGGTCGTTGCTCAGCCGCGACTGGCCGTCGGTTCCGTTGAACACGATCGCGCCGGATGGCCGCGCCGCATTGTCCAAAAGCGCCTTCGACCAGCGGCTCGCCGCATTGTGCACATCCATCGCCGTGGCGGCGGCCTCCATCGGCGACAGGCCGTAATGATCATCCGCAGGATGATAGGCGCGAATGTGGCAGATCGGCGCCGCTTCGGCATCGGCCCCCATCACAAACCGATGCTTGCGCCCGCCCACCGCGTAGTCATAGGCTGCAGGCCAGCCATCGGGACCCGGCACCACGCGGATGCGATCGGCGCGCAGGACATGCAACTCGACCGGCATGGCCGCGGCCCCCGCGGCACTCACCGCCTCGACATAGGCATTTCCTGCCAGCAGAATCTGCGCATAGACCGATTCCAGGAACTCGGCCTTGCCCTGAACCGGATTCGGCCGCCGGATCAACGACATCACGGGATGCGCATCGAACCGGCGCTCGCAGTCTTGCAACACCAGCGGCAAAGCGGCAGCAGCCTCGGAAATCAGCCGCACCACGCGAAACCCGACCGGGTTTCCCAGAAATCCCGCCCGCATCAACGAGACCGGATCGCGCGCAGTCCAACTTGCGCGGTTCACCACCCCGACGCCGGTGGCCCGCCCCGACACCGGCCCGGCCAGCAACGGCCCGACCGCCGAGGCTTTCGCTTCGGCCGCGCCGGTCGTTTTTCGTAAGAAGTCAAACATCCGCTCCGCCTCCCTGGCACCGCGCCCCGGTCGTTGCGAGGGGTTATGCGCCGCAAGCGTTGACATCCGGCGTTCGAACCGCGCGCAACGGCGCGCCGCCGCGCAACAGGACACGGCGGACGGCCCATGCGCTACATGAAGAACGCCTTTTAGGCCATTGATTAAAAATGGTTTTTCAGATCACGGCGGCGGCGCGATCGCCGCTATTTCTGCAACACCGGCGCGTTGCCTGCCGCCCCGGCAAAGCCAGGATCGATCACCTCTTCGGTGAATTCGCGCAAGACCGTTGCCCACCATTGCAGCGTGTCGTCGAAATTGACCGCCGTCACGCCGCCCGTCAGATTCACGTCGAATTCCACCGTGGCATTCATGTCGCTGTCCAGATAGGCCGCGCTGAAACGGCGGTCGCGGTTCCACTGGTTCATCTGCGCGATCGTGTGCGCGCCCTCCGACTCCCACCAGGCGCGAAACTGAACCGACCGGCAATCCACGCCGTCGGTGCAGTTCAGAAACGAGATCGTATAGACCACGCCGTCCATTTCCGCCCGGATCCAGGGGCCGTCCCCGGCATCGTCATGGCGGCGCTCGGCCGGGCCATAGGCCCGCGCCAGTTCGACCACCCGTTCGACATCCTCGCCGGTGACAATCCCGCCCAACTGCGCCGCCGCCATCTGCGGCGCGGCAAGAAACGGAACCGACAGCGCACACAGCGCCAGAGCCTGCATAGAGATCCGCAGCACGCACACAGGGTCGATTCCTCCTCGGCTTGATCGAAGCATGATAGCATCGGCGGAACCCGGCAGGCAACGGCCAGGCGCGCCGCGCCCGGGTTGCAAAACCGCGCGTCATGCCCCACAAGGCGACAAGACAGCCGCCAATCGAGATCAGGATGTACGAATACAAGGTCATTCCCGCACCCCAGCGCGCCGCCAAGGTGAAAGGGCTGAAAACCACGGGCGAACGCTTCGCGCACCTGCTCGAGGTCGCCCTGAACGACGTGTCCGCCACCGGATGGGACTTCCTGCGCGCCGAAACCCTCCCCTGCGAAGAGCGCAAGGGCCTGACCGGAACCGCGAAAAGCTTTCAGACGGTGCTGGTGTTCCGGCGCTGGCACGACGAACCGGACCTGTCCGTCGAGGAAGACCCCGCCACCACGGACGAGGACTATGCCCCGCCCCATGAGAACGACGAAACCGACGCGATGGAAGACCCCGCACCGCGTCTCAGCCTCGTCGCCGCGCGCGCGGGTTCGGGCAGCCGACAGGAACCTGTGCTGCGCCCCGGCGCGGCGCTGCGCGCGACGGCCACCGACCGGGCCGAGCCCGTCCTGCGCCACCGCCAGGCCGGGGATGACGCGCCCGACTCCGACAACGACCGGGGCTGAACCGGCGCGCGGTCTATGACAGCGTCAGCCGCAAGGCATGGATGCGCGCCACCAGATCGCCGCCCAGCGCCGCATGCACCGCGCGATGCCGCTCCAGGCGCGACAGGCCTTGCAGGTCGGGCGATTGCAGCGCGACGTGGAAATGGGTCTGGCCGCCCTCGCGCCAGCCGGAATGGCCGCGATGCTGCTCGCTTTCGTCCTCGACTTGCAACGCCGCGACCGTGAAGGCCGCGCGCAGCCGCGCCTCGATTTCGTCGATCACGCGATTCTGTGGTGTCATCGCCGCTCTGCCCTTTCCATTTGACCGTCGAACAAACTAAACTCTCGCCTCCGACTCGCAAGGGGGCTCGCAAGGGGGCTCGAACACTGGCGAACGGCAGCCGCACCAAAGACGCAGTCAAGAGACAGGCAATTCAGGACGAGTAATGAAGGGCGATCCATTCAATTTCGATATCCGCGCCTCGGCCGACAAGAAAAAACGCGCGCGCGGCCGGCGCGGCATGTCCGGCGCCGTGGAAACCTCGTCGCACCAGTGCGAGCATCCGGGGTGCACCGAACCCGGCCTCTACCGGGCGCCGCGTTCGCGCGACGCGCTCGATGATTATCTGTGGTTCTGCAAGGAACATGTGCGCGAGTACAACCTCAAGTGGAACTTCTTCGCCGGCCAGAGCGAGGAAGAGATGCTCGGCACGATGGAACGCGAACGCGTCTGGGGCCGCGCCACCAATCCGCTCGGCGGCGGCGCACGGGAAAAACGCGGCTGGGAACGGCTGGGCATCGACGATCCCTATCAGGTGCTTGGCGACAAGGCCACGCGCCGGCCCGCCGATGCCGCGCGCCCCGGTGCCTCGGCCACCCGGCGCCTGCCGCCCGCCGAACGCCGCGCGCTCGACATCCTCGATGCCAGGGACACCTGGTCCCGACCCGAAATCCGCCGCCAATACAAGAGCCTGGTGAAGGATCTTCACCCCGATCTCAACGGCGGCAACCGCGCCGACGAGGAACGCCTGCAAGAGGTCGTCTGGGCCTGGGACCAGATCAAGGACAGTCGCAGCTTCCGCGACTGATCCGGGCCCGCCGCGCCCCTTCATCTTGCCGTGAAATACGCTGGGGGGTGAATTCGGCGCAGCCGAAGAGGGGGGCAACGCCCCCCGACCGCCGCGCAGCGGCAAATCGGCGTCTGCGCAGCAGTCCGCTTTGTTGCGGCGGCAAAACGGGCGTTTCAGCGGCGCAGCGCGCCCCCGGTGGCATTCGTGACCTTGTCGATGATCTTGGCGCTCACGGCCTCGATCTGGTCCTCGGTCAGGGTCCGATCCTGCGGTTGCAGCCTGACGGTGATCGCCAGCGATTTCTTGCCCGCGCCCATCTGGGCCTCGGCCTTGTCGCCGGTGAATTCGTCGAACACGCGCACGCTTTCGATCAACGCCTTGTCGGCCCCTTGCGCGGCGTTGACCACGGCCAGCGCCTCGGTCCGCGCATCCAGCACGAAGGCGAAATCGCGCTCGACCGGTTGCAGATCGTGCAGCGCCAGCGCGGGCCGCGTCGCGGCGTCGTTGCGCGGCATCGGCACCGCCTCGGGGTGCAGGGTCAGCGCCACCGCCGCGCCCTTGATGCCATAGGCGCGCAGGACGCGAGGATGCACCTCGCCATAGCTGGCCAGCACCCGCTTGGGACCCAGCGTCAGGCGGCCCGCCCGGCCCGGATGAAACCAGCCCGCAACCGCACGGTCGATCTGCGCGCGCGCGGGCGCGCCCACCGCGGCCAGAACCGCCTCGGCATCGGCCTTGGCATCATAAAGGTCGACCGCGCGGCGGCTGCCATGCGGATCGCGCGGCGCCCGTGCCCCGACCAGCAGCGCGCTGGCGTGAAGTGCTTGCTCGCCCGGCTCGCCGCCATCGAAGACCGGCCCCAGTTCGAACAGCGCCAGATCCATCGCGCCCCGCGCCTGGTTGCGCGCGGCGGCCTGCAACAGGCCCGGCAACAGGTCGGGCCGCATATGCGTCATCTCGCTGGAAATCGGGTTTTCCAGCCGCACCGAATCCCCCGCGCCGCCGAACAGCGCCGCCGATTCGGCATCGATGAAGCTGTAGGTCACGCATTCATGATATCCCAGCGCGGCCAGCATGCGCCGTGTCATCCGCTCGCGTCGTTGCATCGGCGTCAGGATCGGCGCTGGCACGCCGGTCGTGGCCCGCGCCATCGGCTTGCCCTCGAGCCTGGTCAGCGAGGCCACGCGCGCCACCTCCTCGACCAGATCGGCCTCGCCCAGGATATCGGGCCGCCAGCTTGGCGGCTGGGCCATGTCGCCCGCCAGCGAAAAGCCCAGTGCCGCCAGCGTGGCGCGCTGCTCGGATTCGGGGATGTCCATGCCGACCAGCTTGCCCACGCGCGCCGGGTCAAAGCGATAGGCGCGGGTGGTATCGGGCACCGCGCCATCCGACACCACCGCCCCGGCCTCGCCGCCGCACAGATCCAGGATCATCCGGGTCGCCAGTTCCAGGCCGGGCCCGGTAAAGGCCGGATCGACCCCGCGTTCGAAGCGGTAGCGCGCATCCGAGTTGATTTTGAGCGCGCGGCCCGTGGCGGCCACGGTGATCGGGTCCCAATAGGCCGATTCCAGGAACACGTCGACCGTCTCTTCGGTGCAGCCCGAATGCTCGCCGCCCATGATCCCGGCGATGCTTTCCACCCCCGAATGGTCGGAAATCGCCATCATGCCCGCGTCCAGACGATAGGCCTTGCCGTCCAGCGCCAGGATCTCCTCGCCGCCCTCGGCCGGGTGGATGCGCAGCGCATCGCCATTAACCTTGGCCATGTCGAACACATGCAGCGGTCGGTTCAGCGCGATGGTGAAAAAATTCGTCACATCGACCAGCGCCGAGATCGGCCGCAGCCCGATCGCCCTGAGGCGGCGCTGCAACCAGGCCGGGGACGGCCCGTTCCGGACCCCGCGAATGACCCGGCCCATGAACAGCGGGCAGCCCTTCTCCTTCAGTTCGGGTGCGATCTCGACGCCAAGCGGGCTGTCGAAGGCGCCGAGAATGGGTTCGATCTCCAGCGGTTTCAGGCGGCCGATCCCGCGCGCGGCCAGGTCGCGGGCGATCCCGCGCACGCCCAGCGCGTCGGGGCGGTTGGGGGTGATCTTGACATAGATCATCGGGTCGTTCAGCCCGGCATAATCGATATAGCGGGCGCCCAGCGGCGCATCCTGCGGCAGTTCGATGATGCCGTCGTGATCGTCCGACAATTCCAGTTCGCACTCGGAACACAGCATTCCGTTCGATTGCTGACCGCGGATCACGCCGGGCTTGAGGTCGATCCCGGTGCCGGGAATATACGTGCCGACCGGGGCAAAGACACCGACCATGCCGGTCCGCGCATTGGGCGCACCGCAGACGACCTGCACCTCGTCTGCCGGGGCGCCGGGTTCGGGCTGGACCGCCACACGGCACAGGCGCAGGCGGTCGGCATCGGGATGCGGGGCGGCCTCGATCACGCGGGCGATGCGGAACGCGCCCAGCCGCGCGGCGGGGTCGTCCACCTCTTCGACTTCCAGACCCAGATCGGTCAGCGCCTCCAGGATCGCGTCAAGCGAAGCATCGGTTTCCAGATGGTCCTTGAGCCAGGACAAAGTGAATTTCATCGCGCCTTCCCCGAATATGCAATCGCCGGCCCGCCGGCGGGCGGCCGTTCGCGCCCTCGCTTAGACCAATCGCGCGGCCAAGAAAAGCCGTGATGCCCGCCACGCGCCGCGCGGCGTTCACTCGCCCCGGCGTTCGGCCATCTGGCGTTGCAGCTGGTCGGCCTCGTAGCGGGCTTCGCGCAGGCCATCCATGGCGGCGCGCAGTTCCGCCTGCACCTGAGTCAGCTCGCGGCCCAGTTCCTCTTCGCGGTGGTGCAGATAGGCGATGGCCTGGTCGCGCGTTTCCTCGGCCTCGTGCAGCGCCTGGGCCATGCGTTCAAGTTCGTCCAGATCGGCCTGGGTGACGCGGTTGAACCGGTGAATGAGCCAATGCGCGAACCAGCCCAGGGCAAAGGCGATGAACAGGATGATCGCTGTGACGATGATGAATTCGATCCGGTTCATGCTTGGCGTTCCTTGTGCGTCATCACTCTTGCGTCTCCTCGCCGGCGTCTTGCCCGTCCGCGCCGGCGGGCGCCAGCTCGTCGGGCCGCGGTAGCGGGCGGACATCGGGGCCCTCAGGGTCGTTGACCCTGATCTCAAGCCCCTCCTCGTCGGGCGCGGGGACGCTCTCGTCGCCGTCACCCGAAACGGCGTCACCCGAGTCACCCGAGTCACGGGGGTCGCCGGCACTGGCGTCGGTTGCCGTCGTCCCCCCACCTTGCGCATCCACCGTGTCTTCGGCCGGTTCGGCCAACAGGTCGGCCTCGACCTGCGTCCCGGTTGCCCCGCCCTCGGCGTCGGCACCGCTTTCGTCCGTTTCCGGCGCGTCGGCCTGCGTGTCGCCCTCGGTCTCGCGATCCGCGTCGTCGCTGCCGGCTTCGGCATCATCCTCGGTCGGCGGGGGGTCGATGCCGCCGGGGCGCGCGCGCGGGCGGGTGGTGTCGTCGTCGGGCTCCTGGATGTCGAAGACTAGTTGCGCCTCAAGTTCGGGGTCGCGTTGCAGTGGATCTGGCTCGGGCCGGATCAGCGCCATCTCGATGCGGCGATTGTCCTCGCGCCCGGCTTCGGTGTCGTTGTCGGCCACCGGCTGTTCAGACCCGTAACCGCGCGCGACCATGCCGGACACCAGAACCCTGCGGGCCATCAGCGCGTTGATCACCGCCTCGGCGCGCGCCTGGCTGAGCGCAAGATTGGCTTCGGCCCGGCCCTGGCTGTCGGTATGGCCCGAGACTTCCATCTCCAGTGTGCCGCACTCACGCAAGACATCGGCAATCTCGTCCAGGATCGAGCCCGCCGAATCGTCGGGCATCGACGATCCCGGTGGAAAGGTGATCCGGTTCTCGGCCAGAATGTCCTGCACGCGGGCCTCGCAGCGCTCGGGCGTCGGCTCCTGCTCGACCGGGTCCAGCGCCGCGTCATAGCGCACGTTAACCGAATAAACCGCCCCCTGCCCCAGACCTTCGGCCAGGATGCCCGACACCTGTGCGTTGGCTTCGGGATTGCCCGACACGCCCGAAAGCGCCATCCGGTCCTCGCGCACCCGGACACGGCCCTCATGCAGTTCGGCCAGAGCCTCAAGCGCGGTCAGCACCCGCACCGACCAGCCCGAGGGCAGATCGGGGTCGGTGCGGGTTTCGACGGTCACGGCATCCGAACCAAAGCGCGCGCGCGCAAAGGCACTGACCGAATCGCGAATGCGCGCGTCGGGCAGGCGTCCGGCAATCAGCACCGTGCCCTCGCTCGACAGGGTTGCCAGAACTTCGGGGCGCGAGTCATCCGGCGTTTCCTCGGAATCGTCCGGTTCCACCTGCACCGCCGTCAACTCGAACGCGTCGGGCAAACGTGTCTCCAACCGCCCGACCGCCCGATCGAAGGCGGATTGCGAGACATCGGCCGGCACGACCAGCGACAGATCGCCGTCGGAAAATGTCACCACGCCTGCATCCAGTTCGGCCAGCTCGCCAATGGCCAGTTCCACCGCCTCGGCCCAGCGCGTCGACGGTGAGCCCAGCGCGATCGTGCAATCCAGCGCCGGCCCGGCACCGGCGGCACGCGCGGCACGCAGGATGCGCGCGCGCGCGTCCTCGGATCCGGCGGCGCAGGCATCAAATCGCGCGCCCTCCTCGTCGATGACGAATCGCAGCGTGAACGGGGCGATCACCGGGCGCGGAGCGACCAGATCCAGCAGCAGTTCGGCATCCGCGGGCGCCCGCTCTTGCAAACGCGCCTGCAACTCGTCACGCGCCTCGGCGCTGGCCACAAGGGCATGAACCTCGATCCGTTCAGCGCTTGCGGACACCTGCGCCACCGGCATCATGCCCAGCGCATCCACCACGAAATCCAGCACCGACTGCCAGCCGGCGGGTGCGGGGTGTTCGGCGCTTTGCAGCATGTCCGACACCGCCGCCTCTTCGGACAGCTCCGCCAACCGGGCCACCAGCGAGGCCTCGCCGGGATCGGCAGGCACCAGGCCGATCACCGAAAGATCGTCATTGTTGCGCATCGCCTCGATACGGAAATCGGGGGCGACATCAACCGACGCGCGGCGCACGTCAAACGATTGCGACACGCGCGAGGCATCCACCACCCGGCCAGCCACCTGAAGCGCGCGAATCCGCGCGGCCTCGTCGGGCGCGGTGCCCGACAACTGCACCTGCAACCCGTCGATCGACACGGCGACCCAGTCCAGCCCTTCGGCGCGCAGCGCCGCGTCCAGATCCTGCCGGTTGGTCCGTTCGATCACCCCGGCGGCGGCGACCGCGAACACGGCCGACAGAAGCGCCGCCACCACGAATGCCGCCAATGTCGCAAGGGTCAGTTTCGAAGGTCTTTGCATGGTCAGCCTTTTCCAAGCGCCCCTGCCCTAGCCCTTTGGCCCGAGCGATGCAATCAGACCAGAAGCGCGGCGGCGAAAATCAGCACAACGATCAGCCCCGCATCCCGGTTCGACCGGAACAGGCGCAGGCAGACGTCGCCATCGTCGATGTCCAGCTTGCCCAGTTGCCAGTTCAGATGCGCGCCGAACCCCCATGCCCCGGCCAGGGCAAGCGACATCGTCAGCGGGTCGGCCAGCGGCGCCAGCGCATAGATGATCGCCAGCGACATCAGCAGAACCGCCGCCACCAGGAAACCGCGCAACCAGTTCTCGCTGTTCTCGCCGAACAGGCGCGCGGTGGACTTGACCCCGATCAGCACGTCGTCCTCGCGGTCCTGATGCGCATAGATGGTGTCGTAAAACAGGGTCCAGGCGATCCCGGCCATGTACAGCAGCACCGCCGGCCAGCCCAGCGAGCCGGTCTGCGCCGTCCAGGCCAGAAGCGCGCCCCAGTTGAACGCCAGCCCCAGAAACACCTGCGGCCACCAGGTAAAGCGCTTGGCGAACGGGTAGACCGCCACCGGGACCAGGGCAAGGATGCCCAGCGCGATCGCGGCGGCATTGAAGGTCAACAGCAACAGGAACGCGGCTGCGGCCTGAATGCCCAGCCATATGGCGGCCTCGCGCACCGTAACATGCCCCGCCGCCAGCGGCCGGTTGCGCGTGCGTTCCACCAGCGGGTCGATATCGCGATCGGCGATGTCGTTCCAGGTGCACCCGGCACCGCGCATCAGCGTCGCCCCCACCGCGCAGGCCAGAAAGATCCATACCGTCAGCCAGCCCGCCGTTTCGGGCGCGGCCAGCGCCCCCAGCAACGCCCCCCACCAGCAGGGCAGCAGCAGCAGCCAGGTGCCGATCGGCCGGTCAAGGCGGCTGAGCCGCAGATAGGGCTGAAGATCGGGATGGGCGCGGGTATCGACCCAACTGCCGCTGACGCGGTCGGCGATCGCGTCGCGGTCGTCAGGGCCTTCATCGGTGCGCGGCGTGACCAGGTCCTGGGCCGGCGCCGACGCATCCCCCGGCGCGGTGTCGCGCGGGGTTTCGGCCTCTGGCTTTTGTTCGTTCCCGGTCATAAGGTCGCCTTCATGACTGACCGGCCCATTTCCATGACATACGCCAGCCGCCCCAAGATCCGCCTCTATGTAGAGCAGCCATTGGGGCAAGGGCAACCGGTAACCCTGTCACGGGACGCGGCGCATTATCTCATCGGCGTGATGCGGCAGGGCATCGGCGATGCGGTGGCGCTGTTCAATGGCCGCGACGGCGAATGGCGCGCGCGCATCGCCAGCGCGGGCAAGCGCGCCTGCGACCTGACATGCGAGGAACCGACCGCGCCGCAACTGAACCCACCGGACCTGTGGCTCTGTTTTGCGCCGATCAAGAAGGCGCGCACCGATTTCATCGTCGAGAAGGCGGCAGAACTCGGCGTGGCCCGCATCTGCCCGGTGCAGACCGAATACACCAATTCCGAACGCATTCGCCGCGACCGGCTGCAAGCCCATGCCGTCGAAGCCGCCGAACAATGCGGCGCCACCTTCGTGCCGCCCGTGGACGATCTGCAACCGCTGGCGCGCATGCTCGATACCTGGCCCGAGGGCCGGATTCTGTATTGGGCCGACGAAGCGGCGGTTCCGGGGCCACCGCCGACGCCCCTGCGCGACGGGATGCCGGCCCCGGCCGCGATCCTGATCGGCCCCGAGGGTGGCTTCTCTCCGGGTGAGCGCGCGCGGCTGGCAGACCTGCTCTTCGTGCGCCGGATCGGGCTGGGGCCGCGCATCCTGCGCGCCGATACCGCCGCCGTCGCGGCGATCACGCTCTGGCAGGCGGCGCTGGGCGACTGGGCGCATCCCGCGCCATGATCCGCCCCGAGGCCCTGCACCGCCTGCGCGAGGCGCGCGACGCCCTGATCGGCCTGGCCCTGATCGGCGTGGGCCTTTGGCTGATCCTGCGCCCCGGCGTCATCCTGCCCGGCCTGGGCGCGTTCGTTGCGCTGGCCGGGCTGGCGCTTGGCGTGGTCGGGCTGCGCCGGGCCCGGTTTCTGGCGCGTGGCGAGGGGCCGGGCGTGGTTCAGGTGGTCGAGGGGCAGATCGGCTATTTCGGCCCGCGCACCGGCGGGGTCGTCGCGCTGGACGAGATCGCGCGCCTGTCGCTCAGTGCCGATGGCCGCGACTGGCTGATCCGGGCCGGTGACGGACGTGTGCTGACCATCCCGCGCGCTGCACGCGGCGCCGAGGCCCTGTTCGACGCCTTCGCAAGCCTCGACGGGCTGGACATCGCCCAGCTTCTGCGCCGGATCGAGGGTGCGCCCTATCAGGCGGACCAACCGATCTGGCAGCGACCGTCCCGCGCGCTCTTGACTTGACGCGCCCCGCGTTACAGGTCTGGCCGACGACAGAACAAGCCCGGAGCCAAGAACAATGTCCATCCCCCAATCCGGCGGCGGGCCGATCGAGCATCGCGATCAATTGACGGAATTCCTGGCGTCAGGCTGCAAGCCGCGCGCCGATTGGCGCATCGGCACCGAACATGAGAAATTCGGCTATTGCCAGGACACGCTCAAACCCCTGCCCTATGACGGGCAGCGCTCGATCAGGGCGGTGCTGGAAGGGTTGCGCGACGGGTTCGGCTGGACCCCGGTGTCCGAGGGGGACAACATCATCGGTCTGACCAAGGACGGCGCCAATGTCAGCCTTGAACCCGGTGGGCAATTGGAACTGTCGGGCGCGCCGCTGGAGACGATCCACCAGACCTGCGACGAGGTGAACCAGCATCTGCACGAGGTCAAGACCGTGGCCGACACGATCGGCGTGCGTTTCATCGGGCTGGGCGCGGCCCCCATCTGGCGGCACGAGGACATGCCGGTCATGCCCAAGGGGCGCTACCGCCTGATGACCGATTACATGGATCGCGTCGGCACCCACGGCAAGCAGATGATGTATCGCACCTGCACCGTTCAGGTGAATCTGGATTTCTCCGACGAAGCCGACATGGTCAAAAAGCTGCGCGTGGCGCTTGCCCTGCAACCCGTGGCGACCGCGCTTTTCGCCAATTCGCCCTTTTTCGAGGGCAAGCCGAACGGACACAAATCCTGGCGCTCGCGCATCTGGCGCGATCTCGACCCCGCGCGCACCGGTACCCTGCCCTTCGTTTTTGAGGACGGTTTCGGCTTCGACCGCTATGTCGATTACGCGCTCGATGTGCCGATGTATTTCGTCTATCGCGACGGGCGCTATGTGGATGCGCTGGGCCAGTCGTTCCGCGATTTTCTGGACGGCAAGCTGCCCGCGCTGCCGGGCGAGGTGCCGACCCTGTCGGATTGGGCCGATCACCTGACCACGATCTTTCCCGAGGCCCGGCTCAAGAAATACATGGAGATGCGCGGCGCCGACGGCGGCCCGTGGCGACGCCTTTGCGCGCTGCCCGCGCTGTGGGTCGGGCTGCTCTATGATCAGTCCGCGCTCGATGCCGCATGGGATCTGGCCAGGGGCTGGGACCTGGAAACACGCGAGGCCATGCGCGTGGCGGCCAGCGTCGACGGGCTGGCAGCGCAGACCCATGGCGTGAACATGCACGATCTCGCGCGCGAGGTGGTTGTCCTGGCCGAGGGCGGACTGAAGGCGCGAGCCTGCCCCGGCGCCGGCGGGCTGTTGCCGGATGAGACCCATTTTCTCAATGCGCTCAAGGAAAGCATCGAAACCGGGCAAACCCCGGCAGACGAGCTTCTGTCACGCTATCATGGCGACTGGCAGGGCGATCTGACACGGATCTATGCCGATTACAGCTACTGACCGGCCCCGGCCGCATCACGGGATATGCCATGCACCGCCAGCCCCGGAACGCGGCGAAGCGGTGCAACGCCAGGTGCCGGCGCATGGATCACGAACGCGCGCCGATCCGCGGCTCGGTCCCGGCGCGCAGGCGGGCGATATTCGCCCCATGCCGCTGCCAGACCAGAACCGCCAGCACCGCGCCAAGGGCCAGCATGTCGCTGCGCCCGGTCAACGGCAACCATAGCAGAACCGACGCCGATGCCAGCAATGCCGCCAGCGAGGAAATCCGGCCGATGGCGGCCACCACAACCCAGGTCCCACAGGCCAGCAGGCCCACCGGCCAGGCCAGGGCCAGCAACGTGCCCAGAAAGGTCGCCACCCCCTTGCCGCCCTGAAATCGCAGCCAGACCGGGAACAGATGGCCCAGAAACGCGGCCAGCGCGGCAAGCTGCGCGGCATCCTCGGCCAGAAGGGCGCGCGCGATCAGGACCGCGATACCTCCCTTGCCCGCATCCAGCAGCAAGGTCGCCAGCGCGGCGCCACGATGGCCGGTGCGCAACACGTTTGTCGCCCCGATATTGCCCGAACCGATGCTGCGCAGATCGCCCAGACCCAGCGCCCGCGTGATCACCACGCCAAACGGCACAGACCCCAGCAGATAGGCCAGCACCAGCGTCAGCAGCAGCAGACCCGGCGCGGTTTCCAGCGGCGGCAGCATGTCAGTCCACCCTTCCAGCGTGCGTTGTCCGAGATGGGCTCATGCCGTGCATTGCGCGTCCTCCCTGTCATGGACCCGGCGCCCGGCAACCCAGGTCGCCAGCACCTTACCCTCCATCCGCGCGCCGTCAAAGGGCGTGTTCTTCGATTTCGAGCGCAGCGCGAAGCGGTCCAGAACGAAGGGCGCGTCGGGATCGAACAGCACCAGATCGGCTGGCGCGCCGATGGCCAGCCGCCCGCACTCCAGGCCCAGCCGCCGCGCCGGGTTGAGCGCCAGCGCGCGCCACAGCTGCGCCAGGCTCATCGCCCCGCCGTGATAAAGCCGCATCGCCGCCGGCAGCAGGGTTTCCAGCCCCACCGCGCCCGGCGCCGCCTCTTCGAACGGCAGCCGTTTCGATTCCTCGTCCTGGGGCGTGTGCATCGAACAGATCACGTCGATCAGCCCGGATGCCACGGCCTCGACCACCGCCTGGCGATCATCCTCGGTGCGCAGGGGCGGGGTCAGGCGAAAAAAGGTGCGATAGTCGCCCACATCGAACTCGTTCAGCGTCAGATGGTGGATCGACACGCCGGCGGTCACATCCAGACCGTTCTTCTTGGCGCGCTCCAGCGCCGGCAGCGTGCGCGCGCAGGTGATCTGGTCGGCGTGATAGCGCGCGCCCGTCATCTCGATCAGCGCCATGTCGCGGTCGAAGGCCATACGCTCAGCCATCGGCGACACGCCGGGCAGGCCGCGCAGGCTGGCGAACTTGCCGCTTGTGACCGCCGCGCCCGCGCTCAGGCCCGGCTCCTGCGGATGACCGACGATCAGCGCGCCCAGCGACCGGGCATAGCTCAGGCAGCGCGACAGGACCTTGGTGTCGCGCACCACCCGGTCGGAATCGGTAAAGGCCACGGCGCCGGCATCCATCAGGAACCCGATCTCGGCCATTTCGCGGCCCGCGCGCCCGCGCGTCAGTGCCGCCATGTGGCGAATGTTCACCACCGTCTCGGCGCTGGCGCGGCGGCGCAGGAATTCCAGCGACTCGGGCGTGTCGATCGCGGGTTCGGTATCGGGCCGGGTGATGAACGTGGTCACGCCCCCGGCCGCCGCCGCCCGCCCGGCCGACCGAAAGCTTTCCTTGTGGCGCGCGCCGGGCTCGCCCACCTGCACCCCCAGATCGACGATCCCCGGCGCAAGGCACCGCCCGCGGCAATCGACGCGCGTGGCCCCCTCCGGCGCGGGTGCGTCGCGCGCCACGATGCGCCCGTCCTCGACATTCAGCGTGCCGGTCGCCTCGGTTCCCGCCTCGGGGTCGATCAGGCGGGCATTGTGGAAATGAAGCATCATGACGGGCCCCGATGGCTGCGGTTCTGCGCGTCTTATACGGCCGGCCACGCGGCCGCGCCACCGATGACGCGCATCCGTTTGCTTCATCTTGCCGAAAAATACGCGCGGGGGTGAATTCGCGCAAAGCGCGAAGAGGGGGCGGCAGCCCCCTGCCACCGGCGCCGCTGACCGCGATGCGCTCAGTTGCGCAGGCGCCGGACCCGGCGCTCGCGCGCCTGCCGGATCGTGGCCGCCGCCCCGTCAGGGTCCGCCAGGTGCCGGATCAGGTGCTTGTCGCCCGCGCAGGTGATGAGCTGCAGATCGCCCATCAGCTTGCGGATCGTCTCGATCTCGGGCAGCGCCACCATGCGCCCGTCGGGCAGAACCAGCCGCCGGTCGGTGACGACCCAGACCATCGTCATCTGTTCGGAGAACAGGTAAAGTCCGCGCACCACCAGGGCCAGCACCGCGCCCAGGGCGCCGATGGCGACATGCGACGAACCCAGCGCCCACAGGACCACGCCCGCACCGCCCATCCCCAGAAGCGCCAGAATGCCGTGATCGCGCCAGTACCGGCCACGATCGGGGCGCAGCCTGGCCAGAACCCTTTCGCCGGACTCCAGCACAAGGGGGGCCTGACCGGATTCGCGTTGATTGTCGGACATATTCGTCAGGCGATCATTTGGCGCGCCCGCCGGAGGGCGGGCGCGCAGGGGGTCATCATTCGGCGGGTTCGTCCGTTTCCGCATCCGCGCCCTCGCCCGAAGGCTGCAGCGTCTGCGTCGCGCTCAGGTCCATGCCGTCGGTGCGCAGGAACTGGAAGAACTCGCTGTCCGGGCTCAGTACCATCGACGAATTCGCGCCGGTCAGCGCCCGCTCGTAAGAGGTCAGCGACCGGGTGAAGGCAAAGAACTCGGCGTCGCGGCCAAAGGCGTCGGCATAGATGCGGTTGCGTTCGGCATCCGCCTCACCGCGGATGATCTCGGCCTCGCGCCGAGCCGAGGACACCAGTTCGACCACCGTCCGGTCGGCCAGTGCGCGCACCCGTTGCGCGGCCTCGTTCCCGCGGGCGATCTCGTCCGCGGCCTCGCGCTCGCGCTCGGCGCGCATCCGGGCATAGGTCGCCTCGAGGTTCTGTTCGGGCAGGTCGGTGCGGGTCAGCCGCACGTCGATGACATCGACCCCCAGCGATTGCCCCTCGCGCCGTGCGATGTCGCGGATCCGGTTCATCAGCGATGTGCGATTCTCGGACAGAACGGCAGTCGAGGGCACCGAACCCAGCACCTCGCGGATGGCAGCGTTCAGGATCCGCTCGATCCGGATCTGGGCGGCGCGCACGCCTTCGGTTCCGACGGCCTGGCGGAAGCGTTCAACCTCGTTGATCCGCCAGCGCGCAAAGGCATCGACGACAAGGCGGCGATCGTCCAGCGGCGTGACCTCAAGCGGCTGGGTTTGCAGTCCCAGGATGCGGGCGTCATACCGCACGACCTCCTGGATCAGGGGAATGCGCACGCCCAGCCCCGGTTCGGTGCGGACCTGCCGGATCTGGCCGAATTGCAAGACCAGCACGTTCTCGCGTTCATCGACGATGAACAACGACGACAGGCCGATGGCTGCGGCGATGACCAGCGCGGGAATCAGAAGCGTCAGCTTTTTCATTCGTCCTCTCCCTCGCTGCGTGCGCGCAATTGATCCAGCGGCAGATACGGCACCACGCCGCTGCCCCCGTCCTCGCCCATCACATTGTCGAGGATTGTCAGGTTCATACCGCCAAGAACCGTTTCCATTGTCTCAAGATACATCCGGCGCCGCGTCACTTCGGGCGCGTTGACGTATTCCTGCCAGACCGCAACGAATCGGCTGGCCTCGCCCTGGGCGTTGTTGATCACCTCGGCGCGATAGGCTTCGGCCTCTTCCTGCACCTGCGCGGCATCCCCGCGCGCGGCGGCCAGCACCCGGTTGGCATAGGCGTCTGCCTGCCGTTCGAGACGGTCGCGTTCCTGCCGTGCGGCCTGCACTTCGCGGAAGCTGTCGATCACCTCTTCCGGCGGGTCGGCCTGGTCGAAGTTGACGCGGATCACGGCGATCCCGGATTCGTAGCTGTCCAGCGTGCCCTGCACGGCCTGCCGCAGATCGGCGGCGATGACGCCCCGGTCGCGGTTGAGGATCGGGGACAGGTTCGAGCGCGCGATGATGTCGCGCATCGCCGATTCGGCCACGGCGCGCACCGTGTTCGGTGGATCGGCCAGATTGAACAGGAAATCGTCGGGGTCGGATACGTTCCAGACCACCTGGAACTCGATATCGACCACCGCCTCGTCACGGGTCAGCATCAGCCCGGTATCCAGCGGCGACCGCCCGGTGCCGACCTCGGTCACGCGTTCGGTCGTGACCTGCACGATCTCGGCGCGCACCACGGGCCAGGGGGCGAAGTTCAGACCCGGCTGGCCGGTGCGGAATTCCTGGCCGAACAACAGCTCGACCGAGCGTTCTTCGGGGCGCACCGAATAGAAGGATGCGAACAGCCACAGCACCACAAGGCCCGCAAGGCCCAGCAAAATGCCGCGCCCGCTGATGCCGGGGCCACCCGAGCCGCCGCGCCCGCCGCCCGAGCCGTTGCCGCCGCGCCCGCCCATCAGCACCTTCAGTTGCTGTCGGCCCTTGTTGACCAGGTTCTCGATCTCGGGGATCTGCGGACCCTGATTACCCGGTTCGCGATCACCACCGCCACCGCCCGAACCGCGATTGCCGGAACCGCGGTTGCCACCGCCGCCGCCCCATGGCCCTCCACTATTGCCAGACATGGCCTCTCCTTGGTTGGGTCTTCTTGTTGACTATCATCGCCCTGAATTGGCCACATCGCACCCGGTTTCAAGACAAATCGGTCGGCTCGGATACCGAAGTCGCACCGTTTTGAAGGTGGCGCCCGGTTTCATCCGTCTTCGCGCTCGGGTTTGCGCATCAGCACGATCTCCTCGGCCATGGTCGGATGCACGGCCATCGTGCGGTCGAAATCGGCCTTGGTGGCGCCCATTTTCAGGGCCACGGCGGCCAGCTGGATCATCTCGGCCGCGGCGGGCGCCACAATGTGGCAGCCCAACACGCGATCGGTTTCGGCACACACGACCAGTTTCATCATAACCTGTGCATCGCGTCCGGCAAAGGCCGACTGCATCGGGCGAAACCGGCTGATGAAGATCCGCACCGGACCGTTCGCGCGCGCCTCGGCCTCGGTATGGCCGACGGTCGCGGCCTCGGGCCGGGTAAAGACGGCGCTGGCGACCATGGTATGATCGGGCTTGGTGGGCCGATCGCCAAAGACGGTATCGGCAAAGGCATGGCCTTCGCGGATCGCGACCGGGGTCAGCTGGATGCGGTCGGTGACATCGCCCACGGCAAACACCGAGGGCACATTGGTCTGCGACCAGTCATCGACGATAACCGCGCCGCCCTCGCTCAGGGCGACGCCCGCCTCCTCGAGCCCCAGATTGTCGGTGTTGGGCCGCCGGCCGGTGGCGAACAGGACGCGGTCGAATTCGCGCCGCGCGCCGCGCGTGTCGGTCACTGCGAACCGCCCGTCCGAAAGCCTCTCCAGCGACACCAGGTCGGTATCGACCTGAAGGGCCACGCCCTGCGCCGCCATCTCGGCGGCGACGTGATGGCGCAGATCGTCATCGAACCCGCGCAAAATCTGCGCGCCGCGATAGTATTGCGTGACCTCGACGCCCAGCCCTTGCAGGATGCCGGCGAATTCGCAGGCGATGAACCCGCCGCCCACGATCAGGATCGACGACGGCAGCTCATCCATCAGGAACACCTCGTTCGAGGTCATCGCACCGAGCCCGTCGAAGGGCTCGGGAACAAAGGGCGTGCCGCCGGTGGCGATCAGGATATGTCGGGCGGTAAAGCTGCGGCCATCGGCCAGCGCAACGGTATGCGGATCGACCAGCGTCGCGCGCTGGGAATGGATCTCGACCCCTGCAGCCTCGGCATTGCGAGTATAGACCGATTCCAGCCGTGTCAGTTCGGCGTCCAGCCGCGCGCGAAAGGTGCCCCAGTCAAAGCCCTGGGCCTCGACCTGCCAGCCATAGGCGCGCGCCTCGTCGATCGCGGCGCGGTAACCGGCGGCAAAGACCATCAGCTTCTTGGGCACGCAACCGCGAATCACGCAAGTGCCGCCCATGCGGTATTCCTCGGCGATGGCAGCGCGCGCGCCGCCTTCCGACGCCGCGATGCGCGCCGCGCGCACCCCGCCCGAACCGCCACCGATCACAAAAAGGTCGTAGTCGAACGTCACCTGCGCGCCTCAGATGTCATGAAAGATGTTGTCGCTTTCGACAAAGACGATGCGCTCTTGCTCGACGGTGCCGGCAACCGCATCGCGCATCTCGACGCGCCCGTCGGGATAGCCGATCACCACGGCATCGCAAATGTCGATGAAGAGCCCGTTCTCGACCACGCCGGGAACCTGGTTCAGCGCCAGCGACAGCTGCCGGGGGTTGCCGATGCGCCCCAGCGCAAGGTCCAGGATGTGGTTGCCCTCATCCGTGACGAAGGGGCGCGCGCCGTCCATGCGCAGGCTGGCGGTCGTGCCCATCACGTCCAACCCGCCCAGAAGCTCCTCGATCAAGAGCCGGCTGGCCTGCGCGCCAAAGGGGATCACCTCGACCGGCAGGGGAAACGCCCCCAGTGTTCGCACCTCCTTGGAGGCATCGGTGATGACGATCATGCGGTCGCTGGCGGTGGCGACGATCTTTTCTTGCAACAGCGCACCGCCGCCGCCCTTGATCAGGGTCAGGTCGGCGTCGAATTCGTCGGCGCCGTCGATCGTCAGGTCCAGCCAGCCCGCCTCGTCCAGGGACATGACGCGCAAGCCCAGACCGCGCGCCAACTCGGCCGTGCGCGTCGAGGTCGCGACACAGCTCAGGCGCAGGCTTTCCTCGCGCGCGCGCTCGGCCAGGCAGCGCACCATCCAGGCGGCGGTCGATCCGGTGCCCAGGCCCAGCTTCATGCCGTCCTCGACGCAATCCACGGCGCGGCGCGCGGCGGCGAACTTGGCGCGGTCGGCGGGTGACAGTTGCTGTGCCATGGCCAACATCTCCTGTGGGATAGGCTGGGAGCCTGTTACACCAGATCAGGGGGATGTCACAGGGGGGGGCGGCGGTTTTTCAGCCCCGAATACGCAAAACCGGACAGGCGCATATCCTTGCACGGCGCCTGACGGCGATACCGTCCTGTCAGCGGATTTTCAGCGTGGCCAGACCGATCAGTGCCAACACGAGGCTGATGATCCAGAACCGGATCACGATCTGCGGCTCGGCCCACCCCTTCTTTTCGAAATGGTGATGGATCGGCGCCATCAGGAAGACGCGCTTGCCGGTGCGCTTGAAATACAGCACCTGCACGATCACGCTCAATGCCTCGACGACGAACAGCCCGCCGACGATCCCCAGCACGATCTCGTGCTTGGTGGCCACCGCGATCGCGCCCAGCGCGCCGCCCAGCGACAGGCTGCCGGTGTCGCCCATGAACACGGCCGCAGGCGGCGCGTTATACCACAAAAAGCCCAGCCCCCCGCCCGCAAGCGCGGCGGTAAAGATCAGCAGTTCCCCGGTTCCGGGGACATAGTGGACATCCAGGTAACTGGTGAAATCGACCCGCCCCACCGCATAGGCGATCACCCCCAGCGTGGTGGCCGCGATCATGACCGGCATGATCGCCAGCCCGTCCAGCCCGTCGGTCAGGTTGACCGAATTCGCCGCGCCGACGACGACGAACATGGCAAAGGGCACGAAGAACCAGCCAAGGTCGATCAGGACCGACTTGAACACCGGCATCGCCAGTTGCCCCGCCAGTTCCGGCGGGTGGATATAGAGCGACGCCACCGACGCGGCCGCCGCGATCACGAGGCCCAGGGCCATGCGCGTCTTGCCCGAAACACCCTTGTGATTGCCCTTCGAGACCTTGGCATAATCATCGGCGAAACCGATCAGGCCGAACGCCACCGTCACCAGCAGCACCATCCAGACATAGGGATTGTCGAGCCGCGCCCAAAGCAGCGTCGAGACCACCAGCGCCGACAGGATCAGCAGCCCGCCCATGGTCGGGGTGCCCTGCTTGGTCAGCAGATGCGTCTCGGGCCCGTCCAGCCGGATCGGCTGACCCTTGCCCTGGCGGCGGCGCAACGTCTCGATCAGCGGTTTGCCGAACAGGAAACCGAAGATCAGCGCGGTAAAGAAGGCCGCGCCGGCGCGAAAGGTGATGTAGCGAAACAGGTTGAAACCGCTGAAGGCTTCGGACAGTTCGGCCAGCCAGTAGAACATTCAGGCGATTCCTTTCGGGGTATCCTCGGGCGACGGATGGCCCAGGTTGCGCAGTGCATCGACCACGCGCGAGACAAGCGAGCCTTTCGAGCCCTTGACCAGCACCACATCGCCGCCGCGCACAAGATTGTGGGCGCGCGCGCCCAGATCCTCGGCGCGCGGCACGGCCTTGCCGCGCCGGTGTTCGGGCAAGGCTTGCCACAGCGCCTGCATCCGGGGGCCCACGCAATGGACCACGGCCACACCGTCAAGCGCCGGCAGCCGGGCGATGGCGCGGTGATGATCGAGTTCCGTCGGCCCCAGTTCCAGCATGTCGCCCAGGATGGCAATGCGCCGCCCACCCGCACCCGGTCGACACGCGGCCAGCACCGCAAGCGCCGCCTCGACCGAGGCCGGGTTGGCGTTGAACGCGTCGTCGATCAGGGTGAAGCGGGTATCGTCGGACGGGTCCAGCAGGATCGATTCGCGCTGTCCGCGCCCGGCGGGCGGTTGCCAGCGCCCCAGGGCCTGCGCCGCTAGCGCCAGATCCAGCCCCAGCGCCTGCGCCACGGCCAGGCAGCCCAGGGCGTTCTGCGCGAAATGGTGCCCGGCATCGGCCAGCCGCACCAGCAGCGCCGTGTCGCCCACCTGCGCCGACACCACAAGCGCGGCGGGCGTATCGCGCAGCCCCGTCAGGCGCACATCCCGCCCGTCCCGGCCAAAGCTGAGGGCGCGATCCGCCAGGTTTGCGCGTTCGGCCAGGATTGGCGCGGTCTCGACATCGGCATTGTAGATCGCCGCCCCGCCCGGCTCCAGCCCGGTAAAGATGTCGGCCTTTTCACGGGCGATCCCGTCCAGCGAGTCAAAGGCCGCCAGGTGTGCCGGCGCAATGGCGGTGACCAGCGCCACATGCGGGCGCGCCAGCCGCGCCAGCGGCGCGATTTCACCGGGATGGTTCATGCCGATCTCGACCACGGCAAAATCCGCGTCGCGCGGCAGCCGCGCCAGCGTGACCGGCACGCCCCAATGGTTGTTGAAACTGGCCTCGGCGGCATGGACGGTGCCGAAATCGGCCAGCATCCGGCGCAACATCTCCTTGGTCGAGGTCTTGCCCACCGAGCCCGTCACCGCCACCACGCCCGCGACAGAGCGGGCCCGGCCCGCGGCGCCCAGCGCGGTCAGTGCGGCCAACACATCGGGCACCACCACGCAAGGCCCCGTGACCCCGGCGGGAACGTGCGAGACCAGCGCGGCGGCGGCGCCGAATTCGAACGCCTGCGCCACGAAATCGTGCCCGTCACGCGCCGCGCTCAGCGCCACGAACAGATCGCCCGGTTGCAGGCTGCGGGTGTCGATCGACACGCCGGTCGCGGTGAACGCGGCGCTTGCGGTGCCGCCGGTCGCGGCCTCGATCTCGGCGGCGGACCAGAGTGCGATCATCGCCGGACCTTTCCGTCAAGGGCGGCGACGGCGACACTGGCCTGTTCCAGATCGTCGAACGGGAATACCGTGTCGCCCACGATCTGGCCCTGCTCGTGCCCCTTGCCCGCGATCAAGAGCGCGTCGCCCGGTTGCAGGGTATCGACCGCGCGCAAGATCGCCTCGGCCCGGTCGCCGACTTCCGTCGCGCCGGGGCACGCGGCCATGATCGCCCGGCGGATGGCCGCGGCATCCTCGGAACGCGGGTTGTCGTCGGTGACATAGACAATATCGGCATTCTCGGCGGCGGCACGCCCCATCAGCGGCCGCTTGGCCCGGTCGCGGTCGCCGCCGGCACCCAGCACGGCCACCAGCCGGCCCATGACATGCGGTCTGAGCGCCTTGAGCGCGGTTTCCACCGCCGCCGGGGTATGGGCGTAATCGACAAACACCGGCGCCCCGTTGCGCCGGGTCGCCGCGAGTTGCATCCGGCCGCGCACCCCTTGCAGGTTGGGCAGCGCTGCAATCGCCTCGACGGCATGGGCGCCCGTGGCCAGCGTCAGCCCCAGCGCCAACAGCGCGTTTGCCGCCTGAAACCCGCCCACCAGCGACAGCTTGACCTGATAGGGCTTTCCACGCACCGCGAAGCGCAGTTCCTGACCATGCGCGGTGTAACGCTGGGCCAGAATGCGCAGATCGCAATCCTCGGCCGTTCCGATGCGCAGGACCGGACGCGACTCCAGCAGCGCCGCGAGCCGGGCACCCCAGGGATCGTCAGTATTGATGACGGCCGGGGCGTCATCGGGCAAAAGCCGGGTGAACAACCCGCATTTGGCCCCGAAATACCCCTCCATGTCCGGATGATAATCCAGATGATCCTGGCTGAGATTGGTGAAACCCGCCGCCGCCAGTCGCACCCCGTCCAGCCGGCGCTGGTCAAGCCCGTGGCTCGATGCCTCCATCGCGGCGTGGGTGATCCCGGCTTGCGCGGCCTCGGCCAGGATCCGTTGCAGGGTCAGCGCATCGGGCGTGGTATGGCCCAAGGGCGTGGCCCATGCGCCCTCGACGCCGGTGGTGCCGACATTGATGGCGCCGTGACCCAGCGCGGTCCAGATCTGCCGGGTGAAGCTTGCCACCGACGTCTTGCCATTGGTGCCGGTCACGGCGATGGTGCAGGCGGGCTGACGCCCGAACCACAGCGCGGCGGCGCGGGCAAACGCCTCGCGCGCGTCCTCGGCCACGACCAGCGCGGTTTGCGGCGCGGCCGCCAGGGCCTCGGCCGCCAGGGCAGCCCCGGCACGGTCGGTCAGGATCGCACCGGCCTGCATGCGCAGGGCGAATTCGATGAACTCGCCGCCATGGACCCGCGTGCCGGGCAGCGCGGCGAACAGAAAGCCCGGCCGCACCGCGCGGCTGTCCAGCGACAGGCCGGTGATCGCGACGCGGGCATCGCCGCTGCGCGCGGCAAGCCCCAGTTCGCTTAGTGTGCGTGACTGCCCCATCCGGCCCTCATTCGATACCCCCCGTTCACCCCCGTCGCCCGATCGTGCCCAAGGGGCCTTGCGGCCCCCTCTTGGCGCGTGCGCGCCAATTCACCCCCGCAGCGTATTTTCGGCAAGATGAAGCGGGACGGGCCATGCGCCCTTCCTTTAGCGCAGCTGCAACGCCGCTTCAATCGCGGCCGTCGCGCGGGCATCGTCGCGCGGGCGCAGACCCAGCAGCGGCGCGGTCCGGCGCACGATCTCGGCGGCGACGGGCACCACCGTCCAGCCCGCAGTGCGCCGCGCCTCGCCCGACGAGGTCTCGTTGGGCTCGTCCAGCGTGATGACGACGACATAGCGCGGATCGTCCAGCGGAAAGGCGCCGGCGAAGGTGGCGATCACGCGGTCCTCGGCATAGCCGCCGGACGGGTCGGGCTTGTCCGCGGTGCCGGTCTTGCCGCCAAAGACGAACCCCTCGACCTCGGCCATCGAGGCGGTGCCGGTGGTCACGACCTGGCGCATCAGCGCCCGCATCATCGCCGATGTGCGCTCGGATATCAGCCGCTCGCCCGGCGCAGCCGTCGCGCGGCGCAGCAGCGTCGGTTCGACGCGGGTGCCGCCGTTGACCAGCGCGGCATAGGCCGCAGCCAGTTGCAGCGGACTGGTCGACAGGCCGTGACCGTAGGAGATGGTCATCGACGAGATTTCGGTCCAGCGGTCAGGAAACTGCGGACGGGCGCGCGCGGTCTCGGCCAGTTCCACCGATGCCGGTTCGAGAAAGCCGAAGCGTTGCAGGAAGTCGCGCTGGCGATCGGCGCCGATCATCTGCGCCAGCCGCGCCGTTCCGATATTCGACGACCGCACGAAGACATCGCGCACCGACATCTCGGCGCCATAGTTGCGAAAATCGTTGATCGCATGGCCACCGATGCGCAGCGGGGCGCGGGTGTCGATCATGGTTTCGGGCGTGACCAGATCCAGCTCAAGCGCCTGCGCCACGCCAAAGGCCTTCATGACCGACCCCAGCTCATAAACGCCCTGCACCGCGTGGTTGAACAGCGGGCTGTCGGTCGGATCGCCCTCGGTCGGGGGGGCGGGGCGGTCATTGGGGTCGAAATCCGGCAACGAGACCATGGCGACGATCTCGCCGGTCCGGGCATCCATCACCGTCGCCGACCCCGCGCGCGCGCCCAGCATCGACACGCCGCCGTCCAGCACCTCGGCGGCGATGGCCTGCACCGTCAGATCCAGCGACAGCCGCATCGGCCGTTCGGCCCGGTCCGGGTCGCGCAAGGTCGCGTCCAGCCGGTGTTCGATCCCGCCGGTGCCGACGATCTCGGCGGCATTGACCCCCTGCTGGCCGAAGCTGGTCCCGCCAAGGACATGCGCGGCCAGACGGCCATTGGGATATAGGCGCATCTCGCGCGGGCCGAACAGCAGGCCGGGTTCACCGATGTCATGGACCGCCTGAACCTGTTCGGGCGACAGCCGCGTGCGGATCCAGACGAAACGGCGGTCGGGATCGGTCAGGCGCGCGGCCAGACGCTCGGCATCGATATCGGGAAAGATCCGCGCCAGTTCGCGCGCGGCGCGTGCCCCGTCGACCATGTAGCGCATTTCGGCATAGAGCGAGTTGGTCACGAGGTTGGTGGCCAGGATCCGGCCGTTGCGATCCTGGATCTCGGCGCGATAGGCGGCGATCTCTTCGCCCTGATACGGCATCGGCTCGTGCGGCGGGCTGGCTGCCAGAAGGCCCATGCGCGCGCCGATCAGGGCAAAGCCCATGAAGAACAGCGCCGCCAGGAACAACAGGCGCCATTCGGCGCGGCGACGGGCCAGGTCGCGCATCTGTTCATGGCGCAGGCGCAGGTTCTCGCGCTCGATATGGGCGGGGTTGCGGCCCTCGGCGCGGGCCTCCAGGATGCGCGGCAGCGGTCGCAGCGGAATGCGGATCATGGCTGCCCCCCGGAGGTGGCGGCGGATGGGCCGATGGCATGGCGGGCGTCCCCCAGAACCTCGATCACGCCGGACAATGCCGGGCCGTCAGCAGGCGTGGCGGCCCGCGGGGGATAGGCAATCTCGTCGATCCGACCGAATTGCGCCCCGGTCATCGGCAGCAGCGCGAGCCGCGAAAAGTTCATGTCCACAAGGTCGCGCAGGCGATCAGGCCGGTTGAGATAGGCCCATTCCGCGCGCTGCACACCGATCGCCTCGCGCAGGGAAACGATCTCGCGGCGCAGCTCGGCCACGCGCGCCTGCGATTGCTGGGTCTTGTGGTTCTCGTTATAGGCCCAGACGGCCAGGGCCATGACCGCAAGCAGCGACGCCGCATAGAAAAGCGATCTCATCACCCCTCTCCTTTCAGGGCCAGAAGCGGCATGCCGAGCGCGGCGCGATCGACCGGGCCGGCCGGCGCATCGGTGCGCCGGGCCATGCGCAGCAGCGCCGAGCGCGCGCGCGGGTTGGCGGCAAGCTCTTGGTCATCAGGGCCTATGGCGCGGCGCGTGACGGGTGTGAAGCGCGGTGCCTCGGGCGTGACCAGGGGCGCATGGCGGCTACCCTGCCCGGCCCGGCCGCTGCGAAGCTGCATGAATCGCTTGACGATGCGGTCTTCAAGCGAATGAAACGTCACCACCGCCAGCAGCCCGCCCGGCGCCAGCGCACGCTCGGCGGCCTCGAGCCCGTTGACCAGTTCGCTGAATTCGGCGTTCACGGCAATGCGGATCGCCTGAAAGCTGCGGGTTGCGGGATGGCTCTGGCCCGGTTTGGGCCGCGGCAGGCAGGACGCGACGATCTCGGCCAGATGCAGCGTGGTGCGGATCGGCGCCGCCGCGCGCGCCCGGACAATGGCACGGGCGATGCGGCGCGAGGCTCGTTCCTCGCCGAAATGGAACAGGATATCGGCCAGCGCCCCCTCGGCGGTCTCATTCACCAGGTCGGCGGCCGACGGACCCTGCTGGCTCATGCGCATGTCCAGCGGGCCGTCGCGAACGAAGGAAAAGCCGCGTTCGGGCTGATCGAGCTGCATCGACGACACGCCCAGATCCAGCACGACGCCGTCAAGCGGGCGCCCGGCGTGTTCGTCCAGTCGGCCGAACGTGCCTTCGACCAACACGACACGATCGCCATAGGGCGCGGCCCAGACCCGCGCCATGTCCAGCGCCAGCGGGTCGCGGTCGATGCCGATCACGGTATCCGCGCCGGCCTCAAGCAGCCCGCGCGCATAGCCGCCTGCCCCCAATGTGCCATCCAGCCACACCCCCGAAACCGGCTTTGCCGCGGCCAGAAGCGGGCCAAGCAAAACGGGCACATGCGGCGCGGCGTCAGTGGGCTGGGGCATGGTCCTTTCCGTCACGCATCGGGCAAATCGGGCAGCAGCACGCGCGGGTCGAACCCGTCATCTTGCCGTTCAAGCCATTCTTCGGCCTTGGCCAGTTCCTCGGCCTCATAGGTGTCAGGTTTCCAGATCTCGAAATGGTCGCCCGAGGCGATGAAGAACGCCTCACCGCCCAGCCCGATCTTCTCGCGCAGCTTGGCGGGCAGGACGATCCGGCCATCCTCGTCGACCTGCGCGGGCAGGGAATGGCCGTGATAGATGCGCTCCAGCATCTTGCGTTCGATCGAGCCGGGTTTCATGCGGTCGATCCGGCGATCGATCTCGTCGATTGCCTCGATCGTGTAGCAGTCCAGCTGCTTTTGCGTGGATGTTCCGTAAACGATCACCAGGTTGGGGCGCTGGCCGTCGCTGAAGTCGGGATCGGCAGCTTCGATCACGCGGCGAAACAGGGCCGGGATCGAGACCCTGCCCTTGCCATCCACCTTCTGGTGGTATTCGCCGCGAAACCGTCGCGCCACGCGCCTGGCCCTTCTCTTTTCAACGCCGCTGGCGGAAAGCCCGCCAGAACGGGAAACGGCGGCCGGGCTGCTGCCACTGCCCGAACCGCCGCCCTCTGCCCCATCGCTGGGTGTCCGACTGCGCATGCCACCTGGGGGATGTCTGCTCGCTTGCGCGCCGGATCTCTTCGTTCCGAAAAAGCGGGGGTGCCTGTATGAAACGCCTCGTTTCGTTTTTTGTCGTTGACCGCTCTTCGTGAGAACAGAGATGACATGGGATTTCATGGGAAGCAATGGTTTTCTTTGCCGGGATTCACCGAATCCTCACGCGTCAGTGACGCCGTGACCCACAATATCCTTGATATAAGCCCCCATCAAAACAACATATAGACGCAATTTAGCACGTCATCACGAAATAGGCTGCCCCCATGTGATCCGGCGACTGGTCCATGAATTCCCGGTAGATATCGAATATCTGTGGCCAAAGGACAACAAGGCAAGGGCTTTTTCGTCTGGAATCGGACCGGAATCAACCTGCATTCACAACCTAACCAGACTTTCCCATGATTTCCCAGCCTCGCAACCAGCCGAAACGATTCGACCCGCGCCGGGGGCGCGGGTCGTCGAACTGGCTATCAGGCCGGATCAGTCGCAGCGTTCGATGAGGCGGCGGGCCATGCGGCGATAGGCTTCGGCAACCGGGCTGTCGGTGGCCGCGACCGGAACGCCGCCATCGCCCGCCAGACGCACTTCGACCGAGAGTGGCAATTCGCCCAGGAACGGCAGGCCCAGTTTCTCGGCCTCGCGCTTCACGCCGCCGTCACCGAAGATATGCTCTTCATGGCCGCATTTGGGGCAGATGAAGGTCGACATGTTCTCAACCAGGCCCAGGATCGGTGTCTTCAGCGTCTGGAACGCGCGCAGCGCCTTGCGCGCATCCAAGAGCGCGACATCCTGCGGCGTCGAGACCACGATCGCGCCGGTCACGTCGAATTTCTGGCACAGGGTCAGTTGCACATCGCCGGTTCCAGGCGGCATGTCGACGATCAGCACATCCAGATCGCCCCACTGTACCTGCGTCAGCAACTGTTGCAGCGCCCCCATCAACATCGGCCCGCGCCAGATCACGGCCTCGTCCTCGCGCAGCATCAACCCGATGGACATCATGGTCACGCCATGCGCGCTGGGCGGAAGGATGGTCTTGCCATCGGGCGAGGCCGGACGCTTGTCCACCCCCATCATGCGCGGCTGGCTGGGGCCGTAGATATCGGCATCCAGAAGGCCGACGCGCCAGCCCTCGCGCGCAAGGGCCACGGCCAGATTGGCCGAAACCGTCGATTTGCCCACGCCGCCCTTGCCCGAACCGATGGCAATGATCCGCTTGACGCCCGGCACGCTGGACGGCCCGGCCGTAGGATGCCGCCCGATCTTCAGCGCCGGGGCGTCACCGCCGCCCCCGGCGGGCGGGCGGGCGGGCGCGGCTGGTTGACGCGGGGCGGGGCCATGCGCGGTCAGCGCAACGCTGACGCGGGCGACGCCGGGCAGGGCCAGCACCGCACGTTCGGCCTGCGCGCGCACGGGTTCAAGCTTGCGCGCGTCGTCCGGGGTCTCGGCCTCAAGGACGAATCGCACCATCCCGTCATCGACGACCAGGGCGCGCACCAGGTCCCTGCCAACCAGATCGCCGCCGTCGGGCAAGGTTACAGCGCGCAACGCCTCCAGCACCTGTTCGCGGGTCGGCGTGGCGGAGGTATTCATGGCGGGCTCCTGTTCTGTCCGTTGGGATCTGTCGCGCTAAACCTGTGCACTTTTTCCAGCCCGGCAAGGGCATTTCAACCCACCGGAATCGGCATCCCGTTGCAGACGCTGGAAAAGCCGTCTTTCGGGCGCTGAATTTGTCGGCAAGGCGCTGGATTCCAGCAAAAAGTTTACGCCGCGTCGCCATGCAATCGCTGCATGGCAGCATTGACGAAGCAAGGTATTGTGCATTTGCAGCATTTGCCCCATCTTTCCCTCAACACGAACGAAACCGCGCCTTCGAACGCAAGGGATTGCAAAGAAAGCGCGAAGAAGCGAAGAAGAAAGAGCATCGAAATGGCTTTTCTGAACGAAACCATCCGCGGAACCAGCGTCCTTGGCGCCCTGCGCGATCGCCTGGCCGGTCTGGCCGATTCATGGAACCGCTATGTGCTGTTCCGCCGCACCTATGACGAGCTGAGCGCGCTCAGCAGCCGTGAGTTGTCGGATCTCGGGATTTCGCGCTCGATGATCACGCGGCTGGCCTATGAGGCGGCCTACGGCAAGAACGCCTGAGGCGAAAGAGATTCCGGGTTACCCATGAGGTTGCCCGGTCACTGACGAAAGGCCCCTCCTCCTCCCTGGGCCGATCGTGACGGAACCGCCGCCTCCTCCTCCCTGCGGCCGTTCCAAACTGACGCGGCGACCCTACCTCCTCCCGGGGTTTGCCTGCTCAACAGCGCGGTTGCCCTCTCCTCCTCCCTGGGCAACCGCGCCCATATTCCGGGGCGATCTGCCCCAACGGGATGTTCGGGTCGTCCTCCTCCCTGACCCGGACACGATTGCGCGGCCACCCCTCCTCCTCCCTGGGTGGTCGCGCAAATCTCAAACGGGGCGCAAGCGCCCCACCGATTGCGCGGGTCGTTCTCCTCCTCCCGGACCCAAGCATCACGGCGCGGCTGCCCCCTCCTCCTCCCAGGGCAGCCGCGCTTTTTTCGTTTTTCGCTGACAGATCCGCCCGCTCAGAACGGCACGTCGTCCACCCCTTCGGCGGAGGACAGGAACCGGGCGACGATATGCTTTTCGCCCGCACGGTCGAAGGCCACGGCCATCTTGTCGCCATCGGCGGCGACCACGGTGCCGAGGCCGAACTTCTGGTGCAAAACCCGCTCGCCGGGGCGAAAGACCGACCCGTCGCCGCCCCCCGATTCGCGCGAAATGCTGCGCCCCAGGGTGGCCGGATCGGCGATTTTCCCGCGTGCCTGCAACCGTTTCCAGCCCGGCGAATTGTAGACATCGGCACGGGCGGCGCGCGCCTCGGTGGTCGAGGCCGCCCGCGACATGCCCGCCGCCCCGAACCCGCCGCCATAAAGGCCGGGCGGCGTCAACACCTCGACATGTTCGGGCGGAAGCTCGTCAATGAAGCGCGACGGCAATTGCGATTGCCACTGGCCATAGACCCGGCGATTCGCGGCGAACGAGATGGTGCACAGCCGTTCGGCGCGGGTGATGCCGACATAGGCAAGCCGGCGCTCTTCCTCCAGCCCCTTGCGGCCGGTCTCGTCCATGCTGCGCTGACTGGGAAAAAGACCGTCTTCCCAGCCCGGCAGGAACACCACCGGAAACTCCAGCCCCTTGGCGGCATGCAGGGTCATGATCGTGACCTTGTCGGCGCTGTCCTCGGTCTCGTTGTCCATGATCAGCGCGACATGTTCCAAAAACCCCTGAAGATTATCAAAGCTTTCCAATGCCTTGATCAGCTCTTTCAGGTTTTCCAGCCGCCCCTGCGCCTCGGGCGACTTGTCGGCCTGCCACATGGCGGTATAGCCGCTTTCGTCCAGGATCTGTTCGGCCAGTTCGATATGCGACATCCCGCGACCGCGCGGCTCTTCGATGACGATCCCGTCCTCGATCAGGGGGGCCACAGGTGTGGCGCTCACCGCATCGTGCCAACGGTCCATCTGTTCGACAAACGCGCGCAAGGCCCCCGATGCGCGACCCGCGATCAGCCCGTCGCGCAGCGCCAGGCGCGCGCCCTGCAGCAAGGGCACCTCGGCGGCGCGTGCGACCTTCTGGATGGTCTGCTGTGCCTTGTCGCCAAGCCCGCGCCGGGGCGTGTTGACGATCCGCTCGAACGCCAGATCGTCGGCCGGCGAGATCGCCAGGCGGAAATAGGCCATGGCATCGCGGATCTCGAGCCGTTCATAGAACCGCGGGCCGCCGATGACGCGGTAAGGCAGCCCGATCGACAGAAAGCGGTCCTCGAAGGCGCGCATCTGGTGGCTGGCCCGCACCAGAATTGCCATGCTGTTGCGCGCCGTCGCATCCAGCCCGCGCCCGCCGCGCTCCAGCACCTCGATCTCGTCGCCGATCCAGCGTGCCTCTTCCTCGCCGTCCCAATGGCCGATCAGGCGGACCTTCTCGCCCTCGTCCAGCTCGGTCCACAGGGTCTTGCCCAGACGTCCCTCGTTGCCCGCGATGACGCCAGATGCCGCCCCCAGGATATGCGGGGTCGAGCGGTAGTTCTGTTCAAGCCTGATCACGCGGGCGCCGGGAAAATCGCGCTCGAACCGCAGGATATTGCCCACCTCGGCGCCGCGCCAGCCATAGATCGACTGGTCGTCATCGCCGACGCAGCAGATATTGTGGTGCCCCCCGGCCAACAGGCGCAGCCACAGATACTGCACGACGTTGGTATCCTGGTATTCGTCCACCAGTATGTAGCGAAGCCAGCGCTGATACTGCGCCAGCACGTCGGGGTGTTGCTGGAAGATGGTGACGACATGCAGCAGCAGGTCACCGAAATCGCAGGCGTTCAGCGTGCGCAGGCGTTCCTGATAGGCGGCATAGATCTCGGTGCCGCGGTTGTTATAGGCGCCCGCTTCCGCGCCGGGCACGGATTCCGGGCGCCAGGCGCGGTTCTTCCAGCCATCGATGATCGAGGCCATCTGCCGGGCGGGCCAGCGCTTTTCGTCGATGTTGAACACCTGGATCAGTTGCTTGAGCAATCGCAACTGATCGTCGGTGTCCAGGATCGTGAAACCGGGCTTTAGGCCCACCAGCTCGGCATGGCGGCGCAGAAGCTTGACGCCGATCGCGTGAAAGGTGCCCAGCCACGGCATCCCCTCGACCGAATCGCCCAGCAGGCGGCCGATGCGATATTTCATCTCGCGCGCGGCCTTGTTGGTGAAGGTCACGGCCAGGATCTCGTTGGGGCGGGCGGTGCCGGTGGCGATCAGATGAGCGATGCGCGCGGTCAGGGCGCGGGTCTTGCCGGTGCCGGCCCCGGCCAGCATCAGGACCGGCCCGTCCAGGGTTTCCACGGCCTCGCGCTGGGGGGCATTCAACCCCTCAAGATACCGCGCCTGCGCCGCCTGCCCTGCCCGCGCCATGGCCTGCTGCGACAGGCTGGACCCTGTTGTGGTTTCGCTGCTCATGCCAATCGGCCCCCTTGCATCCCGGCCCGAGCCTAGCGCAGGCAGGCGCGGCTTCCAAGCCTGCGTTCACGACATGTTCACGCCCTGACGCTAAATTGCGCCCATCCGACGGGCATTCCCTGACCGCGCCGCCTGTGGCACTCTTTCCCCCGATCCGCACAAAGGCGATCGGGGGAAGCATGCGTTGGATGATGGCAGGCGGGCTTGTCGCGGCTTTGGCGGTTCCGGCGCAGGCGCAGGACTGGCCGCGCGGCATCGCCTTTGTCCAGGCGCCCGAGATGTCTTCCGGCGTTGGCACCGGCCATACGCCCGAAGAGGGTTTTGCCGCTGCCACGCGGCAATGCGTCGACGGCGGCGCCAGGGCCGAAGATTGCTTTCCCACCAACTGGTGCCAACCGGCGGGCTGGTCGGTGGATCTCTTCGTGATGCACCAAGAGGGGGTTCACTGGCACGAGGTCGTCTGTGGCCTGCCGTCGCGCGCGGCGGCCGAAGGGGTTGCCGCCGTCCTGTGCGACCCCGAGATCCGCGACTGGCTGATCGAATGCGCGCCGGTCCAGGTCTATGACGAAGCCGGGATTGCGCAGCTTGCGCAGGATTGAAGCCGCTTGCCTGCCCCAAGGCGCGGTGCCATAGATCGCGCATGGATCTTGACCTGCGCTTTCCCGCCCTGTCCGACCTGCGCCGACGCGCGCGGCAACGCATTCCGCATTTCGCCTGGGAATACCTGGACAGCGCGACCGGGACCGAATCGGTCAAGCACCGCAACCGCGCGGCACTGGACGCGGTGCGGCTGCAACCCGCCGTGCTGGATGGCGATCTGACGATCGACCTTGCGACCGATCTGCTGGGGCAGCGCCAATCCGCGCCGTTCGGGATCGCGCCGCTGGGCATGTCGGGGCTGATCTGGCCGGGGGCCGAGGCCGCGCTGGCCCGGCTGGCCGCGCGCCAGGGCTTTCCCTTTTGCCTGTCCACCGTGGCAACCCGTCTGCCCGAGGAAATCGGGCCGCTGGCTGGCGATCGCGGCTGGTTCCAACTGTATCCGCCGCGCGACCCCGGCATCCGCGCCGATCTGTTGCGCCGGGCGCGCGCGGCGGGGTTTCGGGTGCTCGTGCTGACCGTCGATGTCCCCGCCCCGTCGCGGCGCGAGCGGCAGTTGCGCGCCGATCTGGCCTTTCCGCCCAAGAAGACGCCGCGGATGTTCATGCAGGCCGCGCTGCGCCCGCGCTGGGCGCTGGGCACGGTGCGGATGGGTGTTCCACGGCTGCGCCTGATGGAGGAATACAGAAAGCTCGACGGCAACGCCCCCTCGACCGGGCATGCCGGCTACCTGTTGCGGGTGAACCCGGACTGGGACTATGTCGCCGCCCTGCGCGACGCCTGGGACGGCCCGCTGGTGCTGAAGGGTATTCTGCGCCCCGACGATGCGCTGCGCGCCCGTGCGGCCGGCGCCGATGGCATCTGGGTCTCGAACCATGCCGGGCGCCAGTTCGACGGCGGCCCCGCCACGATCGAGGTGCTGCCCGCCATCCGGGCCGCCCTGGGCGCGGACTTTCCGGTGATCGCCGACGGCGGCGTGGACTCGGGCCTCGATATCCTGCGCATGCTGGCCTGCGGTGCCGATTTCGTGATGCTGGGCCGCGCCTGGCATTATGCGCTGGCCGCGCTGGGTCCACGCGGCGCGGCGCATCTGGATCATATCCTGTGCCAGGATCTGATCGCGAATCTGTGGCAGCTGGGCCTGACCCGCCCGCAGGATGCAAAGACCCGGTTATGGCCCGCACCAGCGAAGCCCGCGCCCTGATCTTGCCGCAAGACAGCGCGCGCATCGTGTGGGAATCTGCAGTTTTCAGGGCCATCGCGCATGTCACGCAGGTTTCACGCAACTCCTTTGCCGCGTTGCAGAAATGGTCTACCACTTCGACACCGGCGCGACTCACAGGGGGAACCGAATGACCGCTTTCCAGAAAATCCTCATCGCCAACCGCGGCGAGATCGCCATTCGCGTGATGCGCGCGGCCAATGAGTTGGGCAAACGCACCGTCGCCGTCTATGCCGAGGAGGACAAGCTGGGCCTGCACCGGTTCAAGGCCGATGAGGCCTATCGCATCGGCGCCGGGCTGGGGCCGGTCGCGGCCTATCTGTCGATCCCCGAGATCATCCGCGTGGCCAAGCTGTCGGGCGCCGACGCGATCCATCCGGGCTATGGCCTGCTGTCGGAAAACCCCGAACTGGTGGATGCCTGCGCCGAGGCCGGTATCGCCTTCATCGGCCCGCGCGCCGACACGATGCGCGCGCTTGGCGACAAGGCCAGCGCCCGGCGCGTCGCGATCGAGGCGGGCGTGCCGGTCGTCCCCGCCACCGAAGTCCTGGGCGAGGACATGGACGCGATCCGCACCGAGGCCGCGGCGATCGGCTATCCCCTGATGCTCAAGGCCAGCCATGGCGGCGGCGGGCGCGGCATGCGCCCGATCGAAGGGCCGGACGAGCTGGAAAGCAAGGTCCGCGAAGGCCGGCGCGAGGCAGAGGCCGCCTTTGGCAATGGCGAAGGCTATCTGGAAAAGATGATCACCCGCGCCCGCCATGTCGAGGTGCAGTTGCTGGGCGACACGCATGGCAATCTCTATCACCTCTATGAGCGTGATTGCACCGTGCAGCGCCGCAACCAGAAGGTCGTCGAGCGCGCGCCCGCCCGGTATCTGACCGATGACCAGCGCGCCGAGGTCTGCGACCTGGCGCTCAGAATCGGGCGCGCCGTGGGCTATCAGAATGCCGGCACGGTCGAATTCCTGATGGATATGGACGATGAGAAGTTCTATTTCATCGAGGTCAATCCACGCATCCAGGTCGAACACACCGTCACCGAAGAGGTGACGGGGATCGACATCGTCAAGGCCCAGATCCGTATCAGCGAGGGCGCGACCCTGGCCGAGGCCACGGGCACCCCGACGCAAGCCGATGTCAACCTGTCAGGCCATGCGCTGCAATGCCGGGTGACGACCGAGGATCCGCTGAACAACTTCATCCCCGACTACGGGCGCATCACCGCCTATCGGTCGGCCACGGGCATGGGCATCCGGCTGGACGGCGGCACCGCCTATGCCGGTGGCGTGATCACGCGCTATTACGACAGCCTTCTGGTCAAGGTCACGGCCTGGGCGCCGACCCCGCCCGAGGCGATCGCGCGCATGGACCGGGCGCTGCGCGAATTCCGCATTCGCGGGGTGTCGACCAATATCGCCTTTGTCGAAAACCTGCTCAAGCATCCGACATTCCTGGATAATACCTATACCACCCGGTTCATCGACACCACGCCCGACCTGTTCAATTTCCGCAAGCGTCGCGACCGTGCGACCAAGATCCTGACCTATCTGGCCGACATCACCGTCAACGGCCACCCCGAGACCGCCGACCGCCCGCACCCCGCCGCGCAGCCGCGCACACCGCGCCCGCCTGCCCCGCGCGGTGAACCCGCGCCCGGCGGCAAGACCCTTTTGCAGCAGCAGGGCGCCAAGGCCGTGGCCGACTGGATGAAAGCCGAAAAGCGCCTGCTGCTGACCGACACGACCATGCGCGATGCGCACCAGTCGCTTCTGGCCACGCGCATGCGTTCGATCGACATGATCCGCGTCGCACCCGCCTATGCGGCCAACCTGCCGCAGCTTTTCAGTGTCGAATGCTGGGGCGGCGCGACATTCGATGTCGCTTACCGCTTCTTACAGGAATGTCCGTGGCAACGGCTGCGTGATCTGCGCAAGGCCATGCCCAACCTGCTGACGCAAATGCTGCTGCGCGCCTCGAACGGCGTCGGCTACACCAATTACCCCGACAACGTGGTGCAAGCCCTTGTGCATCAGGCGGCCGAAACCGGGGTCGATGTGTTTCGCGTCTTCGACAGTCTGAACTGGGTCGAGAACATGCGCGTGGCCATGGATGCGGTGCTGGAAACCGGGCGCATCTGCGAAGGCACGATCTGCTATACCGGCGACCTGCTGGACCCTGCGCGCCCCAAATACAACCTGGATTACTACGTGCGCATGGCCAAGGCGCTGGAATCGGCCGGCGCGCAGGTGCTGGGGGTCAAGGACATGGCCGGCGTGCTGAAGGCGCCGGCCGCGCGCATGCTGTTCTCGGCGCTCAAGGATGCGGTCGATCTGCCGATTCATTTCCACACCCATGACACCTCGGGCGCGGCCATCGCCACGATCATCGCCGCCGCGGATTCTGGCGTGGATGCCGTCGATGCCGCGATGGACGCGTTTTCCGGCAACACCTCGCAACCCACGCTCGGCTCCATCGTCGAGGCGTTTCGCCATACCGACCGTGACACCGGCATCGACATGGAGGCCGTGCGCGCGATCTCGGATTACTGGGAACAGGTGCGCGCCCATTACGGCGCCTTCGAGACCGGCCAGCAGGCCCCCTCGTCCGAGGTTTACCTGCATGAGATGCCGGGCGGCCAGTTCACCAATCTCAAGGCCCAGGCCCGCAGCCTGGGGCTTGAGGATCGCTGGCCCGAGATCGCCCGCGCCTATGCCGATGCGAACCAGATCTTCGGCGACATCGTGAAGGTCACGCCCTCATCCAAGGTCGTGGGCGACATGGCGCTGATGATGGTGACACAGGGGCTGACACGTGCCGATGTCGAAGATCCCGCACGCGACATGGCCTTTCCCGACTCGGTTATCGACATGCTGCGCGGCAATCTGGGTCAGCCCGAAGGCGGCTGGCCCGACCCCATCGTCGCAAAGGTTCTCAAGGGTGACAAACCCATGACCGACCGGCCAGGCCAGCACCTGCCGCCGGTCGATCTGGACGAAACCCATCGCGAACTGTCCGAGCAACTGGAAGGCTACAGCGTCGATAACGAGGATCTCAACGGCTACCTGATGTATCCCAAGGTCTTCCTCGATTACATGGGCCGCCACCGTATCTATGGTCCGGTGCGGACCCTGCCCACCTGGAACTTCTTTTACGGAATGGAGCCGGGCGAGGAAATCTCGGCCGAGATCGACCCCGGCAAGACGCTGGAGATACGGCTGATCGCGGTCGGCGAAACCAGCGAAGAGGGCGACGTCAAGGTCTTTTTCGAACTCAATGGCCAGCCCCGCACGATCCGGGTGCCCAACCGCAAGGTCAAGGCCACCGCCGCAGCCCGGCCCAAGGCCACCGACGGCGATCCGGCCCATATCGGCGCCCCGATGCCAGGTTCTGTCGCCTCGGTCGCGGTCACGGCCGGGCAAAGGGTGAAACCGGGCGACCTGCTGCTGACCATCGAGGCCATGAAGATGGAAACCGGCATCCATGCCGACCGCGAGGCGGTTGTCGCCGCGATCCATGTCCAGCCCGGCGCGCAAATCGACTCCAAGGATCTGCTGATCGAACTGTCATGAACGGGGGCGCGCGATAAACGCGCCCCTTCCTGAGTTCGCACCGTTGCCGGGACCCGAAAGGACGAACGGGCAGCGCGGCCATGCGCCCGCCCCGGTTCTGATCGTGGATTACTTCGCGCCCCTGTCGCGGGTCTCGACATCGCCGACATCGCCCTGCGCCGTGACCTTGGCGGCCTTGTCGCGCGCCTCGGGCAGGGTGCTTGCGTCGATCACATTCGCCTCGGCATCGGCCGCGCCCGCGTCGGCGTTCACCAGTTTGCCGGCTCTCGGCTCATCAGGTTTGCCGTCGGCGGGCTTGGCATCCGACAGCGCGGCGGTGCCCGTCAGGGCAAGTGCTGTGGCCAGTGTCAGACATACCGTTCGCATCTGCAATCTCTCCAACAATGTTACTGTCCCGCCATCGCGGGGTGTGGTGACGACCAGGCCGCGGGCGCATCCCCACGGCCGAAGCCTTTCGGACTTCGCTGTGCGAGATGGGAAACCGCACGCGGGTTTCAAGCCCCGAAACCTCGCCCATGCCTTGCGATCACGCGGGTTTTACCGCGCATATACGGCGGCTTGACCGATGCACGCCCCCATGCTGATCTGATGGTTTATGCCTGCCGTGCGCCCAGGGCCGGGGCCAGGAATTTTCGCCCGATGCTGCATTTTCCGCTTGCAGCCCGGAGCCGCTTTGCATAGATCACGCCACATCAAGGGAGCGGGCGTAGCTCAGGGGTAGAGCATAACCTTGCCAAGGTTAGGGTCGTGAGTTCGAATCTCATCGCCCGCTCCAGTAAAAAGGCACCCGTGCGGGTGCCTTTTTTCTTTGCAGCCGCCGCCGTGCTTGCCCCGCCGCGTTTAACGCCCGGTTCAACATTTCGGTTTAAGCCTGTCCTTCTGGTCGATGACACGACCTGACCTTGAAGGGGGCGAAACCGTGACTGATACCGCCGTGACCCACCGCGACAGCAACGCCAGTCTTGCCGAACGGCTGGATTTCTTTGGCATTGATGAAGACGTGCGCGCGCAACTGCGATGCATGGCACCGATGGTCAACACCGCCATGCCCGGCGCGCTCGACGCCTTCTATGCCAAGGTGCAGGCCACGCCCGACGTGGCGCGCTATTTCAGCGGGGCATCGGCGGTCGAAAAGGCCAAGACCATGCAGGGTACGCACTGGGCCGGGATCGTCTCGGGCGAGTTCGGCCCCGCCTATACGGATGCCGTGCGCCGGATCGGCGGGGTCCATGCCCGGATCGGGCTGGAACCGCGCTGGTATATCGGCGGCTATGCCCGCATTCTGGCGCATATCGTCGATGACCTGGTTGCCGGGACCGCCGGCAAGGGCGGGTTCCTGCGCCGCGGGCGCGACGATTCGGCAGCCAGCGTCAAGGCGCTGATCCGCGCGGCGCTGCTGGACATGGATCTGGCGATCTCGATCTACCTGGACAACCTGGAAGAACGTCGCCACGCCGCGGAACAGGAACGCGCGGCATCGCTGCAACGCATTGCCGAGGCGCTGGAACGGATCGCCGAGGGCGATCTCACGGTCCAGATCGACGCGGCGACAAGCCAGTCCGCGCCGGAACTGGGCGCGAGCTTCGCCCGCGCGGTCGATGGCTTGCGCGACATCGTCACGAATGTTCGCGACACGGGCACCGCGATCAAGCACAGCTCATCCGAAATCGCGCAGGCCAGCGACGACCTTGCCCGCCGGACCGAACAGCAGGCAGCCAGCCTGGAACAGACGGCCGCCACGACCAACCAGCTGTCGCGCACGGTCAAGGCCGCCGCACAGGATGCGCAAAAGGTCGACGCGACCGTGCGCCAGGCCGAAACCGGCGCCCGCCAGGGAAATGCCGTCATCGCAAAGACCCGGCAGGCGATGAACCAGATTGAGAAATCGGCCGGCGAGATGGGCCAGATCATCGGCGTGATCGACGAAATCGCCTTTCAGACCAATCTGCTGGCCCTGAATGCCGGCGTCGAGGCCGCGCGCGCAGGCGAGGCCGGGCGCGGGTTCGCGGTGGTCGCATCAGAGGTGCGCGCGCTGGCGCAACGCTCGTCCGAAGCCGCGCGCACCATCAAGCGACTGATCGAGCGCAGCAACCAGCACGTCGTCGAAGGCGGCGAACTGGTGGCCGAGACCGAAACCGAGATCGCGCGCATCCTCGAGGCATTCGAGACCATCAGCGGTCTTGTGTCCGGCCTGGCAACCGCCTCGCGCGAACAGGCACAGGCGATCGACGAGCTGGATACGGTCGTCACCAACCTTGACCAGATGACGCAACAGAATGCCGCCATGGTCGAACAGACCGCCGCAACCGTCGTGTCGATGGATCGCCAGGCCACCGAACTGGGGCAGTTGGTGGCCCGTTTCGTCGTCAACCGCGACGCCGGTCAATCGCGCGCACCTGCCGCGCTTGCCGCCCTGGGCTGAGCCGACCTGCCGACGCCCGCCAAAATACGCCGCGCAATCACGATCTGCACGCCAGGCACAGCCACGGGCCGGTCTGCGGCGCGACCCCGAACCGCGACGTCAATGCGTCCAGACCTGACGCCGGTTGGTCGCGAAATTCTCGCCATATCCGCCCGGGCGGATATTGGGCGCGCGCATCTTGGGCGGCACCACCAGATAATCGATCCCGTGGGCCTGGGCAAAGTCCTCGGCCTCGGCCTGCGTGGCAAAGCGCAGCCGAACCTGCGTCTGGGTATCGGCCGACCCCGTCCACCCCATCAACGGCTCGGTAAACCGTGCCTGCGCGGGCGCAAATTCCAGCACCCATTGCTTGGTCCGTGCCGTGCCGGATTGCATGGCATTTCGAGCAGGGCGATAGATGCGGGCGCGCATGGTCAATCTCCGTTCAACTGGGCGCTTTATCGCCAAAAGCGGCGGCACTGACAAGGGGGCGTCAGCACGACACAAGCGCCGCCCCCCGCCCTTGCATCCGCCGCGCAATACCCCATCCTTTCGTCAGAGCCCAAAGGACGAGCCATGACCGATTCTTCCCAGCCGCGCCAGAAACTCGAAGGCGGCATCCGCTTTCGCATGCAGACCCCGTTTACCGCCGCGGGCGATCAGCCCACCGCGATCGCCGAACTGTCGCAGGGCCTGCGCGACGGCGAGCGCGACCAGGTGCTGCTGGGCGCAACCGGTACCGGCAAGACCTTTACCATGGCCAAGATCATCGAAGAAACCCAGCGCCCGGCAATCATCCTGGCGCCGAACAAGACGCTTGCGGCCCAATTATACGGCGAATTCAAAAGCTTCTTTCCCGACAACGCGGTGGAATACTTCGTCAGCTACTACGACTATTACCAGCCCGAAGCCTATGTCCCGCGCACCGACACCTATATCGAGAAGGAATCCCAGATCAACGAACAGATCGACCGGATGCGCCACTCGGCCACGCGGGCCCTGCTGGAACGCGACGACGTGATCATCGTGGCGTCGGTCAGCTGCATCTACGGCATCGGCTCGGTCGAGACCTATTCGGCCATGACGCAGGATCTGGTCGTTGACGGCCTCTATGACCCGCGGCAGGTCATCGCGGAACTGGTGGCCCAGCAATACCGGCGCAACGATGCGGCCTTTCAGCGCGGGGCCTTTCGCGTGCGCGGCGACGTCATCGAACTGTGGCCCGCGCACCTGGAAGATCGCGCCTGGCGGCTGTCGTTCTTTGGCGAAGAGCTTGAGGCGATCACCGAATTCGACCCGCTGACCGGCCAGAAGACCGACAGTTTCGACCAGATCCGCATCTATGCCAACAGCCACTACGTCACGCCCCGTCCCACCTTGCAACAAGCCATCAAGGGCATCAAGGAAGAGCTGTTTCACACCCTCAAACGCATGAATACCGAGGGAAAGCTGCTGGAGGCGCAGCGGCTGGAACAACGCACCCGGTTCGATATCGAGATGCTCGAAGCCACGGGCGTCTGCAACGGGATCGAGAACTACTCGCGCTATCTGACCGGTCGTGCGCCGGGCGAGCCACCGCCCACCCTGTTCGAATTCATTCCCGATCATGCCATCGTCTTCGCCGATGAATCGCATGTCAGCGTGCCGCAGATCGGCGGCATGTATCGCGGCGACTACCGGCGCAAGTTCACCCTGGCCGAGCATGGGTTTCGCCTGCCGTCCTGCATGGACAACCGCCCCCTGAAGTTCGAGGAATGGGACGCCATGCGCCCGCAATCGGTGTTCGTTTCGGCCACGCCGGGCAAGTGGGAGATGGAACAGACCGGCGGGGTCTTCACCGAACAGGTGATCCGTCCCACCGGCCTTCTGGACCCCGAGGTCGAGATCCGCCCGGTCGCTGCGCAGGTCGATGACCTGCTGGATGAGATCCGCACCGTTGCCCAAAAGGGAATGCGTGTTCTGGTCACCGTGCTGACCAAGCGCATGGCCGAGGATCTGACCGAATACCTGCACGAACAGGGCGTGCGTGTGCGCTACATGCATTCGGATATCGACACGATCGAACGCATAGAAATCCTGCGCGATCTGCGGCTTGGCGCCTTCGACGTGCTGGTCGGCATCAACCTGCTGCGCGAGGGGCTGGACATTCCCGAATGCGGGCTGGTCGCCATTCTGGACGCTGACAAGGAAGGCTTCCTTCGCTCGGAAACCTCGCTGATCCAGACCATCGGCCGGGCGGCGCGCAATGCCGAGGGCCGGGTGATCATGTATGCCGACAAGGTGACGGGTTCGATGGATCGCGCCATCGCCGAAACCAACCGCCGCCGCGACAAGCAGATTGCCTACAATACGGCCCATGGCATCACCCCCGCGACCATCAAGAAAAACGTCGAGGATGTTCTGGCCGGATTGTGGAAAGGGGATACCGATCTGGCACGGGTTACGGCGCAGGTCGAAAAGCCCCTGGTCGGCGCCAATCTGGCCGCGCATCTGGACGGGCTGCGCACCCAGATGCGCAAGGCCGCCGAGAACCTGGAATTCGAGGAGGCCGCGCGCCTGCGCGACGAGGTAAAACGTCTCGAGGCGGTGGAACTGGCGGTGTCCGACGACCCGCTGACGCGTCAGAGCGCGGTTGAAGAGGCCGTCGAGACCGCCGTGAAGACACGCGGACGGTCAACGGCCGGAAGACCCGGTCAGCGCGGCGGGGTGAAGAAGAAGGGGCGGTGAGACCGCGCGGTGAAGCCCGAACCGCGTCCCGATCTTTCGGCGGGCGCCGCATCGCACATTCAATTCACCTCCCATTCCCCCACGCAATTGCGCCATTCGCCGGGGCCGATCATCTTGCGGTGAGTGAAGCGGACCGAGTGCAACGGGCCTTCGATCTCGCGTTGCCAGAATTCGATGAAGTCGAACAGGCGCGGGTAGTCGGGCGCAAGGTCGTAATCCTGCCAGATATAGCTGTTGAGTACGCTGCGATAATCCGGCAGGCGGTAAAAGAACTCCGCCGTGGTCAGCCCGTATCCCTTCAGCATCAGTTCGGTCTCTTTGTGGTTTCCGTGTTGGTTGATCATTGTCATCAGCCTGACTGTGGTTGCCCCCGCAATCCAGTCTGCCATCACCGGATTAAAAATCAACAAAAACAGCTTGTTATCACTCAATCTCAGCGGGTGACAGATTCCCTTCTGGCCATCCTTCGGGGTGACGCCGTATAGCTTGCGGATGCAGGATGCGCCCGCCCGATCCACCGCGCCCAACGCTGTCGCCCCGCGGGTGGCGCTGGTGTTGGGGGCAGCGGTCTGGCCGGGCGGCGCGCCCTCGCCGACGCTGGCGCGACGGGCACGCCACGCCGCCGCGCTTTACCTCGCGGGAAGGGTGGATGCGATCATCGGCTGCGGCGGCGCAGGGTTGCACCCGCCAGCCGAGGCCACCGTGATTGCCGACCTGTGCCGCGCCGCGGGCGTGCCCGAAACGGCGCTGCACCGTGAGACGCGATCAACCTCGACCCGCCAGAACCTGCGCAATGCCCGCCCGATCCTGCAACGATTGGGCGCGGGCACGGTTGTTCTGGTCACCGACCCCTATCACGCGCCCCGCGCCCGGCTGATCGCACGGCAAGAGGGGATCGCGGCGTGCACCGACTGCCCCGCGTGGCATGCCATCGGCCCGCGACAATGGTTGCGCCATCTGCCGCGCGAAGCCGTGGCCCTGAGCGCGACACTGCTGCGGTTGCGTTAGCGTCTCAGCCCGGCACCTGCACCCGCACCGAGGTGATCCGGTTGCCCTGCCCGAACAGTTCGACAAAGACCGGCACATTGCCCTGAACGATCATCCGCCGGGAATAGGGATCGACATCGCCGCGCATCACCATCTGTTCCAGTGCCGCGCGGTTGCCGGCATCGGCGAAATAGGGATCCCATTCGTCTTGCTGGTGACGAATGCCGAAGCGGTGATAGTTGGCCCGGTCCTGCCGGATGATCTGCCAGTATTCGCCCAGTCGCTGGCCGCGCGAATTGCGCAAATCCTCGGGCCCGATATAGGCAACGTATGAGGCGATCAGGCTTTGCGCCCCGGCCGCAGCCGGCAGCGCGGCCAGCCCCGCCGCCAGAACGAGTTTCAACAAAAGACGCATGGGAACCCCCGCAATGGTCGCGCCTCAGCGCAACAGGTGAACCGCGCAAGGTGCATAGCGCACCACGCGCGCGGCAGTTGAGCCATAGAGGCTGGTATCGGACCGGTGTGTCGCCAGCACGACGCAATCGACCTTGTTGCCCTGCGCCCAATCCAGGATCTCGCGCGCGGCATCGCCCTCGAGCACGACGACGCGCCCGTCCTGCAAGGTGTCGGCAAGCCGCTGAAGGTCGGCGCGGATGGCTTGCACCAACTCGTCGCGATACCCTTCGGGCATGTAGTCGATCGCAAAGAACGGCACCGGGTCCATCACATGCAACAGTGTGACAGCCGCCCCCGGCGAGGCCAGTTGCCGCGCCGCTTCCAGTTCGGCCTTGGCGTCATGCCCGGCCTCATAGGCGATCGGCACCAGAATGTTCTTGTACATGTCGTTCCTCCGTTTTCCGGGGTCATGCTAACGCGGATTGCCCCGTTTCCCAATTGATTCAGGTCATGTCCGCCGCCCCCTGCCATTGCGCCCGCCTGTTGGGTTCGGCTATAAGGAGCACAACAAAATCTTGTGGATTTGCAGCTTTAAGAGGCCCCGGTGAGCGACACGCCCGACACCCCGGAAGAGATGGACGACAAGCAGCCCTCGGGCCCCACGGTCTCGATCGTCGAGGAAATGCGCGCCTCGTATCTCGATTACGCCATGAGCGTGATCGTCAGCCGCGCGATCCCCGATCTGCGCGACGGCCTGAAACCTGTGCACCGGCGGATCCTGTTCGCCATGCACGAGGCGGGCAACACCCATGACAAGCCCTATCGCAAGTCCGCGCGCGCGGTCGGCGACACGATGGGCAAATACCATCCGCATGGCGACAGTGCCATTTACGACGCGCTGGTGCGCATGGCGCAACCGTTTTCGATGTCGCTCAAGCTGCTGGACGGCCAGGGCAATTTCGGCTCGATGGATGGCGATACGGCGGCGGCCATGCGTTACACCGAGGTCCGCATGGACCGGCCCGCCAATTTCCTCTTGGCCGATATCGACAAGGACACGGTCAACTTTCAGGACAATTACGACGGCAAGGACCATGAACCCACGGTCCTGCCCGCGCGCTTTCCCAACATGCTGGTCAATGGCGCAGGCGGCATCGCCGTGGGCATGGCCACCAACATCCCGCCACACAACCTGGGCGAGGTGATCGACGCCACGCAGGCGTTGATCGAGAACCCCGATCTGACCGCCGAAGAGTTGATGGACTATGTCCCTGCCCCCGATTTCCCCACCGGCGGGCTGATCCTGGGACGGTCGGGCGCGCGCAAGGCCTATACCGAGGGGCGCGGATCGGTCGTGATCCGGGCGCGCACCCATGTCGAGGAAACGCGCAAGGACCGGTTCGCCATCATCGTTGACGAGATCCCCTATCAGGTGAACAAGTCCACCATGGTCGAACGGATCGCCGAGGCGGTGCGCGACAAGCGCATCGAGGGCATTGCGCATGTCGCCGACGAATCCGACCGGACCGGGGTGCGCGTGGTGATCGAGCTGAAGCGCGACGCGACGCCGGATGTGGTGCTCAACCAGTTGTTCCGTTTCACGCCGATGCAGACCTCGTTCGGCTGCAACATGCTGGCGCTCAACGGCGGCCGGCCCGAGCAGTTGACCCTGCGCGACTTTCTCAGTGCCTTCGTCGGGTTCCGCGAAGAGGTCGTCACCCGGCGCACCGCGTTCGAGCTGAACAAGGCGCGCGAACGCAGCCATGTGTTGTGCGGCCTGGCGGTGGCGGTATCGAATGTCGATGAGGTGGTGGCGACGATCCGCGCCTCGGCCGACCCGGCGGAGGCGCGCGAAAAGCTGATGACGCGGCGTTGGCCCGCGACCGACATCGCCCCCTATATCCGGCTGATCGACGACCCCAGCCACACGATGAACGAGGACGGCACCTATAACCTGTCCGAGGTTCAGGCCCGCGCCATTCTGGAATTGCGCCTGCAACGCCTGACCGCCATGGGCGTCAAGGAAGTGACGGACGAGCTGGAAGACCTGGCCGCCAAGATCAAGGATTATCTGGATATCCTGCGCTCGCGCGAGCGGATCATGGCGATCATATCCGCTGAGCTGGCCGAGGTGCGCGAGGCATTTGCCGTGCCGCGCCGGACCGAGATCGTCGATTGGGCCGGCGACATGGACGACGAAGACCTGATCGAGCGCGAGGATATGGTCGTCACCATCACCTCGGGCGGGTATATCAAGCGCACGCCGCTGGCGGATTTCCGCGCCCAGCGCCGTGGCGGCAAGGGCCTGGCCTCGATGGCGACCAAGGAAGACGATGTCGTCACCACCCTGTTCGTGGCCAACACCCACACCAACCTGCTGTTCTTCACCACCGACGGCATGGTCTACAAGCTGAAGTGCTGGCGCCTGCCGCTGGGCGGGCGCAACGCGCGTGGCAAGGCAGTCGTGAATATCCTGCCGATCCCCGCCGGGGTCGGAATCGCCGCGATCATGCCGGTCGATGCCCCCGAGGAAGACTGGCAGAACCTGCAGATCGTCTTTGCCACATCGCAAGGCGAGGTGCGGCGCAACGCCTTGTCGGACTTCACCAATGTCATGCGCAACGGCAAGATCGCGATGAAGCTGCCCGAGGGTGTCAGCCTGGTCAACGCCCGCATCTGCGACGAGGACGACGACGTGATGCTGGTCACGGCTTTGGGGCGCGCGATCCGGTTTTCCACGACCGATGTTCGCGTTTTCAAAGGCCGCGATTCGACCGGGGTGCGCGGGATCCGGCTGGCGCCGGGCGACAGCGTGGTGTCGATGGCCGTCATTCGCCATTTCGAGGCCAATCCCGAGGAACGCGCCGCCTATCTCAAGCAGCGCCGCCTGATGGCCGGTGCCCCCGACGAGGCCGAATCGGACGACGAGGAAGCCGCGGTCGAGCCCGGGCAGCTGTCGACCGAACGCTATGCCGAGATGTCGGCGCGCGAGGATCTGATCCTGACGATCACGGCGGGTGGCGCGGGCAAGCTGTCGTCCTCGCATGATTATCCGGTGCGCGGGCGTGGCGGCCAGGGCGTCATGGCGATGGACAAGGCGATGCGCGGCGGGCCGCTGGTGGCCAGTTTCCCGGTCGATCCGGGCGATCAGATCATGCTCGCGACATCGACCGGGCAGTCGATCCGGGTGCCGGTGGCGCAGATCAGCTTCCGGTCACGGTCAGCCGGCGGCGTGCGGGTGTTCAACACCGGCGGCGGCGAAGAGGTCGTCTCGGTCGCGCGGGTGGCCGAACAGAGCGCCGAGCAAAGCGCCGCCCAAAGCCCCGATCTGAACCCGGACACGCCCCCGGAACCGGACACCGAGTAATTCGCGCGCCCGGCGGGCGTTAACCGCCGGGATACGTGTTTGCGCTAGGCTCCTGCGAAACGGAGGGCGGCGCATGAACCTGTATCACTGCATGATCGAGCTGAAATCCGACGCGCGGGCACTTGCCTTCGCCTCGGCGCTGGACGGCTGGATGAGCCTGTTGCGCGATGAAGGGCGGATCAACGGCTGGCGCCTGCTGCGGCGCAAGCTCAATCTGGCGGGGGCGGGCTGCGCCGATTTCCTGCTGGAGATCGAAGTGACGGATCTTGCCCAGCTCGATTCCGCGTTTCGTTTTCTTGGCCGCGGCGACGATGACGCGGCGCAGCGATACGACCAGATGCGCCAGCATGTCGCGACCGTGGAAATCGGCCTTTACCGGCCATTCCCCGACCCCGAACGCGCCGAGGCATTGGCCCTGATCTGACCCGGCGATCAGCGTCATCCGCCAAATGCCCTTTCGCCGCGACGCGCTGGATGCGGGGGCTGCGCCCTTTGGGACCTGCAACGCGTCGCCGCAGGGGTCATCATGGGGGCTTGCCCGAACATCGGTGGCAGGCCAGACTGAAACGCCACAGATACGGAGCCCCCTGCCATGCGCCATCGCCTCGCCGCCGCCATCGCCCCCGCCCTTGCCCTGCTCATGGTCCTGTCCGGCCCCCTTCAGGCCCAATCCCTGCGCGAACAGGCCGAGCGGATCGAGTCGGCACTGGAGGCGGGGGAAACCGGCGACGCCATGCAGGCCATGCGCGAGATGCATCTGTCGGTCGCGGATCAGGCGGGGTTTTCCCTGCAACAGGCCCTTTTGACTGAGGAACCGGCCACCGGATACGGCATCTATGAGCGGCGCGAGGATGCCGTCTATACGCCCGGCGATCCGGTCTATGGCTATGTCGAACCCCTGGGCTACAGCTTTGAAGACGGCGAGGTCGGCTTGAACGCGATGCTGTTCGACATCGACTTTGCGCTATTCACGCCCGAGGGCGAGCGCCTGACCGATGTGACACCGATGGGCGCGGTCGAACTGACATCGCACAATCGGCCGCTGGATGCCTATTTCCACCTCACCTATCGCATCTCGGGCCCGCCGGGCGACTATGTGATCTGGACCCGCGTGACCGACCGGCCCAGCGGCGAATCGGCGGAATTCGAGATCCCGATCTCGTTTCGCGACACCGAGGGGCCCAGCGACAAGGATTGATCCGCGCGCCGGGATCATAGCCACGCTACCAGCGTTTGAGCGCGGCCTCGTCGGACTCGCGTGCGTCCACCCACCCTGCGTCACCCTTGGCGGTGGTTTCCTTTTTCCAAAACGGCGCGCGCGATTTCAGATAGTCCATCAGGTATTCGGCGGCGGCAAAGGCATCGCCGCGATGGCGCGCGGCGGTGGCGACCATCATGATGATCTCGCCCGGCGCCAGCGGGCCGAATCGATGAATGATCAGCGCATCCGACAAGTGCCACCGTTCGCGCGCCTCGTCCTCGATCGCGGCCAGCGCGCGTTCGGTCATGCCCGGATAATGTTCGATCTCCATCGCGCTGAGGCGACCGCCCTCGTCCCGCACAATCCCGGCAAAGGTCACCACCGCCCCGGCATCCCCCGCGCCTTGGGCAAAGGCCGCACATTCAGCCCCGTAATCGAACGCCGCTGACTGGACGCGCACAGCCATGGCCTAGCCCCCCGTCATCGGCGGGAAGAAGGCGACCTCGCGCACGCCAGCCAAGGGCGCATCCATGTCCGCCAGTTCCTGATCCAGCGCGACACGGACCGCCGACAGATCGGAGAACGCCAGGGCATAGCGCTCTTCGCGCGCGCGCAGCTGTGCGATGAGCGCCGACACCGTGTCCGCCTCGGTCTCGACATCCTCGCGCGGCTCGCCGATGCGTTCCCTGATCCAGGCGAAATACAGAACCCGCAGTTTCATTTCGCGTAATCCTTCAGATGCGGCAAGGCCTTGCGCAGGTAATCCCAGCCGGTGATCAGGGTCAGCACCGCCGCGATCCAGATCATCACAAGCCCCAGGTGCCAGACGATCGCACCGCCGACATCCGCCAACTGCAACAGATCCATGCCGACGGCATTGCCCGTGTCCTCCATTTCGACGATCAGGTCATTGTTGCGCGCCAGCGCCTGTTCGCGGATGAATTCCAGCCCAAGCGCGCCAAACAGCACCGCGATGGCCACCATCTGTGCGGTTGTTTTCCACTTGGCCAGCTTGGTTACGGCCAATGTGCGCGACGTGTTGCCCAGGTATTCGCGCAAGCCCGATACGAACACCTCGCGAAACAGGATCGCCGTCGCGGGCAGGATCAGCCAGGGGTCCATTCCCGAATAGCCCGTGATCACCAGCAGGGCGATCACCACCATCGCCTTGTCGGCGATCGGGTCCAGCATTGCACCCACGCGGCTTTCCTGTTTCCACAGCCGCGCCAGATAACCGTCGAAATAATCGGTGATCGCCGCGCCCAGAAACAGCACCAGTGCAAACCAGTCGGCCCAGGGCCGCGCAAAATACAGGAACATGATCGCAACCGCGGGGGCGGCGATCAGGCGCAACAGGGTCAGCGTATTCGGGATCGTCAGGGGCATGCGGTTATCTAGGCTCAAATCAGGGTCGGGGGAAAGGGGGATCAACCGCGGCGAATGCGTCGGCGGCAGCATTACGCCCGGCGTTCCCGCCATTTCGCGCGGCCTGTGCGATGCTTTTTCATGCCGTCCTCAGTCGCGCGCATTGAAGAAATCGTGGATCCGGCGCGCCAGCGCTTCCGAAATGCCGGGAACGGCCATCAGATCGGGCAGCCCCGCGCGCGTCACCGCCTTGGCCGAGCCGAAATGCGCCAGCAAAGCGCGTTTGCGGGCGGCCCCGACGCCGGGAACATCGTCCAGCGGCGTGCTGGTCGTGGCCCGCGCCCGGCTGGCGCGATGACTGCCGATGGCAAAGCGATGCGCCTCGTCGCGCAGACGCTGGATGAAATACAGCACCGGATCATTGTGGCGCAGCGCAAAGGACGAACGGCCGGGGCGGTGAAATTCTTCCTTGCCGGCATCGCGGTCGATCCCCTTGGCGACACCCACGACGGGGATGTCGTCCACCCCGATTTCGGCCATGATCTGCGCCACGGCAGACACCTGCCCGGCACCGCCGTCGATCAGCAACAGGTCCGGCCAGGTCTCATTCTCGCGACCGGGGTCGTCCTGGACCAGCTTTTCGAACCGGCGCCTGAGAACCTCTTTCATCATGCCGAAATCGTCGCCGGGTGTCAGGGCATCGCCCTTGATGTTGTATTTCCGATACTGGCTTTTCACAAAGCCCTCGGGCCCCGCGACGACCATCGCCCCCACAGCATGCGCGCCCTGGATATGCGAGTTGTCATAAATCTCGATGCGTTGCGGCGGCGCGTCCAGTTCGAACGCCTCGGCCAGACCGCTCAGCAATCGCGACTGCGCCGCCCCCTCGGCCATGCGCCGGCCCAGGCTTTCGCGCGCGTTGCGCAGGGCGTTTTCAACCAGTTCGGCCTTTTCGCCGCGCCGGGGCACATGCAGTTCGACATTCCGACCGGCGCGCGCCGACAATAGCTCATGGATCAGGTCGGCATTGTCGATCGGATGCGACAGCAGGATCTGGCGCGGCGGCGGCTTGCCATCATAGAATTGGGCAAGAAAGGCTTCCAGTATCTCGCCCTCTTCGGCGCCGGCGCCGGTGCGGGGATAGAAATCGCGGTTGCCCCAGCTCTGGTGCCCGCGAATGAAGAAGACCTGCACGCAAGCCTGCCCCTTTTCCAGATGCAGCGCAACGATATCGGCCTCGGCGACGCCGCGCGGGTTGATCCCCTGTGCCTGCTGCACCTGGGTCAGCGCGCGGATCCGGTCACGCAAGGCGGCGGCACGCTCGAATTCCATGGCATCCGACGCGGCCTGCATCTGGCGCGCCAGGTCAGCCTGGATACGCGTGCTCTTGCCGGACAGAAAGCGTTCGGCATCGGCCACCAGTTCGGCATAATCTTCTGGCGAGATCAGGCCCACACAGGGCCCCGAGCACCGCTTGATCTGGTACAGCAGGCAGGGCCGGCTGCGGTTTTGAAACACGCTGTCGGCGCAGTTGCGCAGCAAGAACACCTTTTGCAGTTGCGTCAGGGTCCGGTTGACCGCCGAACCGCTGGCAAACGGGCCGAAATAGCTGCCCTTGTCGCTGCGCTTGCCGCGATGCTTGCGGATCTGCGGGAAGTCGTGCGACTTGGCGATCAGGATATTGGGAAAGCTTTTATCGTCGCGCAGCAGCACGTTGTAGACCGGCTTGAGCTGCTTGATGAGGTTCTGTTCCAGCAACAGCGCCTCGGTCTCGGTGCGTGTGCTCAGAAACATCATCGACCGGGTCTCGGCGATCATCCGTGCGATTCGCGCCGAATGCCCCGACGGGCGCGCATAGTTCGACACCCGCGCCCTGAGGTTGCGCGCCTTGCCGACATAAAGCACGCGCGCCTCGCCATCCAGCATCCGGTACACGCCCGGCGAATTGTCGAGCGTGCGCACATAGGACTGGATCAGGGCGTGGCCGGTCGGGCCGGTTTGGGTCTGGGTCATGGTTGAACCGCGCGGGGTGATTCTGGGGCTGGCTGCACCCTACAGGCCGTGATTTCAAGCCCCAAGCTGTCCACGGTTTCTGTGGATAACCTTGTGGACGCCGCCTGGCGAGGCGCGGAATCTCCTTGTTTCAAGCGGGCTTTTGCGATGTGCACAAAAAATAGGCAATCATGTAACCTATTGTTATAGCAGTATATTTTTTCTTCCATTTTACAAAGCGTTGAAAAAACTAAGGATTTCTTAACAGAAACGTGACACTTTGGTCCGCGGTGGACAATCTGTGGGGTGCACCTTCGCCGTTTCCCTGACCTCGGTGGCACGCGGGTCTATTCAACCCCCAGAACATCCGGGGTTTTCCAGCCCAGATGCTGCCCGCCATCGACCATCAGGATCTGTCCGGTGACGCCGGGCGCATCCAGCAAATAGCCCAGCGCGGCGGTGATTTCCTCAGGGTTGGCGCCGCGCTGCAAGAGGGTGTTGGCGCGTTGACGGGCGAAATGCGCGGCGCTCTGGCGCGCACCTTGCATGGTCGGGCCGGGACCGATCGCATTGACCCGGATCGCCGGCGCCAGGGCCTGCGCGGCGGTACGGGTGAAGGCCCATAGCCCCATCTTGGCGATGGTATAGGTCATGAATTCGGGCGTCGGCTTGAAAACGCGCTGGTCGATCATGTTGACCACCAGCGCCCGTGCCACCGGCTCGCCCGCCGCATCCCGCCCAGCCGCCGGGGCCTGCGCGGCGAAGGCCTGTGTCAACACGAAGGGCGCGCGCAGGTTCGAGCCGATATGCCGGTTCCAGCTCTCCAGCGTCGCGCTGTGGATCGTGTCGTATTCAAAGATCGACGCATTGTTGACCAACAGATCCAGCGCGCCCCCCAGCGCCCGCGCCGCCTGCGGCACCAGCGCCTCGGTCTGCGCCTCGTCCAGCAGATCGGCCTGTATCACCGCCGCCTGCACGCCCAGCGCGCGCGCCTCGCTGGCGGTGCGTTCGGCCTCGTCACGGCTGGTGGCATAGTGCAGCGCCAGATCGAACCCGCGCCCGGCCAAATACAGCGCCATCGCACGACCCAGCCGCTTTCCCGCACCGCTCACCAAAGCCTTGCCTGACATTCCTGCCCCCTATGCCTGAAACAGGACCATGACATAGGTTGCGTAAAGCAAAAGCAAGACCGCGCCCCAGGCGCGCCCGATGTCGCGCCGCGACCAGATGAACCCGCCCAGCAAGGCCGAGGCACCCAGCATCACCCACAGATCAACCCGCAGCATCCCGGCCGGCACCGGAATCTCGCCGATCAACCCGGCAATGCCGATGATGCCCAGCAGGTTGAACACGTTCGACCCCAAGACGTTGCCCAGCGCCACGCCGGCCTCGCGCCGGATCGCGGCGGCAACGGTGGTGGCCAGTTCCGGCAACGACGTGCCGACCGCGACCAGCGTCAGGCCGATCACCGCCTCGCTGACGCCCAGCACCGTGGCCACGCCGACCGCCCCCTCGACCAGGAAATGCGCGCCAAAGGGCAGGCCCACGATCCCGGCCAGCAGAAATCCCGCGATCTTGAGGCCGGGCATACCCGGCTCGGCGCCCTCAAGCTCGTCGACGCCAATGCGTTGGCGCTGCGCGCGCAGATAGCAATCGGCCAGCATCAGCACCAACCCCCCCAGCAGCACCAGCGCCTGCCAGCGCCCGAAGCTGCCGGTAAAGGCCAGGCCGATGAACAGGGCGCTGGCAGCCAGCATGATGACGTAGTCGCGCGTCAGGTCGCGCGCGACCGGGATCGCGGCGATCAATGCCGGGATGCCCAGAACCAGCAGGATATTCGCGGTGTTCGACCCCACCACGTTCCCCAGTGCCAGCGACGGCACGTTCGACAGCACGGCCTGCACCGACACGATCAGTTCGGGCGCCGAGGTGCCGAAAGCCACCACCGTCAGCCCCACGATCAGCGGCGGGATGCCCAGCCGCAGGCTCAGGTTCACCGCCCCCTTGACCAGCGCATCGCCAGCCAGAACCAGCGCGACAAGCCCGCCGGCAATCATCACCAGATCAAGAAGCATTATCGGTACTCGCAGTCCTTGCGTTCACACGGCGCTGCGGATTGCGACACCCGGATTCGCTTGCATTTGGGGCAACGCAGCCGGTCGATAGCCTTGTGGCGCGGCGGCTTGCCCAGGCGCAGAAATTTTTGAAGGCTTGCCATCACCACCATGAAGACCAGAAACAGCGCAACGATCTTCAACAGCATGTCAGACCCCCAACCGTGACCAGAGCGCGCGCTCTTCGGCGGCGGCCAGGGCATCTTGTGTCAGCGCCATGCCGAACCGCGCCAGAAATGGACGCTTGAGCGTATAGGGCACCAGCCGCACCTTGTCGCCATAACGGGCCTTGAGCACGGGCACAGCATGGCCCAGCCCGTCGGCCAGACCCAGGCGAACGGCCTCTTGCCCCAACCAGAAGCGTCCGTCGAACAGTTCGGCATCCGTGGCCAGCTTGTCGCCCCGCCGGTCGCGCACCTGCGCAATGAAGGCGTCGTGCATCTGCTCCAACAGGCGGTTCAAGCGTTCGACATCCTCGGGGTTTTCGGGGCGGAACGGATCAAGCTGGCTTTTCGAACGCCCGGCCGTGTGCACGCGGCGTTCGATCCCGTGGCGACCGATCAGCTCGTTCAGGCCGAAACCCGCGAAGATGACGCCGATCGACCCCAGGATCGAACATGCATCGGCATGGATGTCGTCGGCGGCCGTGGCCAGCCAGTACCCGCCCGAGGCGGCCGCATCCTCGACAAAGGCATGAACCGGCACGCCGGTCTCATCGGCCAGCCGCCGGATACGCGCGGCGATCAGTGACGATTGCACCGGCGATCCGCCGGGCGAATTGATCAACAGCGCCACCGCCTTGGGTTTGCCCGCGCGAAAGGCGCGTTCCAGCACTGGCGCGATCTCGGCATCGCTGAGGCGTCCGCGCGCCTGCGCGGCGATCATGCCCTGCAAACGAACCAGATTGACACGGGGGCCGCGCCCGAACAGGCGCGCAGGCAGGGCAAGCGCGTGGGTCATGCGCATCGATTTAGGATGTCGAGGCATCCGCAACAAGTCCAGGAGCCGCTTTGCGCTGTCTTTTTCGTGACGTGCCCCCTATCACATGGCGCAGCAGGAGGTGCGGATGATCGACAAGCTGGAGATGTTCATCGCCTTGGCCAACGAACGCCACTTTGGCCGTGCGGCCGAACGGCATGGCGTGACCCAGCCGACACTTTCGGCCGCGATCCGCCAGCTTGAGGGGGAACTGGGTGTGCAACTGGTCTTGCGCGGGGCGCGGTTCCAGGGGCTGACGCCCGAGGGCGAGCGGGTTCTGGACTGGGCCCGGCGCATCGTCACCGACAGCCGCCAGATGCGCGACGAGATGCGCGCGCGCCGCAAGGGGCTGAGCGGGTCCGTGCGGCTGGGCGTCATTCCCACCGCGCTGCCCATGGTCGCCGGGCTGGCAAGCCCGTTTCTGAAGCGCCATCCGAACCTGCGCGTGCAGATCCTGTCGCGGACCTCGGTCGAGATCCTGTCCGAGATGGAGAGCCTGCAACTCGATGCCGGGATCAGCTATCTCGACAACGAGCCGCTGGGCCGCGTGACCACCGTGCCGCTCTATCGCGAACATTATCGCCTGCTGGTGCGCGCCGACGACCCTCTGGCGAAGGCCGACAGCTTGCGCTGGGCCGATCTGGCAACGGTGAACCTGTGCCTTCTGGTCTCCACGATGCAGAACCGCCGCATCATCGACCGCTATCTGGCGCAGGCCGGGGTCTCGGTCCAGGCGGCGGTCGAGTCGAACTCGCTTATGGCGCTGGTGGGCCAGGTTCTGTCGGGCGGCTGGGCAACGATCATCACCGAGCAGGCCGCCCGGATGTTCGCCAACCGCCCCGATCTGGTGGCGCTGACGCTGTCGGACGGGGCCGCCCCCGGCCCCGAGGTCGGCCTGATCACGCCCTGGCGCGCGACCCACACTCCGGTTCTGGCGGCCCTGATCGAGGCTGCCGAACGGCTGCGCCGAAACGCGCCGGACGGTGCTTGAGCGAGAAACCCGCCGAGCAAGATCATGCCGATCGCGGCGCCGATTCGTGGTCAGCGGGATCAACGCTGCCTAACTTGTTCGTGAGCTTGCAAACAACCCGCAGCCCAAGGTAGCCAGGTGCCGGAAATCGTTCAAAACCGCGACACGCTGATCGATTCGGTGCGCACCATCGCGCTGACTGCGGTGATCGTGGTCAACATGATGACCATTTCCGGGCTGGCCTACATGACGCCCGACATGCGCGCCGAAACCCTGGGCACGGTCAATCTGGCCGCATGGTTCGCCATCGACGCCCTTGTCGAAAGCAAGGCGATGGCGGCGTTTTCCTTCATGTTCGGGCTCAGTTTCAGCCTGATCCTGCAAAAGGCGCAGGAAACGGGCGAGCCGCTCGACATGCAGTTCCTGCGCCGCCTGCTGGTGCTGGGGGGGATCGGGGTGTTCAACGCGCTGTTCCTGTTCTGGGCCGACATCCTGATGTCTTACGCGCTGCTGGGTCTGATCCTGCCGCTGGCGGCCCGCCTGCCGCGCCCGCTGGTGACGGCGCTGGCGCTGGCGCTTCTGCTTGCCGGGCCGGTATCGATGGCGCTGGTCGGACTCGACGCCCCCAAACCCGTTCCCGAGGGGCATGTGCAAAGCCTTGATGCCTTTGCATCTTCCGATTATGCGGATGTGGTCTATCAGAACTGGCAAATGGTCGCGAACGCCCCGTCAGACGCGAACAGCATGCTGGCCGTGCGATTCTTCGCCTTGTCGGGGCTGTTCCTGCTGGGCCTTGCGGTGGGGCGGTCGGGGTTTCTGGATCACCTGCCGCACTATCGCCAGCCGCTGCTGCGCGCCGGGGCGCTGTTTGTCGGGCTGGGCCTGACGCTGGAGCTGGCGCTCGTGTTCGAATGGGCCACCGGCCCCGAGACCGCGCTGTTCCATCTCAGCGCGCCGCTGATGGCGCTGGGCTATCTGATGGTGCTGACCTCGGTGCTGCAAGGTGTGCCACGACTGCGCCGGTTCCTGGCGCCACTGGGCCGGATGTCGCTGACCGGATATCTGATGTCGGCCGCCCTTGGGCAGCTGGTGTTCTATGGCTGGGGTTTTCAGTTGATCGGCGCCGTGGGTACGCTGGGCGTGGTGGCCATCGCGCTGGCCCTGGTTCTGGTCCTTCTGAGCTTTGCGCATCTTTGGTTCCGCCTCTATCGCCACGGGCCATGGGAATGGCTGTGGCGCAGCCTGAGCCGGATGCGGTGGCAGCCCATCGCGCAGTGACGGGTCCGCCAAGCAACCGCCCCGGCCAGGTCAGAGCCTTTCGCCCGTGTGCGACCGTGCCGGACACTCTTGCGCGTGACGGTCGCGCAACAGCACTGCGATGGACGCCGGCAACACGGCCAGCCCCAAAAACAGGGCCTGCACGCCGAAAGCGTCGGCGACGACGCCGGCCAATGCGGGCCCGATGACGCTGCCCGCCGCCATTGCCAGAAGGGCGGCGGTGAAGCTCAACGATGGCAGGGTCGGGAAAAGCCGTTCGGACCAGAAGGCAAGCACGGCGCTGACCATCATCACGTGCAAACCCTGCAAGCCGGCCGACACGACAATCGCGCCCCAATGCCCCGGCGCCATCGCCAGCAGGACGGCCGAAACGGCAGCCGCGGCCATCATCAGGCGCAGCAGCCACGCCAGCCCCACCGCCGCCCTGACCCGCCCGGTCAGCAGACCGAAAAGGCCGCAAAGGCCGTAGGCAATGAATACGACCGGAGGCATGGCCGCGGCAGGGATACCGAAAGCGCCGCCTGCATCGCGGACCGGGTCGGCCACGAACGAGATATAGACCGCCGATGTCGTGCCATAGGCAAACCCGATCACCAGAAGCGGCACCACGGCGCGGTGGCGAAGGTGGTGCCACGCCTGCGGGGGCAGGCCATCCGGATCCTTCTCGACATCGCGCAACGCCCACCAGTTGCCCAGCAGGGCCGCACCACTGGCACAGGCGAAAAACATCCAGCAGACCCGCCAGGACACGCCCCAGGTGGCCATGCCGAAGGCCGCGATGCCGGCAGCCATGACCCCGACGCCGGTTCCGGTGCTGATCTTCGACAAGGCGGTCGGCCGGTCCTCGTCCCAGATCCTGCGGTGCACGGCATCGTTGAACGGGGTCCAGGCGAAACCCGCCGACGAGGACGTCAGAAAGACGCCCAAAGCCAGAACCGGCAGGTTGCCCGCCAGGGCCACGGCCGCCATGCCCGCCGTGGCCGCGATCAGCCCCAACAGGACCGGCGCCTCGGGCCCGCGCCGCACCAGAAGGGCCTCGGCAGTCAGCAAGGCAAGGAAGAACCCGATAAAACCGAGACTGGCAATCGCGCCCACCTCGGACGAGGACATCGAAAAGGCCGCGCGGAACTCGGGCACGAACAAGCCGTACCCCATGCGCCCCGGCCCGAAGCTGATGGCGGTGGCGGCAAATCCGGCTGTGGACAGGCGCTGATACTCGGTGATGACATCGCTCCGGCTTTGGGGCAGAAACCACGAGACGCGACACCGGGTTCCATCGCCTGCCGGACACCGGCCCCCGTGGCAGGGCGCTAGCGATCCTTGCGCAGGTTTCGTGCCAGAAGGTCCATCGCCGCCATGCGCACCGCCACCCCCATCTCGACCTGTTCCTGAATGACCGAGCGGTTGATGTCGTCGGCGATCGTGCCGTCGATCTCGACGCCACGGTTCATCGGGCCGGGATGCATGACGATGGCATCGGGCTTGGCATAGCCCAGCTTCTCGGCATCCAGCCCGAAGCGGTGGTAATACTCGCGCTCGGACGGGATGAAACCGCCGTCCATGCGCTCACGCTGCAAACGCAGCATCATCACGACATCGGCCCCCTCGAGCCCTGCGCGCATGTCGTCGAACACCTCGCAGCCGAACTCGGCCACGCCTGCGGGCATCAGCGTGGGCGGCCCGATCAGGCGCACGCGGTTTTCCATCTTGCCCAGCAGGATCAGGTTCGACCGCGCGACCCGGCTATGGGCGATGTCGCCGCAGATGGCCACGGTCAGCCGGTGCAACCGACCCTTGGCGCGGCGGATGGTCAGCGCGTCCAGCAGCGCCTGGGTCGGGTGTTCGTGCCGCCCGTCACCGGCATTGAGGACCGCGCAATTGACCTTTTCCGCCAGCAGGTTGACCGCGCCCGAGGCCGGATGCCGCACCACCAGCAGATCGGGGTGCATCGCGTTCAGCGTCAGTGCCGTGTCGATCAGGGTTTCGCCCTTCTTCAGGCTTGAGCTGGCCATGGCCATGTTCATCACATCCGCCCCCAGCCGCTTGCCCGCCAGTTCGAAACTGGCCTGGGTGCGGGTCGAGGCTTCGAAGAACATGTTGATCTGGGTCAGCCCGGCCAGAACGTCCGAATGCTTTACCGACGAGCGGTTGAGATCGACATAATGCTCAGCCAGGTCCAGCACGGTGGTGATCTCGACCGGGTGAAGCGGCTCGATCCCCAGAAGATGGCGGGCGGTGAAGGTCATGGCCGGTCTCCAGCTGCGTTGCGCGGGTATAGGAACCGCCGCGCCATGGAGCAAGGGGCAAGGAAGGTCGCGGTCTGCGGCATCGCGGCAGTTCCATCGGCCCCGGCGATGGGGTAGCGTCGCGCCATGAGCGCGGCACTGGACTGGCACCTGGCAAAGGCCCTGCTGGAATGGCAGGTGGAACTCGGCGTGACCGAGGCGATCTGCGATGCGCCGATCGACCGATTCGCCGAAGCCGACGAAACCGCAAGGCCCGCCCCGGCCGCGCCGCCGGCGCCGGCCGTACCGGCGTCATCCGGGCTGGACCCTGCCGCCGAGGCGGCGCGCCTGGCCGGGGCCGCGCCCGACCTCCAGGCGCTGTCCGAGGGGCTGGCCGGTTTTGCCCATTGCGAACTGCGCAAGGGCGCGCGCAACTGCGTCTTCGCCGACGGCAATCCCGCCGCGCGGGTGATGATCATCGGCGAGGGGCCGGGGCGCGAAGAGGATCAGCGCGGCCTGCCCTTTGTCGGTCAGGCCGGGCGCCTGCTGGACAAGATGTTCGCAGCCATCGGCCTTGCACGAACGTCCCCGGCGGCCGAATCGGCGCTTTACATCACCAACACCGTGCCCTGGCGACCCCCCGCCAACCGCGAGCCCACGCCCGACGAACTGGCCATGCTGCTGCCATTCCTGGAACGGCATGTGGACCTGGCCGCGCCCGATCTTCTGGTTCTGATGGGCAATGTCGCCTGCCAGGCGCTGCTGGGCCGGCGCGGCATCCTGAAGTTGCGCGGCAAGTGGCAGACCGTGCTGGGCCGTCCGGCGCTGCCGATGCTGCACCCGGCCTATCTGTTGCGCAACGCCGAGGCCAAGCGCGAGACCTGGGCCGATCTTCTGTCCCTGCAAGCCCGATTGAGAGAGCTGCCATGATCCTGCCGCATCGCATCGACGAATCCCGCCCCTTCGTGCCGGTCCGCTTTGCGGTTCTGACGGTCTCGGACACCCGCAGCCTCGATCAGGACCGTTCGGGCGACACGCTGGCGCAACGGATCGCCGATGCCGGGCATGTGCTGGCCGCGCGCGCGCTTTGCCGTGACGAAACCGCGGCGATTTCCGCGCAGCTGCGCGCCTGGGTCGCGGATCGGCAGATCGACGCGATCCTGAGCACGGGCGGCACCGGGCTGACCGGCCGCGACGTCACGGTCGAGGCCCATCGCGCGGTCTATGAAAAGGAAATCGACGCCTTTGCGACGGTGTTCACGCATGTCTCGCTGGCCAAGATCGGCACCTCGGCCGTGCAGTCGCGCGCCTGCGCCGGGGTCGCAGGCGGCACTTATCTGTTCGCGCTGCCCGGCAGTCCGGGGGCGTGCCGCGACGCCTGGGACGAGATCCTGGCCCCGCAATTCGACTACCGCCACCAGCCCTGCAATTTTGTCGAGATCATGCCAAGGCTGGACGAACACCTGCGCCGGAAATAGCCGCGCGCGGCATCTGGCGGCACTCAGCCGCCGGTGCAGCCTTGATGCGTGATCATGCGATCCTCGCTCAGGACCGTAAAGGCAACGTCGCCGCGCTGGATGCTGACCGTATCCTGGCCCGGCGCGCGCACCCTGGCGCGGCCCACCAGGTCGCCACCCTCGCGCGCGGTCCGGCCATCCGAGACCCAGTAACCGCTGCCCGGAATCTCCATCACCATGTGTTCCGCCTGGCCCAGCCGGGGCATCGTGGCACGTATGGTCAGCTCCATCCCCCGCGCGCCCGGCTCGATCCGGCAGGTGGCGCGCGACAGCCCCGCGCTTTGTCCCGGTTCGGCGGTTTGCGACAGGGAACGGGCGATCATCGGATCATGCGCCCCGGCATCGCGCAACGGCAGGCTGACCGACAGATCCACCGGCACGCAGGTGTCGCGGCACAGGCCGATGGTCACCTGCGCCATCAGCGCCATGGGCCGTCCCGCCCGCTCGGGCGTGAATTCCAGCGGCAGGACCAGCTCATCGCGATAGCCGATCGACCGATAGCCATTTTGATCGAACACAATGGGGCGCGGCCAGTGCGGGCGCACCGATTGCACGTTCTGCGACCGCGACCAGTCCATCTGCGGGGCGATGCCGGCCTCGCCGGGAATGCGCCAATAGGTCTTCCAGCCATCGGCCAGTCGCAGATGCAGCGCCGCCATATGCGTGCCGCGTTCGGTCCGCCAGCCGGGGCGCAATTCCGCCTGCACCAGTTGCGCCGGATCGACCGCTTGCGCCTGCCCCGGCAGGGCGGCAAAGGGCCAGACGGTCAGAACCCCAAGTCCGAGGGCAAGCGCGTGGCGCAGGAAAGGACGGAAACGGCTGTGTGTGATCATGGCTCATGCGATACAAAGACCGGTCGGGCACCGGAAGTCACATTTGAGCGATGCCGCCAAGGATCGCGCCACTGTGTCCTTTTCCCCGCGATGCGGCTCTTGGCATCCGCATCCGCGCACGGCACTATCAATGCGCAACCGTCACGCGCGCATGGGAACGGGCATATGGCGTTCGACCTGACCGGAAGACTCTTGATCGCGACGCCCGCGATGGGCGATCCGCGCTTTGCCCGCAGCGTGATCCTGTTATGCGCGCATGGCGACGACGGCGCCTTTGGCCTTGTCATCAATCGCCCGATGCCCGACCTGACCTTTGCCGAAGTGCTGGAACAACTGGCCATCGGCGCAGGCGACCCGCCCGCGCACCAGACGGTTCTGGCCGGTGGCCCGGTCGAGCCGGTGCGCGGCTTCGTCCTCTACCGGGACGACGATGCGGCGGGCACGCCCGAGGATGCGGCGCTGCCGGGTGGACTGGCGCTGTCAGCCTCGCCCGAGATCCTTGAAGCCATCGCGCGCGGGACGGGACCGGCCGACTGGGTGCTGGCGCTGGGCTATGCCGGTTGGGGGCCCGGCCAGCTTGAGGAGGAGATCGCGCAGAATGGCTGGCTGACCGCCGATTGCGACCCGGCGCTGGTGTTTTCGCCGACGCGCGGCGACGCATTGTGGCAACGCGCGCTGCAGTCCATGGGCGTCGACCCGCTGACCCTGTCGGCGGTCGCCGGGCACGCCTAGGCGCGCTTGCCCATCTTGGCCGGATCGACACCGGACGGACGATCGCCTTCGTCGGGCAGCGTCTCGGCCACGACCCGCAGATCGTTGAGCATATCCAGCAAGAGCTGCATCCGTTCTTCCCCGAAGGCGTGTTCGATCTGCACGCGGATACCGTCGGATTGCACCACCAGCTGGTTGAAGACCTCATGCCCCTTGGGCGTCAGGGTCACGGTATGGCGCCGGGCATCCGCGCTGCGCACCGGCGCGATCAACCCGCGTTCGGCCAGCGCGCGCAGGATCCGGGTCAGCGACGGCGGCAGGATCACGCAGCGCTGACACAGCGTGCCGGCATCCAGCGGGTCACCATCGGCCAGCGCACGGATCACCCGCCATTGCGGCAAGGTCAGGTTCTGGGCATCGGCGAACCGCTTGAAGCGGCGCATCGTGACCTCGCGCGCGCGCAGCAAGGCCACGGTCAGCGAGCGTTCGTAGTAATCCTTGCCGGAGGGAATGCCGGGAGGCGGAGTTTCCGTCATGCGCGGCCCATCTGTTTCCATGCGGTAATAATCATCGCCGCGGCGCCGAAAGCAAGTGAATTCTCGGGCTTTTGCGCGCATCCCCCCTCTGGAATGTTCGCGGGCACGCGCCTATAAGCGCGCTCATGTGGATCCGGCTGGCTCAGATTGCGCGAATTACCGGCCCGGCGTGCTGAACGGCCGCCGGGACCCAGGTGCCGACCTCCTCGCACCGCCAACCTCTGAATGCCCCTTACCTGCCGAAGGTTTTGACCATGTGCGCCGATACACCCGACTACAAGGAAACCCTGTTCCTGCCCGAAACCGACTTTCCCATGCGCGCGGGCCTGCCCCAGCGCGAACCGGAATGGCTGGCGCGCTGGGAACGGATCGGAATCTACGACCGTTTGCGCGACAACGCCGCAGGGCGCGCGCCCTTCATCTTGCATGACGGCCCGCCCTATGCGAACGGGCACCTGCATATCGGCCACGCGCTGAACAAGGTGCTCAAGGACTTCATCACCCGCAGCCAGCAGATGCTGGGGCGCGATGCGCGCTATGTGCCGGGCTGGGATTGCCACGGCCTGCCCATCGAATGGAAGATCGAGGAACAATACCGCGCCGAGGGGCTGGACAAGGACGCGGTGCCGGTGGTCGATTTCCGCCAGGAATGCCGCCGCTTTGCCGAGGGCTGGATCGGCATCCAGCGCGACGAGTTCAAGCGCCTGGGCGTAACCGGAAAATGGGAAGACCCCTACCTGACCATGGACTACCACGCCGAGGCGGTGATCGCGGGCGAGTTCATGAAATTCCTGATGAACGGCACGCTTTACCAGGGATCGAAGCCGGTGATGTGGTCGCCCGTGGAAAAGACCGCGCTGGCCGAGGCCGAGGTGGAATACCATGACCACACCAGCCATACCGTTTGGGTCAAGTTTCCAGTGGTGTTCTTTGGCGACACAGCGTCGGAATTGCGTATTTCCGGCAAGATGAAGCCGCTTTCGGTGGTCATCTGGACGACCACCCCCTGGACCATCCCGCAAAACCGCGCTGTCTGCTATGGCCCCGAACTTGCCTATGGCCTGTACGAGGTCACCGGCCTGGGCGAGAACGCCAAGGCCGAAACCGGCGAGTTGGTGGTTCTGGCCGATGCGCTGGCCGAAAGCTGCTTTGCCGCCGCCAAGATCGAGGCCAGGCGCCTGCGCGATGTCGCCCCGGAGGAATTCGCCGGGATGACGTTGGCCCACCCCCTGCGCGGCGTCGAGGGGGGCAATGGCGAATGGGACTATGACGTGCCCATGCTGCCGGGCGACCACGTCACCGACGAGGCCGGCACCGGGTTCGTGCACACGGCCCCCAGCCACGGCGACGACGACTATCAGATCGGGCTGAAACACGGGCTGGAGATGACCCACAACGTCACCGAGGACGGCAGCTTCCGCGCGGATCTGCCGCTGTTCGGCGGGCAGCACATCATCACGTCCGAGGGCAAGGAAGGCCCCGCCAATGTCTCGGTGATCAAGCAGCTTGCCTATGCGGGCGCCTTGTTCGCCAAGGGCAAGATCAAGCATTCCTACCCGCATTCCTGGCGCTCCAAGGCGCCCGTGATCTATCGCAACACGCCGCAATGGTTCGTGGCGATCGATCGCAAGCTGGATGACGGCATGGACACCTATGGCGAGACGATCCGCCAGCGCGCCCTGACCTCGATCGACACGCTGGTGCAATGGACGCCCCCGGCCGGGCGCAACCGCCTGCATTCGATGATCGAGAACCGCCCCGACTGGGTGCTGTCGCGCCAGCGTGCCTGGGGCGTGCCGCTGACCTGTTTCGTCAAGAAGGGCGCAAGACCCGGCGACCCCGACTTTCTTTTGCGCGACGCGCAGGTCAATGCCCGCATCGTCGAAGCCTTCGAATCCGAGGGCGCGGATTGCTGGCATGTCGACGGGTTCAAGGCACGGGTTCTGGGCGGGCTGCACGACCCCGATGCCTATGAACAGGTGTTCGACATCCTGGATGTCTGGTTCGATTCGGGCTCGACCCATGCCTTCGTGCTGCGCGACCGGGCGGATGGGGCGCCCGACGGGATTGCCGATCTCTACCTGGAAGGGACGGACCAGCATCGCGGCTGGTTCCATTCCTCGATGCTGCAAGCCTGCGGCACAAAGGGCCGCGCGCCTTATCGGGGCGTGCTGACGCATGGCTTCACGCTGGACGAAAAGGGCATGAAGATGTCCAAGTCGCTGGGCAATACCATCGTTCCCGAAGAGGTCATCCAGCAATACGGCGCCGATATCCTGCGGCTGTGGGTGGCGCAAAGCGACTATACCAACGACCAGCGGATCGGCCCCGAGATCCTCAAGGGCACCGCCGACAGCTATCGCCGGTTGCGCAACACGCTGCGGTTCCTGCTGGCCAACCTGAAGGACTGGGACGAGGCCGAGCGCATCGAACCGGCCGCGATGCCCGAACTGGAACGCTGGGTGCTGCACCGGCTGGCCGAACTGGACCAGGAGGTGCGCAAGGGCTATGCGGCCTATGATTTCCAGGGCGTGTTCCAGAAGCTGTTCACCTTTGCCACGACCGATCTGTCGGCCTTCTATTTCGACATCCGCAAGGACGCGCTGTATTGCGACAGGCCCGACAGCCCCCGCCGCCGCGCCGCGCGCAGCGTGCTGGACCTGCTGTTCCATCGCCTGACGACTTGGCTTGCGCCGATACTGGTCTTCACGATGGAGGATGTCTGGCTGTCGCGGTTTCCCGGCGACGATGCGTCGGTGCATCTGCAGGACTTTCCGCAGACCCCGGCCGATTGGCACGATGCCGCGCTGGCGTCGAAATGGGCCGGCATCCGGCAGGCGCGCCGCACCGTCACCGCGGCGCTGGAGTTGCAGCGCCGCGACAAGGTGATCGGCGCCAGCCTCGAGGCTGCGCCGGTCGTGCATGTCGAGGATGACGCGCTGCTGACGAGCTTGCGCGGTGTCGCCTTCGCCGATCTGTGCATCACATCCGACATCGGGCTGAGCGCCGACCCGGCCCCGGCCGAAGCCTTCCGCCTGCCGGAAGTGCCGGGTATCGGGGTGGTGTTCGAAAAGGCGGCGGGTCAGAAATGTCAGCGGTGCTGGAAGATCCTGCCCGATGTCGGCACGCACAAGCACCCCGGCACCTGCAAACGCTGCAACGACGCGCTGGAATAATGAACATCCCCGGCACGACTTTTTGGCGCGCCGGGGTTGTTTGCCGTTCTATTCATGATTACGAATATGTTAACGCGAAACAGCAGTATCGGTGGTTCTCTTGAAACTTCGACTTCTGACCGGATTGATGATGGGCACGATCATGTCGTTCATCATGTCGGCCTTCATTACCGTGATCAACACCGGGATCGACCCCGGCTATCTGGAACGCTGGATCAAGGCCTGGCTTCTGGCCTGGGTCGTGGCGGTGCCACTGGCGGTCATCGTCGGTCCGCTGGCGCACCAATGGGCCGAACGCCTGAGCACGCGCTGAACGCGCATCCTGTCCCGTAAGCCCTGAGCGTCGCTGTCAGCGCGCGCCCTCGGCCTGGCGCGCGGCCTCGGCCGCGGCCTCGACCGCCAGCAGGATCGAGGTATGCCGGTTCTTGAACTCGCGCGCGGGGATCAGCGCCTCGAACCCGTCGAAAGGCGCATCCGGCACCGGCCCCTCGTGCTTGAGCATGTCCTTGAGCTGGGTTGCCGCGCGTTCCAGCTCGTCGGGGCTGCGGCCCAGAACGCCGCCCCCCAGCACCGAAGCCGAGGCCTGCCCCAAGGCGCAAGCCTTCACCTCCTGCGCGAAACGGCTGACGCGGCCGTCCTGAAGATCCAGATCGACCGTCACCGTCGATCCGCACAGCGGCGAGCGTTTGCGCACCCGCGCCTGTGGCGCGTCCAGCCGGCCCAGATGCGGGATCTCGGCCGTCAGCGCCAGAATGCGCCCGGAATAGAGCTTGATCAGATCGGACGTTTCGGACACGAGATGCCTCCAGTGCTTTTGCAAAGGATATAGACCATGACTTTCGATCCGCAATCCCTGCGCTATGACGACCAAGGTCTGATCCCGGCCATCGCGCAGGACCATGACACCGGCGAGGTGCTGATGATGGCGTGGATGAACGCATCCGCCGTTGCCCGAACGCTGGAAACCGGCAGGGTGACATACTGGTCGCGCGCGCGCCAGGCGTTCTGGATCAAGGGCGAGACATCGGGGCATGTCCAGCGGCTGGTGGATCTGCGCATCGATTGCGACCGCGACTGCCTGCTGGTGCTGGTCGATCAGACCGGACCGGCCTGCCACACCAACCGCCGGACGTGTTTTTACACCGCCGTGCGGCAGGGCGATGAGGTCGAACTGATGAAACCCGAACGTTGAAGTGGGGGGCGCTGCCCCCCGTCGGCTGGCGCCGACTCCCCCCGGCGTATTTTCGGCAAGATGAAGCGCGCTCAGAGGCCGAACATCGCGCGAATGTCGGCCGGGGTCGCGCCGTCCTCGCGAAACCGCGCCAGCGCGCGGGCATCGTCGCGCTTGGCCAGCCGTTTGCCGGCCTCGTCGCGGATCAACCGGTGATGGTGATAGCCGGGTGTCGGCAAGCCCAAAAGACGCTGCAACAGCGCGTGAATGGCGGTCGCATCGAAGAGATCGGCGCCGCGCGTCACCAGCGTGATCCCCTGCGCGGCATCATCGACCACGACCGATAGGTGATAGGAGGTGCCGATGTCGCGCCGGGCGAGGACGATATCGCCGACAGCCTCGATCATGTGTTCGGCGCTGATCGCATGGCGGCCCGGATGAATCGGGCCCGTCTCGACAAAGACCGGCGGGCCGGCCAGCGCGACAGCCTTGCGCATGTCCAGCCGGATCGCGGCATCCGCCGCGTCGTGCCCGGCGCCGCGGCAGGTGCCCGGATAGACCGGGCCGTCCGGGCCGAGAACCGGCGCCCCCTCCTGCGGCGCCGACAGGGCCGCGCGGATGTCGCCGCGCGTGCAGGTGCACCGATAGGTCAGACCCATGGCGTCCAGCCGCCCGAGCGCCTTGGCATAGGCCGGCATCCGCGCGGACTGGCGCATCACCGGCGTCGGCCAGTCCAGCCCCAGCCAGCGCAGATCATCGAGGATCGCGGTCTCGAACCGCAGTTTGCAACGTGCCCGGTCGATATCCTCGATCCGCAGCAGAAAACGCCCCCGTGCGGCCTGCGCCTGATCCCAGGCGCAAAGCGCCGAGAACGCATGCCCCAGGTGCAAGGGGCCGGTTGGCGACGGCGCGAAACGGGTGATCAGGCCAGCCATGCCTGGAACGCGGACTTGGCGCGGTCGGTATAGGCCTTGTAGCGATCCTTGCGCCCGCGCCGCCCGCCACGGGCCTCGATCGGCGGAAAGAGGCCGAAATTCACGTTCATCGGCTGGAAGGTCCGGGCATCGGCGCCGCCGGTGATATGGGCGATCAGCGCGCCCATCGCCGTCTCGCGCGGGGGCGGCGCCAGGGTCCGGCCCTGCAACGAGGCCGCGGCCAGGCGCCCGGCAACCAGCCCCATCGCGGCCGATTCGACATAGCCTTCGACGCCGGTGATCTGCCCCGCAAAACGGATGTTGGGCCGCGCCCTGAGCCGCATGTGGTCGTCCAGAAGCGTCGGCGCGTTGAGGAACGTATTGCGGTGAATACCCCCCAGTCGGGCGAAGCGCGCATTTTCCAGGCCGGGGATCATGCGAAACACCTCGGTCTGGGCGCCGTATTTCATCTTGGTCTGGAAACCCACGATATTATAGAGCGTCCCCAGGGCATTATCGCGCCTGAGCTGGACCACCGCCCAGGGCTTTCGGTCGGGCCGATGCGGATTGGTCAGGCCCACGGGCTTCATCGGACCGTGGCGCAGGGTCTCGCGCCCGCGTTCGGCCATGACTTCGATGGGCAGGCAGCCATCGAAATACCCGGCGGTCTCGCCCTCGTGAAACTCGGTCTTGGGGGCGGCAAGGATGGCGTCGATGAAGGCGTCATACTGGTCGCGATCCATCGGGCAGTTGAGATAGGCCTTGCGCTCTTCCTCGGTCTCTCCCTTGTCATAGCGCGACTGGAACCAGGCCTTTTCAAGGTTGATCGACTCGAAATGGACGATCGGGGCGATCGCGTCGAAAAAGGCCAGCGCATCCGCCCCGGTGATCGCGCGGATCGACTGTGCGAGCGCCTCGGAGGTCAGCGGGCCGGTGGCGAAGATCCATTCGCCGCCTTCGGGCAATTTGGTCACTTCGCCCGGTTCGACGCGAATGTTGGCATGGGCGCGCAACCGTTCGGTGACGGCGCGCGCGAAGGCCTCGCGATCGACGGCCAGCGCGCCGCCAGCGGGCAGAGAATGGGCATCGGCCATCGCCATGACGAGGCCGTTTGCCGCGCGCATCTCCCAATGCAGCAGGCCGACGGCGTTCTGTTCGTCGTCATCCGAGCGAAAGGAATTGGAACAGACCATCTCGGCGAAATCGCCGGTGTGATGGGCGAATGTGCCGGTCTGCGGGCGCATCTCGTGCAGGACGACGGGCACACCGGCCTCGGCCGCCTGCCAGGCCGCCTCGGACCCGGCCATGCCGCCGCCGACGATGTGAAGTTCGGATGCCGTGCTCATGCGGTTGATCTAGCCCCACCCGCGTGCCCTGGAAAGGCCCGGCGCATGGTTGCGCCGCCGCGATCCGGCCGGATCAGCGGCGCGACCTCTCGGTATCGTCGTCGTCCTCGTCTTCGTCCTCTTCCTTGTCCTGCGGCAGATTGAAGAAGCTTTCGGCATCCGAGTAATCGACCGAGTCGGGCTTTTCCTCGCTGTCTCCGGACAGGGTGAAATTCTCAAGCCCCGCCATGTTCGACGGCAGTTTCGGCTCGGGCGCCATGTCCAGCGACTGTTCGGTCGAGACCAGCTTGCGCCGCTCGTCGTCGTTCATCACACCGCCCTCTTCGGCCTTTTTCCGGGCCGCCTTCTGCACCTCGCTGTCCAGTTCGGACTGCCGGCACAGGCCCAGTGCGACCGGGTCGATCGGCTGGATGTTCTGGATGTTCCAGTGGGTGCGTTCGCGGATCGCCTTGATCGAGGGGTTGGTGGTGCCGACCAGCTTGCGGATCTGCGCATCGGCAAGTTCGGGATGAAACTTGACCAGCCACAGGATCGCCGCCGGACGGTCCTGACGCTTGGACAGGGGCGTATAGCGCGGGCCGCGCCGCTTTTCCTCGCCCATCGCCGCCGGGTTGTGCTTGAGCTTGAGCGGATGGGTCGGATCGGCCTCGGCCTTCTTGATCTCGACCTCGTCAAGCTGGTTGTGCGCGATCGGGTCGAAGCCCTTCACGCCCGTCGCGACGTCGCCATCGGCGATCCCCTGAACTTCCAGTTCGTGCAGGCCGCAGAAATCGGCAATCTGCTTGAAGCTGAGGGTGGTATTGTCCACCAGCCACACGGCCGTGGCCTTGGCCATCAGGGGTTTTGCCATCGGTATCGTCCTCACTCTGCCTTCGAGCGATGGGCATGGGCGATCACTCGCCGGGGTTCCGGCCGCGACCGCCTGGCCACGCATCCTCGATTTCGGGGAATGGTGGGTATATAAGCGTCAAAGCGCCCCAAGAAAAGAGAAAAACATGCGGTATCGGCACAAAGCCTCGTGCATTCGGCGCCTGCTGCCATTGGCCTTGGCCCTGATTCTGGCGCTGCCCGCGTCTGCGCAACACCGCGCCGGGGATTTCGACCACTATCTGCTGGCGTTGAGCTGGATGCCGGCCTTCTGCGCGATCGAAGGGGACGCGCGCGACGATGCGCGCTGCGCCCCCGACACCGGGCTGGGCTGGGTCGTCCACGGGCTCTGGCCGCAGCATGCGGGCGGCACATGGCCAGAGTATTGCCGCGGCGATGCGCGCGACCCCTCGCGCGCGCAAACCGCGGCGCAGGCCGATCTTTATGGTGCCGCGGGCGCGGCCTGGCATCAGTGGAACAAACACGGACGCTGCACCGGGCTGAGCGCCGAATCCTATTACCGGCTGGCCCGGCTGGCGCTGTCACGGCTGACCTTGCCGGATGTCTTTGCGCGGATCGAAAACCCCTTGCTGCTGGCACCCGAGGTGGTCGAGGAGGCCTTCATCGAGGCCAATCCGGGCCTGAACCCCGACATGATGGTCACGACCTGCCGCGACAGCGCCATCGTCGAGCTGCGCCTGTGCCTGACGCGCGCGCTTGAGCCGCGTTCCTGTGACCCGGAGGTCTTGCGCCGCGAATGTTCGCTGAACGCGGCGCGGCTGGAGGCGCTGCGCTGACGCCCGCGTTCAGCGTCCGGCGGTTGCGGCCCATTCCGGCAGCGGAAACAGCCGATCATACCCCCAGTTGAAGACAAAGGCATAGACCAGGTAGAACCCGGCGACACCCAGATCCATGACGAAGGCCGCCCAGAGCCCCATCTGCATGTACCAGGCGATGAACGGCAAGAGCGCGGCCAAGAGACCGCCCTCGAACAGCAGCGCGTGCACCACCCGCGTCGCAGGGCGCTTGAGCGTGGTGCCCGTCAGGCGCATCATCGCGTGATCGAACATCCAGTTGTAGAGATAGTTCCACACCGTCGCCAGCGTGGCGCCGACCAGACCGACCACGCCCATGTCGCTGACAGGCACGCCATAGACCAGCGCGCCCAGCGGCGCCAGCAGCAAAAGGCCCAGGATCTCAAAGCTGATCGCATGGCGCAGACGGTCAAGGGGGCTTCGCATCGATCGCTCCACCTATGCCGGGCCGTCCCGTCGCGCTGTCCCGACATGGGGGAGGTCGTCCTCGCTTGCCCCCAGGCTAGAGCGCTTGATCACCCGCCTCAACCCCGGCGCGTCAGCCGTCGTTATCCTGTTGCGTCTCGGCATCGTCGCCGTCGGGGGCTTCGCTTTCGTCGGCCTCTATGTCGGGGTCGGGCTCGGTCAGGATACCGTCTTCCCAAAGGCCGCCGACCACCTGACCCTCGGCATAGCGCAGGATCCCCTGGCCCTCGCGCTGGCCATCGACAAAGCGGCCCTCATAGACATCGCCGGTGACATAGGTCGCCACGCCCTCGCCCTCGATCCGGCCGTCGCGCCAGTCGCCCTCGTAGACAAAGCCGTCGGCCATCTCGATCCGGCCTTCGCCGTCACGTTCGTTGGCGGCGAAATTGCCTTCGTAGCGGCTGCCGTCGGGATAGGTCATCACCCCCTGCCCCTCGCGCTCGCCAGCGGCGAACGCGCCCTCATAGACGCGCCCGTCGGCAAAGGTCATGCGGCCCTCGCCGTGCGGCTGACCATCGGCGAATTCGCCCTCATAGACCAGCCCGTCCCCGAAATCGGCGCGGCCCTGACCGTGGCGCCGCCCCTCGGACCATTCGCCGGTATAGCTGGTGCCATCGTCAAAGGTAACGGTGCCCTCGCCATCCGGCACCCCGTCGCGGAACCGGCCCTCGTAGCGCGAACCATCGGGATGGGTCAGAACGCCCTCGCCTTCGATACCGTCGGCCACCCAGTTGCCGACATAGACATGGCCGTCAGCCGCGGTCAGGCGCCCGCGGCCCTCGCGCTGGTCATCGACGAACGCGCCCTCATAGATACTGCCATCGGCAAAGGTGATCCGGCCCAGACCCTGCATCATGCCATTGACGAACTCGCCCTCGCGCCGGTCGCCGTTGGCGAGGGTCAACTGGCCCGCGCCATGCAGCATCCCCTCGGACCATTCGCCGTCATAGACGGTGCCGTCAGGCCGGGTCAGCCGGCCTTCGCCGTGGCGCTGGTCGTCCTGCATCTGGCCGATATAGACCGACTCGTCGGGATAGGTGATCGTGCCTTCGCCCTCGCGCTGGCCGTGCACCCACTCGCCCTCATAGCGCAGGCCGCCCGGCCGCTCCATCATGCCTTCGCCATGCGGCTGGCTGTCGTCGAATTCGCCTTCATAGACGACGCCGGTGGCATAGCGGCGCACGCCCTCGCCCATGATGCGCCCGCCATCCCAGTTCCCGTCATAAGAGGAGCCATCGGCGAACACCATCCGGCCCTGCCCATGCGGGCGGCCATCCTCGAACGCGCCTTCATAGACGGCGCCGTTGGGATAGCGCGCGGTGCCTTCGCCGGTGATCTGCCCCTCGACCCATTCGCCGGTATATTCGAACCCGTTGGGCAGGCGATAGGTGCCCTCGCCGTGCTGCAAGCCGTCCAGAAACGTGCCCTCATAGATGCCGCCGTCGGAATACTGGCGGGTGATCACCTCGGACAGTTCCTGTCCGGCGGCGGGCGCCGCCAGACAGGCCAGCAGGCCGGCGGCAAACACGCGGGTGCGAAAGTCGGTCATGCGGCAGCGTCCCCCTTGCGATCTGCGCCAAACCTAGAGGAGGCGGGCGCCCGAAAGCAAGCGTGTTGACCGTCACGAAACGCTTGCGGGGCGGGGCGTTGCGGCGCGTCTCAAGTTTCCATGCGGATCAGCTTCGCACAGCATTTGCGAAGTTGATCGATCTTCTGCTCCACCACCTCGCACCGGAACTCAAGCTTCTGCCTCTTGCTTTCCAACATATCGTCGCCAAGGATCGTTTCTCCTATGAAAAGCAACCGGTGGTTTAGTTCGCTTTCTGTATCGCCTCGCAAAGCACATTCTTTCGCTTGGTGAAGTTCTATCTGGAGCGAGTAAAGAACAAACAATAGGTCGGAAACAGCTTTGTGAATATTCTCCCTAGGCAAGAGCGCTCCGATCAGTTCTGCTTTTGATTGCATTTGTGTCCTGATCCGTCCTGCGTCTCCAAGCAGTCGTTTGGCCTCCTCATAGTCGAATTCGTGAGGCCACTGCGGCCGCATTCTAGCAGCCAGCAAGGTCACCTCAAAGTCTCTTAGTTCGCCAAGAAAATCTGAAGCCACGGACGACACACGATCCGCTAGTTTCGGATGTCGCCAATTCCTATAGGCTACCCATGCAATAATCAAAGCGCCGAAGGTGGAGAAACCGCCCATAAGCTGTGCCAGCGCGGGCACCCAAGAGAAATCACGACAAACATTCTCGCATGCCGTGATCACCTCCATTACCAATCACCCCGCATGCAGCGTCGGTGCTTCCAGTGCGCCGAAGCCGTAGTGGCGCAGCCAGCGCAGGTCGCTTTCGAAAAAGGCGCGCAGGTCGGGGATGCCGTATTTCAGCATCGCCATCCGGTCGATCCCCATGCCAAAGGCAAAGCCCTGCCATTCATCGGGGTCGATCCCGCCGGCGCGCAGCACATGCGGATGCACCATGCCGGACCCCAGAACCTCCATCCAGCCGTCGCCCTCGCCGACCTTCAACTGGCCGCCGACCCAGGAACACTGGATATCGACCTCGGCCGAGGGTTCGGTGAAGGGAAAATGGCTGGCGCGAAAGCGGGTCTTCACACGCTGGCCGAAAAAGGCGCTGAAGAATTCCTCCAGCACCCATTTCAGGTTCGCCATGGTGATGTCGCGGTCGATGGCAAGCCCCTCGATCTGGTGGAACATCGGGGTATGGGTCAGATCCATGTCCATGCGATAGACCCGGCCCGGCGCGATCACCCGGATCGGCGCGCCCTGATCTTGCATGGCGCGGATCTGCACAGGGCTGGTATGCGTGCGCAAGACATGCGGCGGGCGGTTGTCGCCGGCGTCGCGGTGCAGGAAGAAGGTGTCGTGTTCCTGGCGCGCGGGATGTTCGGGCGCGATATTGAGCGCGTCGAAATTGTACCAGTCGGTTTCGATCTGCGGGCCTTCGGCCACGGCAAAGCCCATATCGGCAAAGATCGCGGCCATTTCCTCGGTCACCTGGCTGACCGGGTGGATGGTGCCATGCGGGCGCGGACGGCCGGGCAAAGTGACGTCCAGCCATTCGGCCTTGAGCCGTTCATCGAGCGCGGCATCTTCCAGCGCGGCCTTGCGCGCGCGCAGCGCGGCGTCGATCTCGTCTTTCAGCGCGTTGAGCGCGGGGCCCGCCACCTGCCGCTCCTCGGGCGTCATGCGGCCCAGTTCGCGCATCTTGAGGCTGATTTCGCCTTTCTTGCCCAGTGCCGCCAGGCGCACGGCCTCCAGCGCATCGGCACCCGACGCCGCGCCTATCTCTTCCAGGTATTTCGCCCGAAGTTCCGCAATGCCGTCCATGTCGCCCGTTCCGTTGCCGCAGACCTTGCGCCGTGGCCTAGCCACAAAGCCCCGCAAATGCAAGCCGACCCGTCGACCGGGGCCGAGGATGGCGGGCGATGGGCGGCCGGCGGTGGAAAAGACGAAATTGCTTTACATCTTTTTTGCAGAACCGTCAGATGGCGTGAACGGCAAACCGGTGCGCATCATCGTCATGTGAAAGGCAGGCATAATGTCGAAGGCAGATCGGATCGCGACGACCGGCTGGTCCGAGCCCGCGCAGATGCTGGCGGCCGTCGAGCAGGGTTCGGCCTTTCTGAAGTCGCTGTCGCATCCGACCCGGCTGGCCATCCTTTGCCGGCTGATCGAGGGGCCGGCGCATGTGCGCCACCTCGAAACCCTATTGTCGCTGCCGCAGGCGGCCGTTTCCAAGCAACTCGCGCGGTTGCGCAAAGCGGGGCTCGTGGCTTGCCGGCGCGACGGGCGCAATGTCGTCTACGCGATCTCGGACGACCGCACCGCGCGGATCGTCGCGATGCTGCATGGTGAATTCTGCGCTGCCGAGTGATCGCGCCTCACGCCGCCGGTGCCGCATCGCCCTTAAACCGCGGCGTGCCCTTGTCGCGGCGCCTGTCGCCGCGAATCGGATCGCCCAGAAGGCGCAGCCCGTTCAGCACCACCAGAAGCGTGCCGCCCTCATGGCCGATCACGGCCACCGGCATCGGCAATTCGAAAAAGGCCGCGCCCAAGACCAGGATCACCATCGCGCCGATCGCAAAGACCAGGTTCTGACGGATGATCGCGGCCGTGCGCCGGGCAAGGCGATGCGCCTCGGCCAGCCGAGTCAGATCCTCGGACAAGAGCGCGACATCGGCGGCCTGCAAGGCCACCTCGCTGCCCGCCGCGCCCATGGCGATGCCGACATCGGCGCGCGCCAGCGCGGCGGCGTCGTTCACCCCGTCACCGACAAAGGCGACCCCGCCACGTTCGCCCGCCATCCCGGCCACCAGCGACACCTTGTCGGCGGCCAGCAGGTCGGCATGGATCTCGTCTTGCGAAAAGCCCAGCTCCCGGCCGATACGATCGGCCACCGGGCGGCGGTCGCCGGTCATCATGGCGATATGGCGCACCCCGCCGTCCCGCAAGGCCGTCAAGCCGGGTTGCGCGCTTGCGCGCGGACGGTCGGCCACCGCCACTGCGCCCAGTATCCGCCTGCCCTGCCCCAGGAACACCATGGTTTGCGCCGCCTCGTTCAGGCGCGACAGTTCCGGCAGATCGGTGTCGGCCGCCATCCGCCGGGCCATGCGCGGGTTGCCTGCCCAGATCGGCGCATCGCCGTCCTCGCCCACGATGCCCTCGCTAGGAAAGGCGGTGACATTGGCAACCGGCACCGGCGTCACGCCGCGGCGCACGACCTCGCGCCGGACCGCCTCGGCGATGGGGTGTTCGGAATGGGCCTCGATCCCGGCGAGCCGCGCCAGAAAATCGGCCTCGGGCAGGGCGATCGCCTGCATCTGCGTCACTTCCGCCTGCCCGGTCGTCAGCGTGCCGGTCTTGTCAAAGGCGAAGGCGCGCACCGCTGCAAGGGCTTCAATAGCCCCGCCGCCCTTGAACAGCACGCCGCCCCGCGCCGCCGCCGACAGCGCCGACAGGATCGCCGCGGGAACCGAGATCACGATGGCGCAGGGGCTGGCCGCTACCAGCAGCGTGGCCGCGCGATACATCGCCTCGTCGGGGCTGCGGCCCAACCACAGGAACACGCCGAACGCCAGTATCGCACCGCCCAGAACCGCCACCGTATAGCGTTGCCCGAACCAGGCGCTGAAGCGCTCGGACGGGGCGCGGGCGGCCTGTGCCTCGGTCACCAGCCGGATCATCCGCGCCACGGTGCTTTGGCCGATGGCGCGCGCGACGCGCATGTCCAGCACGCCGTTCAGATTGACCGTGGCCTCGTGGACGGCCGCGCCCGGCCCCTTGCGAACCGGCATCGATTCGCCGGTGATGGTGGCCTCGTCGATGGCGCCTTCGCCGGTGACGATCTCGCCGTCCACCGGCACCCGCGCACCGGGCCGCAGCACGACGATGTCGCCGGGTCGCAGGTCCGCGGCCACAACCTCGTGCACGCTGTCGCCATCGCGTCGCAAGGCGGTGTCGGGGCGCAGGGCCATCAACGCCTCGACCGCGCGGCGCGCACGGCCCATGGCGCGGTTTTCCAGCGTGTTCGACAGGCTGAACAGCGTCAGCAGCACCGCCCCCTCCATCGGGGCGCCGACGGCGGCGGCGGCGATCGCGGCAATGACCATCAGAAGATCGATGTCCAGAACGCGCTCGCGCCAGAGCGCGCCCAGCGCCCGCACGGTGGCCGGAACCCCGCCCGCTAGATAGACCACGATCAGGCCGCCGGTTTCCACCAATGCCGCGCCGCCGATCCAGCCGCCAAGCGCGGCGGCCATGCCCACAAGGGTCAGCGCGGTCAACGCGGTATCGGTCTGTGCGGGCAAAGCTGGCAAGGCGTCGAACGCTTTCGTGCTGGCGGTGCGATAGCCCTGTGCTTAGCGCAGCTTTCCCGTGGATGCGAGGGGCGTGCGACCCGGCGCCGCGCCACCACCGGCCTAAGGCAGCGGCGCGGTGCGATAGAGCGTCACGCGCACACCGCCATGCGCAACAGGCGCCGCAACCGGCAGAAACGGCAAGCCGGTCGCCCGTGCCAGCCCCGGCTCGCTGGTGATCAGGCCGACGCGCCAGCCGGAAAAGCGCGCGCTCAACACCTTGCCCAGCGTGCCGTAAAGCGCGAACAACAGCTTGCGGTTGCCGACGCGCCCGCCATAGGGGGGATTGACCATGACCAGCCCCGGCGCCCCCTCGGGCCGGGCCAGATCGCTGATCGGGGCGGCGCGGAACTCGGTCACGGCCGCGACCCCGGCGCGTTCGGCATTTGCGCGGCTCATGGCGATGGCACCCTGGTCCCGGTCAAACCCGCGATAGCGCTTTTCGGCATCCCCGGTCGGACCGGCCCCCATCGCGCGCAAACGTGCCCAGGCAGACGCGTCAAACCCGACGAGATGTTCGAAGGCGAATCCCCGGCTGCGCCCCGGATCGAGCCCAAGCGCGATTTCCGCCGCCTCGATCACCAGCGTGCCCGAGCCGCACATCGGGTCCAGCACCGGCTCGCACCCGTCGAAACCGCATTGGCGCAGGAACAGCGCCGCCAATGTCTCGCGCAGCGGAGCCTTGTTGACTGCCTGCTTATGGCCGCGCCGGTGCAACGGCTCGCCCGATGTATCCAGGCTGAAGCTGCACAGATCGTCCTCGATCCGCACCAGCAGCCGCACCGGTGCCTCGGGTTCGATGGATACGCCCAGTTCCTCGCGCAAGGCCCGCTCGATGCGCTGCGCCGCCGCGCCCGCGTGATAGATGCGCGAGGCCCGGCACACGGCCTCGACCTTGACGGGCACATCCGGGCGCAGAAATTCGGCCCAGGGAAAGCGGCGCGCGCGCTTGTCCAGTTGCGCCAGGTGCAACGCGCGAAACGCGCCGATCCTGACCAGTACGCGCCCGGCGCCGCGCAAAACCAGGTTGGCGCGCCAGACCTCGGACCAGTCGCCGCGCAGCGTAACGCCGCCGGGCACGGATGCCGGCGCGGCAAAGCCCTTTTCGCGCGCCTCGTCGGCGAGTGCTGTCTCAAGTCCCGGCGGGGCGGCAAGAAAGATCTCGAAAGGCGGTTCGCTGTGCATTCGTCTGCGATACCCCAGCCCCGAACCGAACGAAAGCGGCGATGCGCGTTCAGTCGGTCAGCGCACCGGCCCCGCGCAGCGCCTCGGCAAAGGCGCGCGTATCCACGGCCAGATGCGCGCTGGACATGCCGGGATGGGGCGGTTGCGGCGCAAAGAACTGGCTGTCCACGGCCAGTAGCCGCCATTCGCCGTCGCGCTGATGCAGGATCGGCGATCCGCTGTCACCGCGCGTCGTGTCGCAATCATGAATCAGCGAGCCGTCGCGATAGGCCGTCAGAACCCGGCAATCCAGATGCCCCGACAGGAATGCGCCCGTATCCCAGCTGTACCCGGCCTGACTGACCCGGAACCGGCCCTCGTGCACCGCTTCGATATCGTCCTTGGCAAGGATCATGGGCGGCACGAACCCTACCTCGAGCCCCAGGTCGCTGTCCAGGGTCAGCAAGGCCCAGTCGTCCCCGTTGCCACCGTTCGGCGGCGCTTCGTCCCGGGTATAGTCGGGGGAAAGGGCATAGCCGGCGATCCCCGCGCGCCCCTGCTCGTCGGCGCCATGCGCACCGGCACGGAAACGCAGCGCCTTGATCTGGACGCCGTCATCGCCGATCAGGCAATGCGCCGCCGTCGCCACCAGCCGGGGCCCGATCAGAACGCCGGTGCAGCTGCCGTCCACCAGTTGCACCAGCCCCACCGCACGCCAGGGCATCTGCGTGACATCGATGCGCACCCGGTCGTCATGACCAAAGAAGTGATCGCGCGCCGTGCCCGGTCGGACGCGCCCCATGCAATCGGCCGTGTCGGTGTTGGCCGGACAATGGCCTGTGCCCGTCGATGGCTCATCGCAGACGCCGTTGAAGGCCAGCTCGCAGGTGTCGGAACGATTGCGCAGAAAGGCGATGGCCCGGCAATCGCTGGTATCGCTGCCCGAGGCGCACAGGCCGGTGCCGATTCCCGGCTCGTCGCATTCGCCGTCGCGCGCCCAGCGGCAGGATTCGTCGCCCCCCATTGCCATCGCCCGGCAGTCCGAGGCATCGGTGCCGGGGTCGCAGGCGCCGGTGCCGCCATAGCGCGGGTCATCGCATTCCAGATCATGCGCCCAGCGGCAAGTGTCATCGCCCAGCCGGGCGCGGATCTCATCCGGCACCGCCGCCCACAGGCGCTGATAGGCCGCGGCCGCACCCCGGCAATCATTGGCGTCGGTGCCCGAATGACAGGCGCCGGTGCCGCCATAGCGCGCCTCGTCGCATTCGCCGTCATTGGCCCAGCGGCAGGAATTGTCCTGCGCCTGGACCGGCGCGGCGGCGCTCAGCCCCAAAAACACCGCGATCGCCAGGATGGCCGGTCTGGTCATCATCCGCTCCGGTCTTCGTGATCAAGCCAGATCCGGCGCGCGCGTCATGCGGCTGCGCCGGCCCCGATCAATGCTCGCGGTCCATCACCCAAAGCGGGTTCGCGATCGTCGCGCCCAGCGTCGCCACGCCACCATTGCCGCCATAGGTTCCGGCAAAGACCGCGTAGTCGCCGGGCGACGGATTGGGGATCATGACACCGGGGTTCAGCCCCTCGAAATCGTCGTTGCAATGGATCCCGCCATCCGGATCGACCACCACGATCGTGCCATCCGCCTCGGACACCATGTAGACCATCAGTTGCGGCAGACCGGCCTCGGCGGCAATGACCAGATCGGGGCGTTCGGGGGTGATGAACCCGGCGCAGCCCTCACCAAGGCCGAAGGCCTCGGTGGTACTGGGCCTCACGTCAAAGATCACCCGCGGATCGACCCGTGTCTGCGGGCCGAACTCGACGCGGCCCACCGCAGGCACGGCGTCGGGGTCAAGACCGGTGCCGGAATCGCCCCCCGCGCTCTGCCAGTCGGGCGCACCTGGTGCGGCATACAGGTTGAATTCGCCGCTCGCCCCCTGCGAATAGGCCCCCACGAAGACCTGGTAGTCACCCGCCTGCGCCTGCGAAAAGGTCACGGCCGGGTTGAACTGAAAACTGTCGTCATTGCATTGCCACTGCCCGTCGGGGCCGCGCACCGCCAGCACCAGATCGGTTTGCGACTGTGCGTAGATGCTCAGTTGCGGTTGCGCCTCGTCCAGTTGCACGACCATGTCGGGCGCGTCGATCCCGGTAAAGCCGGGACAATAGCTGCCGATGGGCAGCATCTCCAGCGGATCGGTGGCAACGATCGGCCCGGATCCCAGCGACTGGGCACCGGCCTGTGCGTCAAACGTCACCGACCCAAGCCGCGGCGGCGCCGAGGCGTCGAATGTCGCGTCGCTGAAGGCCGGCCCGCCCCGCGATGCAAAAAGGTCGTATTGCCCGCTCCCGCCCTGGCCATAGCCACCGACGAAGATGTGATAATCGCCCGCTTCGGCCGTCTCGAAGGTCACGGCCGGATTGAAACCCGAGGCATCGTCGTTGCACAGGATCGTGCCATCGGGCGCACGCACGGCCAGGGTCAGATCGCGGTCGGACTGGGCCATGATGCTGAACCGCGACTCGGCGGCGTCCAGCGTCAGAACCGCGTCGGCGGCGTCGAACCGTCCATAGCCGGGGCAATAGGCCGGGTTCAGCGGCTGCATCGGCTGATCCGCATAGAGCGTGCCGCCCTCGACCAGTCGCTGACGCGCGCCGTCCTCGCCGGGCGCAAAGTCGTGCCGCCCCGCCCGTGGATCGCCCAGTGATGCAACGTCAAGCCCCGTCAGCTCCAGCGCCGAGATCGGCATGTCGCTGGCGAAAATGCGCGCATCGAGGCGGGCGCCCTCTTCGCCCGCCAGCCAGACGCTGTAGCGTCCGGGCGCGGCCCCGGCCAATTCGCTGACCGCAAGCCCGTCCTCGCCCGCCAGGGCACAACGATAGAGCCCGTCGGGCGTGCCCAGAACCAGGCCAACCAGCCCCTCGCCCGCGGCGGTAAAGGCCAGGCGTTCAAGCCGCTCGGTCACCTCGAAAAGCGCGGGCGCGTCTTCGGGCACGACATGCCCCTGACAGCCCCGTACAAAGGATGATGCGGGCTCATCCGTCGCGCCGAAGGCACGCACCACGACCCGCAAAGGCGTATAGGAATCGGCCGAGGGCGCCAGTTCGACCGCAAAGCCCGCCCCTTCATCGGCCTGGGCCCGGCCCGCCGAAAAGGCGCAGCCCAGGGCGACGATCGCAGTGGCGGTGACAAACGAAAAACGGTGAGCGCGGCGCATCGGCACATCCTTGGACAAACCAGCAATAAAGCGCCAGCTTGCAAAGCCGACGCTGAAAAAGACTGCCCGTTTGCCGCGCACGCGTCAATCGTCTTGAACCGGTGCGGCCGCCCGCCTTCATCTTGCCGCAAATACGCCGGGGGTGAATGGCCGCAGGCCAGAGGGGGCAGCGCCCCCTGCGCCCAGCCGGGCCCGTGCACGATGGTGCGGGTTTGCAACGCTCGCGGGCTTGTGTAAGAAGCACGCAGGCCCGCCGCCTGCGCCTGCTCGGGCCTGAGCTGCGGCGGCCATCGACGGACCGCGGAGGATGACATGACCGAAGGCTGGACCAAATCGAGCTGGCGCGACAGACCGCGCGTCCAGATGCCGGATTATCCCGACGGTGCGGCGCTGGCGGCAGTCGAGGCGCAGCTATCGCAATATCCGCCGCTGGTCTTTGCGGGCGAGGCGCGCGCGCTCAAGCGTCGCCTGGCCGAGGCCGCGTCCGGGCGCGCCTTCCTGCTGCAGGGCGGCGACTGCGCCGAAAGCTTCGCCGAGTTCAACGCCGACATCATCCGCGACACGTTCAAGGTTCTGTTGCAGATGGCGATCGTGCTGACCTTCGGCGCCAAGGTCCCGGTCATCAAGGTCGGGCGCATGGCCGGCCAGTTCGCCAAGCCGCGCTCGGCCCCGACCGAGGTTGCCGGCGGCGTCGAATTGCCCAGCTATCGCGGCGACATCATCAACGGATTCGACTTCACCGAAACCGCGCGCCGGCCCGATCCGGGGCGGATGTTGCAGGCCTATACCCAGGCGGCGGCCAGCCTGAACCTGCTGCGCGCCTTTTCCAAGGGCGGTTTCGCCGACATTCACCGGGTTCACAACTGGACGCTGGGGTTTGCCTCGGGCGCGAATGCCGAACGCTATCGCGCGTTGTCCGACCGGATCTCGGATGCGCTGGATTTCATGACCGCGGCCGGGATCACGGGCGAGACCTCGAGCGCGATTTCCGAAGTCGATTTCTATACCTCGCACGAGGCCCTGCTGCTGGAATACGAAGAGGCCCTCTGCCGCATCGATTCGACCACCGGCCTGCCCGTCGCCGGCTCGGGCCACATGATCTGGGTCGGCGACCGCACCCGCCAGCCGGACGGCGCGCATGTGGAATTCTGCCGCGGGGTCCAGAATCCGATCGGCCTGAAATGCGGCCCGACGCTGAGCCCCGAAGATCTGAAGGTGCTGCTGGCACGGCTCAACCCCAAGAACGAGGCCGGCCGCCTGACCCTGATCGCGCGCTTCGGCGCGGGCAAGGCGGGCGATCACCTGCCGGCGCTGATCCGCACCGTCGAGCAGGAGGGGGCGCAGGTTCTGTGGGTTTGCGATCCGATGCATGGCAACACGATCAAGTCCGCCTCGGGCTACAAGACCCGCCCGTTCGAGCGCGTGTTGCAGGAAGTGCGCGACTTCTTTGCCGTCCACAAGGCCGAGGGCACGATCCCCGGCGGCGTTCATTTCGAGATGACGGGCAAGGACGTGACCGAATGCACCGGGGGCCTGCGCGCGGTCACCGACGAGGATCTGTCAGACCGCTATCACACGGCCTGCGATCCGCGCCTGAACGCCAGCCAGTCGCTGGAACTTGCCTTCCTGGTCGCCGAGGAATTGTCGCAGCGCCGCCGCGACCTGTCCCGGCAGGCGGCAGTCTGACGCCCCCGCCCGCGCCGGTTTCAGCCAATCGCGTCGTAAAGCGCGTAGTCGGGTGCAAGGTGATCGCGCAACTGCCGCGCCAGGTCCGGCGGCAGCGACAGATCGCCCGCTGGCGAGACATTCTCCAGCGGCAGCTCGATCGCGAAATCGAGCTGTTCCTCAAGGAAGGTCACGAAGGCGGGCAGATCCTCGTAGCGAAACAGACGATCCACCCCCAGCGGCGCATCGTGCATGCCCGACAGGAACTTGGTCTGCGCGCCGACATCGGCAAAGGCCGGGCGCGGATCGGCCATGTAGCCGCGCACGAAATCGGCGAAGTCCATGCCGCGGGTCGATTTTTCCGGTGCCATCACATCGTCGCGGCGCCGGTATCGATACCATGATCCCAACCAGCTGACGGGCTCGCGCATCAGCGCGACCACGGTGAATGGCGCCCCGGCCGAGGCACGCAGATAGGGCTGTATGAACCGCTGATAGCGATAGGCCGGCGTATGCTTGAGCTCGGGCGGCCGGGTGATGGCCAGAGCCGATACCGGCTCAAGCGCCGCCTCGATCGAGGTCGAGCCAGTTTTCGGCGTGGCCAGGATGACCAGGCGGGGTTTCCAGAACACCAGCATGCAACGCAACCTTTCCGGGATATGGAAACCATTTCTTAACCAGCGCACCGACAAGATGGAACACCAAAAGGGGTTGCAATGTTCTCTCTTTGTGCGCATTCTCACCGGAACAAGATGCGAACAAAACCCTATTGCTGCCCAGAACGGGCTATGAAATAAGAGGCTGAAATCATGGCAACCGCGAGCCTACTCGACATGACCGACAAGCGTGCCCAGGACAAACAGAAGGCGCTGGATTCGGCGCTGGCTCAGATCGAACGGCAGTTCGGCAAGGGGTCGATCATGCGCCTTGGTGCCGACAACCCCGTGGCCGAGATCGAATCGACATCGACCGGCTCGCTGGGCCTCGACATCGCGCTGGGGATCGGCGGGTTGCCCAAGGGCCGCGTGGTCGAGGTGTATGGCCCGGAAAGCTCGGGCAAGACGACGCTCACGTTGCATGTGATCGCCGAAGAGCAGAAAAAGGGCGGAGTATGCGCCTTTGTCGATGCCGAACACGCCCTGGACCCGCAATATGCCAAGCGGCTGGGCGTCAACCTGGATGATCTGCTGATCAGCCAGCCCGACACCGGGGAACAGGCGCTGGAAATCGTCGATACGCTGGTGCGTTCGGGCGCGGTGTCGGTGGTGGTGGTCGATTCGGTCGCGGCCCTGACCCCCAAGTCCGAACTCGAAGGCGACATGGGTGATTCCAGTGTCGGCGTACATGCCCGCCTGATGAGCCAGGCGATGCGCAAGCTGACCGGCTCGATCTCGCGGTCGAACTGCATGGTGATCTTCATCAACCAGATCCGCATGAAGATCGGCGTCATGTTCGGCTCGCCCGAAACCACGACCGGCGGCAACGCGCTGAAATTCTATGCCTCGGTCCGGCTTGACATTCGCCGCATCGGTGCGGTCAAGGATCGCGACGAGGTGGTGGGCAACGCCACACGGGTCAAGGTGGTCAAGAACAAGGTCGCCCCGCCCTTCAAGCAGGTCGAGTTCGACATCATGTATGGCGAAGGGATCTCGAAAACCGGGGAGTTGCTGGATATCGGCGTCAAGGCCGGCGTGGTCGAGAAATCGGGGTCCTGGTATTCCTATGGCGACGAACGCATCGGCCAGGGGCGCGAGAACGCCAAGAGCTACCTGAAGGCCAATCCCCAGGTCGCGCTGGATATCGAGGACAAGATCCGCGCCGCCAACGGCCTGGATTTCCACATGAGCCAGGACGACGGCGCGATTGTCGAGGAGTGATCTCTCGCCCCAGCAGGCAACGCGCGCGGAACTGGACGCGGGTCTGGCGCAGGTCTTGGCCGCACCCAGGGACCGCGCGCGCATCTCATGGCTGTGCTTTCGCCCCGCCTACAACCAGCGCCGGTTCCCCGAACGGCTGGAACTGACGCGCGCGCATGGCATTCCCGGCGAACGCTGGGAAACCAGCCCTTGGCTGCGCGGGCCCGACGGGCGCGGCCATCCCGGTATCCAGGTGTCGATCCTGTCGCAACAGGTGCTGGACCTGGTCTGGCGCGACAGAAAGACCATTCCGCACCCCGGCGATACCTTCGTCGTCGACATGGACCTGAGCGAGGCCAATTTGCCGCCGGGTCAATTGTTGCGCGCCGGCACCGCGGTCTTGCGGGTCTCGAACATCTTCAACGACGGCTGCGCGAAGTGGAAAGTGCGCTACGGCGCCGACGCGAAAGCCTGGATCACGGCGCCCGGCAACCCGCCCCTGCGCCTGCGCGGGGTGCTGTGCGCGATCGAGCGTGACGGCGTGATCACGAATGGCGACTGGCTTGAAAAGATCGACGCGATCTGAGCCGAAAGCCGATCACGGGCGGCATGTCCCGGATTTCGTGATTGCAGGATCACATCATCTTGGCCGGCGGGCCATGTCGCGCAATCGGTCCTTCAGTACCCCCGAACCCCGCCGCATTCCGTCTCAGACCGCGACCGTTTCGGCCACCGGATGCAAGGACCAGCGCGCGCCCGGTCGCATCAGGGGATCAGCGACCGTGAAACGCCCCATGCCACCGCACCAGCGCTGCGCAACCACATGACAATTCGGCCTTTGAACCGCTGGGGTTATCCAGTAGAAACCGCCGGACTCCGCCACTTTCATGCAAGGGCCCCCGCTGATGGCAAGCCTCAACGATATCCGCTCGACCTTTCTCGACTATTTCCGCCGTCAGGGCCACCAGGTCGTCGACAGCTCGCCGCTTGTGCCGCGCAACGATCCGACGCTGATGTTCACCAACTCGGGCATGGTGCAGTTCAAGAATGTCTTTACCGGCCTTGAACACCGCGACTACAACCGCGCGACCACGTCGCAAAAATGCGTCCGCGCCGGCGGCAAGCACAACGATCTCGACAATGTCGGCTACACCGCGCGCCACCATACCTTTTTCGAAATGCTGGGTAATTTCAGCTTCGGCGACTACTTCAAATCCGAGGCCATCCCCTTTGCATGGCAGCTGTTGACCCGCGATTTCGACATTCCGGCCGACCGGCTGCTGGTGACGGTCTATCATACCGACGACGAGGCCGCGGAGCTGTGGAAAAAGGTGGCGGGACTACCCGACGAGCGCATCATCCGCATCGCCACCGATGACAACTTCTGGCGCATGGGCCCGACCGGCCCCTGCGGCCCCTGCACCGAGATCTTCTTTGACCACGGCGATCACATCTGGGGCGGCCCGCCGGGCAGCGCCGAGGAAGACGGCGACCGCTTCATCGAGATCTGGAACCTGGTCTTCATGCAGAACGAACAGCATGAAGACGGGCGCATGACCGAATTGCCGCGCCAGTCCATCGACACCGGCATGGGGCTGGAGCGGATCGGCGCGCTTTTGCAGGGCAAGCACGACAATTACGACACCGACCTGATGCGCTCGCTGATCGAGGCATCGGCGCATGCCACCTCGTCCGACCCGGACGGCAAGGGCAAGATCCATCATCGGGTGATCGCCGATCATCTGCGTTCCACCGCGTTCCTGATCGCCGACGGTGTGATGCCGTCGAATGACGGGCGCGGCTATGTGCTGCGCCGCATCATGCGCCGGGCCATGCGCCATGCCCATATGCTGGGCACACAAGACCCGGTAATGCATCGGCTGGTGCCCGCGCTGGTGCGCGCGATGGGCGGCCATTACACCGAATTGAAAACCGCCGAGGCGCTGATCACCGAAACCCTGAAGCTGGAGGAAACGCGCTTTCGCCAGACCCTGGATCGCGGCCTTAAACTGCTGGATGCCGAGCTTGAGAAATTGCCCGAGAACGCCGATCTGCCGGGCGATGCGGCGTTCCGGTTGTATGATACCTTTGGCTTCCCGCTGGATCTGACACAAGATGCGTTGCGCGAAAAAGGGCGCGCCGTCGATACCGCAGGCTTTGATGCGGCAATGGCCGAACAAAAGGCCAAGGCGCGGGCGTCCTGGGCCGGGTCGGGCGAGGCGGCGGACCAGGCGATCTGGTTCGAACTGGCCGACCGGCACGGCACCACCGAATTCCTAGGCTACGACACCGAAACCGCCGAGGGCCAGGTTCTTGCGCTGATTGCCGATGGCACGCCGGTCGATACTGCGACCGGCATGGTGCAGGTCGTGGTCAACCAGACCCCGTTTTATGCCGAGGCCGGCGGACAGGTCGGCGATGCCGGGTTCCTGCGCTGGGATGGCGGCGAGGCCGAGGTGCGCGATACCCGCAAGATGGCGGGCCTGTTCGTGCATTTCGCGCAAGTGACCGAGGGCACGCTGCGCCGTGGCGCGCCGGTCAAGCTGGAGGTGGCGCATGCCCGGCGCCGCGCGATCCGGGCCAATCATTCGGCCACGCATCTGCTGCACGAGGCGCTGCGCCGCGCACTGGGCGATCACGTCGCGCAGCGCGGCTCGCTCAATGCCCCGGACCGGCTGCGGTTCGACTTCAGCCATACCAAGGCGCTGGAGGCGGACGAGCTTGCCGCGGTCGAGGTCGAGGTCAACGCCTATATCCGGCAAAACAGCCCCGTGGAGACCCGCATCATGACGCCTGACGATGCCCGCGCCCTGGGTGCCCAGGCGCTGTTTGGCGAGAAATACGGCGACGAGGTGCGCGTCGTGTCGATGGGGATCTTGCCGGGTTCGGGCAAGGGCAGCGACGGCGCGACCTATTCGATCGAGTTATGCGGCGGCACCCATGTCGCCCGGACCGGTGAGATCGGCGCTTGCGTGATCTTGGGCGATTCGGCCTCGTCTGCCGGTGTCCGCCGGATCGAGGCGCTGACCGGCCAGGCGGCGCTGGACCATCTGCGCGCGCAGGAGGCCCGTCTGGCCGAGGTCGCGGCGCTGGTCAAGGCGCCGCAAGCCGATGTCGTCGAGCGGGTGAAAGCCTTGTCCGAAGAGCGGCGCGCGCTGGCCAACGAGGTTGCGCAACTCAAGCGCGAACTGGCGATGGGTGGCGGGGCGCAAGATGCCTTCGCGCCGCGCGACGTGGCGGGAACACCCTTTGTTGCGCAGGTTCTGACAGGCGTGTCGGGCAAGGATCTGCCCGCCATGATCGACGAGATCAAGACGCGTATCGGCTCGGGCGTGGTTCTGCTCATTGTCGATACCGGCGCGAAACCCGCCGTGGCCGCGGGCGTGACCCCCGATCTGACAGCAGAACTGTCGGCGGTCGAGGTATTGCGCGCGGCAGTGGCGGCGCTGGGTGGCAAAGGCGGCGGCGGCCGGGCCGATCTGGCCCAGGGCGGCGGCGCGGACATCGGCGGCGCTGATGCCGCCATCAAGGCGGCGGAAGCCGTGATAGGAGGAAAGAAATGAGTGAGGCACTGTGGATCGCACATGTCGAGGTGACCGACCCCGACGCCTACAAGCGTTATGCGGAGCTTGCCGGACCGGCAATCGCCAAACACGGCGGCAAGTTCATCGCCCGCGCCGCCCGCTACGTGACGCTGGAGGGCAAGGAGCGGGCACGCCATGTCGTGGCGCGTTTCCCCTCGCTTGAGGCGGCCGAGGCCTGCTATCGCTCGCCGGAATATCAGGAAGCGCTGGATCACGCGCGCGGCGCGTCCGAGCGCGATCTGGTGATCGTCGAAATCACCGAATAAAAGCGGCGACGGGGGCAAGCCCCCCGCCACCACCGGCAGGGGTCTTGCCCCTGCGCCTGCGGAACCGAACCCCTTGGGCTGGACCCGGCACCGTTCAGCGGCGGATCAGGAGTCAGCCTTCGAGCATCTCCATGATGCGCGCGTTCAGGTCAGGATCGGCTTGAGCCTGCTGAAGGACGGCGAGGTATTCATCGACGGTGATGCCGGGCGTGTCCTCGATGGCCTCGACCATCTCGTCATTGGCTTCGGCGATCACGGCCTGGCGATCCTCGTCGCTTTCGGCTTCGTTCAGTTCGGCGCCGTACTCTTGTTCGATCGCATCGACCTCGCGCAGCGCTGCGACGAACGCCTGCAGCTGTTCGTCATCGATCGAAGGTGCCTCGCTCTCCTGCGCCGCGGCCGGCCCGGTCATCAGCGCGCCCATCGGCGCGGCCATCGGCGCGGCCAGTGCCAAGGCGGCAAGGGCGGGGGCGAGGGATTTGGCAAATTTCATGGTTGCTCCTTTCGGTTTCCTGATCTTCGGTGGCGCCGCTGCGACGCCACCTGTGAAGGGAACCTATGCGCCATGGGGGCATTGTGCAAAAAGCCCAAGCGCGTTTGCGATCAGCGGAGAGTTGCCGGCACGAAAATCGGCGTCTTGACGTTTGCAAAGCGGGCATTTCGCGCACGAAAAGGCGCTGACGGGGTGGCTGGCACCCCGGCCCCTTTTTCGCGACCGCATGCGCTAGCTCAGCCCTGCGCGCGGGCCTGTCGCTTGCGTTCGTGCGGGTCGAGGTGGCGCTTGCGCAGTCGGATGGCCTTGGGCGTGACCTCGACCAGTTCGTCATCGTCGATATAGGCAATCGCCTGTTCCAGCGACAGGATGACGGGCGGGGTCAGGCGCACGGCGTCGTCGGTGCCCGAGGCGCGCACATTGGTGAGTTTCTTGCCCTTGAGCGGGTTGACCTCAAGGTCATTGTCGCGCGAATGCTCGCCGATGATCATGCCCTCATAGACCGGCTCTTGCGCACCGATGAACATGCGCCCGCGCTCTTCAAGGTTCCACAGCGCATAGGCCACGCTGGTGCCGTTCTCCATCGAGATCAGAACGCCCTGACGACGCCCCTGGATCGGGCCCTTGTGCGGCTGCCATTCGTGGAACACCCGGTTCAGCACGCCCGAGCCGCGGGTATCGGTCATGAATTCCCCGTGATAGCCGATCAGCCCGCGCGACGGCACATGCGCGATGATCCGGGTCTTGCCGGTTCCGGCCGGTTTCATCTCGACCAGGTCACCCTTGCGCGGGCCGGTCAGCTTTTCGATCACGGCGCCGGTATATTCGTCGTCCACGTCGATCGTGACTTCCTCGACCGGCTCAAGTCGCTGGCCATCTTCTTCTCGGATGATCACGCGCGGGCGGCTGATCGACAGCTCGAACCCTTCGCGGCGCATGTTCTCGATCAGGACGCCCATCTGCAGCTCGCCGCGTCCCGACACCACGAAGCTTTCGCCGCCCGGCGTGTCGTCGATGCGGATCGCCACGTTCAGCTCGGCTTCCTTTATCAGCCGTTCCCGGATGACACGCGACTGGACCTTGGAACCGTCACGCCCGGCCAGCGGGCTGTCGTTGATGCCGAACGTGACCGAGATGGTGGGCGGGTCGATGGGTTGCGCCGGCAGCGCGGTATCGACATCAAGCGCGCACAGCGTATCGGCGACCGTGGCCTTGGACATGCCGGCGATCGTCACGATATCGCCGGCCTCGGCCAGTTCGATCGGCTGCTGACCAAGGCCCCGAAAGGCCAGGATCTTGGAGACGCGAAACTGTTCCAGCTTTGCGCCGGTGCGCGACAGCGCCTTGATCGTCTCGCCCGCTTTCAATGTTCCCGATTCCACGCGCCCCGTCAGAATCCGGCCGATGAACGGATCGGCCGACAGCGTGGTCGCCAGCATGCGAAACGGCTCGGACCGGCGTGCCACCTGCGCGGGGGCGGGAACATGCGTCAGGATCAGGTCGAACAGATCCGACATGTCCTTGCGCGGGCCGTCCAGATCGGTATCGGCCCAGCCATTGATCCCCGACGCATACAGCACCGGGAAATCCAGCTGGTCATCATCGGCGCCCAGATTGGCAAAAAGGTCGAACACCTCGTTGAGCGCGCGGTCGGGCTCGGCAGCGGGCTTGTCGACCTTGTTGAGGACGACGATCGGGCGCAGGCCCAGCGCCAGCGCCTTCGAGGTGACGAATTTCGTCTGCGGCATCGGCCCTTCGGCGGCATCGACCAGCAGGCAGACACCGTCCACCATGCTCAGGATGCGTTCGACCTCGCCGCCGAAATCGGCGTGGCCGGGCGTGTCGACGATATTGATGCGCACGCCGCCCCATTCGACGCTGGTCGCCTTGGCCAGGATGGTGATGCCGCGCTCGCGCTCGATGTCATTGGAATCCATCGCCCGTTCGGCAACCGCCTGACCGGCGCGGAACGCGCCGGACTGCTTGAGAAGCTCGTCCACAAGCGTGGTCTTGCCATGATCGACATGCGCGATGATCGCGATATTGCGAAGGTCCATGAATTCCGTCCTTGATGCTGCGCCGCCGCGATACAGGAAAGCCGAAACGATTACCAGTGCGGCGCGTGCACTGACGACCTGCGGCAGGACCCGTTGCGCCCCGGTCCGCCGGAACGCAGCCCGATCAACGCTGGCGCCAGGCGGCCCACTCCTCGGGGGTGTCAAGGTCGGTGACGGCGCGCAAGCCCGGTCGCGGCACCGCCACCGGCGGATGATGCCGCAAGATTGCCTGTGCCCCCCTGTCCCCTGCCAGCTCTGCAAATTGCGCCAGCAGCGTTGCGGGAAACACGACCGGATGCCCCTCGCGCCCGTCGGCGGCCACGGCGCGCACGGGGCGCGTGCCGCCCTCGGCCCGAAAGGCCATGGCCAGCGCGCGAAAATCATCGGCGTCCAGATCCGGCATGTCGGCAGGGCAGATCATCAGCCCGTCCACGCCCTGCCCGGCCGCCCATCGCGCGGCGGCGCGCAGGGATGCCGCCATGCCCTCGTCGGCCTGCGCGATCTCCAGGATGGTCACGTCAAGCCCGGCCAGGACCGCGCGGCGCGCATGGGAATCGGGTCGCATGGTCACCGCCACCGGCCCCACCCGCGCGCTCACCGCCCCTTCGGCGATGTGACGCAGGACCGCGACCGTGCCGACTGGCTCCAAGAGCTTGTCGCCCCCGCGCATCCGCCGGGACGCGCCGGCGGCCAGCAGCGCGACGGCCAGCGACATTGTCAACGCTCGGGGATCAGCCCGCGCGGCGCGAAGCGCAGCATGAGCAGCAGCGCAAGGCCCATCATGATCAGCCGCATATGCGCGGCCTGCGTCAGCAGATGGGTTCTGAGCGCGCTGTCATCGGCCATGCCGGCGGTCAGGTTGTCCATCAGCCAGCGCCCGGCCGGTTCGGCCTGCACCCACAGGAACCAGATGATGAAACCACCCAGCACCGCGCCCCAGTTGTTGCCCGACCCGCCGACGATCACCATCACCCAGATCAGGAAGGTATAGCGCAACGGCTCATAGCTGCCCGGCGTCATCTGCCCGTCTAGCGAGACCATCATCGCCCCGGCAAGCCCGCAAACGCCCGACCCCAGAACGAACACCATCAGATGGCGGCGCGTGACATCCTTGCCCATCGCGCGCGCGGCGGTCTCGTTGTCGCGGATTGCGCGCATCATCCGGCCCCAAGGCGCATTCAGCGCCTTTTCCGACAGCCAGATGAGCAAGCCGAGGACGATCGCGAACAGGATCGCATAGCCCAGCTTCTCGACGATCGATGCCATCTGGTTCGTGGTGAAACCCAGCGTGACGGCCAGCGACTGGACCCAGTCATAACCCTGCCATTCGACCGGCCGGGGCAACGCACGCGGAATCCCCGAGACGTTGTTCACGCCGCGCGACATCCAGCTTTCGAATTTCAGCACAGCGATGACGATTTCCGAGATCCCCAGCGTCGCAATCGCCAGGTAGTCCGAGCGCAGCCCCAGCGCGACCTTGCCGACAACCCAGGCCAGCCCGCCCGCGAAAAGCGCGCCGACCGGCCAGGACAGGATCACCGGCAGGCCGAGCCCGCCCAGAAACCCCTGCGTCGCCGGGTTCACCTGCGAGATCGCATCCGCGGCCGGGGCAAAGACCATGCGCGTGATCACGTATCCGGCGACCAGCACCGCGATCAGTGCAGCAACGCGCAGCTTGCCGCGTGGCAGGCGTTGCCAGACCGCGATCGCCGCCAGGATCGACGCCGCACCCAGCGCCAGGCCCAGGATCACCCGCGGCCCGCCTGCGGCCCAGGCCCCTTCGGTCGGCGGCATCGCGACCAGGACGGCGGCCAGCCCGCCAAAGGCGGTAAAGCCCATCACGCCGACATTGAAGAGCCCAGCATACCCCCACTGGATGTTCACCCCCAGCGCCATGACCGCCGAGATCAGGCTCATGTTGAGAATGGTCAGCGCCAGCGACCAGCTCTGGAACATGCCGGTCATCAGCAGCGCCAGAGCCATCGCGGCGAACAGCGCCACATTGCGAAGGTTCACGCTCATACCGATTTCCCCCTGAAGATCCCTGTCGGCCGAAAGATCAGCACCAGAACAAGAATGGCGAAGGTCACAGCGAACTTGTAGTCCACCGGCAGGATCTGCAACATCCCGTCAGGCGCCCAGGATTCGGGCAGGAGATGTTCGAAAAAGCGCCGCCAGGCATAGGTGATCCCCATTTCCGAAAAGGCCACGACATAGGCCCCGACGATCGCGCCCAGCGGGTTGCCCAGCCCCCCCAGGATCGCGGCCGCAAAGAACGGCAGCAGAAGCTGGAAATAGGTGAACGGCCGAAAGCTCTTGTCGAGGCCGTAAAGCGTGCCGGCCAGAACCATCAGCGTGCCGGCGATGGCCCAGGTGATGACCACGACGCGTTCGGGGTTGATGCCGGACAGAAGCGCCAGGTCCTCGTTGTCGGAATAGGCGCGCATCGACTTGCCGCCGCGCGTGCGGTTGAGGAACCAGAACAACAGCGCCATAGCCACCAGCGCGACGATCAGGGTCAAAAATTGCGACGAACGCAGCGCCAGCCCTTCGGACAGGCCCGTCCACTCGCGAAAGTCGCGCACCGAGAACACGAACCGCGTACCATCGTCGAAACGTTGCTGTCCGGGCCCGATCAGCAACCGTGTCAGGCCATTGGTGACAAACATCACCCCCAGCGAGGCCATGACAAGGATCATCGGCTTGGCCCGCACCTTGCGGTAGAAACGATAGACCGTGCGATCGGCGGCCAGCAGATACAGGATCGTCGCGACGATCCCCACCGGAAGCGCCAACAGCGCGGTGGGCAGGACGCCAAAGCTGATGCCAAAGCCTTGCAGCGCCCAGGTGGTCAGGATCACGACAGCGGTGCCGAAGGCCATGATGTCGCCATGCGCGAAATGCGAAAACCGCAGGATGCCGTAGATCAGCGTGATCCCCAGCGCACCCAGCGCCAGCTGGCTGCCATAGGCAAGCGCCGGAATCACGACGAAGTTGGACAAAAGGATGAATGCGCTGACAGGATCCATGCCTCAGCCCCCCAAAAAGCTTTTGCGGACTTCGGGGTCGGCCAGAAGGGCTTGCCCGGTGTCGGTAAAACGGTTCTGCCCCTGCACCAGGACATAGCCCTTGTCGGCGATTTCAAGCGCCTGGCGGGCGTTCTGTTCGACCATCAGGATCGAAATGCCGGTGCGCGCCACCTCGATGATGCGGTCGAACAATTCATCCATGACGATCGGCGACACGCCGGCGGTGGGTTCGTCCAGCATCAGAACGCTGGGCTTGGTCATCAGGGCGCGACCGACGGCGACCTGCTGGCGTTGACCGCCCGACAACTCGCCCGCCGCCTGCCTGCGCTTTTCGCGCAGGATCGGGAACAGGTCATAGACCTGTTCCATCGTGCCGGAAAAATCGTCGGTGCGGATGAAGGCGCCCATTTGCAGGTTCTCCTCGACCGACATCGAGGGAAAGATGTTGTTGTTTTGCGGCACGAAGCCCATCCCCTTGGCCACGCGGGCCTGCGGGGTCAGGGCGGTGATGTCCTCGCCAGCCAGCCGCACATGACCCTCGCGCAGCTTCAGCATGCCGAAGACGGCCTTCATGGCGGTGGACTTGCCCGCGCCGTTGGGGCCGACGATGACCGCGATCTCGCCTTTGTTCACGGCGATGGTGCAGGCGTGCAGGATGTCGGCGCCGCCATAGCCGCCGGTCATGGCCTCGCCGATCAGGAAGGGGTCAGCCATGGTTCATCCCTCCGCTGGCTGCGGCGGCACAAGTGCCGCGGCGGTTCGTCGCGACCGTCGGCGTGGCGGCGGAGGCATCGGGGATCATCGGATGTCGGTCTCCATGAACGCTCGGGCACGGGTCCAATCCGGCAACCCGCAACGGCGAGAATTGGACGTGTGCGAAACCGGCAGCAAAGGTCAGCGGGTTCGCGGCGACAGGATGCGCGCGCGGCAGAGCACCTCTCATGCCCGGACCTCCGCTTTCACCTTGTTTTTCAGGCCGGTGCCCAGATAGGCCTCGATCACGGCCTCGTTCGCCTTGATCTCGTCCAGCGTACCCTCGGCCAGAACCTTGCCTTCGGCCATGCAGATCACCGGATCGCAGATGCGGCCGATGAAATCCATGTCGTGCTCGATCACGACAAAGGTATAGCCGCGCTCCTTGTTCAGGCGCACGATTGCGTCGGCAATGGTGTTCAGAAGGGTGCGGTTCACCCCGGCGCCGACCTCGTCCAGAAAGACGATGCGCGCGTCGGTCATCATGGTGCGGCCAAGTTCCAGCAGCTTTTTCTGACCGCCTGAAATCTGGCCCGCCTTTTCATCGGCGATATGATCGATGGTCAGGAATTCCAGCACCTCGTCGGCACGGCGCCGGATTTCCTCTTCTTCCAGGCGCATGCGGCCACGATGGAACCAGGTGTTCCACAGATCCTCGCCCGCCTGGCGTGGCGGTACCATCATCAGGTTCTCGCGCACCGTCATCGAATGGAATTCGTGCGCGATCTGAAAGGTCCGCAACAGCCCCTTGTGAAACAGCTCATGCGGCGGCAGGCCGGTGATGTCCTCGCCGGCCATGAAGACATGCCCCGACGTCGGCGGCAAGACGCCCGCAATGACGTTGAACAAGGTCGTCTTTCCGGCCCCGTTCGGCCCGATCAATCCGGTGATGGAGCCTTCGGCGATCTCAAGCGATGCGCCATCGACGGCATGAAAGCCGCCGAAATGCTTGTGCAGATTCTCGACCCGAATCATGCATTCCCCCTGTCATTTCGCGCCCCGATTTTTTGTCTGATGAGGCTTCGAAAAAGCCCGGGGAGCGCGAACCCCCCGGGCCGATACCGTCGGTCGCCCGAAATATCAAGCGATCAGTGGAACTGAACCGTGACGTATTCGCCGTCTTCGACGACATACTCACGATAGGTTCCTGCGGCCTCGCCATACCCGACCAATTCGACATTGGTGGCGCCGACATAGTCGATCTCGCCGCCTTCGGCCAGGATCTCGAGCCCGCGCGCCAGATCGCCGGCGTGGATCTCTTCGCCCGGTTCGTTGGCCACATTCATGATGTTCTCGGCAATGCCCGAGGCCGTCGCCTCACCTGCGGCCTGCGCGGCCAGAATCATCAGCGCGGCGGCGTCATAGCTTTCCGACACGAACGAGCTGGACCAGTTGATATCGCCTTCCTCGCCGACACGCTCCCAGTTCTCGGCCGCCTCGCCAGTCGCCGAGGGGATCGTGCCCACGGTGCCTTCGATCGCCTCGCCGGTCGATTCGATTAGCTCGTCGCCATACATGCCGTCGCCCATGAAGAACTGCTCGAACGCGCCCAGCTCATACGCGGTGCGGATGATCGAGCCGCCACCGTCGACATAGCCCAGCACCACCAGAGCATCGCCGCCGGCGGATGCCAGCGAGCCGACTTCGGCCGAATAGTCACCCTTGGCCTCTTCGTGCGGCACGACGGTCGTGACCTCGCCGCCGGCGTCGGTGAAGTTCTCGACGAACGCATTGGCAAAGCCCGAACCGTAGTCGTTGTTGGTATGGGTCACGGCAACCGATTCAAAGCCGCGTTCCATCACGATGCCGGCCAGCACTTCGCCCTGGCGCGCGTCCGACGGGGCGGTGCGATAGAAGATCCCGTCCGAATCGAATTCCGAGAAACCGGGCGAGGTCGCCGAGGGCGACACCATCGGCACGCCATTGCCCATCGCCACGTTTTCCAGCACCGCGCGGGTCACGCCCGAACAATCGGCGCCCATGATGCCCACGACGCCGTCCGACGAGATCAGACGCTCGGCCGAGGCGGTGGCCAGCGCCGAATCGACGCAACCCGAATCGGCGCGCACGCCGGTCACGGACATGCCGTCCAGGAATGCGCCGCTTTCGGTCACTTCGCGCATCGCGAGTTCGGCGCCGTCCGCCATGTGACCGGTCAGTGATTCGATCGGCCCGGTATAGCCCAGCAGGACACCAAGCTTCATCTCATCGGCAAAGGCGCCACCGGCGGCAAGTGCCGATACGGCGCTGGCGAGAAGCAGTCGTTTCATGGATAACTCCCTTTGATATTATGGTTCTGAACCGACCTTATCGCCGGTTTTCGCGTTTGAACAGAGGGTTTGGGCGGCAAAACCCCGTCTGGCGGGCATTGCGCGGATCGCGGGCTCAGCCGCGGTCGGTGTCGTCGCCCGCGGCGCCGCGTGGCGGCCGCAGGGGCGCATCGTCATCCAGCACATCGTCCAGCGCGGCCTCTGAGAGCGCCTCGTCCTCCTCAAGCCCCGGCTCGGCACCGGCCTCGTCCTCAAGCCCGTGCGACCCGCGTTCGCGGTAGGGCGTGGTGCCATATTGCGCGCGGTAGCATTTCGAAAAATGCGACGGCGACGAGAATCCGCAGGCCAGCGCCACGTTGATCACGCTCAATTCGGTCTGCATGAGAAGGTTGCGCGCCTTGGCCAGTCGCAACTCCATGTAATACCGTTTGGGGCTGCGGTTGAGATAGCGCCGGAACAGCCGCTCAAGCTGGCGGGTGGACATGCCGACCTCTTCGGCCAGTTCGGCCGGCGAGATCGGCTCCTCGATCGAGGCCTCCATCCGCGCGATCACCTGGGCCAGCCGCGGATGACGCACGCCGATCCGCGTGGGAATCGACAGCCGCTGAATGTCGCGGTCGGTGCGAATGGTCGAATAGATCAGCTGATCGGCCACGGCATTGGCCAGATCCTTTCCGTGATCGTCCGCGATCAGGGTCAGCACCAGGTCGATCGAGGCGGTGCCGCCCGCTGCGGTCAGCCGGTTGCCGTCGATGGTGAACACGGTCTTGGTCAGATCGACCTCGGCGAATTCCTCCAGGAACCCGTCGCGGTTTTCCCAATGGATCGTGGCGCGTCGGCCGTCCAGCAAGCCGGCCTTAGCCAGAACATGCGCCCCGGTGCACAACCCGCCGATCACCGATCCGCGCCGCGAGGTGCGCCGCAACCAGTTCAGCAGACCCGGCGTCGTGTTCGCCCGCACATCCAGCCCGCCGCAAATCATCACCACGTCGTCGCGGGCAACATCATCCAGCGCGCGATCGGCAACCAGCCGGCTGCCGTTGGAACAGCGCACCTCGCCGCCGCCCTCGGTCATCAGGGTCCAGCGATACAGCTCCTGCCCGCTCATGCGATTGGCGATGCGCAACGGCTCGATCGCGGCGGCAAAGGACAGAAAGGTGAACTGGTTCAGAAGCACGAAAACGAAATGACGCTGACGCGGCGGCGGTGGCGCCGTGCGCCGCGCCGCCGGTGCCGCCTTGGACGCCAGCGAGCTACCGGTGTTGCGGGATGGGCTGGCGGCATGAGTGCGGGCGGTCATAGCACGATCGGTCCTGTTCGGGGCAGCGTCTGGACAAACGCGTATAGCGGGGTCTGACCCACCGCCATAGCGTCTCGGCCGGCCACGGGCAAGCGTAACGACCCGATGCCCCGCCCCACCGGCGACGCCCGCCGCGCCAGATCTCTTACACGACCTGCCCTGCCGCCCAGCCCGAGGACCACGCCCACTGAAAGTTGTATCCGCCCAGCCAGCCGGTGACATCGACCGCCTCGCCGATGAAATGGAGCCCCGGCACCCGCCGTGCCTCAAGGCTGCGCGCATCGAGTTCGGTCGTATCGACGCCGCCCAGCGTGACCTCGGCGGTGCGCCAGCCTTCGGTCCCCGCCGGAACCAGACGCCAGTCATGCACCGCCGCGCCCAGCGCCGCCAGCGCGGCCTTGCTCTGGTCGGCCAGCCGCCCAGACAGCCCGGCCCGCGCAACGACCGCGCGCGCCAGACGCTCGGGCAGATCCAGCGCATTCGCCAACTCACGCCCGCCCTGCCCGCTGCGCGCGGCGCGCGCCTCGGCGGCGATGTCGCGCCCCGGCGCCAGGTCCACGCGGATCGTCGTACCCTCGTGCCAATAGCTTGAAATCTGCAGGATCGACGGGCCGGACAGACCGCGATGGGTAAACAAGAGCCCCTCTTCAAAGGCGATCTTCGCCCGTGCCCGACCGTCCTCCGCCAGACTGACGCGCGCGGGCAGCGACACCCCCGCCAGCGGCCGGATCACGGCTTGCTGGGCGTCGGTAAACGTCAGCGGAACCAGCGCGGGGCGCGGCGTGATCACGTTGATGCCGAAATCCGCTGCCACCTGATAGGCGAACCCCGTGGCCCCCATCTTCGGGATGGACTTGCCGCCCGTTGCCACGACAACCCTGTCCGCCTGGAGCGCCCCCTGCCCGGTCTCGATCAAGAAACCGGGCCGCACCGCCAACGGCGCGACGCCAAGGCGCAATTCGCCGCCGGCCTCGGCCAGATCACGGATCAGCATGTCCACGATCTGGCGCGCGGACCCATCGCAAAACAGCTGGCCCAGCGTCTTTTCGTGCCAGGCGATCCCCGCGCGCTCGATCCGGGCGATGAAATCGTGCTGGGTATAGCGGCGCAGCGCCGACAATGCGAAGCGCGGATTTTGCGACAGGAATCGTTCGGGCGCGATCTGAAGGTTGGTGAAATTGCATCGCCCGCCACCCGAAATCCGGATCTTTTCGCCGGGTGCGCGGGCGTGATCCAGAACCAGCACGCGCCGTCCCCGCCGCGCGGCCTCGATGGCACAAAAAAGGCCCGCCGCACCCGCGCCCAGAACGATCACATCCCACCGCTTTGCCGCCATCTGCCCCTCCTGCCGCAGGGCCGTTCTAACCATGCCGGGAAGCCGGCGCCAGCCAAGATCCGGGTGCGGCATTTTTTTCGCAAGCCCCCTTGCGAGCCCCGCGACCAATGGATAAACACCGCCACAGTTGGGGCGTAGCCAAGTGGTAAGGCAGCGGTTTTTGGTACCGTGTACCGTAGGTTCGAATCCTACCGCCCCAGCCATCTTCACCGCCCATCATTGTGATAAGACCTCGGGCTTCCCCGTTGGCCCTGTTGTGCCCCAAAGGGTGCCCCGCTCCGGGTGTGTCGGGTAGGGCAAAGCTGTATCGTGGAGGGACAGGCTCACAGGAGCCGACGATCGATCCCGTTAGCCATGTAGTCCCAGTCGTCATGCTTGTTGTCCGCCCGAGAACCCAGCAGCAGGTGGTCGGGGTTGATGCATAGCCGGTTATGACACCTGTGCCGAACGACTTCATCGGCCGCCGCTGGGGTCTTGGCAACCACACAATAAATGAACCGATAGGCCGGAAGCTGCCGCCCCCTGAAGCGCACCCGTCGGACCGTTTGTGTGCTCGTTTCCCGACAACCGTTGGACTTGAGGACTGTGTCTTCACAAAGCGAGTTGGCCCTCGCAAGGGCCTCCTCGTAGTGTTGCTCCAAGATCGTCTCCCACCAAATTTCAGACTCGTCTTTTAGCGCGATCATTTCACTCCCTCGACAAGGTATGCTTCCGCCCGCTTTTGAGAAGCGGCAAGATGATCCGCCACGCGCGTAACAGTGAGGTGCCCCCCGAAAACTGGACAATGACGCAAGCTCGGATTTGCTGTCTGCTGATCTTCACCACGAAGGAGATCGAAGATGTCGAAACGAAAGCAG
>LJSV01000037.1 GCA_001314715.1 Rhodobacteraceae bacterium HLUCCA12 | reverse complement strand
TGCCCGAGATCATCCAAGGGGTTGAGTTCCGCGACGGGCTCCGCCAACGTCAAGCTGCCGCCTGATCAGGCGTCACCAACTTCTGCGCATATCTCGCCTCGCAATCCCATGCAGGTGTGAAATTTGATACTGAAGATCGATTTTCAAAGTGATGTTTCAGGAGTTGGAGTGTTATTAGCTGGGCTTGAAGGCAAGCGTGCTGATTTGAGCTGTTTCTTTTGCGGCCACGATCAGAGCGCCTGCCAACGGGTCGACCGCGCATTCGACGGCTGGCTTTTCAGTCTCCCTCGCAGTAGCCTTTGTATTATGGTTGACGGCGAAGAACCACAGTCTATTTTTTTCTGGTTGAATGTCTTGCCGCAGGTTTTAATGCAGACGAAGTTTTCTTCGTAGCTGGCTTTGACTTAACAGTCGCTGGTTTTGATTTGACTGCCGCTGGTTTAGACGGATTCGATGCTTTTCGTGCCATTGTAGTTCTCCGAATCTGAAATGTCCTGAGTGCCCGACTTCTTCGATTTATTTTTTGGCGGGTGCAATGCCCAGTGAGGCCACAGAGTAAAAGTAGCCGAAGGGATCTACGCGGTTTCAGTTGGGCACGCTGGACCTCCTTACATTTGCGCCTGACGCTGTGCGCGCTTGAAGAAATGACGGGTAGCTTGTTCGCGGGCGTCCTTGTCGGTCATGACAATGTTGCGCATCTCGCTTCCCTCGGCCAGATAAGTAAAATCAACCTACGTCGGCCGTGGAATCCGTGGCTTCAGCACTTCGATTGAGAGTGCGTAGCCTCGCCAGGAACCGGTCTACCTCATCATCGGCAAAAATACTGTCGGGCCCATCCGGTTTCGAGTCGGTAAACGGACTGTCGTAGAGGAGGCCCGGATCAACGACGCCATTTCGCGTAAGATACTCGATCACCATGCCTACGAACTCGATCTGGTCAGCAGACGCTCCATCGGCGATGAATTCGGAAAAGTGCTGTTGAACCGCCCCGCGATCCAGACCGACGATAGATCGAAGAAAGACGCCGAACCCATGGACTTGAGCACTTTCCGTGGCCCTGGCAACTTCGATATCGGCGTCGGACCCTACACCTGCTTCCAGCAGCATACGCTCGAGCTCGCTGATGTCGAGCTGGGTGAGTGGCCGACCGGATCTTAACCGCTTAAGGGCGACATGGTCTCCATGTCTCGACAAGAACTCACGCGCCCTTTTCTTGAAGGCGGCGAAGTCAGCCGCCGGGTTAAGAGGGAACGGCGTGGCGGCCCCGAGATCGTCTTCGAAGTCGGTGTAGAGTATGCTGCGCGATGTATGATCAATGAGGTGCACAATATCCCGTAGCCGCAGACGGGCTCGCTCAGCGATCGGCACCGTCAGGCCTTGCCACCAAGCATCGGTCAGGATCTCCTCGATAAGTTCCGCATGCCGTGCGACCGCAGGGATTTCCATCTTCGTCGAGATCGCCGTGGCGATCTCCATCACCTTCCGGCGGCAGAATTCCAATTTTGCCGATCGTCCCATCAGGCTTAGTTGAAGCTCAAACATCACGAGGTCGAACCGTTTCGCTTCCTCCGTCCCGAGATCGGCACTGCTTGGCAGTGCTGCAAGACCTGCCAGTTCCTCGGCGGCTTCGTCCGACAACTCAGACCATTGCGCATCTTCTGCCTGCCACGTCTCGACAGAGCGCAAGTGAGCGCGGACAACGAAGGACGATATGTCGAGGCCCATCACGAAACGGCGCACATCCGCGACGACCTCCCCACGGACATCCTTGAGGTCTTCAGCGACATCATCAGCCAGCTTGCCAACTGGTGAGGACAGCGAGTGGTCGATCCCCTGCGCCACCTTCAGCCGTGCCTCGATCAGTCGCTCGGTCAGGGATTTTGGCACCGAGGGGTCCGACAGTTCCGGGTTTGAGCCAAAGAACTCCAGGTTGCCGCACACGTCGAATATCCTGAACTCCGTCTTGTGCTGTCCAGGGCCGAAGAGGTTCGGTCGCAGGCGCGTTCCCCGGCCGACCATCTGCCAGAATTTCGTCTTCGAGCGAACGAGCTTGAAGAAGACTAGGTTCACCACCTCGGGCACGTCCACGCCCGTGTCCATCATGTCGACCGAGATGGCGATCTGTGGTTCTTTACCTGAAATTTCAAAGGCCTCGATCAGGCTCTGGGAGTAGCTCTCGCCGTGAACGATCCGCCTGGCGAAGGTGCCGCCGTAATTCGGCCACCCGGCATTGAACCGCTCCTCGATGAACTTCGCATGTGGCCTGTTCGCGGCGAAGATGATCGTCTTGCCGATCTTGTCACCGCCGACGACGCGGATGCCGTGTTCCATGACGTGCGTCAACACCTTGTCGACCGTGTCGGCGTTGAACAGATACCTGTTTATCTCGCCGGCCGGGACTTCCTCACGTCGACCGGTCTCGCCCCAGTCGAGCTCGTCCCATTGGTCCTTTTCCTCGTCCGACAGGTCGTCATAACGGATGCCCTCGCGCACGAAACGGGTCGGGAGGGAGATCGGATCGAAGGGCACGAGGAATCCGTCCTCGATCGCTTCCTCAAGTCCATAGTAGTCGGTGGGATGGCCGGGATCGAGATCGAACAGGCGATATGTATCCCGGTCCACCTCGTCTCGCGGCGTGGCTGTAAGGCCCACGAGGAAGCTGTCGAACCACTCGAAGATGGCGCGGTAACGTTTGTAGACGGACCGGTGCGCTTCATCGATGATCACGAGGTCGAAGTGTCCGGGGCCGAAGCGCCGACCGGAGTGATCGGCCCGGTCGATCAGGTTCATCATGGTGGGATAGGTCGAGACGTAGACGCGGCCGGTGCCGGAGGGATCGGTCACCAGGTTCACTGGCGAACTATCCGGCATATGCGCCGCAAAGGCGTTGCGGGCCTGCCGAACGAGGCTGATGCGGTCGCAGAGGAAGAGCGCGCGTTTCACCAGACCCGCGCGCACCATCATGTCGACCAGGGCGATCACGGTTCGCGTCTTGCCCGAGCCGGTCGCCATCACCAAGAGAGCCTTACGCGAACCGGCATCGAAATGCTCGGCGATACGCGTCAGAGCGCGGGTCTGGTAGGGGCGTCCCGCAATAGTGGCCTTGGGCTTTTGGTCCGCCAGGGCCTTCGCCTCGGTCCGGCGGGCGATCATTTCGCCCAGTTCCTGCGCCGTCTTGAACCCACCCAGGCGGCGCGGCGGGATGTTGCGGGTGTCGTCCCAGATCCAGTGCTCGTAGCCGTTGGTGTAGAAGATCACCGGGCGGCGGCCGTGCATCTGTTCGAGCGCATCGGCGTAGAGCTTCGCCTGCTGCTGACCCTCGGACGGCGAACGTCGGGTGCGCTTGGCCTCGACCACGGCCAGGGGCAGGCCGTCGGCACCCCAAAGGACGTAGTCGGCGAAGCCAAAGCCTTGTTCGTTCGGCATCGGCTCCACCCGGTATTCCAGATCCCGGCCGTCTTTCAGGTCGGTCCATCCGGACTCGGCCAGCAACAGGTCGATCAGGCGCAGGCGAGTGGTGGCCTCGTTGTAGTCGTGCGGGTCGGCGGACTGATCGGCGCGGGCCTTGGCGACCTCGGCGCGCTTGGCCTTCAACTCGTCGTCGAGGCTGGCGTAGCGGGCACGGAGGTCCTCGAGCTCCTCGGTGCGCTCCTCCAGGGCCTTCTCGGTGCTCTGGATACGCCCGCGGGCCTCGCGGATCAGGTCGAGCCGGGCGGTCAGTGGGGCCGGGTCGAAATTGTTCGGCTCGGGCGGCTTCTGACGGCGGGCGTAGGTGCGGCCAAACCAGTGCAGGACGTGGTGCAGCTCCTCGACCACCTGGCGCGCGCCCCCTGGCTTCAGGGTCGCGCCCTCGTGCGCGGACTTGTTGCGGACGAGGTTGATGAAGCGGGCCTTGGCGTGGACCTTCTGGCCCATGATGGTGCGCAGGTCCGGGTCGTGGATCATCCGGCTCGCGCCGGTCTGGGCGGGGGGCGTCAGGCCCGCGTCATGGGCGAAGGCCCAGCCGAGCGCCAGCTCCACCGCCTTGCCCGCCAGGATCGCCGCCGCCTCGGGCTCCGACATCGCCAGCCGCTCGGCCGAACTCGCCGCGGCGTGGACGGCGGGGAAGTCGGGTTCGAGATGGGCGAAATTGCTGGCGGTCATGGTGGTGTCCCGGGGTCAGAGCTCTCCGGCGAAGGCGCGGGATTGGAGGGAAGCGAAAAGACAATCCACTTCGCCAAGATGTGAAATATATCGTTCTTTCTGATCCTGATAGGACTTCAATCTCTGCACGAATTCAATCTGTTCGCCTTCATCAGGCAGAATGGCGGGAAATCCGGAAAGCTGGGTCTTGTTGATCGAAGCAATGCCGGTGGTCTGTTTCGCCATTCGCAGGAAATATCCGCGACCATAGGGCGAGCTCAATAAGTGGCTCAGGAAGATCGGCTGGACCGTTTCATCCGTCACGCGCACGCGGAAGATGTGGTTTTGGTGGATCGCACCAGGGATTTCATCGTTCCAGACCGTGCCCCGGCCGAGCTTGTCCGGATCGCCGCCCTCGGTCAGGAGTAGATCTCCGACCGCGAGGGCGTATCGTTCCCGCTCCTTTTCGGTCGCCTCGATCATCTTCACATTCGACAGGTCCAGTCTCTTGTCCTGAACGTTGGCGACCGCGAGATAGGCCGTTTCCTCGGTCTTCTCGCCCGACTTCAGGCGACGCCCCTTGGTGATGCCTGACTGGATATGCGCAACTTCGGCAAGTGGCACGGTGTCCGTAGCCCGGTCAGGACCATAAAGCCGATCCCCGAACATCTCCGCGAAGATCGCGCCCGGGAGGGTGTCCAGCAGGGCGAGGGCCTCGCGGCGGCAGCGGCGCAGGGCGTCGGCCGCATCCAGTATCCCCGCAATCCGCCGCTGCTCCTCAAGGGGCGGGAGGGGGATGAGCGACTCGGCCACGATCTTGTCAGATACCGCTGGGTAGCTTGCGCCTGTGGCCTTCCGCACCATGTCGGCCACGAAAGACGGTGTCCGGACCCAGTGATATATGTAGCGAGAGGCTGCCTTTTTCTCGTCCGGGCGAAGCACCGAGAACCCGGTCGAGGCGGTTGCTCCGTCGAGTTCTTCTTCGACCACAGCAACAGCATTCAGATTCGGTCGCACGGTGGAGACAAGGATGTCCCCTGACTTGACCAATTGACGCGCCCGAGATGGGGCCTCGGATGGGATCGTCGGCGTTGGTGCCATGATCGCCTTTTCATCACGGTCGACCGAACTGAGGTCAATGTAGTCAAAGACATCCGACGCCGCTGCCCGCCTCGGGTTCCACGTTTGGATAGGGGCCAAGACCTCGCCGAGGGGGGCCATCTGCCAGCTCATTCCGCCGCCTCCTGCTTCGCCGCCTGCGCCTGCTGCCAGTCGTGGTAGGTCTGGCTCGCGCCCTTCACCTTCCATTCCAGCCGCCCGTTGCTGTTGCGGTCCAGCACAACCTCGGCAGCCGCCGAGGGGCTGGAGAAGGACCAGGGCCGGGTGAAGCGCAGCTTGTTCGATCTGGGCGGGCCATCCGGCGGCACAAGCACCCCGTCGGCGATCAGCTTCTCCTTCAGCCCCCCGTAGCTCTTCTGGACGAACCCCATTTCCGTCAGGGCCTCTGATCCTTCGAGGACGACGAACTCGCCATCCTCCTCCACCGCCGTGGCCTTCACGCCGCTCTTGTGCCGGATCTCGAACTGCACCTCGCCCGAGACGCTGGGAGAGGTCGGACCGGCCTTGGCGCTGACGGCCTTGGGCTGCGGTTTGAGCATGTCGAGCCCGATCACCGGCAGGATGATCCGAAGGTTCGCCACGAACTGCTCCATGTTGGCCACGTCGGCCTCGGGCAGGCGCCGACGGCTGATGTCCGGGTTTGTGCCGTTGTCGAGCGTCACGCGCCCGGCCTTGGCCGCCTGCTCGATGAGCCGCGCCTCGAGGTATTCGGCATGGCCTTTCGACATGTCGTCGTCACTGGTCGTGACGGTGATCGCGGTCTCCCAGAAGTCGCGTTTCTTGGCACTCTGCTCGATCCGCTCGGCCACGGAATTGCCCGACCCGATGTATACCCGCGTGGCGCCCGGCGTGTCAGGATCGGGCCCGGAGAGGATGTAGACGCCGGTGCGGTCCACCTCGTCCCGCGCGGTGAGATCACCGAAGGCCGAGGCGCCGGAAACGAAGAGCAGGCCGGTCCAGCCGTGGATGGTCGCCTTGCGCAGGCCGGTGGGTTTGCCGTCGACCAGGAAGAGCTGGATGGTGCGCCCGAAAGTCTCGCCGGTGCTCATTCTGCGGCCTCGCGCACAGTTCCGTCGCTGAGCATCCTTTCCAGCTCTTCGAGCCCGTCAAATATGTCCCGCTCCATCTCGCGCAGGCGCGACATGATCTCGGCCGGCGGCTCGTGCTCGACCGCGTCATGTTCGATCTCGCGGTATCGGTTGAGGCTGAGGTCGTAGCCAGCGGCGGCGATCTCGTCCTTGGGCACGACGAAGCTGCGGGCGGTGCGGGGATTGTCCTTCTCCGTCCCCTCGCGCTCCTGCCAGCGGGCGAGCGCGTCGGGCAGATCGTTGAGCTTCGCCTCGTCCTCGGTCAGCACGGCCCAAGGGCCGATCTTGTCCTCGGGCACGAGCAGGTTGCGCTTGTCGTCGAGGCTAAGGCCGTCGGCGTGCATGTCGTAGAACCACACGCCTTCGGTGCCGCCGGAGTCGGTGCGCTGGAAGAGCAGGATTGCGGTGGAGACCCCGGCATAGGGACGGAAGACGCCCGCCGGAAGTTTGACCACGCCCTGAAGCTGCTGATCCTCGACCAGGATGCGGCGCACCTCCTTGTGCGCCTTGTTGGAGCCAAAGAGCACACCGTCGGGGACGATCACCGCTGCCCGGCCGCCGCGTTTCAGAAGGCGCAAAAAGAGCGCCAGAAAGAGAAGCTCGGTCTTCCGGGTGTTGACGATGCGGGTGAGATCCTTGGCTACAGCCTCGGCGTCCAGAGAGCCGGCGAAGGGTGGGTTGGCGAGGATCAGGGAATGGGCTTCGGCCTCGTCGCCGTGTTCCTCGGTGAGACTGTCGCGATAGACGATCGAGGCATCCTCGAACCCGTGCAACGCCATGTTCATCGCCCCAAGGCGGAGCATGGTCCCGTCGAAGTCGTGACCGTGAAACATGCTGGTCTCGATGTGCAGGCGCGTGTCTGGATCTGTCCAAGCGTCGGGATCGTTGCGGCGCAGGTATTCAGCCGCTCCCACCAGAAAGCCGGCCGTGCCACAGGCTGGGTCGCAGATCACGTCGTCGCGTCGCGGCTCCGTCATGGCGACCATCAGCTCGATGATGTGGCGAGGGGTGCGAAACTGTCCGTTCTGCCCTGCGCTGGCGACTTTCGACAGCATGTATTCATAGAGGTCGCCCTTGGTATCACGGCTCTTCATGGGCAGGTCCGAGACGAGATCGACGACTTTCGCCAAGAGGCGGCCGGTGGGAATCTCATAGCGGGCACTGGCCATATGCTTTCGCAGGGGTGCCCCGTCGGAACCGAGACGACGCAGGAAGGGAACCAGGTGGTTCTCGGCAGCCTCCTGCATCTCTGCGGGCGGCAACGTCGCGAACCGCGGCCAGCGCAGATCGGCAAGGGAACGACCGTCCGCGATCTTGTTGCCCGCATCGTCGACGACCGGGATCCCGTCGAGCTCGTCTGGGAAGAGGTTCCTCTCGATTTCCGTGTCGCGTGCACGGGCCTGCCGTTCCGCGAGGGTCTGCGCGTCGTCGAGGCCCTTAAGGAAGAGCAGCAAGGTCAACTGCTCCATCACTGTTTGGGGGTTCGAGAGCCCACCCGTCCACATGGCGTTCCATATAGCGTCGACCTTGGATTTTAACTCACCGGTAATCATCTCTGCCCTCGCCATTTTCGCCCATTCTGACCGGAATGTCCTCGATCGTCCATTGCTGATAGGCCTTCCGGCTGGCACCAGCGGCCATCGTTGCGCCGTTCGACTACACGGCGCTGATATGGGCGGCCGGCCTGGGTTGGCTGCTGTGGGGCGATAGGCCGGTGATCTGGACGATCATCGGCGCGACCATCATCGTGATCAGCGGGGTGTTCATCATGCTGCGTGAGAGCTACACGAAGAGCAGTGAATGACAGATGCTGACCTGCCAGCGTGGTTAGGGCGCAGACTCGCGGAGCGCTGATTTGCCGCGGGGTGAGACTGTTTCCGGTGGGTTGGGTGCAGTCACGAAAGCAGTTGATTGCCGGGCCGCTCCGAGCGTCCTGGCTATGGCGCTTCATGCCCACCAGTCTCTACTTCATCGCCGCGGTTAGAAACCTTGGGAAATTTGCCATCTGTCTGGCCAGTGCTGGGAGCATTGCCAGTGACTTGCCATAGTCGGCCGACGAGTTTTTGTTCGCTCGGCCAGCGATGTATTTCGCCGCATCAGACTCGATTGCTCCGAGACGCAGGTCCTCGAACAAGTGCCGGAAGCCATGGTTGGGTCCAGGTCGCGGACTCGGCAGATCTGGCAGCACTTCATCCCTGATCCAATCGCGCAGGTTGCCATCCATACGCGCGTCGGTGAAGAGCGTGCCGGCGGGGCGCGCGGAGACAAAGTCGATCAACCCCTCTTCGACCAGGGCAGGATGCACGGGCACTTTCCGGCTCTTCTTCGTCTTCGTCGTTCGATCGCCACCGTGACGGATGTGGTAGAACCAGTCATCGCCAACCTGGAAGAAATCCTCTTTCGTCAACTGAAGGATCTCGCTAATCCGCGCACCACTGTAGGCAAGTATCCAAGGCACCCAGCGCTTGTAGGACGCTCCCTGTGATCGCGCTGCGATCAAGATCGTCTCAGCCTGCGCGATGGTGTAGGTGCGGTCCGCGCTGTCCTGCTCATCCAGCTCTGGCAATTCGAACCTGTCGAGCGGCAAACCATCCGGAAAAAGGCTGCGATTCGAGTGCGCCTGTCCCCAGGTAAGCACCGCCTTGATACAGCTAACCTTGTCGCGGACCGTTTTGGGAGCGAATTCCGCGTCGATCAGTTCGTCGCGCCAACGCTCAACCTCCTCCCTGGTCACTGTCGCGGCGCGTGAGCTCTTGCGCCACTCGGTGAACTCCTTCGTGATCGAGCGGTATTTGCGGAAGGTGCTGCTGGCTTTCTTGCCGCCAACGCCGCGGTTCGAGCGCTTCTCCTGCTCTTCGATGATGGCTTCGAAAGAGGTAAGATCAAGCCGGAAGTTTCCCCTCCGCAGCATAGGGTCGCGCGGCTTGCCTCCGAAATCGCCTCTGTCGCGCTCGTTTTGACGCTCCAGCAACTCGATCTCGGCGCGCATTAGGCGATCGCAGAGGGTGATGAACTCCGCCGTGTCTTCGTCGGGATTAGAGGCGGATCTCCTCGTGATCGGCAGCGACAGTTCGTCGATGAGCGCCTCGGCCTCATGGGTAATCAAAGCATATTCGCGGCGGGCCAGGTGAGCACGAAGCTCACGAAGCCTGAACCGCCGAGTCTCGAACGCCATACCGGATAGATCGAAGTTTCCGATTTCATCTAGTGCATGGTCAAGCATCTTGAACGGATCAATAGTTGTGTCCTTCATCTGGCGCGTCCGTGCCGCGATTCGTCGCATTGCCTCCTCGATAGACGACTCACGGCGCGCAGCTATTGGTCTATGGTCGCGTTCCGCAAGATCGGCTTGCTCGTGCTGGATGTAGTAGGCGCGAGCCAGAGTTTCGGCGTCAGCAGAGCTCATATCTGGCTTTTGCCGGACTTCCTCAAACTGGCGCTCCCAATCTGCAATGACAGAACGCGCTTTCTTGCGCGCGGCGCGCTCATCGCTGGTCAGAAGCGATTTGCTGAATTCGTTTTTGCCAAAGGCCTTCACGAGATCGCTCGGCACCCGCAATCTGGCATACCAGATTCCATTCTTACCCCGTTGGTGTATGTAGTCCGCTTTCCTGCTCATGATCCGCCTGTGTAGCAGCTTGTGGTGCAGGTGGTGTAGCAGTCGCGCCAAAAAGGCACAATATTTCAGTAACCTACTGACAAATAAGAAGACGAATGGGCGCAAGATCAGAGTTCGAGTCTCTCATCACCCACCATGAAAACCCTCAAAGTTAATATGATAGCTCCGAACCCGTCCCGCCCTACGGAACGGCTCGTGGTGCCGTTTCCGTTTCGGATCCGCTCGCCAGGCTCGGGGGCATGCAAGCGAGGCAGAAGGGCCACGGTTCTTGCGAATCAAGTCGCGAACCGGCCGGCTCGTCTTGCTAAGCACCTGTTGCGGGCAAAGACGAGCGGGGCCGGGATGGCGCGGGTGGGTCGTCGGGGTTCGACGTTGGGTGCATGTCGCGCACGGTTTCGGCCAGGTTGGCAAGCTGGGCTGTCAGCGGGTTCGATTTGCGCCAGACCATGCCGATCTTCCGGTGGGGGCGCGGCGGTGCAAGGCGCGCGACCGAAACGCGGGCCGAGCGCGTTTCGACCGCCACCGCCATTTGCGGCAGCAGCGTGACCCCGATCCCGGCACCAACCATTTGCACCAGCGTCGCCAGTGTGCTGCCCTCCATCAGGTCGCGCGGCGGGCCGGGGGCGAACTTGCAAAACGACAGCGCCTGATCGCGAAAGCAATGCCCCTCTTCCAGAAGCAACAGGCGCATTTCGCGCAGCTTCGCCGAACTTGGCACGGGCTTTTCGGCATCTTCCAGCGGGCGCACCAGTACGAATTCCTCGTCGAAAAGCGGGTATTCGACCAGTGCGGGCTCTGAAACGGGCAAGGCGACAATGGCCATGTCCAGCCGCCCGTCCAGCAGATCGCCGATCAGCTTCGCGGTGATTGCCTCGCGCGGGCGCAGGTCGATCCCGGCAAAGCGGGCCGTCAGTTCCTTGATCAGGCGTGGCAGGAAATAGGGTGCGATGGTGGGGATCACACCTATGCGCACCCGTCCTGACAGCTCATACTCGGATGCCCGCGCCAGATCGGCCAGTTCGTCCACCGACTGGAGAATCGCACGCGCGCGGGCAGCGAATTCTTCGCCCAGCGCGGTCAGACGTATCCTGCGCGCTCCGCGCTCCACCAGCGGAGCGCCGAGGATCGATTCGAGTTCCTTGACCTGCAACGACAGCGCCGGTTGCGAGATCGCGCACGCTTCGGCCGCATGTCCGAAATGGCCATGCCGTGCCAGGGCCTCGAAGTAACGGAGATGCCGTATGGAGATACCCATCATAAGAATTTCATATCGTGTTTATTAGAAAAAGCAAATTCCATTTATATTAGAACCATGCTAAACAGCGCTCAAGAAGAAAGGGAGCTTGGGGTGGACGCAGGCTGACAGTCGCGCGCCGCCCAAACAAATATCCCTTTTTACGCGCGAATCATAATAGCCTCATCCGGAGAAGATCATGGACGGAAACGATACCAATTCGGCTGGCAAATGCCCGGTGATCCACGGGGCGAATACCAGAACTGGCACCACGGTGATGGACTGGTGGCCCAATGCGCTGAATCTGGACATCCTTCATCAGTTCGATTCCAAGACCAACCCCCTCAAGGGCTTCGACTATCGTGAAGAGGTCAAGAAACTTGACTTCGACGCGCTGAAGAAGGATCTGACCGCGCTGATGACCGACAGCCAGGATTGGTGGCCGGCCGATTGGGGCCATTACGGCGGCCTCATGATTCGCATGTCCTGGCATGCGGCCGGAAGCTACCGGCAGTCGGACGGGCGCGGCGGCGCCGGCACCGGCAACCTGCGGTTTGCGCCGCTCAACAGCTGGCCCGACAATGCCAACCTTGACAAGGCCAAGCGCCTGCTGTGGCCGATCAAGAAGAAATACGGCAACAAGATCAGCTGGGCCGACCTGATCGCGCTGGCCGGGTCCATTGCCTATGACTCGATGGGGCTGAAGACCTATGGCTTCGCCTTCGGCCGCGAAGACATCTGGCACCCTGAAAAGGATGTCTACTGGGGGTCCGAGAAGGAATGGCTCGCCCCGTCGGATGAGCGCTATGCCAATGTCGATGATCCCTCGACCATGGAAAACCCGCTTGCCGCTGTGCAGATGGGCCTGATCTACGTCAACCCAGAGGGGGTGAACGGCACGCCCGATCCGCTCAAGACCGCAGGTCAGGTGCGCGAAACCTTCGCCCGCATGGCAATGAACGATGAGGAAACGGTCGCCCTGACCGCCGGCGGCCACACCGTCGGCAAGTGCCACGGCAACGGCCGGGCCGAGAACCTGGGTGCCGCGCCCGATGCGGCCGGACCCGAGGAACAGGGCCTTGGCTGGATCAACCACAAGAGCCGTGGCATCGGCCGCGACGCGGTTACATCGGGCCTTGAGGGCGCATGGACGACCCATCCGACCAAATGGGACAACGGTTATTTCTACCTGCTGTTCACCTATGAGTGGGAGCAGAAGAAATCCCCCGCCGGCGCCTGGCAGTGGGAACCGGTCAACATCAAGGAAGAAGACAAGCCCGTCGATGTCGAGGATCCGTCGATCCGCTACAACCCGATCATGACCGATGCCGACATGGCCATGAAGGTTGACCCGGTCTATCGGGAAATTTCGGAACGCTTCTACAAGGATCCCGAGTATTTCTCGGAAGTGTTCGCCCGCGCCTGGTTCAAGCTGACGCACCGCGACATGGGGCCGAAAGAACGCTACATCGGTCCCTGGGCCCCGACCGAGGATCTGATCTGGCAAGATCCGGTTCCGATGGGCAAGAGGGACTATGACGTTGCCGCGGTCAAGGCCCGGATCGCCAAGTCGGGCCTGTCGATCCAGGACATGATCGCCACCGCTTGGGACAGCGCGCGCACGTTCCGCGGCTCAGACTATCGTGGCGGCGCGAACGGTGCCCGCATCCGCCTGGCCCCGCAAAAGGACTGGGAAGGCAACGAGCCTGCGCGCCTGCAAAAGGTTCTTGCCACGCTCGAACCCATCGCCAATGACACCGGCGCCAGCATCGCAGATGTGATCGTCCTGGCGGGTAACTACGGGATCGAGCAGGCGGCAAAGGCCGCGGGCTTCGAGGTCGAGGTGCCATTCCTGCCGGGCCGGGGCGATGCCACCGACGCGATGACCGACGCGGATTCGTTTTCGGTGCTTGAACCGATCGCGGATGGTTTCCGCAACTGGCTCAAGAAGGACTATGTCGTCCAGCCCGAGGAATTGCTGCTGGATCGTGCGCAGCTGATGGGGCTGACCGGGCATGAAATGACCTGCCTTGTGGGTGGCATGCGCGTTCTGGGAACCAACCACGGCGGCACCGCCCACGGCGTCTTTACCGATCGCGTGGGGGCCTTGACGACCGATTTCTTCGTCAACCTGACCGACATGGCCAACCGCTGGGAACCCAAGGGCCGCAACCTCTATGAGATCGTCGACCGCAAGTCGGGTACTGTGAAATGGACCGCGACCCGCGCCGATCTGGTGTTCGGCTCGAACGCGATCCTGCGTGCCTATGCCGAAGTCTATGCCCAGGACGACAATGCCGAGAAGTTCGTCAATGACTTCGTCGCGGCCTGGACCAAGGTCATGAACGCCGACCGCTTCGAAGCGGCCTGAACATGGCGCAGGGCCGAACGCGGCCCGCGTCAATTGGAAACCGCCCGCAATCGCGGGCGGTTTCTTTTTTGCTTCAAGCGTTAACGCGTCGTCCGGTTCGTACCAGTGACGGGCGTGGAACCCGCAAGGCTTACCGGACTTCGATGGGCGTCCGGCTGAGAACCTCCTGTTCCGAGACATCGAGATAGCGGAACTCATAAAACCCCGTGTCGTCGGGCAGGGTGAAACTGGTCTCGGACTCGTCTTCGATGCGCTTGGCCTCGATCCAGCTGAAGATCGGCTGGTCTGACCGTGCCAGCGTGATGCGTCTGTCGCTGCTGTCTGACCCGCCGGTCCAGCTGATCGTGACCGATTCACCCGGCGACGCCGTTCCCGGTGCCGTGATTTCGACGCCATCATTCAGCGCGGCATGTTCGTCCAGAACCTCGAAGACATGACTGTCCAGAAGCGTGTCGCCAGCATCCAGGATATAGCGGGCTTCATAAACCCCCGTTTCCTCGGGCGCGTCGAAGGTCATTTCTGTGCCGGAATTGCCCACGCGCCGCCGGTTGCCGCGCACCCCTTCGTCGGCGTCCATCGGCACGATCGCGATAATGTCGCGCGGATGGATCGTCTCGGACCACGTGATGCGCAATGTCTCGCCCTGGCGCAGGGTTTCGGGACCCGACACGCTGACACTGGCCTCGACGATCTCGATAGGCGCCGAGGCCAGCGTGCGATTGCCCGCATCCAGCGTGTAGCGCATCTCGTAAAGCCCCGGCTCGGCGGGGGCAGTCAGGTCGAGCGCGGAATTCTCGCCCGCCCGCCGCCAGACCCCGCGCTCGCCCTCGTCGGCGCCCATCGGCACGATGGCGATGATGTCGCGCGGATGGATCGTCTCGCTCCATTCCAGGGTGACGGTTTCGCCCGCCGTCGCGGTTTCGGGGCCGCTGATGCTGGTCGAGCCCTCGACAATCTCGATGGGGGCCGAGGCAAGGGTGCGGTTGCCCGCATCCAGCGTGTAGCGCAGCTCGTAAAGCCCCGGCTCGGCG
>LJSV01000036.1 GCA_001314715.1 Rhodobacteraceae bacterium HLUCCA12 | reverse complement strand
CATGTGGCATATCCTTTTCTCAGCAGAGAATTGACGGCGACTCGACACCGCCTTGATATGCCGCCCCTCAGGGCATCACCAACTTTCGCGCGTTTCTCCTGATCGAAGCATACTGCTTTATCTGAAGACTGCCCACCGCAATGGAAACGCCGGAACCCAAAATTACAGAATTACTTAATTGTAAGGAGCTGCTTTAAGATAGGATTCGGGAAACGTCGCGACAGCGTAACCCCGTAGAAAGTTTCGGTTAGCTTTGGAAACCGGTCGACCTCGACGAGCAGTCCGGTTTCAAGTTCATCCTTGACGACGATCGGCGGCACGACGGCGAGCCCGGCTCCCTCGCGTGCGAGGAGCCGGATCATCGCCATGTCGTCTACCTCCGCGGCGATGCGGGGGCGGATGTGGAGGCGCTCGAACAGTGCGTCGATGGAGGACCGGATACTGCTCTCGATGGTCGGCAGGACGAGCGGCTCCCGGGCGAGCAGGTCGTCGAATGCGGCATCGGCGCCGATCCGTTCGGGCGTCCCGATGAGACTGACCGGCTGCTCGGCGATGGCGTGGCATATCCACGGGGTGGCCGCGTCGCGCGGTGGCGAGATGTTCGAGAGAACGACATCGAGGCGGTAGGCTTCAAGGTTCCGCAGCAGGTCGCCGAGCCCGCCGGAGCGGATGACGACTTCGACATCGTCGCGGCTCAGAAGCGGCCGCAGGAAGCCGATCTGGAAGTTCCTCGATAGGGTCGCCAGCGAGCCCACCCGAAGCACTTGACGCCGGCCGGACGTTCGTTCGCCAAGCGTGTTCAGAAGCTCTTCGCCGGCCGCGAAGATGGTGTCGGCGTGGTCGAGCGCGATGCGGCCCGCCTCGGTGAGAAACAGCGACCGGCCGCGGCGTTCGAAGAGCGGCTGGCCCAGGCGCTCCTCAAGCTGCCGGATCTGGGTCGACACCGCCGACTGCGAGACGTTCAGCCGCTCTGCCGCACGGGTGAGGTTCCCCTCGTGCGCGACGGTGTGGAAGTACCTCAGGTGATGGAAGTTCAGCTCTGCCATGTTGTTCACTTTTACAGAACGATAATGTCAAAACAATGTATTTTTTTCGAGTTCGAGAGCGACATAAGTTTCGGGTCAGTCCTGCACTGTCCTGGAAAGCAGTCTCCGATGCCCCTTGCTTCCCTGTCCTTGATCGCGCCTGCGGTGCTGCTTTTAGCGGCCACGTTTGCGTTCCTTCGCCCCGGTCGGCGCCCGCCGCTCGTCCCAAAGCTGACCGAGGCCGCGGCGCTCGCCGCGCTGGCCGCCGCGATCGGATCGGCCGCGCTCCTGACCGTCGGGGGCGCCCAGACCGGACCTCTTCTCGGCCTCGACGGGATCGGCCTCTCGACCCGTCTCGACGTGGTGAGCGTGACGATGCTTGTCCTGGTCGCCTTCGTCGGTTGGATCGTCTTGCGCTATTCGGCGTCCTATCTGGACGGTGAGGCGCGGCAAGGAGCCTTCCTCGGCTGGATGTCTGCGACGCTTGCCACTGTGCTGCTGCTCGTTCAGGCGGGCAATCTGGTGCATTTTGTCGCCGCCTGGGTTGCGACGAGCCTGTGCCTGCATCGGCTCCTGTTGTTCTATGGCAACCGGGTCCAGGCCGCCCGTGCGGCGCGCAAGAAGTTCATCCTCGCGCGGATCGGAGATGCGGCGATGATCTCCGCCGTCGTCCTGTTCTTCGTCGGCTACGGCACCTTCGACATTGAGACGATCCTTTCTGCCGCGCGCGACGGACTCGCGCCAACCGGTGCGGCTTGGGCCGCGGGGTTGCTGGCGATTGCCGCGATGCTCAAGTCCGCACAGTTCCCGGTCCATGGCTGGCTGACCGAGGTGATGGAGACGCCGACCCCGGTCTCCGCGCTCCTGCACGCCGGGGTGATCAATGGCGGCGGCTTCCTCCTTGTCCGCTTCGCCGAGGTGATGCTGCTTAGCCCCGGCGTGCTCGCGATACTGGTCATGGTAGGCGGTTTCACCGCGCTCTTCGCCGGCCTCGCCATGCTTTCCCAGTCGGCAGTCAAGAACTCGCTCGCCTGGTCGACCATCGCCCAGATGGGTTTTATGATCATGCAGTGCGGACTAGCGCTGTTTCCGCTGGCGCTCCTGCATATCGTCGCCCATTCGCTCTACAAGGTTCATGCCTTCCTGGCCTCGGGCACGGCGGTCGATCTGGTCGCGAGTATCCGTCGGCCAGGCCCGATCGCGGTCCCGAACGGCGGAGCGGTCCTTCGAGCGTTCGCGCTGGCGCTGACGATCTACGCGATCATCGGTTTCGCCTTCGGGTTCGCGACGAAGTCGCCGCAGGCGATTGCGCTGGGCGCCATCCTGATCTTCGGCGTCGCCTATCTGCTGGCGCAGGGGCTGGCCGACGCTGCGCCGCGCGCGCTGACGCGGCGCACCGCTCTTTATGCGGTCGCCGCTTCGGTCAGTTATTTCGCGTTGCAGACTGGCGCCGAATGGCTGACCGCGGGGACGCTGCCGATAACGCCGGCGCCCGGGCCGCTCGAATGGACGCTGATCGTGCTGGCTCTGTTCAGCTTCGGTCTCGTGGCGGTAGCGCAGGCGATGTTCCCGCTCTGGTCGAACCACCCCGCGGCGGCGGGCCTGCGCGTGCACCTGTCGAACGGTCTCTACGCCAACGCGGTGTTCGACCGGCTGATCGGAAACTGGTCCGCTCGGCGCCCATCCTGACGAACGAAAGATGAAACCCATGACAACCGGCCCCGCGAACAAGACCATTGACCTCCAGACGCTCGAGGCCGCCGCTAGCACCGCGGCACGGCAGATCCCGCCGCTTTGGCCGCTCGCCTCCTACGTCGCGGTCAATCCCTTTCTGGGCCAGACCAATCAGACCTTGGCCGAAACCGGCGCGCGGCTCGCGCGGGTCGGCGGAGTCCCAGTGACGATGCCCCGGTCCTGGTATCAGGACCGGATCGCCGCTGGCGAGATCACGGACGACGACCTTGCCGAAGCGCTGTCCGGCTCGTCCCACGCCCGCAAGCCGGACGGCGTGGCGGTCTTGAAGGCGGCGGCCTTGCAGGAGCGCCCGGCGTGCGACCCGCTGCCAACCGTCGCGGAACTGGCCGCCCGGACGGGCGCCGTCGACTGGCCGGGCATCGTCGCCGACCGCATCGGCGCCTGGGCGGGCGGCTATTTCGACCGCGGCCAGGCGTTGTGGGCTGCACCGCGCGGCCGATCGGCCTGGGCCGCCTGGCGGTCCTACGCCACCCACGATCTGACGCCCGAGATCATGGGATTGGACGGGTTCGCGACCTTCGTCTCGGACGCACCGGAGCGACCGGCGGAAGCGATCACCCGCGCCATCAAACGGCTTGGCCTCGGCCGGGCCGCGCTGGAAACCTTTTTCCACCAGCTCCTGCTCTCGCTCGGCGGCTGGGCGCAATATGCGCGCTACGAGCTCTGGCGGGCCGAACTCGCGGGAATCACGGACACGACGATCACCGATCTCCTCGCGATCCGCCTGCTCTGGGAAGAGGCGCTGTTCGTGAAGCACGAAGCGGCCGTCCGTGACGAATGGGCGTCAGTGTGCGCGTGGCACGAAACGCCCCTCGCAGCCACCGAAGACGGGATCGTCGATGAGATCCTGCAGGAGGCGGCCGAACGCGCCGCCCAGCGCAGCCTCGCGTGCACCTTGGCCCAAGCCGCGCCAAGAGCCTCCAACGATCGTCCTGCCCTCCACGCGGCCTTCTGCATCGACGTGCGTTCCGAGGTGTTCCGCCGCGCGCTCGAAGCTGTCGACCCGTCAATCAGTACGCTGGGGTTCGCGGGCTTTTTCGGCGTTTTTGCCAAGCATCGGCGTTTCGCCTCCGACGTCGAGGAACTGCGTCTGCCGGTGCTGCTCAACCCGACCGTCACGTCGTCCTCGGGCGGCGCGGACGATCAGGCCGACGATCTGGCGGCGCGCTACCGGGCGCGCGCGGAGCGGGCCTGGGGGCGCTTCAAGCTGGCCGCCGTCTCTTCATTCGCGTTCGTCGAGGCGACCGGTCCGGTCTATGTTGTCAAGTTGCTGCGCGACGGGCTGGGCCTCAGTCCGTCGCCGGTCCTCAACGATCCCGCGCCGCGCTTCGCCCCGGAGCTGAATCCCGGTGCGCGCATCGGCGCGGCCGAGACGGTGCTGCGCGCCATGTCGCTGACCGACGGGTTCGCGCGGGTCGTGCTCCTTGCCGGTCACGGGGCCAATGTCGTCAACAACCCGCATGCGAGCGGGCTCCATTGCGGCGCCTGCGGCGGCTATTCGGGCGAGGTCAATGCGCGCCTGCTGGCGCGCCTCCTCAACGACGACGGCGTGCGAGAAGGACTAGTCGAACGCGGCATCGTCGTTCCCGATGACACGCTGTTTGTCGCCGCGCTGCACGATACGACCACCGACCGGGTGACCCTATATGATAGCGACGTCGAGAGCCGAGACCATGCTGCCGATCTCCGCCGGGTCCGACACTGGCTGAAGGCGGCCGGCGAGGTGACGCGAGGCGAACGCGCGCTTCGCCTGCCGCGCGCGGCGGACAAGCGCGACATCGTCATGCGCGCGCGCGACTGGGCCGAGGTGCGGCCCGAATGGGGGCTCGCCGGCTGCAAGGCCTTCATCGCCGCGCCGCGCGGCCGCACCGCCGGCTGGAACCTGAAAGGCCGCGCCTTCCTGCACGACTATGACTGGGAGGTGGACAGTGCGAACGGTTTCGGCGTTCTCGAGCTCATCATGACCGCGCCGGTCGTGGTCGCGAGCTGGATCAGCCTGCAATATTACGGCTCGACCGTCGCGCCGGAGACCTTCGGCTCGGGCAACAAGCTGCTGCACAACGTGGTCGGCGGCATCGGCGTCTTCGAGGGCAATGGCGGCATCATGCGCGCCGGACTGCCTTGGCAGTCCGTCCATGATGGCGAGCGCTACATCCACGACCCCTTGCGTCTCGCGGTCTGCATCGAGGCGCCGCGCGAGGCGATGACCAACGTCCTGCGGCGGCACGACGGCGTGCGCGCCCTGTTCGACAATCGCTGGCTCCATCTCTTCGCAATGGATGGGAAGGGTCGACTCGCCTGGCGCTATGCGGGCGGTTTCCAATGGGAGCCGGTCGAGGCCGCGATCGCCGGTCGGCGGCTGGAGGCGGTCGCGTGACGACGCCCCAGGCATTGGCGCACCTCTCGCACCTCGACTGGCTCGAGGAGGAAGCGATACATATCATGCGTGAGGGTGTCGCCGAAAGGATCGGCTTTCCACGGCATGGCCTGATCGTCATCGGCTTGTCGGACAGTAGTCCGGCGCCGGAGAAATACCTCCGCAAGGATGTGCGGACCTCCGCGGAGTTGCCCCAGAGCGTGTCCGAGGCGCGCGCGCTGTGCGGCGCGGCGCATGTCGAGACCGACATGCGCGCGCATCGTAACCCGACCCGGATGCGGGCGATCAAGCGCGCGACGATCGATCTCGTCCGCATCTATCGCAGTCCCTGTCCGCAATGTGCGCGGCCCGGCTTCGTGGTCACCGAACGCCTCGCCGGGCTGGCTTGCGCCTGGTGCGGCGAGCCGACTCATGCGCCGCGCGCGGAGGTCTCGGTCTGCGCGGGGTGCGGCCACCGGATCGAACGGCCCGTCGAGGCGGCGAGCGCCGATCCTGGGCAATGCCCAGGCTGCAATCCCTAATGCGATGTCTACGGAGGATGCAATGGAGTCCGAGCGGAGGCTAGAAACATATTTGACGGAGGCGGAGGATCGCATCGACTGGGTGCTGGCGCATCCGGGCATGAGCGATTGGCTGAAGGAGACTCTTCGGGGCGCTTGTGAGCGCGACCCAGTCGAGGTGCTCAACGATCTCGAAATGCTCGACCATCTGTTGAGGCGTAGGGCACAGGCGCAGATAGAGCGCTCCCTATCCCGTATCGGGCACGAATCTGGTGGGTTAGAACAGACGAAAGAAAAGCAAGGATAAATATCGCTTGGTCAACGACCGGGGACGTCAATTTGACAGAGGATCAGCGCAACTCTGCCTCCTCCAACCTTCTTGAACTCTGGTGACATGGCTCGGTGCTCGACCCAGAGATGGCGTGGATGCCGCTCTCCCCAGACGGCATCGCGATGTGCCAAGCTTGGGGTGTTGAATCACAAGCTGAAGGAGAGGGCATCCATGAGAGAAGTTAGCATCATCGGCGTCGACCTGGCAAAGAACGCGTTCCAGGCACACGGCGCTGCTGCGGACGGATCTGTCGTTTTCCGCAAGAAGCTGTCGCGGCCGCAATTCGCGCGGTTCATGGCGGATCATCCGTCGTGCCTTGTGGCGATGGAGGCCTGCGCCAGCGCGCATCACTGGGCGCGGGAAATGTCCCGCCACGGGCACGAAGTCCGGCTGATCGCGCCGCATTACGTCAAGCCGTTCATCAAGCGGCAGAAGAACGACGCGGCCGATGCGGAGGCGATCGTCGAGGCGGCGCTTCGGCCCACCATGCGCTTCATGGAGCCGAAATCCGCGGACCAACAGGGGCGAGCCGTCGCGTTCCGGACGCGCGAGCAGCTCGTGAAACAGCGCACCGAGGCGGTGAATGCGCTGAGATCGCATCTCTACGAGTTCGGCCATGTCGCCCCCGTGGGGATTGGCTATGTTCCGCGCCTGGAACGGGTCATCGCAGATCCTGACTTCGACATTCTTGATCTGGCACGCGATATCTGCCGCATGCTCCTCGAGCAGATCGCCCACCTGACCGATCGGATCAATGTGCTGAAAGCCATGATCGCGGCGATGTCGAACGAAGCCGAAATGCCGCGCCAGCTGCAGACGATGCCGGGTGTCGGCCCGATCATCGCACTGGCTGTCGAGACCTTCGCGCCGCCGATGGATCAGTTCCGCCGAGGGCGCGACTTCTCCGCCTGGCTCGGCCTGGTGCCGCGGCAGCATTCCACCGGGCGCAAGCAGAAGCTGGGGAAGACCTCGAAGATGGGGCAGCGCGACATTCGTCGATTGCTGATCATCGGGGCCACCGCGGTGATCCGCTGGGCCTCGCGCCGCGGTGCGCCGAAGGGGTCGTGATTGGCGCGTATTCTGGAACGCAAGCCGGTCCCGGTCGTGGCCGTCGCGCTGGCGAACAAGATGGCGCGCGGCATCAGGGCGATGCTGACGCGCGGTGAAAGCTATCGCGGCCCGGTGCTAATCGGCGCCTGACACGGCGTTGAATCGGCACCCGAGCCACCGAGTTGTGAGGAAGGCATGATCCGAATGGGCACATGATCGACATGATCCGGGTCGGGCAAACCAGAAACCTTCTCCGAGCCTCAAGCTCGCCGTTGGAGATTTGGACCCGGTCCGTGCATCACCATCCCGGCCAGCGGCGCCAAGTCAGCCGCACGAACAGGCCTGACAAAAGTACGCACTCGATCACATGTCCAGACGATCAGAAATTCCTTGCAAACCGAGCGGCATCCACAAAAGAGGGTTGGATTTGAGACCCATCCCCTCCGCCATTTTCCTGTTGCGAACTTTGAGCGACGCGCCTTGAGCGCCGGATTTCTCCCAAGTTTCAAGGGCGTTTAGCCGAGCCACCTGAACCACTGAGACTGGCGAAGTCCCGAATTTCGGTCTCTGAACCGCTTTCGTCTCAAACCGAGCGAACCTCGTCTGACCCGGTTCGGCTTCGCTACGGTCAACGTTTTCAGCCAGTTCCGTCCATCGCAACGGCGCACATTCTGCGGCCGTTCTACCGGCTGGCGTCAGCACCCTGAGAACGCGATGTAGGCGTTCTTGATCGAAGTGAAGCGCAACGCGCTTGTCGGTGCTAGAGTGTCTTGATGCCGATAGTGTTACCGTCTTCAAAGACGCGACCATTATTCGGACCGAACCTATAGACCAACAAGCGGAAGAAGTGATGACCGTGAAACCAAATCCTTCGATACGATTTCTGAGAATAGAGGGATTTCGCGGCATCGAAAAGCTTGAATGGCGCCCGGCACCTGGCCTGAACGTCATCGTCGGGCCGGGTGATAGCTGTAAATCCACCATCCTCGAAGCCATCGGCGCGCTGCTCTCGCCCGCTCCCAACATGAACATATCTGAGTTCGATTATTTCCGCCGAGACATTGATAGGGGATTTGTGATCGAAGCAGCGCTCGCCGTGGGAGATGCGTCGATCCTCAAGAGCGACAGGTTTCCTCTGCCGCCGCTGCGCGGCTGGCGAGAGGGACAGTTCACCGATCTGCCGGACGAGGGTGGCGCCGAAGCTGTAATGGTCTGCCGCCTGACCGGCACTCAGGATCAAGAAGCCATCTACGAAGTGATCGGTGTAGACGATGAGACGCGCGTGCCGTTTTCGCGGGCGATGAGGCAGCGCATCGGCCTTATGCGGCTCGGTATTGCCGATCGCTGGGATCGCGATCTGAGGCTCGTGCAGGGCGGCGCGCTGGATCGGTACATGGAAGGCCAGCAGCTTCGGCAGTCGATCCTTCAGGCCATCCTGAACACGCCCATTCATGACCGGCTGGGCGATGAGCCGAAAGAGGCGCTCGTACGCATCGACGGGCATTTCAGCAAGCGCAGCCTGCCCAACCCCGTCCGGCTCGGGCTCGTTGGCACGCCCGGCGTGTCGCTCGCCGCCAGTGTCGGTCTGATGATCGGGGAGAATGACGAGACCGCCTTGCCGCTGCCAGCCTGGGGCACAGGCACGCGCCGTCTCGCGACGCTGGAACTTGCATCGATTCTCGCCGAAAGCGTTTCGCTCGCCGTGGTCGATGAGCCGGAAACAGGCCTCGAGCCCTATCGTCAGCGCGCTTTCATCGGGGATCTTCATCAGGAGGGAAAGCTCGGCCACCGGCACGCCACCTTCGGCTTGACGCAGGATGCCGATGATCTGAGACTCCGTGTATCTGCTTGTCTACATTCGAATTCTCCTCGTTCATTCTGCCGAGAAAATTCTACTTATACAGCCCCTTACTTGTAGGGGGGATTACCACACCGGTGGAAAGGATTGCCCAGATGGTCCTAGCGAGTTTGTTCGCAACCGCGACGGCAACAACCATCGGTCGGCGCCGCTCCAACAAAGCCTCGATCCATTGACCATCCACGCGAGAAAGCGCCTTGGGATACCGCACTTCGGTCCGTGCCCCTAAAATCGGCATATGGTGAATGATAATCCGGGGGGCGGCGATGCAGGGCATGACCGAGCGCCGGTACGACCAGCGCGTCGATTGCTCACGCGAGGAACTGTTCCTCGCATTCAGGCTTTCTGACGCGATGTCGGAAACAAGGCCGCAGATAGGTTGATCCTGCTCATCGCACGCCGAGTGCTTGATCAGCCCGCGCGCCGGCCGCCCCGGATATCTTGCAAGACGGCGTAGAATGCTGGCAGCACGACGAGGATTAGCACCGTGGCGGCGAGTAGGCCGAACACCACGGAGATGACCAACGGCTTTAGCGTCTGGGCCTGGGTTGAGGTTTCGAGCAACAGTGGTGCCATGCCCATGATCGTGGTCGAGACCGATACGAAGATAGGGCGGCAGCGGGCGCGTACGGCCTCGCCGGCGGCCTGCGCGGCTGACATCCCGTCGGCGCGGCGGGCGTTGATGACGCCGACCAGCAGGATCGCATTGTTCACCACGATGCCCGCAAGCGAGGCAGCGCCCACCAGCGATGGCATGGAGATGTTGTAGCCCATCAGGACATGGCCCCAGGTCACGCCCAGAAAGGCGAGCGGGACCGTGATCATAACGATCAAGGGTTCGACGTAGCTGCGGAACTGGAAGCTGAGCACGATATAGATCCCAATCAGCCCGATCAGGAAACCGCGCAGGATCGAGCCCACGGTTTGCGCCGAGTTCGCGGCCTGCCCCGCGATCTCGAAATTCAGGGCCGGTGTTTCGGCGACCAGATCGGGCAGAAAGCCATCTGCAAGCCGCGTGGTGATCGCATCGGCATTGCCGATACGCCCATCGACATCGGCCGACACCGTTAGCGTACGCAGCCCGTCGCGCCGGGTGATGCTGCCCCATCCGCGCGCATCAGCTAGAGTGGCAATGCTGGACAACGGAACGGTGCCGCCGTCGGGAACGGAAATCTCGAAGGCGTGCAGATCGGCGCGGCTGGCACGGTCGCCGTCAGCAAGCCGCAATTCCAGATCCCAGGCCATATCGCCGCGCCGGATCTCGTCCAGTTGCGTGCCAAGGAAGGCCGCGCGCAGCTGCCCGGCGACATCGGCAGAGGTCAGGCCGACGGCTTCGGCACCCGGCGACAGGCTCAGACGCAATTCGGGGGCGCCCGGACGCAGATCAAGGATGGCGTTGCGCACGCCGGCATAGGTTTCCAACTCGTCAATCGTCGCGCGCCCCGCCTGTTCCAGCGTGGCCAGATCGGGATGGGTCAGGCGCAATTCCACGGCAATGCCCTGTGGGCCGATACCCGGTTCGGTCAGGATCAGCGAGGTCACGCCGGGCAGCGTGCCGATCTCGTCGCGCCACAACGTGACGATCTCGTCCAGCGTGCTCGCGCGGCTCTCGGCACCAAGCAAGTCCACCGCGACGGTGGCGACATGGGCGCCGGTTTCGCCCGCCGACAGGTTTCGCCCCATTCGGGTAATCCGTCGGATCACCAGCGACTGGTCGCCGGGCTGGTCGGGCGTCAGGCGGTCGTTCGTGCGTGCGAGCGCGGCTTCGACCTGTTCCACCGCTTCGGCCGTGCGCGCAAGCGGTGTGCCCGCCGGAAGCAAGAGCCGCGCCTCCAGCACGTCGCCGTCGATCTCGGGCATCGCATCGCGCTTTACCAGCCCACCCGCCAGGGCACCGATGGTCAGGATCAGTGCCGCAACGGCAAACCCCGCAACCAGCCAGCGCCAGCGAATCGCGGCATCGGCCAGGCGGCCGACGCCGCGTTCGCGCAGCGCGTCGAACCCCGCGTCGAAGCGGGTTCGAAACCGCGACGGCGTGGCCTGTTTCAGACGGCCCTTCAGGTGATGGGGCAAGATCAGGAAAGCTTCGATCAACGAGGCGGCGAGGGCCGCCAGCAGGACGATGGGCAAGACCTCCAGCACCGCGCCCAGTTCTCCGGCGAGGAAGGCAAGTGGCAAAAAGACCGCCAGCGTTGTCAGAAACGACGAGATGACGCCGGGCGCAACGGCGGCAACGCCCGCGGTCACGGTATCGACCGTGGTCCCCCCGGCCGTATGGACCGCGATGGAATCCGCGATCACGATGGAATCGTCCATCACGATCCCGATCGCCATCAGCAGCGCCACCAGCGTCATCATGTTCAGGCTCAGGCCTGTCAGCGCCATCCACACGAAGGCCCCGGCAAAAGCCACGGGCAGGCCCATGGCCGCCCAGATCGCGAAACCGGGGCGAAAGAACAGGCTCATCACCGCGACGACCAGCACTAGGCCGACAATCCCGTTCTGCACCAGCATCGACAGCCGGTCGCGGATGATCGAGGTGACATCCTGCACCACCTCGACCGACATCGTGTCCGGCAGGCGGGCGGTTTCCGCCTCGACCAGCGCCGCGACCCCGTCGAGCACGCGCAGCGCATCCGCATCGCGCGACTTGGCAATGTCGATCAGGATCGCGGGCGCACCGTCGACGAAAGCGCGGGTCGCGCGCGGCTCGAAACGCTCTTCGATCGCGGCGATATCACCCAGCGTTAGGGTCGCGCCGTTGGGCTGGACCAGCACGGGAATCGCGGCAAGCGTCGTCGCGGTGTCGCGTTCGGCGTTGAAACGCAGCGTCAGCTCCGCCCCAGGCCCTTCGATCGTGCCCACCGGCAGATCGACGTTCTGGGCGGCGATCGCGGCGGCCAATGCGGCGGGGGTCAGGTTGTGGCTGTCCAGAACCGCACGGTCCGCCGTGACCGACATCGTACGGGTGCCTAGCCCGTCGCGCGAGACGCGCGCGACGCCCGGCAGGGCCGATAGCAGGTCGGACAGCGCGTCGGCATAGAGATCCAGCTCACCCAACGGCAGATTGCCCGAGACCGCGACCGAGGTCACGGGATCGGTGCGGTGCAGTTCGCGCACGATGGCAGGGTCGGCACTGTCGGGAAAACTGTCGATGGCACCGACCTCGGTGCGCAGGGCATTGATGAATCGCAGCGCGTCGTTTCCGGGCGCCATCGTCGCCAGGGCGCGCGCCTGGCCGGTCTGCGCGGTGCAGGCCAGGGTTTCCAACCCCTCGACACCCTGCACCGCGTCCCAAAGCGGCACGCAAATCGCGTTCTCGACATCCTCGGCGGCGGCACCGCGATAGGGCACGATGACCTCGGCCTCGACCGCGCGGAAATCGGGGAAGGTCTCGCGCAGCAAGCCGGGTGCCGCAAAGAGGCCCGCCGCAAGAAACAGCAGCAACAGCAGGTTTCCGGCCGTCGGGTGGCCGGTGAACCAGCGGATCATCTTGAAACCTCGACGGGCGAAAGTGCCATGCCGGGAATGGCCGGTGCGATGTCGTCGATCACGACACGATCGCCGGGCGAAAGGCCCTCGGCGATGACGACGCGGCCATCCTGTGCGAATGCGGTGGTGACGGGGCGCAGCACCAGCCGGTCATCGGGACCGACCGTGCGCACCGTCGTCCCATGCAGCGCGGAGTCAGGAATAACGATTGCCCCCGTCAGGGGCGCCCCCCCAAACGACAGCCCGGCACGCATGTTGGGAACCAGCGGAATGCGGCGCGGCGGGTCCGCGCCTTCATAAGGGTCATCGACCGTCACCACGACCGGAACAGTCCGGGCGCGCGCGTCCAGCCCGCCCTCGATGCGTGCCACGCGGGCCGACCATTCCTGCATCGGGTCCGACAGCGGGCTGAGCGTGACCTCGACCGCGGTAATCGGGCCGATCCGCATCATCTCGGACAGTGTAAAACGGCCGGACCCCTCGCCGATCAGGCGGCGAAAGGTCTCGACCGGCAGGTGCGCGACAACTTCGGCGGCGGCAATCCCATCGGCGCGGATCACCACCTTACCGGGAGCGATCGTCTGGAAGCGCTCGACCGCGACCTCGCTCACGCGCAGGTCGAAGGGGGTGGTCAGCGTGGTGCGCGCCAACGACCGGCGCGCACGATCGATGGCGGCTTCGGTTCTGGCCGTCTGCGCCGCGATCCGGGCCTCGCGCGGCGGCATGAGTGCGAGCGCATTTTCCAGTTCGGCAACCGTGCGGCGCGCCAGCAGCGTCGCGCGCTCGGCCTCATCGACGCGCGATTGCGGGATGTTGTCGCGCTCTGCCAGGCCACGGGTGCGGGTCAGGTCGGCCTCGGCCAGCGACAGCCGTTCGCGTTCAAGGTCCAGGATGCGCTCGGTATTGGCGGTCTCGATCTGCAATTGCGCGCCCTCGGCGGCAAGCGCGGCCAGATCGGCCTCGGCCTGAGCCAGCGCCAGTTCGTAATCCGACGGGTCGATGCGCAATACCGCCTCGCCTTCGGGAATCAGGTTGCCCGGCTCAAGGTTCGGGTGACGCCAGATCACCTCGCCCTGCACCTCGGCCACGGCGACCCATGTGTCTTGAGCGCGCACGTTGCCCCATGCGGTGGCGGTCGGGCGAATGTCCTCGGGCTGGATGGTCATCACCCGGACCGGCAGGGCCGACGCGCCGCCCTCGGTTCGCGCGGGGTCCGGGGCATTGGCGATCAGCCAGGCCGACACGGCGGCGGCAAGCGCGATGGGCGGGAGCGCAAGGAGCGGGGCGAGTCGCATGGCGTCAGCCCGGCGCGCGGCGCATCCGCGCCGGCGTTTCGCCATGGGGGATCGACTGACCGATGGGCGCGCAAGACGTTCGGGTTGAGTCTGGCATGGCAAAGACCCTATTGACGGAAGGCATGCGAACGGGGCGGCAGTTGCCGCGCGCCCGAGTATATGTTAGTGACCTATAACTCACAAGCATGGAGTTCCCGTGTCCCGCCATCAGAGCGCAGAAAATCGCAAGACGCAGATCGTTGCCGAAATGCTCAGACTGGCCGACGAAATTGGGCCCGACCGGCTGAGCACGACCGATATCGCCCGCGCCGTCAAGATCAGTCAGCCGGCGATCTTTCGGCATTTTCCGTCCAAGGGCGCCCTATGGCTGGCGGTGGCCGAGGAAGTCGCCAGACGGCTGCACACGGCATGGGATACCGCCGAGGCGGGGGCGGAAATGCCGGATGCACGCCTCAAGGCGCTGATCGCGGCGCAGTTGACGACCGTTTCCGAAACACCTGCGCTGCCATCGATCCTGTTCTCGCGCGAATTGCAGGTGGACAATCCCGCGCTGCGCGACGTCTTTCGCGGGCTTCTGGGCCGGTTTCAGGGCCTGCTCGTTGCAGCGATCGGCGAACTTCAGGCAACCGGCAGCCTGCGCCGCGAGCCGAGCGCGGAGGATGTCGCGGTCCTGCTGACATCGCTGGTGCAGGGCGTTGCTATCCGCTGGACGCTGGGCGCGCGCGCCTTTCCGCTCGTCGACGAAGGTCTACGGCTATTGGACGTCCAATTGTCGCTGATGCATGCGGGGGAAAGCATCTCACATGCCTAGGTCGCGCTTAAGTCCCCGCATCGTGGGCGGTGTTGCCATCGCCTTCGGCGTCCTGACCGTCGCATCCGGCGGCACGACACTTCTGGGCGCGCTCGACATGGGGGCTGTCGCGCCATTCGTACTGTGGTTCAACACCGTGGCCGGGCTGCTATATGTCGTGGCGGGCATCGGCCTCTGGCTGGGGTTGCGGTGGGCCTTTCCCCTTTCGCTCGCGATCTTCGCAGCGACGCTGCTGGTTTTCGCCGGGTTCGGCCTGCATGTCGCCCGCGGCGGGGCATACGAGATGCGGACGGTCATCGCCATGGCACTGCGCACTTCGGTCTGGGGGGCGATTGCCTTCGTCGCATGGCAGGCCCGGTCTCGGGCGTGATCGCGGAGGCCACAAGCCGAGGCCAGGCCGCCGATCATTCGGCCGCTTCGGGAACTGTCACGGCGGTCGCTGCGGCATCCTGCCCGGCTGCTGCATCCGGTTCGGGGCGGCTTAAGGCCACCCACGGCTCTGATGATGTGACCGCCCTCCGGACGGCTTCAATGTACCAAGGTGGGTCTGCGAGGATCCACAGAGAGGAGCGGTCATGTCAGAGA
>LJSV01000035.1 GCA_001314715.1 Rhodobacteraceae bacterium HLUCCA12 | reverse complement strand
GGCGGCCGCACCGTCGGCGCCGGCGTCGTCTCGAAGATCATCGAGTGACAAGGCCAAGGGCCGCGGTTCGGGAAACAAATCCCAAACCGCGACATCCGGAGAAAGAATGATGCAAGGTCAAACAATCCGCATCCGGCTCAAGGCCTTCGATTACCGCGTGCTGGATGCCAGTACCGCGGAAATCGTGAACACGGCCAAGCGCACGGGCGCTCAGGTTCGCGGTCCGATTCCGCTGCCGAACAAGATCGAGAAGTTCACGGTTCTCCGTGGGCCCCATATCGACAAGAAGTCGCGCGACCAGTGGGAAATTCGCACCCACAAGCGCCTGCTCGACATCGTCGACCCTACGCCGCAGACGGTTGACGCGCTGATGAAGCTCGACCTCGCTGCCGGCGTGGATGTCGAAATCAAGGTTTGAGGAGCCGGACAATGCGCTCTGGAGTGATTGCAAGAAAGCTGGGCATGACCCGGCTGTTCATGGAGGACGGGAAACAGGTTCCCGTGACCGTCCTTCAGCTGGACGGGTTGCAGGTGGTTGCACAACGCACCGCCGAGCGGGATGGCTACACGGCCGTTCAGCTGGGTGCAGGTGCTGCCAAGGCCAAGCGGGTGTCGGCGCCGATGCGCGGGCATTTCGCCAAGGCGAATGTGGTGCCCAAGCGCAAGCTTGCCGAGTTTCGCGTCAGCCCCGACAACCTGATCGAGGTCGGCGCCGAGATCTCGGCCGACCATTACCTGCCCGGACAGTTCGTCGACATCGCCGGCACCTCGATCGGCAAGGGCTTCGCCGGTGTCATGAAGCGCCACAACTTCGGCGGTCTGCGGGCCTCGCACGGGGTGTCGATCAGCCATCGTTCGCATGGATCCACCGGCCAGTGCCAGGACCCCGGCAAGGTGTTCAAGGGTAAGAAGATGGCCGGTCACATGGGCGCTGCCCGTGTCACCACGCAGAACCTGCAGATCGTGCGCACCGATGCCGACCGTGGCCTGATCATGGTCAAGGGCGCGGTGCCCGGCTCGAAAGGCGGCTGGGTGACGATCAAGGATGCGGTCAAGAAGCCCGCCTTTGGCGATGCCCCGCGTCCGGCCGCGTTGAAATCGACGGCTGCACCCGCTGAAGCCGCGCCCGCCGAAGGAGGCGAGGAATGAAAGCTGACGTGATCAAACTCGACGCCGGCAAGGCCGGCGAGGTCGAACTCAACGACGCCGTCTTCGGACTAGAGCCGCGCGCCGACATCCTGCACCGCGTCGTGCGCTGGCAGCGCGCCCGCGCGCAGGCTGGCACCCATTCGGTGCTGGGGCGTTCGGACGTGTCCTATTCCACCAAGAAGATCTATCGACAGAAGGGCACCGGCGGAGCACGTCACGGCAGCCGCAAGGCGCCGATCTTCCGCAAGGGTGGCGTCTACAAGGGCCCGACCCCGCGCAGCCACGCCTTTGACCTGCCCAAGAAGGTTCGCGCTCTGGGCCTGAAGCTCGCGCTTTCGGCCAAGGCACAATCGGGCAAGCTGGTCGTGCTGGAGGCCGCCGAACTGGCCGAAGCCAAGACCGCGGCGCTGGCCAAGGTGGCCAAGGAACTGGGCTGGAAGAAAGTCCTGATCATCGACGGCGCGCAGGTGAACGAGAATTTCGCCGCCGCTGCGCGCAACCTGGATGGCGTTGACATCCTGCCGTCGATGGGCGCTAACGTCTATGACATTCTCAAGCGCGACACGTTGGTGATCACGCGTGCGGGTGTCGAAGCACTGGAGGCTCGACTGGCATGAGTGCGAAGGTTGAACATTACGACGTGATCCGCAAGCCGGTCATCACCGAAAAGGCGACCATGGCGTCCGAAGCCAATGCCGTTGTCTTTGAAGTGTCGATCGATGCGAACAAACCGCAGATCAAGGAAGCGGTGGAAGCGCTCTTTGGTGTCAAGGTGAAGGCGGTCAACACCACCATCACCAAGGGCAAGGTCAAGCGTTTCCGGGGCCAGCTGGGCCGCCGCAAGGACGTGAAGAAGGCCTATGTCACGCTGGAAGACGGAAACGCTATCGACGTGACCACCGGCCTTTGATAAAGAGGCGCGACTCAGCGGCCCCGCCTGTCGGGGCCGTTGGCCATTGGGCGGGGCTACCCGCCTTTTGACATAAACGGGACCTTATGGTCCGAAGCTGACGGAAGACAGGAAGCATGGCACTCAAGTCGTACAAACCGACGACGCCTGGCCAGCGTGGGCTGGTACTGATCGACCGTTCGGAGCTTTGGAAAGGTCGCCCCGTGAAGGCCCTGACGCAGGGTCTGACCAAATCGGGCGGTCGGAACAACACCGGACGGATCACGATGCGCCGCATGGGCGGCGGGGCGAAGCGTCTGTATCGTATCGTCGATTTCAAGCGCAACAAGCTTGACATCCCGGCGACGGTGGAACGGATCGAATACGATCCCAACCGCACTGCCTTTATCGCGCTCATCCGCTATGGTGATGGCGAGCAGGCCTATATCCTGGCGCCTCAGCGCCTGGCCGTTGGCGACAAGGTCGTCGCCGGCAAGAAGGTCGATGTGAAGCCCGGCAACGCGATGCCTTTCAGCGGCATGCCGCTGGGCACGATCGTCCATAATGTCGAACTCAAGCCCGGCAAAGGCGGCCAGATCGCACGCGCGGCGGGCACCTATGCCCAGTTCGTGGGTCGTGACGGCGGCTATGCCCAGCTGCGCCTGTCCTCGGGCGAGTTGCGCATGGTGCGCCAGGAATGCATGGCGACCATCGGCGCGGTCTCGAACCCCGACAATTCCAACCAGAACCTGGGCAAGGCCGGCCGCAATCGCCACTACGGCATCCGTCCGTCCGTTCGGGGTGTGTCGATGAACCCGATCGACCACCCGCATGGCGGCGGCGAGGGCCGCACCTCGGGCGGCCGTACGCCGGTCACGCCCTGGGGCAAGGATACCAAGGGCCGGAAGACCCGTACGAACAAGGCGACGGACAAATACATCATCCGTTCGCGCCACGCCAAGAAGAAGGGTCGCTAATCCATGGCACGTTCAGTTTGGAAGGGCCCCTTTGTTGATGCGCACGTCCTGAAAAAGGCCGAGAAGTCGCGTGAATCGGGCCGCAACGAAGTCATCAAGATCTGGTCGCGTCGTTCGACGATCCTGCCGCAGTTCGTCGGCCTGACCTTCGGCGTCTACAATGGGAAAAAGCACATTCCCGTCAACGTCTCCGAAGACATGATCGGCCAGAAGTTCGGTGAGTATTCGCCGACACGGACCTATTACGGTCATGCAGCCGACAAAAAAGCGAAACGGAAGTAAGCGCCATGGGTAAAGAGCAAAATCCGCGCCGGGTGGCTGAAAACGAAGCCATGGCCAAGACCAGCATGCTGCGCGTCTCTCCGCAGAAGCTGAACCTTGTCGCCGGCCTGATCCGCGGCAAGAAGGTCGAGAAGGCGCTGGCCGATCTGACCTTCTCCAAGAAGCGCATCGCCATCGATGTGAAGAAATGCCTGCAATCGGCTGTCGCCAATGCCGAGAACAACCACGGGCTGGACGTCGACAACCTGGTCGTCGCTGAAGCCTGGGTCGGCAAGAACATGGTCATGAAGCGGGGGCGTCCGCGCGCCCGAGGCCGTTTCGGCCGGATCATGAAGCCGTTTGCAGAAATCACCATCAAGGTGCGTGAGCGCGAGGAGCAAGCGTAATGGGTCAGAAGGTCAATCCGATTGGCATGCGCCTCCAGGTCAACCGCACCTGGGACAGCCGCTGGTTCGCCGATGGCAAGAATTTCGGCAATCTGCTGCTGGAAGACCTGCGCATGCGCGAATTCATCAAGCAGGAATGCAAGGCCGCCGGCGTCAGCCGCGTGATCATCGAACGCCCGCACAAGAAGTGCCGCGTCACGATCCATACGGCGCGTCCGGGCGTGATCATCGGCAAGAAGGGCGCCGATATCGAAAGCCTGCGCAAGAAGCTTGCGAATTTCACCGATTCCGAGCTGCACCTGAACATCGTCGAGGTGCGCAAGCCCGAGCTCGATGCGCAGTTGGTGGCGGAATCGATCGCCCAGCAGCTTGAGCGCCGGGTTTCGTTCCGCCGCGCCATGAAGCGCGGTGTGCAGAACGCCATGCGCATGGGGGCCCTGGGTATTCGGGTCAACGTGGCCGGCCGTCTGGGCGGTGCCGAGATCGCGCGCACCGAATGGTACCGCGAGGGTCGTGTGCCGCTGCACACGCTGCGCGCGGATATCGACTACGCGCTGGCCGAAGCCTCGACGCCCTACGGGATCATCGGGATCAAGGTCTGGATCTACAAGGGCGACATCATGGAGCATGATCCGCAGGCACGTGATCGCCGCCATACCGAGCTTCAGGACAGCGGTGGCGCGCAGCGCCCGCGTCGCTGATCCGCCGACAGGAGAGAAACCATGCTGCAACCGAAACGGACAAAGTTCCGCAAGATGCACAAAGGCCGGATTCACGGCGAAGCCAAGGGCGGTTTTGACCTGAACTTCGGCTCCTATGGCCTCAAGGCGACCGAGCCCGAGCGCATCACCGCCCGCCAGATCGAGGCGGCGCGCCGTGCGATGACCCGTCACATGAAGCGTCAGGGCCGGGTCTGGATCCGCGTGTTCCCCGACGTTCCCGTGTCCTCCAAGCCGACCGAAGTGCGGATGGGTAAAGGCAAGGGGTCGGTCGATTTCTGGGCCTGCAAGGTCAAGCCCGGCCGCATCATGTTTGAGATTGACGGCGTGGGTGAAGCTGTGGCAAAGGAAGCGCTGCGTCTTGCAGCGATGAAACTGCCGATCAAGACCCGCATCGTCCATCGCGAGGACTGGTAAGTTTGGCGAGGCTCCGCCTGTTCGGGTGGGGCCCTCGTCTTTTTGGCAATCACCAGGCACAGGGTGACCCGGACGGGGCTCTCTGGTGACGAGAAAGGAAGTTGGCGATGAACGCCGAGGAACTGAGAAACAAGACACCGGATCAGCTGCGCGATCAGCTGGTGGCGCTGAAGAAGGAGGCGTTTAATCTGCGCTTCCAGAAGGCGACCAACCAGCTGGAAAACACCGCGCGCATCCGTCAGGTGCGCCGCGACGCCGCCCGCGTCAAGACGATCCTGATCCAGAAAGCCGCTGAAGCGGCGGCGAACTGAGGAGCACGCACATGCCCAAACGTATCCTGCAAGGCACTGTGTCGAGCGACAAGAATGACCAGACCGTGACGGTCCTGGTCGAGCGCCGCTTCACGCATCCGGTGATGAAAAAGACCGTGCGTCTGACCAAGAAATATCGCGCGCACGATCCAGAGAACAGCTTCAAGGTCGGCGATGTCGTTCGCATCGAGGAATGCGCGCCGGTCTCGAAGTCGAAACGCTGGAGGGTTGTGACCGAAGCTTCGGCCTGAGCGTCACAACCTCCGGTTTGATCGAAACCCTGGGCCAGAGTGCCCATAGGTCGGGAGAAACCCAATGATCCAGATGCAGACCAATCTGGATGTCGCTGACAACTCCGGCGCGCGCCGGGTGCAGTGCATCAAGGTTCTGGGCGGCTCGCATCGCCGCTATGCATCCGTGGGCGACATCATCGTGGTGTCGGTCAAGGAAGCCATTCCGAAAGGCCGTGTCAAGAAGGGCGACGTGCGCAAGGCCGTTGTCGTTCGCACCGCCAAGGAAGTTCGTCGCGAAGACGGCACTGCCATTCGCTTTGACCGCAACGCGGCCGTCATTCTGAACAACCAGAATGAGCCGATCGGTACCCGTATCTTCGGCCCGGTCGTGCGCGAATTGCGTGCCAAGAACTTCATGAAAATCATTTCGCTTGCGCCGGAGGTGCTCTGATGGCTGCGAAACTGAAGAAAGGCGACAAGGTCGTCGTTCTGGCCGGCAAGGACCGCGGAAAGCAGGGTGAGATCACCCAGGTCATGCCCAAGGACGGCAAGGCCATCGTCGACGGTATCAACATCGCGATCCGCCACACGAAGCAGAGCCAGACCAGCCAGGGCGGCCGTCTGCCCACGCCGATGCCGGTCGATCTGTCGAACCTGGCCGTCGTTGACAAGGACGGCAAGGCCACGCGCGTCGGCTTCCGCATCGAGGACGGCAAGAAAGTGCGTTTTGCCAAGACCACCGGGGAGGCCCTCTGATGCTTGACGCTGCCACCTACACTCCGCGCCTGAAAGCCGACTACCGCGACCGCATTCGCGCCGCGCTGAAGGAAGAATTCGGCTACAAGAACGACATGCAGATTCCCCGGCTCGACAAGATCGTGCTGAATATGGGCATCGGCGAGGCGGTCAAGGACACCAAGAAGGTCAAGTCGGCCGAGGCGGATCTGACGGCGATTGCCGGCCAGAAAGCCGTGATCACCAAGGCAAAGAATTCGATCGCCGGGTTCCGCGTCCGCGAGGACATGCCGCTTGGTGTCAAGGTCACCCTGCGCGGCGACCGGATGTATGAATTCTTTGATCGCCTGATCACCGTCGCACTGCCCCGCGTCCGCGACTTTCGCGGTGTCAAGGGCTCGTCGTTCGACGGTCGCGGCAACTATGCCATGGGCATCAAGGAACACATCGTGTTCCCCGAGATCGACTTCGACAAGGTCGATGAAGTCTGGGGCATGGATGTGATCATCTGCACCAACGCGAAAACCGACGCAGAAGCCAAGGCGCTGTTGAAGCTTTTCAACATGCCCTTCAACAGCTGACGCAGGACGGAGAGAGAATATGGCCAAGAAATCCATGGTCGAACGCGAAAAGAAGCGTCAGCGCCTGGTGCAGAAGTTTGCCGCCAAGCGTGCCGCGCTGAAAGAGATCGCAAATGACCAGAACCTGTCGATGGAAGAACGCTTCAAGGCGAACCTGAAGCTTGCGAAGCTACCGCGCAATTCGTCGACCGTGCGTCTGCACAATCGCTGCGAGCTGACGGGCCGTCCCAAGGCCTACTATCGCAAACTGAAACTGTCGCGGATCATGCTGCGTGACCTGTCCTCCAATGGTCAGGTTCCGGGCATGGTCAAGTCCAGCTGGTAAGGGAGGAGAGACCATGTCGATGAACGATCCTCTCGGTGATATGCTGACCCGTATTCGCAACGCGCAGATGCGTGGCAAGACCAGCGTTCGCACGCCTGCGTCGAAGCTGCGCGCCTGGGTTCTGGATGTGCTTCTGTCCGAAGGCTACATCCGGGGATACGAGCGCGTCACCAGCCTTGCCGGTCATCCGGAACTGGAAATCGCGCTGAAATACGCCTCGGGCGAACCCGCGATCCGCGAATTGAAGCGTGTGTCCAAACCGGGTCGGCGCGTCTATGCCGGCGCCAAGGAAATCCCGGTGGTTCGCAACGGGCTGGGCGTTTCTGTCGTGTCCACCCCCAAGGGCGTCATGTCGGATGCAGCAGCGCGCGCGGCCAATGTCGGCGGCGAAGTGCTCTGCCGTGTGTTCTGAGGAGGGCTGAGATGTCTCGTATTGGCAAAAAGCCGGTTGACCTGCCTTCGGGCGTCACGGCGACCGTGTCGGGCCAGACCATTTCGGTCAAAGGTCCCAAGGGCACCCGCAGCTTCACCGCGACCGACGATATCGATCTGATCGTCGACGGTAGCACCGTTTCCGTCAAACCCCGCGGCGCGTCCAAGCGGGCTCGTCAACAGTGGGGCATGACCCGCTCGATGGTGGCCAACCTGGCGCAGGGCGTGACTGACGGGTTCAAGCGGGAACTGGAACTGGTCGGCGTCGGTTATCGCGCCGCGATGCAGGGCAAGGACCTGAAACTGTCTCTGGGTTACAGCCACGAAGTCATCTTCGAGGTTCCCGAGGGGGTGAGCGTGTCCACGCCGAAACCGACCGAGGTGGTGATCGAAGGATCCGATCAGCAGCTTGTCGGCCAGGTTGCCGCGAATATCCGCGAGTGGCGCCGCCCGGAACCCTACAAGGGCAAGGGCATCCGCTACAAGGATGAGTATATCTTCCGCAAGGAAGGCAAGAAGAAGTAAGGGCGCGAGAGATGGCGAACACGAAAGCGAAGCTGTTCCAGAAACGCCGCCTGCGCGTCCGGAACAAACTGCGGAAAACCGCCAATGGCCGTCTGCGCCTGTCGGTTCACCGCTCGAACAAGAACATCAGCGCCCAGCTGATCGACGATACGAAGGGCGTCACCGTTGCGGCGGCCTCGACCCTCGAGAAAGAGCTGGGTGTGGTTGGTGTGAACAACATCGAGGCCGCGGCCAAGGTTGGCGCCAAGCTTGCCGAGCGTGCGAAAGCCGCCGGCGTGGGCGAGTGCTATTTCGACCGCGGCGGCTTCCTCTTTCACGGGAAGGTCAAGGCTCTGGCCGATGCCGCCCGTGAAGGCGGCCTGAAGTTCTGAGGAGACGATTATGGCAGAGAGAGATAACCGCCGGGACCGCCGCGAACGCGATGAAACCCCGGAATTCGCCGATCGTCTGGTCGCGATCAACCGCGTGTCGAAGACCGTCAAGGGCGGCAAGCGCTTCGGCTTTGCCGCGCTGGTGGTCGTCGGCGATCAGAAGGGCCGCGTGGGCTTCGGCAAGGGCAAGGCCAAGGAAGTGCCCGAGGCGATCCGCAAGGCCACCGAACAGGCCAAGCGCCAGATGATTCGGGTGCCGCTGCGCGACGGTCGCACGCTGCACCATGACATCGAAGGGCGCCACGGCGCCGGCAAGGTGATCATGCGTTCGGCCGTTCCCGGCACCGGGATCATCGCCGGCGGTCCGATGCGTGCTGTGTTCGAGATGCTGGGCCTTCAGGATGTCGTGGCGAAATCGCTGGGCAGCCAGAACCCCTATAACATGATCCGTGCCACGATGGACGGCCTGAAACAGGAAGCCAGCCCCCGCCATGTCGCGCAGCGCCGCGGCAAGAAGGTGGCCGACATCCTGCGCAAGCCCGAAGCCGAGCAACAGCCGGCCGAAGCGTAAGGAGCGGAAACCATGGCAAAAACGATTGTCGTCAAACAGATCGGTTCGCCGATCCGTCGCCCCGCCGCGCAGCGTGCCACGCTCAAGGGCTTGGGTCTGAACAAGATGCACCGCACCCGCGAGCTGGAGGATACCCCGGCAGTACGCGGCATGGTCGACGCGATCCCGCATCTGGTGCAGATCGTCGAAGAGCGCGGCTGACGGGGCATCCCCGAACCCTGCGCCCAGGAATCCGAACGCGCCCCGGACAAGACGGACCGGGGCGTTTTCACAAGCCTCGCCCGGTCGTGCTTGCGAATGGGCCTTGAGGCGGGTATACGCCCCAACTGTCGGGGCACACCACGCCTGCATCCGACCAGCCGGATTTTCCGGCCCCATGATCACAGTGCCGCGTTGCCCCTGTTCCGTCGCAGGAGGGGTATTCCGGCCAAGGAGAATGCGACATGAAGCTGAACGAACTGAGAGACAACGCCGGCGCCAACCGCACCAAGAAGCGCGTCGCGCGCGGGCCGGGCTCGGGCAAGGGCAAGACCGCCGGGCGCGGCATCAAGGGCCAGAAATCGCGTTCGGGCGTTGCGCTCAATGCTTATGAGGGCGGGCAGATGCCGCTCTATCGGCGCTTGCCCAAGCGCGGGTTCACCAAGCCGAACCGCAAGACCTGGGCGGTGGTCAACCTGGGGTCGATCGCCAAGTTCATCGAGGCCGGCAAGATCGACGCCAAGGCCGAGATCAACGAGGACGTTCTGGTGGCTTCCGGGCTGGTGCGCCGCAAGCTGGATGGCGTTCGTGTCCTGGCCAAGGGCGAGATCGCACAGAAGGTGACGCTTGTCGTGTCCGGCGCGTCGAAAGCGGCGGTCGAAGCAGTCGAAAAGGCGGGTGGTTCGCTCAAAACCGCGCAGCCGGCGGCGGCCGTTTCCGAATAAGGTGTTGTGAGGCGTCGCAAGGGCGCTTACATCATCTCACAGGTTTTCCTGCGCCGCCAACCGGGAACCGGTCTGGCGGCGCTGTCATGAAAGAGACGTCGAAATGGCATCTGCTGCAGAGCAAATGGCGGCCAACACCAGCTGGGCCGCGCTGGCAAAGGCAAAGGATCTGCGTCAGCGGATCTTCTTTGCGATCGGGCTTCTGATCGTCTATCGGATCGGCACCTACATTCCCGTTCCCGGCATTGACGGCGGCGCCCTGCGCGAATTCATGGATGAGGCATCGGCCGGCATCGGCGGCATGCTGAACATGTTTACCGGCGGCGCGATTTCGCGGATGGGGATTTTTGCGCTCGGCATCATGCCGTATATTTCGGCGGCGATCATCGTGCAGCTTGTCGCCGCGATGTATGGCCCCTGGTCGCAACTGAAGAAAGAGGGTGAATTGGGGCGGCGCAAGCTGAACCAGTATACCCGCTTCGGCACCGTGCTGTTGGCGCTGATGCAGTCCTACGGGCTTGCCCTCAGCCTTGAGGCCGGCGATCTCGCCACCGATCCAGGCTGGTTCTTCCGGGTGTCCACGGTCATCACGCTGGTCGGCGGCACCCTGTTCCTGATGTGGCTGGGCGAGCAGATTACCGCGCGCGGCATTGGTAACGGCATCTCATTGATCATCTTTATCGGCATCATCGCCGAGATTCCCGCCCAACTGGCGCAGTTCCTGTCGCAGGGGCGCACCGGCAACATCAGCCCGGCGGTGGTGATCGGCATATTGGTGATGATGATCGGGCTTGTGGCCTTTGTCGTGTTCATGGAACGCGCGTTGCGCAAGGTCCACATCCAGTATCCGCGCCGGCAGGTCGGAATGAAGGTCTTTGACGGCGGATCGTCGCATCTGCCGATCAAGGTGAACCCCGCCAACGTGATCCCGGCCATCTTTGCGTCGTCGCTGTTGCTGCTGCCGACCACGCTGGCCACCTTTTCGGGGGGTTCGAACAGCGGGTTCATGGCGACGCTGCTGGCCTATTTCGGCCCTGGTCAGCCGCTGTATCTGTTGTTCTTCACGGCCATGATCGTGTTCTTCACCTTCTTCTACACGCTCAACGTGTCGTTCAAGGTCGAGGACGTGGCCGAGAACCTGAAGAACCAGAACGGCTTCATTCCCGGCATTCGCCCGGGCAAGCGGACCGAGGAATACCTCTATTTCGTCGTCACCCGGATTGTGACGATCGGTGCAATCTACCTTGCCGGGGTCGCCCTGATGCCCGAGATCCTGCGCGCCCAGCTTTCGATCCCGTTCTACTTTGGCGGAACGTCGGTGCTGATTGTCGTGGCGGTCGCGCTGGATACGATGAGCCAGGTGCAGTCGCATCTTGTCGCCCATCAATACGAGGGGCTTTTGGAGAAATCGCAGCTGCGCGGACGCAAGCGCAGCACGACCAAGAAAGGACCGTCGCTGCGATGAACATCATTCTTCTCGGTCCGCCCGGCGCGGGCAAGGGGACGCAGGCGCGCATGCTGGTCGAAAAGCGCGGCATGGTCCAACTGTCCACCGGCGACATGCTGCGCGCGGCCCGCACATCGGGCACGGAGATGGGAAAGCGGGTCGCCGAGGTGATGGATCGTGGCGAACTGGTGACGGACGATATCGTCATCGGGCTGATCGGTGAGGCGCTTGACGATGCTGCGGCATCGGGCGGCGTTATTTTCGACGGCTTTCCCCGCACCCTTGCGCAGGCCGATGCCTTGGGCGCGCTGTTGTCCGACAAGGGGCTGGCGCTGGATGCGGTGATCGAATTGCGGGTCGACGACGACACCCTGGTCGAGCGGATCACCGGGCGTTTTACCTGCGGCAATTGCGGCGAGGTCTATCACGACCGCACCAAGCCCACGCGGGTCGAGGGGCAATGCGATGTCTGCGGTTCGACAGACCTGCGGCGGCGCGCGGACGACAACGAGGAAAGCCTGCGCCAGCGGCTGATGGAATACTACAAGAAGACATCGCCGCTGATCGGGTATTACCACGCAAAGGGCGCGCTGAACGTCATCGACGGCCTGGCACCGGTCGCCGATGTCGAGGCGTCGATCGCCGCCGTGCTTGACGCCTGAAACCGCGCGCGAATCGGCTCTTGACGGCTGGCGTGAAAACGCCTAGGCGAGGCGCTTGTTACCGAAGTCCGAGTCGCTGGGCGACTCGGACTTCTTGTCTGGCACGGCCACATGGCGCGTGTTGTGAAAAAAGGTTCTGGAATTACGGAACCGCAACGAAAGGAAGAACCGCGTGGCACGTATTGCTGGCGTAAACATCCCCACGGGAAAGCGCATTCCGATCGCGCTGACCTATATTCACGGCATCGGTTCGTCCGTTGCCAACCAGATCGTCTCGGCACTGAGCATCGATCCCTCGCGCCGGGTGAACCAGTTGTCGGATGACGAGGTTCTGGCGATCCGCGAATACATCGATTCGAACCTGACGGTCGAAGGCGATCTGCGCCGCGAAGTGCAGATGAACGTCAAGCGCATGATGGACATCGGCTCCTACCGGGGTCTGCGTCATCGTCGCAACCTGCCCGTGCGCGGCCAGCGCACCCACACCAATGCCCGCACCCGCAAGGGCCCGGCGAAGCCGATCGCCGGCAAGAAGAAGTAAGGGGAGGGCAGAACAATGGCTCGTGACAAGACACGCATCAAGCGCAAGGAACGCAAGAACATCGCCGCTGGCGTGGCGCATGTGAATTCGTCGTTCAACAATACCAAGATCCTGATTTCCGACGTGCAGGGCAACGCGATTTCCTGGTCGTCCGCCGGCACGATGGGCTTCAAGGGGTCGCGCAAATCGACGCCTTATGCCGCGCAGTTGGCGGCCGAAGATGCCGCCAAGAAAGCGCAGGAACATGGCCTCAAGACCCTTGAGGTCGAGGTTCAGGGCCCCGGTTCGGGCCGTGAATCGGCCCTGCGTGCCCTGGCTGCCGCCGGTTTGAACATTACCGCCATCCGCGACGTGACGCCTTTGGCCCACAACGGCTGCCGGCCGCCCAAGCGCCGCCGCGTCTGACACCGCGCAATCTCATTCGGGCCGCGCTGCAAGGGCGCGGTCCGGCTTTGTCGTTTTGACCCTCGGGCGTATCTGGTTTGGGCATGGACCGGATACAGGAATGGAGGAAAATCCATGATCCACAAGAACTGGCAGGAATTGATCAAGCCGGCGCAGCTTGACGTCAAGCCCGGTGCGGATGCGTCGCGCCGAGCGACCGTCGTTGCTGAACCGCTGGAGCGCGGTTTCGGCCTGACGCTGGGCAACGCGCTGCGCCGCGTGCTGATGTCCTCGCTTCAGGGTGCGGCAATCACCTCGATTCAGATCGACAATGTTCTGCACGAATTTTCCTCGGTCGCCGGTGTGCGCGAGGATGTGACGGACATCGTGCTGAACCTGAAGGGCGTCGCCCTCAAGATGGAGGTCGAGGGGCCCAAGCGCGTGAGCGTTTCGGCCCGCGGGCCCGCCGTGGTCAAGGCCGGCGACATCTCGGTGACAAGCGGTATCGAGGTGCTCAACAAGGATCATGTGATCTGCCATCTGGACGAAGGCGCCGAGCTGTTCATGGAACTCACCGTGAGCACCGGCAAGGGCTATGTCTCGGCTGACAAGAACCGTCCTGACGACGCGCCCATCGGCCTGATCCCGATCGACGCCATGTATTCGCCCGTCAAGAAGGTCGCCTATGAGGTTCAGCCCACCCGCGAGGGGCAGGTGCTGGACTATGACAAGCTGACCATGAAGATCGAGACCGACGGCTCGGTCACGCCCGAGGACGCGGTGGCCTTTGCCGCGCGCATTCTTCAAGACCAGTTGCAGATCTTCGTCAACTTCGAGGAGCCCGAGGCCGCTGGCCGTGGGTCCGACGATGACGGGCTTGAATTCAACCCGCTGCTGCTGAAGAAGGTGGACGAGCTGGAACTCTCGGTCCGGTCGGCCAACTGCCTAAAGAACGACAATATCGTCTATATCGGCGATCTGATTCAGAAGACCGAGGCCGAGATGCTGCGCACGCCGAACTTCGGCCGCAAGTCGCTGAACGAGATCAAGGAAGTGCTTTCGGGCATGGGGCTGCACCTGGGCATGGAAGTCGAGGATTGGCCGCCTGAAAACATCGAGGAACTGGCTAAGCGGTTCGAAGACCAGTTCTGAGCGAATTCGCGTGTCGCGGGTGTCGATTGAATGCCCGCGACATGCACCAATGCCCGGACTGCCGGGGAACAACCTGGGCCGAACGGCCCCAACGACGCCTCCCGCAACGCACGGGCGGCAACACAAAGCATAATCGCACGATAGGAGAGACCCATGCGTCACGCCCGCGGCTATCGCCGCCTCAACCGGACCCAGGAACACCGCAAGGCGCTTTTCGCCAACATGGCCGGATCGCTGATCGAACATGAACAGATCAAGACGACCCTGCCCAAGGCCAAGGAACTGCGCCCGGTGGTCGAAAAACTGATCACGCTGGCCAAGCGGGGCGATCTGCACGCGCGCCGTCAGGCCGCCGCCCAGCTCAAGGAAGACAAGGACGTCCAGAAGCTGTTCGACGTTCTGGGCCCACGCTACAAGGATCGCAACGGGGGCTATGTTCGCGTTCTCAAGGCGGGTTTCCGCTTTGGCGACATGGCGCCGATGGCGATCATCGAATTCGTCGATCGCGACCCGGACGCCAAGGGCGCGGCTGATCGCGCCCGCCAGGATGCCGACGAAGACTGATCCGGCCCCTTTGCCGCGACTGAAAACCCGCGCCCGGCGCGGGTTTTTTCGTTCCGGCCGGGTTGTCCTGAACGGTCCGCGCCGCCCGGTCCGGCCCGGCGGGAATTGCAATGCCGCCAAGCCCGCCCCATATTCGCAACGTTCCACCCCAAGGGAGTGTCGTATGCGATTTGCCATCTTGTTCGCCGCTGCGATGTCGATCTTGCTGCCGGGTGCGGCATCAGGCCAATCCGTCCCCGAAAGCCGGTCCGAGATCGCGCTCAGTTTCGCCTCGGTCGTTCGTGAGGCCGCGCCGGCCGTGGTTTCGATCTATGCGCGCCGGGTGGTCGAAAGCCGGGCAAATCCGTTCTTCGACGATCCGTTGTTCGGCCAGTTGTTCGGCGATTTCGGGCGTTCGGTTCCAAGGGTTCAGAATGCGCTGGGGTCGGGGGTCATCGTCTCGTCCGACGGGATCGTGGTTTCCAACTATCATGTCGTTGGCGGCGCGTCGGACATCCGCGTCGTTCTGGGCGACCGGCGCGAATTCGCCGCCGACCTGATATTGAGCGATGCCGAAAGCGATCTGGCCGTCTTGCGGCTGCGCGGCGCCGAGGACTTGCCGGCGCTGCCGCTGGCCAATTCGGACGGTAATCTCCCCATTTTTAACGGGGTGCATCCGTAGAATTTACGCGGCCATTTTCAGCTTCATGGCGGGTGTGATGCCGCCGATGCCCATGTTGGGG
>LJSV01000032.1 GCA_001314715.1 Rhodobacteraceae bacterium HLUCCA12 | reverse complement strand
GCGTCATCCCACAAGAAAGGGGCCGAATTATTGAGGGATGGTTTCCAGGATGGTGCACTGGAGCCATGGGCACAGCGCCGTGCGCAGCCCTGCGGATCGTCACGGTGTGCGGGGATGTCGGCTTGCCGCGGGTCGATCTGCGCAGCCGGCCCGCTCAGAGCAGGATCCCGTCCGCAACCTTGTTGCCGTTGAGAAAGATCCGCTCGATCGCTCCGTAGCTTTTGGGCAGGCGCGCACGCCGAGGCATCGCTTCGGTGAGAATGTCGCAGGCGCTCGTGGCGTCCAGAGATCCCTTGCCGCGCGTGAACGATTTGGTGCGCTTGGAGGTCACGCGCGGCGTTACCCGCCCGGTATAAGAGCCGCCGCCGGCCTCGTGGAGCCTCTATGAACACGCCGCCGGCTGGCTTATGAACTTAGCTTTGAGATTATCGCGCAGTCCTCGGACGGTGGGTCAGACGGGAATCTCACTGGCGCGATGGGGGGCTCCACGCTCGATGGGCTGGGTGCGCGCGGCGACTGGCCGCATACTCTTGAAGAACATATCGACATCGACAGCCTGAGTGAACGCGGACGGCTTATGGCCGCGCTTCTTGCAACGATCGAGGCGTAGTGGCGCTTCTACACGGATGGCTTCCATGAGACTGCATGCGGCCTGTGACAACAAGATCGGCATCGGGATCACGCGACGGGGCTTTTTTGTGCAAAGGCAGAGGAGGGATTCATCATGTGAACCCGGCATGGTCGCTGGGCAGTTCCGCATTCCCAATCACGCCTTGGGTCGGGTGCATACCGAGCGCCTGCTGCAGAAGCCGATGCCAAAGACACCACATCAGGCGCGCTAACTGGAAAAGGTCGCACTGATCGCTCACCCAATGCAGAGTATCGCGCGCGCGTCTCCCGGGGATGCGACTTCTCGCCCTATCAACCGCACAACTTCCGCCGCGCGTGCAACCAGCGGCGCGTTTCCCTCGGCGAGAATGCCACGCGACATATACAGGTTGTCTTCCAGTCCGACGCGCACATGCCCTCCCGCAGCGCAGGCCAGGGCCATCATCGGAAACTGACTGGCGCCGACACCGAAGGCGCTCCATTCGGCATCGGCGGGCAGCATGTCCTGCATGGCAAGCATTGCTCGTGGCGTGGCAGGTGCGCCCCACGGAATTCCCGTACAAAGCTGAAACAACGGCGGGTCCTGAAACAGTCCTTTACCTAGCAGATGCCGCGCCAGCGCGACATGGCCAAGGTCGAACACCTCAAGCTCGGGCTTCACCCCGGCCTCACGAACGGCCCGGGCAATGTGGCGAATGTGTTCGGGGGTGTTCACGAAAGCATGTTCCCCAAAGTTCATCGTCGCGATGTCTAGGCTGCAAATGTCAGGCTTCAGTTCTAGAACATGGTTCATGCGCTCGTCCGGGCGTGCCATGCCAGGACCGGAGTTTCTGTTGGGGTCGCTCTCGTCCGGCGAAAACCGGGCCCCGGCACCGGTGGTCAGATTGATGAGGACGGGGTCTCCTGAATCGCGGATGATCTCGACGGTTTTGCGATATAAAGTCAGGTCGCGACTTGGTGCCCCGGTGGCGGGATCGCGAACATGGATATGCACGATTGCCGCACCGGCAGCACTTGCGGCAAGGGCTTCCTTGGCAATCTGCTCTGGCGTGATCGGCACATATGGGCTTGTATGGGTCGTATCGCCCGATCCGGTAACGGCGCAGGTAATGATGACTGGTTTATACATGGTCATGGTCTCCGTGAAACCTGTGGGGTGGGTCCGGCAAGCCGGTAGGCGCACTCCGCTGTCCCGGCACAGAGAGAGCGGCGCTCCTGAGACGACAGCGGAGCGAGGATGTGCCAGAAGGCAGCCCAGCCCGCCGCGAACGGATAGAGGGTCCGATCGGCGGGAGCATTCGATTCGAGCATCAGACGCTCTGGGCCATAGGTATCAAGAAGCCGGTCCGTCCAGGGTCGCCACAGGCGCGCAAGCTCAGCCGGAAGATTTCTGGCTGCGGTATCCGGAACCAGCCCGGTCAGGGGCATTCCGAGCCCGCCCACCTTGACGAAGACATTCTTGCATTCCGCCAGTTGGGCGACGGCCACCGACCAATGCTGAAAGACTTCCGGCAGTTGGCCGGCATAGGCCCCCGTGCCCACCGGCCCGCCACAGTGGTTCAGCACGATGCGCAGATCGGGCAAGGCTTGCGCCAGACCCACCAGTTGCGGGAGCTGCGGCGCCAGTAGCCAGGCATCGAACGCCAGGTCGAGGTCCGCAAGCACCTGCAAGCCCTCCCGGAAACGGGTATCGTGCATCAGATCGGCTGTGGTCGGATAGGCCGGGTTGAGCAAACGCGCATCAGCGTCCCAGGCAAGGATATGACGGATACCACAGAACCGCCCCCCTTCGCGGACGTGCCCGGCAAGCTGCAGATGCCCCTCAATAACCTCGCGTACCGCAGCGCCAAGGGTCAGGTCGGCAAACCCGACGATCCCGAGGCACAGCCCGCCAAACCCGAGCGCTTCGGCACGTTTCGCTTCGGAAAGAAGGAACTCCGTTTCCCCCATGGGTCTGCACGCTTCTGCCCCGGAGGTGCGGTAATGCGATCTTGCCTGGACATGGATGCTGCCCCGGAACTTTATCGCGGTCGAACGCAGGTCAGAGACGTATTCCTCGGCGAGATAGTTGATCCCGGGTCGCGCGTAGAGGTGATGATGCGCGTCTATAACCCCCTCCGGAAACATTTCTGCGCTGGTCTCGGGTATCGTCACAGCCGTCGATCCTGTCGCAACAGCTCCGGCGCGACGGCCTCGGGCAGGCCCAGTTCGAAGGCGTTCAGGGTTAGTGCGACCAGACAATAATACCCCAGAACCATCACCAGTTCGACAAGAGCTTCTTCCCCAAGAAACGACAGCGCTTCACTGCGGGTCTCTTTGCCGAGCTTGCCCTGATCAAGGATCTCGCGGGACAGTCGCCAGACGAGCGCAAGGGGTGTGCGATCTGCAGGCGGCACGTCGTCGCGGGCGATGGCTGCGATGATTTCAGGGTCGAGTCCGGCGTCCAGCGCTATCCGTTTATGCGCGGTCCATTCGTAATGTGAAGACCAGTGCCGCGCGCAGACTAGAATGGCCAGTTCACGAAGCTGCGGTTCAAGAACGCCGCGAAACCGCAATTCCGCCCCCAGAGCCTGCGCCTGCCGCGCCATCTCGGGGCGGCGCAGCCATGCAATCATAGGTGCCGGCATCTTGCCGCGCGGTCCCTGTTGCGCTTCATCCCGTACCTCTGCCTGCAGGGGCGTCAACCCGGAGGGCGGCAGTTCCGACAACCAGCTCATGCCTGCACCCCTCAACCCGGACGCGCGGCGGTCATTCCGCCGTCAACAATCAGCGATGTCGCTGTCACATAGCGGGCCGCCGGGCTCGCCAAATAGAGGACCGCATAGGCCACATCCCAGGCATCGCCCATGCGCCCCATCGGCACGCTGGCATGGCGGGCGGCGACAAGTTCGTCGGCGTCGTCGGCCTCAAGCTGCTGGACCAGCCGTGCTGCGACCAGGGGTGTTTCCATCACGCCGGGCACCACGGTGTTGACGCGCACACCGCGGTCAACCCAAGCGATGGCTGTCGAACGCCCGAAAGCTTCGAGCCCGGCCTTGGATGCGGCATAGGCTGCGCTCACCCGGCCACCGACCTGAAAACTGTGGCTGCCGATGCTTCCGATGTTGATGATCGCGCCCCCCGCGTCCGAAGTCTCGAATTGGCGTTCCATGATCGGCAGAACATGTTTGCACGTCAGGAAGGCGGACGTCAGGTTCAGGTCGATCTGCTGGCGCCACAGGTCTTCGTCCATCGACACCGGGTCTCCCGGGGCGCTGCCGCCGACATTGTTGATCAGAATGTCGATACGACCGAAGGTCTTCATGCAATGAGCGACAGCTTCTTCCAGACCGGCGCTGTCTGTCACGTCGCAAACGATGCTTTTGAAGGATGCATCCAGCCCCTCGCAGGCAAAAGCGGCGGCGGTTTCGGCAAGTGCTTTCTCGGATCGGTCGATCCCGAAAACCTGCGCACCATAGCGCGCCATCACAAGGGCTGCCGCCTTTCCGTTCCCCCAGCCAGGCCCTGCTGACCCGGCCCCCGTCACTAGGGCAACCTTTCCGTCTAGCCGGAAAATATCCTGCGGCATCATTCCACCAGCCCCAGTTCGCGGGCCTTGATCTGGAGGGCTATCGCCTTCGAATAGATCCGCGCCTGCGCAAAGCTACCGCCGATAAACCAAAGGTTCGGTTGCGCTGTCGGACGGAACATGTTCGCAATCTCGCCATCATCTGCAAGCCCCCAGATGGGGCCGACTCGGTCTGCAACCTCGTCACCAAACAAGTCCTGAACCACCGCCTGCTGATTTTGGTAGCCGGTCGCCGTGACGACCAGATCGGCCTCGATCACCTCCCCCGAGGTCATCCGCAGACCTTCGGCACAGAAGCCTTCGGTATCTTGATGAGCAACAAGGTCGATCTCGCCCGAGGCGATCAGTTCCGAGGCACCACAGTCGAGGTAATAGCCCCCATGGCGCGTTCGAAACTTCATCTGATGTCCTGCTTCGTCGGGGCCATAATCATGGCGAAAGCCCCGCAGGGCCAGCCGCTCCAGCAAATCGGCGTCGATCTGGCGCATGCGCTCGACCGCGGCGCGATAGCCCTGCAGGAGGAGCGGATAGCTCGATGCCTGAGCAATGAGATCGCAGTCTTCCAGGGCCAGACCTTCGTCATAATAGACCGAGTGGACAAGCGATGCAGCCTTAATGCTGGCGACGGTGACCGGGCTGCGCTGGATCATCGTCACCCTGGCGTCGTGCGCATGCAGGTCCTGCGCAACGTCATGGGCACTGGTTCCGGCACCCACAATGACGGCCCGCTTGCCGGACCACTCGGTGCCGCTGCGATAGTCATGGGTATGGAGAACGCGGCCTTGAAACGCATCGAGCCCCGGTAGCTCTGGCCGAAGCGGCTTGCCTGCCACGCCATTCGCCATCACCACGTGGCGGGGGCGCAGACGCCGGGCGCTGCCGTCCTCCTGGCGCACATCGGCTTCCCAGCAGCCTGCATCTGCGTCAAAGCGCGCGCCAACAAGTTCCGTATTGGTCCAGACATTGCATTCCATTGCCCACGCGTAGGTTTCGATCCAGTTCGCAATCATATCCTTGGGCAGGTAGTGCGGCCATTGCGGAGGCCAGCGCAGGTAAGGCATCTCATTCAGCTTGGCCCGGTTGTGCAGCGCAAGAGAGTGGTAACGCTGCCGCCACGAATCCCCAACACGCGCACTACGCTCAACGGCCAGCGCGTCGACACCAAGCAACCGCAGGCGCGCTGCGACCGGCAGACCTGCCTGCCCCGCGCCGACGATCAGGACTGCTGGATCGCGGTCCGCAAAGGCGCTCTCGCGCGCACGAAGGTCGTTCCAGTTGGCTCCGCCAAAATTGCGCGAATAGGCCTCGCCGCTTGGACGGCGATCCTCCGTCGGTTCTTCGTGTCCTTTCAACTCGTCAAGAACGGTCGCCATCGTGAAGGCACGCTCCGGCGTCGCGGCGACGAGGCGCAACAGGCCATGGCCGCGTCCGGCGTGCGTCTCGAAAGCGAAAACACCCTCGATCACCTCAACGCCTTGCCGCCGGACCCGATGCGGAGCCATACGGTCCGGATCACGCCGGAAGTTATAGGGCCCGGTGCGCCCGGCTGCTTCGATCAATCCCTGCACCAGAGCTGCCTTATTGTCATGGGGCGTGATCGACCAGGTAAGCGCCACAACATCCCGCCAGTGGCAATCATCTTCGAAGAGCTTCCCCAATGCCTCGGCGTCCCTGTCGCTCATCGCCTGGGTAAAACCCGCCAGCCAGGCATCGAACTGCGCGCCCAAAGATTGGCCGCCGGTTTTGATCTCCGCAGTTTGAATCGTCATGGGTCGAATCCTATCTTCAATTGTCAACTTGAGGTGCAAGGTCACCCGCTCCGGCAGGATCAGGAGCGGGGAAGTTGCCTCCCGGTATCTGGTCACTGCGCGCGGCTCGCTGTCAGTCAGGCGGAACCAAGGTCAGAATCTTTTGATAGATTGCGTCATCCACCTCGATCGTACCGGCCGCCGCCGCTTCGCGTCTGCGGGCGGCTGACCGGCTTCCGGGGAGACGCGGCGGATGGACGGGATCTGCCGGTCGCGCTTTGCCGATGGCGGTCAAAAGTGCCTCCATCCGCTCAAGGCCGCCTCCGTCAGGGCCCAGCAAGCTGGGTTGGAGCACCAGGAAGAAGAAGCCGGATTGGCCGGTATCCGAAATAACCGGGTCGCTGCCGGCAAGCACGCCAAGCACCTGGGCAACAAGGCCCAGACCTGAGCCGCGATGCCCACCCCAGGGCAGGAACGCGCCTTCCAGAGCCTCTTGCGGGTTTTGTGTAGGCGCGCCGTTGGGGTCCACGGCCTGACCTACAGGAAGCTGCCGGTCGGTGTGGAGATGTAGCAAGACATCGCCCCATGTGGTCGCCGCTGTTGTGAAATCCACCACCACCGGATCATCTGTCGCCGGGTGGGGGAAAGCCACCGCGAACGGATTGGTCCCGAATATGCGGTCGATGGTGCCTACCGGGGCAACCCGGGCCGACGTATTGGCGGTATGAATGGCGATCAGCCCGGCTCGCGCCGCACGCTCGACATAGTAGCTGCAGCGGCCGCTGAACCAGGTGTTGTGAACTGTCGCAACACCAATACCGGTTTTTTTCGCGCGTTCTGTCGCGGAATCGATGGCCATGACCGACGTGACATATCCATTCGTATTGCCCCCATCGATGACAACCGACACCGGGGTTTCGGTAACGACGCGTGGGCGCTTGGAGGGGCCGCGCCGCCGCATCTGGTCTACCAGCGCGATGACACGGGGAAGGCTGGCGAATGGATGGCCAGCCATTCCGGCATCGACAAGATGATCGGCAACGATTCCGGCATCCTCTGCGGGCATCCCGTTCTGGACAAGCGTTCGGACGACCAGCTTGTTTGCGTCGGCTATCGAAAGTCTCATTGCTGGATCTCCAATGCGTTCTCTTTTCCCGTCGCCTGCGGATGGTGCGTTGCCCGCCCCAGAAGCACGGTAAGCTGCTTCACGTCGGATAGCCGCTCCAGATCGGCGACCAGATCGCGCAGCCGCGCCGCATCATCGCCCAGCGAGGCCCCTGCGAGGCGTTGAAACTTCGTTTCGACGGCAGCCAGCGAAACAGGCGTCTCCGGTTCTCCGCAGGCAAGCGCCACGGTGTCGCTGATTGATCTGCCATCGGTGAAGTCGATCTGCGCCCATGCACCGCGCTGTTCGGGGTAACTGGAATCCAGCTCCGGAGAAACCATGAGCGCGATCTTCGCCATCAGAGCCTGCTGATCAGGGTCCGCCAAACGGATCGCGCTGTATCGCCGGGGCAGCGCGTCGCCCGTCAGGAGATGCGCGGCCACTGCAAAGCGGGCACTGAACTGCGCCTGGCCGGGGGTCTGCGGGTCCTCGATATCGGCCGCATGGGTCACGCTGTCCACCGCGATCCGGATGGTCGCAATTTCTTCGACCGCCCGGCCCGAACGCAGGAGCAAGTCTTGCACGATATCAATAGGCGCATGATTGCCGCGACAACCGCCATGCAACTTGATGTAGGTCTCGGATACGGAAAAGGTTCTTCCCAGTCCTTCTGTGATGCCTTGCGGCGCCCCGGTAGCGCCGTACATCGGAAGCAACGACGCCTCCAGAATGTCCGCTGACCCGGTCGCACCTCGTGCCGCGGCCTCGCAAGCGATGACGCCACCCTGGCACGCCCTCGCCACCTGAACGGGCTGCGAGGCGGGCGCTTTCAGCGCGTGTTTCAACCCGAAACCCATGGTGGCGGCGATGGCGATGGCATTGCCCGCTTCAGCCCGCGACAGTTTGTGTGCGCTGGCCACGGCTGCTGCCGATGCCACCGCGCCGAGGGCGGCCGTGCTCTGGAAACCGCGCTGGACAATCTCAGGATAGACGGTTCGCCCCAGCCTCAGAAACACCTCGTAGCCCGTCGCCATGGCGACCAGAAAGTCCGTCCCGGATCCGCGCCCGGCATCCTCGAACGCGGCAAGGGCTGCCGGGACCACGACGCTGGAGGGATGCCCGCCAGTGAAGCGCGATCCGTCCTCCATATAGGTCGCATGGGAGACGAAGCTGTTGAGAAAGGCGGCCTCACGCGCAGCACCCTGACGCCCGGAAGGCCAGATGCAGGCCGAACCGGCCGCGGGCTCGTTCGCAAAGGCCCGCCATCCGCCGGCTTCGATTCCGGAGACAGCCGCTCCGAACAGGTCAAGCAGGCGCAACTTCAGTTGTTCGATGACATCCGGTGAAAGATCGCCGGGGCGCATCTCTGCGGCGAACGATCCGAGGCGCGCTGCCAGGCTCATGTGCGCCCCTCACTACTTACAGGAGTATATTTCTTCTGCCGGTTGCTGAACAGAAACGCCAGCAGAAGCAAGCCGGCAAGCCCGAGTGCCGAAAACCGCCAATCGGGTATGGACAGCCCGATCGCGCACAGGAGCATCAAGATCCGTTCCACCACCGAGATGCGACCGAAAAGATAGCCGGTTGCAGCGGCCGCAAATGGCACTGTTGCAATCAACAATCCGATCCACGTATGCAATACGTCCATATTAAAGCCCTCGGGCATCAATACCGGGGTGTACACGAACATGAATGGCATGATGTAGAGGTACGCGGAAAATCGCATTGCATGAAAGCCGGAAGAATAAGGATTGGCCTGTGCAATCCCAGCCCCGGCAAAAGCTGCCATGCAAACCGGCGGCGTCACGTTTGACGATTGGCTGAACCAGAACACGGCCATATGGGCCGCGAGAAGTGGTGCGCCCAGCTCTCCCAATGCCGGAACCGCCAGCACGGCCAGGATAAGATAATCCGCCGTCACGGTCATTCCCATGCCCAATATGATCGTCCCGATCATGACCAGGATCAACGCCAGCCAAAGTTCACTATGCGACAGATTGATCAGAATAGCCGCGAACTTGAATCCCAGCCCGGTCAACAAAACCATACTGACGATAATGCCGACTGGCGCAGCGGCAGAACCCACCATCAGGGATTTTTCACCACCTTCGATCAGCGCCTTTATCAGTAGCCGGAAGAACTCTCGCGGTCGCCGTTCGAATAACATCTTGACGAACATGAACAGCAGAAATGAAATTATCGCCAGGAATGCCGCGTAGGAGGCGGTGCGTCCGGTGAAGAGTGCGCCGAAAAGCACAACCAATGGAAACAGATAGAACCAACCCTCACGCAGAACGTCGCGTACCTGTCGTCGTTCTTCTGCGGGGATCGGCTTGATCCCGGTGCCGACCGCTTCAAAATGCACCATCATGAGCACCGCCACGAAATACAGCAGCGCTGGAACCAAGGCGACCTTTATGATTTCCACATACGGGACCTGAAGCATTTCAGCCATGAGAAATGCACCCGCACCCATAACTGGTGGCAGAAACATTCCCCCGGTAGACGCGCCCGCTTCAATTCCGGCTGCCACCTGGGGGCGGTAGCCCGTGCGCTTCATCAGTGGGATAGTAAATGTTCCGGTTGCCGCCACATTCGCTGTCGCACTGCCGGAAATTGATCCGAACAAGCCGCTGGAAACAACCGAAGCCTTGGCTGCACCGCCGCGGGACCCTCCCATAAGCGCAACGGGAAGACCGATGAAGAAATTTCCTGCCCCGAAGGCCTGGAATACCGCGCCCATCAGAACGAACAGCATGACATACGCAATGAACACATGGGTCACGAAGCCAAAGATGCCGTTCATCGATGCATATACCTCGCCCGCGATCTGTCGCACCTGGAAACCCTGGTGTCCAAACAGGTCACCCGGCACCCAGGCGCCAAGATAGCCATAGAGCACCAACACCAACGCGATGAGGGGCAGAATTGGGCTCATCGCCCGGCGGGACGCCTCCAGAACAAGGCCAATTGCAAGGGCTGCAAAAACAATATCGCGCGTGGTCGCTGCGCCGGTGCGCCACACCATATTGTCATAGTCGATGATGAAATTACCGAATGTCAGGAACGCAAGCACGATCAGAAAAAGATCTACCGATGATGGGCGGGACCTAGGTGAATTGGATCGCGCTGGGTAGCGCATAAATATCATGGAGGTTATTGCGAGAATGAACCCCCCCCGAAACACGGAGGACGACAACGAGGTGTCTACGACAGAATATAGCAGGGCAAGGCTGTAGAACGCCGCCAGGGTTCCAAACACTGCCCCCCAGAAAGGGACAAACTCCCGTTTCATGGATGAACCGTCGACCGGGACAGGTGAGTCGGATTGATGTTGATTTTTCGTCGCGATACTTCTCGCCACACCGAGTCCTCCAAGAAATACGAGAGAGGAGGTCCCCGCTTGCGGGGACCTTTAGCAGACGGGATCGATCTATTGCAGAGAGGGTTCTGGAACCTCGACCCCCTGTTCTTCCCAGAATCGTTGCGCACCAGGATGCACGGGCCCGATATTGCCTGCCAAGGGATCGCTCGCGTCCAGGTTGACGCCCTTGAAGGCCATCGACACATGTTCCACGGCTTCCGGCGAATAGGCCAGCCGCGTGAACTCATAGACGATGTCTTCCGGAACATCCTTGTGAACGATTATGTAGCCGGCGTTGCCGAACATCGTCACCTCATCGTCGATGCCGTTGTATGTTCCGCCAGGAACCGTCACCTCCTCATAAAATGGGTATTCTTCGACGAAATTGGACTCGTCCAATAGCGCGCTGAAATCCACGAGGTTCACTGGAAATTGTGCCGCGAGTTCCTCGACGACTGCGGCTGGAACCGAACCAAGCCGACTGAAAGCGTCGATCTGGCCGTTCTGAAGCATCTCCGGATAATCCTGATGCGGCAGCATGACGGCATCAACGTTTTCTGCAATGCCGGCAGTTTCGAGAAACCGTGTCATTCCAACGGCCGAGCCCGAACCGGGGGCGCCAATTGCGAACGTCGTGTCCACAAGATCCGAAGCATCGCGGATCCCGCTTTCCTCAGGAACGAGAACATGGTTCACCATGACGGGTGTCACGATTCCGACGGTACGCCAGTCGCGCAAGGGCTGATCGAAGGGCGGAATTGCATTCCATGCCTCATACATGGTGTCCGGCTGTGTCATGCCGAACTGTGCTTGTCCCGAACTCACCCGACGCAGGTTTTCCGGCCCGCCACCTGAGGTGCTGGGCGTGAGCCTGATGTGTGAATTCTCAGCTATGAAATTCGCAAGCGGCGATGCGATGACGTAATAGGTGCCAGTCACGCCACCTGTGCTGATCTGCGAACGAAAGGTTTCCTGTGCCAACGCAGAGGTACCTGATAGAGCCAGCGCCAGAACGGCTACTTGGGAAATGTGCATTCGTCTCTCCTCCCTAGATGGGCAGCGCGTCAGACGCTGCACCAGAAGTAATGATACACTTGCAAGACATCATTACAAATGATAATAAATCATAAGTTTAGATAAGAATAATGAATGACCCTGAAGCAACTCGCCGCATTCTACTGGATCTGCCAGCTTGGTAGTTTCAATGCGGCTGCCAGCCGTCTGAACACCACGCAGTCCGCAATCTCGATGCGTATCAGAGAGCTTGAAAACCAACTCGGAACGCAGTTGCTCGACCGTGATGTGCGCGCTACCCGGCCAACGCTGAAAGGACGAGAACTCCTTGTTTACGCGACTCAGATCCTCAACCTGATCGATCAGATCCTGTATAGGGTCGGAGATGCGAAAGTGCTAACGGTGAACCTCGTCCTTGGCGTGACAGAGTTCGTGGCCGTCACCTGGCTTGCCGATCTGCTGCATGCCATCAATGCCGATTATCCCGAGGTGCGCATCGAACTGGACGTTGACCTGACAAGCAACCAGATCCGTAAACTTGAAGCCGGAGAGATCGATATCGCTGTGGTTCCTGGTCCCATCCACATGAGCGAAGTGGCCCAGATCAGTGTGGGTTCCATTGACTTTCGATGGATGGCCAGCCCGAAGCTGGGGGTGCCGCGGCGCTGCCTCGGACCCGAAGATCTGACCGAGTGGCCCATTCTGACAACGGTTCGAACCTCAAACCTCTACGGTATGATGAGCCGGTTCCTCGGCAACGAGGTGCACAGTCGCAGCACAACCGTCTGCAACACCATCGGCGTCATGGGCTCACTTACCTTGTCAGGCCTTGGCCTCGGATTTCTGCCGCGCGACTATTACGCTGCGCAGATTGAAGCCGGGTTGCTACAGGTTCTGGAGGTCGAGCCGGAAATTCAACCGCTGCAGTACTTTGCGGTGTTCGAGCAGCGAAACTCGGCACCGTTTCTCACCCGGATCTGCGAACTCGCCCAATCTGCAAGCAACTTCTCCAAGGAGGCGGCGGGGCCTTCATCCTAACGGGACGGGGAGGCGCGCAGCCTCGCCAGGGCATCGGTCAGCCCGGCCGGCGAGTCGGCGGCTTCGAGCGAAAGGATCTGGTCGGCGACTGCAGTGACCGCTTCCTCATCGAACGTCCTTGTGCAGTCGCGGAATTTGTCCAGGATCTCGTTTTTTCCGATTGGGTTCTCGGCGTTGCCGCGGACGGCATCAAGCTTTTCGATCTGCGTGGAGCCGTCGCTGAAGACAATTTCAATCCACGCCGGCATGTCCTTCACATCGAACGCCGGATCAACAGTGTATTGAACCTTCTTCATCAGCGCGAGCCTATCGGGGTCGCCAAGCTCGTCTTCCTGAAACTCGACCTGCCCTGCCCGGCCACACAGCAACATGGTTGAAATGGCATAAGCCAGACTGAAACGCGCATCATAGCCGGTCTTGGGCGCGATCTTTGTCGCCCATGGGGCGCAGATCATATTGACAGAGCCCTGCGCCACGCGGGCGTTGATCTCCCTGATCTGCGCTACGTCGAAACCCGGACGATTCCGCAGTTGGCTGGCACAGTCGATAAATGCCTGCAGATAATGGCAGCAGGGATATAGTTTCGGGCGAACGTCCAGCAGATGCCAGCGCTGACCGAGACCCTTAAATATTTCCTCCAGATCAAAGTCCTGCCCTCGAAGCATGGAGTTGTATACCCCAAGACGGCCCTCGATTACGGTCTGGGGGCCAGTGAAGCCGGATCGGGCAAAATCATCGGCCATGATCCCGCACAAACCCGCCCAGCCGGCATGCAGGCGCTTTGCCGAAGAAGCTGCAGGAACGCATTCCAGCAGGCCCGAAGCAAAGCTTCCCGCGATTCCCATCGTCTGTGTCAACTGCGTTTCATGGCGCCGATGGCCTGAAAGCGCAGAAAGCAGGGCAATGCCAAAGGTGCAGGCAACCGAGGTCGTGTGAAACCCCCTCAGGTGAAAAGCATTTCGCGCCGGAAGCGCCAGCCGCAGCGAAATTTCGGTGCCAAGCACAAAGGCAAGCAAGGCATCTTGCCCGCTGCTTCCGTCGCGTTCGGCGCATGCCAGCATGGCCGGGACGATGGCACCGGAAGAGTGCACCACGGATTCAGTATGCGTGTCGTCAAAATCCTGACCATGGGCAAGTATGCCGTTTATCAGCGCCGCATGATGCGGCTGAACACGGATGCCGCGCCCGATGACGCTTGCACCCGATGCTGTCTGCCACTCTTCCGCCAGCCCCAAGGTGTCATCGCCGAAATCAAGGGTCGAGGACCCAATTGCCACGCCCAGCGTGTCGAGGATCAAAAGCTTTGCCTTGGAGACAACGTCTTCGGGAAGGTCATGAAATCTTGCGCTAGAGGCGAACTCTGCAAGGCGGCGTGTGACGGTCACAATGATACTCCTCCACTGACGCCCGATCGGCGCCTGCACGAAGCATGTGAGTTCCACTTCGTCGCATCAAGCGCAGTTTTCTTAACGCTCACCATAAGGAATTCTTATGGGGAGCGACCGTCCTAAAGGCGGCATAAACACCAAACTGCATGCCCAACGGCAACGTAGCAGGTTTTCGTCGACGTCATCCCATTCATTTATCCGAGGTGAGCGGTAAGCGATATCCGACTGAGGTGCTCCCCATTCCTTGGACAGTATCTGGCGCTTTCTTGGACTTGCCCGGAAAATGTGGAGAGCACCAACTGAGGAACCAGGAGGTGTTCTATGGGAAACGGGAACATGCCGACGCCGGAGTTTCGGCGTGAAGCGGTGCGGCTGGCACTGACCAGCGGCCGGACGCGGCGGGAGATCGCGGAGGATCTTGGCATTGGCTTGTCGACGCTGACGCGGTGGCTGAGCCAGGAGCGCGACGCCAGCGAGCCGAGCGAGGCGCCGGTCGATGTGCATGCCGAGCTGAAGCGGCTGCGACGGGAGAATGCGGTCCTGAAGCAGGAGCGCGACATCTTAAAAAACCGTTCCGGGCCGCAGCCCGCCTGCGCGCGATATAAACAGCCTGTGCTATGCTGCACGTGAAGGGCAGTTGCCGATGGCTTATTGGAGGATGAGACCCCGTTAAAAAACGTGGCACATGGGCCGATGCGCACTTGAGAGTGGTGACGCTGCCATCGCGGTGATCCCGGTTAGGAAGATGACGAACTTGCATGGCCCACGCCCTTTGCCTTGAACGGAGGAGATGCCATGACGAAGCGCAAGACCGGCGACCACCCGGACATAAAGTTGGTCAACCCTAATGCGGCCGCGATCGATATCGGCTCGACCATGCATATGGTTTCTGTGAACCCTGGCACTGACGCCATGCCGGTGCGCGCTTTCGGGACATTTACCCATGATCTGCACGATCTCGCCGCTTGGTTCCGGTCGTGCGGCGTCACCAGCGTGGCCATGGAATCGACCGGCGTTTACTGGATACCGGTCTTCGAGATCCTGGAGGCGCATGGCTTCGAGGTCATCCTCGTGAATGCCCGCTATGCCAAGAATGTGCCGGGCCGCAAGACCGATGTCAGCGATGCCGGATGGCTGCGCCAGCTGCATTCCTATGGCCTGCTGCGTGGCAGTTTCCGCCCCGAGGCGGAGATTGCCACCCTGCGCGCCTACATGCGCCAGCGCGAACGACTGACAGAATACGCCGCTGCTCATATCCAGCACATGCAGAAGGCGCTCATGGAGATGAACCTGCAACTGCATCATGTCGTATCCGATATCACTGGCGCGACAGGCATGCGGATCATCCGTGCTATCGTTGGCGGCGAGCGTGATCCGGAGGCTCTCGCCGCGTTCCGGGATATCCGCTGCAAATCTTCGATGGAAACGATCAAAGCCGCGCTGGTCGGCAATGACCGCGAGGAACACGTTTTTGCCCTGACACAGTCGCTGGAACATTACGACTTCTACAAAGCACAGATCGAGACATGCGACCACAGGCTGGAAACTGCGGTGGGGGCGCTGACGGTCCGAGCGGACGATAATCTGGCCCCGCTGCCCAGGGCGCGGAACAAGGGCAATCAGCACAACGCTCCGTCCTTCGATGTGCGGGCTGCGCTTTACGGGGTATTGGGCATAGACCTGACGCAGATCCACGGCCTCGGCCCATCGCTGGCTCTGAAGCTGGTGGCCGAATGCGGCACGGACTTGCATGCCTGGAAGAGTGCCAAGCACTTCACGTCGTGGCTCTGTCTGGCCCCGGGCAACAAAGTCTCTGGTGGCAAGCTACTGTCCTCGCGGACCCGCCGATCTTCAAGCCGTGCCGCTGCACTTCTGCGTCTGGCTGCCGTCACGATCGGCCGAAGTGACACTGCCCTGGGTGCCTTCTATCGCCGCCTCTCGGCGCGGATCGGCAAACAAAAGGCGGTGACGGCCACGGCGCGCAAGATCGCAGTCTTGTTCTACAACGCCATCCGCCATGGCATGACTTATCAGGATCAGGGCGCGGCAGCCTACGACGAACGACACCGGCAACGCGTGCTTTCAAACCTCCAGCGCCGCGCCAGGATGCTCGGATTTGCCTTGGCGCCCATCCCGGAGGATAGGGCTGTTTCTTAGGAAGCCGCGGCCTTCTTCGCGAAAGAGACAAGTCGATGACCTTCGGCTTCATCGAGGCGGAGAAGGCCAGCTTCCCGATCAGCCGGATGTGCCGTGCCCTGGGCGTCAGCCAGAGCGGCTTCTTCGCCTGGCAGGACCGTCCGGCCTGTCGCCGCCAGCAGCAGGACATGGTCTATCTGGCCCATATCCGCACCGCCTTCGCCCTGTCGAACGGCACCTACGGCAGCCCGCGCATGCACCGCGATCTTGTCGACGAGGGCCACGAGATCGGGCGGCATCGCACGGCACGCCTGATGCGCGAGAACCAGTTGATCGCGCGGCAAAAACGGCGCTTCAAACGGACGACGGACAGCGAACATGCCTGGCCGGTTGCGCCGAACCTCGTAGCGCAGGACTTCACGGCAGATGGCCCGGACAAGAAGTGGGGGGCCGACATCTCCTACATCTGGACGGCCGAGGGCTGGCTTTACCTTGCTGTCGTGCTGGACCTGTTCTCCCGGCGCGTCGTCGGCTGGGCCACGAGTGATCGCCTGAAGCGCGATCTGGCCGTCGAAGCCCTGCGCCGTGCTCTCGTGGCTCGCAACCCCGGACCAGGGCTGGTTCATCATTCGGATCGCGGATCGCAATACTGCTCTGTCGACTACCAGGCGCTGCTCCGAAAACGCGGCATCCTGATCTCAATGAGCGGGCGCGGGAATTGCTACGACAACTCGATGGTGGAAACGTTCTTCAAGACCATCAAGTCGGAGCTGGTCTGGCCGGTCGCATGGCAATCCCGCCAGCAGGCCGAAAACGCCGTCGCCAGATACATCGACGGGTTCTATAACCCCGTCAGGCGGCATTCATCGCTCGGCTTCCAAAGCCCCATCGCGTTCGA
>LJSV01000031.1 GCA_001314715.1 Rhodobacteraceae bacterium HLUCCA12 | reverse complement strand
AGCGTCGGGCCGGGAGAAGAACCATCGGCGGAAGAGCGGCGGCGCCCGCAGGCCAGCGGAGGGCTGTGCCACATGACGAAGTCTCCGAACCCATCGCAACGTGTTCGCAAGCTGCGCTGCGCCATCTACACGCGCAAATCCTCCGAGGAGGGGCTGGAGCAGGCGTTCAACTCGCTTCACGCCCAGCGCGAGGCCTGCGAGGCCTACATTGCCAGCCAGCGCTCGGAGGGTTGGGTGCTGGTGCGCGATCAATACGACGACGGCGGCATCTCGGGCGGTACGCTGGAACGCCCCGGCCTGCAGCGCCTGCTGGAGGACATCGAGGACGGGCTGGTCGACGTGGTCGTGGTCTACAAGATCGACCGCCTCAGCCGCTCGTTGGCGGATTTCGCCAAGCTGGTCGAGGTGTTCGACCGCAACGGCGTGACCTTCGTCTCGGTGACGCAGTCGTTCAATACGACCACGTCGATGGGGCGGCTGACGCTGAACATCCTGCTGTCCTTCGCCCAGTTCGAGCGCGAAGTGACGGCCGAACGCATCCGGGACAAGGTCGCCGCCAGCCGCAAGAAGGGGATGTGGATGGGCGGCTACGTCCCGCTCGGGTACGATGTGAAGGACCGCAAGCTCGTGGTGAACGAGGACGAGGCTGCCGCCGTGCGGGGCATCTTCGAACGGTTCGTCGAGCTCGGCTCAGCGACCGTGCTGGCCCGCGAACTGCGCCGCAAAGGCCTCCTCAACAAGCAGGGCACCTTGGTCGACAAGGGATATCTCTACAGGGTGCTGGTGAACCGCGTCTATCGCGGCGACGCCGTCCACAAGGGCAAGGCCTATCCAGGCGAGCATCAGGCTATCATCGACGAGCAGCTGTGGGATCAGGTCCATGCCATCTTGCGGCAGAACCCGCGAAAGCGCGCCAACAACACCCGCGCGCAAGCGCCTGCCTTGCTCAAGGGGCTGATCTTTACGGCCACGGGCGCCGCCATGACCCCGAGCAGCACGAAGAAGGGCGCGCGGCGATACCGGTACTACGTCTCGATGGACGTCATCAAGAATCGCGAACCCAGCGATGAGGGCATCCCGCGCCGCCTTCCTGCCGACCTCGTGGAAGCGGCCGTGGTGACCGAGTTGCGGCGGGTGATGCGCGCGCCCTCGATCACGGCGCAGGTCATCGCCCATTTGGCGCGCGAGGGTCACGCCTTCGCCGAGGCCGACGTGATCTCCGCGCTGCAGACGTTCGACGACGTCTGGGGCCAGCTGTTCCCGGCGGAGCAGACCCGGATCGTGCAGTTGCTGGTGCGCCGGGTCACCGTGACGTCCGAGGGGCTGGTGATCGATGTCCGGACTGACGGCGTCTCGGGCGTCATGCGCGACATGATGGCCCCACGAAAGAAGGTGGCGGCGGAATGATGAAACCCGACGAGTCCATCCAGATCTTTGTGCCGCTCAAGGTCCGCAAGCAGAACGGGCGTCCGAAGATCATGCCGCCCTCCACCTATCTGCCCAGCGAAGACCGCACGCAGGATCCGCATATCCTGCGCGCCATCGGCCGGGCGTGGGGCTGGCGGCGGCGCATGGAGACTGGCGAATTCAACACGGTCACCGATCTGGCGAAAGCCGTGGGGCTTGCCGAACGCCATGTCAGCCGACAGCTGCGGCTCGCCTATCTCGCGCCGGGGGTTCTCAAGCGCTTGGTCTACAAGCGCGAGGTGCCCGCCGTGACCCTGTTGAAACTGACCGATGTCGCGGCCCTGCCATGGCACGAACAGCCGGAGCGGGTGTTCGACTGAGCCTCAGTGAAAGCTCGCCTGAAACGTCGTAGCCGTCAGCGAGACATGCGCGTCCAGTGGCGGGTGCAGTTCGAACGCCTTCGGCTCGCGTGAGAAATTCCACAGCCGGAACAGACGCCATTCCGAACGGCGCTCCTCGGCCACGGCCAGCTCGTTGCGGGTGATGTGGAAGGGCGTGCGCTCCCAGCCGTTCGTCGTCTTGACCTCGATCAGCCGCGGTAGCCCGTCCGGGGCGAAACTCGCGATGTCGTAGCCCGCGCCGTCGCCATCCTCGTCCGACACCCAGCGCACCTTGCGCGCCAGGTCGTCCCGTCCCGCGGTCCGCAAGGCGGCGCGCTCATGCGCCAGCACGCGCTCTTCGCCCGCGCGTCCGAGAGCCCGGTTGCGCTCGTCCCGGCCCGCCACGTCGAACTTGCGGGCGATGTGCAGCATCTGCTCCAGTTCCTGCGGCGGCGGCTGGTTCGACAGCGTCGGCGATGGCCCGACCCAGATCTGCGCCGTCTCGCGCAGGCCAGCGGCGGGTTGCAGCCCCGGTCGAAGCCCGAGCCAGGCTGGGTTCAGCGCCAGCCACCGCGCCACCGCATCCACCAAGGTCATCTGGAAGTTGAACGCGGGCTTGTAGCCGGGGATCCAATCCTCGCCGAGCCCCTTCAGCACCGCGCTGATGTTCTGGTGCTTGAACTCGACGGACCCCTCGGACCGGTCGTTCAGCAAAGGCAGGAGTGCGCGGCGATGCTCGGCCTTCTTGTAGGGCCGCCCGGAGACGTCGTCGGCCAGCATCGCGAAGTAATCCGCGACGATTAGGTCGTTCTCTTCATCCGTCCAAGGCCCGTTCGACATTGCGCCAGGCTATGGGCGCGAAGTCTGTTTGTCATCAGAGACTTCCGGCAGGGCCTTGGCTCGCTTCGGACGCTTCCGCCGGACTTGGGGATCGGCCGCCACGGAGCCGTCCTTCTAGCCGCCCTGCGCCTTCGTGTCCGTCTCCGTCACCGGATTAACTCGCGAACGGGACGACCCCATGAGCGCCGCAACCCATTGGAAATGCGAGGATGTTTTGCTCCGCCCCATGACCTTCGAGGGGCGCTCGAATAGAGACACGGGGCATTCGGAGACCCGTTCTGCGTCAAGCGTCCAGTCTCCGAAGGGCGGATAGCACGGCCAACGCCCTTTGAAACAAAAAGAAAAAAGGCCCCAATCGGGGCCCCTGGACGGATTCAGTATCTGAATGTGGCGGAGGGGATGGGCCTATCGTCGAAGCTTCTCCACTAGGAATTAATTCACGGTACTGGTTTCCACATGCCACACAATTGTGCCGACCTGTTGTGACGACAGATCCGTCCGCCATAACTTCGTGTAATTGGAGCATGCTCGTCCCCTGTCTTTATAGATGACGGAAACCTTCCATAGTTTCCGTTTCATCCGACTTATGTTTAGAAACCACAAGCGTTGACCATAGCGCTACTGTTTGAGGAGAGTCGGCTACTCTCTGTCTCTGGTCACCAGCATATGCCCCTTCAGTCAGGCTCGCAGCAAGCGCAGCGAACTGAACACCATGCCGAAGAAAGCAAATAGAACCGCCACGGCGATGGCGAACATTGTGCTTGGGCCAGACGCCAACCCGAAGATCGCCGCCGCACCTGCTGCTCCGGCGGTCTGACCCAGCAAACGCGAAGACGACTGCAATGCACTTGCCGCAGCGCTGCGGGCGGGTGGTGATCCAGAAATAATCGCCATGGTGTTGGGGCTTTGAAACAACCCGAACCCAAATCCGCAGATGAACATGCTCGCCACGAGAACCGGGAGCGAGTGCAGCATGATCGACCATAGAATGCAGCCTGTTCCGCTGACCAGTAGCAAAAGACCCTGCGTGCCGAGCAGGCCGGCCGAATAACGCCCGATCAGCCGTCCCGCGAGCACCGAGGCGAGCATTATCCCGATTGGCCAAGCTGCCATCGAAAGACCCACCACCGATGCTGGCAAGCTCATTGTGTCGTGCAGGTGGAACGGCAATGAAACATAGCTCAGCCCCTGCACCACATAGGCGCACACGGCTGTCAAAGCCGAAAGCCGGATAACCGAAATGCGCAGAAGATCAACCGCCAGAACGGGCACTGGGCTGCGGAGCTGATGTCTGATCATGATCCAACCCAGCACCGCGGCCGCCAGCGCGCCAATCGCGAGTTGACCGCGCGGATAGCCGCGCCCGAGCCAGTCGATGGTCAAGATCGCCGCGCCGACGGACAGCGCGATCAGCGTCGCGCCTGCAAAGTCGAACCGAAGGTCGGTGGGGGGCACCCGTGGCAGGGCGAGTATTGACACCGGCAGGATCAACATTCCGATCGGCAGGTTCACGAGAAACAGCCATTGCCAGTCGGCGACAGACAGGATCGCACCCGCCAGCACCGGGCCTGCAGCAGCCGACACCGCGACGACGAGCGTGTTGTATGCGATGCCGCTCCCGAGCCTGGTTTTGGGAAAAATGAAGCGTATGAGCGCGAGGTTTACGGTCATCACTGCAGAGCCGCCCAGCCCCTGAACAGCGCGCGCGGCGATCATTACGTCCAGACGCTCGGCAAACGCGCAAACCACCGATGCAGCAATGAAAACGACAAGGCCGCCGCAATAGACCTCGCGATAGCCAAGCTTATCGCCTAACGCTGCCAACGGAAAAAGCGAAACGGTGACGACAAGCTGGTAAGCCGTTACCACCCAGATCGCCGACGACTCGGGCACGTCGAGATTGCTTGCAATTGCAGGCAGTGCGACGTTGATGCCGACACCGTCGATTACCGCCATAAAGATGCCAACGGTTATTGCGAGTACAGCCCAGTGGCGCCTGGGAACTGGCAGACCGTCTCTGCTGCTCATGAGGGAGCTTTCTTTGCCGTCCGGAAAGAAGACGATGCAAGCATGAAGGGCATCTGCCCGGTGCGGTGCGAGGTTAGGGGAAAAATGCGGGCACCTGATGTCGCACGGCAAAGCAAGGCGTGCACTTTCGGGCTCATTTTGAAATAGCGAAAAGGTTCGATTTCGACATCCGAGAAGGCTATTATCACGACCATGTCCCACTGAAGTGAAGGTCGTCAAACGCGGCGCTGATGATGTGTCCGCGCTCATTGCGACAGGATGGTTGTTGCCGAGACCACAACACGATCTGATTGTTTTCTCTAAATTTCAATATGTTCCGTTTCTTCTGAGACTTTCTGAAGAAGTTCTTCGATTGAACGCACAACTAGTTGGGTCACAGGTGGCAAAGATCTGCCGACCCGCGTGATCTTCCATACATGGCGCCAGGCTGCAGGTTCAACAAGAACTGCGAAAGCGATGCCTTTGCTTTCAGAATTTCGCGCGGCAAGTGCGGGCGCTGTTGAAACAGCAAAGCCCTTTTCAACGAGCGCCCACATCATATGGTACGAATCGACCTCGTATCTGGGCAGGGAAACCGTGTCCGGCAGATAGGGCAGTGACGACAGGATCGGCGCGGTTGCTGTGTTGTCTGTCAGCCCAACAAATCTGCGGTCGTTCAGCTGTTCCCAGCGCAACGCGCCGTTCCGAGCCTCTGACAGAAGTTCATCGCTTGATTGCATGATGACCCCAAGCCTGTCACGAAAGAGGGGTTCGAAATTCAGCTCCGCTTCGTCTTCGCTTTTACTTGCGAAACCGATGTCGACCTCGTTCCGGCGCACAAGCCGCCGGACCTGATTGGAATTTCCTTCCCGGATCTGCACACGGATCCCAGGATGCGTTTCGCCCAATCGCTGCAATATGCGCGGCACGATCTGCGTCGCAACTGAGCTAACCGCAGCAAGGCGAACGCAGCTGTTCCGGCTGGCTGCGGTTAGCCGGATGTCACTGATTGCAAAGTCAAAATCTGAGACGAGCCGCTGCGCGACAGGGAGGAGATCAGCGCCCTCTGGTGTCAGGACCACCCTGCGCGTTGTCCGGTCAAACAATGAGGCACCCACAATATCCTCAAGCTGCTTGATCGTCATCGTCAGGGATGGCTGTGAAAGGTGCAACTCCATCGCCGCGCGCGTAAAGTTCTCATGCTGGCAAACCGCAATGAACGCACGCAGGTGACGGATTGTTGCGTTGTAAGAGGGGTTGGTGTGGGCGGCGTTTGAAGCGCCTGACGGACTTTGGGACATCGTGTATCCATATTTATGTGATTTGCCTATGTATGGCAAAAATATTTTTATTTGAACTATTAAACTCCTGTCGTTTTGATGGCGCAAGACCACAGGCAACGACTAGTCCGAGAGAATGCGCCTTTCTGATGCCGGGTTGCAAGGGGCCGGGATGTGGTCGGGAACGATAAGCGGACCGGGTCTGGCTGTTCAGGAAACGAGGAATGAGAAGAGGATATGATTGTGAACGCCGCAGAGGAAATTTCAGCTGATTGCAGGTTTGCGTCATTTATTGACGGCGAGAACTGGCCCGAATCCCGGCGTTGCTTGACACTTGTCAATCCCGCCAACGGTCAGCCATGGGGGATTGCTGATACAGACCCGGCTGCCATCGATGCGGCGGTCGGATCGGCCCGCGCTGCGTTCGATTCCGGCGTCTGGTCTGATCTGACGCCGTATCAGCGCGCGGGTTTCCTTCGCAGGTTTGGTGACCTGATACGGGAAAACGCCGGTGCGCTTTCGGAGCTGGAGAGCTTGGCGAGCGGTAAAGTTCATGCAGCAACACGCGCTGAAATGACTGTCGCCGCTGACTGGTATTACTATTACGCCAGCGCGCTGGAAACGATTGACGACAAGCGGCGCGTGTTGACCTCGAATTCCGAAGCGATGATCACCCGCGAGCCGATCGGCGTGGTCGTTGCCATCACCCCTTTCAACGGCGCGCTGTCGCTTGGATCATGGAAGCTGGCACCCGCTTTGGCCATGGGTAATGCCGTCATTCTCAAGCCGCCGGTTGATGCCGCAGGGTCCAGCATTCGGCTGGGACAGCTGGCAATTGAGGCCGGTATTCCCAAGGGCATCGTGAACACGGTTGTTGCCGACAGTTCCGACGGCGAGCGGCTTGCAACACATCCCGGCGTCAATATGGTTTCCTTCACAGGCAGCACTCAGGTTGCGCGGCACCTTGGCGGCAAGGTCACCGCTAGTTTGAAGAGGTTCGTCTGCGAAGGAGGGGGGAAATCGGCCCATATCGTTTTCGAGGATGGCAATGTCGAGGCGGCGGCGATTGCTGCCACGCATGGGGCGTTTTCGGGGACAGGCCAAACCTGCGTCGCTGGATCAAGGTTGCTGATCCAACGCAGCGTCTTTGATCGGTTTGTCGAAAAATACCTGGCTTCGGTTGCGCGGATTCGTCTTGGTGCCCCTGCGTCGCCGGGCGCTCATCTGGGCCCGCTAGCGAGCGAGCGGCAGTTCCGCAAAGTGCTGTCTTATATTCAGGACGCGCGGGATGCAGGCGCTACCATCCTTGCCGGTGGGGACGTTCCGGAAATGGAGGGCGATCTTGCCGGTGGTTTCTGGATCAGCCCGACGGTCATTTCTGACGTCAACCTCGATATGCTGGTGTGCCGCGAAGAGATCTTCGGGCCTGTCGTCACCCTTCAGCCCTTCGATACTGAGGAAGAGGCGATCAACATGGCCAACAGCCTTGAATATGGGCTGGCGGCTGGTTTCTGGTCACAGGACCCGATGCGCATTCGCAGGGTGTCGCGCAAGTTGCAGGCTGGAAGCGTCTGGGTCAACACCTACCGGGCTATCAACCTGCGCGCGCCGTTCGGCGGTTACAAGCAGTCCGGGCTGGGCCGGGAAAACGGCGTCGAAGCCCTGGATGAATTCTCGCAAATCAAGACGATCGTTCAGGAGTACGGCCCCCCTGCCGACCCTTTTGCAAACTAAACGTTAGACCGCCCCGGTAGAAAACAAGGGAGACACTATGCTGATCATTGATGCTCTGCAGTACAACAACCCCCATCGTGACCGCTTCGAGGAATGGCTGGCGGGGGGCCTAGGCTGCGTTCATGTGACCCTGGCGATCTGGGAGAACGCCCGCGAAACGCTTTCCGTGATCGGGCAATGGAACCGGCTGCTCGAACAGAACGCCGACCTGATTGCACTCGCAAGGACGGGGCAGGATATCGAGGCGATTGCTGCATCGGGGCGGACGGCCGTGGTGTTCGGTTTCCAGGACACGTCACCGTTTGAAGACGATATCGAGCTTGTCGAGGTTTTCCACCAGTTGGGGGTGCGGATCGCCCAGCTGACATACAACGTGCAGAACCGCGTGGGCGCCGGGTGCTGGGAAGATGACTCGCTTGGCGTTTCAAAATTCTTCGGCCGCAATGTAATTGCCGAGATGAACCGAGTGGGAATGCTTGTCGATGTGTCGCACTGCACCGAGCGCACCTGCTTTGACGCGATCGAGCATTCCGCACGCCCCATTGCCATCACTCATGCCAACCCGCAGGAATTTGTCGGCACGGATATCGAGCTGAACCGGCGCAACATGTCTACTGACCTGATCCGCGCGCTTGCCGAAGCCGGCGGCGTGATCGGTCTGAGCAACTATCCGAAGATCATGAAGGGTGGTTCGGATTGCACGCTTGAGACCTTCCTGGATATGGTCGCCTGGACCGTCGATCTGGTCGGTGCGGATGCCGTGGGCCTGGGCACCGATTTCTACGATGGCTGGCCGGTCTCGCAGATCAAATGGTGGCGCGCAGGGCGCTGGGCCCGCGAGAGCGCCGTTCCGATCACCGGTTTTTCTGACTGGCCAAGCTGGTTCCAGTCCTCGAAGGACTTTCCGCAAGTGCTTGACGGCATGAAGAAGCGCGGGTTCTCGGCAGACGAGGTCGCGAAGATCGCGGGCGGCAACTGGCTCAGTCTTTTCAGCGAAAGCTTCAAGCCAACGACAGGAAGCTGACATGGTCACCGGGTACTTGCGTAGCCCCCTGAACCGGGAGATCTGACATGTCGGCAACAGGCGCTGCAGACCACGATGTTATTGTAGTGGGCGGAGGGCACAACGGGCTAATCGCCGCAGGTTATCTTGCAAGGGCGGGGTTGCGCGTCAATGTGCTTGAGGCGCGCCCGGGTTTTGGCGGTCTTTGTGGCACCTATGAATTCATGCCGGGCTACAAGACCGCGATTACGAACTCGCCGGGCAGCCTTGAGTTCAGGTTCATTCGCGAACTGGAGCTGGACAGATACGGTCTCAGGTTCCTGCGCACGGATCCGACGGTGCTGCATGCCTTTCCGGAGGGCGCCTTTGTCGGCTGGCGGGACAGGGACCGCATTGCTGCGCAGCTTGACAGCTATGCCGACGGCGAAGCGAAACGCTATTTCGGGTTGATCGCTGATCTTGAAAATCTGGCACGTCATATGAATGTGTCGGTTTTCAAGCCAGCGCCGCCGATCAGCGAACTGGCGCATCAGGTTCCGGCCAAATTGGCCGGTTTGTTCGACCGCGTCTTCTTTGGAAGTCTGCGTCAGTTGCTGGATGAACGCCTGCGGTCTGATCGGGCAAAGGCGCTGCTGGGCATGCTGGCGCTGAATGCGTCGCTGGTGCCGCCTTCGGCGCCGGGCTCGGCAATCGGCCTAATGTTGCGTCCAATCTCGCTGGCTTCAAATCCGCCGACCGACCCCGATGACCCGCGCTCGGTTCCGCTGCGCGGATCGACCGGGCTACCGGTCGGCGGCATGGGCGCGATAATTGATGCGCTGGTCGAAAGCGTTCGAGCCCACGGCGGAACGGTCGAGGCCAGCGCCCCTGTGTCTCGGCTGCTTCGTCAGAATGGGCGAATCAGCGGTGTTGAGCTGAAAGATGGCCGCATCTTGCACGCTCGGGCGGTGCTGACGGCGATCAACCCCAAGACGGTATTTTGCGACCTGCTGGAAGCCGGGGCAGAGGAAGCGGGTCTCGTGGCGGAAATGCAGGCGTTGCCGATGCGCGGGTCGGCCTTCAAGCTGGTGCTGGCACTTGATGGCCTGCCAGGCTACCGGGGCCTTCCCGCTGATCTGTCGGCGCAGCAAGCCGCGCAGGTTCAGTTCAGGGTCGCGCCGTCGCTCGACTATATCGAAAAGGCGGTGTCGGAAGGGCTGGCGGGCCAGTTGGCGCAGGCACCGATCATGTGGGGGCTTATCGTCTCGGAAAGCTCTCCCGCGCTGGCGCCCGAGGGTCGGAAGCTTTTGAGCGTCAACGCTTGGCACGCACCCTATGCCTTGTCGGAAGGGCAGTGGCCCGAACAGGGTGAGGTCTTTGCGGATCGCTGCGTCAAAGCGTTGTCGGACTTCTTGCCCGACATCGGGGACCGGATTGTTGCGCGGTCTTACCTAAACCCCCGGCAACTGGAGGCCGAGTTCGGGCTGCTCGGTTCCAACATCACGCATGGCGAAATGATGCCCGGCGCACTGTTCGGTGCTCGCCCTGGCCGCAACACGAATGACTACAGGTCGCCAGTGCCCGGGCTTTACCTTTCCGGCGCCGGCACCTGGCCCGGCGGATATGTAACCGGGTTGCCCGGCTTCAACGCCGCCAATGTCGTCATCAACGACTTCAATAAATCTCGCTGAAGGAAAGAAAATGGAATTTCTGGTCAACATCAAGCTCAAATGGTCTGACGACATGGCCACTGACCTCAAGGAAAAGATCATACGGGAAGAGCGCGAGCATGCGGCGGAACTGGTCAAAAGCGGAACGCTTGTCCGTATGTGGCGTGTTCCCTGCCGGTTTGAGAACTGGGGCGTGTGGCGCGCTGGCGATGCCACCGAACTGCACCAGATCATCACCGGCCTGCCTGCGAACCCGTGGATGTACGACATCACGGTTCTGCCGTTGGCGTGCCATCCGGTAGATCCGGTCACACCGGCGAACGGTTGAGCCAGTCCGGCGGTCCGGGCGAAAGCCAGGACATTATATACGTGAAAGTTATCAATAGAACAAATTATCAGAATTGTTAATTTTTGGTTCTCAGATAGCCTCAGCCTTACTTTGCGGAAAGGCACCGACAGAAATGCCATCCGCAGAAGCAATCAACATCAAACAAGCGGGAGAGCACGACATGACATCAACACTACTCAAAGGTACTCTTTATCGCACCGTCGCCGCGGCTGCGTTCATTGCCGCAACGGCCTCGGTGACTTCGGGTGCGGCATTCGCGCAGTCGATCACCATCGGTTCGGAAGGCGCGATCCCGCCCCTTGATCCGCACCGGGTCAGCGGAACGGTGGCGCTGCGTGTCATCGACGCGATCTACGAACCCCTTGTCCGCGAAGATCTGTCCGAGGCAACCGGTACCGCCCCCGAGATCGTTCCGGCTCTGGCGGAAGATTTCTCGATATCGGATGACGGTCTGACCTATCGCTTTCAGATCCGCGAGGGCGTGAGCTTTCATGACGGCTCCGAGTTGTCGGCCGACGCTGTCCAAGCAAATTTTGATCGTCTCATGGACCGTGAATCGTCGTTTTTCGATGAGCGTGCCAGCGGTAACCTTGCCTTCATTACCAACTGGATCGACCATACCGAGGTGGATTCCGATGGCCGTTTCGTCATGGTCCTCAAGCGGCCCTTCTCGGGCATGACAAGGCTGCTGACAGACCGGCGCATGGCCATTATCAGCCCCGCCGCGATGGACGCCAACCCGGGCGATGAACTTGGCTTTGCGCCCGCTGGTACCGGCCCGTTCATGCTGGACGTGTTCGAGCAGGGGCAGTCGGTTTCCCTGCAAAGAAACGCAGACTACTGGGGAGGGATGCCCGGTCTGGAGTCGATCGAATTCCGCCCGATATCGGACCCCAGCGCGATGGCATTTGCCATGATCACCGACCAGATCGACGTGATCCCGAGCGCCAGTGCCGAGCAGGTCGCCCAGCTGAGCAGTGAGGACAATCTTGAAATCCAGTATACGGATCCGGCGAATTCGTACTTTATTCGCCTGAATACGCGGGCAGACTACACCGACAACCCAGAGTTCCGCCAGGCCCTGAACTATGCCGTCAACAGAGAGGCAATCGGTGCGCTGTTCGGTGGCCAGGCCTCGCCGCTTGGCTCTCCGGTGCCGATTGCCAACGAAGTGCGCGCGGGCTCAGAGAACTACGTCACAGAATATGCTTATGACCTCGAAAAGGCGCAGGAGCTGCTGTCGCAAAGCGGCGTGTCGCTTCCGGTCACTCTGAACATTCTTTCGCCCAACAGCGGCCCGGGCTTTGGTCTGGCGACCCAGCTCATGACGTTGGTTCAACAGGATCTATCGAATATTGGTGTCGACCTTCAGGTTCAGTACATGGAGTTTTCCGCCTTGTTGTCGGCGACGCGGGCAGGACTCGCCGATGACGTGCACGGCGATTACAACGGCTGGACGACCGGTGCGGACGCAGGGTACTGGCTGGAGCGGATGTTCGGTGGCAACCATCAACCCCCGAACGGCGTGAACCGTGGCTGGTACGAGAACGCTCAGGTGGATGAGCTGTTCACGCAGGGGCGTGCCGCCGTCGTGCCCGAGGAGATCCTGACGACATATGCCGAAGCTTCTGGAATGATTGCCGAAGATGCGCCATGGATCTTTCTCTATCAGGACAGGCTGCCGCGCGTCATTCGCGCCTCTATCAGTGGCATCGAGCCTGCCGGGTCGGTGTATTTCAACTATGCGAACATCACGGTGGACTGAGCCGCAGCGCTCAGTTCACGGCCACTACCCCAGTCCGAAAGAGAAGGATCAAAGACATGATGCAAGGATGGCGAGCACGGATCGGCCAGATGCGGCCGGCAACAGCAATCGAGGGCGCCGAGGAATGGCGCTCTGTCGCCCCGGTCGGTGTGGCATTTGCTGATGCCCGGACGATTGTCCGGCGCGTTGACAACGACGGGCTGAAGGAAATGATGTCTCAGGTTCTTGAGGCTTCGCGTCAGCTGGCAACCGCCAAGGTCGATCTGATCGTGCAATGCGGCGCACCCGGAACCTTTCTGCGCGGCCCCGGCCATGACGAGCAGGTGGCGAAGGAGATCGAGAACGAAACCGGCATCAAGTCAATCACCATGATGCAGGGGATGATGGAGGGCCTCAAGGCGCTTGACGCCAGGAAGATCGCAGTGGCGACGATCTATTCTGACGAGGTCAACAAGCAGATGACCTCGTATATGGAGGCGCTGGGCTTCGAGATCGTCGCCATGGAAGGGCTTCAGATCACCGACCCGTTCGAGGCCAGTCTCCACGATGCCGACAGCGCCTATCGGCTGGGACGTGAGGCATTCCGCAAGGCCGGGAAGGCCGATGCGATCCTGATCTCTTGCGGCACGTACCGCTCCTTTCCAATCATTCCGTATCTGGAAATGGATACGGGCGTCCCCGTGGTTTCGAGCAACCAGGCGACGCTCTGGCATGCGTTGCGGTCGCTGGGTCTGCCGGATGAGATTCCGGATCTCGGAAAACTCTGGCGCGTAGCCTGAAGAAGCTTTCAGCGGATGGATGAATAAATGTCACAGTTTGCGACATCACCAGAAACAGGAAGGGGCGTCTTTGTGTCAAATCTCCGGAACATTGGCACGAACACTAGCCTGCTGATTGGTCTGGGCCTGGTTTCATTGGTGGTTATTTCGGCTGTTCTGGCAGATTTTATAACCCCTCATGATCCGAATTTTGCAAACCCGATCATCCGATATCTTCCGCCGCTGAGCGAAGGGTATATTCTGGGCACCGATGAACTGGGGCGCGACATACTGAGCCGCCTGATTTACGGTGCCCGGATCGCTCTTTTCGTAGCTATCATTCCCACCGTGATATCGCTTTTGATCGGCGGCATTCTGGGGTTGATTGCGGGTTACGTAGGTTCGTTTATCGATACCTTCGTCATGCGCTATTTCGACATCATGTTTGCATTCCCCGGCATCCTGCTGGCGCTGGGTATTTCCGCGGCGATCGGACCGGGCCTTAATTCGATGATCATCGCAATGGTTGTCGTCACGATCCCGGAGTTTGGCCGCATCATCCGCGGTGTCGTGCTGGGTGTACGCGAAGAATTGTATGTCGAGGCCGCCAGGGTTCTTGGCTACAGCCACGCGCGTATCATTCTGTTCCATATTCTACCGAATGTTGTCGCCCCCGCGCTGATCTATGGAACACTGCAGACGGGGCGGAATGTCATTCTGGCGGCGAGTCTGAGCTTTCTGGGGCTTGGAATCCAACCGCCGACCCCAGACTGGGGGCAGATGCTGAGTGGCGGCAGGACGTCAATGGTGATGGCGCCCCATGTGGCCACCATTCCCGGCCTGGCCATCGTGTTTCTGGCGGTTGGCTTCAATCTGCTGGGCGATGGGATCCGCGATCTGCTGGACCCCCGTTCACGCCAGTCCGCAAAGTAAAGAGAGCTGACCATGATTCCCTTTATCCTGAGACGCTTGATTCAGATTATCCCGGTGATCATAGGCGTCACGCTGGCGACATTCCTGTTGACTTGGCTGATTCCGGGCGATCCGACAAACGTTCTGCTTGGGCCGGATGCGTCAGAAGAGGCGCGCGAGCGTTTGCGCCGGTCGCTGGGCCTGGACCGTTCGATGGCAGCGCAATATCTGATTTACATGTCCAACCTTCTGTCCGGTGATCTTGGGCAATCGCTGTCGTTCTCCAGACCCGTGGCCGACGTGCTTGTCAGTCGCATGGCGAACACTGCTCTTCTGGCTTTCGCGGCCATCGTCCTTGCCTCTGTGGCAGGGGTTGCCGCGGGCACATGGGCGGCACTGCGCCCTGGTTCGCTGCATGACCGGGGGTTGACGATCGTGGTTCTGTTTCTCAACAGCATGCCGTCGTTCTGGCTGGGTCTCGTTCTCATCCTGATCTTTGGACTGCAGCTGCGGTTGTTGCCGGTCAGCGGCATGGCGCCTTCCGGCGCGGGCCTTCTGTCACTTGCCGCGCATATGATACTGCCCACGATCACCCTCGCGGCCTGGTCGCTTGCTTCGATTGCTCGTATGACCAGAGCCGCCGTGCTTGAGGTGATCAACAACGATTTTATTAGAACCGCCCGCAGCCGCGGCCTGAGCGAATGGCGCATCGTTCTATTTCACGTGCTGCCCAACGCTATTCCGGCAGTGCTGACGGTGATCGGTATGCAGATGGGTTTTCTTTTCAGCGGTGCGGTACTGACAGAAACGGTGTTCTCCTGGCCGGGAGTCGGACTGGCGATGTTTCAAGCGATCGCCATTCGTGACATCCCGCTTATTCAGGGTGGAATACTGATGCTCGCGCTCATCTTTGTCCTGATAAACCTGATTGTTGACGTGCTGTATGTCTATTTCAATCCCAAGATAAAACTGAATTGAACAGAATCATGCAGAACATTGAACAAGATAAAATTACCTCCTCTATTCTCTCGGTCGACAGCCTGAGCGTGTGCTATGGTTCACGTAAGAAACCTATTAAGGTGGTCGAGGACGTGTCCTTTGACGTTTCTGCCGGCGAATCTTTGGGAATTGTCGGGGAATCGGGGAGCGGGAAAAGCCAGACAATGCTTGCGGTCCTGAGGCTGCTTGGAGAGGGCGGTGAAATCACCTCCGGAAATATCGTCTTTGACGGAAGAGATATCCGAAGCCTGAGCAACCACGCAATGAAACGCGTTCGGGGAAATGGCATTGCCCTGATTTCGCAAGATGCCCTGTCCGCTTTGAACCCGGCCATGAAAGTCGGCCGCCAGATGGCGGAGCCGCTTGTCGTTTGCGATGGCATGTCGAATGATGCGTCGCGCCGCAAATGTATCGATTTGCTCGATCGGGTTGGTATTCATGGCGCAGTCAGCAGGCTGGAATGCTATCCCCATGAACTGTCCGGTGGCATGCGGCAACGGGTGTTGATCGCAATGGCGATCAGCCGCAATCCCAAGGTTCTGATTGCGGATGAACCGACGACGGCTCTTGATGTTACCATTCAGGCGCAGATTCTGGATCTGATTGACGATCTGCGCAAAGATCTCGGCATGGGACTGGTTCTTATCACCCATGATCTGGGTGTGGTCGCCGGCATCGCCGATCGTGTTTCCGTCATGTATGGAGGAAGGATCGTCGAAACAGGAAGAACTGAACAGATATTTGATGCTCCGCGACACCCTTATACCGTTGCATTGCTGAAATCGATTCCGAAAATTGATCAGTCAAAATCCGAAAGACTATCTCCCATACCGGGCTTACCTGTGGATCCCCGGGCTCCTCTGCCGGGGTGTTCATTCAGCGCCCGTTGTGAATACACCAAAGACTCCTGCACGCGGTCGCGGCCCGCACTTTTGTTTGCGGCTGCCGATGGGGTTCACCAGTTCCGTTGCCCGGTAGATCCCTTTGGCGCGCGCCCTGAATCTGATGCAGAGAACCTTTCCAGAAGTGGAGGACGGGGATGAAACTGCAATGTACTGAAAAAGAGCAGATCGCTGGAAAAGGGAAAGCCATTGAGGTCAAGAATCTTGAGGTACGCTTTCCAGTTCGCAGTGGTTTGTTCCGGCGCGAGACGGCTGTTGTGCGGGCAGTCGACGGTGTGACCTTTGATGTTGTCGAAGGAGAAACTGTCGGGCTGGTCGGAGAGAGCGGAAGCGGAAAGACCACCACCGGACGCTCCTTGCTTGGTCTCGCACCGGCCATTCCTGGCTCAGTCCGGCTGTTTGGCCGGTCACTGGAAGAACTGATGAATTCGCGGCACGATCTGCAAAAAATAGGGCAACTGGTTTTTCAGGACCCGTTCGCCAGTTTGAATCCTCGTCTTGCGATCGGTGCGGCAATATCGGAGGCGCTGTACGTACATGGAATGAAGGATAAGTCTGCCAGGCATGAACGGATGTTCGAACTTCTTGATCAGGTGGGTTTGCGCCCGGAAACCGCCACGCGCTACCCTGTCGCTCTTTCCGGCGGGCAAAGGCAGCGCGTAGCAATTGCCCGCGCGCTTGCGGTCGAACCTCGGATCATGATTCTGGATGAGGTGGTGTCGGCGCTTGATGTCAGTATCCAAGGTCAGATCCTGAATCTGCTGATGGATCTTCAGAAAACCCAGAAGCTCAGCTTTTTATTCATTACACATGATTTGAGTGTTGTCAGGTATGTCTCACATAGGGTGGTCGTGATGTATCGCGGATGTCTGATGGAAGAAGGGGAGACGGAATCTGTTTTTCGAAATCCGAAACATCCATACACGCATTCACTGTTGTCCGCCGTGCCTGTTCCTAATCCCGCAACACAGCGCTTTAAGCGAAAAATGCAGATCCGAGTGGAGGCACATAACCTGACCTCTGTTACAGTTGGGTGCAGGTTCCAGGGTTCATGCCCGCATGCTGATGATCTGTGCCGAAATCAAGAACCGGAAATACTCGAAGTTTCAAGGCGTCATCGCGTAGCTTGCCATCATTGGGCCAAGATTCCGGATTTTTCCGTGGGTTGAACACCCGAATTTCGGACAGTATCGAGATATGCGCAGAAGTTGGTGACGCCTGATCAGGCGGCAGCTTGACGTTGGCGGAGCCCGTCGCGGAACTCAACCCCTTGGATGATCTCGGGCAGGC
>LJSV01000006.1 GCA_001314715.1 Rhodobacteraceae bacterium HLUCCA12 | reverse complement strand
AATTCGCAGAAATGGACAACCGCCATCCCCTGACAGCAACGTCCCCGCCGCCGGTGAAGCGCTATCTAGGCGACACACAAAAAACCCGCAAGAGGAAAAAGCAACGGGGGTCGAATTTTCGGCGCCGTATCGCACGAAATTCTGGTATGCCATTGGAAAATATAGCTTATTTTCTTCGGCGGCGACCCGCCGACGCGGCCACACCCGTTAGTGTCCTGAAACGTGAGAACCACAAGATGCAGGGAACCCGCGGCTCCGGCCCGGAATCAGCGCCCGAAAACGGAAACAGCGGCCCGTTTGGGCCGCTGTTTCGTGTCGCGCTGAGTCGTTCGCAATCAGGCGAGGGTGGAATCGATTCCCTTGCAGGCATCGACAAGCCCGCGCACCGCATTCACCGACTTGTCGAACATCGCCTGTTCGGCCGCGTTCAACTTGATGTCGACCACGCGCTCGATGCCGCCCTTGCCGATGATCGTCGGCACGCCGACATACATTCCGTTCAAACCGAACTCGCCCTTGCACCAGGCCGCGCAGGGCAAAAGGCGTTTCTGGTCCTTCAGATAGGCCTCGGCCATTTCGATCGCCGATGTCGCGGGTGCATAGAAGGCCGACCCGGTTTTCAGCAACCCGACGATCTCGGCGCCGCCGTCGCGGGTGCGCTGCACGATGGCATCCAGCGTTTCCTGCGTAGTCCAGCCCATCTGCACCAGATCGGGCAGCGGGATGCCGCCGACGGTGGAATAGCGCGTCAACGGTACCATCGTGTCGCCGTGACCACCCAGGACAAAGGCGGTGACATCGCGCATGGACACGTTGAACTCGATCGACAGGAAATGGCGGAAACGCGCCGAATCCAGCACGCCGGCCATACCGACGACCATGTTGTGCGGCAGGCCCGAGAACTCGCGCAGCGCCCAGACCATCGCGTCCAGCGGATTGGTGATGCAGATCACGAAGGCATCGGGCGCATGTGCCTTGATCCCCTCGCCCACCGCCTTCATGACTTTCAGGTTGATCCCCAGAAGGTCATCGCGGCTCATGCCCGGTTTGCGCGGCACCCCGGCGGTGACGATGCAGACATCGGCGCCCGAGATATCGGCATAATCGTTGGTGCCCTTGAGGCTGGCATCGAAGCCTTCGGACGGGCCGGACTCGGCGATATCGAGCGCCTTGCCCTGCGGAATCCCCTCGGCAATGTCGAAGAGAACAACGTCGCCGAGCTCCTTGATCGCGGCGAGATGGGCAAGCGTGCCGCCAATCTGCCCCGCGCCGATCAGCGCGATTTTCGGTCTGGCCATGGGTTTACTCCGGTCAGGTTGAATTTGCGGGTTCTGAGTAAGGCTTCGTCTGGGGCTGTGCAAGGGTCGCTGCACCGCCGCATGTCCGCCGCCCGCGTGTTACCGCTACCATGCGAGAGGTCGCGCGTCTTCTCTGCAATGCAGCGATTTGCGCTTGCGGTTAATGTCGGAAAATGGTGGGTTGCGCGCAACAAAGTTTCACGGGAGAGAATCATGGACAGCCGCCCTTTTCGTTCTGTGCTGTATATCCCCGGCTCACGCGAGCGCGCGATGGAGAAGGCGCGCGGCCTGGCCGCCGATGCGATCATCTTTGATCTGGAAGACGCGGTCGCGGTGGACGAGAAGGCAGCCGCGCGCAGGCTGCTGGCTGACACGCTGGCCACGGCCGATTTCGGACCCCGCGCCAAGCTGGTGCGGATCAACGGATTCGATACGCCCTGGGGCAATGCCGATCTGGAGGTCATTGCCGCTGCCCGGCCCGAGGCGATCTTGCTGCCGAAAGTGAATGCCGCCTCGGATGTGCAGGCACTGGCCGACGAGCTGGATGCCCGCGCCGAGACATCCGAGACCCGCATCTGGGCCATGATGGAAACGCCGCAAGGGGTTTTCAACGCCGCCGCGATCGCCGCCGCACCGCGCATGGCGGGGTTCGTCATGGGCACCAACGACCTGGCCAAGGAACTGGGGTGCCGGTTTCGGGCCGACCGGTTGCCGCTGCAATATGCGTTGCAGGCGTGTCTGATGGCCGCGCGGGCCCATGGGCTGGTTGCGGTGGATGGCGTCTATAATGCCTTCAAGGATGAGGACGGATTGCGCGCCGAATGCGAACAGGGGCGCGACCTGGGTTTCGACGGCAAGACCCTGATCCACCCCGCGCAGCTGGACATCGCCAACACCGTCTTTGCCCCCGACGAGGCCGCGATCGACCTGGCGCGGCGCCAGATCGCGGCATTCGACGAAGCCACGGCCAAGGGTCAGGGCGTGGCCGTGGTGGATGGCAAGATCGTCGAGAATCTGCATATTGTGACAGCCCGGCAAGTGCTGGCACGGGCCGAGGCGATCGCGCAATTGCAGAAGGCTATGTGACATGGGCTATATCGTTCTGATCCTTGGCGTCGCCCTTTGGGCCGGCGCACATCTGTTCAAACGGCTCGCACCAGAACGCCGCGCAGCCATGGGCGAGGCCGGCAAGGGTCTGGTTGCGGTCGCGGTTCTGGCGTCGATCGTGCTGATGGTGCTGGGCTATCGCTGGGCCGAATATGTCCATCTGTGGACGCCTCCGTCCTTTCTGATCCATCTCAACAACCTGTTGATGCTGCTGGCGATCTATCTTTTCGCGGCCTCGGTGCTGAAGACACGGATCACCCGCGTGATCCGCCATCCGCAGCTGACCGCGGTCAAGACCTGGGCGCTGGCGCATCTTCTGGTTAAAGGCAGCCTGGCGGGGGTCGTCCTGTTTGGCGGGCTGCTGGCCTGGGCGGTGGTTGCAGTAATCCTGATCAACCGCGCCCAGCGGGACTGGCAGCGCCCCGCGCCCGCCAGTTGGATCAGCGAAGCGATCGCCGTCGTCCTCGCGCTCGTCGGCCTGTGGCTGATTGGAACCGTTCATATCTGGCTGGGCGTCTGGCCCTATGGGTGAGACATGAAACTCTATCGGCTGCTGACCGAGGACGACACGTCGGACTTCTGCCACAAGGTGACGCTGGCGCTGAACAAGGGCTGGGTGCTGCACGGATCGCCCAGCATGACCTTTGATGCCGCGCGCGGCGTGATGCGCTGCGCCCAGGCCGTGACCAAGGAAGTGCCCGGCACCTACAGCCCCGACACCAGGCTGGGCGAACAATGACGGCGTCGGCCGGACGGAGACTGCGATGAAGACGAACAGCGGCAATTTCTTTGAAGATTACAGCATCGGCCAGGTGATCCGTCATGCCGTGCCCCGCACCCTGACCGGAGGCGAGCGCGCGCTCTATCACGCCCTCTATCCGGCGCGCGGCGCGCTCTATTCCTCGGATGAATTCGCGCGCGCCTGTGGGCTGCGGCAAAGCCCGCTGGACGATCTGATCGTCTTTCACACGGTTTTCGGCAAGACCGTGCCCGAGATCAGCCTGAACGCGGTGGCCAACCTGGGCTATGCCGAGGGGCGGTGGCTGAACCCGGTCTGGCCGGGCGATACCCTGACCTCGGACTCCGAGGTGATCGGGCTGAAACAGAATTCGAACGGCAAGACCGGCGTTGTCTGGGTGCGCACCACCGGGCGCAACCAGCATGGCGAGGCGGTGATGAGCTATGTCCGCTGGGTGATGGTGCGCAAACAGCGCGACACGCCCGCCCCGGAAACGGTTGTTCCGGCGCTGAAACCTGCGGTGCGGGCCGAAGATCTGGTCGTGCCGCCCGGCCTGACGTTCAGGGGATATGACTTCACGCGTTCAGGCGAACCATATCGGCTGGGCGACTATCAGATCGGCGAGGTGATCGACCATGTCGATGGCGTCACCATCGAAGAGGCCGAACACATGATGGCCACGCGGCTGTGGCAGAACACCGCCAAGGTCCATTTCGACGCAACCCACCGCGACGATGGCAAGCGGCTGATCTATGGCGGCCATGTCATCAGCCTGGCGCGCGCGCTCAGCTTCAACGGGCTGGCCAATGCGCAGATGATCGTCGCCTTGAACGGGGGCGCCCATGCCAACCCCTGTTTTGCCGGCGATACGGTCCGCGCCTGGTCCGAGGTGCTGGACAAGGCCGAAACCCAGGCACCGGGGGTCGGCGCGCTGCGGTTGCGGCTGGTCGCCACCCGCGGCACGCCCGGCGCGCTGAAGGACGAGAGCGGAAAGTACCTGCCCGAGGTGTTGCTGGATCTGGACTGTTGGGCGCTGATCCCGGCCTGATCCGGGCTCTTGCGAATGGGCCGCGAGCACCGATGCTGATACCGCAATCATGTGATCACAAGAAAACTTTGTGTGATCACGTGAGCAATTTTTTCGACTGCAACGCGCCTTGTGCGGGTTTTCCTTGAACAGAGCGCGTGACTTGGCCGAAAAAAACGCTATTGATCGCGACAAAGCCAGCCGGCCTTGCGCCGGGTCCGCCAAGAAGAGAGGGAACGATCATGGCTGATGTGAACCGGGGCAACCGGCCGCTCTCCCCCCACCTGTCGATCTATCGGCTTCCACTGACCGCCAAACTCTCGATCCTGCACCGGATCACCGGCGTCGGCATGGTGCTGGCCGCGGTCCTGATCGTGTGGTGGTTCGTCGCTGCGGTGTATTCGCCCGAATACTTCGCTGCCGCCGACTGGTTGCTGACCTCGTGGCTCGGGACGCTGGTGATGGTCGGCTCGCTCTGGGCGTTGTGGTATCATTTCTGCAACGGCATCCGGCACCTGTTCTGGGATGCCGGGCGCGGCTTTGACCTGACCAAGACCCAGCGCAACAACTGGATCGTGATCGGCGGATCGGTGGTTCTAACCATCATCACTCTGATCGCCGCCTGACGGAGGGACCCATGGGCTACAAGACCGATTACTCGCGCGTTCAGGGCCTGGGCACCGCCGGCGATGGCGCACATCACTGGTGGCTGCACCGCATTTCGGCGATCGCCATGATCCCGCTGACGCTGCTGTTCATCTTTCCGTTCGCGCGCACACTTGGCAGCGGCTACGACGCGATGATCGCCACCTATTCGACCTTTGGTCATGCGCTGGTGGCGGTTCTGTTCTTTCTGGTGGGCTTCTGGCACCTGGCCATGGGGCTTCAGGTCGTGATCGAGGATTACGTGCCCCACAAGCCCACCCGCGTTGCGCTGCTGTTGTGCAACACGCTCTTCAACGGGACGCTTGCCGTGGCCGGTATCCTGGCCGTCGCCACCATCCTGTTCCGCGCCTGAGGATAGCCAGATGTCTGAATACAATATCGAAGTGCACACCTATGATGTCGTGGTCGTGGGCGCCGGCGGCTCGGGCCTGCGGGCGACGCTGGGCATGGCCGAACAGGGGCTGCGCACCGCCTGCGTGACCAAGGTCTTTCCAACCCGTTCGCATACCGTGGCCGCACAGGGCGGGATCGCCGCATCGCTGTCGAACATGGGCCCCGATCATTGGCAGTGGCACATGTATGACACGGTCAAGGGTTCGGATTGGCTGGGCGATACCGACGCGATGGAATACCTTGCGCGTGAGGCCCCCAAGGCCGTCTATGAACTGGAACATTACGGCGTGCCGTTCTCACGCACCGAGGATGGCAAGATCTATCAGCGTCCGTTCGGCGGCCATACCACCGAGTTCGGCGAAGGCCCGCCCGTGCAGCGCACCTGCGCCGCGGCAGACCGCACGGGCCATGCGATCCTGCACACGCTTTACGGCCGCTCGCTCAAGGAAAAGGCCGAGTTCTACATCGAATACTTCGCCACCGACCTGCTGATGGACGAAGACGGGCGCTGCACCGGCATCCTGGCCTGGAAACTGGACGACGGCACGCTGCACCAGTTCAATGCCAAGATGGTGGTTCTGGCGACCGGCGGATACGGGCGCGCTTATTTCTCGGCGACCTCGGCGCATACCTGCACCGGCGACGGCAACGGCATGATCGCCCGCGCCGGCCTGCCGCTTCAGGACATGGAATTCGTGCAGTTCCACCCCACCGGCATCTATGGCGCCGGCTGCCTGATCACCGAGGGCGCGCGCGGCGAGGGCGGGTATCTGACCAATTCCGAGGGCGAGCGGTTCATGGAACGCTACGCGCCCACCTACAAGGATCTGGCCTCGCGCGATGTGGTGTCACGCTGCATGACCATGGAAATCCGCGAGGGGCGCGGGGTCGGCCCGAACAAGGATCATATCCACCTGCACCTCAACCACCTGCCGCCCGAAACCCTGCACCTGCGCCTGCCCGGCATCTCGGAATCGGCGCGCATCTTTGCCGGCGTGGATGTCAACAAGGAACCGATCCCGGTCCTGCCGACGGTGCATTACAACATGGGCGGCATTCCCACCAACTACTGGGGCGAGGTGCTGAATGCCGACGCCGAGAACCCGGACCGCATCGCACCCGGTCTGATGGCCGTGGGCGAGGCCGCCTGCGCATCGGTTCACGGCGCGAACCGGCTGGGGTCTAACTCGCTGATCGACCTGGTGGTCTTTGGCCGCGCCGCCGCGATCCGCGCGGGGCAGGTCATCGACCCCGAGGCCGCCAACCCGCCAACCTCGAAAGCATCGGTCGAGGCCGCGCTGGACCGCTTTGACCGCATCCGCAACGCCAATGGCGCCGTGCCAACCGCCGATCTGCGCCTTGAGATGCAAAAGACCATGCAGGCCGACGCCGCCGTCTTCCGCACCGACAAGACGCTGGCCGAGGGCTGCCAGAAAATGGCCGAGGTCGCCGCCAAGCTGGGCGACATCAAAGTCACCGACCGCTCGCTGATCTGGAACTCCGACCTGATGGAAACGCTTGAGCTTGAAAACCTCATGCCGAACGCCCTGACAACCATCGTCTCGGCCGAGGCCCGCAAGGAATCGCGCGGCGCCCATGCCCATGAGGATTACCCCGATCGCGACGACACCAACTGGCGCAAGCACACCCTGTCCTGGGTTGAGGGCAACGCCGTCCGTCTGGATTACCGTCCGGTTGTCACCGACCCCCTGACCAAGCCCGACGAGGGCGGGATAGACCCAAAGAAGATCGCGCCCAAAGCCCGCGTGTATTGAGGAGGCATCCCCTTGCCGACCGGCCCCAACGACCAGCGAATCGCGGCGCCGCTGCATTTCGTCTGTCCGGATCACATGATCTGGCCGGAACTGGTCGATTCGCCGCAAGCCGAGATCAGCGAGGACAGGTTGAGCGCGCTGTGCCGGACCCCGGTCGAATGCTGGACGCTGCGTAGCTTCTACCATATGCGCGGGCATGCCGACCGGATCACGCTGGGGGGTCGGATGATGCCGGGCACCGTGAACGTGGCCAATGTCTATGACATCGGCCGCCGCAACCGGCTGAACCTGGGCTTTCTGGTGACGACGCAAGGCGATGGTTACCCGTCGGCGCTGGCGAATTTCAACATTCGCCAGAACGGGTGTGAGGCACCGGGTCCGCACCAGGACTGGGTTCCGCTTTGGGGGCAGCCCGGCCTCATCCCGCGCGCGCCCGAGCGGGGCACGCGCCTGGAAAAGCTCGCGTATCGCGGCCATCCCGTGAATCTGATTGCGTCGCTCAGGGATCCGCACTTTGCTGATCGGCTCGCCAAACTTGGCGTGGTCTTTGACGACGCCACCCGCAAGGATGACGAAGCTTTCAACTGGAACGACTATTCGGATGTCGATGCCGTTATCGCCATTCGCAATGTCACGCTCGAAGATCTGCGCAACAAGCCCGCCAGCAAGCTGATCAACGCCTGGACAGCCGGCGTTCCCGCGATCTTGGGGCCCGAACCTGCTTATCAGGAGTTGCGCAAGAGTCCGCTGGACTTCATCGAGGTCTCCAACGCCGACGCGGCCGTCGCGGCGGTGGAATGGTTACAACAACGCCCCGACATATACCGCGACATGGTTCGCAACGGGCGCGAACGCGCCCGCGACTTCACGGTCGATGCCTTGACGCGCCGCTGGATCACGCTGTTCAACGGGCCGGTGGCCGATGCCTTTGCAGCATGGCGGACCAAAAGCGCCGCTGCGCGTGGCATAGCCGTTGCCCGGATGCTGATGGCGGAACCGGCACGAAAGCGACAATACGAAAGGGACCGCGATCATGGCACCCGGCAGTTTGCATGATACCCGCAAGACTCGCCCTGACCTGGCGCAGAAACACTCGACCGAAATGACCCTGACTCAAGAGCCGTCGGAAGCGACGAAGCAAGCCAAAACCGACCCCGCTTATTTCGCCTATAGGGCGTGCGTCTGACGAGGATACGACACATGGTGCAACTGACCCTGCCAAAAAACAGCCAGATCCGCGTGGGCAAGACCTGGCCCAAGCCCGAGGGCGCCACGAACCTGCGCACGTTCCGCATCTATCGCTGGTCGCCCGACGATGGCGAGAACCCGCGCGTCGACACCTATTTCGTCGATATGGACAGTTGCGGCCCGATGGTTCTGGACGCGCTGATCAAGATCAAGAACGAGATCGACCCGACGCTGACCTTTCGCCGTTCGTGCCGCGAGGGGATCTGCGGATCCTGCGCGATGAATATCGACGGGCAGAACACGCTGGCCTGTATCTTCGGCATGGACGACGTGTCGGGCGATGTGAAGATCTATCCGCTGCCGCATATGCCGGTGGTCAAGGACCTGGTGCCGGATCTGACCCATTTCTATGCGCAGCATGCCTCCATCATGCCGTGGCTTGAAACCAGCTCGAACACCCCGGCCAAGGAATGGCGCCAGTCCATCGAGGATCGTGAAAAGCTCGATGGTCTCTATGAATGCGTGATGTGCGCCTGTTGTTCGACAGCCTGCCCCAGCTATTGGTGGAACGGCGACCGTTATCTGGGCCCGGCCGCGCTGTTGCATGCCTATCGCTGGATCATCGATTCGCGCGACGAGGCGACGGGCGAACGGCTCGATGCGCTGCATGACCCGTTCAAGCTCTATCGCTGCCACACGATCATGAATTGCACGCAGACCTGCCCGAAGGGTTTGAACCCCGCCAAGGCGATCGCCGAGATCAAGAAGAAGATGGTCGAGCGCACGGTCTGACGCCCTCCGCCGCCGCGCGGCGGCGGGCCTGCCCCGGCGGAGCGTTTTCGCGGGCACAGCCGAACGCGCAGAGGTTTCGGCGGGTTTCCGGTCGCCGCCTCAGCCCGCCCGCATTCTCGCCATGCCGGCCTGCGCCGATTGCAGCAGGGTGAGCGCGGTCTGCTGGGTCGAGATGGCCTGAATTTGCCCAATCTGCTCGCCGACGAAGAAGCGCCGAGTCAGCAAATCGCGTTTCTCCGGGTCTGCAAACTGTTCCAGTCCGGGGTCGCCAAAGGCCCGTTGCGTACGATCGCGCAAGATCCCGATCTGCCGGTCGATATCCAGCGCGCCGAAACCCGATGGCAGGCGATAGGCCGTCTCGAACACCGTTCTGAGCGAGGGCGTTCCGATCACGCGAAGCCATTGCGCCGCCTCGCTCTGGCCGCCTTGGGCAACCCTTTTCAGATCGCGTTCCAGCGCCAGGCCGAGACGCATCGATTCATCCTGCTGGCCAACCGCCGCCTCGAACTGCCGCTCCCGGAAAGAGGCCAGTATCCGGTCGGCAAAGGCGGGGTCGCGATGGCGCGGCCCGGTCATGTCGGCAAAGCCGAAAGCCGCCGCCAACTCAAGATACCGCTTGTCGGTCAGGCGATTGACGAAACTGCCGCGCTGATCCGTCGGGCTGTCCAGGACGCGCTCGACAAAGGCGCGGTTGGGCAGGTCATCGACCAATCCAAAGGCCGCGAGCGAGACGCGCAACAGCCGTCGATCATTGACCAGATCCCGTGCCGAATCGATCTGCCCGATGGTCTGGCGAAAATAGGTCTCATCGCGTTGGGCTGCGGGCGCGCTGGCATGCGCCTGCGCCTGCTGGTCCAGCGTCCGTTGCAGAAACAGCCAGCCGGGGTATCCGCCCGTGGGTATGAGTGGCTGAAAGGTCATTGCCGCATGGTCGCGAAAAGCCGCTCTTCACGGGGCAACAGGGCCCGCAACGCCCGCAGCGCCTGATAGAAATCCCCCGCCAGCGCCGCCGAAGACGCTCGCGCAAGCTGCGCCCGGCTGTCATGGTCGGTCAGAACCTGGCTGAGTTGTTCGATACCGCGGATCAGTTGCGGTTGCATCTCGGCCATATCGGCATCGCCCGAAAGCACCAGTTGCGCGACATAGCAAACGCGGCGCACTGGGGTCTTGACCTCTTCGGGGTGGATCGCATCGCGCAGCCGCAGGATGTTCGCGTTCGGCGTGACGATGGCGAAGCGGCTCCGTCTCTCGCCGTTCTGGATGACCGCGCCGTTGATCAGAACGCGCTCATGCGGCGCAAGTTTCAGGATCAAGCCCGCCATCACTGTACCCCCGTTCCGCGCAGGCCGCGCATGACCGCCAGATTGATGTCGATCAGGATATCCGCGGGCGCCGATCCGGCCAGCGCCTTGTCGGTGTGGCGGGTGACGAACTCGGCCAGATAGAACAGCCGCGCGCGCAATTCGTCCGGAAACCCGTTGCCGCTGTCGGCCAGATCCATGGCAAAAGCGCTCCACAAGCGGCGGTTGTCATGCATTGCGGCAACCAGCGCCGGAAAGGCGGCAGGTCCCGCGTCGGACTGAGCGGCACGAAGACGGCCGGTGATCGCGGCCATGAGATCGTATTCGATGTCGCGCGCGGTCTTGACGGTTCGGGCCAGGAAACCGTAGGCGCTCTGTGCATTGGCCGATGCGCTCATGTTTTGTTCTCGTCATGCGGAGGAAATCGGGCGGCGGAACCGGGGCCCGCAAGGGCCCCGGCACGCATCAGCGGAACAGCGACAGGATGTTTTGCGGCTGCTGGTTGGCGATGGACAACGCCTGGATACCCAGCTGCTGTTGAACCTGCAGCGCCTGAAGCCGGGCCGAGGTTTCCTCCATATCGGCATCGACAAGCGAACCGATGCCCGATTTCATCGAATCCATCAGGTTGCCGACGAACTCCTTCTGGATGTCGATCCGCTTCTGAGCCGAGCCGAACGAGGCCGAGGCGTCGATGCCATACTGGATCATCTGCTCGATGTCGCGCAGCGCGTCGGTCCGTTCCTGGTCGGTGCCGGCAACGTTCAACCCTTCAAGCGCCGACAGCCCGCCGGAACCGCGGGTCGCGGTCATTGTCACGTCGATCGGATCGCCATCGCCGACATTGTTGCTGATGGTGAAATCCGCGCCATCGAACTCGACCTCGATGGAGCTGTGAAGCCCCGCTGCCTCAAGCTGGTTGCGCAAACCAGCCAGCACGGCCGAGCCGCCATCGCCCTCGCGCACGGTATAGGCAACGCGGGTGCCGTCGACATCCAGCTCGACCCGGTCGCCGGCGGCCAGAGCGTCGCCGGTCGGCGCCGCCGTCATGTCGCCCGAACGCCGCGCCACCGCGCCACCGGCAGCCCCCCCGGCATCGGCAAAGTCAAAGTCGCCCGCGGCAAATGTCAGGTCGGCGCCGTCGGCGATGGCTTGCGCGACACCGGTGCCCGGATGCGCCGCGGCGGTCAGTGCGGTGCCCACATTCGTGGTGAGGTTGGTCGTATCGAGCGAGACTTCGATCTTCCCGCTCTGAACGGTGCCGCCCGCCGACCGGTCAAGCGACGAGAGAATCGAAACCGGGTTCTGCGCTTGCCCGTTGACCATGTTCAGGCCATTGAACTGGGCCGAACTGACCACCGCGCCGATCTGGTCGCGCAACTGGTCGATATCGGTCTGGATCTTGGCGCGATCGACATTCTGTTCCTGCGCGCCGACGATCTTTTCCTTGATTTCGGTCAGCAGTTTCACGGTCGTTTCCGCAGCGTTTCGGGCCACGTTTACGGTCGAGCTGCCCAGGGACAGGCTGTCCTGGATGGTCTTGAAGCCGGACACATCCGATTCCATGACCTTCGAAATCGCCCAGGTCGCTGCGTTATCCTTGGCGGATCCCACTTTCAGGCCCGTCGAGATCTGGCCCTGCACCTTGCTCATGCTGCCATTGATCTGCTTCATGGTTTGCAGCGCAACCATCGCGCCGTTGTTCGTCATGATCGAGGACATATCGTATTCCTTATGCAAAGGCGTCTTTACGCCGATTGGAGAAGCCGTTCTGAACGAACGGAACAGCCCTTTCTGGACCTGCGACCACCCGGATCATCGGGCGGTGCGCCACCTTTGCGGTGCGATACCCAGCCTCGCCGCGAAGATTGAACAGGGGCTTAACAACTGCCTCTCTGCCACGGCTCAATTCCTTCAAATGCCGATCATCGTCGCCGCTCAAGCGTGGCCGGCGCAGCATCGAGTCGTCGCCGGCCACCATTGGGCGCATAGGTTTCATGGCGCTGCGGCACCCGTGCGCGCGCCAGAATCGCCTGCGCATCGCGCACGCCCGCCATCGCCGCGCCGATCAGTTTCCGGTTGCGGCTTGCGTCCTGGGCAAGCCGCAAGACCAGCGGCGCATCCTCGCCCTTCAGCGCATCGGGCGGATACCCCTCCAGACGGTCGACGGCCTTCGCCATGCGGTCCTCCAGCCGCGCGATCCGATCCAGATCATGCGTCCGAAGCGCCGCGCGCTCCTCATCCAGCAGGCGCGCCAGCCTGCGCAGATCCGTCCTGAGCGCGCTCATGCCTCCGTCTCCGGCCCGCGCGCCATCAACGCACGCTCGACATGATCGGCCAGTCCCAGACCGCCGCGCGCCATCAAGGCGCGCGCATGGGCCTCGGTCATGAACGAGGCGAAATGCTCTTCGCCCGGGCCGCCGTTCATGCTGTCTGGCGGTTGGCCAATTCCGGCGGATTTCAGCATCTGCGCCAGAAACGCGGTTTCCAGGGCCTCTGCGCTTTGACGCAATGCCGATGGCGCGGGTGCCGGTGGCCGTACCGGCGATAAATCTGCAGGAATGTGCATTCTGCCCTCCTCGGTTTCGAATACGGTTCCGGGCATGATCGCCATTGCCGGTAAAGAAGCGGTAACCACCGGCGTGTTAGGCAGGTCCGAACCGCAAACAGCCACGGGGGCCTTGCATGCTGATCGATCTGTCAGGCGGCGCAACCGGCGCGCAAACACCTGAAAACCGCATGGAAATTCCGCAGACCCCGGCGCAGAGGGGCGTTTTTGCAAGGCTTCTGGCGGCGCTGTCAGGGGCGCCGGCGCCCGTCGCGGGTGATTCGGCAGGTTCATCGCCCCGATCGCCGATGTCAGAAGGCGCATCCGGTGATCAGGCCGATTCGCACCGTCATCCCAACGATCCCGCCAGCGCGAAAGCCGCATCCGCGCCCGCTGTCGCCGCTGCCGCCCGCGACGGGACCTCGCCGAATATGCGCGCGTCGGGCGTCGCAGCCCCCCAGCCACATCGCTTGCCCACCCTCGCCGCCGTGGATCCGGGCCGGCAAGAACACGATCACGCAGCCCCGGTTCCGGACACTTCGGTTGATCCATTGGAACCGCCCGCGTGGGATGGGTCGGCGCGCGATGCGGCCATGCCCTCTGCGGCGCCGGTTTCGACTGACGGGCCATCCGCCCCGAAAACGGCGTCACCGGGGGATTCGGCCCTATTGCCGCGACAGGAGGTCGACCGCACGCGGGTTCCGATGGAAAAGACCCTCCTCATCACCGCAGAGGCCGGAAAGACGGCCACAACGCGCGCAGCGGGTCAGCAGGTCGAACAGTCAGGCACACCACCCGCGATGCCGGAACCGTCCGTGACGCGCGGCGTTCCCGGCAATGGGGGGCCGCCTGACGAACCGTTGGCACAGCCCCCCTTGCGCCCGGACGTCTGGGGCGGAACCCGGCCAGGGCCTTCCCCCACACCCGTAACGCCCTGGGTAATGGAACCTGTCGTGCAGCATCCCCGGCCCGGCCAGGAATGGACAATCCCCGCGCCAAATGCGGCGTCAGTCGACCTTGGACGTGCCCCGCACGCCGCGGGTCAGGTCAGGTCTGCATTGCCGGCAATCGAAGCCTCCGCTGTGCTGGTCGCGGGCGCAGAGCCACGCCGCCCCATGACCCAGGCGACCCACTGGCCCCTGGTGACACCGCCTGCACCCCGCGAACAGGGGGGACGCGCCGACAGGGCCACTTCCGATGGCAGCCCCGCGGTGTCCGTGCCGCAGGCACCAGCGCCCAGCGCGACGCCAATTCCGCCGCCGCTGGCGCACGCGCCTGCACCACCACCCGGCCAGGTCCCGCAAGACATGTCGCGGCTGACTGACCTGCCCGCTGCAGAGGGCATCGACACTTCGGGCCGGGGCCCTCGGGGCGATGCAACGCTGTCGCTTTCGCTGGCCCCGGCCCAGGTTGCGCCACAGCCCGAAATCGCAGGCGCGCGTGGCCAGCCGGATCTGGGGCGCGAGACGGCACACCAGATCGCCACGCAAGTCACGCAGCTTGGCAAGGGCCGGTTCGAACTGTCACTGTCGCCCGGCGAGCTGGGCAAGGTCGACATGTGGCTGCACGACAGTGACAACCGGCTGACCCTGACCGTCAACGCCGAACGGCCCGAAACGATGGACCTGATCCGCCGGCACATCGGCCTCCTGGAACAGGAGTTGCGCCAGATGGGCCTGGGCAGCCTGTCGCTTCAACTTGGCGACAATGGCGCGCCGGGGTCGAGGGGCGAACAACAAGGGCGCGACGGGGCTGCCGTGGACGCGGCGGTTGGCGCCGAACCCGTCGCACCAAACCCAAGCACCGCGCCCGGCGTGGCGCGCGATCACCTCGACCTTCGGCTATAGGGAAACCATGATGCAGGTAAACAGCTTGACAGCTCAGGCGCCCGCGCCCGCCCCACTCGGATCGGCACCGGGCCAGTCCGAGGATTATCAGACCTTTCTGAACATGCTCACCGTCCAGATGCGCAACCAGGACCCGCTCAACCCGATGGCGCCCACCGATTTTGCGGTGCAGCTGGCAACGTTTTCTGGTGTGGAGCAGCAGATCCAGACCAATGAGCTTCTGTCCGGGTTGCTGGGGCGCACCGGCATGGCCGAGATCGGCGGATGGATCGGCATGGAGGCGCGCATCGACAGCGGCGCGCATTTCGACGGCACGCCGATCGACCTCGCCCCCGACCCCGCACAGGGTGCGGACCGCGTTCACCTGATCGTGCGCAACGCCAATGATGCGGTTGTCGAGACGGTGGAGCTGCCGCCCGGCACGACCAGCTTCCGGTGGTCCGGTCTGGACGATGATGGCGCACCGTTACCCAGCGGGCACTACCGCTTCGAACTGGAATCGCGCGACGGGGAAACCGTCGTCGATACAAGCCCGGTTGCGGCCTGGCTGCCGGTCCTTGAAGCGCGCGCCGAGGACGGGATGGTGGCACTGGTCCTGCCCGGCGGGATGCGGGTAGACAGCAGCACCGTCGGCGGGCTACGTCGCCCGCCCGACGACGCCACGACCGGGCAGGGGCTGGACGCCCTGTCTTGACGCGCGCGCGCGCCCCGTGTCCGGGCGCGCCGGTCACAAGGCCCATGGAAGCCCGAAAGCCCGGCAACCCGGCGCGGGATAGTGGGACGCCGGGGGCCCCGGCAGGGGCCGCACTCATCCCAGCCAGAATCCCGCCCAGTATCCGGCCCAGAACCCCGCCATGCTGACAAATGCACCGGCAAAAACCCACCAGACGGCATGCACCGGGGCACGGCGGCGAATCTCGGGCTCAGGCTTGCGCAGGCGAATCAGCGCCGCCTCCAACGCTGCGGGAAGTTGCGGGCCGAACCGGCTGAGAACGCGCAGCGCGCGGCCCAGATCGTGCGCCAGCGCCGCCGGGCCAAGGCTGCGCCGGATGTAATCCTCGACCACGGGGCGGGCGACCTCCCAGATATTGATCGACGGGTTGAGCGAGCGCGCAACCCCTTCGACGACAACCATGGTCCGTTGCAGCAAGATCAGCTCGGTCCGGGTTTCCATCCCGAAGCGCTCGGTCACCTCGAACAGGTAATTCAGAAGCCGCGCCATGGAAATCCGCGTTGCGTCCATGCCAAAGATCGGCTCACCGACCGAGCGCAGGGCGCGCGCGAATTCGTCGATATCGCGGTCGGCCGGCACATAGCCGGCTTCGAAATGCACCTCGGCGACGCGCCGGTAATCCTTTCGGATGAACCCATAGAGGATCTCGGCATAGACACGGCGGGTGTATTCGTCGATCTGCCCCATGATCCCGAAATCATATGCGATCAGATCGCCGTTCGCGGCCACCTTCAGATTGCCCTGGTGCATGTCGGCATGAAAGAATCCATCGCGCATGGCATGTTGCAGGAACAGCCGCAACACCCGCGACGACAGTTCGGCCCGGTCAACGCCCAGCGCGTCGATCGCGGCATTGTCACCCAGTGGAACCCCCGCGGCCCAGCCCAGGGTCATCACCGTGCGGCCTGACAGGTGCCAGATCGGGCGCGGCACCTGGAACCCCGCATCCCCTTCGGTATTGGCGGCAAATTCCGCGGCCGATGCGGTTTCGATCCGCAGGTCCAGTTCGCCCTGCACAACATTGTCGAAATGGGCGATCACGTCCCGCGGCCGCAACCGACGGGTCGACGGCAGCAGGAATTCGATCATCCCGGCCGCAAAATAGAACGCGTCGATATCCTTGCGAAAGGCGCGTTCGATCCCCGGACGCAGCACCTTGACCGCGACCTCGTCGCCGGTCGCGATCAGGCGCGCATGATGAACCTGCGCGATCGAGGCCGCGGCGACCGGTTCCGAAAAACTGGAAAAGACCGAATCCACCGGCATGTCCATCTCGGATTCGAAGCGCTTTCGCGCCTCGGCCAAGGGAAAGGGCGGCAACTGGTCCTGGAGATAGCGTAACTGGTCCGCCAGCTCGACACCGACGATGTCCGGGCGCGTCGCCAGCGACTGACCGAACTTGATATAGGCCGGGCCCAGCGCCGTCAGCGCGCGCACCAATGGCGGCAACGCCGGATCGCCGCGCAGACCCAGCAACTTGAAGGGCCAGCCCAGAACGCGCGCGGCCAGCCGCATCCGCGGCGGCGCCCTCATCGCCTCCAGCACTTCGCCCATGGCGCCCGTGCGTTCGAACGTGGCGCCGGTCCGGATCAGCCGCCAGAGGTTATGTGGTCCGCGCATGCGTCAGATCTTCCAGCCGGAATGCAATGCCGCGATCCCCATCGACAGGTTGCGGAATTTCACCTGGTCGAACCCGGCATCCCGGATCATCGCGGCAAAGCTGTCCTGATCGGGAAATTTGCGGATCGATTCGACAAGATATTGATAGCTTTCTCGATCCTGCGCCACGACCTGCCCCATCGCCGGGATCACGTTGAACGAATAGAGATCATAGGCCCTTTGCAGCGCGGGGCTGGGAAGCTGGCTGAACTCCAGCACCATGATCCGGCCGCCTGGGCGCAGCACGCAATAAGCCTCGCGCAGCGCATCGGCGATCCGGGTCACGTTGCGTATGCCGAAGCTGATCGTATAGACATCGAAACTGGCGTCGGCAAAGGGCAGCGCCATTGCGTCCCCGACCACCCAGTCCAGCGATTCGGCCATGTCCTCGGCTTCGGCGCGTTTGCGTCCCTCGATCAACATCGATTCGGTCATGTCGAGAACGGTGGCGTGGGCACCCCCACCAGCGCGCCTGAGAAAACGAAAGGCAATGTCGCCGGTCCCGCCCGCCACATCCAGCAGCGCCTGGCCGGGGCGGGGCGCCAGCCAATCCATCATCGCGTCTTTCCAGACCCGGTGAATGCCCATCGACATCAGGTCGTTCATCACGTCGTATCTCGACGCGACGCGCGTAAAGACGCCATGCACCATGCCGGCCTTCTGGCCCTCGTCGACCGTCTGAAAGCCGAAATGCGTGGTTCGCGGTTTTTCGGGGTTCATCCCGCCTTGCCTTTCTGTTGCACGTGACCGGCCCGGCGCCAGTCAGCCGATCCGGCCGGCGGCCATGACCGCCATGTTGAGAATGTCATTCACCGTCGCCCCCGTCGAGCAGATCTGGATCGGCTTGGACACCCCGGTCAGGATCGGGCCGATCACGGTGGCCCCAGCCATTTCCTGCATCAACTTGACCGAGATCGACGCGGAATGCCGTGCCGGCACCACCAGGATATTGGCTGGCCCCGACAGGCGCGAAAACGGATAGTGCGCCGCTGCGGCCGGGTTCAGGGCGACATCGACAGTCATCTCGCCCTCGTATTCGAAATCGACCTGGCGGGCATCCAGCACTTCGGGGGCGCAGTGCATCTTTTCGGCGCGCTCGGACACCGGATACCCGAAGGTCGAAAAGCTGACAAAGGCCACGCGGGGCTCCAACCCGATGCTGCGCGCCACGCCGGCGGCCTTGGTGGCGATGTCGGCCAGATCGTTCTCATCGGGCCATTCGTGCACCAGCGTATCGGCAATCAGCACAATGCGCCCCTTGTGCAGCAAGACTGACACGCCCACCGCCCCGTCCTGCGCGCGGGCTGCAAAGACGTGGTTGATCATGTCCATCACCAGCGCCGATTTCCGGGTCGCGCCGGTGATCAACCCGTCGCCATGGCCATGCGCCAACATCAGCGCAGCAAAGATGTGGCGATCGCGCGTGGCCATGCGGTGCACGTCGCGCAGATCAAACCCCTTTCTTTGCAACCGCTGGTAAAGAAACGACTTATAGGCATCGAGATGGCGTGTATTGGCAGCGTTCACGACTTGCAGCTCGCGCACCGCGTCGCCCAGACCCGTCACCTCAAGCCGCCGGCGCACGTCATCCTCGACGCCGACGACCAGCGCCTTTCCCAGCCCCGCGCGCTGATAGGACACGGCGGCGCGCAGCACCCGTTCGTCATCGCCCTCGGCAAAGATCATGCGCGACTGCGCCTGCCGGGCACGCGCGAACAGACTTTGCTGGATGCTGGCGGTCGGATCCATGCGCGATTTCAGGTTCAGCGAATAGGACTCCATGTCGATGATCGGCCGCCGCGCGACGCCGGTTTCCATGCCGGCACGGGCGACGGCGGGCGGGATGCGATAGATCAGGCGCGGATCGAAAGGCGCGGGAATGATATAGTCACGCCCGAAAGAGAGCTTGCGGCCATAGGCCATGGCCACCTCGTCCGGCACATCTTCGCGCGCAAGCTCGGCCAGGGCGCGGGCGCAGGCGATCTTCATCTCATCGTTGATGGCACGGGCATGAATATCCAGCGCCCCACGAAACAGATACGGAAATCCCAGAACATTGTTGACCTGATTGGGATAATCAGACCGCCCGGTGGCGATGATCGCATCGGCGCGCACGGCGTGGGCCTCTTCCGGCGTGATCTCAGGGTCGGGGTTGGCCATGGCAAAGATGACGGGATCGTCGGCCATGCTGGCGATCATCTCGGGCGTGACCGCGCCCTTGACCGATACGCCCAGGAACACGTCGGCGCCCACCATCGCCTCTTGCAGGCTGCGCAGGTCGGTCTTGATCGCATGCGCCGACTTCCACTGGTTCATCCCTTCGGTGCGGCCCTGCCAGATCACGCCCTTGGTGTCGCAGACGATGCAATTCTCATGCCGCGCGCCCATCGACTTGAGCAACTCGATACAGGCGATGCCGGCCGCGCCCGCGCCGTTCAGAACGATCCGGCAATCGGCCAGCGCCTTGCCGCTCAGTTCCAGCGCGTTGATAAGTCCGGCCGCACAGATGACCGCCGTGCCGTGCTGGTCGTCATGGAACACGGGGATATCCATGATTTCCTTCAGCCGCTGTTCGATGATGAAACACTCGGGCGCCTTGATGTCTTCAAGGTTGATCCCGCCAAAGCTGGGCCCCATCAGGCTGACCGCGCGGATGATCTCGTCGGCGTCCTCGGTATCCAGCTCGATGTCGATGGCGTTCACGTCGGCAAACCGCTTGAACAGGACGGCCTTGCCCTCCATCACCGGCTTCGAGGCCAGCGCGCCCAGATTGCCCATGCCAAGGATCGCGGTGCCGTTCGAGATCACGGCAACCATGTTGCCCTTGGTCGTGTAGTCATAGGCCAACCCCGGATCGCGCGCGATTTCCTCGACCGGGATGGCGACGCCCGGCGAATAGGCCAGCGACAAGTCGCGCTGCGTCGCCATCGGCTTTGAGGCGACAAGCTCCAGCTTTCCGGGGACGGGTTCGAAATGATAGGCGAGCGCCTCTTCGGGGGTAAACTTGTTCTTCTTGGTCATCTGGCGCTCCTCACCGCTTCCTACTCCTTAGCGCCACCGCCCGGCCGGAACAACCGCGCCGAAATACGGCTTTTCGCCGCGCATGCGGTTTTGTAGGGTCGCGGCCGCAGGGGCAGGGAGACAGGCATGAGCGCGCAGGACGCCAATGTCACGCCGATGATGGCGCAATTTCTGGAGATCAAGGCGCAAAACCCCGATGCGCTGCTGTTCTACCGGATGGGCGACTTCTATGAGATGTTCTTTGACGATGCCGTCGCGGCGGCGGCGGCGCTGGACATCGCGCTGACCAAACGCGGGCAGCACCAGGGCGCGGATATTCCCATGTGCGGCGTGCCGGTGCATTCGGCCGAGGGCTATCTGCTGACCCTGATCCGCAAGGGGTTTCGCGTGGCAATCGCCGAACAGCTGGAAGATCCGGCCGAGGCCAGGAAGCGCGGCTCGAAATCGGTGGTCAAGCGCGATGTGGTGCGGCTGGTCACCCCCGGCACCCTGACCGAGGAATCCTTGCTTGAGGCACGGCGGCACAACTTTCTGGCCGCGTTCGCTATGGTGCGCGACGAGGGGGCGCTGGCCTGGGCTGACATTTCGACCGGCGAGTTGCGCGTGATGCCCTGCCCGCGCGTCCGGCTGACGCCCGAGCTGGCGCGGCTGGCGCCGCGCGAATTGGTCGTTTTGGCGGGATCAGAGCCTGATTTCGACGATCTTGCAGGTGAATTCGGGCTTGCCGTCTCGGGCCTTGCGCGGGCCAGTTTCGACAGTACGGGCGCCGAAAAGCGGCTCTGCGCCCTGTTCGGTGTCTCATCGCTTGAGGGGTTCGGCCAGTTTGGCCGGGCGGACCTGTCGGCGCTGGGTGCACTGGTCGAATACCTGGACCTGACCCAGCGCGGGCAAATGCCGCTGCTGCGCCCGCCGGTGCGCGAGAACGCGGGCGCCGTGATGCAGATCGACGCCGCGACCCGCCGCAGCCTGGAACTGACGCAAGCCATGGGCGGCGGGCGCGAAAGCACGCTGCTGGCCGCCATCGACATGAGCGTGACCGCCGCCGGCGCCCGTCTGCTGGAGCGCCGGATCTCCAGCCCGTCGTGCGATCTGGCCGCGATACAGGACCGACTGGCCGCGGTTTCCGCCCTGGCCGAGAATGACACTCTGCGCGCCGACCTGCGCGCTGCGCTGAAACAGGTGCCCGACATGGACCGCGCGCTGTCGCGGCTGTCGCTGGACCGGGGCGGCCCGCGCGACCTGGCAATGCTGCGCAATGGGCTGGCGGGCGCGGGACGGATCGCGGCGATCCTGGCCGAGGCCGATGTGCCCCCGCTGTTGACCGAGGCCGCGATGGCGCTGGTCGGGCATGAGGCACTGACAGAACGCCTTGAAACCGCGCTGGTGGCCGACCCGCCACTGCTGGCGCGCGACGGCGGGTTCATCGCGGCAGGGGTCGATGACGACCTTGACGAGGCGCGGCGCCTGCGCGACGAGGGGCGCGGCGTGATCGCCGCCATGCAAGCCGACTATATTGCCGAGACCGGTATCAATGCATTGAAAATCAAGCACAATAACGTTCTTGGCTATTTCATCGAAACCACCGCGACCCATGCCGACAAGATGCGTTCGCCGCCGCTGTCGGAACGGTTCATCCACCGACAGACCACGGCAAACCAGGTCCGTTTCACGACCGTCGAGCTGTCCGAAATGGAAACCCGCATTCTCAATGCTGGCGGCCGCGCCCTTGAGATCGAAAAGCGCCTGTTCGAAACCCTGCGCGCCGCCGTTCTGGATGCGGCCGGGCCCGTGCACGGCGCTGCCCGCGCGCTGGCCGAAATCGACACCGGCGCGGGCCTGGCCGAGCTTGCACGGTTGCGCGACTGGTCGCGCCCGCAGGTTGATGACAGCCGCAGCTTTGCCGTCACGGCCGGGCGGCACCCGGTCGTTGAGCAAGCCCTGGCACAGAACGGACAATCCTTTGTCGCGAATGACACCGACCTCAGCCCGCAGGGCGACGGTGCGGCGATCTGGCTTGTCACCGGGCCGAACATGGCCGGTAAATCGACCTTCCTGCGCCAGAACGCGCTGATCGCATTGCTGGCGCAGGCCGGCAGCTTCGTGCCCGCGCAATCGGCGCATATCGGCATGGTCAGCCAGTTGTTCAGCCGCGTCGGGGCGTCGGACGACCTGGCGCGGGGGCGCTCGACCTTCATGGTCGAAATGGTTGAAACCGCGGCGATCCTGAACCAGGCCGATGATCGCGCCTTTGTCATCCTGGATGAAATCGGGCGCGGCACGGCCACCTATGACGGGCTGTCCATCGCCTGGGCGGTGCTGGAACATCTGCATGCGGCAAATCGCTGCCGCGCACTGTTTGCCACTCATTACCATGAGATGACGGCGCTGGCCGACCGGCTGGACGGCGTGCGCAACGCGACCGTCGCCGTGCGCGAATGGGAAGGCGACGTGATCTTTCTGCACGAGGTGCGGCGCGGCGCGGCCGATCGGTCCTACGGGGTGCAGGTCGCGCGGCTGGCGGGCCTGCCCGCCCCGGTGATCGAGCGCGCGCGCGATGTTCTGGCGATGCTGGAACGCGGCGCCGAAAGCCAACGCGGCCCCAAGGCGCTGATCGACGATCTACCCCTGTTTTCAGCCGCGCCCGCGCAAAAACCGACACCGGTCAGGACCTCGGCCGTCGAAGAGCGCCTGAAATCTGTGCATCCCGACGCTCTCAGCCCCCGTGACGCACTGGCGCTGCTTTATGATCTGCACGCGCTCATGGCCGAAGGCGAACGCGAGTCACCCGGCGGGCGTTGACGATACGCCGACTTGCGCGGGACGCAGCAGTTGTTCATGCAGGCGAAAACCATCCGCCATGACCTGAATGATCTGGCCCGCGCTGGTATCGGGCACCGGGGCCTCGAACATGGCTTCGTGCAGATGCGGGTCGAATGGATCGCCCACTTGGGGTGAAACGCGCTCGATCCCGTGGCGGCCCATGACGTTCAGCAATTCGCGCAGGGTCAGTTCAACCCCTTCGACCAGACCCTGTGCCTGCCCGCGCACATCGTCGTTGATCACCGACAGGGCGCGATTGAGATTGTCATACACGGGCAACAGGTCGCGCGCGAGCTTGGCGCCGCCGTACATCGCGGCTTCGCGCCGGTCTTTCTCGGCCCGTTTGCGGGTGTTTTCCAGATCGGCCAGTGCCCGCATGAGCCGGTCGCGCATCTCGGCGCGTTCAGCCTCGAACGCGGCTTGCGCTTGCTCAAGCGCCTGTACCGGATCGGCCGACTCAGGGCTTTCGGGCGTCTCGGGCGCTTCGGTCTGCGGGTCGGATGGATCCGTGTTCTGAATGTCTTGCGGCTGTGCCATGTCTTCCTCGGTTCACTCAGATCCCAGTTCGCCAAGCATGCGCCCGACGAGCTGGGCCGTGTAATCGACGATCGGCACGATTCGGCCGAAATTCAGCCGTGTGGGGCCAATCACGCCGACCGCGCCGACAATCTTGCGGTCAGCGTTCATATAAGGAGAAACCACCAGAGTGGAACCCGTCAGCGAGAAAAGCTTGTTCTCGGAACCGATAAAAATGCGCACGCCCTCGCCACGCTCGGTCAGCTCAAGAAACTCGGCGATGTCGCGCTTGCGTTCCAGATCCTCGAACAACTCGCGTATGCGGGTCAGGCTGTCGCCCTCGGTCTGATCCAGCAGATTTGCCCGTCCGCGCACGATCAAACGTTCATGCGTGTCGCCTTCGTTTTCCCACAGCGCAAGCCCGCGTTCGACCAGGTCCGAGGCCAGTGTGTCGATCTCTTGCCGGCGGTTGCGGATCTCGTTGGTCATGCGTTGGCGCAATTCGCCCAGCGTCAGGCCGGCTGCCATCGCGTTCAGAAAGTTCGCGGCCTCGCGCATGGCTGACGGGGTCAGGCCGGGTTGTGGAATGAACACGCGATTCTCGACATGACCATCGGCAAACACCAGCACCACCAGCGCCCGATCTGCCGCCAGGGAAACGAACTCAATATGCTTGATCGCCGCCTCATGTTTGGGGGCCAGAACCAGGCTGGCGCCATGCGTGATGGACGACAGCGCATGGCCCACCCGGTCCAGCAGTGTGGTAAGATCGCGTTCGTTTGTGCCGCGGGTCGCATCCAGCATCTCACGATCGGCCGCGGTAACGGGATCGACCTCAAGCAGGCTATCAACAAATATGCGCAGGCCCTGTTGGGTCGGTATGCGCCCGGCCGAAACATGCGGACTGTCCAGCAGACCAAGATATTCCAGATCTTGCATGACGTTTCGGATGGTTGCCGCCGAAACCTTTTCACTGAAATCGCGAGTCAGCGTGCGCGATCCGACGGGGGCCCCGGTCGCAAGATACGATTCGACCACCCGGCGAAAGACCTCGCGCGACCGTTCGTTCATTTCCTGCAGCAACTGGCGCGATTCCGACATGGCCCTGTTCTGTCCGTCACGGTTTGGTTAGTCCGTCCTTTGCATATCGTCAATGCGGGTTGCATATGCAATGGGTCGCCATGTATCTGGAGGCTTTGCAAAACGAGGGTGGCCATGCGTCCGTCACAACGAAAGCTAGACGAACTGCGCCCGGTTTCAATTGAGACCGATGTGATGCGGCATGCCGAAGGCTCGTGCCTGATCAGGATGGGTGGCACGCATGTACTGTGCTCCGCCTCGCTTGAAGACCGCACGCCTCCGTTTCTGAAGAACACAGGCCAGGGCTGGGTCACTGCGGAATACGGCATGCTGCCGCGTGCCACGACGACACGCAACCGTCGCGAAGCGGCATCTGGCAAGCAGACAGGAAGAACAGTTGAAATTCAACGTCTTATAGGCCGATCCTTGCGCGCCGGCATTGATCGCGTGGCGCTGGGCGAGCGCCAGATCACCGTGGATTGCGATGTGATCCAGGCCGATGGCGGCACCCGCTGCGCGGCCATCACCGGCGGCTGGGTCGCGTTGCGTCTTGCCGTCAACCGGCTGCTCAAGGCAGGTCTCGTGACCAGCGACCCGATCGTCGATCACGTCGCAGCGGTGTCTTGCGGATTCTACGCCGGTCAGCCTGTTCTGGACCTTGATTATGATGAGGATAGCGAAGCCGGGGTTGACGGGAATTTCGTGATGCTGGGCAGCGATCGGCTGATCGAGGTGCAGATGTCGGCCGAGGGCTCGGTGTTTTCGCGCCCGCAGATGGATCAGCTGATGGATCTTGCGCAAGCCGGTGTCGCGCAGCTTGTGCAGGCACAAAAGGCTGCTGTGTGATGCGCAGGTTCGACGGCGAAACGCTGCTGATTGCGACCCATAACGCCGGCAAACTGGACGAGATGCGCGCCATGCTTGCCCAGACCGGCGTGTCGGTGGTGTCATCGTCCACCCTGGGCCTTGCCGAGCCCGATGAAACCGAAGACAGCTTTCTGGGCAACGCCCGCATCAAGGCCCATTATGCCGCCAAGGCATCCGGCCTGATCGCGCTGGGCGACGACAGCGGGCTGGAGGTCGACGCGCTCGACGGTGCGCCCGGCGTTTATACCGCGGACTGGGCCGAAACGCCCGGCGGGCGCGATTTTTCCCTTGCCATGCTCCGGGTTCACGATGCCCTGCTGGCCGCCAATGCGCCAAAGCCCTGGCACGCACGGTTCCGGTGCACCCTAGTCCTGGCCTGGCCCGATGGTCATGAACAGGTGTTCGAGGGCGCGGTTGAAGGGGCTCTTACCTGGCCCGTGCGCGGCAAGGATGGTCACGGCTTTGACCCGATGTTCGTGCCCGAAGGCGACAGCCGCACCTTTGCCGAGATGTCGGCAGATGAAAAAAACCGTGTGAGCCATCGATTCAGGGCGATCCGCGCGCTGCGAACGAAGTGTTTCACGTGAAACAGGCGGCCATGGCGGACTGGGAGGCCGGAGGCTTCGGAGTCTACGTGCATTGGCCGTTCTGTCAGGCCAAATGCCCCTATTGCGACTTCAACAGCCATGTCGCCGGGTCAGTCGATCATGCACGCTGGGCGCGGGCCTACAGCAGCGAGCTGAGGCGAATGCGCAGGTTGACCGGCGAGCGCGTTGTCAGCACAGTCTTTTTCGGTGGGGGCACCCCGTCGCTCATGCCGCCGGATCTGGTGGCGGAGGTTCTGAATTGCATCTTTTCACTTTGGCCGAGGGCCAATCAACCTGAAATCACGCTAGAGGCCAATCCCACCTCGGCCGACGCTGGTCGGTTTCGGGGCTATTTCGACGCAGGCGTGAACCGCCTTTCCGTCGGTCTTCAGGCACTTGACGATGGCGACCTGCGCCGCCTTGGCCGCCTGCACAGCGTCAGCGAGGGGATCGCGGCATACGAACTTGCGCGCACGATCTTCCCCAGCACCAGCCTCGATCTGATCTATGCCCGCCAGCACCAGACGCTCTCGCAGTGGCGCCAGGAATTGCGCGCTGCGCTCGACATGAAGCCAACGCACCTGTCGCTCTATCAACTGACGATCGAGGATGGCACGGCGTTCGGCGATCGCTACAAGCGCGGCGGCTTGCGTGGCCTTCCGGACGACGATCATGCCGCCGACATGTATCTGGCAACCCAGGACATCTGCGATGCCGCCGGCCTGCCGGCCTATGAGGTGTCTAACCATGCCGAAATCGGTCAGGAAAGCCGGCACAACCTGATCTACTGGCGCTATGGCGATTACCTGGGTGTCGGTCCGGGTGCGCATGGCCGGTTAACCGTGAACGGCCAGCGCCAGGCGCGGCAGTCGGTCCGCATGCCCGGTGCCTGGCTCGACCAGGTCGAATCCAGCGGAACCGGCGAGCTTGACCCCCAGGCTCTCGATTCGCAGGATCAGAAGGCAGAGTACCTCATGATGAGCCTGCGTCTGCGCGAGGGCAGCAACATGGCGCGCCTTTGCGCACTCGGCGGGGCGCCGGATGTTAACGCCGTGGCAGAGTTGCAGGAGTCCGGTCATCTTTGGGTCGACGGCGACCGCATCGGGGTTACGCAGCAGGGGCGTATCGTCCTGAATTCGGTCCTCAGGCGGCTGCTTTAGGCTCAATCACCGGACCTGCGACAGCAACTGGCAAAGTTGATCCAGTTGTTCCAGGGTCTTATAGCGAATCGTGACATGGCCTTCGCCGCCGGTGCGGTGATCGATCACGACCGACATCCCAAGATTGGCTGACAGGTCTTCTTCCAGCACACGAGTGTCGGAATCCTTGCCCCCCGATCCATGCGATTCCGTTTTTTGCCGCGGCGTATGGACCTTGCGGGCCAGCGCCTCGGTCTGACGCACCGAAAGCCCGCCCTGGATGACCTTGCGGGCAAGCGCGACGGGGTCCGGCGCAGTAATCAGCGCCCGCGCGTGGCCCACCGACAGCGCGCCCGAGGCGAGCATCTCGCGAACCTCTTCGGGCAAGGTCAGCAGGCGCAATAGATTTGCGATATAACTACGGCTTTTGCCCAGCGCCTCGGAAATACGTTCCTGCGTGTGCCCGAACCGATCCATCAGGGCCTTGTAGCCCTGCGCCTCTTCGATCGGGCTCAGATCGGCGCGCTGAATATTCTCGACAATGGCGATTTCGAGAACCTCGGAATCCGAGAATTCCTTGACGATCACAGGTATTTCATGCAGCCGCGCTGCCTGAGCAGCACGCCATCGCCGTTCGCCCGCCACGATCTCGAAATGCGCCTCTTGTCCGTCGTATGGACGCACGATCAACGGTTGAATGATTCCCTTTTCGCGGATCGATTCGACCAGTTCCGCCATGCGATCGGCATCGAAATGGCGGCGAGGCTGATTTGGATTGGCGCGCAGTTGCTCGATCGGGACAGAGCGCACGCCCAACCGCTCAGCGGGGTCATCCTGTGCCACGCTCCCGTCGGCAAATGACGTATCTGCACCAACCTCGGCCATGAGCGCCGACAACCCTCGCCCAAGGCCGCGCCGTTCATTCTTGCGTTCGGTCATCTGCTGTTCCTTTCAGGCGGCGTTGTTTGCCAGAAATTCCATTGCCAGCGCGCGATACGCATTGGACCCTTTCGATTCGGAATCATACATCAGCGCTGGCATGGCAAAAGAGGGGGCTTCACTCAGGCGGACGTTGCGGGGAATTACGGTCTGGAACACCAGTTTGCCCAGCGTATCGCGAGCGTCGCGCTCAACTTGCTGTGACAAGTTGTTTCGCTGATCGTGCATGGTCAGCAAGACTCCCTCGACCCGCAGGTCCGGGTTCGCGGTTTGCCGAATCTCGCGGATCGTCAGCATCAGCTGCGACAACCCTTCAAGCGCGAAAAACTCGCTTTGAAGCGGCACCAGAACCGAATCCGCAGCCACCAGGGCATTGACAGTCAGCAGGTTCAACGAGGGCGGGCAATCGATCAGGACAAAATCATATGCCAGGGCGCGCATCTCCGGGCGCCGGATCGCATCGCGAAGCAAAAAGCTGCGCTTGTTTAGGCTGAACAGCTGAACGTCCGATGAAGAAAGCTCGGTCGTCGAGGGGATGATGTCAACGCCAGGCGTCTGCGTTGCGACGATGACGTCGCGCTCGGACGCCTCGCCGACAAGCAGGTCGTAAACCGTCGCCGACCGCTGGCCGACCCCGACCCCCATGCCGGTCGAGGCGTTCCCTTGCGGATCGACATCGACCAGAAGCACCTTGCGCCCCTGTTCGGCAAGGGCCGCGGCAAGGTTGATTGCCGTCGTTGTCTTGGCCACCCCGCCTTTCTGGTTGGCTATCGCCACGATTTTCATGTCAGCCCGTTCCCGTTTTCCGGCGGATGTTCCGAACAACCAGGATCCGCCCCTCTGCCTCTGCGATACTGCTTACAGGCTCGACATCGAAATCCCAAGCCCTTCGTGCGGTTTCGATCTCGGCCGCATGACGGCGCCCCTTTGGAAGCAGCGCGACACCCTCCGCGCGAAGATGCCGTTGCACAAGCCCCAGCAGACGATCCAGCGGGGCGAGCGCGCGAGCCGAAACGATATTTGCAGCAAGCGGTTTCAACACCTCGGCCCGGGCGTGGTGGACCGCGGCATTCAACGTCAGCTCCGACACGACGATCCTGAGAAACGCAGCCTTGCGAGCATCGCTTTCAACAAGATGAAACCGCAGATTCGGATCACGCTCACGCGCGATGATCGCAACGACCGCACCGGGCAAACCACCGCCCGCGCCAAGGTCGCACCATACGCCGCCATGGACAGCGCCCAGGTTGAAAAGCTGCGCGGAATCCAGGATATGCCGCGACCAGACCGCATTTTGCGTTCCTGGCGAAATCAGATTGATCTTGCCGGACCAACGCAAGAGAAGTGCGCTGAAGGCCTCCAGAGACTCGAGTGTTTCACGTGAAACACGCAGCCCCGCTGCTTGGAGATCATGCCGAGCGTTCATGCACGGCGGCCCCACGCCGTAACCAGGACACCAGCAGGACAATAGCCGCTGGTGTCATGCCATCGATTTTCACGGCTTGGGCAATATCGTCTGGGCGAGACGCCTTGAGCTTTGCCCGAAGCTCGTTCGACAGGCCAGGTATGGTGTCATAGGAGATATCGGCCGGAATGGTCAGTGATTCGTCGCGCCTGAGCATCGCGGCATCCGCGTTCTGCCGCGCGACATAAGGCGCATAGACTGCCTCGCGCTTGATCTGGGCAAGATCCTCGGCCGGCGCATCACGCAAGCTGGACTCAAGCCGCAGGACATCGTGCTCATCAACCCCGCTCAATGTCAGCAAATCATAGAGACTGCGCCGGGACCCGTTCGACGGGGCGGTGATGCCGTTTTCCTGCAAGACGGCGGGCGCAACGGTATGGTCTTTCAAACGGATCCGCAGCGCATCGAGCCGGTTCATTTTCTCCAAAAAGGCGCGTTCCCGGCGCTGACCGACACAACCGAGGGACAGGCCGATGGGTGTCAGCCGCTGATCGGCATTGTCCATCCGCAGCGACAGGCGAAATTCGGCGCGCGAGGTGAACATGCGATAGGGCTCCTGGACGCCGCGGCTGGTCAGGTCGTCAATCATGACCCCAATATAGCTGTCGGCGCGCGAAAAGAGGGCCTCATCAAGCCCAAGCGCCAGAGCGGCAGCATTCAGACCCGCCACCAGCCCTTGTGCGGCAGCCTCTTCATAGCCGGTCGTGCCGTTGATCTGGCCCGCCAGAAAGAGCCCGGTCAGGGCGCGGCTTTGCAAGGTCTTGAACAGCCCTCGTGGGTCGTGAAAATCATACTCGATCGCGTAACCGTATTGCAGGATCCTCACGTCTTCCAGCCCGACAATCGTTCGTAGAAACGCCTCCTGAACCTCGCGGGGAAGCGATGTCGAAACGCCGTTGGGATAAACCGTGTCGTCATTGAGCCCCTCAGGCTCCAGAAAGACGTTGTGCGACTCCTTGTCCGCGAAACGGGTGATCTTATCCTCGACCGACGGACAATATCGCGGCCCGATGCCCGAGATGTTGCCCGAACGCATCGCGGAACGATGAAGGTTCGCGGCGATGATCTCGTGCGTTTGTCGATTGGTTTGGGTGACCCCGCATGCAATTTGCCGCGCGGCTGGTCCTGAGCTCAGAAAGGACAGCATTACCGGGTCCGCATCGGCCGCCTGTCGCCCGATCCGCGCCCAGTCGATCGTCTGCGCGCTCAGCCGCGCCGGCGTGCCAGTCTTCAATCGGCCAATTGAATGCGCGATTTCTTCCAGTCGACTCGCCAAACGAAGTGATGACCTGGCACCCTGTCGGCCCGCCGGTATTCGTTCGTCCCCGATATGAATCTCGCCGCGCAGAAAGGTTCCGGATGTCAGAACAACGGCGGACGCAAGGATCCGCTGCCCGTCGGCCGTTTCCACGCCGGCAATGCGATCGGCCTCAACAACCAAGTCGGTCACTTCGGCCTCGATTATTGTGACACGCTCTGCCTGCTGCATGTGCCCCAAAACGAAGCTGCGGTATCGCGCGCGGTCGGCCTGCGTTCGCGGTCCCTGAACCGCGGGCCCGCGCGATCGGTTCAGCAGTCGAAACTGGATTCCGGCGAAATCGGCGGCAAGACCCATGACACCGTCCAGCGCGTCGATCTCCCGGACCAGGTGCCCCTTCCCCAAGCCCCCGATCGCCGGGTTGCAGGACATCACGCCCAGATCACACGCGCTGAATGTGACAAGCGCGGTGCGCGCACCGCGCCGTCCGGCGGCATGCGCGGCCTCGACACCGGCATGGCCACCGCCGATCACGATGACGTCGAATTGTTTCACGTGAAACGCTCCCTACTTGCCGATGCAAAAAGACGAGAAGATCCGCCCCAGTACATCCTCGACATCAATGCGGCCGATGATCCCGTCAAGGCTGCGAATTGCGGCGCGAATGTCATCCGAGACAATCTCCCAGCCAAACTCGCCACGATCAAGTGCAGCCAGCGCCGCACCGAGATGAACCTCAGCCCGTCGCAGCTTATCGAAATGGCGCTCTCTTGAAAACACCGAAGAACCTGAGGCGCGGGTCGCCAGTCGCTCCTCGATCCCGGAAAGAAGCGCAGGAATGCCGGCCCCGCTCTTGCCCGAAATACCCGGACAATTCCAAAGATCTGCCTTGGACAACAGAACGATATCGTCCTGGGATTCCCGCGCGACAACATCGTTCGGGCTGGCCATCAGATACACCCTGAGATCCGCGGCGCTGGCGCGCGCGCGCCCACGGGCAATACCGATCTGCTCGACCTCGTCCGCGGTCTCGCGCAGACCGGCAGTGTCGATCAGCGTCACCGGAAGGCCCGAGATATCCATGCGAACCTCGATCACATCGCGCGTTGTTCCCGCAGTTTCCGAGGTGATCGCCGCATCACGCCCGGCCAGGGCGTTCAACAATGTCGATTTACCAGTGTTCACGGCACCGACGATGGCGACCTCGAATCCTTCGCGAATACGCTCTGATGCCTGACGACCCGCAATCTGGCGGGAAATCGCGTCTTTTACCGTTTCAAGCGGCGGGCGCACATGCCGCAGCAGATCATCAGGTATCTCCTCGTCGGAAAAGTCGATCGCGGCTTCCAGCATGGCAACGGCCTGCAAAAGCCCGTCGCGCCACGTCTCGGCCAACCGCGCTGCGGTTCCGTCGAACACCTTCTGCGCCAGTTTGCGCTGCGCCTCGGTCTCGGCTTCCAGAAGATCGGCAAGCCCCTCAACCTCGGTCAGCGAGATCCGCCCGGCGTCAAATGCCCGCCGCGTGAACTCCCCGGCTTCGGCTGCCCGAACGCCAGGAATTTCAAGAATCTCGCGGATCAGCGCCGCAATAATGGCCGGGCTGCCGTGGGTTTGAAATTCGACAACCGGCTCGCCGGTAAAGCTCTTGCCCGCCTCGAAAACAAGCACGAGGCCCTGGTCGAGCGTATCGCCCTGGCGGTCGCGCAAACGACACAGCGTCGCGCACCGCGGCGGTGGGACGCTGCCGGCGATCGCGGCACAGACAGTCATCGCCTCGGCGCCCGAAACCCGGACAACAGCAACACCGGCGCGCCCGCGCGCCGTGGCCAGTGCGACGATCGTATCCATGGCCGTGACGCCTAGGTATTCATGGATGAGAAGAAGTCGGCGTTGCTCTTGGTCTGCTTCATCTTCGATATCAGGAATTCGACTGCTTCGGTCGTACCCATCGGGTTCATGATGCGACGCAACAGGAAGGTCTTGTTCAGATCGGAACGATCGACCAGCAACTCTTCCTTGCGGGTGCCGGACTTCAGGATATCGATCGCCGGGAACACGCGTTTGTCGGCGACCTTGCGATCCAGCACGATCTCGCTGTTCCCGGTGCCCTTGAACTCTTCGAAGATGACTTCGTCCATTCGGCTGCCGGTGTCGATGAGCGCGGTTGCGATGATGGTCAGCGATCCGCCTTCCTCAATGTTACGCGCGGCACCGAAGAATCGTTTCGGTCGCTGCAGGGCATTGGCATCGACGCCCCCGGTCAACACCTTGCCCGAAGACGGCACCACCGTGTTGAAGGCGCGGCCAAGCCGCGTGATCGAATCCAGCAAGATGACGACATGGCGCTTGTGTTCAACGAGGCGCTTGGCCTTTTCGATCACCATTTCCGCCACCGCCACGTGCCGCGATGCAGGCTCGTCAAAGGTCGATGACACGACCTCGCCGTTCACGCTGCGCTGCATATCCGTCACTTCTTCCGGACGCTCGTCGATCAGAAGCACGATCAGATAGCATTCCGGATGGTTCTTTGCGATCGAATGCGCAATGTTCTGCATCAAAACGGTCTTGCCGGTCCGAGGCGGGGCGACGATCAGCGCGCGCTGACCCTTGCCCAGTGGCGAGACGATGTCGATCACCCGCGCCGAGCGATCCTTGATCGTCGGATCCTCGATTTCCATGCGCAGACGCTCGTCGGGATAGAGCGGCGTGAGGTTGTCGAAATGAACCTTGTGACGGGCCTTTTCAGGTTCGTCATAGTTAATGCGGGTGGCCCGTGTCAGCGCGAAATAGCGCTCGTTCTCGGCAGGTGCCTGGATCACGCCTTCGACGGTATCGCCGGTCCGCAGCGAGAACTGCCGGATCATGTCAGGCGAGACATAAATATCGTCGGGGCCTGGCAGATAATTGGCCTCGGTGGACCGCAAGAATCCGAATCCGTCCTGAAGAACCTCCAGGACGCCATCGCCCGACACTTCCCAGCCTTCTTCGGCGCGCTCTTTCAAGATCGAGAACATCATCTCGCCCTTGCGCATCGACGGTGCGTTCTCGATCTCCAGCTCCTCGGCCATCGCCAGAAGGGCGGCCGGGGTCTGGGCCTTGAGATCGGAAAGGTTCAAACGGTCCGTGGTCATGGAAAGACCTCCTGAGCGCGATGGCGCTGGGTCAACGAATATGAAAGCGGGAAGCACCCACGCCGGACAGCATGGTGAGGCGAGGCCATAAGCGCAATTTTTGCCAGAGTCAACGTAACTATGTGCGCTTTTCAGAACTTGATCACGGCCGACAGGACGATCACCACCATCAGCACGGTCGGCACCTCGTTCATCATGCGATAGCGGCGACCGGTCAAACGGGGTGACTCCGTCGCCAGCTGCCGACGCTGCCCGGCCAGCCACATGTGAAACCATGTCATGCCCAGAATGCCCATGAGCTTGGTCCAGACCCAGATCGCATCAAGGGCGATGACGCCGGGTGTTGCCGCCAGCAACAGCCCGAACAGCCAGGTTGAGATCATGGCCGGATTCATGATCACCCGAAGAAGCTTTTCTTCCATGATCATCAATGTCCGCGCAGGTTCGTCGCTGCCACTGCGTTCGACATGATAGACGTAAAGGCGCGGCAGATAAAACAGCCCCGCCATCCACGCGATCACCGACATGATGTGAAACGCCTTGATCCAGAAATACCAGTCCGAGAGCATGTGTCACCGCCTTTCGCCCTAATCAATAAATAAAGAATTATAGAATGAAAGAGGATGATGTAGGGGCTATGGATATCTGGATCACTTTTTCATCCCCAGACATACGCACAGCGTTCCCGGCGTCTGAAATGAAAAATTACCAATATTTTTCAATATATTGTTCGATCAAAGGTCGCCAAGCTGAGCGATGATCCGGGTTTGTCCCAGACGCGCAGACATGTCTCGTCCACCGGGGATAACTGTGCGCTGGTTCTTGACATCTTGGGCAATTGCGCGCGATTCAACACCATCGCGCCGTTTGCCCACCGTGGCCCCACCCGTTCACGCAGGCTTATCCCCATGTCTGTCCTCATCCTGGCTTCCGGTTCCGAAACCCGCGCGGCGATGCTGCGCAATGCCGGAGTCGAAATCGATGTCGTGCCGGCGCGCATCGATGAGGAGAGCTTGCGCCAATCACTCCTTGCCGACGGCGCATCCGGCAGCGACATTGCTGATGCGCTGGCCGAGAACAAGGCCCGCAAGATTGCAATCAAGTACCCTGAATCGCTGGTTCTGGGCTGCGATCAGATCCTGGAGCTTGATGGGGCGATCCTGTCGAAGCCCGACAGCCCCGATGCCGCGCGCCGGCAGCTTGAACGGCTGCGCGCATCGACTCATCGGCTGATTTCAGCGGCCGTCCTCTATTATCGGGGGCAGCCGGTCTGGCGGCGAACAGCGACTGCGCGGATGACGATGCGCAATTTTTCGGATGGGTTTTTGACCGCGTATCTCGCGCAGAACTGGGATGATCTGCGCCACAGCGTTGGTTGTTATCAGATCGAAGGCCCTGGAATCCGACTGTTTTCATGGATCGAGGGCGATTATTTCGCGATTCTGGGACTGCCCTTGCTGGAACTTCTGGATGTCTTGACGCGGCGAAAGGATATCGACGGATGACTGCGCCGCTGCCCCTTGCCGGCGTCATCGGGTTTCCGATCGCGCATAGCCGTTCGCCGCGGCTGCATGCGCACTGGCTCAGACGCTATGGGATCGACGGACACTATGTGCCTTTGCAGGTCGGCGCGGCCGATCTGGAGGCCTGTTTGCGCCTGCTGCCACGCATGGGCTTCGCCGGTGCGAACATCACCATACCGCACAAGGAGCGCGCCCTGGACCTGGCCGATCGTGCAACCCCGCTGGCCCGGCGCATCGGTGCCGCGAACACGCTGACCTTTACCGCGCATGGAATCGAGGCTGACAATACCGATGCCCATGGTTTCACGTGGAACATTCTGGACCATGCGCCCGACTGGATGCCCAGATGCGCGGCCATCCTCGGTGCCGGCGGGGCAAGCCGGGCCGTGATCGCGGCCCTGCAAGCGCGGGGTGCAGGCGAGATTCGCGTGACGAACCGAAACCCCGATCGAAGCGCGGCGCTTGCCGCCGAGTTTGGTGTCATTGCTGCTCCATGGGCTGAACGATCCGAATTGCTGGAGGGGTGCGATACCCTGGTCAATGCGACATCGCTGGGAATGCGTGGCCAGCCCGTGCTGGATATCGCGCTGGATGCATTGCCAGGTGATGCCATCGTCAACGATCTGGTCTATACGCCGCTGATGACACCGCTTTTGCAGACGGCCGCGCAGCGCGGCAACCGGGTCATTGACGGGCTCGGCATGCTGTTGCATCAGGCCGCGCCCGGTTTTGAACGGTGGTTCGGCCTCAAGCCCGCGGTTGATGATTCACTGCGACAAGAGGTGCTAGGCACATGACCGTGATCCTGGGTCTGACCGGCTCCATTGGCATGGGCAAATCCACCACCGCGGGCTTCTTTCGCGAGGCTGGCATCCCGGTCTGGGATGCCGATGCCGAAGTTCATCGCCTGTATGCCCCCGGCGGCGCGGCAGTGGCGCCGCTGGCCGAGCTTTGCCCTCACGCCCTGAAGAGCGGCGCCATAGACCGCGCCGCGCTCAAGGACTGGATCGCCCGCGAGCCAGAAGCTCTGCGCCGGATCGAGGGGGTGGTTCACCCGTTGGCCGCAACCTCACGCCGCAAGTTCATCGAGGACCACAAAAGCCGCAACACAGCCTTGATCGTGCTGGACATCCCGCTCTTATTCGAAACAGGCGCGGATCGGCTTTGCGATGCAACCCTGACCGTGACCGCCCCGCCCGAGGTTCAGCGCGCGCGGGTTCTGGACCGGGGAACCATGACAGAGGCGCAGCTCGATGCCATACTGTCCAAACAGATGCCCGATGCCGAAAAACGACAGCGCGCAACCTATGTGATCGAAACACGCACACCGGCGCAGACGCGTGACGAGGTTCGCAAACTGATCGTAAAACTGACGGAAACCTGACTCATGCGCGAAATTGTCCTTGATACCGAAACGACGGGGTTCGAGCCGTCCGAGGGGCACCGGATCGTGGAAATCGGCGCCATCGAGCTTTTGAACCATATGCCGACGGGCCGCACGTTTCATCAATATATCAACCCGCAGCGCGACGTTCCGCCCGATGCCTTTGCAGTGCACGGCCTTGGCAATGATTTCTTGCGAGATTTCCCGGTGTTCGGTGACATCGCCGATGGGTTTCTTGAGTTCGTGACCGATGCCCGGCTTGTGATACACAACGCGGCATTCGACATGAAATTCCTGAATGCCGAACTGGGCTGGGCCGGGCGGCAACTGCTGCGCGACGAAATCGCAATCGATACCCTGTCGATGGCGCGACGTAAGTTTCCGGGTTCGCCCGCCTCGCTTGATGCCCTGTGCCGCCGGTTCGGGGTCGATAACTCGGCGCGGGAAAAGCACGGCGCGCTTCTGGACAGCGAAATCCTGGCCGAGGTCTATCTGGAGCTGATCGGCGGACGGCAACCCGACTTTGGCCTGAGCGTGCAGCACTCGCCGCGCAGCCGCCAGACGACAGCCGCATGGCGGCCGCCCGCACGCCCCCGGAAATTGCCCCCGCGCCTGAGCGATGAGGAAGCGGCGCGCCACGCCGCGTTCGTTGAGGCACTGGGCGACAAGGCGCTTTGGCGCCGCCTGCAGGAATGACGCCCGAGCCCGCCCAGGCGCTGGTCATCGGCGCGGGCCCCGCTGGTTTGATGGCGGCAGATGTCCTGCTTGCGGCCGGTATCCCCGTGATCCTGGCCGAGGCAAAACCATCGCCGGGGCGCAAGTTGCTGATGGCGGGCAAATCGGGGCTGAACGTGACCAAGGATGAACCGCTCCCGCAGTTCTTGAGCCGGTATGACCCCTCTGCAAGCTGGTTACGGCCAATGTTGACCGCATTCGGCCCTGGTCATGTGCGTGAATGGCTGCAAGAGCAGCGACAAGAGGTGTTTACCGGATCGTCCGGCCGCGTTTTTCCATCGGTCATGAAGGCATCGCCACTGCTGCGCCAATGGCTGGCGACGCTGGCCGGCCGCGGCCTCGATCTGCGTTTGCGTTGGCGCTGTGTGGGGCTGGAACACGGCACTTTTGTGTTCGAAACCCCAGATGGTCCGCGCCGGGTCGCGTCGGCATGTACCGTGGTTGCGCTGGGCGGTGCCAGCTGGGCGCGGCTGGGATCTGATGGCGGCTGGGCGCCCCTCCTGGCGGCGAACGGTGTTGCGCTGACGCCATTTCGGCCCGCCAATGCCGCACTGCGCATCCGCTGGAGCGCGCATATGACCCGCCATATCGGCGCGCCCGTCAAATCGGTCGCGTTCATTGCCGGTGATCTGCGCTCAAGGGGAGAGGCGGTCATCACCGCAACAGGGCTTGAGGGCGGTGGCATTTACACTGTCAGCAACGCGATCCGTGAGGGCGCCGCGCTGGAAATGGATCTGTTCCCCGATCTTGATACCGAAACGATCGCCGCGCGTCTGGCCGCGCGTCCTGCGTCGGATTCGGTTTCGAACAGGCTGCGAAAAGCCGTGAAACTGACCGGCGCAAGGCTGGCGCTGGCGCGGGAATGTGCGCATCCACTGCCCACTGATGGAACAGCGCTTGCCACTCTTCTGAAACGCCTCCCCGTCCCGAACGCTCAGCTTGCACCGCTGGACGAAGCGATATCGACCGCGGGCGGCATTGCGCAGGGCGCGTTCGACGGCTCGCTGATGCTGCGCAATCTGCCCGGCGTGTTCGCAGCCGGCGAAATGCTGGACTGGGAGGCGCCGACCGGCGGCTACCTTCTGACCGCATGCCTTGCTACAGGGCGCTGGGCCGGGCAGGCTGCCGCGCGCTGGTCAGACCGGGATCGCGATGGCGGTCACCATCAAATCCGGCAGGATTAGGAATCGTCCCTCCAGGGATGCGCCCTGACTGAACCGCCCGACCGGCCGGCGAAAGCACGCTGCAAAGCGATTGCGCGGCATATCGAGCTGAATTTCGATTATATCGAACGCGAACAACTGGCCGGTCAGCGGATACTGCGCCTTGAAGGCGCATTCCTTGGCGCTGAAGATCAGGCGCGCCAGCACGGGCGACTCGGGTTCTTTCGAAAGCCAGGCGCGTTCTTGCGGCAACAGGACGGCCTCGGCGGCCTCGTCCGGCAGGGGCGCGCGTTCTTCGATATCAATGCCCAGCGCCGCAACCGATGGATCGTCGCTGACAACGGCCAGGCAGTGCCCGGCGGCATGGCTGATTGACCCGCGCAGGCCCTTCGGCCAGCTCGGTGCACGATCGTCGCCCATCAGGATCGGCGCAGCGCGATAGCCCAGACCGCGTTGCGCCTCGGCGGCGGCGCGGCGCCCGGCCAGAAACTCGCGCTGCCGCGCCGGAACCGCATTGGCGACAGCCATTTGTTCCACGTGAAACATGTGGCTTCCGGTCGCCACGCCAGGATCGGCCGCGCCAACGGCGACATGACAGGGATAGAGCGCGCGAACCAGCCGCGAAAAATCGGAATAATCTTTCTTTGTTAACAGCTTGCCTTCCATCAGCCGATTTTCTTCAGCCGCTCGGCCCGCAGCGCGCGACGCCGGGAAATCGCATCCTGCCGCCCCTGCGCCGCGGGTGCCGCGGCGGGCTCAGACGCGGACGGCGCAGCGCCGGAAACGGGTTTCAACCGCGTGTCGATATGCCGGGCCAGGTCGGCCAGAACCGGAAAGCGAAAGACATCCGTGATCGACAGACCCGGCAAGGCAAGCTTTTCACGGATTTCACGATGCGCCTGCACCGCCAGCAGTGAATGCCCCCCCAAGGCAAAGAAACTGTCCGCCGGGCGCACCGCATCGACACCCAGCACCCCGCGCCAGATCGCAGTCAGTGCCGCCTGCGTCTCGCCGGCGGGTTCGGCGTTTGCAACTGGCGCTTCGGCAACGCGCGGAGTCGTGCCCGGGGCCGGCAGCGCCTTGCGGTCGATCTTCTTGTTGGGAGTCAGTGGAAAGGCCTCAAGCGCAACAACATGTGCGGGAACCATATGCGGCGGAAGCCGCGATGCGACCGCGTGGCGCAGCCCCTCGCTATTCGGGGCACCTGGGCCGGTGACATAGGCCACCAGACGCAGATCGCCCGGCGTATCCTCGCGCGCCAGGACGACGGATTGCGTGATTCCGGGTTGCGAATCCAGGACGGTTTCGATTTCGCCGGGTTCGATCCGGTGGCCACGGATCTTGATCTGGTGATCGGCGCGGCCCAGGAAATCGATTGAACCATCCACGCGCAGGCGCACCAGATCGCCGGTCCGGTAGAGCCGGCCAGAACCAAAGGGCGAGTCGACGAAGCGCTCGGCGCTCAGTTCCGGCTGTTGCCAGTAGCCGCGAGTCACCCCTTCGCCCCCGATCCACAATTCGCCCGGCGCGCCCAGCGGCACCGGGCACATGGCCGGATCGAGAACGTGAAGCGTGGTGTTGGCGATCGGTGTGCCGATCGCGGCAATTCCCGCGCCGCCACGGGTCTGGCCGGTGGTTGACCAGATCGTCGTCTCGGTCGGTCCATACATGTTTTGAACCGGCGCGCCGGTGATATGCGCCAGATCCTGCGCCAATGCCCCCGGAAGCGCCTCGCCGCCGATCATCAGGTTGCCCACACGCGCCAGTGCCGCGCGCGCCTCGTCGTTGGCGACCAGCATCCGTGCCATCGACGGGGTGCATTGCAGATGAGTCACACCGTGCCGGACGATCTGCGCGGCGATCGAGAAGTCGTCATCCGCCACATGGGTTGGCTGGTTCGCGCGGCGATGCACCTCGGACAGCGGATAGAGGCCCTCAAGCACCTGTTCTGGCTTGATGCCATAATCGATCAGGCAGGCAATCTCGGACACGCCGATGGCCTTGAGATGCTCGACCCGGGCCAGACAGTCCTCGACCGTGCCGAACAGGCCCGAATCCTCAAAATAGCGGTTGAAGGCATAGTCCAGGATGCCGTCAACCTCATCCTGACTGAGCGTGCTGAGATCGATATCCATGGGGCTGGCCGCGCCCTTGGGCCGCTTGAACGCCGGAAACGACCAGGCGTATTGCTTGACCAGACCAGCCGCCGAAAGAAGATAGCTTTTCATCGGCCCGCGCGCGGTTTCGCGCGCCAGTTCGCGCGAGCGCGCGACATAGGTATGCAGCATCAGGGTCACGGTGAAATCCGCCGGGTCGTGACCGGCCTTGCGCAGCGCCGCGTGATAGATCTTGATCTTCTCTGCCACCTCGTCGATGGACTGACCCAACAGGTGCGTCAGCACATTGGCGCCGATCTCGCCCGCCTCGCGCCAGGTATCGGGGTTTCCCGCGATGGTCAGCCAGATCGGAATCTCTTTCGAGACCGGGCGCGGCAGCGATTGCACCGGCACCCTTTCGCCGCCGCGATCAAATTCCACCGACTCGCCGCGCCAGAGCCTGCGCACGGTGTCGATGGTCTCGAACATGGCGGTCTTGTTGTTGGGCGGTGCGTTTTCGGGCCGCAGGATGAAATCGACCGGATGCCAGCCTGAGGCAATCCCCAATGCGACACGGCCATTGGTCAGATTGTCGATCACGGCCCATTCCTCGGCGATCCGCACCGGATGGTGCAACGGCGCCACCACTGAGCCCGAGCGAACGCCGATGCTGCGCGTCACCGCCGCGACCGCTGCGCCCAGAACCGAGGGGTTGGGATAGGGGCCACCGAATGCGTGGAAATGCCGTTCGGGCAACCAGACCGCCGAAAAGTCGTGGCTGTCGGCGAATTTGGCGCCTTCCAGCAGCAATTCGTATTTGCGCGGCCCTGGTCCGTCGTCGTTGCCCCAGTAGAACAGGCTGAAATCCATTCGGGCGTCGGAAATGGGCAAAGCCCCGCCCGACACCATCATCCGATCCTCGTCCGAGGTCAGCACCAGCTTGAAGCCGCGCGCCAGCGTCCAGAACAGCTCCAGCACCGAGATGTCGAACGACAGCGAGGTCACGGCCAGCCAGACCCCCGGCGGATCGTGGCGGATGCGGTCATCCATCCCGGCAAAGAAATTCGCCACATTGCGGTGCTCGACCATCACCCCTTTGGGCCGGCCGGTCGAACCGGAGGTATAGATCAGATACGCAAGGTTTTCAGGCGCGGCACCCGTATCCGGATTGTCGGTGCCCGCGGTGTTCAGCCGGGTGTCGGTATCCAGAACCAGCAGTTCGGCCCGATGCGGTGGCAGCGTATCGATCAGCGCCGATTGCGTGACGATCACCGGCGCGCCGCTGTCGTTCAGGAAATGGTCAAGCCGGTCCGCCGGATAGGCGGGGTCCATCGGCACATAGGCCCCCCCGGCCTTGAGGATACCCAGCGCGCCGATCAGCATGTCGGGCGAACGGCGGGTGCACAGGGCCACCGGGACATCCGGGCCGATACCCATCGCCTGCAATACCGATGCGACCCTGTTCGCGCGGGTGTTCAGCTCAGCATAACTCAGTGTCGTGTCTTCGAAAACCAGGGCCGGGGCCTCGGGTGTGCGTGCGACCTGCGCCTCGAACAGGCGACTGATCGTCATGGTGCGGTCGTGGTCGCGCGCGGTCTCGTTCAACGATTCGATCAGGGTCTTGTCGGGCGGCGACAGCAGATCCAGCGTCTCGATCAGCGCTTCGCCATCGGCCTGGGCCAGATGTGCCATCCGTGCGGCAAACAGGTCCAGCGTGGCCTCACCGACGCGGGCAGTGTCGGCCATCAGGAACAGACCGTCCGACCCGGTCACCAGGCACAGGGCGGTGCCCGCGATCATCTCGCCGGTTTCCGACAGCCCCAGCGGCGGCACGTCAAGCGGTGGAAGCGCCGGGTCGCGTGCGATCAGGTCGCGCGGATAGCCGGGAAAGCGGCGCGCGGCCTCGGCGGTGGCGTGGATCGTCCCTTCGAACATGGCCAGCTTGTCGCCCACCGGCATCAACGGCACCCAGTGCACCAGATCGCGTGGCGCTGTCTGGTGTGTGGCGGCAATCTCGGCGTTGCTATAGGCCATGCCGGTGGCACCGGCGATCCGTTCGGCATAGGCAGCCAGGATAGCGCCGGCGCGTTCCATGGTCAGCCCGGCAATGGCGCGGCGGGCAATCCCGGCGCGCGCATCGGCGGGCGCGGGCACGATGTCGGGCAGCGCGGCGGGGGCAAAGGCCGACAGCGCGCGGCGCCAATGACCTTCACCGGGGGCGACGCGCGCCAAAGCCGCGCTCAGTGCGTCCATGTCGGGGCGCGGCAGTACGCCGCCCTTGGTTGCGATTTCGGCGGGATCGACAGGCAAACCGCCCAGGCAGGTCAGCCCGGTCAGCCGCAGGGCGCCATCAGCGCAGGCCACGACCATGCCATCGGCATCGACCGACAAGACCGTGCCCGGCGCGCCCGTGCCCGTGGCCATCGCGGCCTGTCCGACGGCATAGACACCCGCATCGGTTTCAATCTTGGGCAGGGTCAGCGGGTTCCAGTATCCGCCATGATCGAGCGCGCGCACCCGCCGCGCGATCTGTTCCGCGGGCATCGTAAAGTCCAGACGTCCGGCCCCGGCGGGCCGGTCGTCGCGCAGGCACAGGCTGCGCTGCGACAGATCCTGCTTTCGGCGCGGCGGGTTGCCGCTTTCAAGGGCCGACACCACGGCGGGAAAGCTGTCGATGGCGCTGGCATAACACCGTGCATTCAGGCTGAAGGCGATATCGTCAGGGCCGATGTCGAACATGACCTGTTCGATGATGTCGCCGGCATCGACCGCGGGTTCGATCATGTGCCAGGTGATACCGTGCTGCGCCTCGCCATTGATTAGCGCCCAGACCGGCGCGTTCAGTCCCGCATAGCGCGGCAGGGGCCCGTCGTGAAAGTTGACGGCGCCCTTTTCGGCCATCGTTACCACCGCCTCGGGCAGGACCGACAGGTTGGCAATCGAAAACAGCCAGTCGAAACCGGGTGGCAGCCGTGCCTCCAGACCCGGACCGGGCGCGACCACCGGGATGCCTGCCGTATCCGCCCAATCAATGACATCGGTGTTGCGGCTGGCAACCGCGCGGATCGCGTGACCGCGCTGGATCAGCACCTTGGCGCATTGCATGGTCAGCGATTCGTTGCCAACCAGAACACAGGAAAACGCGGTCATGTCATTTCTCCGGTCTTGGGCGCAATCCGAAACAGTATGTCACGAAATCGCGAAAGAAATATGGCGGCGTATGCGGCTTTTTGCCCTGCATCCGCGCCTTGATCCGAAACAGCGCCAGGCCCAGCCAATGCGCCAGCGTTGCTGTCCAGGCATAGATCCGGCCATGGTTCTTGACGAAGTAGTGGTGGCGCGAGGCGAACCAGTATTGCGGCGTGCGCCGCCAGTCCTTCATTCCGGTGCTGACCGAGCCGATATGCGAAACGCGGCTTTCGGTCACATAGACGGTGGGCCAGCCTGCGCGCGCGGCGCGGCGGCAGAGGTCGGTTTCCTCGAAATACAGAAAGAAGGTCTCGTCAAAAAGCCCGATCTCGTCAAGAACCGCTTGCCGGATCATCACGCTGGCGCCGGCCAGCCAGTCAACGCGGGTCGTCTGCGTGGGCAAGGGCGGCGCGACGATGCTGTTTTTCAGCAAACGCGAGACCAGTCCGATGCAGGCCGCGCCCTCGAACTCGCCAGCGATCGAGGGAAAGCGAAAGGCGGTGGTGTGGGGCGTGCCATCGGGCCCATGGATATGGCTGCCCGCCAGGCCAACCCCTGGATGCGCCTCAAGGTAATCCAGCAATGTGCGGATGGCGTCGGGCGCGGGAAAGGCGTCGGAGTTCAGTATATAGACATAGTCGGCGGCAACGCCCTCCGACAGTCCGGCGCGGATACCGTGGTTGTTGCCCGCGCCATAGCCGCCATTGCGGCCCGATTGCAGAACCCGCACGCGGGGCCAGTCTGCGGTGGCGGCCTGCATCTGTTCGAACGAGCCGTCCTGGGAATCGTTGTCGACGATGGTGATGGCCCCCTCGATCCCGTCCATGGCGGCAAACGCGGCGCGGGTGGCATCCAGCGTCATCTCGGCCGTGCGCCAGTTCAGGATGATGCAGTGAACCCGCGCGCTCATGCCTTGCCCTCGGCCGTGTGGATCAGGTCTTGCAGTTGGGCTGCCAGAACCCGGACATTGGGTTCCAGAACCATCGAGTCGTGATCGCCCGGCACCTCGTGCACGCTCAGATCGGGCATCCAGCGCGACCAGTCGTTATCAGGCAGAACATACTCACGCGCGCGGCTCACCCATTGACCGTCCGACACTTTCCAGTGCCGATCCAGCGGGGGCCGGAACAGGGCGGTTCGGCCAGTATAGGGACGCAGTTGCACATGCGGCAGCGCATCACGGAAGGCCGCCTCGATAACGTGGTCGTGGAACCCGCTGTCATCGTCGCCTGGTTCCGCCCCGCTGCGCCGGGCCTGCGCCCAGGCGCGCCGCGCCCGATACCATTCCAGCAGGTAGCCCGGTCCCTTGCGCCGCAGTTCGGCCAGCTTGATCAGCGCCTTGTCGCGGCGGGTCAGGGTCGGGCGCAGCGGAACCGGCGTATCCAGCAGAACCAGTAGCGCCACCTCTTCGCCGGCATCTTGCAGCGCCCAGGCCATTTCCAGCGCCGTCAGCCCTCCACCGGAAAAGCCACCCAGCAGATAGGGCCCGTGCGGCTGCACCTGTCGCACCTCTTCCAGGTAATCGCGCGCGGCCTCGGCCAATGTCGAATGCGGCGGCCTGTCGCCCAGAAGCCCGCGCGCCTGAAGGCCGAAGAATGGCCGTTCATTGCCCAGAAGGCCCGCGAGATGGCGCAGGTTCAGCACATTGCCAAACATCCCGGCGACCAGGAAGAACGGGGTTTTGGGCCCGCCTTCGCCCTCGTGCATCGGCACCAGGAATTCATAGCGCCGAACCGGCGCCGCCGACGCCTTTGCCATGCCTGTGTCGGATTGGCCCGTGCGCTCGGCGATCATGGCGGCACATTTGGCGATGGTCGGGGCTTCGAACAGGACCGAGATCGGAAAATCGACCGACCAGGCCTTTTTCACCTTGGCGAACAGCCGGACCGCGATCAGCGAATGGCCGCCGAGATCAAAGAAGCTGTCCTCGACGCCGATACCTTCGACGCCCAGAAGATCCTCCCAGAACCCGACCAGCATACGCTCGATGTCAGTGCGTGGCGCGACGTAGTCGCTGCCCAGATCGGGGCGGTCGAATTTCTGTCCTTCGCCGGCTTCGGGCGCGGGCGGCTCGGCCGCTTCGGCGATCAGGTCCGGCAATGTCAGCGACGAAATCACCACCTGCGGCGCATCGACCGACAGCGCCCGCACAAAAGCATCCGCCCCCTCATGCGGTGTGATGCCCAGCGCCAGGTTGCGCGCAAGGCGCTTCTCGGCGCGGGTCAGGGCGCGCGCGGTGTCGGGCGTGTCGTCAAGCTCCAGCTCGGACGGCAGGATCGGCGCGGGCTTGCCGAAGCCCTGTTCCAGCCGCTTGATGGTAAAGCGCCGGATCTCGGCGCAGACCGTGCCGTCGGGCATGGCCAGCGTGATGTCGAAGCTGGCAAAGCCCGGCTCGGCGGGTGCGATACGGACATGGCTGACGATCTCGGCCGGAAGCGGGCAGAATACCGCCATCCGGCCATAGGACACGGGCACCCAAAGCGACTGGCCGCCATAGCCGTCAATCAGCGCCATCGCCCAGCCGGTCGCCAGGTCCAGCAGGGCCGGGTGCAGCACGAACCCGGCCTCCAGATCGCCGCGATAGGCCGCTGGCAGGGACAGATGCGCCAGCCCCTCGCCCGCACCCAGCGCGGTGCGCCTGAGAACGCGCCAGCGCGGGCCAAAGGCCAGATGTGCCTCTTGCGGCGAGGCGATACCGGTCTCATCCGTGGTCACGTCGCGCTGACAACGCGCTGAAATCGCTGCGATATCAATGGCATCGGGCGGCATCGCCGGCCCCAACAGCAGCCGCGCCTGCGCATTGAGCGCAAAGCCCCGGCGCCCGCGCACCTGCGCCGCCGAGCGCAGTTCAAAGCTGTAACCCTCATCGCTGCGGGCAAGCGTCACGCGGATCTCGCGCGGCTCATCCACCTCTAGCGCACGGAAAAAGACCATATCGCGGATCTCGAACGGCCCACCCTCACCCTGCGCGCGCAGGGCCTCGGCCGCGATCTCGATCACGCCGGTGCCGGGCAGGATCGCGCGGCCATCCTGCGTGCGATGTTCGTCCAGGACCCAATGCCCGGTGTCCAGGCGGGCCGAGAACCGGCGGTTCATATGGTCGTCGAAACCGGCCTCGTGCAGCAGGGGAAGGGTAAGATGCTCAGGCGGCAGGGGTGGCGATTGGCCCAGCCGCTCGGCCATCGCCTCGGCCGCCATGCCGACATCGGACCAAAGCCCCCAGTTGATCGCCAGCACCCGCGTCTTGCCGCCCGCGCGCGCGCGGGCAAAGGCGTTGAGGTATTCGTTGGCGGCGACGTAATCGACCTGGCCCGCCGGTGCCGTAAGCGTCGATGTCGAGGAAAACAGAACCATCACCGGAACCGCGCCATCCGGCAAAAGCGTCTCCAGAACGCGCAGGCCGTGTATCTTGGGCGAAAGCACGGCATCCACGCTGCCCGTGGTCTTGGCCAGAAGCGGCGCATCGTCGATGTGCCCGGCGGCATGGATCACGCCGTGAATCGGCCCCAAGTTGGCGCGAACGTCCTCCAGAACCGTGCGCATCTGGTCCAGATTGCAGACATCTGCCGCCGCCACGGTTACGGTTCCGCCCAGTCGCTCCAGCCGTTCCACGGCACGGATGCGGCGGGCGCGGGGGTCGGCGGGGTTGTCGCGCAGGGTCGGCCATGCATCGCGCGGCGGCAATGGCGTCCGCGAGATCAGGGCGATGCGCGCCTGCGATCGGGTGATCAGGGCCTCGGCCAGCGTCAGGCCGATACCGCCGAAACCGCCGGTGATCACCCAGACGGCCCCTTGCGGCAGATCGGGTGTATCGGGGTCCGGCAGGGGTTGCGGGCGCAGCACCTGTTCATGCCGCCGACCACCCCGCAGGGCAGCGACGGCATTGCCGGGGCGGGCCAGCAATTCCTCGACAATCGGCCATGTCAGAGACGAATCCGGGCGCTTGCGCGGCTCGATATCCAGCGTCGAGACGGTGATGCCCGGCAGCTCGTGCGGGATGACGCGGGCGGGGCCGGCAATGGTGGCCTTTTCGGGCCAGGGCATGGCCTCATCGCGCAGCCGCGCGGCGCCCGATGTCACCACCGTCATATGCAGCGGCCCGGCGATGTTTTCTGCCCCGATCGCCTGACCCAGGAACAGCAGGCTGTAAAAGCCGCGCTCAAGATGGTGTTGAAACAGGTGCGATCCGGGCCGGAACCGCGGATTGCCGCTGGCCAGCCAGAAATGGGCGATCCGCGTCGGGATCGTGCCACGCGCCACCAGCTCGCGGATCAGTTGTTCATAGCCTTCGCGCCCGCGCTCGGGGGCAAGCTGATAGTGACCCTCGTCAAGCTGGCGGAACGTATCGCCCGCCCGCACGGTGACGATGCGGTGTCCGCCGTCGCGCAAGGTCTGCATCACGGGCGCGGCGATCCCGTCATCATCGACAAAGACCAGCCATGTCTGCGCATCGAAGCCGTGCAATTCGGTTTGCGGATCCGCCTCAAGGTCGGGGGATCTGGGCACCCAGGCCAGGCGCGTGCCCCAGCTTGCCACGTCGTCCAGCCGGGCCGGCGCGCTGGTGACCGCCTTGTCGGGTGCGGCTGTGGCGGGCGCGATGAAATACTCGGACCGCTGGAACGGATAGCCGGGCAGCGGCACGCGGTTGCGCCGCGCTTCGCCCCAGATTTGCGCCCAGTCGAATGTGGCCCCCAACGCCCAAAGCCGCCCCATCAGCCCCAGGTGATACAGATCGTCGGCGATGTCCTCATCCGGGTGGCGCAGCGCGGCCAGAACCTGTTGCCCCGGCACCGCGCCATGCATCCGGGCAAGCGATGACAGGGCCTTGCCCGGCCCCATTTCCAGAAAGATGCGGTTGGGCCAGTCGGCCAGCGTGGTGATGCAATCGGCGAACCGCACGGTGTTGCGCAGATGTTCGACCCAGTAGTCGGGGCTTTGGGCCTGTTCGGGGGTCAGCGGCTGGCCGGTGCGGTTGGATATCACCGGCAGGGCGGGCGCATGCAGCGCGATCGAGGCCAGAAAGGCGCGAAACCGATCCAGAATCGGCTCTAACATGCGTGAATGCGCGGCAATGTCGATGGCGATGCGCTGGGTCTCGATGCCGTCGCCGGCCAGTGTATCAGCCAGCGCGGCCAGTGCGGCATCGGGGCCGGAAACGACCGTCAGATCTGGGGCGTTGATGCTGGCGACATCCAGATCGTCGTGCAGATAGGGCGTCAGCGCATCCAGCGAAAGCGGCACCGACAACATCCCGCCCGCCGGAACCATGTCGAACAACTGGCCGCGCAGGCGGACCAGGTCGATACAATCCTCAAAGCGCATCACGCCGGCCAGGCAGGCGGCGGTATTTTCGCCCATCGAATGGCCGACCAGCGCCGCCGGGCGCACGCCCCAGGACTGAAAAAGCTGTGCCAGCGCGTATTCGGTGATCATGATCAGCGGCAACTGGACCGAAGGTTTCTTCAGGCGCGCATTCGCCGCGTCCTCTTCGCCCGGTTGCGGCAGCCACAGCGCGCGCAGGTCGAAATCCAGCCTGGGTTGCAGGTGATCGAGCCCGCGATCCATCCATTCGCGGAACACCGGCTCGGTGTCGTAGAGATCGCGCGCCATTGCGGCATATTGCGCCCCGCCGCCGGGGAACATGAAAACGATGTCGGGATCGTCCAGCGCGGTATGGGTAAACACACGGTGGGGGTGATCGCCCGCCAGCAGTGCCGCGGCCTCGTCGTGGCTTTCGGCGACCAGGACGCGGCGGTGCTCAAAGGCGCGGCGACCCTCTTTCAGCGTGAAGGCGACATCGGCCAGCGGTTGATCCGGATGGTCGCGCAGATGCACCGCAAGGTTCGCGCTGGCCTGATCCAGCGCCGAGCGGTTGCGCGCTGACAGGGTCAGCAGCTGAAATGGCCAGTCGGATTCGTCACTGGTATCGCGGTTCGGGGCCTCTTGCAGCACGGCATGGGCATTGGTGCCGCCCACGCCCAGCGAGTTGACGCCAGCGCGTCGCGGATGCCCGCGGTCGGCCCAGGGGGTCAGCGCGGCGTTGACCTGAAACGGGCTGTTGTCAAAGTCGATGGTCGGATTCGGTGCCTCGTATCGCAGCGAGGGCGGAATTTCCTTGTGGTGCAGCGCAAGCGCGGCCTTGATCACGCTGGCCACACCCGCCGCCGTATCCAGGTGGCCGATATTGGTTTTCACCGATCCGATGCGGCAAAAACCATTGTCCCCGGTCGTCTGGCGAAAGGCCTGCGTCAGCGCGGCAACCTCGATCGGGTCGCCCAGATAAGTGCCGGTCCCGTGACATTCGACATAGTCGATCGTGTCGGCCGGGGTGTCGGCCACGGCCTGCGCTTCGGCAATCGCGCGGGCCTGTCCATCGACGCTGGGCGCCAGATACCCCGCCTTTTGCGCACCGTCGTTGTTGATCGCCGTGCCCTTGATCACCGCCCAGATATGGTCGCCGTCGCGGCGGGCGTCATCGAGACGTTTCAACACCACGCAGCCCGCGCCAGAGCCGAACACCGTGCCCTGTGCGCGGTGGTCGAAGGCATGGCATTCGCCATCGGGTGAAAGGATCTCGTTTTCCTTGTAGAGATAGCCGCGCCCCTGCGGCAGCTCGATGGTCACGCCCCCTGCCAGCGCCATGTCGCATTCGCCCGACAACAGCGCCTGCACGGCGTAATGCACGGCCACCAGCGAGGTCGAGCACGCGGTCTGAATATTGACCGATGGCCCGCGCAGATCAAAGATATGCGACACACGGGTCGACAGGAAATCCTTGTCGTTGCCGGTATGGCGAAGCAGGAACATGCCGACGTCGTCGACCAGATCGCGGTTCGAGCAGATGTTGAAATAGAAATACGACCCCATGCCGCACCCGGCGAAGACCCCCACGGGCCCGCCGACGGTTTCCGGCACATGGCCCGCGTTCTCCATCGCTTCCCAGGCGACCTCAAGGAACTGGCGGTGCTGGGGGTCGAGGATCGCAGCTTCCTTTGGCGAGAAGCCAAAGAACTCGGCATCGAAGCGCGCGAAACCGTCCAGCGGGGCGGCGACAGGGACATAATTTGGCTGGCGCATCAGCGACGGGTCTTCACCGGCCTCGGTCAGCGCTGCGTCGTCCAGACGGCGGATCGCACTGATGCCGTTGCGCAGGTTGGTCCAGTATTGCCCGAGTGAATCCGCACCGGGCAGATGCGCCGCCATGCCAACAATGGCGATATCAGTTTCTGAGACGTCTGCTGGCATACCCTGCTCAACCGTTTATTCCGTGTTTCGGAAACAATACCCGTTTGCAGGCGGATTTACTGCGGAAAGCGGGCAAAAACGTGGCGTTTTGGCTGAAATCTCAATAACATCCCGCATACTGCCACGCAGCGCCGGTCACAAGAGACTGCGCCGCGCAGCACCCGGCGTCGTGGCGGGCGCGGTACTGAGCGCCATGGATGCATGCCGCGCCTGCAACGCGGCCAAGCGGTTTTCCTCGGCGGTTCGGCCCAGCGTTTCGGAATAGCCCAGAACGGCCCCCGCCATCAGCCAGGTAAAGGGAATCAGCGTGTCATTGAGAAGCATGTCCAGCAGGTTCACCGCCAGGATCAGCGCCAGCCCCGACACCGGCAGCGACACGGCCGGTGCATGGGGCTTGCGGGCGTGCCACCAGAGGCTCAGCAGGGGCAGCGTCAGCAGCCCGAAGGTGGCGACATAGCCGACCCAGCCGAAATGGCCGATGGTGATGATCCATGTGCCGTCAACCACCACATCCGAGGTGCCGGTTTCCTGCGCATGCGGTATGAACCGGCCCCAGCCGCCCCAGCCGAACAGCAGCTTGTCCGCGACATGTTCCAGCACACGCTCTTCGTTCTCGATCCGATAGGCCAGTGAAGCCGCGCGCTCGGGGTCGAACGCCGCGGCGATCCCGACAATCCTGTCGATCGGCACCAGCCCCGCACCGCGCAGCAGCGGATAACTCAGAACCACCAGAGCGATCGCGGCGGCGAAGCGTATGTGATGGCGCGGATTCAGGATCAGGACGATCGGCACGAAAACTAGCGCGAACAGGATCGGACCCAATGTCTTGCAGATCAGCAGCAGCAGCAACATCAACATAAGAATCAGCACTTTGCGGCCACGTTGTGCGGGTTCGGCGGTCCGCAGCATGATGGCGGCGGCCATGGCGCACATGAAGGCGAACAGCGCCACCCAGATGCCATGCGGCATGAAGACGAACGGGCGATACCCGCCCCAGCGAATCGCCTGGATGAAATCATGCTGAAAGAAGCCATAGACCCAGCTGTGAAGCTGCGGGCTGAAGCGCACCTCGAACAGCATCGGCAGCGCATAGATCAGCCCGGCAATGACCAGCGCGGCCACGATTTCGCGCAAGGCGTCGGCATTGTCGAGAATGGCGCGCGCCAGAAAGAAGGGCAGCATCAGAAAGATCTGCGCCGACAGTGCCGATGCCGAATCATAGATGCGCAGACCGGGAAGGGCCATCTGCTCAAGTTCGCTGGCGTCGAACATCTCAAGCGTGCCGAACGCGCGGACGCCGAATTCGACCGGCTCAAGGTTGGTCAGCACGGTGATCACCGGGCTGACCATGACCATGAGAAGCAACGCGCTGGCCAGCCAGCTTTGGGGCAAGAGCCGGGGAAACCGGCCCAACATCAGCATGCAGCCGACAAAGGCCGCCAGATTGGGAATCGTGCGCTTGTCGAATGCGGTGACGCCGGGAAAGTTGATCTCGGACATTTGCGGCAGCAGAAGATAACCGCCAAGGATCGTCCAGATCAGCGCCCGTTCGATTGTCAGCATCCGAAACAGCGCAAACACCACCAGCGGCCAGGCCAGCAGCGCCGCCAGCGCGACCGAATTGCCGACGTTCAGCATGCGCGCGCCCGATGCTGGTTTGCGGGTTGCCTGCCCATCTGCCGATCCGCCCGTGACTGCCTGCCGTGCGCGCGCCCTCTCACGGGGTTTCGCAATCGCACAGGCGATACTATAACAGCCTTTGACGGGGCTGTCTTTACCGGTGAAAGGTGTGATTTCGTGGAATTTTCCTTTCCGCCCCACCGCATACGGGTGAATATCCCCAACCGCGCGGCCCTGCTGCACGAGGTCGAGGACCGGTTGCGCCACGGAACCGGATTTGCGCTGGCGACGATCAATCTGGACCATCTGGTCAAGCTGGGCGACGATCCGGCATTTCGCGCGGTCTATGCCGCGCAGGATCTGGTGGTTGCCGATGGCAACCCCGTGGTCTGGCTGTCGCGGCTGGCGCGGCGGCCGGTTGCGCTGGTGCCCGGATCGGACATGGTGGAGCCGCTGGCGCGTGCTGCCCGGCGTGCGGGCGTGTCAGTCGCGCTTGTCGGCACGACCGAGCCTGCGCTGGCGGCGGCGGCCGACACCCTGCGCCAGCGTGTTCCGGGGCTGGAAATCGCCGCGACGATCGCGCCGCCGATGGGGTTTGACCCCCAGTCCGACGCGGCGCGGCGCATCCTTGATACGCTGGCGATGTCGGGTGCCGGGTTGACGTTCATCGCGCTGGGCGCACCCCGGCAAGAGGCGTTTGCCGCGCATGGCCGCCAGTTGGTGCCGGCGATGGGTTTCGCCTCGGTCGGGGCGGGGCTGGACTTTCTGGCGGGCACGCAGAAACGTGCGCCCGGCTGGGTGCGGGCGCTGGCGATGGAATGGCTCTGGCGGATGTTGTCCAACCCGCGCCGCCTGGGCGTGCGCTATCTGCGCAGCGCCTTGATCCTGCCGGGTCAGGTGCTGGCGGCGTGGCGGCTGCGCTGAGTCACTTGTATTCGATCAGCCGTGGCTTGTGCCCGCGCCAGCGCCGCAGGTGATAGCGCAACACGCCCGAGGCCTCGGCGAATTTTCCCAGCGTGTTGAAGAAGGCCCCGGCAAAGCCCAGACGCGGGGTCAGGCGGGCCACCTGCACCGGATAGGCCAGCAGCAGCAGCAAGGCCGACGGGTGCACGACAAGCGCCAGCATGACCGAGATCAGCGGCAGCAACACGCCCCAGGCCAGAATGCGACGGTACTCACGGCGATGAAACGGCTGTTGCGGGCTGTCGAAACGGCTCGCGGCCTCGGCAAAGGCATGCCCGGCCCGCGCGGTGCGCCGCCACCACTGACTGAAACGATGAATGGCCGCGTCATGCAGCGTCATCTCGGCGTCCAGGCGCCAGATCGTCCAGCCCTGCCCCCGCAGCCGCAGGCAAAGTTCGGGTTCCTCGCCGGCGATGAGGTCCTCGCGAAAACCGCCGATCGCGGCCAGCGGTGCATGTCGTATCATCGCATCGCCACCGCAGGCGCGGGTTTCGCCCACCGGCGTATCCCATTCGGCATCGCAAAGCCGGTTGTAGATCGACGCCTCGGGGTGGCGTTCGCGCCGGCGGCCACAGGCCACCGCGGCGCGCAGGTTTTCATCCAGAAAGTCGGCGGCGCGGTCGATCCAGCCCTCCGACAGGGTGCAGTCGCCATCGATGAACTGCACGAACTCCGGCGCCCGGTCGGCCAGCGCCGCCAGCCCGGCATTGCGCGCGCGCGCGGCGGTAAAAGGGATCGACATGTCCAGCGCAATCACCTCGGCGCCCTGTTCGGCCGCGGTATCCGCGCTGCCGTCGGTCGAACCGCTGTCGACATAAACGATGCGGCGCACCTTGCCCTGAAGCGACTGAAGGCAGGCGATCAGCCGCGCCCCCTCGTTCCGGCCGATCACCACCGCGTCAACGCGCGCGCTGTTTGAAGCCCTGTGCATGGTCTCGCATCACCCCTGCGATGCCGATAGGCAAGCCGCGCGCGAACGGCAAGCGTGTTCGTGGCGGGCACGGTGCCAGAAATTTCCGCAAGAGCGCGAGTGTTGCATTCCTGCCGGCCCGGTCAATCTGCCTGATCGGGCAAAACGCGCGCGGCATGTTGCGCCATGTAGATTCGCAGCCAGGGCGTGAACCTGCCCGGCGTGGTGTCAATCTCATGCTGAAGCGCCGGCACCGAAATCCAGCGCGTGGCCATTACCTCGGTTGGATCGGGGCGCAGAACGGGCCTGTCCGCGGTTTTGGCCACGAACAGATCAACCACCTCATGCTCGACCATGCCGCTGCCGACATCGGCGCGGTATTCGATCTGTCCGCGATGGCTTAGCGGCAATCCGGTGATGCCCAGTTCCTCATGCAACCGTCGCGCCGCGCAATCGACCGGGGCTTCGCCCCAGTGCGGATGCGTGCAACAGGCATTGGCCCATTGTTCAGGCGAATGGTATTTCGTGCGCGCACGCTGTTGCAACAGGATCTGCCCGCCGGACTGGATGAACACCGACACCGCCGGGTGGCGCAGCCCCTGGCGATGCACGTCGATCTTGTCCATCGGGCGCAGCGTGCCGCCGACCCAGCAGGGTATGTCCTGACGCATGGATGCCTTTTCCTTTGCACCGCTCTATGGCGCAAAACGGGGCGCTGGGAAAGCTCAGATCACGACCAGGACCGCCAGTATCCCCAGCAGGATCAACATACCCGAGGCCATCACGATCATCAGGCGCCGGCGCCGAACCTCGGCCGCGCTCATGGTATAGGGGATCGAAATGACCGGCCTGAGCTGCAATTCGCGTTCCATCTGCCGGGCTGTGCGCAAGACCGGGTTCATCCAGTCCAGCGCATAGGCAAGGCCCAGCCCGGCCATGACCCCGGCCATGCCCCAGATCATGGCGATCCGCTTGCGCCCGGTCGAGATTGCGTATTCGGGCAACAGCGCCTCTTCCAGCAATTCAAAGCGCACCGATTGTTGATCATCCTCGATCCGCAGGTCCAGTTCGGCCTCGCGCCGGCTTTCCGCCGTCGCGCCCAACTGGTCTTGCAACTGGGTTATCGCCCGTTCCATCGCGGTGAGTTCGCGCTCGATGTCCGGCGCGCGCGACAGTTCCGTGCGCAAGGCGTCGATACGCTCGTCCAGAAGCGCGATTTCTTCTTCGCGCTGGTCAACTTCGTCTTCAAGCGCGGTGATTCGGCGACGCGTGACCGTCCGGCTCGAATCGGCGTCGAGCGTCGCCAGCTCGGATCGCAGCTGCACCAGTTCGCGTTCCAGTTCAAGCCGGCTGTCTTCAAGCCGGCGCAGGTCTTCGCGGCGCGACAGCTGGTTTCCGGGCAACAGATCCTGATTGGCGGTCTGGAATTCGGCGATTCGCGCGTCCTGCTCGTCGATCAGGGTTTGCAGCCGATCCTCCTCGAACTGGTAGAATCCAAGCGCCGCCCGGGCACTTTGCTGGCGTCTGGCCGCGCTTTGGCTCACCAGTCGGTCGGCCAATTCGTTGCTGATATCGGCCGCGAGTTGCGGATCGTTGGTATTGGCGGTGATGACCAGCGCCGAGATCGATCCATCGCTTGTAAAACCCGGCTGGGCGGCGGTGATGCCGCGAATCGAGATGGATTCGCGCAAGATCGCGACCTGATCGGACTGGGTGATGGGCGCATCGCCGAAGATGTCGAATTCCTCGGCCAGCGCCAGCAGGCTTTCGCGCGACATCATCTGCTGCTCGATCGTCTGGATGCGCTGCGACAATGCGGCGGGGGTCGCGCCCTCGTCCTCGATCACGGGGGTAATGATCTGGATCACGGCGGTCGCGGAATACACCCGCTCCGAGGTGAGCGCGGCAATCACCCCGCCCACTGCCCCCAGGATCGAGATGGTGATAATGACCAGCCAGCGGCGGCGCAGCCACGAGATGAGTTCGGATACGGACTGGATCGGACCCACGGCTTACCCCGTTCAGTTGCGCGACAACCGCCGGTCGGCGTTGCCGGTATCTTCCGACTTGTTCAGGATCACGCCCAGCAGCGGCACCTGCCCCTCAAGACAGCGTTCGCATTCGATGATGTCGCGCGCCTGCGTTCGCGTGCCGTCAGCCACCAGCAAGACGGCATCCAGTTGCGGCAGCAAGGCCTGCGCGGAGGGATCGGTCAGAAGTGGTGGCAGGTCATGGATGACCAGGTCAGGGCTCAGCGCATCGATGGCGGCACGCAGGCCCAGGATCATATCGGGGTTCTGAACCAGATCCGCCGCGCCCGCGACGGGTTCGCCGCCAAGGCCAAGCGCCAGATTGTCGCCGACCCGCATCATCCACGTTTCGACGGGCGCCGCGCCGACCAGCAGGTCGCTGATCGGTGTGCCTGACTCGATGCGCAAAAGCCGCGCAAGACCAGGCTCCGACAGGTCCATGTCCATCAAGAGGACGCGAATGTAATTCAACCGCGCGACGCTGGCGGCCAGTCCGGCCGCGACAAAGCTGCACCCGCCGCCGCGCGCCGGTGCCGTGACGCCGACGCGGCGCCAGCCGTTTTCGCGTGTCACGCGCAAAAGCTGGGTGCGCAACTGATCCAGCGCGGCGGCGGCCGCGCCATTGCGATCGAACGGGGCCAACCCGCGGCGGCGATCCCCGGCCATGTCGTCGGTCGAGGGCGCGATCGCCGGCAGGGCGGCCCATGTGGCCTCGATATCGGCACGGCGGGGGCCACCGCGGCCCCGGCCCGGCGCATGCCGAACCCGGCCTTGCAGCACGGATTCATGCCGGATCGGGCGCGACTCGGGCTGGTCGTCGCCGGACTCCTGCCCGTTGCCGCGCCAGCCAAGGCGTTGTTCCAGAATGCGTGTGTTGATCATGCGGTCATGTCCATCTCAGGGCAACACCCGGCGTTCCCGTTTGCGCACAGCGTAACCGTTCTTGCCGCGCAAGGCTGTCACAATTGGGGCAAGGGCGTGTCAATTGTCCGCAATCAGCGCGGCAATCGCATCACCGTGCAGCGCCAGCGCACCCAGTGCCAGCAGAATCGACAGCGCCCAGATCACCAGGTCGTGCACCCCGTCCCAGGCGCCATGACGCCGTGCCAGGCGCACGACCAGCGGATAGCTGGCAAGCGCGGTCAGCCCCATTGCAAGTGCTGCGCCGATCACGCCCGCAATCGGCACCGCCAGCAGCAGCAGGGCCACCAGCAGGCAGGCGCGCGTCGCGTTCAGCACGAAATAGCCGCGCGAATCGCCCGAGGCAAGCGCGGCCTGATCATACCCCAGCGCCAGGATCTGCGGCAGTATCGCCAGCGCAACCGCCACCACCACCGGGCCGGATTGCGCATAGCGCGTGTCATACAGCAGATCGACCAGCCAGATCCCGCCCAGGGCCAGCGGAACCATCAATGCGAACAAGAGCCCGCTCAGCGCCAGCCGCACACGCCGGATGCGCCTGAAGTTGTCGGCCGATTGCGCGGGCGGGTTCTCGCGGTAGATGGGGATCATCAGCCGCCCGGTCAGCGCATGGCCCAATTGCAGCGGAAACCCGGCCAGGAAGAAGCCGATGTTGTAAAGGCCCAGCGCCTCCATGCTCAGGTATCGGCCCAGGATCAGCTTGTCGCTTTGCAGCACCAGAAAACTGGCAACCGTGCTCAGAAAGATCCATTTGCCGTAATGCACCAGTTCGTGCACCGCCGCGCGCTCCCAGCGGGGGCGATTGGGGATGCCCGGCATGATCATCCAGGCCAGCGCCACCTTGATCGCCGCCGACGCCAGGTTGCCCACGACCATCGCCCAGACCGAGGCGGTCGCCCAGGCGACCAGCAGCATCAGCGTCACGCCCAAGGTCTGGCTGGCCAGATCGACGGCGGTCAGGCGTCCAAGCTGGATGTGGCGCGAGGCGGTATCGAATCGCGTCGGCATGACGCCCAGGATCAACAGGCTGATCGCCGTGACCGGGATCAGCGTGACCAGGGCCGATTCCCCGTAGAACTCCGCCATCGGCCATGCCAGGCCGCAGGCAACCGCGAACAGGATCACCGATCGGATGATCTGGATCGTCCAGGCGGTGTTCAGGAAATCGGGGTCATCGCCGCGTTTGCTGCTCTGGATCGAGGGGGTGATGCCGATGTCTGAAAACATCGTCAGGCCAACCAGAACCACGATCACCAGCGCCATGATCCCGAACGCCTCGGGAAACAGAAGGCGCGCCAGGATCAGGTTCGAGCCCAGCCGGATCACGTTGGACAGCGCGAACCCCGCCAGGGTAAAGGCCGAGCCGCGCTTGACCCGCGCGGCAAAGCCGGTGCCGGTGACTGACTGTGCCCCAAGGGTCATGTATGCGATCCTGCTGTCTCGGCATGGCGATCTGCGCGGCCAATGCGGTGCCACTGTGACCGAGGTGCGGCGCCTGGGCAAGACCGCGCGAATTTCTTGAAATCGCCCCAATCCGGGTCTAGCCGGTTGCGCATCGCATCAAGGGTTTTCCCGTGAAGATCGGCTATATTCTCAATACCTATCCCTCGCCGTCGCACAGCTTCATCCGTCGCGAGATCCGCGCGCTTGAGCGCCGCGGCCTGACGATCCATCGTTTTGCCATGCGGCGTCATGCGGGCGCCTTGCCCGACCCCGCCGACCGCGAGGAGGCCGCACGCACCGAGCATGTGCTGGAGAAGGGCGCGCTTGCGCTGATCTGGGCGCTGTTCACGGTCGGATTGCAGCGCCCCGCGCGGATCTATTCGGCACTGACATTGGCGATCCGCACAGGGCGCGGGTCCGATGTGGGAGTGTTCCGGCACCTGATCTATCTTCTGGAAGCGGCCTATATCGCGCGCCGCGCCATGGCGCTGCGGCTGGATCGGCTGCATGCCCATTTCGGCACCAACCCGGCCGCGGTCGCAATGCTGGCGCAGGCGATGGGTGCGCCGGCCTACAGCTTTACCGTCCATGGCCCCGAGGAATTCGACAAGCCCGCCGCCATCGCGCTGGGCCGCAAGGCGGAGCGCGCCGATTTCGTGGTGACGATCAGCGCGTTCGGGCGCAGCCAGTTGTGCCGCTGGGTGCCGCACCGGATCTGGCCCTGCCTGCATGTGATCCATTGCGGGATCGAGCCGCTGACCTTTGCCGAGCCACCCCCCCTGCCGGCCGAACGCCCGCTGGTGCTGGTCGCCATCGGACGGTTCTCGGAACAGAAAGGGCAGCTTCTGTTGCTGGACGCGGTGGCCGAGGTGGTGCGGCGCGGCGTCGATCTGCGGCTGGTCCTGATCGGCGACGGCGAGATGCGCCCGCTGATCGAACGCGGCATCGCGCATCACGGGCTGGGGCGGCATGTGCGCCTGACCGGCTGGCTGGACGAGGCGGGCGTGCTGGGCGAACTGGCGCAGGCGCACGGCCTGATCGTGCCGTCGTTCGCCGAGGGGTTGCCCATGGTCCTGATGGAGGCGATGGCCTATGGTCGACCGGCGATCGCCACCTGGGTCGCCGGCATCCCCGAGCTTATGGAACACGGCAAGACCGGCTGGCTGGTTCCCGCGGGCGATTGCGGTGCGCTGGTCGAGGCGATCACCGACATGTCGATGACCGCCGACACCAAGCTGGGCAAGATGGCCAAGACCGCCCGCGCCCGCGCCCTGACGCGCCATGACATCGACACCGAGGCCGCGAAGCTGGCGGCGCTGTTTTCTCAGCGCCCGCGCACCCATCCCGACTGACCGCGCCAACCGATGCGCACCGCCAGCCCGACCGCTGTATAGACACCGAAACCGACCGGATCGCGCAGCGCCTGCCGCAACAGCCAGCCAGGGCCGGGGCGCGGCGTGTCGTCATTGGCCGGCAAGGCGGGAAACTGCCGGGCAACCTGCGCCACGCCCTGATCCTGCCGCCGCCGCACCCGCACCAGCCGGGCAAAGCCCTCGACCATCGGCCAGGTATAGGATGCGGGCAGGCGCACACGTTCATGCGGGGCAAAGCTGAGGCGCACGAAAGTGTCATCTGAAATGATCTCGGGAAAATCGGTCCAGCGGGCGCGCCCCGCCGCATTGACCGCGTAAAGGCCGAAACCCGGAACGCCCCGCGCAACGAAGGGCAGGCGCACCCAGAACCGCGCATAGGCACGGGTGACGGCGCTGCGGGCGGGCGCGACGCGAGGCTGGCCCGAAGCATAACGCGCATCCGGCGTGGCCGACAGAACCCGCGCGATCTGCCCCAGCAGAGGCGGCGTCACCGTGACATCGGCATCGAGATAGGCACGGTCGGGATGACGGGCGGCGGCATCGCCGGCGTTCAGCGCACCGGGCTTGCCCGGTGCCGGAAGGTCGAGCACCTCAAGCGTCCAGCCACGCGCCGCGAAGGCCGCGATATGCGTCCGCGCGCGCGCGGCGGTATCGTCGGTGCACCCGTTCGCCGCCACGACGACCGCAAGCGACACATCCTCGGACGCCAGAACCGCTTGCAGGCAAGCGTCGATGAAGTCGCCCTCGTTGCTGGCGGGGATGATGACACTCAGGGCCGGGGTCACGGCGCGGTCACTTCCATCAGCGTATCCCAGCGCGGGTTATCGTCGTCGATGTGGCGCAACGCGCCCCAGCTTCCCCAGACCGAGGGCAGGCCGACATCGGTAAACGCCATGAACGGCGCATCGGTCAGCCGGTTCCAGCCGGCAATCAGCCGGCGATAGGCCCGCGCCATCTGCGGGCTGTGGTTCAGTGCGATGATGAAATCGACCAGCGCCTGTTCGTCATGGCGTTCGGGCGGCACGATGACATGGGTGCCGCCTTCATACATCACCATTGCCAGGTCATGCTCGCGCGCGACGCGGGCATGATGGGCCAGCGTGTGGTCCAGCAGGTGGTCCACCGAATTGGTCGCATCGCCTGATACCGAGCCGTCCAGCAGCTCTTGCCCGGCCAGGTCCAGCGCCCGGTCGAACCGGTGCGCGGCGATGTGATCGTCGCGCGCATCGCCTGTCAGACCGCGCGCGTCCGCTTCGTCCTCGGCCGCGTCCAGGCTGCGCTCCAGCCAGTCGTCCAGCATCGGCTGCTTGCCTTCGACATGCAGGTCGGCGTTGAAATAGCCTGTGACGGCATAGGCGTCGAAATGTTCATGGGGGGGCGCATTGTCAGGGTCTTCGTCCTGCCACAGCGGTGCGTCCAGGATGTCGCCCTCCAGCCCCAGCCAGCCGGTGTGGACCCCCAGAACGCGGATCAGGCGTTCGGGCTGATCGGCAAAGACCTGTGACCAGATGTCCATCATCTGGCTGGCGCGCAGAGCATAGTATTGCACCCAGGCCGATTCGCGCCCCTCCCAGCGTTCGCGCGCACGGTCCTCGGCCCATTGGGCCTGGGTGAACGACCAGTTCCAGACCTCGTTCGAATACTCGGCCCAGACCCGCAGATCGGGGCGCAGCGCGTCGCGCACCTGTTCGGCAAAGCGGCGCATGTAGTCGTCGCTGGCGCGGTGCGGCAGCGAGAACCAGGGCTCGGCGCCGGTCAGGTTGGCCAGTTCCAGCATTACCTCCAGCGGTGCGCCGCCGGTTGACCATGAGTAATCGTCAAGGCGGGGACGGTCGGTCCAGTCCACCACATCCGAGTTGTTGGTGTGTTGCCAGGTCATGAACCGCAAGGTCTCGGCATCCTCGATCAGGGCCAGCCAGTCGGGGTTGAAGATCTCGCCCGCCTCAAAGCGATCAAGGTGGCGTTCGTGCACCACGGTCAGGTTGCGCAGGTCGCCGCGATTGACCGAGACCAGCACCGCACCCTCACCCGGCTGGAATTCGAACGTGGCACGGCCGCGGCCATAGCGAACATTGCGCGCCGCCCCTCGAAACGCCGGATAGGCCGAGCCGTCCCAGCGGGCATGATACCGTCCCGCGACCGATGTCATGCCCTGGGGCAGATCGGTCAGGATCAGGGTGCCGATCCGCGCCAGATTGGTCGGGATCGCGCGGATCCAGCCGTCATCGTCCAGATAACCGCCCTCGCGCAGCCATGCCTCGTCGCGCCCGCCCCATTGGCCCGGAAGATGGCCGATCCAGGCGCGGGCGGTGCGCATGTGGTCGATAAAGGGCACCTGCGTGCTGTAGTCGCTGAGCCCGGCAAGCCCCATGGCCAGATTGCGCCGCCCCTCGCGCGGCTCGAACCCGGTGTGCACCTGCGCCGTGGTCGGGGGCACGATGGCGAAAAGTGCCAGGGCGAGCGCCAGAGCCAGAGCCAGAGCCAGAGCCAGAGCAAGATGTGCTTTCATCCGTCCGACTCCTGTGCGAGGCCGGTGAAGGGGGTGTCGCGGATTACATCCCAGACCACCTCTTGCATCAGTTGCGCAGCCTCGTCCGATGGGGCGTCGGCGCGCGTGCCGTCGGCGCGCCGCAGGGCATGGGGCAGGCCCTGCACCGGGCGATGATACAGCACCGCGAAATGGGTCAGCGCGACCAGATAGTTGCCCAGGTCGTTGATGTGGATCGTGTCCAACGTGCCATCGTCATTGCGCTGGAACAGCCCGGTTTCATCGGCCAGCCCGTCGACGCCACCGCGATCGCGCACCGCGCGCGTGAACGCGGCCATGACGCGGCCGGCCGGGATCAGGTGCACGGGCCCAAGCGCATCATCGGCCCAGGACGGGGCAAGGACATGGCCTTTCCACAGGGCGACCGGATCGGAATCCAGCCGTGCCAGCCATTCATCCTGATCGTCGCGCGGGTGCCAGGTCTCATAGAGATACAACCGGACACCCGGCCGCGCCTGCCGCGCCGCGCGCGCCCATTCGCGGAAATAGGTGCCGCTGTCGTGATACTCGATTGCGTCGCGCAGTTCGACCATCTCTGTCAGGACAACGGCATCATAGTCGCCGCTGTCGATGGCCTCGTGCGCAAGGCGGAACTGAGGGTGGTCATTCTCGCGCTCGAACCCGGCGATCTCGGCATCCGGGTACCAATGCGCGCGTAGCGGCGTGCCCCAGCCCAACTGGCTGTGATAGCCATGGCCGGGGATGCCTGCCGCCTCGGCCAGTTGCCGGACCATCGCGGGCATGTCGCGCCCGACCAGGCTGTGACCCAGGTGATAGACCTGCAACGCGCCTTCGGGCGGCGCCAGCGCAGGCGCGTTCGGCGTGATGATCTGCTCGTCCGCACGCGGCCGGGCATCGCGGTGCAGGGCGGCAACAGCCCCGGACAGGGCCAGTATCGCCACCAGTGCCCAGACCGCGTAGTGTTTCATTGCCAAGTCATCACCGCTGATTCATTTCCTGCCTGTCGTGAGTTTTGGATGGACATTGTGGCATATTCTACCCTTTTAGCTGGACAAACAGTGACTTTTGAGTGATTCGCCCTGTAATGCCCGCGTTCTTGATCCTCTCTTCCGCGCCCGTGATCGAGGCCCCGCGGCGCGAGGCGATCCTCGATGTGGCGTTCGTCGAAGGGATGAAGCTGGTTTGCGTGTTCTGGCCGGGCCGGGTGCGATGTGCCCTGCGCCGCAGTGGCGCGGCCATTCCGGGGGGAATGCGCTTCAGCCCCCGGCGATTGGGGTTCGAACTGATCGTTCAGGACCCTCACGAGCCGGTATCCGCGGTTCTTGTCGAAGAGGCGAATCTTGTCCTGTGTGCGGGCGACGACCGGCACAACCTGTATCTGCCAACGCTGGCCAAAGGGCGGCTGACACGGGTTGTCTATACGCTGGAATCGTCTCTGTTTCAGGGCATTTCGCGGATCTGGGCGTCGCACCGGCCGCTGGGGCAACGGCTGGGTTCGGCGCTGCGGATGGTGCGCGACGAGGCTGCGCTGCGCAGCGCACTCAGGCAGGCGGATGGGGTGCAGCTCAATGGATACGCGGCCTGGCGGTCCTATCGCAAGCTGAACCCGAACAGCCTGATGTATCTGGAGAACCGTGTTCGCACACCGATGCTGTCGCGTGCCGGGGACCAGCGGGCAAGGGCCGATCGCCTGCGATCGGGCGCGCCCATGACGCTTGTTCACCTGGGCGGGCTTGATGCTGACACGGGCGCGCTGGATCTGTTGCAGGCCGCCTATCTGCTGAAGGCGCGCGGGGTTGCGTTCCGATTGGCATTCCTGGGCACGGGCGCACTGGAAAGCCGGCTGGCGGACGGCATTGCCGCGCTGGGCTTGCGCGCAGAGGTATCGCTGGACGGGGCGATGGATTTCGACAGCCAGATCGTGCCGCTTTTGCGCGCGCGTGCCGATCTGTTGCTATGCGCGCGCAGGCGCGGCGATCCGCTTTCGCTTTATCTTGAGGCGATGTCCCTCGGGGTGCCGGTTCTGGGCTATGCCAACCCGATGTGGCGCCGGTTGCAGGCGGATTCGGATGGCGGCTGGACCTGCCGAACCGGCCGGGTCTCGGCGCTGGCGGCCATGCTGGCGCGGCTGGATGGCGAGCGCGAGGCCGTGGTCCGCGCATCAGCGCGGGCTTTGGACTTTGCGCGCGCCCATGCGTTCGAACCCTTGTTCGCCCGGCGCATGGCGCATCTGCGCGAAACCGCGGGCGTGGAATAGCGGGCCTGCGCGGTCAGCCCGGCACCTGCAGCAGGGCGCGGGCGGCATCCGGCAGCGTTGCATAGTCGTCAAAGGCATGGTGATGCGCGATCGCCTCGGGTTCGGATTTGCGATAGCCGCGGGTGAACAGCGCAAACGGCACATTCGCGGCCTGCGCGGTGGCGGCATCGACCTCGCTGTCGCCGACATAGATCGCCGGGCCGCCGCCCAAAGCGTCGATCACGGCGTGCAGCGGCGCCGGGTCGGGCTTCATCACCGGCAACATGCCCGCGCCCCAGACATGGTCAAAGCGACCGTCCCAGCCCAGATGCGTCAGCAACGCCCGTGCCGGCGCGATCGGCTTGTTGGTGCAAAGCCCGATCGACCATCCCGTCGTGCGCAGGGCCTGCAACGCGGCTTCGACACCGGGAAAGGGGCGGGTCAGCGCATGCGCGGTTTCATAGCGCGCCAGAAAACGCGCATGCATCCTTTCCAGCCGCTGTGGTTCGCTGCTGCCGGCCGCGGCCAGTTCCAGCCGGGTGACAAAGGCGCGCGCCCCGTTGCCGATGAACGCAACCGCCTGGTCGCGCGTGATCGGGCCGAAGCCTTCGTCGGCAAGCGTGGCATTGGCGCAGGCGCGGATATCGGGCGCGGTATCGACCAGCGTGCCGTCAAGATCGAAGATGATGCGCACGCGCGCCTCCCTGCATGTCTGCGCCTGCGCAACTGGCTGCTGCCGGCTGCGGAGTCAAGCGCCGCCGCGCGCCAGAACCTGCTCATAGACCGCTGCGATCTGGCGGGCCTTGGCGGGCCAGGTGAAATGTTCCAGCACATGGGCGCGGGCGCGGGTGCCGGTTTCGGCCAGCGCGGGGCGATCGCGCTCCAGCCGGTCGAGTGCCGCGCGTAACCGCGCGACGATCTCATCGCGGGTGCCCAGCGCGATCTTGTATCCCAGCCCCGCGCCCACCAGTTCGCCGGGGCCGGCGTAATCGACGATCAGTGGCGCAAGACCCAGGGCCATCGCCTCAAGCACCGCGCCGCCACCAAATTCGCGCACCGAGGGAAAGGCGAAAAGCGCCGAGCGCGCGGCGACATGCTGAACCTGTTCATGCGCCAGCCAGCCGTGAAACGTCACTGAATTGGCCACGCCCAGCGCTTTCGCCTGTTCGCGAAGATCGGCCAGCATGGGGCCATCGCCGATCATGTCCAGCACCATGCGTCCATCGCCAAGCAGGGGCGCGGCGGCCTCGATCAGCATATCGGGTCCCTTGTAGGGCACCATACGGCCGATGAAACAGGCCCGCAGCGGCCCCCCGGAGGGCGTCGCACGACGCGAGAACCGTGCCGGATCTATGGCGTTTTCGGGGATGTAGTGACGTTTCCCGGCGTATTGGGCCGGGATCTCGCTTTCGGTATGGCGCGAGGCGACGATGATCGCGGCGGCATCGCGCAGGGTGCGATTGCGTCCCGGCAATGCCTTGTAGAGGCCGCGCACATAGGACAGCCATTCGCGTTCCTGCCGGCGTGCGGCGTCGAACCCCGGCGGCCATGGCACCCCGCCATTGAGCGGCCCCAGAACAAAGGGCACGCCCGCGCGCTTGCACCAGGTTGCAAGGCGGCTGGGCGTCGTCGGGCTGAGCGGGGTGATGCGGTGCACCAGGTCATAGTCGCCAGCCGTGATCGCGGCGCCGAACCGACGCCAGACCAGGCGTTCGAAATGCGGATAGATCAGGGTCGAAATGGCCGAAACCATGGTCCAACCGCGCCCCTCGCCCATGCGCAGGACACCCGCCAGACGCCACATCGGGCGGGCAAGGGCCTCGCTGTCGATGGCGGTGAAATCCACGCCTTCGCGCAGACCGGCGCGCAGGATCGCGTCGCGGTTGCGGATCTGCGTGACCAGATGGACATCGGCAACCTCGCGCAGCGCCTGCGACAGCGACCAGCCGATCAGCGGCACGCTGACCCATTCGGGGTTCGCGGCCTCGGCGATCACCAGAACCCGTGGTTTCGTCATGCCTGCCCTGCCCTTTGACTACGCGCAAACGTCCGCCAGGACGGTGCGCATTGCAAGCCCTCAGGCGGGTAGCGCGTTCATGGCACGTTCGCGCACCGGCAGATGAACGATGGCCGAGAACGCGCCGACGCCGACGCCGACCCACCAGACCAGCGTGTAGTCGCCATGGATGTCATATAGCCGCCCGCCCAGCCAGACGCCCAGAAAACTGCCCAACTGGTGACTGAAGAACACGATCCCGTAGAGCGTGCCCATATAGCGCAGGCCGTAGATATGCGCGATCAAGCCCGAGGTCAGCGGCACCGTTGCCAGCCACGACGCGCCCATCAGAAGCGAAAAGATCAGAACCGAGGCCGGGGTGATCGGCAACAGGATGAAAGCGGCCGCGATCACCGTGCGCCCGGTATAAATGCCGGCAAGCAGGTATTTCTTGGACCACCGCTTGCCGGCCCAGGCCGCGCCCAGCGTGCCGGCGATATTGGCCAGCCCGATCACCGCGATCGCCACCGCCCCCAGCGCCGAAGTCGTCGAGATCCCCAGCGCGGCCAGAACCCCGGTCTGATCCACCGGGCTGCACATCTCGGTCACCATGGCGGGAAAATGCGCGGTCACGAAGGCCAGCTGATAGCCGCAGGAAAAGAACCCCAGGAAGATCAGCGTGAAGGACGGATCGCGAAACGCCTGGCGTAGGGCCTGGCCCATGCTTTGTTCCAGCTCGGCCCGGCTGGCCAGTGCCGGGCTGCGCATCATCGGCAGCGCCAGAAGCGTGAGAAGGATCGCGGCGGCGAAGATGATGAACACCACCTGCCAGCTGTAATAGGCCAGCAGGATCTCGGCCACCGGGGCGCCGACCACCTGCCCGGCCGATCCCGCTGCGGTGGCGATGCCCAGCGCCAGGCTGCGGTGTTCATCCGAGGCGGCGCGGCCCACCACCGCCAGGATCACGCCGAAGCCCGTGCCGGCGATGCCGAAGCCGACCAGGAATTCCAGAAGCTGATGCGCGCCCGGCGTCACCGCGAAGGCCGACCAGACCAGCCCGACGGCATAGACGATTGCCCCCAGCACGATGGCGCGGCGATCGCCAAAGCGTTCGGCAAAGGCCCCGAACAACGGCTGCCCGATGCCCCAGGCCAGGTTCTGGACGGCGATTGCAAGCGAGAACTCGGCGCGCGGCCAGCCGAAATCGTCGGCGATCGGGATCTGGAACACGCCGAACGAGGCGCGGATCGCGAAACTGACCAGCATCACGATGCAGCCGCCGATCAGGACTGGCGTGATCAGCGGCGCGGGGCGGGCAGGGGACATGGCGGTCATCGGGCGGCATCCGGCGAAAGGGGGCGCTGCCCCCTCTGGCCTTCGGCCATTCACCCCCGGCGTATTTGGGGCAAGATGAAGGGGCGCAGCCCAAGACAGCCCGGTTTCACGGCGGCGTCAAGACTGGAAAGAACGCTGCGCGTCAGCGGGCCTGGGCGTGGTATTCGGGGTTGGGTTCCATCCCGGTGGCCGAGGCCACGCGATTGGACATGTTGAAGAACCCCACGACCGAGGCGATATCCCAGATGTCGCGGTCGCTGAAGCCCTGGTCGCGCAGCGCGTCGCGGTCGGACTCGGTGATCTCGGCGCTGGCTTTCGTGGCCTTTTCGGCAAAGGTCAGCATGGCGGTCTGGCGGGCGTCCAGCGGTGCGGCGCGCCAGTTCATCACCATCGCCTCGCCCAGCGCGGGATCGCCGGAAAGGGCGCGGACCGCAGCGCCATGCGCGACCTGGCAATACCAGCAGCGGTTGATCGACGAGACGACGACCGCGATCATTTCGCGTTCAAGCTTGCTCAGCCCGCTGTCGCCCAGCATCAGGTCGTTGTACATCGCCGTGAAGGCGTCAAGCTTGACCGGATCGAAGGCATAGGCGCGCAGGACATTGGGCACCATGCCCAGTTTCTGCTGGCAGATGTCGAAATACCGCGCCGTCGCATCGGGCAACGGGTCGACGGGCGGCAGGTTCAGGGCGGTAGGCAGGGTCATGGCCGGTCCTCGGGTTTCTGGCGATAGTGATAGCGGCCAGCCTCGGCCATGTTCAGACCGCTGTAAAGGGCGCGCGCGGCGATGTTGCGTTCCGTCACGGCCAGCGCGAACCATTCGGCCCCCTGGCCCAGCGCCCAGTCGGCAATGCCGCGCACCATGTAGCGGGCAACACCTTGGCGGCGAAAATCGGGAACGATCTCCAGCGCATGGAGCATCGCCACACCGTCATGGATGGCGGCAAAGCCGACGCCGGCGGCGCGGTTCTGGAACCGGGCGATGAAGGCATTGCGCGGCGCGCCCGCCCGCGCCATCACCGCCAGCCGGGCCGCGCCGATCCCCGCGTCGCGCCAGAGCTGGCGCTGGATCGCGAGTGGTGGCCAGCATGACAGCAGCGATACCGGGCGTGGCGGATCGGCCAGATCGGCGGCGGGCGCGGCATAGAACAGGGCCGGATCGACCACGCCATAGCCGCGCGCGGCCAGTGCTGCGTCCAGATCGGGCTGATCGTGCAGCATGAAAAGCGGGGTCTGGCCCAGCGCGCGCATTCCCGCTTCGGCCGCGGCGATCTGGGCCTCGGTTGCGGTTCCTTCCAGCGTCGCGGCGCTGACGCGCTTTCCGCCGCCCTGCCCGTCGCGCAGGGTGAAGGGTCCGCAGGCATGGCGGGCGGCGGGGGGCCAGGTGGCCTCGAGCGCGACGAAAAGGGCTGGTGGCGGCAGCATCAGTCCTGGCCGCCGACCAGCCTGGACAACGCGACCATGGCGGCATCCAGCTGCGTGGCATCGGTCCCGCGCACCACCAGCTGTGTGCCGTGGGCGCCATTGCGGATATAGGGATACGAGCCGAACGACAGATCGGGAAAGCGCGCGGCCAGTTCGCCCAGCGCGCCCGCGATCTCGCCCTCGCCGCGGTCGACATCGATCATCTGGCTCAAAAGCGGGTCGCCGCCGGTCAGCCGTGGCAGAACGCCAGCCAGCATCGCCTGAAAGATCGCCGGCACACCGGCCATGACATGGACATTGCCCAGCGTGAAGCCCGGTGCCGCCGAAACCGGGTTCTCGATCAGAACGGCGCCATCGGGGATGCGCGCCATGCGCAGGCGGGCGTCGTTCAGTTCAAGCCCGGTGCGCTGATAATGGGCCTCGAGGATGGCGCGGGCATCGGCGCGAACCCCGACCGACACGCCGAAGGCCGCCGCAATGGCATCGGCGGTGATGTCGTCATGGGTTGGTCCGATCCCGCCCGAGGTGAAGACGTGATCATAGGCGGCGCGCAGCGCGTTCACGGCCGACTTGATGTGATTGTGGTCGTCGGAAACCACGCGGGCCTCGATCAGGCGGATACCGTGCCCGGTCAGTTCTTGTGCGAGGTGATGCATATTCGAGTCGCGCGTGCGCCCCGAGAGGATTTCATCGCCGATCACCAGCATGGCGGCGGTTGGATTGGTCATGGTGCGATTCCATTCAGGATTTCCGCATACTTACCTAACAGCGGTGGGCGGACAATCCAAACAAGCCGTGTGCTCTGGCAATTTTGCGCGCCAATCGCTATCTAGGCGCCAAACAACGAGGCTGATGAACGTGTATGATAACGGTGGGCGCGTCACGCGCGAGGGGATTCGGATTCACGAACCCGGCGATTTTGCTGGAATGCACAAGGCTGGGCGGGTCGCCGCGCAGATCCTGGACGATATTGCGCCGCATGTCGTTCCCGGCCAGTCGACGGGCGAGATCGACCGCCTGATCACCGAAATGGTGGCCACGCATGGTGCGACCTCGGCGACCATCGGGTATCGCGGGTATCAGCACGCCAGCTGCATCAGCGTCAACCATGTTGTCTGCCACGGCATTCCCGGCCCCAAGGCGCTGAAGGACGGCGACATTCTCAATATCGACGTGACCGTTATCGTGGACGGCTGGTTTGGCGATACCTCGCGCATGTATGTCGCGGGCACGCTTGGCCGCAAGGCCGAACGGCTGATCCAGGTCACGCATGACGCGCTGATGAAGGGGGTCGAGGCCGTCCGGCCCGGCAATACCTTTGGCGATATCGGCCATGCGATCCAGTCGTTCGTTGAATCGCAGCGCATGTCGGTGGTGCGCGATTTTTGCGGCCATGGCCTGGGCCGGGTGTTCCACGCCCCGCCCAACGTGCTGCATTACGGCCGGCCCGGACGCGAGGCGGTGCTGGAGGAAGGCATGTTTTTTACCATCGAGCCGATGGTGAATCTGGGCCGGCCCGAAACCAAGGTTCTGGCCGATGACTGGACGGCGGTGACGCGCGACAAGTCGCTGTCGGCGCAATTCGAACATTCGGTCGGTGTGACAGCGGATGGCGTCGATGTGTTCACGCTGTCGCCGGGCGGATTGTTTTATCCGACCCGGCGGTGATTTTCTTTAATCGGAAATTATTAACCTGAATTTTCGGCCCCGGTTTCCTGATCCAAGGTGTCGCCATATTCGGACACGAAATTGAGCGCCGCGCCGATCAGAACCGCATAGGTTGAAATATATAGCCACATCATCAGGGCGATGACCGCGCCGATCGAGCCATAAATCTCATTGTAATTGGCGAAATTGGCGACATAGATCGACAACGCCAGCGATGTCCCGCCCCAAAGCAGCAAGGCCAGGAAAAGGCCGGGCGACAGGAATGGCGCGCGCCGATCCGCGGGACAATTCGGGCCGTAGCGATAAAAGAAACCCAGTCCGACGATCACCGCCGCCAGCGCCACGATCCAGCGTACCAGTTCGCCGATCAGCGTGACCCAGCTGTCACTGGGAATGAAGCGTTCAATGATGGCCAGCACGATCGGCGCGATCAGCATTCCGGCGACGGCGATCATGCCCACCCCGATCAGAAGCAGGGTCATCAAGAGCGCCAGAACCGTGCCTTTCAGGCCCGATCGCGGCGCCGCGCCATAGATCGCGCTGATTCCCTGGATCAGGGCGCCGACGCCCAGCCGCGCGGACCATGTGGCCACCAGCAACGACACGATCGAGGCCAGACCAAGCGTGCCGTCGGCGGCGCCGGTCAGGCGCTCGACCTGATCGGAAACGACGCCATATGCCTCTTGTGGCAGAAAATCCGCCAGAATGTTCAGCGTGTCCTCGACCGCGACGGGATCGGCCCAGAACCCCACCAGCGCAATCAGTGCCGCGACCGCCGGAAAGATGGCCAGCATCGCGAAAAAGGCGACACCGGCGGCGATCAGGCCCAGATGACGTTCGCCGAGCAGACGCCAGACAGCGCCGGCATGCCTTAGAAATGCCTGCATGCCTTAAATGGCGAGATCGTCCAGCGTCCTGCCATCGGCCAGCGCCGCAACCACCCAGCGCGGCTGCCGTCCGCGACCGGACCAGGTTTGCGAGCGATCGGCCGGATTGGCGTATTTCGGCGGAACCGGCTTGCGCACGCGCTTGGTCGAGATTTCCGACAGATCGGCCGGGCTGAGACCGCGTTCACGGGCAAAAGCCTCGACTTCGGCAAGGGCGCGCTTGCGCTCGCGTTCCTTGTATTGTTCGATTGCGGCGGTCACGTCTTTCTGAAGGCGCTTCAGCTCTTTCAGGTCAAGACTGTCTAGATCGATCATTCACGGCTCTCCATTAATACCGTTTTTGGCATTTGATTATCTACCAAAAGGAAATGGAATATCCAAAACCGTTCTGGTTCAGCCTATTTTACATGAATTCGAGTTTCGCGCCAGATCAATTAAAAGCCGTATCAGATGGTCAAGAAATTTTGGCCCATAGCTGTTAAACCGGCCGCTTCGGGTATATGAAAACAAGTCGGATAATCGCAATCGGTCTGGGGCCCGGCCATGATAACCACGCCCGGAATGCGGACGCCGATGGCCGCCATTGCGCCTTCGGCGATCATGGTGCCGTCTTGCGCGCCGCTGTCAGCATGCGATCCAGCTGCTCGGTGAACCGCGCGCGATCGGACTTGGTGAAGGGCTTGCCCGATCCTTGCCGGAACGGGTCGGCCGCCCGCAGATCGGCGGCCAGATCGCGCGCGGCCAGAACCGGGCCTATATTGGCGGGGGTAAGCGGCTCGCCGTTGGGGCGCAGAACCTGTGCGCCGTGTTCGATGCAGCGCGCCGCCAAAACGATGTCGGCGGTGACGACCACATCGCCGGGCCCGGCGCGATCCGCGATCCAACGGTCGGCGGCATCGGCACCCTGATCGACATAGATCATCGACACCAGCGGGTGATCGACGGGCCGGATACCGCCGTTCGACACCACGCAGACCACAACGCCATGCCGCAGCGCGACGCGCAGGGCCTCGTCGCGGACCGGGCAGGCATCGGCGTCGATATGCAGGGTGGTCACGGGCAGCCTCGTTCCTTGACAGGTGCAACCTGCGCCGCCCTGCCGGCGGGGACAACCCCCGCAAGTCCGGTTTCCCCGATTACTCGGCCAGCGAGCAGCAGCCCGACAGGCCCGTGGTGTCGCCGCGCCAATAGACCTGAACCTCAAGCCCATACAGGCGATCGCTCATCCCGTCCGAGCATTGATCGCCGCGCACAACGGCCATGCCGTCGCGCGTGCCCGAAAACGGGATCGCCAGTGTTGGCGGAAAGCGCGTGGTGGGCAGTGCGCCGGTTTCGGTCACAAGCTCGAACCCGCCTTCGCCCGCGGCGTGGAACTCGGCCCGGTGCGTCGGCAGAAAGATCGGCATGCGCCAGAACGGTTCGGTTCCGAAACAGGACAGCGTCTGTTCGCCGTCGCGCCAGTTGCCGGATGTCTCACGCTCCAGGTAGCGCATGGACGACCAACCATGGCGCTCTTGGGAATTTACCAGGCCCCAGCGGCTGTTATCGGACAGCGCGACAACCTCGACCCCCTCGGCATCGGGGTCGAGCCGGGCAACGATGGGCGCGCCGGCATCCGGTTCGGCACGGATGTTAAGAACGTCGTTGCCGGCCACGTCGATCACGCGATGAAGCGCCGGAAAGTCCTGCGCCGCGACGGTGCCGGCCCAGAACGTGGCAAGTATCATGGCAACGCGCAGCATACCGCATCCTCCGTCTAGTGGCGGGCGCCCCAGCTGAGCGAGGCGCGTTTCCTGGTGTAGAACTCGCCCATCAGGCCGATCACAAGCGCCACCAGCGAGAACACGACCGGATAGGTGATTGACGTATAATGCGGCGTGTAGTTCAGAAAGGCAAAGCCACGCGCCTGGTCGATGGTGTGAAACAGCGGGTTCCAGTCGAAATAGACCAGCATGAAGCCGGGCAGGGCGTTGGCCACGAACATCTTGCCCGATGCCACCATGTTGGCGCGCGAATAGATCTGCGACAACAACGGGATCAGCGATGGCGCCCAGGGTTTGGCCGCCAGAAAGATCATGCCGATGGCCACGCCCGAAAACCACGACAGCAGCAGCATCAGCAGGGCGCCCAGCGGGTCGTGCACCTCAAGCGGTTGCCAGACCGCGTGATACAGGAACAACACCACCAGCATCGACAGGATCTGGATGTAAAGCTCACCCAGTGCGGCGGCGCCGATGGCCACAATCGTGTTCATCGGCGCGTGTTTCATCATCGGCGATGTCGGCCCCTCGGACTGCACGACCGCCGACATTGCCTTGACGTGGCACATGAACAGGAAGATCCCGGTCATGACATACAGCATGAAATCGCCGCGAATGCCGCGATTGCCGATCCCCAGGATCAGGAACATCACGTAAAAGACGACCACCAGGATCAGCGTCTGGGCGATGTTGATCATCAAGCCCACCAGCGCGTTGCCGTGCGCCTTGCGGATCGACCGGACCGAGGCGTGAAAGATCAACTCGAGGATGGTGAATGCCGTGATCACGGACGACTGGCGGCGACGATTGCTGAGCATGGGCCCGTCCTTGCGATTGCGCCGGGGATTCTGGCCGTGAATCCTTGCATTCGGGTTCACGGCAAGGATATGCCGATTGCCGCAAGTGATCAACCGCCGCAGCGCCAGAGGGATTTCCATGAGCGATTTTCATCACGACATCGAAACCGTGTTTCGCACCCTCGCGCTGGAGGCTGGCGCGGCGATCATGGAGATCTATGGCAGGTCCGAGGTCGCGGCGCGCACCAAGGCCGACGACAGCCCCGTGACCGAGGCCGACGAGGCCGCCGACGCGCTGATCGCCGCCGGGCTGCAAAAGGCATTTCCCGACATTCTGGTCATCACCGAGGAACAGGCTGCGACCCATGGTCAGAGCGCCGCGCGTTTCATCATCGTCGACCCGCTGGACGGCACCAAGGAGTTCGTCCAGCGCCGCGGCGATTTCACCGTCAATATCGCGCTGGTCGAAAACGGAGTCCCGCAACGCGGGATCGTCTATGCGCCGGCGAAGGGGCGCATGTTCTATACCCGCGCCGACGGTCAGAGCGTCGAGGAGGACGGACCCTTTGGCGAGAACGCGGGCGCACGGCGCAAACTGCACGTCACGACGCCAGACAATGCCGCGCTGATGGTCGTCGCCTCGAAATCGCACCGCGACGCCGAGACCGACGCCTATATCGCGCGCTACGATGTGCGCGACATGACCAGCGCGGGCTCGTCGCTGAAATTCTGCCTGGTGGCCAGTGGCGAGGCCGATTTCTACCCCCGGCTGGGCCGCACGATGGAATGGGACACGGCCGCGGGCCATGCGGTCCTGCTGGGCGCGGGCGGCAAGGTGCTGCGTTTCGACGACCACACGCCCCTGAGCTATGGCAAGCCCGGCTATGAAAACCCGTTCTTCCTGGCCCTGGCGCCCGGCGTCGATCTGCGCTGACAGTTCCGCGGTGTGCGCGGCTTTGTCGCGAAATTAGCAACAGATTAACCGTTTCGCGCCGCATTCCCGCCCGGATCGGCCGGCAATCCTGTTTTCAGCGGCGGCAACAGGCCGTGTGTATGAGAACAGGTAGCGATCAGATGCAGAAGAAAGTCACGAAAGCCGTATTTCCCATCGCCGGCATGGGTACCCGTTTCCTTCCGGCGACCAAGGCGACGCCGAAAGAGATCCTGACGCTGGTGGACCGCCCCTTGATCCAGTACGCGGTTGACGAGGCCCGCGCCGCCGGGATCACCGAGTTCATCTTCGTGACCTCGCGTGGAAAAGGGGCGCTGGAGGACTATTTCGACCGCGCGCCCGAGCTGGAGGCCACGCTCAAGGCCAAGGGCAAGACCGATCTGCTTGAGCTTCTTCAAGCCACCAACCTGGACTCCGGCGCGATCGCCTCGGTTCGCCAGAACGAGGCGCTGGGCCTGGGTCATGCAGTCTGGTGCGCGCGCCACCTGATCGGCGACGAGCCCTTTGCCGTGCTTTTGCCCGATGACGTGATCGCCGCCGAAAAGCCTTGCCTGCAACAGATGATCGAGGCCCATGCCGAAACCGGCGGCAACATGGTCGCCGCGATGGAGGTTCCGGCCGAAAAGACCGCATCCTATGGCGTGCTGGACGTGCCCTCCGCGATCGGCCCGGTGCTGCCGGTGCATGGCATGGTCGAAAAGCCCGCCCCCGGCACGGCCCCGTCGAACCTGGCGGTGATCGGGCGCTACATCCTGACGCCCCAGGTTTTGCGCAATCTCGAGTCCCATCAGACGGGGGCCGGTGGCGAGATCCAGTTGACCGACGCGATCGAGAAGGAAATCGCGGCGGCAGGCAATGTCTATGGCTATCGGTTCCAGGGCCGGCGCTATGATTGCGGCTCGAAGGCCGGGTATTTGCAGGCCACCGTTGCCTTTGGCCTGGCGCGCGACGATCTGCGCGACGATCTGGAGGCGTTTCTTTATGACATGCTGGCGATGCGGCAGGCCGCCGAATAGGCGATGGCGCAGACGGAGACGGGTGCGAGGGGGCTGCCGCCCCCTCTTCGCGCTTTGCGCGAATTCACCCCCGCGCGTATTTCTGGCAAGATGAAGCCGAATGGCGCGAGAGGGCGGAACAAGGGCTCATGGGGCGAATGGCAGAGATCTGGCGGGCCTGGCGATGGCGGCGCAAGCGCCAGTTGCGCCTGTTGCGCGCCCTGCGCAAGCGACGCGAGTTGGTTCCGGTCGCGGATCGGACGACAGCGATCAGGCCCGGCGCGATCCTGCTGTTTTGCACCTTTCGCAACGAGGCGCTGCGATTGCCATATTTCCTGGAACATTACCGCGACATTGGCGTCGATCATTTCCTTTTCGTGGACAATGGAAGTGATGACGAGGGCGCCGCGCTGGTGGCAGCGCAACCGGATGCGTCGCTTTGGCGAGCCGATGCCAGCTATCGCTGGTCACGGTTCGGCATGGACTGGCTGCAATGGCTGCTGATCCGGCATGGGCACGGCCACTGGTGCCTGACGGTGGATGCCGATGAACTGCTGGTCTATCCGCATCACGAGACCCGGCCACTGCCCGCCCTGACCGGCTGGCTGGACGGCCGCGGGATTGCCAGTTTCGGGGCGATGATGCTGGATCTTTATCCGAAAGGGCCGCTGGACCGCACCCGATACCGTGCCGGTCAGGACCCGACCGAGGTCCTGCAATGGTATGACCGCGCGAACTACACCATCACCCGCAAGCAGGATCTGCAATATCTGTGGATTCAGGGCGGCGTGCGATCACGGGTGTTTCTGGCCGGAGACCCGCGGCGCGGCCCGACCCTGTCGAAGATCCCGCTGGTGAAATGGAACCGGCGCTATGTCTATCTGAACTCGACGCATTCGATGCTGCCGCGGCGGTTGAACCATGTCTATGACACGATGGGCGGCGAACTTTTGTCAGGGATCTTGTTGCACACCAAGTTCTTGCACACGATCGGCGAGAAATCGGCCGAGGAGAAAGAGCGGAGGCAGCATTTCGGTGAACCCGGCGCATTCGATCACTATTACGACGCGCTGATCGCGGCCCCGGACCTGTGGTGCACGGCGTCGACCCGGTATCTGGGATGGCGGCAGCTGGAGGCCGAGGGCCTGATGTCGCGCAGCGATTGGGCCTGAACGGTCAGGATTTTGGAACAGATTTTGTTTTATTCCTGATTCGTTAAGCGATAGACCGAAACGAATCAGTATCGTTGTGAAAAGGAGCCGGGTTTGGGGCTGTTGTCATCATACCGCCTGCGGTGGATGCGCAAGGGATGGAAGCTCCGCGCCCGGTTCAAACGTCGCGAATTGCGGGCGGTCCGGGACCGCACCGCCACGTTGGGTGCCGATTCGCTGCTGCTGTTTTGCACCTTGCGCAACGAACGCGCGCGCCTGCCCTATTTCCTGGCTTATTACCGCGACCTGGGGATCGAGCATTTTCTGTTCGTGGACAACGGTTCGGACGACGGGTCGCGCGAATACCTGGCCGAGCAGCCCGATGCCTCGGTCTGGACCACCGACGCCAGCTATCGCGATGCGCGCTTCGGGATGGACTGGATCAACGCCCTGCTGGCGCGCCACGGGCACGGGCGCTGGGCGCTGGTGGTCGATGTCGATGAGTTCCTCGTCTATCCGTTCCATGACACCCGGCCGATGCGCGCCCTGACGGACTGGCTGGATGCATCGGGGATACGCGCCTTTGGAACCCTGCTTCTGGACATGTATCCAAAGGGGCCGGTCGCGGACCACCCCTGTATCGAGGGGCAGAACCCGCTGGAGGTCGCCTGCTGGTTCGACAGCGCCAATTACACCATCGCGCGCAATCCGCGGTTGCGGAACCTGTGGATTCAGGGCGGGCCGCGGGCGCGTGTCTTTTTTGCCGACAGCCCGCAGGATGCCCCGGCGTTGAACAAGATACCACTGGTCAAATGGCACCGCGACTATGTCTATGTCAGCTCGACCCACATGCTTTTGCCGCGCGGGCTGAATCTGGTTTACGACCGGATGGGCGGTGAAAAGGCATCGGGGTGCCTGCTGCACGCGAAGTTTCTTGCCACCCTTGGCGACAAGGCAAGCGAGGAGGTGGCGCGGGGTGAGCATTTCGGCGACAGCCGCGAGTATCGGGCCTATCACGCCGGTGCCAGGGCCGATCTGTGGTGCCGCTGGTCCGAGCGGTTCATCAACTGGCGCCAGCTTGAGATCCTTGGCCTGATGTCAAAGGGCAACTGGGCATGACGGCACGCCCGGGCTGCATCATGCTGGTTCATACGGCGCTGGATCGCGCCGCGCAGGTGGCCCGCGTCTGGGCGCAGTCCGGCGCCCCGGTGGTGATCCATGTCGATGCAAGGGTGCCGCGCGCCGCGTTCAGCGCATTGAGCGAGACGCTCAAGGATCTGCCCGAGGTGCGCTTTTGCCGCCGTTTGCGCTGCGAATGGGGAACATGGTCGCTGGTTGCGGCTATGCAGATTGCCGCGCGCGACCTCGTGCGTGCCCGCCCGGATGTGACCCATGTCTATGCCGCGTCGGGCGCCTGCATGCCGCTGCGCCCGATTGCCGAGCTGACGCAGTTTCTGGCCCGGCACCCCGACACCGATTTCATCGAGTCGGTCAACGTGGCCGATGTCAACTGGACCAAGGGCGGGCTGTCGCAAGAGCGTTTCACCCTGTTCTTTCCCATTGCCTACAAACGCCACAAATGGCTGTTCGACCGAATGGTGAACTTGCAGCGCCGATTGCGCATTCGGCGCGACTTGCCCGAAGGGGTCGAACCGCATATCGGCTCGCAATGGTGGTGTCTGACCCGCCAAACGCTTGAGGCGATTCTGGACGATCCCGCAAGGCCCGTGTTCGACCGGTATTTCAGGCGGGTCTGGATACCGGATGAAAGCTATTTCCAGACCCTGGCGCGGCTTCATGCGCGCAGGATCGAGAGCCGCTCGCTGACGCTGGGCAAGTTCGACCATCAGGGCCGGCCGCACATCTTCTATGACGATCATCTGCAACTGTTGCGCCGGTCCAACTGTTTCGTGGCGCGCAAGATCTGGCCGGGGGCCGAGCGCCTGTATCGGCACTTTCTGGCCCCGCATGACGGGCCTTTGTCGGATTCAGAACCTCAGCCGGGTCGAATTGACCGCCATTTCGCCCGCGCCACGCAACAGCGCGTGCGCGGCCGTGCCGGGCTTTACATGGCCAGCCGCTTTCCCGCCAAGGATCGGGAGAATGGCAAGACCGCCGAGCCCTATTCAGTGTTCCAGGGCTTTACCGAAGTGTTCGAGGATTTCGAGGGCTGGCTGGCGGCGGTGGCCAGTTGCCGGGTGCACGGGCATCTGTTCGCCCCCGCCAAGGCCGAGTTTGCCGGGCGCGAGAAGGTCTTTGCCGGCGGCCTGTCCGACCGGGCAAGCCTGCGCGACTACAACCCGCGCGCCTTCCTGACCAATCTTCTATGGGCCACGCGCGGCGAACGGCAGTGCTTTCAGCTTGGCCCGGCCGATCATGACGGGCCGGGGCATGAGCTGTTATGGTTCATGGCGACCGATTCGAATGCTCAGATCTCGGTCATCACAGGGGCCTGGGCGGTGCCGCTGTTTCGCAGCGGTCTCGACATGGCGGATGCCCGGCGCGAGGCCGCGCGGCTGCAACGCATCGAGACCGAGATGCTGGACATCCTGCGCAGTCCATGGGTGCGCGCGCGGGTGCGCAGCTGGACCTTGGCCGATTTCCTTGAGAACCCGGCCGAGCCCCTGCACACCCTGTTCGACGAGATTGCGCCGCATCAGCAGGCGCGCCTGATCCGCATTCCCGATCTTGTCGATCTATCCGGATTCGGTTCCTTCTTGCAGGAGTTGCGCAACCGGGGGATGCAGCCGGTGTTGATGGGCGACTTCTCGTCCGTTGCGCAACACCCGGACCATTCGCTCAAGGCAACCTGACAGATGGCGCGGTTCGAATCCTTCGTCGTTCTGGCCGAAATGCGAACCGGCTCGAACTTTCTGGAAACGACGCTCAACGAGTTCGAGGGCGTTACCTGCCATGGCGAGCTTTTCAACCCGTCGTTCATAAACAAGCCCGATACCGACGCGTATCTGGGCATCGGTTTCGCCCAGCGCGAGGCTGATCCCCTTGCGCTTTTGTCGGCCGTGCGGACGCAGGGCGGATTGACCGGGTTTCGCCTGTTTCATGACCACGATCCACGGATTCGCGCGCATGTGCTGGCCGACCCCGGCTGCGCCAAGATCGTGCTGACGCGCAATCCGCTGGACAGCTATGTGTCGCGCAAGATCGCGGCCGGCACGGGGCAATGGAAGTTGCACAACGTCGCCAATCTGAAAACCGCCCGTGCCGAGTTTGATGCGGCGGAATTCGAGACACATCTGACAACGCTTCAGCGCGCGCAGCTTGACATACAGCATGCGTTGCAGACCAGCGGCCAGAGCGCGTTCTACATCACCTATGACGATCTGGGCGATGTCGATGTGCTGAACGGGCTGGCCCGGTGGCTGGGCATCGCGGCGCGTATCGACGCGCCGTCGCGCAAGCTCAAGAAACAGAACCCCGAGCCGGTCGAGGACAAGCTTGCAAACCCCCAGGACCTTGCACCGGCCCTGGCGCGGCTGGATCGGTTCGATCTGGGCCGAACACCCAGTTTCGAGCCGCGACGCGCGCCGATGCTGCCGGCCTGCCATGCCGGTCTGCGCACGCCCTTGCTGTTCATGCCCCTGCGCGGCGCCCCCGAGGGCGAGGTCGTGCGCTGGATGGCCGGTCTTGACGGGGTCACGCCGCGCGATCTGCCGCGCGATTTTGATGCCCGCCGGCTGCGCGACTGGCGCCGCGCCAACCCCGGATTTCGCAGCTTTACGGTTCTGCGTCATCCGCTGCGCCGCGCCTGGGACGGGTTCTCGCACCGCATTCTCGGTGGCGAGGTGAGGCCCGTGCGCGAACATCTTGCCCGGCTTTACGGCGTGGACTTGCCCGACGATCCCGCCACCCTGACGCCGGACGACCGGCGCGCGGCTTTCCTTGCGTATCTGCGATTTGCCAGGGCCAGCCTGTCAGGGCAGACCGGCCTTAGGCCCTGGCCATTCTGGGCCAGCCAGGCCGCGCTTCTGGACGGGTATTGCCAGGTCGCGCCGCCCGATCATCTGTTGCGCGAGGATGCGCTGGACACCGATCTGCCACGATTGGCCGAAGCGGTGGGGCGGATAGCGCCGTCGCCCTGGGAACCCGCGGCCCAGGGCATGTCGCCGCCGGCCGATGCCGAGGTGCAGGCCGCCGCGCGTGAGGCCTATTGGCGCGATTACGAGCAGTTCGGTTTTGCCGATCTCTGATCAGCGCCGCCCGATCCAGCCCTTGCGCCAGAACACGATCACCAACCCCAGGGCGATGGCCAGCATCGCGGCCATCACGGCCGGGTAGCCGTATCGCCAATTGAGTTCGGGCATGTTCCACGCGCCGGCCTCGGGGTTGAAGTTCATCCCGTAGACGCCAACGACAAACGTCAGCGGAATGAAGATCGTGGCGATCAAGGTCAGCACCTGCATCACCTCGTTGGTGCGGTTGCTGATGCTGGCGAGATGAATCTCGACCAGGCCCGAGGCAAGCTCGCGATAGGTTTCCACGATTTCAAGCAACTGGATGGTATGGTCGTGACAATCGCGCAGATAGACCCGCGTGCCATCCGCGATCAGCGCGCTTTCATCGCGCAGCATGGCCGCGATCATGTCGCGCATCGGCCAGATCGCCCGCCGGATTGCCATCAGCTCATGCTTGAGTGCGTGAATGCGTGGGCCATGCGCCGCGTGTGGCTGCGCGATCACCGCGTCCTCCAGCGCCTCGGCGGTTTCGCCGATCTGCTCCAGGATCGGGAAATAGGCGTCGACCACCGCATCGATCAGGGCGTAGGCCAGGTAATCGGCGCGGCGCGACCGGATCGGGCTGGATGCGCTATGCAGCCATCGCCGGACCGGGTCGAACACGTCGCCCTGATGTTCCTGCAAGGTGACGACGAAGTCCGGGCCCAGGAACAGCGCAACCTGTTCGCTGATGAACCGTCCGTCGAAATTGCCCGGCATGCGCAGCACCACGAAATGGTGGTTGTCGTAATCCTCGAATTTTGGCCGTTGATGCAGGTTCACCGCATCTTCCATCGCCAGCGGATGCAGGCGAAAACGCGTCGCGATGCGCGATAGCGTGGCACCGTCGCCCAGCCCGTCGACATTGATCCAGGCGGTGCGATCGGTCTCTGGCAAGCGCCCAAGCGCGTCGGGATCGGGGTCCGTGGTTTCCGTCAAGGCGTCGGCGCCATACGACATCACCGCGATGCGCGGTGGCGCGGCGCGCGGATCGACGCTCAGGGTTCCCGGCGGCGTGCCGGGCGGATTGCGGCGACGCGGCCCGATGTTTCGGCGGCTGGGGCGATGGTTCGGGCGCATGGTCAATCCGATGCCAGTTCGGCCCAAGCGTAGCCGCAAAGCGCGGCGGGGTTCAACCGGCGCGCGCGGGGGTCTTGGAAAGCTGCACCGCCAGGATGCCGGCCATGATGACCAGAACGCCGATCAGATCGCCCAGCCCCAGCCGCTCGCCCAGAAGCAGCGCGGCAATCGCGACGCCGAAGAACGGGTTGAGAAAGTGAAAGGTCGCGCCGCGCACCGCGCCGATGCGCTGCACCAGCATGAACCAGACCCAGGTTGCGGCCAGTCCGGGGATCAGCGTGGTATATAGGAAGGCCAGAACCAGTCGCGGCGTCCAGGTGATCGTCAGCTCTTCCAGTGCCATTGCCGGACCGATCAGGATCGCCGCGCCCACCAGCATCTGAAGCCCCACCACCATCATCACGTTCCCGCCCGAGGACGCGCCGCGCAGCGCCAGCGTGGCCACGGTCAGCGCCAGCGCCCCGGCCACGCACAGCGCCAGGCCCAGCGGGTCCAGCCCGCCGCCCCAGCGCGCACCCATGATGATGACCACGCCGCCGAACCCCGCGAACAGCCCGGCCACCGCCACCGGCCTCAGACGGTCGCCCAGCACGACGAACCCGGCCAGTGCCACCATCAGCGGCAGGGTCGAGGCGATGATCGCCGCGACCGAGGCTTCGACCCATTGCATCGCGACGAAATTGAAACCCAGATAGAGCGCGTTCTGGCACAGCCCGAACAGGATGGTGGCATACCACTGGCCCCGCGTCAGGCGCCAGTTCTGGCGCAGCAGCAACGCGATCGCGACGCCGATGATCCCCGACAGCAGGAACCGGAAAGACAGCGCGTAAAGCGGTGGCGCATCCAGCACGATCATGCGTGCCGAGGTGAATGCCGAAGACCACATCAGGGCAAACATCAGGCCCATGAAGATCGCGCGCAGGTCCATGCCGGGCCCCCTTGTCACGGCCCGCCGGGCCCTTGGTGCCGGGATAGCCGGTAACGGCGGCAGATGCCAGAGGACCGTCGCGCAGGGCAGGGGTGCAGCGCGCCAGGACCGCCCCGATGGCATCGACTGGCGCGTCCGCCACCGAATTGCGCCTTAGCGCGGGAAGGCCGCCGCGGCCTCGGTGATGCGTCCTTGCGACAGCGCGACGGCCAGAATGCCCGTATCCTGACCCATTCCGCGCTCGATCAGCCAGGCGTCGGCTTCTGTCATCCGGTCAAGCCGGGCGATCAGGTCGTCCGTATTGGTATCATCACCCGCCATGTCGGGCTCGGTCGAACCCAGCGGCACCGGGTCGGGTGACAGGCAGGCGACCGGGCCGCAGTCGGCATCGTCAGCCGGTTGCAGCTCGCGCCGGCCGGCGGCGACCAACGCGGCGTTCATGCCCTGAAGCGGGCGCATGACGAAGCGCCATTCCACATGCGGCCCTTCACCGAATTCCGCGGCCGGGCCGACCTGGTCCGCGCCAAGGCTGTCTTGCAGCGCAACCCGGCGGGCCGGCCCCAGGTTGAACCGCTGAACCCGTATCAGCGACAGTTCCACCGGACCACCCGCGCCGGCGGCGGCAATCTCGACCCGTTCCTCGGTTACAAAGACCCTGCTGTGCGGCAGATCGCGTTCCTGCGATCGCACCAACATCACGGCGCGGCGCGGCGGCGTAAAGTCGGCATCCGGCCAGAACACCGAATCGGCATTCTGCGGCAGGTGCAGGCGCAACGCCGCTTCAAGCGCGTCGGTGTTGCGGCGCATGGTGTCGCCAAGAAAATCGGAAAGGATGCGGTTGAGATCGCCGGTCCGCGCGATCGGCGGCGCGGTCTGGGCGCGGGCATCGCCGGGCACGGCCGGGGCCAGCGACAGCGCCGCCGCGACCGCGACCGCCGCGCGGATCATTGCGCGGCCCCGGCGGCCGGCGTGCCGGGCATGGCGCTGCCCGCGCGTTCCTTGATCTTGCGGAACTTGCCGGACATGTCTTGCAGCTTCTGGTCCCATTCGGGGTTTGGCGTCTGCCCGTCAGTGCAGCGGAAATAAGCCTGCAGCAGGCACGCCACGGCCAGGGGTTCCAGAAACGCCTGTTTGACCGACCACGCCAGGATCAGCGCGATCACCACGCCCATCACCGACATCCCGCCCGGATACAGGTTCGAAATCAGCGCCGCCGGGGCCAGCATCACCAGAAACAGAACCACCATCAGCCCATAGACGAAGACCGTGATCCAGGCGGCATTGATCAGCATGGGTTTGTAGTTCTGCGCATAGAGCACCAGCCCCGCCCGCGCCGACGCCCAGGGGTCGGTGGCGCGCGTGCGCATTCCGTGGGCCAGGATCACCTCGTCGATGAAACCGACCGCAACACTGAGAAAGGCGCGCAGAATGGTGATCAACTGGCGCACGCCCGGAATGGGCAACAGCGTGAACACGCCGCGGATCAGGCCGGTGACGGCGCGCAGCACGCCCTTGATCAGCTGATCCAACGCGAACAGGACGCTGGCCTGGCCGAAGCGTTCGCGCACCATCGCCTGGGCGTGGCCGATCTGGCTGCGCCCTTCGGGCATGGGGCGATTGTCGATCAGCTCGACCATGACGGCGATATGGCCCGCCTTGACCATGTAGAGGATGTATTCGCGCAGCCAGTACATGACGACGACCACGACGACAAAGCCCGTCACCCCGCCGAAAAACGTGGACGAGGCGCGAAACCCCTCATCGCCCAGCGCGCCGATGCCCCAGCCGATGCCGGCCCCGGTGCCGGTGATCAGCACATAGGCCAGCGCCGCGCCGAAATAGACGGCGATGCGCAGAAGAACGAACGGCAGCGTCTGGATCATCAGGGCGATGGCCCGGCCGAAGGAGAAATCCCACATCGTCAGCTCCTGTAGCGATTGGGCGCAGGATAGTGGGCGCATCGCCGTGCCGCCCCGTCCGTTTTGCGGGGATCAGCCGGTTTCGCGCAGCGGCAGCGACAGCAAGAGCGCCACCAGTTCGGCCTGACGGTGGGTGCCGGTCTTGGCAAAGGCGTTGCGCAGGTGAAAGGCGATGGTGGTCTGGGCGATCCCCATCTCGTGCGCGATCTGGTCGGGCCGAAGCCCGCGTGCCAGGTGCCGGGCCACCTGCGATTCCGTCGGGGTCAGGCCGAACATGCCGGTCAGCGCGGTTGCCGACAGCGGCACGCGGGTCTTGCGGTCGATCAGATACACCAGAACCCCGGCCGGCGTGCCAAGCTGCGCATCGGCGGGACAGGCGTGGACCTGCGCCAATATCTCGGCCGTGTCGTCCAGCGGCAGCGAAAGGCTGTTTTCGTCGCCGCTGCGCGCGCAAGCCGCCATCTTTCGCACCGGCGCATTCAGCGCGGCAGGCAGCGTCGTTGCGGCACGATCAAGCCCCACCATCTGTCGGGCGGCGGGATTGGTTTCTGTCAGCCTGCCATCGGCATCCAGGATCAGCAGACCCACCGACAGGGTTCTGAGAAGGTGCCGCCCGACCCCCGCCGACCGGGCGTTGGTGCCGCGCGCCTGCGCGCTTTGGCGCAAACGGGCCTCGATGGTCGACAGCAACAGATCGTAATCGATGGGCTTGGTCAGGTAATCATCGGCACCCGCGCGCTTACCACGGATCACCGACTCGGTCATTGACAGCGCCGACAGAAAGATCAGCGGCACATGCGCCAGATGCGGATGATCGCGCCGCAACCCGGCCAGCACACCATAGCCGTCGATGCCCGGCATCATGATGTCGCACAGAACCAGATCGGGCCGGTGATCGGCCAAAAGCGCCAGCAGCGCGGTTCCGCTTTCTGCCGCGATCACGCGATATCCGGCCTCGCGCAATTCGTCGGTAATGTCACGCAGAAGCTGTGGCTCATCCTCGCAACACAGGATCAGCGGGGCGTCGGATGCGTTCATTCAGCGCCTCCCTGTGCGCGCTCCAGCCAGAGGGTGAACACCGAACCGCGACCGGGCCAGGAGTCAAGTGTCACGCTGCCGTTCTGGGCCTCTGCAAGCTCGCGGGCAAGGGCAAGCCCCAGCCCGGTGCCCTGCCCGTCGCGCTGGTCGCGACCCCGGTAATATCGGTCAAAGACGCGCGCGCGGTCTTCGGCGGCGATGCCGGGCCCCTGATCGGTTACCGCACAGGCGACGCGCCCGCCCTGCGGGAACAGGCGCAGCTCGACCGACTTGTCGGGCGCGCTGTACTTGAGCGCATTCGACAACAGGTTGTCCAGGATATGTTCGACCAGGTGCGGATCGCCCAGCGCCGCAAGCCCCGTGGCGGTGGCCGAAAGCTTGATCTCGCGGCCGGGAAACTGGCTGCGCATGCGCTTGACGACATCGGCGGCCAGCGCGTCCAGCGCGACCGGGGCCAGGGTCCGCTGCAACTGGTCGTTGTCCAGCCGACCCAGCATCAGCACCGTTTCGACCAGCCGCGTCAGCCGCCGCACGGCATCGCGCACGATCCCCTGGCGCTCGGCCACATCCGCGGCGGTGATCGCCTCGCCCCGGCGGGCCAGGCGGTGCATGGCGCTGTCGATCAGTGACAGCGGCGTGCGCATCTGGTGCGACACCATCGCGGCGAAGTCGCGATACATCGCCGATGTGCCGCGCTCGCGCTCCAGCAAGGTCGCGGCGCGCAGGCGTTGCACTTCGGCGCGGTGCAGCCGGTTCTGGTTTCGCAGCAAGAGCGCCGAAATCGCCAAAGCCGCCAGAAAGGCGAAGGACACCGCCATGATCACCAGCCGCTGGGTGCTGCGATACGCGTCCAGCCGCGTGGCCGAGCGTTCCCATTCATGGGTCATCACGTCATTGGCGATCCGGTTGATCCGGGGATGGACCCGTTCGCCCAGGGCATGCAGCGCGTCGTGCAGGGCGGCGTCGTGGCCTTGCACCTGCGGATCGAGCGCAAGGAAATCGTCCAGGAACCCGCGCACCGGATCGTCATGGCCAAGCTGGGCCAGATACCGGGCCTGCGGCCCCTCCAGAAGCAGGTTCAGGCGTGACAGCGTCAGGTCATACTGACGGTCGATCTGCCCCGGTTCGGGCGGGTTGCGGCCGGTTTCGAGGGTCAGCGACAGGACTTCCATCTGTGTCTGCGTCACGACCCAGAGCATGTTCTCGGTCGCGGCGATGCGCATGTCGCGCTCCAGCGCCGAGGTCTTGGCCAGGGCAAAGATCAACGGACCCAGACAGACCACAAGCAGCGGCAGAAACGGCGCATAGATCGACAGACCGCCGCGCGGAGGTGCGTTCGCCAGCGTGCTCATTGCACATGCAGCGAGACAAGCTGCCAGACCCACCGGGTATCATAGCGGATGTCTTGCAGTTCGGAATGGTCGTCGCGCGGATAGACGATCCAGACTGGCCCCTTGTCGCGCGGGCTCAAGGGTTCGCCGTCCATCGTCATGGCACCGATCACGTCGAAATCCTGAAAATCGGTCAGCGGGATCTCGATCCGGTAGTCGTTGAGCGCCAGCGCCACGACGGCCTCGCCCTCGGCCCCGACTTGCGCAAGCAGATCGCGCATCAGGAACCCCTCGAACACTGGCGTGCCGTCGGTTACCGTTGTCGATGTGGCAAGCCGATGCTGCGGCAGGGCCTTCAGGTCACGTTCGGTCAATTCGACCGGCGCATCGGCGACCTGGCCGGTGACGGTCAGGATCGGCGTGTCGGTCAGCGCAGGGCCGGCGAGGGCGATCAGAACGCCGGCGGCCACGGATAACCCGCTGGTTCGCATCATCTCCTCCCCATGATCGGACGGTTGCTGGTCCGACAGGGAAACAGATTTGCCCGGTGATGTGAAGCGCCACAGAAACCGCCCGAATGGGATTTGCCCATGAAAAAGGGGCCGCGAACCCGCAGCCCCCGTGGCGCAAGGCCGAAAGGATCAGCTGTTCACGCTGTCCTTGAGCGCCTTGGCGATGGTCACCTTGACGGTCTTGTCGGCAGGCTTGGTCATGGTTTCGCCGGTGGCGGGGTTGCGAACCTGACGCTCGGGGCGTGCGCGGCAAAAGATCTTGCCGATGCCGGGCAGGGTGACCGCGCCGCCATTGGCGACCTCGCGCGTCACCAGGGCGCCGACTGCGTCCAGCGCGGCGGCGGCGGATTTCTTGTCCGAGCCCATTTCTTCGGCAAGGGCTGCGACGAGCTGGGTCTTGGTCATCGGTTTCGACATCGTTTGCTCCATTTGTCGTGTTTTGCTTTGTTCCAGAACACCGGGGATTTCCCCCTTCCCTCGGGACTGTTGCGCATGTAGCCGCAATTCGTCCGCGCATACAATCCGAAAGCAAAGAGAAAAGCCATAAAAAAAGGCGAATTCGGCAAGACTCCGCGCTTCAGAGAAAGGCTGTTTCGTCAAAGGAACGCAGTTTGCGGCTGTGAATGCGCTCCAGCGGCATTTCGCGCAAACGCTCCATCGCGCGCACCCCGATCAGCAGATGCCGGGCGACCTGGGTCTTGTAGAAGGCGCTGGCCATGCCCGGCAATTTCAACTCGCCATGCAGCGGTTTGTCGGACACGCACAAAAGCGTGCCATAGGGAACCCGAAACCGGAACCCGTTGGCGGCGATGGTGGCGCTTTCCATGTCCAACGCGATGGCGCGCGATTTCGACAGGCGTTGCACGGGGCCCGACTGGTCGCGCAATTCCCAGTTTCGGTTGTCGATCGTGGCGACGGTGCCGGTGCGCATGATCTTCTTCAGCTCATACCCCTCCAGCTGCGTGATCTCGGCCACCGCCTCCTGCAGGGCGATCTGGATCTCGGCCAGCGCCGGGATCGGCACCCAGATCGGCAGATCGTCGTTCAGCACGTTGTCCTCGCGCAGATAGGCGTGGGCCAGAACGAAATCGCCCAGCGATTGCGAATTGCGAAGGCCCGCGCAATGGCCCACCATCAACCATGCATGCGGGCGCAGCACGGCGATATGGTCGGTCGCGGTCTTCGCGTTCGACGGCCCGACGCCGATATTGACCAGCGTCACGCCCTGCGATCCCGCCCGCTTGAGGTGATAGGCCGGCATCTGCGGCATGCGCGTGATCGACTCCAACGGCGCCCTGGGGTCGATCAGGACCGCGTTGCCCGGTGCGACGAATTCTGTATAGCCGCTGGACGGATCGGCCAGCGCCTGACGGGCGTAACCTTCGAATTCATCGACATAGAACTGGTAGTTGGTGAACAGGACATGGTTCTGGAAATGGTGCGGTTCGGTCGCGGTGTAATGCGCCAGCCGCGCCAGCGAGTAATCGACGCGCTGGGCCGTAAAGGGTGCCAGCGGGATCGAGCCGTCGGCATTGCGGGCGCGTTCGCTGTTGACGATATCGTCGCTGGTAATCGAAAGATCCGGCACATCGAACAGATCGCGCAGGCTCAGTTTCAACTCGCCGCCGCCGGGCAGCACCACGTCGCCCCGGCCCGCCATGGCGAAATGCAGCGGAATGGGTGTTTCCGACGGGCCGACGCGCACCGGCACGCCGTGATTGCGGATCAAGAGTCCGATCTGCTGTTCAAGATAGTTGCGAAACAGATCCGGCCGGGTGATCGTGGTCGCATAGGTGCCGGGCTCGGGCACATGCCCAAAGGACAGGCGGCTGTCGGGCTGGTCATAGGTCGTCGTGGTCAGCCGGATCTCGGGGTAATAGGCGCGATAGCGGGCATTGGCCTGCCCCGTTTCCAGAAGCTCATGAAAGCGATCGACCAGGAACCCGGTTGCCGAGGCATGCAACGCGCACAGGTAATCGACCGCCGGTTCAGGCGCGGTGAACAGGCGCGGTTCAGCCGTGGGCAGGGTTTCGACGGGACGCGAGTGGGATTCGTTCATGGACATCTCGTAAAGGGCGATCCGCGCCACCCTGCCCGCCCGAAATGGCGACGGCGTGACAGCGCGTGTTGCCCAAGGATGGCATTGCCCGGCCCGAAAGGAAAGCGGGGGCGCCCCGCCCGGCGCAAGCCGGCCTTTCTAGGCGCGTTTGCTGCCGATCTGGGTCACGCCCAGAACATCCAGCACCTTGGCCTCGATATCGGGGGCGTTCATCCTGGCGACGGCATACATGTCGGCAGGGTTGGCCTGATCGATGAAGATGTCGGGCAGCACCATCGAGCGATATTTCAGTCCGCGATCGAACACGCCCTCGTCTGCCAGAAGCTGGGCGACATGGCTGCCGAAACCGCCGATCGCCCCCTCTTCGATGGTGATCAGTGCCTCGTGGTGCGATGCCAGTTGCAAGATCAGGTCGCGATCCAGCGGTTTGGCAAAGCGCGCATCGGCGACCGTTGGCCGGATGCCGCGCGCGCGCAAGGCCTCGCTGGCCTTCATTACTTCGGCCAGGCGGGTGCCGAACGACAGGATCGCCACGCGCCCGCCCTCCTGGATCATCCGGCCCTTGCCGATTTCCAGTGGCTGGCCGCGTTCAGGCATGTCCACGCCCGCGCCCTCGCCGCGCGGAAAGCGAAAGGCGATGGGCCCTTCGTCATGCGCGGCGGCGGTGGCGACCATGTGCACCAGTTCGGCCTCGTCGGCGGCGGCCATGACCACGAAACCCGGCAGGTTCGACAGATAGGCCACGTCGAACGACCCGGCATGGGTGGCGCCATCGGCGCCCACCAGCCCGGCCCGGTCGATGGCAAAGCGCACGGGCAGGCGTTGCAGCGCCACGTCATGCACCACCTGGTCATAGCCGCGTTGCAGGAACGTGGAATAGATCGCGCAAAACGGCTTCAGCCCACCCGCCGCCATGCCCGCGCTGAAGGTCACGCCGTGTTGTTCGGCAATGCCCACATCGAAGCAGCGGCGCGGAAAGCGCTCGGCAAACAGGTTGAGCCCGGTGCCATCGGGCATCGCGGCGGTCACGGCGACGATCTTGTCATCGCGTTCGGCCTCGCTGATCAGCGAACGGGCGAACACCTTGGTGAAGCTGGGCGCGTTCGACGGCGCCGATTTCTGCTTGCCGGTGACGACATCGAACTTGGCCGTGGCGTGGCCCTTGTCGGCGGCGGTTTCGGCGGGGTGATAGCCCTTGCCCTTTTTCGTCAGCACATGGATCAGCATGGGCCCGGTTGCGCGGTCATGCACGGTGCGCAGAACCGCCAGAAGCTGTTCCATGTCATGCCCGTCGATGGGGCCGACGTATTTGAAGCCCAGCTCCTCGAACAGGGTGCCGCCGATCGTCAGGTGCTTGACCATGTCCTTGGCGCGCTTGGCCCCTTCCTGAAACGGGGGCGGCAGCAGGCTGAGCGCGCCCTTGGCGGCGGCCTTCAGATCGTGCATCGGCGATTGCGCGTAAAGCCGCGACAGATAGGATGACATCGCGCCGGTCGGGGGCGCGATCGACATCTCGTTGTCATTCAGGATGACGAACAGGCGCTTGCCCATATGGCCGGCATTGTTCAGCGCCTCATAGGCCATGCCCGCCGACATGCTGCCGTCGCCGATCACCGCGATGGCATCGCCCAGCGCCGGGTCGGGGGCACCACCCAGGTCATGCGCGACCTTGAAGCCCAGCGAGGCCGAGATCGAGGTCGAGCTGTGCGCCGCGCCGAACGGGTCATAGGGCGATTCGCTGCGCTTGGTGAAACCGCTGAGCCCGTCTTTCTGGCGAATGGTGCGAATGCGGTCGCGCCGGCCGGTGATGATCTTGTGCGGATAGGATTGATGACTGACATCCCAGATCAGCCGGTCGCGGGGGGTGTCGAACACGGCATGAATGGCGACCGTCAGTTCGATCACGCCCAGCCCGGCGCCCAGATGGCCGCCGGTTTCCGACACCGCGCTGATCGTTTCGGCGCGCAATTCGTCGGCCAGTTGCCGAAGCTGCGCATCGGAAAGCCGTTTCAGGTCGGACGGCACCTTCACGGTGTCCAGAAGTGGCGTGTGGGGGCGGTCCGAACTCATGCGTTTCTTCCGTTTACCTGTCTCGGCTGATAACGAATCGGGCCGCCTCGCGCAAGGATTCGGCCGCTGTGCCATAGGGTTCCAACGCCGCGCAGGCCTCGTCGATCAGGCTTTGGGCGCGTTTTCGCGCAGTGTCCAGCCCCAGAAGCGACACAAAGGTCGCCTTGCCCGCCGCCGCGTCCTTGCGCAGGCGCTTGCCTGCGGTCTCGGCATCGCCTTCGGTATCCAGAATATCGTCGGCGATCTGGAACGCCAGCCCCAGCGACGCGGCATAGGCCGACAGCGGCGCGCAGTCGGCCCTGGCCATGCGCGCCCCGGCGGTGCAGGCCCAGTCGAACAAGGCGCCGGTCTTTCCGGCCTGAAGCGCGGTGATCTCGTCCAGTGTCAGGGGGCGCGGGGCGGTTTCGGCAGCGATGTCGAGGGCCTGACCCAGCACCATGCCGCCCGCGCCCGCCGCCCGCGCCAGCGCGCGCGCCATGTCAGCGGCGTTGGGCTGGCCGGGCTGGCAGACCAGTTCGAACGCCAGCGCCTGAAGGGCATCGCCCGCCAGGATGGCTGTGGCCTCATCCCAGGCGATATGCACGGTGGGCTGCCCACGGCGCAGGTCGTCATCATCCATCGCGGGCAGATCGTCATGCACCAGCGAATAGGCATGAACCGATTCGATCGCGGCGGCGGCGGCAAGCGCGTGGTCACGGTCGATACCGTGAAGCGCCGCGCTTTCCAGAACCAGGTAACCGCGCAACCCCTTGCCGCCCCTGAGGGCATAGCCCATGGCATCGCGCACCGCGCTGGCAGGCAGAGCGGCAAGCGCGGTATCCAGCCGCCCGGCCACCTGGCTCGCGGCGGTTTTCAGACGGTCGGGAAAGCTCATCCGGCGTCGAAATCGGCGGTGCCGGATGGCGTGCCGTTCTCGGCCAGGGTGATCTGCTCGATCCGCGCCTGCGCCTGCGAAAGCTTGGCTTCGCAATGCTTTTTCAGCTCGGCGCCGCGTTCGTAGAGGGCGATCGACTTTTCCAGTTCGACATCGCCGCGTTCCAGTTGCCCGACCACGGACTCCAGCTCGCGCAGGGCTTCTTCGAATGTCATTTCTTCAACGGCTTTCATGCGCGCCCCGCTCCATCAATACCTGTACATGCGTCGCGGTCGCGGACGACAGCGCCGCCAGATCATAGCCCCCTTCAAGCACCGAAACCAGTCGCCCGCCCGCATGTGCCTGCGCCAGATCGCAAAGACGATGCGTGATCCAGGCGAAATCCGCGTCCTCAAGCATCAGTTGCGCCAGCGGGTCGTCGGCATGGGCGTCGAAACCCGCAGAAACAAGAACCAGTTCGGGCGCGAAGGCTTCGAGCCGGGGCAGGACATGCGCTTCATAAGCAGTGCGAAAGGCGGTGCCGTCGCAGCCCGGCGCCAGCGGCAGGTTGATGACGTTGTCATGCGCCCCGCGCTCGGACGCCTCGCCGGTGCCGGGCCAGAGCGGCATCTGGTGGCTGGACACGAACAGCGTGCGCGCCTCGTTCCACAACAGATCCTGCGTGCCGTTGCCGTGGTGAACATCGAAATCCACCACCGCCACCCGGTTCAGCCCGTGATGATCCAGCGCGCGCATGGCGGCAATCGCGACGGTGCCAAACAGGCAAAAGCCCATCGGCCGGGCGGTTTCGGCATGGTGGCCGGGTGGGCGGGGCGCAACAAAGGCGTTCTGTGCCTCGCCCGCCATGACGGCATCCAGCGCCCCCAGCGCCTGCCCGACCCCGGCCAGCGCGGCATCGAAACTGCCGGGCGAGACATGGGTATCGGGGTCAAGCTGGTTCAGACCGCTGGCGGGTATCGCCGCGCGGATTTCATCGACATAGGACTGCGGATGGCTGCGCAGCAGTTCGGCCGGATCGGCGGGCGGGGCCTGCCGACGATCGAGTGCGGCGAACGCCGGCGCTGCCAGCGCGGCAAGGACATGCTCCAGCCGGGCCGCGCGCTCGGGGTGGCCCTCGGGCGTGACATGGCCAAGGCAGGCGGGGTGGGTGAAAAGGGCGGTGCTCATGAGGCGCAAGCTATCGCGGATCGCGGGGCGCCCGCAATGGGCGAAAACCGTCGCAAACGGGCCGCGCGGCGGCGTGATCCGACATGGCAATTCGGCCCTGTCCGCGCTAGTTTGCGGGCAAACATCAGCAAGGAAGGGGCATCCGATGAAAACCCGCGCCGCCGTGGCCTTCGAGGCGAAGAAACCGCTTGAGATCGTCGAGCTTGATCTGGAAGGCCCCCGTGCGGGCGAAGTGCTGGTCGAGGTGATGGCGACGGGCATCTGCCACACCGACAGCTACACGCTGGATGGCCATGACAGCGAAGGCATCTTTCCTTCGGTGCTGGGCCATGAAGGCGCCGGCATCGTGCGCGAGGTGGGGCCGGGCGTGACCTCGGTGCAGCCGGGCGATCATGTGATCCCGCTCTACACACCCGAATGCCGCCAGTGCAAAAGCTGCCTGTCGGGCAAGACCAACCTGTGTACCGCGATCCGTGCGACGCAGGGCAAGGGGCTGATGCCCGACGGCACCACGCGATTCAGCTACAAGGGACAGCCGATCTATCATTACATGGGGTGTTCGACGTTCTCGAACTTCACCGTTCTGCCGGAAATCGCCGTGGCCAAGGTGCGCACCGATGCCCCCTTTGACAAGATCTGCTACATCGGTTGCGGCGTGACCACCGGCGTCGGCGCGGTGATCAACACCGCCAAGGTCACGCCGGGGGCCAATGTGGTGGTGTTCGGCCTGGGCGGTATCGGCCTGAACGTGATCCAGGGTGCGCGCATGGTTGGCGCCGACAAGATCATCGGGGTCGATATCAACGACGAGAAGGCGCAATGGGGCAAACTGTTCGGCATGACCGAATTCGTGAACCCCACCAGGATCGACGGCGATATCGTCGCGCATCTGGTCGAACTGACCGACGGCGGCGCGGATTACACGTTCGACTGCACCGGCAACACCCATGTCATGCGCCAGGCGCTGGAGGCGTGTCACCGTGGCTGGGGCGTGTCCACCGTGATCGGCGTTGCCGAGGCCGGCAAGGAAATATCGACCCGTCCGTTCCAGCTGGTGACGGGCCGGGTGTGGAAGGGCTCGGCCTTTGGCGGGGCCCGCGGACGCACGGATGTGCCAAAGATCGTTGACTGGTACATGAACCAGAAGATCCAGATCGACCCGATGATCACGCATACGCTGAGCCTGGACGAAATCAACAAGGGCTTCGAGCTGATGCACGAAGGCAAGTCGATCCGTTCGGTCGTGGTCTTTTGATGCAACGTCTGCAACGCTGGCGCAGCCATGGCGGTTGGCAGGAGGTCTGGCGCCATGACAGCGCCGAGACCGGCACGCCGATGGAGTTCTCGATCTTTCTGCCCGATGCGGAAGGCCCACGCCCCGTGGTGTGGTATCTGTCCGGACTGACCTGCAACTGGTCGAATGTCACCGAAAAGGGCGAGTTTCGTGCCGCTTGCGCGCGTCACGGGCTGATCCTGGTTGCGCCCGATACCTCGCCGCGCGGCGAAGGCGTGCCGGACGACCCGCAAGGCGCCTATGATTTCGGGCTGGGGGCGGGGTTCTATGTCGATGCGACGCTTGAGCCCTATGCACGGCACTACCGCATGCGCAGCTATGTCGAGCGCGAACTGCCGGACCTGGTGGCGCGGCATTTCCCCGCCGATCCGGCGCGGCAGGGGATCATGGGCCATTCCATGGGCGGCCATGGCGCGCTGACCATCGCGCTGCGCAACCCGGAGCGCTTTCGCGCCGTTTCGGCCTTTGCGCCGATCTGCGCGCCCAGCGAGTGCCCCTGGGGACAGAAGGCGCTGGGCGGATACCTGGGCGACGACGCGGCACAATGGGCGCAATACGATGCGTGCCGGTTGATCGAGGCCGGGGCGCGGGTGCCCGAGATCCTGGTGGACCAGGGCGCGGCAGACGGTTTCCTGGACAGCCAGTTGATGCCCGAGGCGCTGCGCGCGGCCTGCGACAAGGCCGGGATCGACATGACCCTCAACCTGCGCGAGGGATACGATCACAGCTATTATTTCATCTCGAGCGTCATGGGCGCGCAACTGGACTGGCAGGCGGAAAGGCTGGTGTGAGAAGGGGGCATTCTGCCCCCTCTGGCCTGCGGCCATTCACCCCCTGAGGATATTTCCAGACAGAAAATGACACTCAGGTCTTTTGCAGCCGCAGGAAGGTGAACAGGCCGAAGGGCGCCATGCGGCGTTCCTCGGCCACCTTGAGCGAGGGTTCGCCCAGGATGCGCGCGCGCTCGAAATCGGAATGCCAACCCAGCTTGTCGGCCAGGGGCGCGAAAAGCCGCTCGATCCAGGCCAGGAAGCCGCGTTCGCGCGCGAAATGGTTGACGATGATCACCTGCCCGCCAGGTTTGCACACGCGCGCCACCTCGGCCATGACGCGCTCGGGGTCGGGCACGACCGAGACCAGGTACATCGCCACGACGGTGTCGAAATGGCCATCGGGGAAATCCAGTAACTGGGCGTCCATCTGGCGCAGTTCCTGCACCTGTGTCAGCCCTTCCTCGGCCACACGGCGGCGGGCGACATCGAGCATGTCATCGGAATAGTCGATGCCGGTCACCTGAAGATGCGGGGCATAGCGCGACAGCGACAGGCCGGTGCCGACCCCGACCTCGAGCACGCGCCCGCGGCTGGCGTTGATCGTCTCGACGGCGCGATTTCGTCCCATGCGGGTGATCCGGCCGAAGGTGGCGTCATAGACCGGCGCCCAGCGGCGATACGAGGATTTGACAGCGTCCAGTTCCATGCCGGGTGTGGCTCCTTGCGGTTCGGGTTGTCTTGCCCCCTGGATGTAACGCGATTCTGACGCCGCAGAGCGAAAAACCAGTCCGCGGCTGCCTAACCTTGTTCAGGCGTCGAGATTTTCGACGCTGAGCGCGTTCTTTTGAATGAATTCGCGCCGGGGTTCGACCACGTCGCCCATCAGCTTGCTGAAGATGTCATCGGCCTCGACCAGGTCGTCGATTTTGACCTGCAACAGGGTGCGCGCGTTCGGGTCCAGCGTGGTTTCCCAGAGCTGGTTGGGATTCATCTCGCCCAGGCCCTTGTAGCGTTGCAGTGACAGGCCCTTTTCGCCCTCGGTCAGGATGGCGTCCAACAGGTCGATCGGCCCGTAGATCGGTTGCCCGCGCTCGCGCCGGATCAGCCGCGCCGGACGGGCATAGACATCCTGCAGGGCCTGCGTATGCCGGGCCAGGCGCCGGGCCTCGACCGAGCGCAGGACCTGGCCGTCGAGGATGCGCACTTCTTCGACGCCGCGCAGCATACGCGACAGGCGGATGCCCTTGTCCTGTGTCGGGCGTCCCAGCCAGCCCTTTTCATATTCGCGCGCGACCAGGTCGAGGCGCGCGGCCACGTTGTCGGCCACCGATTGCGCGTTCTGGTCCAATTGCCCCGGCAACAGAGCCCCGGCAATTGCGGCCTGTTCAAGGATGTTGCGCGCGTAATGGGTGGGAAAGCTTTCGAGGTTGCGCCGCACCTGTCGCGCCTCGGTCACGACGCGCAAAAGATCCTGGCCCGTGATCTCTTCGCCGGATTCGAGCTTGAGCACCGCGCCCTCGGTGCCTTGCTGGATCAGGTAATCCTCAAGTGCGGGGCGGTCTTTGAGATAGACCTCGGAACGGCCGCGCGCGACCTTGTAGAGCGGCGGTTCGGCGATATAGAGATGCCCGGCCTCGATCAGCTGGGGCATCTGCCGGAAGAAGAAGGTCAGCAAAAGCGTGCGGATATGCGCGCCGTCGACATCGGCGTCGGTCATGATGATGACCTTGTGATAGCGCAGCTTGGACAGGTCGAATTCGTCGCGCCCGATCCCGGTGCCCAGGGCGGTGATCAGCGTGCCGATTTCCTGGCTGGACAACATCCGGTCGAAGCGCGCGCGCTCGACATTCAGGATCTTGCCGCGCAGCGGTAGCACCGCCTGGTTCTGGCGCGAGCGGCCCTGCTTGGCCGAACCGCCCGCCGAATCGCCCTCGACCAGGAACAGTTCGGACAGGGCGGGATCCTTTTCCTGGCAGTCGGCCAGTTTGCCCGGCAGCGAGGCGACATCGAGCGCAGTCTTGCGCCGGGTCAGGTCGCGCGCCTTGCGGGCGGCCTCGCGCGCCAGCGCGGCCTCGATGATCTTGCCGACGATCGACCTGGCCTGCTGGGGATTTTCCTCGAACCATTCCGAGAGTTTCTCGTTGACGAGGTTCTCGACCGCCGGGCGCACCTCGCTGGAAACCAGCTTGTCCTTGGTCTGGCTGGAGAACTTGGGATCGGGCACCTTGACCGAAAGAACGCAGGTCAGCCCCTCGCGCGCGTCGTCGCCGGTAAAGCTGACCTTTTCCTTCTTGGCGATCCCCGAGGACTGCGCATAGCTGTTGATCGTGCGCGTCAGCGCCCCGCGAAAGCCGGCCAGATGCGAGCCGCCGTCGCGCTGGGGGATGTTGTTGGTAAAGGGCAGAACGGTTTCGTGGTAGCTGTCGTTCCACCACATCGCCACCTCGATGCCGATACCGTCGCGCTCGCCGGTGATGAAGATCGGCTCGGGCATGACCGGGGTTCTGGACCGGTCGAGATAGCGCACGAATTCGCGCACACCGCCTTCATAGAACAGTTCGGTGCGCTGGATCTCGGCAGCGCGGCGGTCTTCCAGGATGATGCGCACGCCGGAATTGAGGAACGCCAGCTCGCGCAGGCGGTTTTCCAGCGTCTTGAAGCTGTAGTCGAGGTTCGAGAACGTATCCAGCGCGGCCATGAAGCGCACCTCGGTGCCCTTGCGGCCATCGGCATCGCCCACCACCTTGAGCGGCACCACCGTTTCGCCCCGTTCGAACCGGGCGTAGTGTTCCTTGCCATTTCTCCAGATGCGCAGGTCAAGCCAGTCGCTGAGCGCGTTCACAACCGACACGCCGACGCCGTGCAGGCCGCCCGACACCTTGTAGCTGTTCTGGTCGAACTTTCCGCCCGCGTGAAGCTGGGTCATGATGACCTCGGCCGCCGATACCCCCTCTTCGGGGTGGATGTCGGTGGGGATGCCGCGCCCGTTGTCCGAGACCGAGACGCTGGAATCGTTGTGAATGATCACGGTGACGGCATCGGCATGACCGGCCAGCGCCTCGTCGATGCCGTTGTCCACCACCTCGTAGACCATGTGGTGCAGGCCAGAGCCGTCATCGGTGTCGCCGATATACATGCCCGGACGTTTGCGCACCGCATCCAGGCCCTTGAGAACCTTGATGGATCCGGCGCCGTATTCGTCATTCTGGGCGGGTTGCGCGCTCATGCCTGTATCCCTTGGTTTTGCTGCCTGTCTTATAGGCAGTTCCGGGGGGATTGTCACGCGCCGGCCACAAGATTTAGCGGTTCAGCCCAGGGCGATCGCCGCCCCCACAAGGATCAGCAGCGCGCCCGCGATCCGGTTGGTGCGCGTCACCGCCCGCGATGAGCGCAGGAACGATCGGGCACGCCCGATCATCGCCGCCACCGTCAGGTTTCCGGTCATCGGGATGATGGACGAAATCGCCAGGATCGCGGCGATATCGGCCGCGGTGATCCGGCTCAGATCGAAGAAGCCGGGCAGGACGCCCATGTAGAACAGGATGGCCTTGGGGTTGGCCAGGATCACCGCCACCCCGGCCGAAAAGCCGGCCCAGTGGCCGGGCCGGGCCAGCCGGCTGTCGGCCGAGAGATCGCGCCGGGCATGGCGTATCAACTGAACCCCCATGACGACGAACATCGCCACCGCGATCCAGCGCATCAGGCCCAGGATGTCGCCATAGATCGATACGATCCAGCTGAGCCCGAAGATCGCCGCCAGTGGCCACATCAGATCGCCCAGCGACACGCCCACGGCCAGCGGCACCGCCGCGGCAAAGCCGCCCGACAGGCTGCGCGCGGTCAGCGCCACCCAGACCGGGCCCGGCGTGATGAACAGAAGAAAGATCGCACCGCCATAGAGCAGCAGGTCATAGGCGGTCACGGTCATGGCGCGAATCCTTGCGTCAGGCGGGACGATCCGCCATCGTCGATCACGGTATAACAGGCCGCGCGCTTGGCGAGGGCGTCGAACAATGCGGGTTCGGTCCCGGTCAGGAAAGCCTGCGCCCCAAGCGCGCAGATCGCATCATAAAGCGCGGCCCGGCGTTCGGCGTCAAGATGGGCGGCGACCTCGTCCAGGAGCAGGATCGGCGCCAGGCCGGTATCGGCGGCCAGCGCGCGGGCATTGGCCAGAACCAGCGACAGCAAGAGCGCCTTTTGCTCGCCGGTCGAGCATTGCGCGGCCGGCATGCCCTTCTCGCGCCAGACGGCGCCCAGATCGGCCCGGTGCGGACCCAGAAGCGACCGGCCGGCGGCCATGTCGCCGCGCCGGTTCGCCGCCAGCGCGCGCGCCAGACCGGCCTCGTCATCGGGGGCATCGCAGATCAGCGTCAGATCGGCGGCGGGAAAGGCGCCCCCCTCGTCGGTGGCCTGACCCAGGCGCGCGATGATCGCGCGGCGGTTGGCACTGATCCGGGCGCCGGCCTGGGCCATCTGAGCCTCGAGCGCGCCATGCCAGGCGCTGTCGCCGATCCGGTCGCGCAACAGGCGGTTGCGTTCGCGCATGGCCTTTTCATAGGCCAGCGCGGCATCGGCATGATCGGGGCGAAAGGCCAAAACCATGCGATCCAGAAACCGCCGTCGCCCCTCGGGCGCCTCGATCCAGAGCCGGTCCATCGCCGGGGTGAGCCAAAGCATCGGCGCGATACGCCCCAGCGCCGATTGTGCCGCGGGCTTGTCGTCGATGCGCAGGCTGCGCGGCTGGCCCGGCGCGGCGCCGGTGTCGATCTCGAAGGGCGTGCCGTTGCGCGTTATCGTGGCGCGGATCTTCCAGCCGATCCCCTGTGGCTGGCGCGACAGCGCGTCGATCGCCGCGCGGCGCAGGCCGCGGCCGGGCGAGAGAAGCGAGATTGCTTCGAGCAGATTGGTCTTGCCCGCGCCGTTGGCACCGGCGAACACGACCGGCCGGCCGTCGAAGGTCAGTTCGGTGCGCCGATGCGACCGGAAATGCGACAGTTCGAGATGGGTCAGGCGCAACGCCATGAACGGCACCATGAACAAGGAAAGGGGGGCGCTGCCCCCCTCTGGCCTGCGGCCATTCACCCCCCGGCGTATTTGCGGCAAGATGAAGGGGGCGGCCGTTTCAGACCCGCATCGGCATCACGACATAGACCGCGCTGGTGTCGTTGCCTTCGCGCACAAGCGCCGGATCGCCGGCGGAATTGAACAGGAACACCGCATTTTCGCGGTCGATCTGGCTGGAAATCTCCAACAGGTATTTGGCATTGAATCCGATCTCCAGCCGCTCGTCGCCATAGGCCACCACCAGCTCTTCGGTGGCATTGCCGCTGTCGGGCGAATTCACGGACAGCGTGAGCTTGTCTTCTTCGAGCATCAGCTTGACGGCGCGCGAGCGCTCGGACGAGACGGTGGCCACGCGATCGACGGCCTTGGCGAAATCATTCGCGTCCACTTCCAGCCGTTTGGTGTTTCCGACTGGAATGACACGGGTGTAGTCGGGGAAGGTGCCGTCGATCACCTTGGAGGTCAGCGAGATTTCCGGCGTGGCAAAGCGCACCTTGGTTTCCGACACCGAGATCGCGATCTGCATGTCGTCATCGTCCAGCAGCTTGCGCAGCTCGCCCACCGTCTTGCGCGGGACGATCACGCCGGGCATGTCTTCGGCCCCTTCTGGCAGGGACGCGTCGACGCGCGCGAGGCGGTGTCCATCGGTCGCCACGCAGCGCAGCATGCGCCCGTCCTCGCCCTCGGCGACATGCATGTAGACGCCGTTGAGATAATAGCGCGTCTCTTCGGTCGAGATGGCGAATTTCGACTTTTCGAACAGCCGTTTCAGATCGCCCGCCCGTGCCGCGAAATTGGAACTGTATTCCGACGAGGCCATGACCGGAAAATCCTCACGCGGGAGGGTCGCCAGCGAGAAGTTCGAGCGCCCGGCCTCGACCGCGAGGCGCCCGGTGCGGGGATCGTCGGTCAGCGAGACCAGCGCGCCATCGGGCAGCTTGCGCACGATCTCGTGCAGCATCACCGCCGAAACGGTGGTTGCGCCCGCGCGTTCGACCTGGGCGGGCACGCGGTCGACGACCTCGATATCGAGATCGGTGGCGCGAAAGCTGACGGTATCGCCCTCGGCCTCGATCAGGACATTGGCCAGGATCGGGATGGTGTTGCGCCGTTCGACAACCGATTGCGCCTGCGAGACGGCCTTGAGCAGGGTCGCACGTTCGATGCTGATCTTCATGGCTCCGATCCTCCGCCCCGGAGGGCATACAGCAAAACAGGGGAGGCCGAGACTAGCGAAAACCGGCCCGGCCTCAAGGGCTAAGTGACGTTTTGCAACGGTTTGCGGCCCTTTGGCGGCAAGGTCAAGCGATCAGCTTTCCAGGAGCCGGCGGAGCAGGTCGACATCCTCGGCCAGTTGCCTGTCGGCGGCGCGCAACTCCTCGACCTTTTTCACGCCATGCATGATCGTGGTATGGTCGCGCCCGCCGAACCGGCGCCCGATTTCGGGCAGCGAGCGGGTGGTCATCTGCTTGGCCAGATACATGGCGATTTGACGCGGGCGGGCGATGGTGCGCAGGCGCTTGGGGCCGATCATGTCGGACAGGCGGATATTGTAGTGCTCGGCCACCTTGCGCTGGATTTCCTCGACCGTGACCTTGCGTTCGGACGAGCGCAGGATGTCGGCCAGGCAATCCTGCGCCAGGTCCAGCGTGATCTCGCGCCCCACCAGGCTGGCCAGCGCGAAGAGGCGGGTCAGCGCCCCTTCGAGCACGCGGACATTGGTGGAGATGCGATGCGCCAGAAACTCCAGCACGCCATCGCCGATGACGACCGTGCCATAGGTGGTCTGGTTCTGCTCGATCTTCTGTTGCAGAATGCCCAGGCGCAACTCGTAATCGGTGGGGTGAAGATCCACCACCAGGCCGCATTGCAGGCGGCTCTTGATCCGGTCTTCCAGATCCTTGATCTCGCCGGGGGCGCGATCGGCGGAAATCACGATCTGCTTGTTCTGATCGACCAGCGCGTTGAAGGTGTGAAAGAACTCTTCCTGTGTGCTTTCCTTGCCGGCGATGAACTGCACGTCATCGACCATCAGCACATCGACCGAGCGGAACAGGCCCTTGAAATCCATGATCTGGCGGTCGCGCAGCGCCTGGACGAAGCGATACATGAACTGCTCGGCCGACAGATACAGCACCCGCAGGTCGGGCTGGCGCGACTGCAATTCCCAGCCAATCGCATGCATCAAGTGGGTCTTGCCGAGCCCGACGCCGCCGTAAAGAAACAATGGGTTGAAGGTGACCGGCCCGCCCTCGGCGACGCGGCGGGCGGCGGCATGGGCCAGGGCGTTGGGCTTTCCGACGACGAAATTGTCGAAGGTGAACCGATGGTCGAGCGCGGCGGTGGGCAGGTCACTGTCATCGTCGCCGCGCGCGGCACTCGTCGGCGCCACGGCCGGGGTCGCGGGCGCGGTGATGGCGCGCTGGACCGCGGCGCGGGGGCGCGCGGCCTGATCGTCGACCAGGATCTCGACACGATGAACCACCTGGCCATTGGCAATCAGGGCGCGGCGGATTTGTTCGGCGAAGTTGCGATTGACCCAGTTGGCAACGAAATTGGTCGGCGCGACCAGGCGTGCGACCCCGTCGCCGAGCCCGGACAGACGCAGCGGTTCGATCCAGGTTATGTAATTGTTCTCGCCAACAAGGCCCCGCAAAACCGTGCGAACATCGCTCCACGCTGCGTTTGTCATTCTGTCCCGACCCATGCGCCATGCGCGTTCGCGCCGGCCTCTTGTTGTTTTCGATCCGTGCCGGGCATTCCCGGTCCGCGCGCGTCACATCACCCTGGCGGTCCGGCCGAGACCGGACCCGAACAGAAACCGGAACGCCACGGGCAAGATGCCTGCGAACGTCTACACACAAGAACCGGGGGCCCGCATGACCCGGACGCGGCGCGCCATGACAGGTCGCGCATGAAAACACAGGCCAACCCCGGCGCAGCCACCGGCCGCGCCACCCAATGGCACATGTTTCGCGTCAAAGCCCCCCAGGGCAATGTGAATCGCAAGCGCACGCTAGCAAGCGCTTGCGACGACAGGCAATCAAACAACTCGCTTGACACAGAACCGGGGGAAAAGAATCGCTTGAGCCGTGGGCTTCCTGCCACAGGCGCTTGCGGGGCGACGCGCAAGGACGGGTCGGGCAAAGAAAAACGCGCGCCGTTCGGGCGCGCGTCGAGGCCTGTTCCGGGCGGGCCCGGCATCGGTCGGCGCTGATCAGTTGGCCAGCGCCTTCACGCGGGCGGCCAGGCGGGCCATCTTGCGCGACGCGGTATTCTTGTGCAGCACGCCCTTGGTGACACCGCGATCCAGTTCGGGCTGCGCGGCCAGCAGGGCGGCCTTGGCCGAATCGGCATTGCCGGAAGCGAGCGCTTCTTCGACCTTGCGCAGATAGGTGCGGATGCGCGAACGGCGGGCCTTGTTGACTTCAAAGCGGCGTTCGTTCTGGCGGGCGCGTTTCTTGGACTGGGGCGTATTGGCCATGGTTTGTTCGGTCTTTCGGGTCAGTTACGGTTCAAAAGCGCAAAAGACCCGGAACCGCCCCCAAATGGACGGATCGATTCTTGCCTAAGCGGGCCCACGCGCATGTGCCGGCAGCCTATACGTCAAAGCCGGGAGGAAGGAAAGTGGGAATCTGCGGCGATCAGCGGTCGCGAAATTGCGGCTCGCGCTTTTCAAGAAAGGCGCTCATGCCTTCTTTCTGGTCGTCCGTCGCAAAGAGCGCGTGGAAGCTGCGGCGCTCGAACAAGAGCCCCTCGCGCAGGGTCGTTTCATAGCTGCGATTGACCGCCTCCTTGACCACCTTGGTGGCGATGGCGGATTTGTCGGCGATCTTCTGCGCCACGGCCATGGTTTCGTCCATCAGCTTCTTGGCCGGGACCACGCGGCTGACAAGGCCCGAGCGTTCGGCCTCGTCGGCATCCATGAACCGGCCGGTGAGGTGCATGTCCATCGCCTTGGACTTGCCGATGAAGCGCGTCAGGCGCTGGGTGCCGCCGATGCCGGCGACGACGCCCAGGTTGATCTCGGGCTGGCCGAACTTGGCATTGTCGGCGGCGATGATGAAATCGCACATCAGCGCCAGTTCGCAGCCACCGCCAAGGGCATAGCCTGCAACAGCCGCGATGACGGGCTTGCGCACGCCCATGAGCGCTTCGCTTTCGGGCGCGAACATGTCGCTTTCCAGGACGTCGATATAGCTTTTGGGCGCCATTTCGCTGATGTCGGCCCCGGCGGCAAAGGCCTTGTCCGAGCCGGTGATGACGATGCAGCGCACCTTGTCGTTGCGGTCCGCGGATTTCACGGCCTCGGCCAATTCCGACATCAGCTTGGCGTTCAGCGCGTTCAGCGCCTCGGGCCGGTTGAGTTTGATCAGCGCAACATGCTGGTCGATATCGACGATGATGGTCTCGTATGCCATGAGGGGACCCCTTCAGCGTTCATCCGCACGTGCATATCAGGATGGGCGCGGGGATCAAGCAGAGTCTGGCGGGCTATTTCTGACACGCCGGGCAGTAGAAACTGGACCGCCCGCCCTGCACGATTCGACGGATCTTGCCGGTGCAGCCGGGGGTCGGGCAGGGGTGCCCGGCACGGTCGTAAACGCGGAAACTGTGCTGGAAATAGCCCAGTTCGCCATCGGCCTGACGATAGTCGCGCAGGCTTGATCCGCCCGCCGCGATCGCCTCTTGCAGCACCAGACGGACCTCGGATGCCAACCGTTCCAGCCGTGCGGCGCCGATACGGCCGCCAGCCCGGCGCGGATGGATAAGGGCGCGGTGCAGGGCCTCGCAGACATAGATATTGCCCAGCCCCGCCACGATCCGTTGATCCAGCAAAAGCGCCTTGATCGGGCTCTTGCGCCGTTGCAGCGAACGGGCCAGATGCGCGCCGCTGAAGGCATTGCCCAGCGGTTCCGGCCCCAGTGCGGCCAGCAGCGGGTGGCTATCCAACGCCTCGGTGGCGACAAGGTCCAGCGCGCCAAAGCGGCGCGCGTCGTTCAGTGCGATCCGGGCGCCGTTTTCCATGTGAAACACGACGTGATCGTGCTTTTCGACCGGCGGGTGGTGATGGTGGAACCGACCGGGCACATGTGGTGCCGCCATGCCCGAGATTGTGATCCGGCCCGACATGCCCAGATGCAGCAGCATCGTCTCGCCGGTGGAAAGATCGGCCAGGATGTATTTCGACCGCCGCCTGAGGCGTTCGACGACAGCTCCCGCCAGCCGGTCCGCCAGCCCGGCCGGGAAAGGCCAGCGCAACCCCTCGCGCCGAACCTCGGCGCGGGCGATGCGCTGCCCTGCCATCGCCGGTTCCAGGCCGCGGCGAACGGTTTCGACTTCGGGCAGTTCCGGCACGTCGCGCTCCACTGTCGGATTGTGCTGCGGCGGCATCCTCCTGTATGGCTGGGACAGGCGCAAGCGCTGTCAGGAGGGGGCATGACGGTTTTCAACCTCGGTTCGATCAACATCGACCATTATTACCGCGTGCCGAACCTGCCGCAGGCCGGGGAAACGGTCGCCGCACAGGCGCATGTCAAGGGGTTGGGCGGCAAGGGGGCCAACCAGTCGGTCGCCGCGCTGCGTGCCGGGGCGCGCGTGGTGCATATCGGCGCCATCGGCAAGGGCGATGCCTGGACGGCAGGCCGACTGGCCGTCCTGGGCCTGGACATGGGGGCCATCGCGCGGGTCGATGAACCGACGGGCCATGCCGTGGTCGCAACGGATGCTCAGGGCGAGAACGCGATTGTCATTCACCCCGGCGCCAATCGCACGCAGGTGCTTTCCATCATCGAACAGACCCTGAATTCCGGGCAGGCCGGCGATGTCTTGCTGCTGCAAAACGAGACATCGCACCAGGTCGAGGCCGCGAAACTGGCGCGCGAGCATGGAATGAAAGTGTTCTATTCCGCAGCGCCGTTCGAATTGGCACCGCTTACCGCGATCATGCCGCATGTCACGCATCTGCTGGTCAACGCGGTCGAGGCCGCGGCATTGAAGGCCGAGACCGGCGCGGAGCTGGCCGATCTTCCGGTGCAGGCGGTGATCGTGACGCGCGGCGCCGAGGGGGCCGACTGGATCGACGCGAACGGCGTGCTGCACCGCCCCGCCTTTTCGGTCAAGGCGGTGGATACGACCGGCGCCGGCGATTGCTTTGCCGGGTCACTGGCCGCCGCGGTCGATCAGGGCATGGCGCCCGAACATGCGATGCGTTTCGCTGCCGCGGCCGCCGCGCTGAAGGTCACGCGCGCGGGCACCGCCGAGGCGATGCCCGAAAACCACGAGGTCGATGCCTTTCTGGCGAGTCAGTAGCTGACGAAGGGCGCATCCTCGCCCCAGAGTTCGCGAATCCGGTCATCGCGGCCGCAGGCCTCGCGATAGCGGTCATAGGCGGCGCGGCGCGTCAGCGGCCCGAACCGGGTCAACACCAGTTCCGAGCTGAAGGGATAGCCCTGGTGATAATCCTCGGCGGGCCAGAACCGGGCCATCTCGCGCACCGGCGTGACCACGGTTTCGCCCAGCTCCTCGCTGGCGTCTTCGATCGCGTCTTCGGCGATGGGGCGTTGTCCAGGTGTGGCAAAGATCGCGGTGGTGTAACTTTCGCCGCGATCGCAGAACTGGCCCCCATCATCCAGCGGATCGATGGAACGCATGAACAGATGCAGGATCTGCGCATAGCTGATCTCTTCGGCATCATAGGTGATTTCCGCCACTTCCAGATGCCCGGTGCCGCCACCCGTCACTTCGTTGTAGGTCGGGTTTTCCGTCGTGCCGCCGGCATAGCCCACGGTCACATCGGTCACGCCCTCGACGCGGGTAAAGTCGCCCTCGACGCACCAGAAGCACCCGCCGGCGACCAGCGCGGTCTCGATCCTTTCGGCGGCGGCGGTGGTGGCCGCCGTGCCCAGTGCCAGAGCCAAAGCCAGAACGCTGCGATTCATCGTCGTCTCCCATATCATGCCTTGGTGCAATGATATGGCCCGATTGTGGCCATCTTCCTGCCCCGGTTAAGCGTTTCTTCAGGATTTCACGCAACTATGATCGAAAAGCAGGGTCGCGATGCCACTTTCACTTAAAAACCGTGCCGCCAACGGCCATGGCGATCTGCCCGCCGGGTCCGGCGTGGTGATCGGTGCGGGGTTGGGTGCGCTGATGTGGCTGGGGATTCTCGCGCTGTTCACATAACGCCCGGCGATGCGTGCCGCGCCACCGCCGGGTGTCTTGGCTTATGCTGCTGTGGTCACGCGTCCGGGCTGCGGATCGCCCGGACCGTTGCGCGCCCGCCGTTAAAGCCCCAGACGGCGCTTGCGCGTGGCCAGCAGTTTCAGCCGCAGTGCGTTGAGCTTGATGAAACCGGCCGCGTCCTTCTGGTCATAGGCGCCGGCATCATCCTCGAACGTGACATGCGCCTCGGAATAGAGCGAGTGATCCGACCACCGCGCGACCGTGCGCGCCGCACCCTTGTAAAGCTTGACGCGCACTGTGCCGCTGACATGCTCCTGGCTCTTGTCGATCAGGGCTTGCAGCATTTCGCGCTCGGGGCTGAACCAGAAGCCGTTGTAGATCAGTTCGGCATAACGCGGCATGATCGAATCCTTCAGGTGCCCGGCGCCGGAATCGAGGGTGATCTGCTCGATCCCGCGATGCGCCTCCAGCAGGATCGTGCCGCCAGGCGTTTCATAGACACCGCGCGACTTCATGCCGACAAAGCGGTTTTCCACCAGGTCCAGAACACCGATCCCGTGCTTGCCGCCCAGTTCGTTAAGCCGGGTCAGGATGGTGGCCGGCGACATCGCCTCGCCGTTGATCGCAACGGCATCGCCACGCTCAAAGGTGATTTCCACCATTTCGGGCGTATCCGGCGCCTGTTCGACCGGCATGACGCGCTGAAGCACGAAATCGGGTGCCTCCTCGGCCGGGTTTTCCAGCACCTTGCCCTCGCTGGAGGTATGCAGCAGGTTCGCATCGACCGAAAACGGTGCCTCGCCGCGCTTGTCCTTGGCGATCGGAATCTGGTGGGCCTCGGCAAATTCCAGCAGTTTCGTGCGGCTGGTCAGATCCCATTCGCGCCAGGGGGCGATCACCTTGATATCGGGGTTCAGCGCATAGGCGGAAAGTTCGAACCGCACCTGGTCATTGCCCTTGCCCGTCGCGCCATGGGCAACGGCGTCGGCCCCGGTTTCCGCCGCGATCTCGACCAGCCGCTTGGAAATCAGCGGCCGCGCGATCGAGGTGCCCAGCAGATACAACCCTTCGTAAAGCGCATTGGCGCGGAACATCGGGAATACGAAATCGCGCACGAATTCCTCGCGCACATCTTCGATATAGATGTTCTCGGGCTTGATCCCCAACAGTTCGGCCTTCTTGCGCGCCGGGTCCAGTTCCTCGCCCTGACCCAGATCGGCGGTAAAGGTGACGACCTCGCAGCCATATTCGGTTTGCAGCCATTTCAGGATGATCGAGGTATCCAGCCCGCCGGAATAGGCCAGGACAACTTTCTTGGGCGCGGACATGGGGAAACTCCAGAGCTGACGGTTTGCCCTTCGCTATCCGCTTTGCAAGGGCTTCGCAACACCCGCCGGCGGGGTTGACAGCGGGCGCGGCTGCACCCCTACTGAGCATCGCTGAAGTTCAACCGCGGGGGAGCGCATGAAGGGCCTGTCAATCCTGATCCATGCCATTGGCATGGTTACCGGCAATCTGGGCGCGGCCTTGCGCATTTCGGCCGTGCTGATGGCGATTCAATTCGTTCTGGCCATCGTCTTGGGTGTGCAGTTCCTCTATACCGGCGAGGATACGACAGAGCTGATGATGTCAGGGCAATACCCCTATGCGTCCACGGGTCTGATGTTCGTGATCCAGGCGGTTTCGACGCTCTGGATCGCGGTGGCATGGCACCGGTTCATCCTGCGCGAAGAGGTGCCGGGCGGCGCGCTGCCCGCGTTCAACGGCGCGGCGATCCTGTCCTATGTATGGGCAGGGATCATCTTTGTGTTGATCCTCGTCGTGGTGGCGATTCCCTTTGGTATACTGGGCGGGCTTATTGCCGGCCCGCTGATGAGCACGGGTTCGACCGCCGGGTTAACCATTGGCGGCACGCTTCTGTTCCTGGTGCTGTGGCTGCCGGTGACCTATGTATCCTATCGCATCTCGCCGATCCTGCCGGCCGCGGCGGTGCAAGAGCCGATCCCGCTCAAGGAGGCATGGTATGCCACCGGCACCAGCGGTGCGGCTTTTGTCGTGCTGGCGATCGTGTCGGTCCTGGCAGTATGGGTGATCAACCTGCCGGCGTTCCTGCTGGCCGGTCTGTCGTCATTGCTGGCGTTCGTCTGGTCGTTCGCCGTGCAATGGGCGGTTTTGCTGGTCGGGGTCAGCGTTCTGACCACCATCTATGGCCACTTTGTCGAAAAACGAGCACTGAATGCCTGATACCGGAACGTCCCGCCTGCAACTTCTGCGTGGCGTCGTCCATCCGTGGCACCACGATATCTTTGGCCATATGAACGTGCGCCACTATGCGCCGTTCTTCGACGATGCCACGTTTCACCTGTATTCGGCGCTGGGGGTCGGCATCCAGCAGGTGCTGGACGAATTCGGCGTGCACATCGTCACGGCCAAGGCCGAGACCAACTTCCTGCGCGAGTTGACGGCAGGTGACATCTTTCTGATCGACGGCGCGGTTGTCCGGCTGGGCACCAAAAGCTGCACGCACCAGTTGCGCATGATCCATGTCGAGACCGGGGCGGTGCATGCCACCTATGACCTGACCGAGGTGTTCTTTGACCCCGAAACCCGGCGCTCGGCCCCGATGCCGCAGGCCGTGCGTCAGAAGATGGAACGCTTTCTGGTGTGACCCGCGCCGCTCGCCTCAGCGCGGGCTTCGCTTGGCCAGGATGCGCTGAAGCGTGCGCCGGTGCATGCTCAGCCGTCGCGCGGTTTCCGAGACGTTTCGGTCGCACTGCTCGTAAACCCGCTGGATATGTTCCCAGCGCACGCGGTCGGCCGACATCGGGTTTTCCGGCGGCGACGGCAGCGAATTGTCGTCGCGCGCCAGCAGAGCATGCACCACCTCGCCCGCATCGGCAGGCTTTGACAGATAGTCGGTGGCCCCGATCTTGACGGCCGCCACTGCCGTGGCAATGGCGCCATAGCCCGTCAGCACCACGATCCGGCTGTCGGGGCGGCGTTCGCGCAGGGTTTCGACGACATCCAGACCGTTGCCGTCCTCAAGCCGCAGGTCGATCACCGCATAGGCGGGTGGATGGGTCGCGGCGATGGCCTTGCCCGTTGCCACCGAACTGGCGGTCTGCACTTGGAAACCGCGCCGTTCCATGGCCCGTGCCAGACGCTTCAGGAACACCTCGTCGTCATCGACAAGCAGCAGCGACGGATCGGGGCCAAGATCGAGCGGGGTGTCATCGGACATATCGGCAATCCTTAGCTGAATGACCCCTGATCTAGGCAACCCGGCTTGCAAGGTCAAATGCTGCCGTATTCCCGTGTCGTCGCGTTGTCACATCCGTTCGATGAAACACGCCGTCCGCTCGGCGATTTCCTCGGCCGACTGGTCGCGGCGAAACACCTCGACGACGCCATGTTCGGGCAGCACCAGATAGCTGAAAGTCGAATGATCGACGAGATAGAACTCGTCCTCGCTGGGCTGCACCGAATAGAAGGTGCGATATTCGCGCGATGCCGCGCGGATCTGCTCGTCGCTGCCGGTCAGGCCGATCATGCGGTCATGAAAGATGCTTGTGAACTCGCTCAGAACCTCGGGCGTGTCGCGCTCGGGATCGACAGAGATGAAGACCGGCTGTGTGGTATGGCCTGCATCCTCCAGCAGCTCGACCGCTTCGGCGTTGCGTGCCGTGTCCAGCGGGCAGACATCGGGGCAGAAGGTATAGCCAAAATACAGGATCGTCGGCATGGTGATGACATCCTGATCGGTGACGGTGCGCCCGTCCTGATCCACCAGTTCGAACGGCCCGCCGATCGACCCGGCACCGCCGGAGATGGCGGTATCGCGGCATTGCGCGAACTGATCGTCGCCACCCCGCCCGGCGAACACCAGCCAGCCAAGGACACCCAGCATCGCCGCGATCAGTGCTGCCGCACCGATACTGTAGATCCGAATCATTTGACCCTCCGTGGCCGTTTCCCGATGTCCCGCGCTTGATGCCCCAGCCGGCGCGGCCTAACAATGCCAATCGACCCGACCGCGACAACAGGCCACCCGATGCTGCCCCAACCCGAAGGCATGATGGACCGCGACATCCAGGGACACTGGGTGCGCCTGGCAACGCTGACACGGGTGCGCTGGCTGGCGGCGGCGGGCCAGTTGCTGGCCCTTCTGTCGGCCTACCACGGCTTTGGCCTGCGCTTCAATCTGGCGCTGTGCCTGGTCGTCGTGGGCGTGTCGGCGGTTTCGAACATTCTCAGCGCCGCGATCTTTCCGCGCATCCGCCGCCTGTCCGAGGGCGAAACCCTGCTGACGCTGGTCTTCGACACGGCGCAACTGTCGCTTCTGCTGTTTCTGACGGGGGGCCTGGGCAATCCTTTTGCGGTGCTCCTGCTGGCGCCGGTCACGATCGCCGCGACCACGCTGCCGCTGCGCGCCTCATTGGCGCTTGGCGGTCTGACCATCGTGCTGGCGACGCTTCTGGCGCTGGCCTCGCAACCGCTGATTCTGCCGGACGGGGCGCCCCTGGTCCTGCCGGATCTGTTCCGGTTCGGGTTCTGGCTGGCGATCGTGGTCGGGGTCGTGTTCATCGGCCTCTATTCGCGCAGCGTCGCAGCGGAAAAGCACGCATTGGCCGAGGCCCTTCTGGCCACGCAGATGGCGCTGGCCCGCGAACAGAAGCTGACCGATCTGGGCGGCGTCGTTGCCGCCGCCGCGCATGAGCTGGGCACGCCCCTGGCCACGATCAAGCTGGCCAGTGCGGAACTGATCGACGCGTTGGGCGACCGGCCCGACCTGCGCGAGGATGCCAGCCTGATCCGCGACCAGACCGAGCGTTGCCGCGCGATCCTGCGCTCGATGGGTCAGACCGGAAAGGACGATCTGCACATGCGCCATGCCCCGCTGCAAACCGTTCTGCAAGAAGCCGCCGCGCCGCATGCCGACCGCGGCAAGGAGGTGATCTATACCTTCACGCCGCTCGACGGTGCCGAAACCGAGGCGCCACAGATCCGGCGTGCCGCCGAGGTGGTGCATGGCCTGCGCAACCTGATCCAGAACGCCGTCGATTTCAGCCGTTCGCACGTCTGGGTCGAGGCCGAATGGAGCCGCGATCGCCTGACCGTGCGCGTGGCCGACGACGGGCCGGGGTATCCGGCCGGGCTGCTGGCACGGATCGGCGAGCCCTACCTGCGCGACCGCCGCGAAGGCGCGCGCCCCGATCAGCGCGCGCAATACGAAGGGATGGGACTGGGGTTGTTCATCGCCAAGACCCTGCTGGAACGGTCGGGCGCGAGCGTCCGGTTCTCGAATGGTGCCGCGCGCAGTTCCACGCCCGGACGTGGCGAACAAAGCGGCGCCATTGCCGAAGTGAGCTGGGAACGTCGGCGGATCGAGGCCGACAGCCGCCAGCCACTGGGAAGCAACCGCCGCAACGCCGAGATCGGCGCCTCTTAACCAGGGCTTAACCAATCACGGCAATGCTTGGGCCATCCGCTACAAGGCGGGGGACTCACATGCAGGCCCGTTCATGCAGAATGCATTCCTATTCGCCGTTGTCCTGGTCGTAACCTCGGCCCTGACCGCGCTAGCGGTGGCGCTGATCGCTGGCGGACTGTCGCGGCGCAGCGCGCGCCGGCAGGATCTGGCGCTGGGAAGCAACCGGCTGGACCCGGTCTTTCTGTTCGACGATACGCGGCTGATCGACACCAATGACCGGGGCGCGGCGCTGCTGGACACGCTCGCCACGGCCGACGGCATGACGCGTACCAGGACAGGGCCGGAAAACTGGCGGCTTCTGTCGCGCTTCCTGGCGGCGGGCTTTCCCGACCTGCACGCGGCACTGGGCACGTTGTCCAAGGCGGGCAGCATCCGGCTGAATGCCGATGACGGGTCGGGCCTGGGGCTGCGCGCCGAATGGCTGGACGGCACGGCCCGGCTGACGCTGATCGACGCCATCGCCGACGACGGCAGTGTGACGCTGGACCGGATGAGCTTTCGCGCGATGCAGGATGAACTGGCCTTGCTGCGCCGCGCCACCGATCAGGCGCCGGTCCTGACGTGGCGCGAGAATGCGCAGGGCCAGGTGATCTGGGCCAACGGCGCCTATTTGCGGCAACTGGCCGAGAACGGCATGGGCGATTCCGTCGCCTGGCCCTTGCCCCGGCTATTCCCCGCCGAGGTGTCCGAGTCGCCTCAGCGCATCGCGCTGACGATGGGCGCCAAGGGACGTCAGCGCTGGTTCGATGTCACCGTCAGCGACGATGACGCGGGTCAACTGAAATACGCGCTGCCCGCCGATGAGGCGTATCGCGCCGAAAAGACCAAGCGCGAATTCATCCAGACGCTGACCAAGACCTTTGCGACCCTGACAATTGGCCTGGCGGTGTTCGACCGCACCCGTCGTTTGCAATTGTTCAATCCGGCCCTGGCCGATCTGACGGGGCTTGAGCCCGAATTCCTGTCGTCGCGGCCGGGGATCGAGGGGTTTCTCAACCGCATGCGCGACAAGCGCGTCCTGCCCGAACCGCGCGATTATCGCAGTTGGTCGCGCCGCCTTCTGGAGATCGAGCAGGGCGCGGCCAACAACGCGTTCGAGGAGACATGGTCGCTGCCGACGGGCCAGACATTTCGCGTGTCCGCCAGCCCGCATCCCGATGGCGCGCTTGCCTTCCTGATCGAGGATATCACCTCGGAAGTTCACATGACGCGCAACTTCCGTGCCGATCTGGAAACCAGCCAGGCGGCGCTCGACATTCTGGATACCGCGCTTGTGGTCTTTGCCCAGAACGGCCTTCTTATCCTGACCAACAGCGCCTTCAATCGACTCTGGACACTGGAAGGCGCCGACTCGCTTGCCGGTTTCACCCTGTCCGAAGCCTTGGCGAACTGGCGCGAGGACAGCCGCGATCCGGCCCTGTGGGATCAGATCGCGCAGCTTGCCCGCCGGGGTGCTGCGCCGGCGCTGGTTTCGGGAGTGATGCAACTGGACGATGGCGAATGTCTTGCCGTCTCGGCGCAAAAGGTGTCGAACGCGATGGTCGTTATCGCGTTCGACAGGCAGCGAGATCAGGGCAATGACGTGACGGAAAACGAGCGGGGCGCCGGCCGCGGATTATCCGACGATACCGAAACGGCCCGTCCCCGCCGCAGCGTGTCCTATCGCGGTGCGCATGTGATGCGCGCCAGCGCCTGAACTCAGGCACGCAAAGGCCGAATGCGCGCCGCTATCCGGCCCGCCGCATCGGCGAACCGGTGTCTTGCCGAGCGGCAATCAGATCGACGCGTCGATCCAGCTTGCCAGCGCGGCCTTGGGCGCGGCGCCGACCTTGTTCGAAACGATCTGGCCGTCTTTCACCAGAAACAGCGCCGGGATCCCGCGAATGCCCATGGCGGCGGTGACCTGCGGGTTCTCATCGACATTGACCTTGGCGATCTTGATCCGGCCGGCATATTCCTCGGCCAGTTCTTCAAGCGCCGGACCGATCTGCTTGCAGGGGCCGCACCACTCGGCCCAGAAATCGACGACGACGGGCAGGTCGCTGTCGCGCACTTCGGTGTCGAAATTCTGATCGGTCACGGGAATTGTCGGCATGAGATCTCTCCAGCATACGGGGATTGCGAGGCATTCAGTTTTACCTATGAGGCGGCAACCCCAGGGTCAAGGGCCGCCCGAGCCAGCGCCTGTGCGGCAATCGGTCCGGGGATCGGCATGACCTGCCGCGTCGCGGTCCAGACCAGCGCGGTTTCCACCGGCCGATCCGGATAGAGCGGCGCCAGAAGCTGTGCATAGGCGCCCATCTGCCGCAACAGCCCTTCGGGCACCTGCGCGGCATCGCCGGGCACCACCCGGTTGGTCTTGAAATCGACGGCCAGAACGCGATCCGGCGCGATCAGCAGCCGGTCGATCAGGCCGAACATCCGCCGCCCCTTCCACACCCCGCTTATGCCGACCTCGGACAGCGCCGCGCCGGTCAGGATCGGCGCAAGTTCCGGCGCATCGAACAGGGCCAGCACCTCGGACAGGCACAGATCGACCTCGGACGGCGGGGCATCGAAGTGGCGCAACAGCGCCCGCGCGGTGTCGGGGCGGGCATCGGATTCGATGGCGGGCAGGTGTTCGAGCAGCAGATGCGCCATGTCGCCCCGGCGCAGGGCCACGGCCTCCTCGGCGCCTGCCTCGCCAGGCAGGGCCTTGGCTCCGCCCAGACGCGACGGGCTCAGAACGGGCAAGGCGACCGCACTGCTGGCAACCGGCGCCAGAAGCGCGGGTGCCAGCGGTTCTGCCGCCCGGCGGGCGGCCCCCCGCGATTCCGCGGCGGCGGGGGACGGCCACGACCCATGCGCAAGCCGCAACCCCGTGCCGGTCGGAAACGTGCAAGGGGCGGCCCCCGCAGCCTCTAGCGCCCGCGCCACCTTTGCATGCCATCCCGCGCCCGTGTCCTGTCCCGCCCCCGCCACGATCAGCCAGCGTTCGGCACGGGTCAGCGCGACATAGAGCAGCCGGTCGGATTCCTCGTGGCGCTGGTCGTCCTGGGCCTGATCGGCGGCACGCTGGGCGGGGGGCGCCTCATCCTTGTTCATGCGCAACACCGGCACGCCCCCGATCGCCGAAAGGCCGCGCCCCGACGGTGCGCGCCGTTCCGCGGTGTCGGGCAGGATGACGATCGGCGCCTCCAGCCCCTTGGCGCCATGAACCGTCATCACCCGAATGCGTCGTCCCGCGGCCTCGGACTGGCGCTTGATCTCGGCATCGCTTGCCGTCAGCCAGCCCAGGAAGCCGTCAAGCGACGGGATACGCCCCTGTTCGTATTGCAGCGCAAGGGTGACGAAGGCCTCGATCGCGTCCTCGGCCTCGGGGCCGAACCGCGCGATCAGATGGCGTCGGCGGTCGTGCCGTGTCAGGATGCGCTCGATCAACTCATATGGGCGCAGAAAATCGGTCTGGTCGCGCAAATCCGCCAGCACAGAGACTGTTTCGGCCTGGTCGGTTTCTGCGCGCAACCGTTCCCACAGATACCGGCCGTCACGGCCATGGGCGAGACGGAACAACTCGTCCTCGCTCCATCCGAACAGGGGCGAGCGCAGCGCGGTCGCAAGCGACAGGTCATCCTCGGGCAAGGCCAGGAACCGCAAGAGCGCGATCATGTCCTGCACCGCAAGCTCGTCGCCCAGGACCAGCCGGTCGGCGCCGGCAATCTCCAGCCCGTTGGCCTTGCAGGCGCGGATTAGCGCGTTGAACAGAAGCTTGCGCCGCCGCACAAGGATCAGGAAATCGCCCTCGTGCACCGGGCGCGGCCCCTCGGCATCCTCGATCTGTTCGCCCCGGTCGATCATCGCGCGAATCTCGTCGGCGATCTGATGTGCCAGCACGACCTCGTGGTTGCGCTCGGACGGCCGGTCCAGCGGCTCGTCCCAGTCGCCGTCCTCGTGGCTGCCTGCGGGGGGCACCATGGGCCACAGGTCCACGCGTCCGGCCATGCGGTCGTGAAAGGCCAGATGCTCAATCGTGCCGCCCATGCCGGTTGTGCCGGTCTCGGGGGCGAAACAGTGATCCACGAGCCGCAGGATCGCATCCGAGGACCGGAACGAGTGTGTCAGTTCCATATGCGTCAGCCGCCGCCCGATATCGGCCAGCGCCGCGTCGAAGGTGGCGCGCATCCGGTCGAAGCCGCGCAGGTCGGCCCCCTGGAACGAATAGATCGACTGTTTCTTGTCGCCGACGACAAAGATCGTGCGCTCGGCCTCGCGCGCGCCGTGTCCGGCGGTGAACTCCTGTGTCAGCAACTCGACCACGCGCCATTGTTCGGGGCTGGTGTCCTGTGCCTCGTCGATCAGGATATGGTCGATCCCGCCATCAAGCTTGAACAGAACCCATTGCGCCACCGCCGGATCGCTGAGAAGGCGGCGCGCGCGCAAGATCAGATCGTCGAAATCCAGCCATCCGCGCGCGGCCTTGGCCGCCTCAAGCGCCGGTATCCAGGCTTTGGCGAAGCGATGTAACGCCTGTGTGCGCGTGAGTGCGGCCAGCGCCTGACGGCGTGGGCGCGCAGCCTCGACCCGCCGGGCAAGCGCATCGAGCCCGTCCAGAACCTCGGGCGCGATCGCCGGGCGCACCGCCTTGGTCGGAATCGCGCCGATCTTGGCGGTGAAGGGGCCGGCCTTGGCAGTCCGGCCGAAAAGAAGGGCCCTTTCCAGCGTGATCAGAGACGAAATCGAGGGTGCGCGCGCTTCGTCCAGCGCCTCGGCCAATTTGGTGTCGTTGCGGCCGCTGGCCTGCAACGGGGGCAACAGCGCGTCGATCAACGCGGTTTCATGGCCCAGATAGACCATGTCCAACAGCGCCGCTTCGTCGAAATCGGCGGGAAGGTCGAACACGGCGGGCAGGTCGATGGGTGCCGCGCCATCGGCAAAAAGGTCTCTATGCTTGCCGATCTGGTCCAGAATCGACTCAAGCGCGGTCTCGTTGGTGACGGCGGCCAGATCGCGCAGCCGTTCGGCCTGGGGGCCGCTGGCAAGCGCGCCCAGCACCTCAAGCCTGAGTTGGTGCAGGCTGCGATCCTCGGTTTCGGTGAAGTCGGGGGGGACGCCGGCCTCCAGCGGAAAGCGGCGCAAAAGCGCGCTGCAAAACGAATGAATCGTCTGGATCTTCAGCCCGCCCGGCGTCTCGATCGCCCGCGCGAACAGGCGGCGCGCGCGCGGCAAAAGTTGCGGATCGTCCGCAACCGGTTCGCCCAGTTCGGCCAGTTGCCCGCGCAGCGCGCCCTCTTCCAGCATCGCCCATCGGCCCAGACGATCGAACAGGCGGTTCTGCATCTCGCTGGCGGCGGCCTTGGTATAGGTCAGACACAGGATGCGCTGGGGCTCGACCCCGCGCAGCAGCAAACGCGCCACCCGGTCGGTCAGAACGCGGGTCTTGCCCGAACCGGCGTTGGCGGAAAGCCAGGTTGATGCCGTGGGTTCCGCGGCGACGATCTGGCGCTGGCTGGCCTCATCCGTCATGGTCGCCCACCCGGATCGTGACGGCCGCGTCCGTCAGCTGCCATTCGCCGAGCCGGGCAAGCTGGTCGTACTGGCCGGTATCGGTGTCTTTTTTCAGCGCGCGGCGGGCGATAAAGCCCTGGCCGGGATCGAGATAGGTTCGCAGCAGTTGCGCCAGCCGCTGCCGGTGTTCCGACAGCGCCGGCGCGGATACATCGGCGTCCTGGCATTTGAACTCGGCCCCGACGCCGATGAAGGCGGCTTGGTCCACGCGCACCGGCCCGAGGTCGGAAAACGCGCCATCTTCGGCCATGATCGCCAGCAAGATCAACTGTTTGTCAAAATGCGCCTGTTCGCGGTCACTGGGCGGTGTGCCGGTCTTGTAGTCGAAGATCCGCACCGCGCCAGACTCCAGCGCATCGATCCGGTCGGGCTTGCCGGTCAGGCGAAACAGCGGGTCGCGCAAATCCAGCGTGCCCGTGCTTTCGGTCACGACCGGGGTGCCGGGTTGCGCGGCGTGCCAGTCAACGAACGGCTGGGCCACGCGCGCCAGCCGCGCCAGCCACTGAATGCGGCTGGCGGCCCAGGGCACCTCTTCGGTCAGGATGGTTTCGGCGATGGCCAGGAATTGCGCGGCGGTTCCCGCCTCGCCAGGTTGCAGGCTTTGCACATACGCCTCGAACACGCGATGCAACGCCGTGCCGCGCAGCCGGGCATCGGGTTCGGGCACAAGGGGGTCAAGCGGGCGCAGTCGCAGGATATGCTGGGCATAGATGTGAAACGGGTCGCGGATCAGGGTCTTGATCGCCGTCACCGGCAACGCGCGCATCCGCGCCGGGCCGGGCGGGGCGGGCGCCGGGCGGGGGTTGCGCATGGACAGCGCCGTCAGTTCCGGCCGGGCGCCGGCCTCGAAAGCGGCGGCGCGATCCAGCCAGACCTGCCCCCGCGCCGCCATCGCCTTGAGCGCTTCGGGGCCGTGACCATCGGGCAGGCCACCCACAAGGTTCTTGAGCCGGTTCAGCCAGCGCGACGGAATCGTCTCGGCCTCGGCGTCGCGGGCGGCGCGCGTCAGGATCACGGAACCCGCACCGATGGCCTGCTGGAAATCATGTGCCGACAGCCCGATCTGGCGCTCCGGCAGCAACAGACCCGCATCCAGCCGCATCTTGCGGTTCAGCCAAGGGTCGGGCTGGGGCGATTGCGGCCAGATGCCGTCATTCAGACCCGCCAGAATCACAAGGTCAGCGCCCAGCGCACGGGCCTCCAGCGTGCCCCAGATCATCACCTCTGGGTTGCTTTCGACGCTTTCGCGCACGTCATGGCCTGCCAGAATCGTCTCTAACAAGGCGATATAGTCACCTACTGACAGTGTACCGCCATGTTCGGCATGGGCGCAAAGCTCGTCCATGACCGCGCGCGCCTTTTGCCCGGCTTCTTTCTGCCAAAGCTCGCCGCTGTCCGCACCCGCCATGCCGCGCGCGATGGCCTCGCTCAGCGCGAGATGCCGCACCAGCCAGTCGCCCAGGGGCTGCGCACCCATTGGCTGGGGCAGGGAGGCCGACAACCACGCCGCCCAGTCCTTGCGCGCCGTGTCCGTGCCGGCCCAGCGTGCCAGATCGTCCGGCTTTGGAAACGGGATCGCCCTTCGGCGCAGCCACAGTTCCAGCTCGCGCAGACTGATCAGGTGCGGCCCGCGATCATAGGCGCTTTGGGTGATCGGATGCTTCAGCAGGGCGACCAGCGCCTCGGATGCGATCTCGCCGCGCAGCAGCTCTGCCGTCTGGCGCAGGAAACGGCCGGGCGCCGACATTGCCAGCGGGCGCCCGGCGCTGTCATCGGGGCGGATATGCCACCGATCCAGCGCGACGGTGACTTGCCGGGCAACCGTGCGATCAGGCGTAATCAGAGCCGCTTTTTCGCCATCCAGCACCGCCTGCCGCAATCGCAGCGCGATGGCGAGCGCTTCGGCACGGGGGGTTGGGGCCTCGATCAGCGCGACCCCTTGCAACGCCTGGACCAGATCGCCCAGGCCCTTGCCCTCGGCCAGCCAGCGATCGGTCACCGGCGCGGGCCGCATTGCCAGCGAGACGACCTTGTTGCGCGCCGGGTCGGGGGCCAAGGGCCCGGCCCAATGCGCCACCGAGTCGAAATCCAGATCAAGCGCCTTGAGCAGCGCGAAATAGCGGTATTGGGGATGATCCTCGCTCAGAAGCGGGTCCTCCAGCCCCGACCACACGGCGCCCGGCATGTCGAAATCGAACCCCGGCAGGATCAGGGCACCCCGCGGCAGGCGCGCCACGGCCCGCATCAACAAGGCCGTGGTCCCGCGCGAGCCTGTCGAACCGGCAACGATCAGAGGATGCGCTGGCGGTTCGTGCCGCCAGCGTTCGGTCAAGGCCTCGACCGCCTGGCGCTGGCGGGCCTGCGCATCATGCGCGGCCTCGGCGCCCAGATAGCGCGCCACCAGGGCGATAAACCGCAAGGACCGTGCCCAATGTTCCGAATGGTTGCTGACATCCAGGGATTCGAGCGCGGTCATCGCAACCCCTTCGACCTGCATTTCGTCAAGCAGGCGCGAAAGGCTCTCGGCGAGAGAAAAAGCAGCATGACGCGGCGCAAGATCGGGCTCGGCTTCCAAAAGCTTGCGGATCAGTTGCGCCAGTTCCAGCCGCCGACGCAGCGGGGTGGGGGCATCGGTGCCGCCAGTTTGCTCCAGCTCGGTGATCAACCGGATACGCGGCAGGAACCCGGCGCCGGCGTCGATCATTGCGCCGCGCAGGCGTCCCGCCATCCGCGCGGTGTTCACCAGCACCTCGACCCGCGCCATCGCCTCGGGCGGGTGGTCGGCAAGGCGCGCGCGCAATCCCTGCGCCACGGCGGCGGGAAAGTCCGCGCCAGGTTCCTGCGCAAAGACGCGCGGGCGCGATGCGGGCTCAAACATCGGACAAGCCTTTCAGACGCGACGCCCATTCGGGCGCATCAGACAGCAGCGCCATGTCGCGCACATCGTCGGGCTGGGCCGAAAACCGCAATGTCAGAGCCTTTTTCGGCCGGTCCGGCCCCAGACGGTCGGGCCATTCGACAAGGCAAAGCGCAGTCTCGAACGCTTCGGTCAAGCCCAGTTCGACGGCCTCGTCAGGGTGGGTCAGGCGATAGAGATCGGCATGCCAGATCTCGAATGCCGCACCCTCATAGGTCTGCACAAGCGTGAAGGTGGGCGAGGGCACATCCTCGGGAACGGGCAGCAGCGATTGGATCAGCGCGCGGGCGAAATGGGTCTTGCCCGCGCCGATCGGCCCTTCAAGCAGCAGCACGTCGCCCGCGCGCAACATGGGTGCCAGTCGCGCGGCAAAACAGGTCATCGCGGCGGGATCGGACAGCGTAAATGGGGGGTGAACCGGCTGCATGGCGCCAGCATAGCGCCGCCTCCGGGCACCCGCCAGAGGGGGTTCTTGCCGAAGGCGGGTCGCACGGCCATATAGGGGCGGTTGAAACAGGAAAGGCACGCAATGGCGGATGATCGGTTTCCCGGCTGGCATGGCACGACAATTCTGGCGGTTCGGCGCGGTGGCAAGGTCGTGGTCGCGGGCGACGGGCAGGTCAGCCTGGGCCAGACGGTGATCAAGGGCACGGCGCGCAAGGTGCGCCGCATCGGCGCCGAGGGGCGCGCGGTGGTTGCCGGGTTCGCGGGTTCCACCGCGGATGCCTTTACATTGCTGGAACGGCTGGAAAAGAAGCTCGACGCCGCGCCCGGCCAGTTGATGCGCGCCTGCGTCGAGATGGCGAAGGACTGGCGCACCGACAAGTATCTGCGCAACCTCGAGGCCATGCTGATCGTCACCGATGGCACCGATCTCTATGTCATCACTGGCGCGGGCGACGTGCTTGAACCCGAACACGACGTCGCCGCCATCGGATCGGGCGGCAACTTTGCCCTGGCCGCGGCCCGCGGGCTGATGGAAAGCGATCTGTCGGCCGAGGAGGTGGCGCGCAAGGCCATGGCGATCGCCGCCGACATCTGCGTCTATACCAATGGCAACCTGACCGTGGAGACAATCAGCAAATGACCGACCTGACACCCCGCGAGATTGTCTCGGAACTGGATCGCTTCATCATTGGTCAGGCCGGCGCCAAGCGCGCGGTGGCCGTGGCGCTGCGCAACCGGTGGCGGCGCAAGCAGCTTGAACCCGCGCTGCGCGACGAGGTTCACCCCAAGAACATCCTGATGATCGGCCCCACCGGCGTCGGCAAGACCGAGATCAGCCGCCGCCTGGCGAAACTGGCGAAAGCACCGTTCCTGAAGGTGGAGGCCACGAAATTCACCGAGGTGGGCTATGTCGGGCGCGATGTCGAACAGATCATTCGCGATCTGACCGATTCCGCCATCGCCATGACCCGCGAGCAGATGCGCGAGGATGTGCGCGCCCGTGCCCAGGCCGCCGCCGAGGAACGTGTTCTTGATGCGATTGCCGGCAAGGATGCGCGGGCGGGAACGCGCGATCTTTTCCGCAACAAGCTGCGCCGGGGCGAGCTGGACGATACGATGATCGAGGTCGAGGTGTCCGAGTCGGGGCCGTCGATGCCGATGTTCGAATTGCCGGGCATGCCGCAGCAGGGGGGCATGAATCTGGGTGACATCTTTGGCAAGGCCTTTGGCCAGCGCAGCCAGAAAAAGCGCATGAGCGTGGCTGAAAGTCATGACATCCTGATCAGTGACGAGGCCGACAAGCTGCTGGATGACGAGGCCGTCAAGGCGGCGGCGCTGGAGTCGGTCGAGCAGAACGGCATCGTCTTTCTGGACGAGATCGACAAGGTTTGCGCGCGGGCCGAGACGCGCGGGGCCGATGTCAGCCGCGAGGGCGTCCAGCGCGACCTGCTGCCCCTGATCGAGGGCACGACCGTTTCGACCAAGCATGGGCCGGTCAAGACCGACCATATCCTGTTCATCGCCTCGGGGGCGTTTCACGTCGCCAAACCGTCGGACCTGCTGCCCGAGTTGCAGGGCCGCCTGCCCATCCGGGTTGAATTGCGCGCGCTCAGCGAGGGCGATTTCGTCCGCATCCTGACCGAAACCGACAATGCGCTGACCCTGCAATACACCGCGCTGTTGCAGACCGAAGGGTTGAAGGTGACCTTTACCGACAGCGGCATCCAGGCGGTGGCCAGGATCGCGGCCGAGGTCAACGAATCGGTGGAAAATATCGGTGCGCGGCGGCTTTACACCGTCATGGAACGCGTATTCGAGGAGTTGTCCTTTACCGCGCCCGACAAAGGCGGCGACGAAGTGGTCATCGATGACGCCTTTGTCGAGGAAAACATCGGCGATCTGTCGCGCTCTGCCGATCTGAGCCGCTATGTGCTGTAGCGCCGGGCGCGCGTTCGGGTCTCAGCCCTGACGCATCCGCGCTTCCAGCGCGTGGTAGCGGGCGATGAAGGCGTTGCGCGCATCGACCGGGGGGCGGGGGGCAATGGTGATCCCGGCGCCTTCGCCGGCGGGGGGCGCGCCGAAAAAGCGATCGGCCTCGGCGGTTGAAAAACCCGCGATCTGGGTGGCTTCCAGCCAGGCCGAGATCCGGTCGGCGCGCTTGATCAGGGTCTTGATGCGCGCGGGAAGTTGCGCGGGCAGGCCAAAGCGGATGTGGATCGCGGCGGTAAGGCGCTGATCGAGCTCGCTGTATCCTGGGCCGACCGCCGATTTGACCGGCGAAATCATGTCGCCGATCACATATTCGGGTGCATCATGCAAAAGTGCCGCCAGGCTCCAGCGTGTTTCGCCGCGCGGTGCCAGGCGGTTGAAAAGCGATTCGACCAGCAGCGAATGCTCGGCCACCGAATAGGGCCAGTCGCCCTGCGTCTGTCCGTTCCAGCGCGCGACGAAGGCAAGGCCGTGGGCGATGTCCTCCAGTTCGATATCCACGGGCGTCGGATCCAGCAGATCCAGACGCCGGCCCGAGAGCATGCGTTGCCAGGCGCGGGGTTGTTTCATGGCGGTCTCGCTTTGCGGTCTTGCTGGCGCCGCTATAGCGCTTGTGCCCGTCCAGGAGCAACGCCCCCGCGCGGTCGTGCGCCGCTTTCAGGCCATGACCGCCGCCATCGCACAGGCAAACAGCAACACGAACCCCGCAAGCGGAACCAGAACACGGCCGCGTCCCGTACTGTGCATCCCGGTCGCGGGCGCGGTCACGGTTGTTTGGTGCCGGGCATGTTGCGGCGATGTCGCTGGGCTGTCCGCCGGCAAGGGCTTGGCCGGTTGCGCGGCGGGTGCGTCATGGTCGGCCTGGCGCATCCGTTGCGCCAGTTCAAGGGCCGTTGGCAGGTTCGGACCGTCGGTCGCGGCAGGGTCCGCCCCGCCGGCGGGTGCCGTGACGCCCGGATGCCGCCGGCTGCTGCGCAATTCGGGCCATTTGCCCATCAGGCGGGCCTTGCGCGCCGGCGGTCGCGGCGGCGCGTTGGGATTGCGCAGCAAGCCCACGCGCGCCTGACGTTTTGCCCGCCCAAGCGACCGGGGATCGCCCGGCAGGTCCGGGGTGGGGCTGGTGTCGGTGATCATGGCGCCCTTGACTGCCTTGGGTCGGTTCGCGGCCATGATCACGCGCAGATATTAACACACCCTTACAGCGTGCCAGCTTTTGCCCATGAAAAAGGGCGGCCGCGGATGGCCCGCGCCGCCCCGTCAATGCTTACCCCCGGAAATCAGGCGCTGGGCGCCGGTTGATCGCCCTTTTGCGCCTGCTGCTGGCGGGCGAGTTCCTGACGATAGAGCGCCATGAAGTCGATCATGTCCAGATTCAGTGCCGGGAAACCGCCATCACGGGTAATGTCGCTGATGATCCGGCGCGCGAAGGGGAACAGGATGCGCGGACATTCGATCAGCAGGAACGGGTGCAACTGGTCCTGGGGAACGCCCTCGACATGGAACAGGCCGGCATACTCCATCTCGACGATGAACAGCACCTGCCCGTCATCCTTTGACTTCGATTCGATGCGGAACTTGGTGATGACGTCGAACTGGTGCTCGGTGTCGCGCTTGCGCGCGTCAAGGCTGACCTGAACCTGAATATCGGGCTGGCCTGACGGCATTTGCAGTCCGCGCTGGGCAAGCCCGTTCTCGAACGACAGGTCGCGGATATACTGCGCCAGAACCTGGACCTTCATCTGCGATTGCCCTGCGGGCTGTGCGCCGGGTTGCGCACCGGGCTGTGGGGCGGCACCATTGCCATTTTCGGCCATCGACATCTCCTGGTCATCACTGTTTTGCTTGGCGGGTTCTAGCAGGTGCCAGCGCCCGCCTCAATGCCCGTGCGGTCCGTCGATACGGTGTTCGGGGCGGGTGTCGGCATCGGGTTCATGAACCTCATAATCGCCATCGATGATGTCGCCGCGGCGATGAACATGCACGGTGGTCACGTTCATGCCCCGGCCAAGGGTGCGCAGGATCAGTCGCTGCACCGGAGGTATCAGCAGGATCAGGCCGATCGCATCGGTAAAGAAGCCCGGCAGGATCAGCAGGATCCCGCCCAATGCCCGGAACGCGCCCCGCGCCATGAAAGTGCCGGGCGATACGCCGCGCAAACCACGCTGCATCATCTGCGCCGCACGTTCGGACTGGCCTTGCAGGATCAACACGCCCGCCAGCGCGCCCAGAACCACCAAGGCCAATGTCGGCCACAGCCCCAACCAGCCGCCGACCGCGATGAACAGCGCGATCTCGATCAGCGGCAGGATGATCAGGACAAGCAGAACCGGCATCAGATTCGACTCCTTGAGGGTGGCGGGTGGTGGACTTGGGCGTCCCGGCACCTTACATAACCATTCAACGCTTGAAACCAAGCCCGCCCCCCCGTTGAGGACTCTATGGACTCCGCCGTGATTCAACTTCTTGTTCTAGCCGGAATTGCCGTATTTCTGATCCTTCGGCTCAGAAGCGTTCTCGGCTCGCGCGAAGGCTACGAACGCCCGCCCGAGCCGCTTGCCGATAAACCCGCCGACAACCGGCGGGGTTTCGATGTCATCGAAGGCGGGGTGGACCACGACATCGCCGACCATGTGCCGCCGGGGTCCGCCGCCGCGCAGGCGCTGAGCGCGATGAAGCGGGTCGAGTCCGATTTCCATGTCGGCGAATTCCTGGGGGGTGCGCGACAGGCTTATGAAATGATCATCATGGGCTTCGAGCGCGGCGAACTGGATGACTTGGTGCCGCTGCTGTCGCGCGACGTGTTCGAAAGCTTTGACGAGGTCGTACAACTGCGCGAGCGCGAGGGCCTCAAGGTCGAGGCCAGCTTTGTCGGCGTGCGCGAGTTGGAACTGGTGGATGCCGCGTTTGACACCGAGCGCAGCGAGGCCGAATTGACCGTGCGTTTCGTGGCGGAACTGACCTCGGTCGTGCGCAACCGCGAAGGCGAGGTGGTCGAGGGCGATCCGAATACCGTCAAGCAGCAGCGCGACATTTGGACCTTCGCGCGCAAGATGGGCTCGGACAACCCGAACTGGCGGCTTGTTGCCACGGGTGAGTGATGCGCGCCCTTGCGGTGAGCCTGTGTCTGGCAGTCGCCACACCCGGTATCGCCGCCGAGGCCGAGTTGCTGACATTCGACGCGCTGGACGGCTGGCACGAGGATGACCACGCCGCCGCGCTTGAGGTTTTCGTGCGTTCGTGCCCGCGCCTGCGCGGCGACGAATGGCTGGCGGTCTGCACCTTTGCCGAACAGGCCGACCCCGACCCGCGCGCCTTTTTCGAGCGGTTCTTTCGTCCGGTCCTGATCGGCGGGCGCGAGGCGACGCTGTTCACCGGCTATTTCGAGCCCGAACTGCGCGCGGCACACGAGCGCGCGCCGGGCTATGACATTCCGGTCCATCGCGCCCCGCCCGGTTTGCGGCCGGGCCAGCGCACCCATACCCGCGCCGAGATCGACGCCGGGGCCCTGCGCGGGCGCGGGCTGACGCTGGGCTGGCTGCGCAACGCCGCCGATCTCTATTACCTTCAGATGCAGGGGTCCGGACGGCTGGTCTTTGACGATGGCAGCGTGACGCGCCTGGGATGGGGCGGCCAGAATGGCCACCCGCGCCGCTCGGTCAGCGCCGAGGCCGTGCGCCGGGGTATCCTGGCTCCGCATGAGGCTTCGGCACGGTCGATGCGCGCCTATGTCGCCAATCACCCCGACGAGGGGCGTGCGCTGCTGCAACACGACCCCTCGTATGTCTTTTTCCGCGAGATCGAGCAGCATCCCGCGCGCCTCGGACCGCTTGGCGCGGTGGACGTGCCCTTGACGCCGCTGCGTTCGCTGGCGGTCGATCCGTCGCATACGCCGCTGGGTGCGCCGGTCTGGGTCGAACGCGGGGCGATGCGGCGCCTGATGGTGGCACAGGATACCGGCGGTGCCATTCGTGGGCCGCAGCGGGCCGATATATTCTTCGGCACCGGGCTGGGGGCCGAACAGGCCGCACGCCGGATCCGCGATACCGGGCGCATGGTCGTGCTGATGCCGGTCGAGCTGGCCTTTGCCCGCCATACGGGGTTCTGATCGCCATGGCCCGCCGCCGATCCCTGACCCAGGATGAAAGCGCGCTCTGGCAGCGGGTCGCGCGCTCGACCCGGCGGTTGCAAAAGGCGCATGATCCCGCCGCCGATACCCGGTCGGGGCCGGTGCCCGACCCTGGCGCACCGCCGGTTTCGGGGCGGCAAACGAGCAAGGCATCACACCCCCCGAAAAAAATGCCAAAGCCGGGAACGGGGCCCGCGCACGGCCCGACCGTGTCGCTGGACCGTGTCGCATCGGTGTCCGAGACGGTGGCGCGCGAGCCCGTGCGAATGGATCGAAACATCCATACCCGTATGATGCGCGGCAAGATGACGCCCGAGGCGCGGATCGATTTGCACGGCATGACGCTGGCGCAGGCGCAACCGGTATTGAGCGGGTTCATCCTGAACGCCCATGCGCGCGGTCTGCGCCTGGTCCTGGTGATTACCGGCAAGGGCCGCAGCCACCCCGATGACGATCTGGCGCCGATGCCGCGCCGTGCCGGCGCATTGAAGCATGTCGTGCCGCAGTGGCTGCGTAGCGGCGTTCTGCGCCCGGTCGTGCTGGACCTGCGCGAGGCGCATCGCAGCCATGGCGGCACGGGTGCCTACTACGTCTATCTGCGGCGGCGGCGCTGATCGGACGGGCTATTCGTCAGCGAGCGCCTGTTCCAGGCGTGGCATGGTTCGTCGCGAATCGGTCAGAGGCTCCAGGATGATCTGGGTCGTGTTCTGCAAGGTCAGGATCGTTGCCGGCAGCAGCGGCAGCCGCCCTGCCTGTTCGTCGCCCAGCGCCGCCTCGACCGCGCCGACCTGGCCCAGAAGCTGAATCAGGGCTGGTGACGAGCCGACCGTGAAATGTCCTGCGCCGGTCGAGAAGGCGCTGACATCCAGCACCGTGACGCCAAGGCCGTCGATCACCTCGGGGTCGCTGATATTGCCCAATCGTTCGCGCTGACCTGTCAGTCGCGCGGACAGTTGCAGGATGCGGTCGCGCTGCGACGACACGATCAGGAAAGGCCGCGGCAATTCGCCGATGCGCTCGGCTTGCGCGCGAAACAATTCGACATCGATATCGGGTGAGATCAGCATCACGCCGCCGATCCTGTCCAGCAGCGAACGATTGCCGCTGATCGCGATCTGGCGCAGGGTTTCCATGACCAGATGGCCGCCCATCGAATGGCCGATCAGAATCACCCGGCCCGAGGTGGCGGCGGCGGTTTCGCGGATCATCCGTTCCAGCCCGTCGCGCGCGAACAGCGCGCTGTCGCGATCATGCGCATAGGCAAGCGGCGCGCCCAGCGAGGGCCAGGAATAATGCAGCGCGACGCCGGGCAGCGTCAGGTCGTTTGACATTTGCGCAACGCGATAGACGCCTTCGATGAACGTGGTGTTGAACCCATGGACAAAGATGATCGACTCGCGCTGATCGGATGGCATCTCGGCCAGCCGCCGGCGGACCGCCGCCCGGTATTCGGCGGCGTCCATCTCAATCGAGTCACGCACGCCGAAATGGCGTTCCGGGTCGAAGGGCTGGTTGCGGCGCGGACGCTCGATCGCGCCGGTTTCGCGTTCGGGCGGGATCGAGACTTCATACTGGATGAACTGCATGTCCGAAGCCCGGCCGCGTCCGTGTGCGCCGGTTTCGGGGTCGATCGCGCGCGTCGTGCCGACATGGACGCTGCGCAGATCGCCGACGGGCGCGTCGTCGGGCAAGCGGTCGATTCGCGCCCGATCGGTGCAACCGGCGATAAGAACGACGACAAGAACAAGGGCAAGGCGCATCCGGGGAATGTCCAAAAAGAAAAGGCAGTGGCGCCCTGCCACTCAATGTTCGCAGCCAGGGCGGCGGTCAAGGGTCCAATCTATCACAGATAGAATCCGCTTCACACATCGGCGCGATGCCACTAGATGGGCACATGAGCGATTTCCCCGATCTGGCACAAGCCGCCACCGCCGCGTTGCGGGATCTGTTCGATCCCACGCCGTTACAGCGCAACGAACATCTGTCGGCGCGCTTTGATGCCGACATCTGGCTCAAGCGCGAGGATCTGGCGCCCGTGCGCTCCTACAAGCTGCGCGGCGCCTTCAACGCGATGCGCAAGGTTCTGGCGCGGCGTCCCGATCAGGCGATCTTCGTCTGTGCCAGCGCGGGCAATCATGCCCAGGGCGTTGCCTATGCCTGCCGGCATTTCGGGGTGCGCGGCGTGATCTTCATGCCGGTCACAACCCCGCGCCAGAAGATCGACAAGACCCGCATCTTTGGCGGCGGCCAGGTCGAGATCCGCATGACCGGCGACTATTTCGACCAGTCGCTTGCCGCCGCGCAGGACTATTGCACGCAAAGCGGCGGGCATTTCCTGTCGCCCTTTGACGATGCCGACGTGATCGAGGGGCAGGCCAGTGTCGCGGTCGAGTTGCTGGCCCAACTGGGCCGGATGCCGGACATGGTGGTGCTGCCGGTCGGCGGCGGCGGGCTGGCCTCGGGCATGCGGCGGTATTTGATGGCACGCGGGGGCACGGATTTTCGTTTCATCGAACCGGCAGGCGGCGCCAGCCTGCGCGCCGCGCTAAAGGCGGGAGCGGCGGTGACATTGTCGCGGGTGGACAGCTTCGTCGATGGCGCGGCGGTCGCCCGGATCGGGGCGGTGCCGTTCGACCATCTGGCCGATGTGCCGGTCGAGTCGGTTCTGGTCGCGCCCGAGGACCGGATCTGCGTCACCATCCTTGAGATGCTCAATGTCGAAGGGATCGTGCTGGAACCCGCCGGGGCATTGTCGGTCGACGCCTTGCCCGATCTGGCCGAGGCGATTCGCGGCAAGACCGTGGTCTGCGTGACCTCGGGCGGGAATTTCGATTTCGAACGCCTGCCCGAGGTCAAGGAACGCGCCATGCGCTTTTCCGGGGTGAAGAAGTACTTTCTGCTGCGATTGCCGCAGCGGCCCGGCGCGCTGCGCGACTTTCTGGAGATCCTTGGCCCCGAGGACGACATCGCGCGGTTCGAGTACCTCAAGAAATCGGCGCGCAACTTCGGCACCGTCCTGATCGGGATCGAGACATCCGAGGCGGCGAATTTCGCGCGCCTGTTCGCCCGGATGGACGCGGCCGGCTTTGTCTATCGCGACATCACGCTGGACGAAACGCTTTCGGGGTTCCTGGTCTGACCGCCGGATGGCCGCCGTCAAGCGGCGTTCAGGGCCAGTCGTGCGCAAAACACCTCGCGGGAGGCGCGATAGCAGACCAGCAGCGCATCGATGTCGACGGCGTCACCGCGATCCTGTTGCACAAGCCGTTCGCCGGATTCGCACATATCGGCAAAATCGCTGAAGCCCAGGTTGAGGGTTGCGCCTTTCAGAAAGTGCAGATCCGCGCCCAGTGTTTCAGGGTCAGCACCGGATTCAAGCCTGGCGATCACCTCGCCCACTTCATCCAGGAACATCGAAACCACCTCGTTAAAGCCGGTGCCCATTTCCAGCTTCATTTCATCAACTTGGGTCCAATCGATCATGCCAATCCTCACAAACAACTGCAATACGGCAGCATACGAACAATCCAGATCCATTCCATTACCACGAATGGCGGAAAAGCAAACAAATTGAATCGTCAATCAAATCTAAGGACGTTGCAGTCAGAACCAGACGACCCAGAATGTGAAGGTGCCGCGTGAATGCTTCAGTCGCCAACAGTCTGCCCGGCAATCCGGTATTGCCGCGCCATGGCATTCGCACCGTCCTGGTGGTGGACGATTCGCGCGCGCAGCGCCACCTGGTGGCCTCGGGCCTGCGCGCTTGCGGGTTCGACGTGTTGCAGGCGGCCTCGGGCGACGAGGCGCTGACGCTCTGTCAGCGTGCCCATGTCGATCTGGTCCTGTCGGACTGGATGATGCCGGGTATGGATGGCATCGAATTCTGCCGTGCCTTGCGTGCGCTGGACGATGATCGCTATGTCTATTTCATCCTGCTGACGTCGAATTCCGACAAGGCCGCCGTTGCCCAGGGGCTTGAGGTTGGCGCCGACGATTTTCTGGCCAAGCCCGTCGATCCCGGCGAATTGCGCGCCCGGATAAAGGCGGGCGAGCGTCTTCTGACCATGGAACGCGAGCTGCGCGCCAAGAACCGCCTACTCAGCGACACGCTGGCAAAGCTGCGCAATCTCTACGAGGCGCTGGATCGCGACCTGATCGAGGCGCGCAAACTGCAGCAATCGATTCTGCGCGAGCGCGATCATGCCTTCGATTCGGGCCATGTCAGCATGCTTTTGCGCCCCAGCGGGCATATCGGAGGCGACATGGTCGGCTGTTTTGCCATCAACGCGCAGCAGATGGGCCTTTATTCCTTTGACGTATCGGGCCACGGCGTGGCCTCGGCGCTGATGACCGCGCGGCTGGCGGGGCTGCTGTCGGGCGCATCGGCGGATCAAAACATCGCCATCGTCCGGGGCGCCGGGGGCATGGTCGGTCGCGCGCCGTCTCAGGTGGCGGCGGCGATGAACCGCCTGATGCTGTCGGAAATCCAGACCGAACGCTATGCCACCCTGGCCTATGCCGAACTGGACCTGACGACCGGGATCATTCGCCTGGTGCAGGCGGGACACCCGCATCCGCTGGTCCAGCATCGCGATGGCAGCATCAGCTTTCTGGGCGACGGTGGCCTGCCGGTGGGGTTGATCGACGATGCCGAATACGAGGATTGCGAAATCCGCCTCAATCCGGGCGAGCGATTGCTCCTCGTGTCCGATGGCGTCACCGAATGCCCCGGCCCGTGCGGCGAGCAGCTGGGCCATTCCGGTCTTGGCCGCATCCTGTCAGACCTCAGGCGCTTGCGCGGCAACACCCTGCTGGAGGCCCTGATGTGGGAGCTGTCGCGCTGGTCCGGGTCCGAGGACTTCCCCGATGACGTGTCCTGCGCGTTGTTCGAATACGACGGCCCACCGGCCCTGTGACCGCCGGGCGGCGTGGGTTCACCGCTCGTGTTCGTGTACGTTCTGTTCCTGTGCCTTCTCAAGCCGCGCTTCGATCGCGCGCAACCGTGCCAGAACCTCGTCGCGGTAGCTGTCGGTGCGCACATTCGCCTCTTCGGCATGGGCGTCCTGCATGGAATTGACGATCAGGCCGACCAGCAGGTTCACCACCGCGAATGTGGTCACCATGATGAACGGAACAAAGAACAGCCAGGCTTGCGGATACACCTCCATCACCGGGCGCACGATGCCCATGGACCAGCTTTCCAACGTCATGATCTGAAACAGCGAAAAGGCGGAATTTCCCAGATCACCGAACCATTCAGGAAAGCTGTCGCCAAAAAGCTTGGTCGACATCACCGCGCCGATGTAGAACAGCATCCCCATCAGCAGAAAAACCGACCCCATACCCGGCAGCGCCCGCACGAACCCTTCGACCACCCGGCGCAGGGATGGCGCGACCGATATCACGCGCAACAGGCGCAGGATGCGCAGCGCCCGCAGCACGCTGAAGGTTTGCGCCCCCGGCACCAGCGAGATGCCGACGATCAAGAAGTCGAACAGGTTCCAGCCCGAGCGAAAGAACGACAGGCGTTGCGCGAACATCTTCAAGGCAAGCTCGACCACGAACACGGCCAGGCAGGCCATGTCGAGCGCGATGATCGTCGAGCCCGCCGCCGCCATCAGCGGTTCCGATGTTTCCATGCCCAGCAGCACCGCATTGAACAGGATCACGGCGATAATTCCGTTGCGCACAATGGGGCGGTCCAGGAAATGAGCAGTGTTTTCGCGCAGGGTCATCGTCACTCTCGTGGTTTGGGTTCAGCCGATATGGGCAAGGCTGAGCCGCGCTGCAAGCTCGACATGCGATGACCAGCGAAACTGATCGACGACCTGAACCCAATCGATGCGGTATCCCGCCTGCACGAGGATGCGCGCATCGCGGGAAAAACTGGCCGGGTTACATGACACCGCGCCGACCACGGGCACACGGGCCGCCGCGATCTGGGCAAACTGCGCCTCGGCCACGGCGCGCGGCGGGTCGATGACCAATGCGTCGAACCGCGCCAGCTCATCGGCCAGCAGCGGCCGCCGGAACAGATCGCGCGCCTCGGTCGTCACCTGCTTGAGGCCCGCGCTGCCGCGCCAGCCGGCGTCGAGCGCTGCCAGCATCGCGCTGTCTCCCTCGACCGCGTGCACCTCGGCCCGTTCCGCCAGCGGCAGCGCAAAGGTGCCGCAACCGGCAAAAAGGTCGGCAACCCGCCGGGCACCGCCGATGGCCGCGCGCAGGGCCTGCGTCAGCGCCGCCTCGCCTTGGGCCGTGGCTTGCAGGAACGCGCCGGGCGGCGGGGTCACGCGGGCGCCGCCAAAGGTCAGGCCCGGCGCATGGGTCTGATAGAGCGTCTCGCCGTCCCAGGTCAGCCGCGCCAGCCCGTGGCGCGCCGCGATCCGCGGCAGCGCCAGGCGCAACGCGGTATCCAGCGGCTTGCCGTCGGACACCGCCAGGTCGATCCCGTCCTCCAGCGCGGTCAGGGTCAGCGCCAGTTCCCCTTTGCGTGAGCAGCCTTCGATCGTGACTGCCTCCAGCGCCGGCAGCGCGGCCACAAGCGCGGGATGCAGAAGTAGGCAGCCCGCCACGTCGGTCACGGTGTCCGATCCGCGGGCGTGAAACCCGACCAGCGCACCGGATTTCAGCCGCCGTCCGGCCAGAGTGGCACGGCGGCGCGATTGCGCGGGCGAGGTTTGCAGCGGGCGAAACGGGGCCGACAGGCCCTGCGCGGCCAGCGCCTGTTCGACGACCTGCTGTTTCCACGCGGCCACGAACGTATCCGAGGCATGCTGCAAGGCGCACCCACCGCAGGCCTTGTAATGACGGCACGGCGCCGAAACCCGATCGGCTGAGGGCGTCAGGATGCGCGGCTGGGTGATCCGCCCGTCCACGACCGGGCCATCGACGAACTCGCCGGGCAGGGCGCGGGCGACAAAGACGCCCTTCGCCACGCCCTCGCCGCGCAGGCCCAGCCGCTCGATCCGGTAGCTCATGGCCGCGCCACCGCCGGCGAGAAGGCATAGCCATCGGGTGCCAGGATCGTCGCTTCGCGCAGGCCGTGTGGCTTGTCGGCGGGCGGTTCGATCACCACGCCGCCTGCGGCCATGGCCCGCGCCGCGCTCAGATCGGGGTCGATGCCGAACAGGTAAAGCTGCACGCCCGCACCGCGTGGTGGGGTTTCGGGCAACAGCGCGTGCAACGGATGCCGGGCAAACGTGGCATCGGCATGCAGTTGCAACAGCACCGAATCATGGCGCGCCAGCGCGAAATCGCGGCTCAGACGATGGATCGACAGTCCGAAAACCTGTTCGAGAAATCCGGCCATCGCCCGCACGTCCCGGCATAGAAGGTTGACGCCGATACCCGCCAGGCTGCGGCCCAGATCCTCAGGGGCGACGGTTTCAAGATCCATCACGCCACCTCGTCGTCCATGCCCAGGAAACCGCCCGACTGCCGCGCCCAGTAGCGCGCATAAAGTCCGCCGCGCGCCAGCAGCTCGTCATGGCTGCCCTGCTCGACGATGCGCCCCTCGTCCAGAACGATGATGCGGTCCATATGCGCGATGGTGGACAGCCGGTGCGCGATGGCCAGCACGGTCTTGCCCTGCATGATCCGCTCAAGCGCGCCTTGGATCTGGGCCTCGACCTCGCTGTCCAGCGCGCTCGTGGCTTCGTCCAGAACCAGGATCGGCGCATCCTTGAGGAATGCGCGGGCAAGCGCGATGCGCTGGCGTTGCCCGCCCGACAGGCGCACCCCACGCTCGCCCAGAAATGTGTCGTATCCCCGGCGCCCCGCACCGTCCTGCAGGTCGAGAATGAAGTCATGGGCCTCGGCGGCGCGGGCGGCGGCCTCGATCTCGGTCTCGGTGGCTTCGGGCCGGCCATAGCGGATGTTGTCGCGCGCAGAACGGTTGAACATCGCCGTATCCTGCGTGACCATGCCGATCTGCCGGCGCAAGGATTCCTGCGTGACGCGGCGCAGGTCGTGGCCATCGATCAGCACCGCGCCCGCCTCGACATCGTAAAGCCGCAGCAGCAGCGCCACCAGCGTGCTTTTCCCCGCACCCGAGGCGCCGACGATACCGATGCGCTCGCCGGGTCGGATGGTCAGGCTGATGCCATCGACCCCGCCACTGCGCCGGCCATAGGCAAACCCGACCGCGTCAAAGGTGATCTCGCCCTCGATCGGCGGCAAGGCATAGGCGTCGTCGGCATCGGTCAGCGCATGCGCGGCACTCAGCGTGCGCATGCCGTCCTCGACCTCGCCGATATTGGCATAGATCGTCATCAGCGTGAAACTGACCCAGCCGGTCATCTGTGCCAGCCGGATCGCCACGGTGCCGGCAGCCACGATGGCGCCCGGCGTGGTCAGGCCGAATGACCACAGCCACAGCGCGCCCGCGACCAGAACCACCGGCAGAACCCCGGCCAGCAGCATCAGCGAGAACCGAAACAGCGCCGAAACCTTGCCGAAGGCCAGCACCCGTTCCCGAAACCGGGCCATCGCGTCCAACGCGTTGCGATCCTCGTGGCGGGCATGGGCGAACAGCTTGACGGTGCGGATATTGGTGATCGTGTCCACGACCTGGCCCGTCACCATCGCCCGCGCCCCGGCCCGCGCGCCCGAACGCGCGCGGATATGCGGCAAGAACAGCTTGATCAGGCCCAGATAGGCCGCCGCCCAGACCACTAGGCAGATCCCCAGCCGCCAGTCGATTGCGGCCACCAGCGCCGCCGAGGCCAGCAGCGACGACATTGCGAAGGCCACGGTGTTCACGCTTTCGCTGACGACATCGGTCAGGGCCCGCGCGGTCTGGATCTGCTTTTGCGCGATGCGCCCGGCAAAGTCGTTGTCGAAAAAGCCGATATCCTGCCCCATGGTCCAGCGGTTGAGGCGTGACAGCACCAGCGGGTCGACATTCGGCGCGATCGCCAGAAAGTTCGTGGCCGAGCTGATCCCGAACGCGACCGGGCGCAGCACCAGGAAAAAGACCACGAACAGCGCCAGCAGCTTCCAGTTTTCGGCAAAGAACCCCGGTCCCTCGGATGCCACGGCGGCGTCGATCACCCAGCCCAGCACCAGGGCCGCCGCCACCTCGGCCATGCCCGCCAGCGCCGAGACCGCGGCTGCCAGCGATATCCCCGGCCAGGCCCCGGTCAGCGCCCAGCGGAAAAACGCGCCCAGCCGCCCCGGCGGTGGCCCGTCAGCGGGGCGGAAGGCGGGAATCAGCGTGGTCAGGCTCATGGGTTGCCCCCGGACGCAATTGCCGATCCGGCCGCGCGCCCCTTCATCTTGCCGAAAATACGCCGGGGGGTGAGCCCGCAGGGCGAGGGGGGCAGCGCCCCCCTTTCGCCGGGCCCCCGCGATCTGGCGGACGGGCGGGGCATCATTGCGCGGCCTCCTCGTCGGTGCCGATGAAACCGCCCGATTGCCGGGCCCAGAACCGGGCATATAGCCCGCCCTTGGCCAGCAGTTCGCCGTGCGTTCCCTGCTCGACGATGCGCCCGTCGTCCAGCACCACGATCCGGTCCATCCGGGCAATCGTCGACAGGCGGTGGGCAATGGCGATCACGGTCTTGCCCTCCATCACGCCATAAAGCGTGTCCTGAATCGCGGCCTCGACCTCGCTGTCCAGCGCGCTCGTGGCCTCGTCCAGAACCAGAATCGGCGCATCCTTCAGGATCACGCGGGCCAGCGCGATCCGCTGGCGTTGCCCGCCTGACAGCTTGACCCCGCGTTCGCCGACCCGCGCGTCATAGCCGGTTCGGCCCTCGGGGTCGGCCAGATCAGGGATGAATTCATGCGCCTCGGCCCGGCGGGCGGCGGCGCGCATCTCGTCCTCGGTGGCGTCGGGGCGACCATAGAGGATGTTTTCGCGCACCGAGCGGTGCAAGAGCGATGTATCCTGCTGCACCATGCCGATCTTCTTGCGCAGGCTGTCCTGCGTCACCGTCGCGATGTCCTGTCCGTCGATCAGGATCTGCCCGCGCTCGGTGTCGTAGAACCGCAAGAGCAGTTTCACCAGCGTCGATTTTCCCGCGCCCGAGCGACCGATCACGCCCAGCTTTTCCCCCGGTTCTATGGTCAGCGAAACATCCTGCAACCCGCCGGACTCGCGGCCGTAGTGATGGGTCACGCCTTTCAGCTCGATCCGGCCTTCGGTAAAGTTCAGTGGCCGGGCATCGGGTGCATCCACCAGCGAGATCGGCTGGGCGATGGTTTCCATGCCTTCGGCCACCACGCCGAGGTTGCGAAAGAAGCTCGACACCGCCCACATGATCCAGCCGGTCATCCCGTTGAGGCGCAGCACCAGCGCCGACGCCGCGGCGACCACGCCCAGGCTGGCCGCGCCGGTTGTCCAGAGCCAGATCGCCCAGCCCACGACCGCCACGATCAAGAGCCCGTTCAGCGTGACCAGGCACAGGTCCATGATGGTGAAGATGCGCATTTCCTTCTGAAAGGTGCGCCGCGCGGTCTCGATCGACTCGCGCGCGTAGTCCAGTTCGCGTTCATGATGGGCAAAAAGCTTGACGCTATGGATGTTCGAATACGCATCGACCACGCGGCCGGTGACGGCGCTGCGCGCATCCGAGGCGGCCTTGGAGGCCGGACCCACGCGCCGGATGGTCCAGCGCACCAGAAGCGCATAAAGCGCCAGCCAGACCATGAGCGGGATCACCAGCCGTGGGTCGGACCCCATCAGCAAAAGCGCGGCACCGACGATATAGGCGATCGAAAAGCTCAGCGCGTCGAAGATCTGGAACACCGCCTCGCCTGCCGCCGGGGGCGTCTGCATGATCCGGTTGGCGATGCGCCCGGCGAAATCGTTCTCGAACCAGCCGACCGACTGGCGCAGCACCTGCCGATGCGCGCGCCAGCGGATGATCGTGCCGAAATTGGGCAGGATGGCGTTGTTGATCAGCCCCACGTCGATCGCCTGCAAGATCGGGCGGATCAGCAGGATGAACACCGCCGCGGCGACCATCTCCCAGCCATGCAGGGCCCAGAAGTCCCGCGCACCGGCTTCTTCCAGAAGGTCGACGACCCGGCCCAGATACCACAAGAGACCGATCTCGACGAAGGCCACGATGACCGACATCACCCCCGCGGCCCAGAAGACCTTGCGGAACGGCCCCATGTACTGGCGCAGGAACGGCCACAGCCGCTGCGGCGGGTGGTCCGTTTCGGTATAGCTGGTGTAGGGGTCCACCAGTCGTTCAAATAAATGCAACACGGAAGGGACTTTCGATCTGTGATGGCAAAAATAGGCCGCGCACGAACGAAAGGAAAGGGCTGCGCTCAGGGTTGTGCGATGGCAATAAGTGTCTCGCGATCGGCCTGAAAGCCGCTGGCGATCCAGTAAGCCTCGGCGCGCTTGAGCGCGGCGCCCAACGCGGCGCCTTGCAGATCGGGCATCAGGTCCGCCGGGCGCAGCGGAAACCGCGCTTTCGCGCCGGCGGCAATGTCGTCTTGCCAGTTCGCGGGGGGTGGGCTTTCCGTCAGGGCGGCACGGGCCAGCACCACGTCCGTGGCCAGATGCGGGTTCAGCCGGTAGCCCAGTTCCGCAGGTCCGGCCGTGCTGCCGATCTGGTCGCGGATCTGGGCCAGAGCGCGGGTTTCGGCGCGGGTCAGGCGCAGCGCATCGGCCGCATCCGCGCCCCCCAGAACCGCCAGCCGCCGCAGCCATCCGCCCGGCGTGTCCCCCTCAAGATGCACGAGAACGGGCAGGGCGCGGGCATCGGCGCCGTGCAGGATATGGCGCAGCACGCCGCTGGCCTGCATGGCCGCGACCGCGGGCGCGGGGTCGGCTGCTGCCAGCAGCTTGCGCATCTCGGCGCCAACCCGCTCTTGCGAGAGGGTTTCGAGCCTGGGCGCGAATGCGGCGCAGGCGGCCAGCGCATCGGCATCCAGGCCTTGGGCCGGATCGCCATATTGCGCGTGAAACCGGAAAAAACGCAGAATTCGCAGAAAATCCTCGCGGATGCGGTTTTCGGGGGTGCCGACAAAGCGCACGCACCGCGCCTGAAGGTCGGGCAGCCCGCCGATCGGGTCGATCACCTGGCCATCGGCCTGCGCGTAGAGCGCGTTCATGGTAAAATCGCGGCGCCGGGCATCTTGCGTCAGGTCCGCGCTGAAGGCCACGCGCGCATGGCGGCCAAAGGTTTCGACATCATGGCGAAAGGTTGTGACCTCGAACCCGGTGCCATCGACGACCACGGTGACGGTGCCATGCGCGAAACCGGTGGGAACGGCGCGCAACCCGGCTTGTTCGGCCAGGCTGGTGACGGTTTCGGGCGTTGCGTCGGTGGCGATGTCGACATCCGAGACCGGCATTTGCAAAAGCGCGTTGCGCACGCATCCGCCCACGCACAGGGCGTGGTGGCCAGCGCCGGTCAGCATGGCCAGGACCGACTGGGTGGCATTGCTGGTCAGCCAGTCGCCCGCAACCTTCATTGCTCAAGCCTTTCTGCCAGAACCTTCAGCATTCGCGCCGTTGCCCCCCAGATGTAATAGGGCCCCCACGGCACGGTGTAATACGAGCGCCACTGGCCCAGCCAGAGCCGGCGTTCGACACGGTAGTTGCCGGGCTCGCTCAGATGCGCCAGCGGCACAAAGAACGCCTCTTCGACCTCGCCGGGTTCGGCAATCGGATCGAAGGCATCCCTGATATGGCCCAGAACCGGCGTCACGCGGTAGCCGGTGACGGTGTCATGGGGCGGCAACAGGCCCAGCGTGCGCACCGTCGCGGGGTCCAGGCCGACCTCTTCACGGGCTTCGCGTAGCGCGGCCGCGGTCGCATCCGCATCGCCGGGGTCGATCTTGCCGCCGGGAAAGGCGATCTGGCCGGGATGGTGGCGCAGTCCCGAGGCCCGCTTGGTCAACAGGACCGACACGCCGCCGCGATGTTCAACCAGCCCGACCAAAACGGCGGCGGGGCGCAATTGAACATGCGGCGGATGGCGAAACTCTGGGTTCAGGTCGAAATCGCTGGATCCGGGGGCCGGCGTCGCCAGCGCCCGGATCGCGCGATCCACGATGTCAGTCGCGCCGCTCATCGGTGGCCTCGAAGCCCAGGGTGGCGGGGTCCAGAATGTAATGGGCGCCGCAGAACTGACAATCGGCCGTCACCACGCCCGCGTCGGTGGTCATGGTGGCGATGTCCTTGGCCGAATAGATCGACAGCGAGTTGCGCACCTTTTCCTCGGAACAGGTGCAGCCAAAGCTGACCGGTTGGGCGTCAAAGACTCGCGGCGCTTCCTCGTGGAACAGGCGCAGCAGCAGGTCGGTCGGATGCACCTCTGGACCCAGAAGTTCGTCCTGGTCGACCGTGTCCAGCAGCATGTTCGCGCGGTTCCAGTTCTCGGCCTCGTCGCCGTGAAGCATGTCGCCGGCGGCCAGCAGACCGTTTTCGCCGCTGGCATCGCCCGTCACATGCGGCGATGCCTTGGGTAGGTGTTGCAGCATGACCCCGCCGCCGCGCCGGCGCGGCCCCGTGTCCCGCCCGCTGGCCGCATGCGCGATCGCGAACCGGGTGGGCAACTGTTCGGACTGCGCGAAATAGGTCTCGGCGCAGGCCGCCAGCGACCCGCCGGAAATCGGCGTCATGCCCTGATAGGGCGTCATGTCGCGCCCCTGGTCGATGATCACGGCAAAATAACCTTCGCCGATCTGCGAAAAGGGGTCCGCGCCAAGGTCAAGGCGTTCCTTGTCATAGCTGGCATAGGCACGGATGCGCGCCGGCTCGCCATCGCTGCCGGGCGCGAAATAGTCGGTGGCGATCAGCCGCGCCGGGCCGTTGCCGCGGATTTGCAGCGACAGCCGCCAGCGCAGCTTGAGGGTCTGGCCGATCATCGTTGTCAGCAGGACCGCATCTGAAACCAGCGATTCGATCAGGGCGGGGTAGTCGTGCTGCGCCAGAACGGTATCCAGCACGCTGTCCAGCCGTGCGACGCGCCCGCGGATGTCCGAGCGATCAAGCTGAAAGGGCAGGACGGTGTCGTCCCAGGCGATTTGCGCACCGAGAGTCATGGGGAAACCTTCGCGTCAGGGCTTGGCATTGGCCCCTGCATATAGGAAGCAGCGGGCCGGGGCCAAGGGGCAAAGCCGATTCGCCCCCTAGATGGAGCATTGGCGATGACACCACGCTATGGCGATCCGCGCGAACCCGGCCGCCGGTATCGGCGCCGGGCCGGCGCCTACGCGATCTTGCTGCGTGAGGCGCGTGTGCTTTTGACACATCAAAGCGATCCCCATGACGAGTTCCAGTTGCCCGGCGGCGGCATCGAACCCGGCGAAAGCCCGATCCGTGCGCTGCATCGCGAAGTGCTGGAGGAAACCGGGTGGCGCATCGCGCCGCAACGTCGGCTGGGGGCATTCCGGCGGTATACCTTCATGCCGGAATACGACCTCTGGGCTGAAAAGCTTTGCATCATCTATCTGGCGCGCCCGGTGCGGCGCCTGTCACCCCCGTCCGAGCCGGGACACAGCGTCCACTGGGCGGCGCCATTGCAGGCGGCGCGGATGGTCGGCAATCCGGGCGATGCGGCAATGATCCGCGCCGCCTTGCGAGCGCTGCTGGTATAGGCGCGCCGATTGGGTCATAATCGCCGAAAAATCGAGCAGGCCATTTCATGATTCGTATCGCGCTTTTCGGGCTTCTGGGCTTGGTGCTGGCTGCGTGCAGCAGCGCGCCCCGGTTCTTGCACTATGACGGACCCCAGGTCACGCAGGTCCGCATCCACAAGACCGAGCGGCTGATGGAGCTGATGCATTACGACACGGTTTTGCGCAGCTATCCGGTGCAACTGGGCGGAAATCCCATCGGTCACAAGCAACACGAGGGCGATCGCCGCACCCCCGAGGGCGAGTACATCATCGACCGCCGCAACCCCGCCAGCGCCTTTCACCTGTCGCTGGGAATGTCGTATCCGAACGCGGATGACATCGCCCGCGCCGAGGAAGCCGGGCACGACCCCGGAAGTGACATCTTCATTCACGGGCGCGGCCCGAATGTGCGCCGTCCCCGCGGCGACTGGACCGATGGCTGCATCGCTGTTCGCGACCATGAGATCGAACAGATCTATGCCATGGTGCGCGATGGAACGCCGATCAGCATCTATCCCTGACGCGGTGGCGCGCTGCCGTCAGCCCTGATCGCTGTCGCTGCTTTCGTCGGTTTCGTCCCGTGACAGGGCGGGCCCATCCGCCTCATCTTGCGGCGTGCCGGTGGTCAGCGTCCACCACAGCTTGCCATTGGATTCCTGATGCCAGGCGAAACCGATTTCGCGCATGCGGGGTTCCAGCAAAACCGCGCGGGTTTCACGCTGTTCCAGCCAGGCGGTCAGCGTTTCAAGCTCGGTTTCATAGGTTTCCGAGATCAGTTCGCCCAGGAAGTGCCCGTCATAGCCCACGCGCTCGACCCGGTCGATCGGCGACGATCCGTCCGAGCCGAAATGCCAGGGCCGCGACTGGATCGACATATCACGCGCATGGGTCGCGGCGGCGCTGGTCAGTTCGGCATTCAACTCGACCGGCGGCAACCCTTGCTGCGCGCGCACGGTGCTGATCGCGTCGCGCATCCGCACCTGAATTTCCTCGCGGTCCTCGGAACCGATGCGATAGACCACTGGAATCGGGCGCCCGTCAGGGCCCATCCGCTGGGGAACCGGTTCGGCACAGGCGGCCAGCAGAACCAGGGTGGCGAAGGCGGAAATCAGATGCTTGGTCATGACGATCCCGAAATAGCTTTAAGCCTGCCTTAGCGGCAGCGCCGTGAAAGTTCAAACCCAACGCCGCCACGACCGTAACGGTTTCGTTGCGAGCGCGGTATTATTGACATATAAAATGCCGGGTTCTGCATGACCACAGGAAATGGAAAAATGACCTCCGACATTCGCAATAGATTGAACCGGCGCCATTTTCTGATTGCTGGCGCGGCAACGGGCGGGTTGCTGGCGGCGCCGGCCGTTCTGGCGCAGACTGAAACGATGGAAGACAGCACCGAGATGGAAACGGACGTGCGCGCGACGACACGGCGCAACCTGTCCAGTTTCCGCACGCTGCACTGGCGCGACTATTTCCCCAACCTCAACAACGGCGCGATCCTGTGTGATACCGACAGCCGCTGTGTGCACTTCTGGTCCGAGGATGAAAGCACCTACCGGCTCTACCCCTCGTCCGTACCGCTGAGCGAGGATCTGACCCGGCGCGGGCGCACCCGAGTCGTGCGCAAGGTCGAAGGACCGTCATGGCGCCCGACCCCGGCCATGCGCGAACGCAACCCCGAATGGCCCGAGTTCGTTCCGCCGGGACCTGACAACCCGCTTGGCACTCATGCGCTTTATCTGTCTTGGACCTATTACCGCGTGCACGGCACTCATGACACGCGCAAGATCGGGCGGCGTTCGTCGAACGGCTGTATCGGGCTTTACAACGAACATATCGAAGAGCTGTTCGGCTTTGCGCGCGTTGGCACGCAAGTGTTGCTTATTTGACGACACGGCGGCAGAACAGCGGCACCCAAGCGACTTGACCCGTTGCTTTTATATGAACAAGGTGCTTGAGACGGAATACGAGGTATCGTCTTGGGTGCGGTCCATCGAAACAAAAATAACGATGGTCCGCGAATACTGGAGGTTAACATGAAGAAACTTGCTATCGCCGCCCTGTTCGTGGTTGTCGGCACCGCCGCCATGGCTGGTTCGTATGTCGAACCCGTCGTCGAGCCGGAAGTTGTTGTTGCGCATTCGTCGTCGTCGGTCGGCGGCGTGGTGATCCCGCTGCTGCTGCTGCTGGTTGTCGCCGCTGCGGTCGCGTCCTGATCTTTCTGGCTTCGGGCCAGATTGAAAAAAGGGCGGAGGGAAACCTCCGCCCTTTTTTTCATGCGGTTTGCGCAATCCCTGCTCAGGCGGTCCAGCCGCGCAAGTTGTCGCCGATGACCGCGCAGAGCGCGTCGATATGCGCCGCCTGGTCGTTGAGACAGGGGATATAGGTGAACTCCTCGCCGCCTGCATGTTCGAACGCCTCGCGGATCTCGCCCTGGATTTCCTCAAGCGTTTCGATGCAATCGGCGGAAAAGGCCGGTGCCACCACCGCTACGCGCTTCACGCCGGATTCCGCCAGCCGCGCGACATGCTCGACCGTATAGGGTTGCAGCCAGACCTCGGTGCCAAAGACCGACTGAAAGGTCGTGTGAATCCTGTCCTTGTCCCAGCCCAGGCGTTCGCGCAGCAGGCGCGTGGTTTTCTGGCACTGGCAGTGATAGGGGTCGCCCTCCAGCAGGTAGCGGCGCGGCATCCCGTGATATGAGGTGATCAGCACCTCGGGCTCGTTCTCGATCGCGTCCCAGCCGCGTTGCACCGCCCCCGCCAGCGCGTCGATATAGGCCGGCTGATCGAAATAGGGGGGCACCGTGCGCACCGCCGGTTGCCATTTTTCTTTCATCAGCGCGCGAAAGAACTGGTCGTTCGCGGTTGCCCAGGTCGCGCCCGCGTATTGCGGATAAAGCGGAAAGAACAGGATCTTTTCGCAGCCCGCCACCACCATCTCGCGCACCTTCGCCTCGGTCGAAGGGTTGCCGTAGCGCATGCAGAAATCGACCATCACGTCATCCCCGAACTGTGTGCGCATCCGCTCGGCGATGCCATTGGCCTGATCGCGGGTGATGGTCATAAGCGGGCTTTCATCCTTTTCCTTGTTCCAGATCAGGTCGTAATCCTTGCCCTTCGAGAACGGACGCCGCGTCAGGATGATCAGTTGCAGGATCGGCTGCCACTTCCACCAAGGATAGTCGATGACCCGCTTGTCGGACAGAAACTCGCCCAGATAGCGGCGCATCGACCAGTAGTCGGTCGCATCGGGCGTCCCCAGATTGGCCAGAAGAATGCCGATCCTGGCCCGCGCGACGGGCGGGTGATCGGCGGGGGCATGGGCCAGGCGACCCTCGCCGGGTTTGTCCTTGTGCACCGGGCACTGGGCGCGGCGTTTGTCTTTCTGGGCGTCACGCATGGCTGGCATCGTGTCCTTCTGTTCGATCAAGCCCTGAGTTAGCGGGCGTCCGCTTCTGGTCAATCGCCTTGATTGCGAAGCGGGGTTTCGGTGGCGCCCAGGGCATCGGCCAGCCTTGCTGCTGCGGTTCCGGGCCTGAGCGGTTTCTGTTGGGTGTCGTCGGGCGCCCATCCGGTCAGGAAAAGGATCTCGACCGTGGCGGGCAGGCGCCCCTGCTCGTCGCCAAAGGTGCGGCGATAGATCGCCTCGGTTCGCTGCATCAGCGCGCGCGACATCGGTGCCCGGTGGCGCTGGTCCAGCGCGTTGCTTTCGCCCATGGCACGCAGATCGCGCACAAGCTGGCGCAGATCCGTGTAAAGAACACGGCGCGCGGAACTGTCAGCCACCGGCAGCGCCAGCCCGGCGCGTTGCAACAGCGCGCCCAGATCGCGGATTTCGCCCATCGGCACCACCCGCGGCGACAGGGTGCCGCACAGATCGCTTTCGGCCTGCGCCAGCACGGCGCGCAATTCGTGCAGGCTTTGGCCGCCGAAAAGCGCGGCGATGAACAGCCCGTCGGGTCTGAGGGCGCGGCGGCACTGGATGATCTGGCCCAGCGGGTCATCGGCCCAATGCAGCGCCAGAGCGTGGATCACAAGATCATGCGCGCCGGGGTCCAGCGCCAGAACCTCGGCATCGGGGACCAGGGTGGCGCCGGGCAGAACCATTTGCCAGAGGTCCGGAAACGGGGTGACGACGGCGGGGGCCGTAAAGGCTCTGTTAACCTCTGTGAGTCTTTCCTTGATCTCGTCCGCCACGTCCTCATGCAGGAACAGCGCCGGGGCGCGGCGGGCACGGGCACGAAAACGCGCCAGGGATGTGCGGTCGGTCAGGGACGGTGTCATGCGCCCCTGTTTGGCCCGAGGGGCGCCATTGTCAAGGGAAAGCAAGGTCGCATGCAGGTGTTGATCGGGCTGGGCCAGCGGCTGACGGCGCGGGCGGGTGCTGTGGCGACGCGCGCACTCAGGCTGGCCTATCCGCCGCAATGCCTGACCTGCGATGCCGATGTCGCGACCGAGGGCACATTGTGCCCCGCCTGCTGGCAGATTACCCCGTTCATTGCCGGTCTGGTCTGCGACGGTTGCGGCACGCCCTTGCCCGGCGCGGACGAGGGCGTGGCGGTCCTGTGCGACGATTGTCACCATATCGCCCGGCCCTGGGGGCGCGGGCGGGCGGTCATGATCTATGACGACAAGGCGCGACAGATCGTCCTTGGCCTGAAATACCGCAATCGCCATGACATCGCCGCGCCGGCGGGCCGCTGGCTGACGCGCACCGCCGCGCCGCTGATTCGCCCCGATACACTGGTCGCGCCGGTGCCGTTGCACTGGTGGCGCCTGTTTCGCCGCCGCTACAATCAGTCGGCGACCCTGTCAGCGGCGCTGGCGCGGGCGACAGGGCTGGCGCATTGCCCTGATCTGCTGGTCCGGCGTCACCATACCGGCACGCAGGACGGCCGAACACGCGACGGACGTTTTGCCAATATGGCCGGCGCAATCAACGCGCATCCGCGCCGTTCCGGGCTTCTGGCGGGGCGTCATGTGTTGCTGGTCGATGATGTCATGACCTCGGGCGCGACGCTGGCCGCGGCTGCCGACGCCTGCCTTGCCGCTGGCGCGCAGGGGGTCGATGTCGTGGTGCTGACCCGCGTCGCGCGCGAGGCATGAGCGCTCATTTTTCCCGTTTCCGGTTCACAGGCGAAGTAAACGGCATTACATCCGTTCTGACCGATTCAGGGGAATGCCAATGCCGAACGTCGAAATCTATACCTCGCCCAGCTGCGGCTTCTGCCACGCGGCGAAGCGTCTGTTGAACAGCAAGCAGGTCGAATTCACGGAAATCGATATCCGCGCGCATCCCGAACGCAAGCCTGAGATGATCAACCGCGCCGGCGGGCGCATGACGGTGCCGCAGATCTTTGTCGGCGACACCCATGTCGGGGGTTGCGACGATCTGTTCGCGCTGGATCGCAGCGGCCGGCTTGACCCGCTTCTGGCCGGGGTCTGAGCGATGCGCGCGGGTCTGGTGCAGCTTTCGGTCGGCGATGACCCGCAGGCCAATCTGGGCCCGGTGCGCGATGCGGTGCGCAGCGCGGTTGCCGATGGCGCCGGTTTCGTTCTGACGCCCGAGGTGACGAACTGTGTTTCATCCAGCCGCAGCCACCAGCGCAATGTCCTCAGCCATGAAGAGGACGACCCGATGCTGGCGCTCATGCGCGAGGAGGCCGCGCGCGCCGGGGTCTGGCTGCTGGCCGGGTCGCTGGTCATCAAGACCCATGATGCCGACGGGCGTTTTGCCAACCGATCCTTCCTGATTGATCCGGCGGGCGCGATCGTGGCGCGCTATGACAAGATCCATATGTTCGACGTGCAGGTATCCGAAACCGAGACCTATCGCGAATCTGCGGCGATCCGTCCGGGGGCGCGGGTGGTGGTGGCCAGGACGCCGTTCGCAATGCTGGGCCTGAGCGTGTGTTATGACATCCGGTTCCCGCATCTTTTCCGGGCGCTGGCCAAGGCGGGCGCACAGGTGCTGACGGTTCCGGCGGCGTTCAGCCCTGTCACCGGCGCGGCGCATTGGGAGGTGCTGTTGCGCGCCCGCGCGATAGAAACCGGCTGCTATGTGCTGGCGCCGGCGCAGACCGGCGATCACCCGGTTGCGCATGGCCGGCCGCGCGCGACCTGGGGGCATTCGATGGCCGTGGACCCCTGGGGCAAGGTGATGCTGGATGCGGGCACCGAGCCGGGCGTGTTCATGGTCGATCTGGACATGGACGCGGTGGAGCAGGCGCGCGGCCGGGTGCCGTCACTGACCCATGACCGCGCGTTTCAGGGGCCGGACGGGGGCGCGGCGTGAAGCCGGTCGACGATCTGTCGGTGGCGTTGTTCGCTGAATTGTTCATGGCCGAACAACTGGCGCGCGCGCGCCTGTCCAAGGTGCTGCCGCGCGGGATGGAGCTGTCGCATTTCAGCGTTCTCAATCACCTGGCCCGCTTGCAGGAAGAGCGAACCCCGGCGCAATTGGCCAAGGCGTTTCACGTTACCCGTGGCGCCATGTCGAACACGCTGAGCAAGCTGGAATGGGCCGGGCATGTCCATATCCGCCCCGACTGGGACGACGCGCGGCGCAAGTTCGTCGCCATCAGCCCGGCCGGACGGTCCGCGCGCGATGCGGCGCTGCAATCCATCGCGCCGGTGATCGCCGATCTGGTCAAGACGCTGGGCATGGCGCGGGTTCGCGCGGTTTTGCCGGTGCTGCGCGAGTTGCGATCCGAGCTGGAAAAGGATGAATAGCCCCGCCATGCAAAAAGGGCCGGGCTTTTGCCCGGCCCTTTTGCTGTCGTCGCTGCAGGCGATCAGCTGAGCTTGCGCTCGACCGTCTCGCGCTCGAAGATTTCGATCACATCGCTCGGGCGAATGTCGTCGTAGTTTTCGAACGCCATGCCGCATTCCTGCCCCGAGATGACTTCCTTGACCTCGTCCTTGAACCGCTTGAGCGTCTTCAGCGTGCCTTCGTGGATCACCACGTTGTCGCGCAGCAGCCGTACACCGGCCGAACGGCGGGCGATGCCCTCGGTGACCAGGCAGCCCGCCACCTTGCCGACGCCCGAGACCTTGAACACTTCCTTGATCTCGGCATAACCGATGAAGCGCTCGCGCACCTCGTCCTTGAGCAGGCCCGAGGCCGCCGCCTTGATGTCGTCGATCAGGTCGTAGATGATCGAGTAATAGCGGATCTCGACACCTTTTTGCTGCGCGGCCGTGCGGGCGGTGGAATTGGCCCGGACGTTGAAGCCGATGATCGGCGCGCCCGATGCCTCGGCCAGGCCGACATCCGAATCGGTGATTGCGCCCACGCCGTAATGCAGGACGCGCACGCGCACCTCGTCGTTGCCGACCTTTTCCAGCGCCTGGACGATCGCTTCGGCCGACCCCTGAACGTCGGCCTTGACCAGAACGGCAAGCTCGGCCACGTCCTTGTCGGCCTTGGCCCGTGCCATCATCTGTTCCAGCGTGGTTGCGGCACCGGCGGCCGCGCGCTTGTCCTTGGCGGCCTGAATGCGATAATCGGCGATCTCGCGTGCCTGGGCCTCGGTCTCGACGACATTGAGCACATCGCCCGCCTCGGGCGTGCCGTTCAGGCCCAGCACCTCGACCGGAACCGAGGGGCCGGCCTCTTCGACGCGTTCGCCCTTGTCGTTGATCAGCGCCCGCACCTTGCCCCACTGTTCGCCGACGACAAAAATGTCGCCGCGCTTGAGCGTGCCGTGCTGCACCAGTACCGTGGCGACGGGGCCGCGGCCGACATCCAGCTTGGCCTCGATCACGGCGCCCATGGCCGCCCGGTCGGGGTTGGCCTTGAGCTCCAGGATCTCGGCCTGAAGCGCGATGGCTTCAAGCAAGGTATCAAGCCCTGTGCCGTTGATCGCCGACACCTCGACGTTCTGGACGTCGCCGCCCATCTCCTCGACCACGACTTCATGCTGCAACAGTTCGGTGCGCACGCGGTTGGGGTCGGCCGAGGGCCGGTCGCATTTGTTGATCGCCACGATCATCGGCACATTCGCGGCCCGCGCGTGGTTGATCGCCTCGATTGTCTGGGGCATCACAGCATCGTCTGCGGCGACCACCAGAACCACGATATCGGTTACCTGCGCGCCGCGCGCGCGCATGCTGGTGAATGCGGCATGGCCCGGCGTGTCCAGGAAGCTAAGGACTGCACCCGATTCGGTCGTCACCTGATAGGCGCCGATATGTTGGGTGATTCCCCCGGCCTCGCCCGAGACGACGTTGGTCTTGCGAATCGCATCCAGAAGCGAGGTCTTGCCGTGGTCGACGTGGCCCATGATCGTGATGATCGGCGGACGCGGTTTCATGTCCTCGGGCCGGTCGTCGATCGATTCGATCACCTGTTCGACGTCGGCATCCGACACGCGCACCGCCTTGTGGCCGAATTCCTCGATCACAATCTCGGCGGTGTCGGCGTCGATGGTCTGGTTCACGGCGACCATCATGCCCATCTTCATCAGCGTCTTGACGACATCGGCGGCGCGTTCGGCCATGCGGTTGGCCAGTTCCTGCACGACGATCGTGTCGGGCAGCTGCACCTCGCGCACCTGCTTTTCGGATTTCTGGCCAAGGCCAAGCGCCTTTGCGCGGGCCTTTTCCTGCTTGCGCTTCATCGCGGCCAGGCTGCGCTGGCGCCCGCCTTCGCCGCCTTCGAGGGCGGCAGTCAGCGTCAGCTTGCCCGAACGGCGACCACCGCCATCGCGGCCCTTGCCGCGCGAATCGCGCTCTTCGCGCTCGCGGTCGGCCTTGCGCGGGGCAGCGGCGGGTGCCGCCTTGCCGGGCCGCTCGGCCTTGGCCGGTGCGGGGGCATCAGGGGTGGGCGCAGGGCTGGCCTCGGCGGCCTTGCTGGCCTCTTCCTCGGCGGCGACGCGGCGCGCATCCTCTTCCTCGCGGGCCTTGCGGCTGGCCTCGCGCTCGCGCTCATCGCGCTCGCGGGCCTCGATCTCGGCGCGGCGGCGCTCGCGCTCTTCTTCGCGCTGTCGCTCTTCTTCGGCGCGGGCAACGGCCTCGTCGGCCTCGCGGGCCTTGGCGGCGCGCACGGCAGCGAGGCGGCGCTCCATCTCGGAGTCCGAGATCCCGGCCGGGCGGCGCGTCGGTCCGGCACCAGGCCCCTGCGGCTTGTTCGTGTTGGTGTTGGTCGACCCCGAGCCTGCCGCGCCCTGTTTGGGCACAACGACGCGCTTGCGCTTGGTTTCGACCACGACAGCTTTGGTCCGCCCGTGGCTGAAGCTTTGCTTCACCTGTCCAGGGGTCGAACCGCCACGCAGTCCAAGGGGTTTTTTACCGTCTGTATCGCTCATGCGTCTCGTCATTCCTCTCCGGCGATCGTCGCGCCGATCTGCTCGCGCATTCGCGCAAGCTTTGCCGCTTCCTCTACTACACGCGAAGCCAGACCGCCAGCGGCAAGCGCGGCATGTATCACATGTTCCCGCCCGAAAGCCAAACCCAATTCCTGCGCGTTCAGGCAGGTTATGTGGCTGTCAGGCCTTTCGGGCGGACGAAGCTTTGTCTTGCCGCGCGCCGACCCGTCTTGCGCCTGAATCAGCACCCGGGCATCGCCCCTGGCCAACCAGTCGCGGACCTTCTCGTATCCGGCGACCGCCTGCCCGCTCTTGCGCGCCAATGCGATCAGTTCGACCACGCGGCGCAGAAGCAGATCATGCACCAGCCCCGGCAGATCGTCGGGTACCTGAACCGGCTGGCGGGCGGCGCGAGAAAAGAGCTTTTTCCGCGCCGCCTGTTCCAGCGCTGCCCGGTCGGCTGAAACCCAGATGCCCCGGCCCGGAAGCTTGGCCGCCAGATCGGGAACCACCAGCCCGTCAGGTCCGACCACGAACCGGATCAGCCCCCCGCGCGGCTGGCTTTCGCCGGTCACGATGCAGCGCCGTTCCGGGCTGCCCGTGCCGTCTGGCGTGTCTTTCGCCCTGCCGCCGCGGGTCATCTCGCGTTTCCTTATGCCTGTGCCTCTTCCCTGGATTCAAGCCCTGATTCGGCGTCCTCGGCGGTGTCGTCAGCCTCCAGTTCGGACGGATCGACCCAGCCAAGCTGGACCCGCGCGGTCATGATCAGGCGCTGCGCCTCTTCAAGGCTGACCTCGAAGGGTTCCAGCACGCCATCGTCCTTGACGCGTTGGCCATCGACCGTGGTCCAGCCGCCGGCCAGTTCCCAGTCGGCACAGGTGGCGAAGTCCTCCAGCGACTTGACGTCGTCCTTGGCCAGCGCCTCGATCATCTGCGGGGTCAGTCCCTCGAATCCGATCAGGCTGTCCTCGACGCCCATGGCGCGCGCGTTTTCCAGCGCCGCGGTGTTGATCGCCTCCAGCCGGTCGCGGGCACGGGCCTGCAACTCGTTGGCGGTATCCTCGTCGAACCCGTCGATGGACAACAACTCGTCGAGTTCGACATAGGCGACCTCGTCCAGTTCGGTAAAGCCTTCGGCCACCAGCAACTGGGCCATCATTTCGTCGACATCCAGCTCGTCCATGAACAGCTTGGTGCGCTCGGCGAATTCGGCCTGACGACGCGCGGCTTCGTCGCTTTCGGTCATGATGTCGATGTCCAGCCCCGTCAGCTGGCTGGCCAGCCGCACGTTCTGGCCGCGACGGCCAATGGCCAGCGAAAGCTGCTCATCGGGCACGACGACCTCGATGCGGCCGGCATCCTCGTCGATGACGACCTTGGACACTTCGGCCGGTTGCAGCGCATTCACCAGGAAGGTCGCCTGATCCTCGTTCCAGGGGATGATGTCGATCTTCTCGCCCTGAAGCTCGTTGACGACGGCCTGAACGCGACTGCCGCGCATCCCCACGCAGGCGCCCACCGGATCGATCGAGCCGTCATAGGAAATCACCGCGATCTTGGCGCGCGAACCGGGGTCGCGGGCCACGGCCTTGATCTCGATGATGCCGTCATAGATTTCCGGCACCTCCATCTTGAACAATTCCGCCATGAACTCGGGCGCCGTGCGCGACAGGAACACCTGCGGGCCGCGCGCCTCGCGGCGGACATCCTTGATATAGCAGCGGATGCGGTCGTTGGGGCGATAGCTTTCGCGACCGATCTTCTCGTTGCGGCGCAAGATGCCCTCGCCGCGGCCGATATCGACGATGATGTTGCCGTATTCCTCGCGGCGCACGACACCGTTGATGATGGTGCCGGCGCGGTCCTTGAATTCTTCATACTGGCGATCGCGCTCGGCTTCGCGGACCTTTTGCAAGATCACCTGCTTGGCCGATTGGGCCGCGATTCGGCCCAGTTCAACCGGGGGAACCTCGTCGCGGATCTCGTCGCCGATCTGGGGATCGTCCAGATAGGGGCGCGCCTGTTCGACGGTCATCTGGGCGTGATGGTTCTCAAGCTCGTCATCGGCGACCACCGTGCGCACGCGGGTAAAGGTCGCGCGGCCGGTCTTGCGATCGATCTGGACGCGGATGTCCATATCGGCGCCATAGCGCGACTTGGCTGCCCGTGCGAGGCTTTCCTCCATCGCCTGAACGACCAGTTCGGGGTCGATCAGCTTTTCGCGCGCCACCGCTTCGGCGGTCTGCAAGAGTTCCAACTGGTTGGCACTGGTGATGGCCATGTATCACTCCTCCTCGGAAGCGGTGTCGGTTTCAATCTCGTCAAAATCGGCTTCGTTGATCACGCCGGCATCCCGGCGCGCGCGCAGGGTTTCGGCAATCAGCGCTTCGGTCAGGACCAGCTTGGCATCGGCCAGCCAATCGAAATGCAGCCCGATCGTGCCCTCGTCGATCTCGATCAGGACTTCGTCGCCCTCGGTGCCCGCCAGAAGGCCCTTGAATCGGCGGCGGCCGTCGATCAGTTCGGTGGTCTCAAGCTTGGCCTCGTACCCGGCCCAGGTCTCAAAATCCTTGAGCCGGGTCAGCGGACGGTCGATGCCGGGGCTGGACACTTCCAGCAGATAGGCGTCCTCAAGCGGGCCCTCCACATCCAGCGCCGCGGAAACCACGGTCGAAATCTCGGCGCAATCGTCAACCTCGATCCCGCCCTCGGGCTTGTCGGCCATGATCTGAAGGGTGCGGGTCTTGCCGGACATCAGCCGCAGCCGCACCAGCTCGAACCCCATGCCCTCGATCACCGGCTGGACGATCGCGGCCAGCCGCCGGTCGATGGCGGTGCGCGCAACCAGGTCGCCCACTGGGTTTTCAGGGTCGCTCATCGCGGGTCTCCAAACAAAAAAACGGGCCAAGCGGCCCGTGCGTCTTTCCCGGTGGAGCTTCAGGTTTGGACCCAGAAACGCCGCTTTCATGCGCCATATAGGCGCGCCGCCGCCTGAATGCAAGCGGAATGCGCAGCGCTCTTTTCTTTCAACGGGCCGGACCATAGGCTGGCGTCAGCCTCATCTGTCAGGAGCCTGATGTCCCGCCACCCCACTCGCCGCCGCTTTCTGGCGCTGTCTGCCGCAGCCATGATGCCGCTTGCCAGTTCAGCCCAGCCGCAAACGGACGCGCCGCCGCTCTTTGTCTGGGACATGGCACGCGACGATTTCGGCGGGTTCTCGGCACTGCATCTTGAGCGTGACGGGGTCACCTTTCTGGCACTGAGCGATCGCGCGTTCCTCTATCGCGGCCAGTTCGAACGTGACGCGGATGAGCGCATCATCGGTGTCGCGGTTCGATCCGTGCACCAGTTGCGCCACCGCGACGGCTCGCTGCTGAGCGGCCCGCGCGGCGACAGCGAGGGGCTGGCGGTCGGCGCGGACGGCACCCTTTACATCGCCTTCGAAGGCGGACGGCGCACACGCGTTGCTGCCTATGTCGGCCCCGACCTCCCGGCGCGTCTTCTGCCGCGCCACCCGGATTTCCGCGACATGCCCGGCAACGGCGCGCTGGAGGCGCTGGCAATCGATGCGCAGGGTCGGCTTTATACCCTGTCCGAGGATGATCCGCGCGCGGGCGCGTTCCCGCTGTATCGCCACGACCGCGGGGACTGGGCCATCATCGGCGCCATTCCCCAGCGCGGCCCGTTTCTGCCCGTCGGCGCCGATTTCGGCCCCGACGGCAATTTCTATCTGCTGGAACGCCGCTTTCGCCTGCCCGGTTTTGCCACCCGCATCAGCCGCATCCGACCCGAGGCCTGGTCGAACCCCGAAACCCTGTTCGAGACCGATATCGGCACGCTGGACAACCACGAGGGCATCAGTGTGACCCGCAACCGGCACGGCAGGCTGCGCGCCACGATCATATCGGACGACAACCGGCTGTTCCTGCAACGAACGGAAATCGTGGAGGTTTTGCTTGATTGACGGAATCAGCCGGGCCGGGCGCGCGCTTCAGTTTGTGCGCAGTCGGTCCATGATGCGCACCAGTTCCGCCGCGATCCCCGGCTCGGACAGGGCGTGACCCGCCATCGGCACCAGCCGCAACTCGCTGCCCGGCCAGCGGCTGTGCAGCTCCCACGCCGTGGCGGGCGGGCAGATCATGTCATAGCGGCCCTGCACGATGATCCCGCGAACCCCCGCCATGCGGTCCATGCCGGCCAGCAGCGCGCCGTCCTCGCCCAGGAAGCAGCCATTGCTGAAATAGTGATTTTCAAGCCGGGCAAAGGCGCGGGCATAGTCCACGGGGGTGTCGTGGCCATAGCGCGTCTCGACCGAGGCCAGCGCGTTCTCCCATTCGGTCCAGAGCCGCGCGAACCGGCTTTCCTGCGCAAAGACTCCGCTGAAAAGCCGCGCGTTGTAAGCCGCGATCAGATCATCGCGCTCTGCCTGCGGGATCGGATCGACGAACCGCGCCCAGAGATCGGGAAAGAACCGCCCCGCCCCGCCGCCATAGAACCATGTCAACTCGCTTTGCGTGCCCAGGAAAACGCCGCGCAAAACCAGGCAGGTCGCCTGTGCGGGGTGCGCCTGTGTATAGGCCAATGCCAGTGTCGCGCCCCAGCTTCCGCCAAAGACGATCCAGCGATCGACGCCCAGAACCTGACGGATGGTTTCGATATCGGCGATCAGATGCGGCGTGGTATTCGCCTCGACGGCGGCATGCGGGCGCGAACGGCCGCACCCGCGTTGGTCGAACAACACGATTCGATACACCGACGGGTCGAAAAACCGCCGCATCATCGGGCTGGCACCGCCACCGGGGCCGCCATGCAGCACGATCACCGGAACGCCATCGGGCCGTCCACATTGTTCGAGATAGAGCAGGTGACCATCGCCAACATCGAGCATGCGGCGATCGAAGGGCTCGATCGGCGGATAAAGAACCGCGGCGGCGCTCTTTTGTTCTGGGGGCCTGTCCATAATCCGTTCTATATACCGGGCAAAGGCCCGGTGCCACGGGAACAGAGCAAAAACCAGAAACGGAGCGCCCGATGACACGCACGACCATCGACCCCGCCGAGATCGCCAAGTTCGAGGCCATGGCCGCCGAATGGTGGGATCCGCATGGCAAGTTCAAGCCCTTGCACATGCTCAACCCTTGTCGGCTGGACTATATCACCAGCCAGATCGCCGCCGAATTCGACCGTGACCTGTCGCACCCGCTGCCGTTCCAGGGGTTGCGCATTCTGGACATCGGTTGCGGCGGCGGGCTGTTGTCGGAACCGATGGCGCGGCTTGGGGCCACGGTCGTGGGCGCCGACGCGGCCGAACGCAACATTCTCGTCGCGCGCATTCACGCCGAACAATCGGGGCTGGAGATCGACTATCGCCACACCACGGCCGAGGGCATGGCCGCGAATGGCGAGACATTCGACGCGGTCCTGAACATGGAGGTGGTCGAGCATGTCGCCGATCCGCTGGCCTATCTGACAGCGTGTCACGACCTGCTCAAACCCGGCGGGCTGATGGTCTGTTCTACCCTCAATCGCAATGCGAAAAGCTTTGCCATGGCGATTGTGGGCGCCGAATACGTCTTGCGCTGGTTGCCGAAAGGCACGCATGACTGGTGCAAGTTCATCACCCCGGACGAGCTTTATGACCTGCTGCGCCGCGCCGGGCTGACCCCGGTTGATCGCAAGGGCATGGTGTTCAATCCGCTGACGCGGGAATGGTCATTGTCGGCGCGCGATCTTTCGGTGAATTACGTCACCGCCAGCACGCGGCCAGGCTGACGGACCCGGCCGCGATCTTTCCCAAGCCGTCTGAGGGTTAGCTGCGGTCCCCTTCGCCCAGGACCGGCGCGGGCAGATCCGAGGCGCAGCGTTCGCCGTCGATCACGAAGGGCGATCGCACGCCTTTCATCTCTCCGAAATCCAGCGCCATGCCACGGGCCTGCACCTGCGGGTCTGCAAAGACTTCGTCCATGCTATTGATCGGACCGGCCGGGATGCCGGATGCCTCGCACGATTCAAGCAGATCCTGTTTCGTGCGCAGGCGCGTGGCCGCGCTCAGCGCCTCGGACAGGGCCGGGCGATGGGCCACGCGGTCGGGGTTGCGGCGATAGTCGGGATGGTCGATCAATTCCTCAAGTGCCAGCATCCGGCACAGACGCGCGTATTGCGCGTCATTGCCGGTGGCGATGATGACATGCCCATCCGCGCATTCGAAAACCTGATAAGGCACCAGGTTCGGATGCACATTGCCGGTGCGAACCGGCGGCTTTCCGGTCGACAGGTAGTTCATTGCCTGATTGGCCATCACCGACACCGCCGAATCCAGCAGGCTGAGGTCCAGATGCGCGCCGCGTCCGGTGCTGTGGCGTTCGTGCAGCGCCGCCAGGATCGCGGTTGCCGAATAGATGCCTGTCACCAGATCCGTCACCGCGACGCCGACGCGGTGGGGTTCGCCATCGGCGGGTCCGGTGATCGACATCAGGCCCGACATCCCCTGGATGATGTAGTCATATCCGGCACGGTGGGCATAGGGCCCGTCCTGCCCGAAACCGGTGATCGAGCAATAGACCAGGCGCGGGTTCAGCGCCGACAGGCTGGCATAGTCGAGACCGTATTTCGCCAGCCCGCCGACCTTGAAGTTCTCGATCAGGACATCGGCGCCTGCGACCAGGTTCCGCACCTTTTCCTGACCCTCGGGTGTGCGGAAATCGGCCACGACCGAGCGCTTGCCACGGTTGGCGGAATGGAAATAGGCCGCGACCGGCTCACCGTCGCGATCAATAAAGGGCGGACCCCAACGGCGGGTATCGTCGCCTTCGGGGGCCTCGACCTTGATCACCTCGGCGCCCAGATCGGCCAGAGTCTGCCCAGCCCAGGGACCGGCAAGGATGCGCGCAAGCTCGATCACCCGCACGCCTGCCAGGGGTTTTGCCGTCATGAATTACTGCCCGCCCGCGTTGGCGATCGCCGTTTCGAACTCGGCATAGCTCATGTTGCTGTGCAATTCTTCGTTGATCACGAACGACGGGGTCGAGCGGATGCCATGACGTTCGGCATTCTGGCGATAGTCCTCCATCAGCGCGGTCGCCATGTCGCGGTCGGACAGGCAGGCATTAAGCTCATCGTCATTCATCCCGGCCCGGCGGCCGATGGCGCGCAGGTTGGCGGCCACTTCGCCCCCATCCTCGGAACCGGCCCAGTCGCGCTGGTTGTCATACAACATCTCGACGATGCCGTGATAGCGCTCAGATCCGCCGCAGCGCGCGACCAGCGCGGCCCACAGGCCATAGGCGTCGAAATAGACTTCGCGCTTGATCCAGTGCACCTGCCCGGTATCGACGTAATTCTCGACCAGATCGTCATAGACGCCTTGGTTGAAGCTGGCACAATGCGGGCAGGTAAAGGACGAGTATTCAATGATCGTCACCGGCGCATCCGGGTCGCCCTGGGTCATGTCGACCACCTCGGGCAGGTCCGAGGCCTCATCGCCATCCTCGGCGTCGCTGGCGGACTGGTTGTTCTGCGCGGTCATCTCGTTGATCTCGGTGACCCCCGGCGCAGAGGCCTCGTCAGCCTGATTGCCGGCGAACAGCGCATAGCCTCCGACCGCGAGCGCCGCGAGGGCAGCGCTGATGATCAGCAAGTTCTTTTGCATTCCGTTTCCTCTCATTCGGTCACCGGTTCGAACCGTCGGTGCCTTTGTGTCGTGTCAGGACGTTCTGGGCAAGGCGTTCCAGCGCCTGTTTCAGCCCGTCGTCGCCCATGCCCTCGGTCAGGCTGCCAACCACGGCGCGCGCGCGCTCCAGCGATTGTGGCGACGGGGCGGTGACATTCGCCGGACCCGAAAAGGTAGCCGGCGCCTCGCCAAACCCTTCGGGCGCGGTTTGCGTGACGTGAATCCGGGCAATGGCGGCATAGCCATAGCAGGCATTCACCCGCTCTTTCAGTGCCGGCAACTGCATCTGCACCATGGGCGCGGCCGCGCCCGAGGCAAGCACGGTCAGCGTTGCCCCCAGCCCGCCCTGGCCATAGCTGACCTTGACCGGTCGGCACATGTCGGCCAGGTCACGCCCGGCAATTTCGGGCCAGTGGGTCAGCAGCTTGGTGACGGCGAACCCCCGGCTTTCGCCGGCCTTGCGGATCGGCGCGCGCAACAACCCGGCGGCAGGCTCGAACCCGCGCATCCGCCGCGGCCCCTGGCGGGCGCGGAAGGCGATGGGCTTGCCGTTATCGGAACTGTCGGACATGGTGTCGCGCTGTGATTTGTGCCATGGGGCGGTTGGGCGCTATCTTACGCAGATCGGCGGCCATGGCCAGTGCCCGAGGGGGCGGACTCGCGTTAATGTGTGACACGCAAAGCGGTGAAATGGATGGCAGCGCCTGCGCGGCGGCGCTGCTGCGCTGGTATGACCGCAATGCCCGCGTTTTGCCGTGGCGCATCGGCCCGGCCGAACGGGCGGCGGGCATCAAGCCCGACCCCTATGCCGTCTGGCTGTCCGAGGTGATGCTACAGCAAACCACGGTTGCGGCCGTGCGGGGATATTTCCACCGCTTCATGGAGCGCTGGCCCGATGTCCACGCTCTTGCCGGTGCGCCGGATGCGGCCGTCATGGCGGAATGGGCCGGGCTGGGATACTACGCGCGGGCACGCAACCTGATCGCCTGCGCGCGCGCGGTCTCGGCCCGTGGCGGCGAGTTTCCGCGCGACCGCGCATCCTTGCAGGCGCTGCCCGGAATCGGTGCCTATACATCGGCCGCAATCGCGGCGATTGCCTTTGACGCGCCGGAAACCGTGGTGGACGGCAATGTCGAACGGGTCGTGGCGCGGTTGTTCGCCGAACGCACGCCATTGCCAAAGGCCAAGCCATACTTGGCGCAGCTGGCCGCGCGCCTGACCCCGCGGCATCGCCCCGGCGATTTTGCGCAGGCCATGATGGATCTGGGGGCGACCCTGTGCACGCCGCGCAAGCCCGCCTGCGCGGATTGCCCGGTGCGGGGCTTTTGCCGGGCACAGGCGCTGGGCATGGCCGCCGAATTGCCCGCCCGCGCACCCAAGGCCGCCAAACCGCAGCGGCAGGGCATCGCCTATATCGCCCTTCGCGCGGACGGGGCGCTGCTTTTGGAAACCCGCCCGCCGAAGGGCTTGCTGGGCGGCATGACCGGATGGCCGTGCACCCACTGGGCCGATGCACCCGAACCCGCCCCGCCGGTGGTGGCGGACTGGCGCATCCTTCCCGGTACGGTCCGCCACACATTCACCCATTTCCACCTGTCGTTGCGGGTGGCTGTGGCGCATGTGGGGTCGCGTGCCGCGCCGGATCGCGGCAGCTTTCGCACCGATTTCGACCCGAACGCGCTGCCGACCCTGATGCGCAAGTGCTGGGACCATGCGCATGCGGCAATCGGGGATATTGGAGCGCCGTCACCGCTGCGCTAATCTGCGCATGATCGCCATAGGGGGTTCCATGAAGACCGACTCTGCCCATTTTGCCGCGGCCCTGCCCTTCTGGCTATCGCTGGTCTTTGTGCCTCTGGTCTTTGCCGCGGCCGCCTGGGGCGGGTGGTGGTTGGCGCTGATCCCGCTTTACGGGATCGGGATGATCACGGTTCTGGATTACATCACCGGGCTCAATCTGGAAAACCCCGACACTGAAACCCCGGTGACCGAACTGTTCTGGTACCGGCTGATCACGCTGATCTGGCTACCGGTGCAACTGGTACTGATATTCGGAACATTGTGGTGGGTGATGCGCACCGATCATCTGGCAGTGCACGAACTGATCTTGCTGTTTTACGGGATCGGCGTTGCCACGGGCGCGGTCGGGATCGTCTATGCCCATGAGCTGCTGCACCAGAAGAACCGGGTCGAACGCTGGCTGGGCGATCTGATGCTGGCCTCGGTTCTTTACAGTCATTTCCGCTCGGAACATCTTCAGGTTCATCATCGCTATGTCGGCACGCCGCGCGATCCCGTGACCGCCCGCTATAACGAGGGGTTCTGGCGCTTTTTCCTGCGAGTTCTGACCAGTTGTCCGGGGTCGGCCTGGCGTGCCGAGGTGGCGATGTTGCGCCGCAAGGGGCTGGGGCCGTGGCATCGGTCAAATCCGTTCTGGCTCTATGCGGGGTTGCAGGCGGGGTTCCTGGCGCTGGCTTTCGGGATCGGGGGCTGGGTTGGCCTTGCACTGTTCGTCTGGCAGGCGTTCATTGCCATTCTGCACCTTGAGATCACGAACTACATCGAGCATTACGGGCTAACCCGTCGCCATCTGGGCGAGGGCCGCTATGAGCACGTTCTGCCGCGCCATAGCTGGAACGCGGCACATCGGGCCTCGAACTGGCTGCTGATCAACCTGCAACGGCATTCCGATCACCACTACAAGCCCGACCGCCGGTTCCCCCTGTTGCAAACCTATTCCGACGAAGAGGCGCCACAACTGCCACTGGGCTATCCGGCAATGGTGGCCCTGGCCGTGGTGCCACCGTTCTGGCGGCGCGTGATGAACCCGCGCGTGCGGGCCTGGCGCAAACAGTTCTATCCGGACATATCCGACTGGTCGGCCTACAAGGCCGGCACCACGCCGATGCCGCGCGGCGCCGCCTGACAGCGATTGTTGGCCCGATCGCGGGCAAGGAAATGGGGGCCCCGGCCACCCGGAACCCCCATCATCCCCCACGTGCCCTTCGCACACCACACGGGATTCCGGCTATCGTTCCGGGCCGTCCTGGCCCATGAACTGAGAATGCCAGATTCGCGGTGCTGCGGCAAAGCCGGAATACCCGGCATTTGAGCAATCCGCGTGGTGTCAGGCGTAGACGCCTTCCTTGCCGAAATGCTTGCACAGCATGTAATAGAGAACGGCGCGATACTTGTTGCGCTCGGACCGGCCATAGGTGTCGATTGCCGCATCCAGCGCCTGATCCAGATGGGGGCCATCTGCCAGGCCCAGCTTCTTGATGAGATAGTTGGTCTTGACGGTTTCCATCTCGCCCGGCTGCGTGGCGGCAACTGTTGCGGCGTCAGCGTCATAGATCGTCGGTCCGCAACCGATCGTGACCTTGGTCAGAAGCTCCATGTCCGGCTCCATCCCGCATTTGTTGCGCAGATCATCGGCATAGCGGGCAATCAGTTCGTCTCGGCGTCCCATCGACAGTTCTCCTGATCGGTTGCGACGGCGTGTTTACCGCCAGACCCGAGTTTAGAAAGCAAATTTACCCTATCGCAAGGAAAATCCGCCGGTGCCAAACCGGCCCCGGACAAACGAAAACCCCGGCCCAAACGGGCCGGGGCGGTTTCCTGAACCAGGGTTTGCCGCTCAGTGCAGCCGGGCCTCGACCGTCTTGATCGACTCCTCGACCAGCTTGCCGGCCTCGGCCTTGTCCATGTTCTTGGCGATCAGGTCACCCGCGGCGGCAACCGCGACGGCGACCGCCTTGTTGCGGACATCGCGCAGCGCTGCCGCCTCGGCCGAGGCGATCTGATCCTCGGCCGCCTTCAGGCGCCGCGCGATCGAGCTTTCCAGATCCTCGCGCGCCTGCTTGGCCGCCAGTTCGGCATCGGCCTTGGCCCTGGCGACGATGCGCTCGGCCTGTTCCTTCACGTCGGCTTTCTTGCGCTCGAACGAGGCGCGCAACTCCTGCGCCTCCTCGCGCAACTGGCGCGCTTCGTCCAGCTCGGCCCGGATGGTGTCGGCGCGTTTGTCCAGCAACCCGCTGACCAGGCTCGGCACCTTGAAATACACCAGGATGCCGATGAAGATCACAAAGGCGATCGCCACAACCAGGTCGGTGTTGTAGAGCGAGAAGAAGGGCGTGCCCTCGGGCGCCGCCAGCGCGGGCCCTGCGATCAGGGTGGATATTGTCGCAAGACGCAGTTTCATGCGGCACTCTCCTTGAGACGCGCGTTCACCGTAGCCGTCACCGACCGGGCATCCGCCTTGACCCCGAACGCGGCCAGGATGTCCTTGGTCGCCTCTTTGGCGACGGCCGTCACCGCCTCGTTCGCGCTTTCGCGGATCTCGGCAATTCGGCGCTCGGACTCGGCCGAACGCGCGGCGATTTCCGAATCGGCCTTGGCGATGGCCACGTCGAGATCCTTCTGTATCTCGGCGCGCGCTTCCTCGACCACCTTGGCAGCGGCGGCGCGCGCGTCGTCCAGCGCCTTGTGATAGGCGGCCTCGGCCTCGGCGGCCTGCAACTTGAAAGTTTCAGCGGCGGCGATGTCATTGGCGATCGTGCCCGTGCGCTCGGCCAGGACCGAGCCGATCCGCGGCAGCGCGATGCGCGACAGGATCAGATAGAGCACGACCAAAGCCAGCACGAGCCAGAGAACCTGGTTCGGGAAGGTCGCGAATTCGAGTTGCGGCATGCCCGCCGCGCTGTTGGCTTCTGCGGCCATGTCGTCCTCCTTGGTCACCGTATCCGCCGGATACACGCGAACGCGCGCATCCGGCCGTAAGGATCACGGGGTTTGAAGGATCAGACGGCGAACATCAGCAGAAGGGCGACGAGGAACGAGAAGATCCCCAGCGCTTCGGCAAAGGCGATGCCAATGAACAGCGTCGCGGTCTGGCCCGGTGCGGCCGACGGGTTGCGCAGGGCACCGGCCAGGAAGTTGCCGGCCACGTTGCCCACACCGACCGCTGCTCCGCCCATGCCCATGCAGGCCAGGCCAGCGCCGATGTACGCACCCATTTGAACGATATCGCCTTCCATAGTGATCTCTCCTTACGTTGGAATTGGCAAAAAGGGGGTCCGGTTCCGGTGTCAGTGATGCGGATGCAATGCGTCGCGCAGATAGACACAGGTCAGGATGGTGAAGACATAGGCCTGGATGACCGATACCAGCAGCTCCAGCCCGTAGACGGCGGTCACGGCCAGGATCGGCAGGACACCGAACAGGCCCAGCGCACCGGCAAAGCCCGCGAACACCTTCACCACCGCATGCCCGGCCATCATGTTGCCGGCAAGACGAATGGAGTGGCTCAGCGGGCGCACGAAATACGAGATGACCTCGATCAGCGCCAGGATCGGTCGCAGCGCCAGTGGCGCCGAGGTAATCCAGAACAGCTTGAGAAAGCTCGCACCATGCAGGACAAAGCCCAGCACGGTCACGGTGATGAATACCGCCGCCGCCAGAACCGCGGTCACCGCGATATGCGACGTGGTGGTGAACGACCAGGGCAGAAGGCCCAGAAGGTTCGAGAACAGGATGAACATGAACAGCGTCATGATATAGGGGAAATACTTGACCCCGTCATGGCCGGCCACATCCTCGACCATCTTGTAGACGAAACTGTAAAGCACTTCGGCGATCGACTGGCTGCGCGTGGGCACCAGGGCGCGGCCACGGCTTCCGACGACCAGCACCAGTGACACGGCGATCACCGTCAGCGTCATCCAGAGCGTGACATTGGTAATGGTGAACATGCCGACCGTATCGCCGCCCAGAAGCGGGCGCACGATGAACTGATCCATCGGATGAATGGCAAAACCGCCGGATTCTTCAGCCACGATCCTTTTCCCCTCGATCCCGGGCGGATTTTTCCGCCCCTTCCTCGCTCTCGCGCTGCAACTCGCCGGCGGTGCGCATCATCACGCGGACACCGGCGGCGAAGCCCAGCAGTATGAACAGCACCAGAAACAGGGGCCCGGTGCCGAAAAGCCGGTCCAACCCGTATCCGATGCCAAGACCGATCAGCAGACCGGCGACAAGCTCCGTTACCATGCGCCAGGCGTGATGGGCCATGTCATGGCTGTCTGCCTTCTTGGGGGGCGGCGCCTTGGCCGCCCTCAGCCGTTCGATCCGCTGGTCGAGCGCCTTGAGGCGCTCAAGATCATTCGGCTCGGACATGCTGTGAACCCTTCGGGACAGACGCGCGGAAACTAGGCGCGGGACGTGCCGGAGTCAAGCACGCATGAAGATTTCCAAGGCATTGAAAAACATACACAAAAGAAAACGCTCGCACGGTTCTCCACCGGGATCGGCGCGCCTCGGGTCTGCCCGTGACATTCAACCGAACGGTTGACCATCCGCGCCGCGACCCGCATTGTGCCCGCATGTCCGATACCGCACATGATCATGCCGCCCGGCTCGATGCCATTTTCATGGCGCTCGCCGATCCGACCCGGCGCGCGATCCTGTCGATGTTGCTCGAAGACGACATGGCAGTAACCGATGTTGCCGAACCCCTGCCGATGTCACTGGCCGGGGTTTCCAAGCACCTGTCGATCCTGGCGTCGGCCGGACTGATCACCCAGGAAAAGCGTGGGCGCGTGAAATGGTGCAAGCTCGAACCGGACGCCCTGAAAGCAGCCTCGGTCTGGATGCAGGCATTCGGCCAGTTCGACCCGATCAACCTGGATGCATTCGAACGCTTCCTGGAAACCGAACTTGCGGATGCGGGCACGCCCGCCCCCCTTCATCTTGCCGAAAATACGCCCGGGGGGTGAATTCGGCGCAGCCGAAGAGGGGGGCAGGCGCCCCCCTGCCGCCCTCACCGCGCGCGCATCCGTTCCAGCAGCGCCAGCGAGACATAGCCATCGGGCGCCATGCCGTTCGCGGCTTGCCAGTCGCGCACCGCCGCCAGCGTGCCCGAGCCCACGCGCCCGTCGATCTCGCCGCCGTAATGCCCCGAACGCGCCAGAACCCGTTGCAGCTCCTCGCGCTCGTCAGCGGTCAGTGGACGGTCGTCGCGAGGCCAGTCGGCCACGAACGCCGCTCCGCCGCGCAGACGGTCGGCAAGATGGGCGATGGCGATGGCATAGGCATCGGCGTTGTTATAGCGCTTGATCACCCGGAAGTTGTCGAATGTCAGCAGCGCCGGACCCTGCGCGCCGGCGGGAAAAATCAACGTGGCGTCCCCTTCGGCGGGAAGCGCTTGCCCGGCCTGCGCCTGAACGCCCAGCGCGCGCCACTCAGCAAGCGGGCGGCGCTGGCCGGCGCGGGCGGTGTCGAAATCGCGCGGCAGCCGGACCTCGGCCAGCGGCGGCTGGCCGCGGGTCCAGCCAAAGCGCGCCAGATAGGCCGCCGCCGAGGCCAGCGCGTCGGACGGGTCGTCGTCCCAGATGTCGCGGCGCCCGTCGCCGTCGAAATCCACGGCATAGGCCAGATAGCTGGTGGGAATGAACTGGGTATGCCCCATCGCCCCGGCCCAACTGCCTTCCATGTCGCGAGCGGTCACGTCGCCGGCTTGCAGGATCCGCAGCGCGGCGATCAGCTGTTCTTCGAAGAACGCGGTGCGCCGCCCCTCATAGGCCAGCGTCGCCAGGGTTTCGATGATCGGGGTCGTGCCGCGCAGCTGCCCGTATGAGCTTTCCAGCCCCCAGATCGCCACGACCACTTCGCGCTCGACTCCGTATTCGGCCTCGATCCGGTCCAGCAGGCGCGCGTGTTCGTCCAGCATCTCCTGCCCGTTCTCGATCCGGGTGTCCGAGACCGCGCTGTCCAGATAGGCCCAGATCGGGCGGGTGAACTCGGGCTGGTGGGAATCGAGGCGCAGCGAATCCTCATTATAACCGATACCGGCAAAGGCGCGGTCGAAAACCCGCGGCTCGATCCCCTGGTCCAGTGCGCGCGGGCGAAACCCGTCGATCCAGCGGTCGAAGGCGGCGGGACGGGGCGCGGTCGTCGAAAGTCGTGCTGCCTCGACCCCGCCTGTGAAGCGGTCGGCAAAGGCGCCGCCGCACCCGCCCAGCGAAATCAGCACGAGGCAGAAAAGTCCGGCACGCAAGATCATGGGTCACCTGCTCGTTGGTCTTATTGTTGCGCTTATTCTAGCGCAAAGCACGCCGTCGCGGAAGCGAAACGCGATCAGTTGAGCGGAACCACGCAATCACAGATCCGCAGCCGGACCTTGGCGCCGATGCCCAGATCCGCGCCCGGTCCGGAAATCACGATCAAGCAGCGATCGCCGTCCTGCACCCAGTAGATCTGGTCATGGCCGCGAAATTCGCGCCCGGTGATGACGGCGGGGCCGGCGGGGTCGGGTTCCAGCATGATCTGTTCGGGCCGCACCGCCAGGCTGACCGCACCGTTCGCCGCGCGCGACAGCGGCAGATTGCCAAAGGCGGTCTGCGCGTTCATCCCGTTCGCGGTTCCGGCCAGGATATTGGACCGGCCGATGAAATTGGCGACGAACTCGGTGGCGGGGTTGCGATAGATCTCGTCGGGGGTGCCGATCTGCACAACGCGACCATTGTCCATCACCGCGATCCGGTCGGCCATGGCCAGCGCCTCTTCCTGGTCATGGGTGACAAGGATGCCCGCCGCGCCGGTCGATTTCAGCAGTTTGCGCACTTCCTGCCGGGTCTCGACCCGCATCTTCGCGTCAAGATTGGAAAAGGGCTCATCCAGCAGGATCAGCGGCGGACCCACCGCAAGGCTTCGGGCCAGTGCCACGCGCTGTTGCTGCCCGCCCGAAAGCTGGTGCGGCTTTCGGTTGGCCAGATCGCTCAGCCCGACCAGGTCCAGCATCGACCGGGCGCGCGCGTCGGCATCGGCCCGCTTCATGCCGCGCAGGCCAAAGCGGACGTTTTCAAGGACGTTGAGATGCGGAAACAGCGCGTAATCCTGGAACACGAAACCGATGCCACGCTGTTCGGGCGGCAAATGGGTGATGTCGCGCCCGGCCAGCGTGATCGTGCCTTCGTCGGGCTGTTCGAAACCGCCGATCATGCGCAGGGTCGTGGTCTTGCCGCAGCCCGACGGACCCAGAAGCGCCATCAACTCGCCCTCGCCCAGCGACAGGCTGACGCGTTCAACCGCGGCCGTGTCGGCATGCGGGAAATGCTTGCGCAGGCGATCAACCTCCAGCAGCGGGCGCGCGGGTTTCTGGCGAAATCCCAGCGGCGAGGCTTCGGCCGGCATCTTGAAGGTCAGGGTTTTGGGCAGTTCGTTCATCGCTCGTCTCCAGCCTTTCGGTCATGGCGCAAAACGAAACCGACGAAAAGGGCGGAAAAGACGATGATCGACGCGGCATAAGGCGCGGCTTCAAGCAACATGCCTTCGGATGTGCGGGTGAACATGGTGATCGACAGCGGCCTGAACCCGGTCGGCGCCAGCAGAAAGGCAATCGGAAGTTCCTTTACGGCGATGACGAACACCAGCACCATGCCGGCCACCAGGCCGGGGCGGATGGTGGGCAAGGTCACACGCCAGAACACCGAGACCGGGCCATGCCCCAACGCGCGCGCCGATTCCTCGACCGAGGGGCGCGCCTGATAGAGTGCCGAGCGGATCGGACCAAGCGCGAGCGCCAGGAAACTGAGGGCATAGACGACGATCAGCAGGGTATGGGTCTGATACAGGAACGGTGCGCCCTGTAGCGCGAAAAAGACGAAGGCCAGCGCAAAGGCCAGCGCCGGCACGGCATAGCCTACGAATGCCAGCCGGTTGATCAGCGTCGACAGCGGCGAGGGATAGCGCACCGCCAGCACCGCCACCGGCAGCGCCATACCCGCCGCGACGATGGCCGAGGGCACGGCGACCGACAGCGACTGGCCAAAGGCGCGCAGAAGGTCTGGCAAAGCCTCGGCCAGATGGGCGACGCTGTCGGGCGAGCGGGTCATCCAGAACGACAGGACCGAAAGCGGCAGACCCAGCGACGCCATCACCACCACGACGACAAAGGCCCAGCCCGCAACCTGCCCGAACGGGGACAGATGCGTCCGGCGCGGCCGTGTCCCGGCCCCCGACCCCGTGCGTGCGAAATGCGCGCCCTCGCGCAGGCGGCTTTCCAGCCAGACCACCGACAATGCGGCGGCGATCAGGATCAGCGCCAGCCACGCGGCATAGACCCGGTCGAAGGCCGCAGAATACTGGATGTAGATGGCATAGGAAAAGACCTCGTACCGCATCAGCGCCACGGCGCCGAAATCACCCAGAACATACAGCCCGACCACCAGCCAGCCGGCCATGAACGCCGGCAGCAGATGCGGCAGCGTCACGCGAAAGAAGACCTCGCGCGGGGTGGCGCCCAGCGCGCGGGCGGCCTCTTCAAGGCTTTGGTCGAGGCCGGCAAAGGCGGCGCGCAAATTCAGGTAGAGATAGGAAAACGTATACAGCGACAGCGCCAGTGTCGCGCCCCACCAGCCCTCGGGCATGGGGAGGCGAAACCCGACAACCTGGTTGAGAAAGCCGTAATTGCCGCCCAGCCCGATCAGGGCATAGGCCATCACGTAGCCCGGCACCGCCAGCGGCATCACCGCCAGAACATTGACGACGCGTCGCCCCTTCAGGTTGGTGCGGCTGACAAGCCAGGCAAGGGGCAGGGCAATGGCGGTTCCCAGCACAAGAACACCGGTTACCAGCGCAACCGTGTTCAGCATCATCCGGATCGTGCGCGGCCGAAACAGCAGATCCTGAACGGTGGCCGGATCGGCCTCGGCGGCGCGCAACACCAGATAGGCCAGCGGCAAAAGCATCAGGCCCCCGATCGCAAGACCGAGGGCCGAAAAGACCATCCGGGCCGGCGCGATGCGCCGGCCCCTGTTGATGGTGGCTGCGATCAAATGAGTCCTGCCTCGCGCAGCATGTCCAGCGTGCCTTCCAGATCGCCGATCGTGTTCAGGTCGATCTGCGGGGCAGCCTCGACCACGTCGTCGATGTTGACATCCTGGCGGGAGACGATGGTTCCCGGAATGACGGGGAATTCCGACACTTCGCCAGTGAAATACTGCTGCGCGGTGGGGCTCAGCAGGTATTCGACAAAGGCTTGCGCCTCCTCGGTCTGGTCCGAACCGTTCAGGATGCCGATGCCGGCGACCAGCAGCAGGTTGCCGATGTCGCCCTGCGTTTCGAACAGGGTCTGCGTGACCGGGAAATCGGCATCGCGACGCAGGAAGCGGTTCAGGTAATAGTTGTTCACGATGCCGATGTCGGCCTCACCGTCTGCAATAGCCTGCAAGATCGCGGTGTTGTTGCTCACGATCACCGGGTCGTTGGCCTTGATCCCCTCAAGCCACGCGGCGGTGGCCTCGTCGCCCAGATGGGTGCGCATCGCGGTGATATGGGCCACGAACGAACCGTTGGTCGGTGCCAGCGCCACGCGGCCCTCCCATTCGGCGTCGGTCATCTCATCCATGGTGGCGGGCAGATCCTCGGCGTTCACGCGCTCGATCGAATGCGCCAGAACGCGGCCACGACCCGAGGTGGCGACCCAGCGGTTTTCGGCGTCGCGATAGGCCGTGGGAACCGCGTCCACCAGCGATTCGGGCAGGGGCGCGAAGCTTTCGGCAACCGAGCCCAGCGCGGTGGCGTCCTGCGCCCAGAACAGGTCGGCAGGGGTGGCATCGCCTTCTTCCTGCAGCAGGATCGCAAGTTCGGCGGTGCCAGCGTAACGCACGTTGACCTCAATTCCGGTTTCGTCGGAAAAGGCCTGGATGATCGGGGCGACCAGCGTTTCACCGCGGCCGGAATAAAGGGTCAGATCGGCCAGCGCCGGCATCGGGGCGGCAATGGCGACGGTGGCGATAAGGGCGTTGCGAAGAGTTGTCATGGCAGTCCTCATGTCTGGCGTGGGCCGTGTTAATCCGTTCAGGGATCTCACTTCGGTAACGCGCCCTTGCGCCTGCCTAAGCGGTTGTCCGCACAATCCCTACTAACTCTGTCGGTTATTATGGCGGGGGCGTCTTGTCAATTCTTCTCGATGATCCAGGGAGCGATTCAGCGCTGACCAAACGGTCAAGTGCGGGGATTGTCAGGCCATGGTCCCCGGCGCATACTCAGGCCACCCAGCAGCCCGGACGCCCCGATGCCCCACACCCGCAACCCCGGCACACCGCTTGCCACCGACTGGTTCGACGCGGTGCAGATAAACCGCCCCGCGACCGAAAGCCGCGCCGCCACGCTGGGCACGCGGCGCAGCGTCAAGGGCGTCCATCAGGCGGCATGGCTGGTCAACGCGATCCGCTGCATGGACCTGACCACTCTGGCCGGCGACGATACCGAGGACCGGGTCGCCCGCCTCTGTGCCAAGGCGCGCCGCCCGCTGGATGACTGGATCGTCACCGCGCTGGGCTTGCCAGAGATGCCCAGGGTCGGTGCGGTCTGCGTCTATCCGACGATGGTGCCGGCGGCGGTGCGGGCCTTGTCGAACACGGGGATTCCGGTCGCGTCCGTGGCGACGGGCTTTCCCGCCGGGCTGATGCCGCTGAACCTGCGACTGGCCGAGATTGGCTATGCCGTCGATATGGGCGCATCCGAGATCGACATCGTGATTACCCGCGCCCATGTGCTGCGCGGCGACTGGGCCGCGCTTTACGATGAAATCGCCGCGATGCGCGAAGCCTGCGGCGATGCGCATATGAAGGCGATCCTGGCCACCGGCGACCTGGTCACGCTGGGCAATGTCCACGCGGCCTCGATGGTGGCGATGCAGGCGGGTGCCGATTTCATCAAGACCTCGACGGGGAAAGAGGCCGTCAACGCCACGCTGCCGGTCGGCCTGGTCATGGTGCGGGCGCTGCGCGAATATGGTGCCCGGACCGGCACCCGCATCGGCTTCAAGCCCGCGGGCGGCATGAAAACCGCCAAGGATGCGATTTCCTGGCAGATCCTGATGCGCGAGGAAGCCGGGCGCGACTGGCTGGAACCCGAACTGTTCCGCCTGGGGGCATCCAGCATGCTGGGCGATATCGAGCGCCAGATCGCGCATTTCGTGACTGGCCGCTATGCCGCCGCCCATCGCCACGCCCTTGCCTGAGGTCATCATGCCCACCGTCACAGAGGCCCTGAACACCATGGACTACGGCCCCGCCCCTGAATCGCCCGCCATCGCAACCGAATGGCTGGCGCGCGGGCCGTTCGGCCATTTCATCAATGGCGCTTTCACCAAGCCCGGCGATACCTTTGACACCGTGAACCCGGCCACGGGTGCCGTGCTTGCACAGGTCACACAAGGCACCGCCGATGATATTGCCGCCGCGGTGAAGGCCGCGCGCAAGGCCCAGCCCCGATGGGAAAAACTGCCCGGACATGCGCGGGCGCGCCATCTCTATGCACTGGCCCGACTGATGCAAAAGCGTGAGCGGCTGTTTGCGGTGCTTGAAGTGCTCGACAACGGCAAACCGATCCGCGAGGCGCGCGACATCGACGTGCCGCTGGCCGTGCGGCACTTCTATCACCACGCGGGCTGGGCCGAACTGATCGGCGACGAATTTCCGGGCATGGTGCCGCATGGCGTCTGCGGGCAGATCATCCCGTGGAACTTTCCGCTTCTGATGCTGGCGTGGAAGATCGCACCGGCGCTTGCGGCGGGGAATGCCGTGGTCCTCAAACCGGCGGAATACACGCCGCTAAGCGCGCTGCTTTTTGCCCAGCTGTGCCATGAGGCGGGCTTGCCGAAAGGTGTCGTGAACATCGTCACCGGCGATGGCGATACCGGCGCGGCGCTGGTCGCGGCGGATGTCGACAAGATCGCCTTCACCGGCTCGACCGAGGTGGGGCGCAGGATCCGGCAAGCGACGGCAGGCCGCGGCAAGGCGCTGACACTTGAGCTGGGCGGCAAATCGCCCTTCATCGTCTTTGCGGGCGCCGATCTGGATGCCGCCGTCGAAGGCGTGGTGGACGCGATCTGGTTCAACCAGGGCGAGGTCTGCTGCGCGGGTTCGCGCCTTCTGGTGCAGGAATCCGTCGCCGTGCCCTTTGCCGAGCGGCTCAAGGCGCGGATGGCCCGGTTGCGGCTGGGCGACCCGCTGGACAAGTCCACCGATATCGGCGCGGTGGTGCACCCGGTGCAGATGGCGCGTATCCGCGAGATCGTGGCGCAGGCCGTTGCGCAGGGGGCGGACCTGTATCAACCCGGCACCGTTGAGGGCAATTTCTGCCCGCCCGCGCTGCTGACCGGGCTGGGCGCGGCCAACGTGGCGATGCAGGAAGAGATCTTTGGCCCGGTCGTGGCCATGATGACCTTCCGCACCCCGGCCGAGGCGGTGGCATTGGCCAACAACACGCGCTACGGGCTTGCGGCCTCGGTCTGGTCCGAGAACATCACGACCGCGCTCGACATGGCGGCACAGGTCAGGGCGGGGGTGGTCTGGATCAACGGCACAAACCTCTTCGACGCGAACGCACCCTTCGGCGGGATGCGCGAGTCGGGCTTTGGCCGCGAGGGCGGGCGCGCGGGGATGTTGGCCTATCTGCGCAACCCCGCGGTGACGGGCAAGCCACGCACGCCGCCGCCCGCGCTTTCGGCCCTGCCCGGCGATGCCGGTCCGGCCGGGATCGACCGCACGCACAAGCTGTATATCGGGGGCGCACAGAAACGCGCCGATGGCGGCCACAGCTATGCCGCGCAGGGCACACAGTTTCCGCTGGGCGGGCGCAAGGATATTCGCAATGCCGTCGAGGCCGCGCACAAGGCCGCCCGCTGGGGCACGACAACCGGGCACAACCGGGCGCAGGTTCTGTTTTTTATCGCCGAGAACATGGCCGCGCGACGAGACGATCTGGCCGCGATGTCTTCCGATGCCGAGGCCGAGGCCGCCGTGGCGCGGGTCTTCTACTGGGCGGCCTGGGCTGACAAGCAGGACGGTCGCGTGCACGCGACGCGGGCGTCGCATCTGACGCTGGCGCTGACAGAGGCCCATGGCGTGATGGGCCTGATCTGCCCGGATGAATCGCCGCTCCTGGGATTTGTGTCGACAGTGATGCCGGCGATCGCGCTGGGCAACCGGGTGGTCGCGGTGCCGGCACAGGCCGCGCCGCGTGCGGCGCTGGAAATGTGCCGCGTTCTCGACAGCTCGGACGTGCCGGGCGGCGTTGTCAACGTGATCACGGGGCCGCGCACCGATCTGGCGCGCTGCCTGGCACAGCATGACGACGTGGCGGCGCTATGGGTCTTTGCCGACGCCGCGACCTGCACCCTGGCCGAACATGAAAGCGCGGGGAATCTCAAATCCGTGTGGTCGGAATGTCGCGCGCGCGACTGGCACGGCAACGAGGGCAAGGACGGCGAATTTCTGCACCGTTCCGTACAGGTGAAAACCGTCTGGGTCCCGTACGGGGCGTAACCTGATTGCCTGCTGCGCAGAAGCCTGTTCGTCCAGAAACGGGGGCTCCGCCCCCGCCGCCCTTCGGGCGACTCCCCCGGGATATTTCCGGCCTTATGTATCAAACGCACCAAGAAAACGGAATCCTTTGCGCGCCATTTCCGCTAAGATTCTCGCATGTTGGATAAGTCGATAGATGGCGCTCTGCTCGCCCTGCGAAAGCAGATCATCCGGGGGAACGGCGAAGGGCTGGCGCACGTCGAAGCGTTGTGCCGGATGCGCGGGGTTCATATGCCTGTCGTTCTGCCCGCAAAAAAGCCAGACGCAGCGCGAAAGGGGATGATGCGCATGATCATCCTGGACGGTATCAGGAAGGGCTATAGCACCCAGCGCGACCTTGCTGCCTATGTGGCAATCCAGCGGCCCGAACTGTCGACGGGCGCGGCATATGTTCGGACAACGCAGGCGTTGCAGAAGATGCGCCGGGCTGGGATTGTGCGACATGAGGGGAGCGCGTGGCTTCCAAAATAAGCAACCATACGATTCTTATCAAAATATGTTATGCTTGCCCCCTTTTCAGGAGGGAATCATGGGAACAGTAATGATTAAATGCCCCGACACTGGTAAAATGCTATCCACTGGAATTGGCATGGACAAGGCATCTTTCGCATCTGCCAGCTTATCAAAAAACGGGGTTAAATGTCCCCACTGTGGAAAAACACACATCTGGGACAAGAAGGATGCGTGGGTTCAAGACTGAGTTGATTGGCCCTGTGTGGACAAGTTGATCGCGATTACGTCTTTACCGGCAAGAAGTCGTATAAGGGCGTGTCGAATTTTTCTCATGTCACATACTCCATAGGTATCTGAATACCACAATACCATAGGTATTCAGATACCTCAAGCCGCGCGCTGCCAGTAACCTTTCCACGCGCGGCTGACAGGCGCACCCATCGCGTTTGCGACCAGCCCGAAGGCAAGCGAGCCGTTATCCTTACGGCAGTTGTCTTCCAGCCATGCGGCATGGTTGGCGTACTGGTGCAGGTACTGCGGGCTGACATGGTGGTGTTGACCGGCGACCATGCGGCGGCGCAGGCGCGAGAAGAAGCTTTCGGCTTGGTTGGTGCAAGCGCCCAGATCGCTGTAGGCAAGGCTGTGGTTGATGCGATCAACTGACCAACCGGCATGCAGCATGTCCCAGTGGCTGGCTTCGTCAACCGAGATAGTCGCCATGCGGCAGATGTTCTCTTTCGCCAGCGCAACGCCTTCGGCTTCATTGATGGCGACGAAGGGCAGCGAACGACCCTTGCGCTCACGCATCACGACAACGACGCGGCGCTTGCCGGTCTGGTGTTCTTTCAGGCGGCGGTCAACGCGGTTCTCGACATGGTTGGCGGGCCGGATATGCCCTCCGAAGTATGCGCCATCCATTTCGACATGGCCGGTCAGGACTTCTCCGGTCTGCACTTCCTGTGCCATCGCCTCGCGCAGCTTGTGCGCCAGAACGAAGGCGGTTTTGTACTGGCAGTCCAGATCGCGCGAAAGCTGGACCATGGAAACGCCCTTGGCCGCGTTGACCATGATGCAGATCGCCGCCAGCAGATCAACGAAGTCCATCTTGCGGCTGGCGAAGATGGTGCCCGAGGTTACGCTGAACTGGTGCGCGCAGGCCTTGCACTTGAACTTGCGGCGGGTGGTGATCTTGTAGGTGTCGCAGCAACCGCATTTCGGGCAGATCGCTTCGCCATCGGTTTCCGGCCAGCGCATTTCGCAGAACGTCGCATACGCGGCATCTTCGCCGCCCTTGTAGATCGCCTTGAGGCTCAGGGTGCGCGATGCCGCTGAAAGAAGGAAGTGCTGGGCCATTGTACTATCTCCGCTACCTTAGTAACGAAGATAGTACGTTGACGTATCGCGCGCAAGGGCATAAGTAACGTATGCAGTACTTTTATTAGCATAGGTGACACATGCCAGAGCATACAGACTGGGAAGCCAAGGCCGCGAACCTTTTGAAGGCTGAACTCAAGCGCCAAGGGGTGACATACGCGCAGTTGGCAGAGAAGATCGGCGATAAGGAAGTGAACATCCGGAACAAGCTGTCGCGGGGAAAGTTTAGCGCAGCCTTCATGCTAAGAGCATTGTCGGCTATCGCGGTGCATGAACTGCGATTCTAGGCGTCTGGGTAAATGGCAGTGATCTGAATCTCGGATGGGACGTATCCGTCCGATGTCAACTTTGACACGACAACAATATCAGCGACGACACGTTCCTTTTGCCAAATGTCGGAAGGCTGAACTGGTTCCATGATGCGAGCTTTCAGCCTCTTGTCGGTGATCGCTTCCGCCACTGCGGCCCAGCCTGTGGCATTTTTATCTTTATCTTGAGCATGAAGCTCTAATGTGACTTGTTGATGGGGCGCGTACCGGTCAAAATCTTGGTCATCATCACCGTCTCCTGGATAGGGGACTTGGCCCTCAAGCTCCTTAGAAAGAACCTCACGGCCTACGACAATGGGGGCATTGCCGTCCCTTTGGCTTGGACGAAAGAACTGTCTGGCTGATCGAACGAGGCGCTTGACCGCTGCGGGCTTCTCAAACCTCGCTTCCACAATCCTCCTCACATCGGATGATGACTTACCGGTTTCAAGCGCAAGAACGTCGATCAACTCGTTCAGCTTCTCCCTCGGCAAACTGTCCGTAAGAGCTTTTCTCGCCATATCTATGGCGATTCCGGTCCCGTAGAACAGGACTGTGAGGAAAACCACGGTTGCGATGGTGTCGTACTTGTCGCTTACGGTGACATTGAAGAGGCCTTCAAGCATCGGAGGAACCTCCTCTTGCAAATCGCCCTGATAGGTGAACAATAGCGCAAGGAAAAGCGCCTCCTTTAACGATCCTTCCGTAAGAGAGTGAACATTTAGTGAGCTTTCTTCGATCCGAAGACCGTCTATCAAGCTCGGCAGAAGCGAGACCGCATCTGAAGAAATGCTGTCCGCAGATTGAAGCGCAAAAATGACTTCTGAAATCGGCGTTCGACCGGACGTCTCGTAAAGTATTGAAATGGGCAAGCGAATCTCTGGCATCCGACGATATTTGCACGATTTCAGGCATTGCGAGAGTCATTTCTAGGCCCCCCGGCGGGGGCTTGGTGCGTTTGATACATAAGGCCGGATATTTCCAGACAGAAAATGAAAGCGATCGTCCGTGCCATTTTCTGTCCGTAAATATCCTGGGGGTGAATTGGCCGCAGGCCAAGAGGGGGCAAAGCCCCCTGGCCCCCTGCCTGTCGCGCTTGACGCCGGTCCGTCGCGCGGAACCGCGCCTCGGGGCGAAACCGGAGCACGGCATTGCCCCTGCGGTGGCAAGCGAATAGATAGGCCCGAGAGCGGAGGCCAGAATGACCAGACCCAGACCCGTTGTGCTGTGCATCCTCGATGGCTGGGGGATCGGCCGGACATCCGAGGGCAATGCCGTTGCCTTGGCGCAAACGCCCCATTTCGACGCGTTGATGGCGGGTTGCCCGCATGCGACCTTGATCACGCATGGTCGCGATGTCGGCTTGCCCGGGGGGCAGATGGGCAATTCCGAGGTTGGTCACACCAATATCGGCGCGGGCCGGGTAGTGGCGATGGATCTTGGCCAGATCGATCTGGCGGTCGAGGATGGCTCCTTCGTGCGCAACCCCGGCCTGTGCGAGTTCATCGACCGCATGCATGACAGCGAAGGCACGGCGCATCTGATGGCCGTGGTGTCGGATGGTGGCGTGCATGGCCATGTCAACCATCTGAAGGCCGCCGTGTCGGCGCTGGTCGAGGCCGGGGTTCCGGTGGCGATCCATGCCCTGACCGACGGGCGCGACGTGGCGCCGCTGTCGGCGGCAGGGTTCATCGACGATCTGGCGGCCTGGCTGCCGCAGGGGGCGCGCATCGCCACCGTGATCGGCCGCTACTGGGCGATGGACCGCGATTCGCGCTGGGAGCGGGTCGAGCGCGCCTATGCCGCCATGATTCGCGGTCAGGGGGCGGCGGCTGTCGATGCCGCCCGTGCCGTCGCGCAGGCATATGAGCGGGGTGAGACCGACGAATTCATCCAGCCCACCGTGATCGGCGACTATGCCGGGGCGCGCGGCGGCGACGGTTTCTTTTGCCTCAATTTCCGCGCTGATCGTGCGCGCGAGATCATGGCCGCGATCGGTGCGCCCTCGTTCCACGGGTTCGATCGCGGGCATCGTGTGGACTGGGCGATGTTGTTGGGAATGGTGGAATATTCCGACGCCCACAACGCCTTCATGCATACGGCCTTTCCCAAGCGCACAATCGTCAACACGCTGGGTGCCTGGGTGGCGCGCCACGGGCTGCGCCAGTTTCGTCTGGCCGAGACCGAGAAATATCCCCATGTCACCTTTTTCCTCAATGGCGGGCGCGAAGCTGCGGAGGCGGGCGAGGACCGTTTCATGCCCCCCAGTCCGAGGGTCGCGACCTATGACATGGCGCCCGAAATGGCGTCGGCGGCGGTGACCGACCGACTGGTGCAGGCGATTGGCGAGGGGTATGATCTGATCGTCGTGAACTATGCCAACCCCGACATGGTTGGTCATACCGGCGATCTGGCGGCCGCGATCCGGGCGGTCGAGGCGGTCGACGCCGGCCTTGGCCGCGCCCTCGCCGCGCTGGAGGCAGCGGGCGGGGCGATGCTGCTGACGGCCGATCACGGCAATTGCGAGCAGATGATCGATCCGGTCACCGGCGGGCCGCACACGGCGCACACGACCAACCCGGTGCCCATGGTGCTGTTCGGGGGTCCGCCGGGGGTGCGGCTGGCCGATGGCCGGCTGGCCGATGTCGCGCCGACCCTGCTGGATCTAATGGGGCTTGCGAAACCGCCCGAGATGACGGGCCACAGCCTGATCGAGGCGTGATGGCGCTGATGCGGATCGTGGCGGTGGCTCTGGCGTTCGGCCTGACGATGCCGGCGGCGGCTGCCGACGATCCGGCGCAAACAGCGCGTGACGCCGCGCTGGCGCTGGTCGAGGCGATCGACGGCCTGGTCGAGGCCCGCGATGCGCGCGACCAGGTTGCCGCCCTGAGCGAGACGATCCGAGCGCATGAATCGGGTCTGTCGGCCCTGCGCGCGGGCCTACGTGAAGCGACCCTGCGCGAGGCAACCATCCGGCGCCAGTTCGAGCAACAGAGCGAAGAGGTCTCGCGCCTGCTGGCGGCGATGATGGCGGTCGAGCGGGTCGAGGGGCCGGCGCTGCTGGTGCATCCCGACGGTCCGTTGGGCACCGCGCGCGCGGGGATGATGCTGTCGGATCTGGCGCCATCAATGCAGGCCGAGGCCGACCGGATCGGCGCCCTGCTGCGCGAGATCGAGACCTTGCGGCGGCTGCGCGAGACGGCGGTTGAAACCCTTTCGCTGGGTTTGCGCAGCTTGCAGGAGGCGCGCAGCGACCTGAGCCAGGCCATCGCCGACCGACGCGATCCGCCAGCGCGCATGGCCGAGGACGAAGCGGCGATGATGGCGCTGCTGGAGTCTGCGCAGACGCTGGATGCGCTGGCGACCGGGCTGGCCGAGGCCCCCGTCGAGACCGAGGAGCCGGTTGCGGATTTCAGCGATGCGCGAGGGCGTCTGCCCTTGCCGGTCCAGGGCACGGTGCTGCGCCGCGCGGGCGAGCCAGATGCCGCCGGGGTGACGCGGCCGGGCCTGGTGCTGGCAACCGAACCGGGCGCGCTGGTGACCGCGCCCTGGGCGGGGACGGTGCGATATCGCGGCCCGTTGCTGGACTACGGAAATGTGATCTTGATTGAGCCGGGCGAGGGGAATCTGCTGGTGTTGGCGGGGCTGGATCTGGTTTACCCTCGGGTCGGCGAAGTGGTCGCGCAGGGCGACCCGATGGGACTCATGCCGGGTTCCCTGCCTACGGATACCGAGTTCCTGTCAAACCCGTCGGTGGCGGGTCGCAGCGAAACCCTGTATCTGGAAGTCAGGGACGACGGCGAGGCCATTGACCCGGAAGTCTGGTTCGACTTGACTGGGCCGGATCGATAGAGGCCAAGATACAGACCGGGCAATGCCCTGGCAGGCGCGACGAAACGGGAAGAGAATATGAGAAAACATCTACTGGCGGCGATGGCGGGTATCGTGGGCGGCATCCTGATCACCACGCAGGTTGCCGCGCCCCTGATCGCGCAGGAACAGGACCGCGAACAGTCGGTTTATCAGCAGCTTGACCTTTTCGGCGATGTGTTCGAACGCATCCGCGCCCAATATGTCAACGACGTCGACACCGGCGAACTGATCCAGGCTGCCATCAACGGCATGCTCAGCTCGCTCGATCCGCATTCCAGCTATCTTGCCCCCGAGGACTACGAGGACATGCAGGTTCAGACGCGCGGTGCCTTCGGCGGTCTGGGGATCGAGATTTCGCAGCAGGACGGCATGGTGCGCGTGATCGCGCCGATCGACGACACGCCCGCGGACGATGCCGGGGTCGAGCCGGGCGACGTGATCACCCATGTCGATGGCGAATCGCTGATGGGCCTGACGCTGCCCGATGCCGTGGAACTGATGCGCGGCCCGGTCGGTTCCGAGATCATCATTACCATCGTGCGCGAAGGCGAACGCGAGCCGTTCGATCTGTCCATCATCCGCGACACGATCCGCATTCAGGCCGTCCGGACCCGGATCGAGGGCGATATCGTGGTCATGCGGTTGACCACATTCAACGAACAGACCTATGACACGCTGCAATCCGAACTTGACGAGGCGGTCGATGAACTGGGCGGGATCGACAACCTGCGCGGCGTCGTTCTGGACATGCGCAACAATCCGGGCGGTTTGCTGATGCAGGCGATCCGGGTGTCGGATGCCTTCCTTGAACAGGGCGAGATCGTTTCGACGCGCGCCCGCGACAATGCCGAGGGCGAGCGCCACAACGCGACAGCCGGCGATCTGATCGAGGGGCGGCCGATGGTGGTGCTGATCAACGGCGGTTCCGCCTCGGCCTCAGAGATCGTCGCGGGCGCATTGCAGGATCATCGCCGTGCCGTGGTCGTGGGCACGCGCAGCTTTGGCAAGGGGTCGGTCCAGTCTCTGATCCCGCTGCGCGGCGACGGGGCGATGCGGTTGACGACATCGCTGTACTATACGCCGTCAGGCCGGTCGATTCAGGCGCTGGGTGTGGCGCCCGATATCGTGGTGCCGCAGCCGCAGCGCGGCGATATCGGCGACGAGGACGACGAGGCGCGGCCGCCGCGCACCGAGTCCAGCCTGCGTGGCGCGATCGGACAGCAGGATATTTCGGACGACGAGCGGCGCATGATGGAAGAGGAAGAGCGCGCCGCCGAAGAAGTCGCCCGCCTGCGCGATGAGGATTACCAGCTGGCCTATGCGCTGGACATCCTGCGCGGTCTGTCGGCAATGAACGGTGGTCAATGACGCCGGACGAGATTGCCGCGCTGCCGTACCGGCCGTGCGTGGGCGTGATGCTGATCAACCGCGAGGGCAAGATCTTTGCCGGGCAGCGGATCGACACGCAGGCCCCGGCATGGCAGATGCCGCAGGGCGGTGTCGATGCGGGCGAAGATGCGCGCACCGCCGCCCTGCGCGAATTGCGCGAAGAGATCGGGGTAACGCCCGATCTGGTCGAGATCCTGTCCGAGACGCCGCAGCCGCTGGCATACGATCTGCCGCATGACATCGTGCCGCGGATCTGGAAGGGCCGGTTTCGCGGACAACAGCAGCGGTGGTTCCTGATGCGGTTTCTGGGCGACGACGCGCAGATCGACATCGACCAGCCGCATCCCGAGTTCTCGCGTTGGCGCTGGATCGACGCGGATCAGATGCTGGGGGCCATCGTGCCGTTCAAGCGCGCGATCTATGAGCAGGTGATCGACGCATTCCGCGAGCATCTGGCCTGAACGACCGGCCCGGCCGGTCTGGACCTTGCCTTAAATCTGGGCAATGGTCGCTCAATATTTCACATGTTGAGAAACGGCAGGCAGGCGAATGAAGATCGGAATCGGCTTTCTGGTGCTCGGATATGTGCTGAGCCAGTTCTACCGGGCGTTCCTGGCGGTGCTGACGCCGGTGCTGGGGCGCGATCTGGGCGCCGGGGCGGACGACCTGGCGCTATCGTCGGGACTGTGGTTCCTGAGCTTTGCGCTGATGCAGATCCCTGTCGGCTGGGCGCTGGACACGCTGGGGCCGCGCCGCACGGTGGCCTGGCTGATGGGTGTTGCCGGGGGCGCTGGCGCGGTGGTGTTCGCGCTGGCTTCGGCGCCGTGGCATCTGCATCTGTCGATGGTGTTGATCGGTGCAGGGTGTTCCCCGGTTCTGATGGCGTCCTACTACATCTTCGGCCGGGTCTATTCGGCGCGGGTCTTTGCGACGCTGGCCGGGGCGATCATCGGCGTCGGCACCCTGGGCAACATCGCCGGAGCCTGGCCGCTGGCCTGGGCCGCCGAGACCTTTGGCTGGCGCGAGACGGTCACGGCCCTGGCGGTGCTGACCGTCCTGACCGGGCTGGCGCTGTGGCGGTTCGTGATGGACCCGCCGGCGGTCGAACGCGAACCGGGGCAGGGCAAAGGCTCGTTGCTGGATGTGCTGCGCATTCCGGCAGTGTGGCTGATCCTGCCGCTTCTGTTCGTCAACTATGCGCCGGCGGCGGGGTTGCGCGGGCTCTGGATCGGCCCCTATTACGCCGATGTGTATGGTGCCGATTCCATCGCCATCGGTCAGGCGACACTGATCATGGCCTTTGCCATGGTGATCGGCGCCTTCGCCTATGGCCCGCTGGACCGGATCTTCGGCACCCGCAAGGGCGTGGCGCTGGCGGGCAATATCCTGTCCGGGCTCTGCCTGATCGTGCTTTGGTGGATGCCGGAGTCCGGGTACTGGCGTTCGGCGGTCCTTTTGTCGGCGGTGGGCATCCTGGGCATGTCGTTTCCGCTTCTCATGGCGCATGGCCGCAGCTTTTTTCCGTCGCATCTGCTGGGCCGCGGCGTCACGCTGCTGAACATGTTTTCCATTGGCGGGGTCGGCGTGCTGCAAGTCCTGTCCAAGCGCGTCTATGCCGCCGTGCCGGGCGAGACCGTCGGCGCGCCCTATGGTGCGCTGTTCCTGTTCTTCGGTGTGCTGGTGCTGGCGGGTTGCGCGATCTACGCCTTTTCGCAAGATCGCACCGACTGATCTTGCCTGATCCTGCGCGCGGGGGCCTTTCACTGCGGCGCAGCATGGTGTATGCCCCCCGCTGGCCACGAACACAAAGGAGGTTCATATGGGCTACAAGGTCGTCGTTGTCGGTGCCACGGGGAATGTGGGCCGCGAAATGCTGAACATTCTGGCAGAGCGGGAATTCCCGGTCGATGAGATTGCCGTTCTGGCATCGCGTCGCAGCCTGGGCACCGAGTGCAGCTTTGGCGACATGACCCTGAAGTGCCAGGACCTCGAACAGTTCGATTTCACGGGCTGGGACATTGCCTTTTTCGCCATCGGCTCGGACGCGACCAAGAAATACGCCCCCATTGCCGCCGGCCAGGGCTGCGTGGTGATCGACAACTCGTCACTCTATCGTTACGACCCCGATGTGCCGCTGGTCGTGCCCGAGGTGAACGCCGCGGCCGTTGACGGCTACGCCAAGAAGAACATCATCGCCAACCCCAACTGTTCGACCGCGCAGATGGTTGTCGCGCTCAAGCCGTTGCACGACCGCGCCACGATCAAGCGTGTGGTGGTGAGCACCTATCAGTCGGTATCGGGCACCGGCAAGGAGGCGATGGACGAGCTGTGGAACCAGACCAAGGGCATGTATGTGCCGGGTCAGGAGGTTGCACCTTCGGTCTATCCCAAGCAGATCGCGTTCAACGTGATCCCGCATATCGATGTCTTCCTGGACGACGGCTCGACCAAGGAAGAGTGGAAGATGGTCGCCGAAACCAAGAAGATCATGGACCCTGCGATCAAGCTGACCGCGACCTGCGTGCGCGTTCCGGTCTTTGTCGGCCATGCCGAGGCCATCAATATCGAGTTCGAGGATTTCCTGGACGAGCACGAAGCCCGCGACATATTGCGCGAATCGCCCGGAATTCTTGTCGTCGACAAGCGCGAGGACGGCGGCTATATCACCCCGGTCGATTGCGTGGGCGATTTCGCCACCTTTGTCAGCCGTATCCGGCAGGATTCCACGATCGAGAACGGCATCAATCTGTGGTGCGTGTCCGACAACCTGCGCAAGGGCGCGGCGCTCAATGCCGTTCAGATCGCCGAGGTTCTGGGCAACCGCTGCCTGAAAAAGGGCTGAGGCCTCCGGGCTGGCGGAAAGGCGCATGATTGGGGCGGGCTTCGGGCACGCCCTTTTTCATGGCTGGGGACGACAGCCTTGCCGGTGCTCAGACCGTTGGAATCGCCTCGCGCAGCACGATCGGCATATGGTCGCCATTGACCTGATCCAGCAGCCACCTGCGCAATGTGCGGCGCATATCGGCTTCTGCAGGCAAGATGGTGTCTGCCGGAGCCGGGGTCAGCGGCACCTGATCGTGGAAGAATACGGTGTTGTAATACTCGATCGCCGGGCGTTCGGCATGCCGCGCCCACAGCGCGATATCGCCGTCGCCCAGTGTCAGCTTGGGTAATCCGGACAGCGGTTTTGACCGGATCAACCGGCGCACCAGTTCCAGCCGGCGCTTGACCTGTTCGCGGTCTCCGCCGTCGCTGAACCGGCTGAAAGTCTCGTTCACGCCCAAAAGCCAGACCGTCGCCGCCGCGCACAGGCTTTCGTTGGCGCGTGGCGGGGCGACGGGGGTATCCAGCGCCTGACCCGACAGGCGCGCGATGTGACCAAACACATCGCTCACCAGATCGCCGCCGTCCAGGTTGCGCCGGTCGAGGTTGCGCACGATCACGCGGTCCTTGCCCAACGCATCATGATAGCCGCGAATGGCATTGTGCGGTGGAAAATGAAAGCGTGTCGGCAAGGGCAGATCGGCAAAGCGCGCGCCGTCGCGGATGATCTGATCGAGCGAGGATTTGTATTGTTCGGCCGGGTCGCGGATATAGGCCAGAATCGTCACCTCGTCGAAGGTTTCATACAGGGCCTCAAGCACGCGATTTGCCTTTCTCACGGCAAACAGCGACTCGCTCGACAGGACGGTCAGCGCCGGCTTTTGCCTGCGAACCAGCTCCGACAGCCTTCGCCAGTTTTCCAGGCTCCAGTCGATCGTTTCGGCGCGGGTGCGGAAATGCAACCGTTCGCGCGGCAGCAGCGGGCGTTCGTCCGGCGCGAAACGGTTGGAAAGAACCCGCGCCGGTGGCCCTTTCGATGCGTCGGGTTGCCAGGTCAGGACATTGCGTGCTGCGAGTGCGTCGGCGTTGAGGCTGAGCGCGTTCTGGATTGTCGTCGAGCCCGCTTTCGGCGAGCCGATGTGAAGCAGCACCTTCATATACGCATCCTTTGCGGGCCGGGCGCGACGGCCCTTCGTCCGCCTTTTGGTATCTTTGCCCAAACCGCCGCGCAACCCCGTCGCGCCCCGGTCTGTCAGAGTCAAAGGCCGTTGCAGGGGCTGGCTTGATGCCATAATGCTTTTCGGCACGGCACTTGCCTGCGCCCTTGGCGCCGATGTCGACCAATAGTTCCAACAATCGGAGGCACCGCGATGACGGTGATCGTTGCGGAGCACAAGCATGACGATGCCCGCATTCCCGACATGGCCGACAGGTGTGACAAGTGCTGCCCTGGCGCGGCTTGGGCCTGAACTCGGGGCAGGCAGATGACGACCCCCCTCACCGTCACCGTTATCGTTCCGGTCCACAATGTCGCGGCGCATGTCGCCGCCTGCATTGACAGCTTGCGCGCACAGACCTTTCCCGATTTCGAGGTCCTGGTGATCGACGATGGCTCGACCGATGGATCGGGCGACGCCGCGCGCGTGGCCATCGGGGACGATCCGCGGTTTCGCGTGATCCGGCAGGACAATCGCGGCCTGTCGGGGGCGCGAAACACCGGGCTGGAGCATGCGCGCGGCGAGTTTGTCGCGTTTCTCGATAGCGACGATCAGTTTGCCCCCACCTTTCTGGAACGCATGTTGCAAGCCCTGCGCACCGATGGCGGCGACTGGGTGGCCTGTGCGATCGCGCTTTGCTTCCCGGATGACACCGTGTTCGAGCATTCGGCGGTCCACGGCGCGCCGGTGCACCAGCCGGGGCCGGCCCGGCGGATCGCGATGGACGATTGCACCGAGATCGCGCGGCATTTTCCCTCGGCCTGGAACAAGCTTTATCGGCGCAGCCTGATCGGATCGCAACGGTTCACCGAGCGGACCTGGTTCGAGGATCATGAATTCTTCTGGTCACTGGCAGGCCGCACCGGCCACATGCTGTATCTGCCCGACCCGCTGTATCGGCACACCCGCGACCGGCCGGGCCAGATCACCGGGGCCGATGACGAGCGCGTGTTCGAACAGTTCGACGTGCTGGAACGGCTTGCACGGCTGGTTCATGCCACCGGCGCAGCCCGTCCTGACGAGGGCTTTGCCCGGCTTGCCACACGCCTTGTGCACGAACGCGCGGGTGCACTGCGCACGCCCGAGCGACGCCAGCGCTTTCTACGGCAGGCGGGCGCATTCTTCGAGCGCCATCAGATCGCCTATAGCCCCTTCTGGGATGCCGACATCTGCGCCTCGGTCGGTCTGGCGATGCGCGGCGAACTGCCGCTGAGCGTGGTGCTGCGCACCCAAGGGACGAGGCCCGAGGCGCTGGAGCCAACGCTGAGGGCGCTGGGCTACCAGGTGATGCGTGATTTCGAGGTTCTGACCGACGACCCTGACGCCCTTGGCCGGGGCCACCTGCCCAACGGCGCCACCGTGCGCGCGCTGGACGGTGCGCCCGGGGACGTTGCGCGGGGCAAATACCTGATTGCCCTGACACCGGGCGATCAGCTGGCGCCACCTGCGTTCAAGATTTGGCTGAACGGTATGGAACGTCTGGATGTGTCCTTGGGACTGACGGCATTCATGCCCGGCGACTGGAACGCACCGAAGCACCAGGTGCCGTTCCTCGTGCCAGCAGAGTTCCAGCCCGAGATCGATGCGACGGGTCCGCTGGGCGAGCTTCTTCCGCTTTCCGTGATGCGGGCGCTGCAACTGAAGCCTGAGCCAAGCGCGCGAATCCTGCGCCGCGATTTGTTCGCGGGCGCTCAAGCCTGCGAACCGTCGGTCGCGCCGGCGGTCGAAACGATGGCTCTGGCGGTTGCGGCCGGGCAGGCGGCGTATTTCCCCGACCCGGTGATCGCCATCGTGCCGCGCCCGGCGCCGCCTCTGCCAGACCCGTTTTCGCTGGCGCGGTCGGTTCGCGCGGTGGCCTACATGCCGGAAATGTCAGGTCAACCGCGCGGCTGGCAGGCTGCAATTTATGCGCGCGCCATGGAACCCCGGCTTGCCACGCTGTCCCGCCGGTGGCAACGGTGGTGGCTGTTGGGGCGCGTTTTGATGGCCGCGCGGCTCTACGGTTTGCGTTCATCGCCCGAATTCCCCCCGGATCACCGCACGGCGCCGGGTCTGATCAAGGCCCTGCGCCTGCCGCCGCCAAGACCCTGATCCGGGTCGATTGCATCCCCGCCCGGCCCGTCGCATAAAGAGCGTGTCTGTCGGCAGTGGCTGCACATGAGGGTCGGTTTCGGATGTATCCTTTCAAGACAAGGAACGGTGCGCGCTTTTTCTGCCGCACCGATTTCACCGAAACACCGGTTCTGAACCTCTTTTTTTTCGACGCGACACGCGCGCAGATCCCGTTTCACCTGTCTTTGCGCCATGGCGAAGGGCTTGCGGTGATCAACCGCCATGACGGGGACCGATGGCATCGCGAATTGCGCTGGCCCATGGCCTTCGCCCGAGCCGGCGGATCGGTCGAGATCGTGTTCGAGGGCGGGGCCGTTCGGGTGTCGATCGAGGGGCGCGTTCTGGGCCGGTTCGACCGATACCCGCGCCCTGATGCCGAGGGGCGCTTTTTCCTGCGTCGGGGCTTTCCCGGCCTTGGGGGCATTGCCCATGTCGATCTGCGCGGCGGGTGGGTGCCGGGCAGCCTGACGCTGGCGCCGCCCCCTGATCTGTCCGGTCTCGTGCTGACCGACCGGTTGGAGCTGCTGTCCACCCGGCACGCCCAAGGCGATACCTGGCTTGCCGTCGACGGGCTTGAGGCGCCGTTGCCCATGGTGCGACTGCCGCTGCCGTATTCGCAGGGCGATCAGCCGGTGACGGCGTTGCGCTGCGTATTGCCGGGGCGGATCTGGGCAGATGCGGGCGACTCCGTCGTCTTGCGCGTGGTGGATGGCAATGGCGACGAGATCGGTCACATGCCGCTTGCACGGGCCGAAGTGGCCGCGCGGATCGAGGCCATGGCCCGCGCTGGCGGGTTGGAGGATGATACCCTTGCGGCTTTGCAAGCGATTGAACATTGCCGCATCGGCGGGTTGTTTTCGCGCCTTGGCCCGCATGGGCGCGCGGGCGTGGCTGCGGCAGCGGATCGCTTTGGCCTGTCGGCCTGGCTGTTCGACGGCACGGACGACGACTCCGGTCTGGATCTGGCCCCGCCCGCGCCCGCCCCGCTGCACGGGCATGATGCCAAGGCGGTTGATCGCGCCTGTGTGCGCTTCACGGCCACGATGCGCCAAGATCCGTCGACCGATGCCGCCGCCCTGCTGGCCGAGATCCAGCGCACCGATCCGCTGCCAAGCCTGGAACGCCGGATACTGGTCCTGCGTCTGGCCGAATGGTTTTGCGCCCATGCCGACCCGCGCCCGCTGCACGCACTGGCACGCGATGAGGGGCTGGACCACTTCGCCCCCGGCGACAACATCTGGCACAATACGGCGGTTCTTCCGTTCCTGTATCTGGACGGAAACCCCGAACGGGTGCGCGATCTGTTGATGCGCCACTTTCAACCCGACAGTGCCTGGTTCGTCACACCGACGATCGGCTGGGTGGCGACCCAGGCGGCGCTGAATGGCCCCGATGGTGACGGGCGGGAGCTGGACGCAGGCGCGCGCCTGGGCCTTATCTGGGCCTTCCTGAATTTCATCGAGGCCCGTGCGCAGGATTACTGGGATCGCACCGCCTGTCTGTCGCTGACCGGCGCCATGGTTGAGATGCTGGTCCAGGGCGAGACCTTCCCGCGCGACCTGCAGGCGCGCGCCCTGTCTGTCGCGCTGAAGGTGTACGCGCTGTCGCCCGCGTTCTGGCGGATCGTGGCGGAACGCCGGGCAAGCGATTGGCCGGATCCGCCGGGCCGCGTGATCGATACCCAGACCCGGTTCGCGCGGCTGAAAGCCCTGATCGAGGCCGGTGCGGGCGATGGGGGGGCCAGCACCGAGGTCGATCGCCTGCTGGCGGATTTCGAACGGATGGGGGCCATGGATGCGGCGCGTTTCCGGCGCGAACTTCTGGGGCCGTCGGGCGTCGCGGCCACGGATGGCGACGGGCCGCGTTTGTCGGCTTTGATGGCGACGGCGCTGGACCCGGACGAGGCCGCGCTGCGTCATCTGGCCTATCCGCATGCGCAACCGCACACCCCCGATCCTGATCTGCTTGAGGCCGCGCGAAATGCCGTTCCCGCCGCCTATGAGCGTGTTGCGCGTGCGCCCAATGGCCGCTTGCAAGCGCGCTTTGCACGCGACGCGATGGACCTGCTGGCGGCGCCGGCCGACGAGGCATCGTTGAAGGCCTTTGTGCAAGCGCTGGCGCCTCTGGCGCGTGCGCAAAGCGGTTGGCTGGGGTATGGGTTGGGCCTGTCAACGGCTGCCGGGCTGGCCCGGTCTGGGCGCGATGCCGGCCCGGTCATGCTGGCGCTGCGCGAATGGCTGGCGGCCCTGAGCCCGGCGGAACGGACCTCTCTGGCGGCGGCGACCGCGCCCGCGATGGCCATGCAAAACCTGCGCCGCCATCTGCCTGCCGCCGATCCGGTGCGCGAACAGGCTGAGCAGGAATTCGGCCCCCTGTTCGCGCCGCTGCACGGCCCCGCCGATGACCGGGCCGAGGATCTGGCCCGCCACGCCAGCCCGCTTTTCGATACGCTGGTCGCGGTCTATTCCTGCCGCGCCAATCTGGACAGCCGTGTCCCGGCCATGCGCGACGGCTGGCTGACACTGCTTGAGGGGCTGGGCGTGCCCTTTCTGGTGTTCGTCGGTGGGGGTGACGGACGGCGCGACGGCGATGTCGTCTATCTGGATGCGCCGGACGACTATGAAGGATTGCCGCACAAGAGCGTGGCGATGGTGCGGTGGGTCCATGACCACACCAGCTTTTCGCACCTGCTCAAGATCGACGACGACTGCTTTTTGGAACCCGAGTCGTTCTTCCTGTCGCTCAGTCACCGCAAGGCGGATTATTATGGCCGCCCCCTGCACCGCGTGCGCGGCCAGATGGATCGCGCGTGGCACATGGCCAAGTCGCGCTCGCCCCGCGGACGGCTGGAGCTGGACAAGTCGCCGGAACCGTCGCGCTATGCCGATGGCGGATCGGGTTATGCCCTGTCGCGGCGCGCCATGACCGCCCTGATCGACGCCGCCGACAGCGCCGAAGGTCGGGCACTGGCACAACTGTCCTTCATGGAGGACAAGCTGGTCGGCGATCTGCTGGCCATGCGCGGCATCGTGGTGTCGGGCGAGGATTACCGCATCGCGGTGATGCGCCGGACGCGACCGGGCGGGCCGCTGGTATCGGCCTGGGAGAACGGTTTTCTGCCCTTTGCCGGAAGCGGGATAAAGCTGGCGCATCTGGACGGGCACGAGCGCCAGGCCGAGGCTCTGGCGCTGTCGCGCGCCTCGGTGCCGCAGCCCTCAAAGGTGTGGCCCGGCTATCAGCCGGTGCGGCTGGGGGCGCGCTCGAACACATTGGACCTGATCTCGCCGGTGGAAAAGCTGGCGCGGGTCAATGCCGCCAAGGTCGCGGTCGTCGCCTGCCTGCGCAACGAGGCGTTCATGCTGCCGCATTTCCTGGCGCATTACCGCAAGCTGGGGGTCGAGGGGTTCCTGATCGCCGACAACGGATCGGACGACGGCACGCTGGACCTGTTGGCCGAGGCCCCCGATGTCGCGCTCTTTTCTGTCGATACCGAATACAGCCACTCGCATTACGGGGTTGCCTGGCAACAGGCGCTTTTGGGCAATTTCCGCACCGGACGCTGGTCGGTGGTGGCCGATGCAGACGAATTGTTGTTCTGGCGCACCGACCGGGGCGGGAACCTGCCGGATCTGGTCGATGGCGAAGCGTTCCGCGATGCCGATGCCGCGCGGCTTTTCATGCTGGACATGTATCCGCTAGGGTCGCTGGAGACGGCCGATTTTGCCAGCGGCGATCCCTTTGCCGATGCCGGTTTCTGTGACCGCGATCCGTTTCTTGAGGTATCGGGCAGCATGGGCCCCTATACCAACGCGCCGGTGGTGACATCGGCGCTGCGCCACCGGCTGTTGCCCGGATCGCGGGCCGAACTGTTCGTGGCGCAAAAGATCGCGTTGCTGAAATATCGCCCCTGGATGCGCTTTTCCGCCGGGCTTCACGCCGTGGCCGAGGCGCGCCTTGCCAAGAGCGCGCTGTTCTTCGCGCATTTCAAGTACAATGCCGCGTTCCGCGCCAAGGCCCTGGCCGAGGTCGGCCGCAGGCAGCATTTCAACAATGCCGAAGAGTATCGCAAGTACCTGGCGCTGATCGCCGAAGGACGCGATCCGCTTTATGATCCCGATGTTTCGGTTCCCTTTGATCAATGCGCTTTCGTGCGCCGGGTCTGCGACGCGGCATAGTTTCGAAACCGTTGTGTTCGAATGCGCCCGGCGGCTGGCATGATCGCTGGGCGTCTGCGGGTAATGAAAGAACGATTCGCATGAATGACTGGATCATATAAGACATTCGTCCTTATTGGCCGGTCCTTATGGCAATAGGCAAGAACAATGTTCTAGTATCGGGCAAATCGCTTGAGGTGCCCGATGCAGCATTTTCCGATCTTCCTTGATCTCTCTGGCGCGCGCGTGGTCGTTTCCGGCGGCGGCGAGGCGGCGCTGGCAAAGTTGCGGTTGCTGATGAAAACCGAGGCCCGGCTTGATGTCTTCGCGGCCGTTCCGTCGCCGGAAGTGGCCGCGCTGGCCGATGCCGGGCGTATCACGCTGCATGAGCGGGCGCCGGTCGCGGGTGACATGCCGGGCGCGCGTCTGGTCTATGGCGCGGCCGAGGATGCGCAAGAGGATGCGCGCGTGGCCGCCCTTGCCCGCGACGCCGGTGTGCTGGTCAACATCGTCGATAACCTGCATGACAGCGACTACATCACCCCGGCGATCGTCGATCGCGATCCGGTCGTGGTGGCGATCGGCACCGAGGGGGCCGCGCCGGTTCTCGCGCGGTCCATCAAGGCGGGGTTGGAGGCGCGGCTTCCGGTTGCGCTGGGCCTGCTGGCGCGCGCGGGCAAGGCCTTTCGCGCTGCGGCCGATGCGCTGCCCATGGGCCGCAGGCGTCGCGACTTCTGGGCCGAGTATTACGACACGGTCGGTCCCCGCGCGGCCGAGCGGGGCGAAGCGGCGCTGGAACCGGCGCTACAGGCGCTGCTGGACCGGCATCTGGCGCAGACCCCGAAAGCGGGGCGCGTCGATCTGGTGGGCGCCGGGCCGGGCGACCCCGAATTGCTGACGTTGAAGGCGCGGCGCTTGCTGGATCAGGCCGATGTCGTGGTCCATGACCGGCTGGTGCCGAATGCCATTCTGGAACTCGCCCGGCGCGAGGCCTTGCTGATCGCCGTCGGCAAGGAGGGGTTCGGCCCCTCGACCCCGCAATCGCGCATCAACGACCTGATCGTCGAACACGCCGCGCGGGGCGCGCATGTGGTGCGGCTGAAAGGGGGCGATCCGGCGGTCTTTGGCCGGCTGGACGACGAGGTCGAGGCACTGGACGCCGCCGGGATCGACTGGGCGGTCGTGCCCGGCATCACCGCGGCCTCGGCCTCGGCGGCGGCGCTGGGGCAGAGCCTGACGCGGCGCGGGCGCAACGCCTCGGCGCGGCTGGTCACGGGGCATGACGTTCAGGGCTATGCCGAACAGGATTGGCAGGCGCTGGCCCGGCCGGGTGCGGTGGCCGCGGTCTACATGGGCAAGCGGGCGGCGCGGTTCATCCAGGGGCGGATGCTGATGCATGGTGCCGCGCCGGAGACCCCGGTCAGCGTTGTCGAAAACGCAACCCGCCCGGATCAGCGCATCCTGCCCGCTACGCTGGCGTCAATGCCGCAGGTCGTGGCGGATCTGGCGGGCCCGGCGGTTCTGCTGCTGGGCCTTGCCCCCCGCCGTGCCGTCGCCGCCGAACCACTGGAGATCGCGCTATGAGCCGCAGGTTCACCCCGTCGGTGATCACCGCCAACGCGCTTTTGTCGGGCGAAGTGGTCTGGCTGTGCGCTGACGGGCAGTGGTCGCCCGATCCGCGCGCGGCCGCCTTGTTCACCGATGCCGATCTGGCCCAGGACCGCCTGGCCTGGGCGCAGGGCCAGGCGCAGGCCGTGGTCGGGCCGTACCTGGCCGGTGCCAAGTCCGGCCCCGATGGGCCCGAGCCGGTCCATTTCCGCGAGGCGTTTCGCCGTCGCGGCCCGTCGAATTACCCCCACGGCAAGCAGGAGGCGCTGTGTCGCGGCTGATCACAGCCGCCAAGCGCCATTCTGACAGGAGCCATCCATGTATCGCCACAACGATTTCGACCAGGCCTTCATCCGCCAGCGCAACGCGCAGTTTCGCGCCCAGGTCGAGCGCCGGCTGTCCGGCGCGCTGACCGAGGAAGAGTTCCGCCCGCTGCGCCTGATGAACGGCCTCTATCTGCAACTGCATGCCTATATGCTGCGCGTGGCCATCCCCTATGGCACGTTGAACAGCGCGCAGATGCGGCAGCTGGCCATGATCGCCGAACGCTGGGACAAGGGTTACGGCCATTTCACGACCCGCCAGAACATCCAGTTCAACTGGCCGAAACTGGGTGATGTGCCCGACATTCTGGATGCGCTGGGCGAGGTGGGGATGCATGCGATCCAAACCTCGGGCAATTGCGTGCGCAACGTCACCGCCGACCACTTCGCCGGTGCTGCGGCCGACGAGATTGCCGATCCGCGCCCGGTCGCCGAATTGCTGCGCCAATGGTCCACCGATCACCCCGAATTCCAGTTCCTGCCGCGCAAGTTCAAGATCGCCATCACCGGCAGCCCCAATGACCGCGCCGTGACCCGTGCGCATGACATCGGCCTGCGGATGGTCGAGAGCGACGGGGAACCGGGGTTCGAGGTGATCGTGGGCGGCGGGCTGGGGCGCACGCCGCTTCTGGGCATGGTGGTGCGCGCGTTTCTGCCGCGCGGCGATCTGTTGCCCTATGTCGAGGCGATCCTGTCCACCTACAACTCGTTCGGCCGGCGCGACAACAAGTACAAGGCGCGTATCAAGATCACCCTGCACGAGCTGGGGCTGGATGAACTGCGCAGCCGGATCGAGGCGCGCTTTGCCGAAATACGCCCTGAATGGCGCGGTGCCGACCAGTCGATCCTGGCCGATATCGAACGCGATTTCGCGCCCCCCACCTTTCGCAAGGCGCCGGTCGATGCGTTCGAGACCGCTTATGCCGCCGATCCCGTGTTCAGGGCCTGGGCAGACACCAACCTGCATCCGCATCGTGCCGGTGGTCATGCCATCGTCACCATTTCGACCAAGGCGCATGGCGCGACGCCCGGCGACGCGACGGCCGACCAGATGCGCGTCATGGCGGACCTGGCGCAGCGCTTCGGCTATGACGAGTTGCGCATCAGCCACGAACAGAACGTGATCCTGCCGCATGTCCACAAGGCCGATCTGCCGGCAGTTCATGCCGCGCTCAGGTCCGCGGGCCTTGCCACGTCGAATGCCGGGCTGATCTCCGACATCATCGCCTGTCCCGGCATGGATTACTGCGCGCTGGCGACCGCCCGGTCGATCCCCGTCGCGCAAGAGATCGCCGAGCGGTTTCACGCGCTGGGGCTTGAGCATGAGATCGGTGCGATGAAGATCAAGATTTCGGGCTGCATCAATGCTTGTGGCCATCACCATGTCGGCCATGTCGGCATCCTGGGCCTCGACAAGGCGGGGGTGGAAAACTACCAGATCACGCTTGGCGGTGACGGCACCGAGACCGCCGCGATCGGCGAAAGGGCCGGGCCCGGCTTTGCCTATGACGAGATCGTACCCGCCATCGAACGCCTGATGAGGGCCTATCTTTCGTTGCGTGACGGTCCGGGCGAAAGCTTCTTGCAGGCATACCGTCGTCTGGGCCCGGCCCCGTTCAAGGCAGCACTCTATCCCGAGGAGAAGGCGCATGCCGCTTGATGCGATCGCCCGTGCCGACGGCCTGAATGCCCGCTACGCGGCCTTGCCGGCGCAAGACCGTCTTGCCCGCGCACTGGATGATCCGGCGCTGGGTCCGGTTGCGCTGGTGTCCAGCTTCGGCGCCGATTCGGTGGTCCTGCTGCACATGGTGTCCAGGATCGCGCCGGATCTGCCGGTTCTGTTTCTGGATACGCTGATGCTGTTTCCGGAAACGCTGGCCTATCAGCGCGATCTGGCCCGGCGGCTTGACCTGCGCGACGTGCGGGTCATCACGCCGGATCGCGCGGCGCTGTTCGCGCGCGACCCCGACGCGTTGCTGCACCGCGCCGCGCCCGATGACTGCTGCGCGTTGCGCAAGACCGCGCCCCTGACGGCGGCGCTGCGCGGTTTCGACGGCTGGGTCACCGGGCGCAAGCGGTTTCAGGCCGCGATCCGCGCCGAACTGCCGGTGTTCGAGGCCGAGCCCGGAACCGGTCGGATCAAGATCAACCCGCTGGCCGACTGGTCGGCGGCGGACATTGCCGCGTATATCGCCACGCATGAGCTGCCGCGCCACCCGCTGATTGCGCGCGGCTATCCCTCGATCGGGTGCATGCCCTGCACCAGCCGGGTCGCGCCGGGCGAGGACCACCGCGCCGGGCGCTGGCGCGGGCAGGACAAGACCGAATGCGGCATTCACGTCGTCGACGGGCGCGTCGTGCCCGGCAGCCGGCAGGAGGATGCGGCATGAGCGTGATTGTAACCGATACGGGCTTCGCGGATGACGACTGGCAGGCCGGTTTCGTTGTCCCTGACGATCTGGGGGGCGATGCGGCGAAATCGGGCGCCGGGCTTGATCTGGCGGCGGAGATCGATGCCGAAACGGTCGCGCCGCTGCTGCGTGATGCGTCGATGATCCGCATTCGGTTCGCCGGTTTCGCCGACGGGCGCGGCTTTACCCTGGCACGGCGGTTGCGGCGCCTTGGCTTCGCCGGCCGGCTGCGGGCGGCGGGGCCGGTGCTGGCCGATCAATACACGATGGCGCGGCGTTCGGGGTTCGACGAGGTCGAGATCGACGCCGACCTGGCGGCGCGCCAACCCGCCGATCACTGGCGCTTCCGTGCCGACTGGCGCGCGCATGACTATCAATCGCGGCTGCGCGGCGCCTGACAGGTTGCGCCCGGTGGCGTGCCAGCCGGGCTGGCGCTGGGGCGGCAGATCCGGGTAATGTGCATCCCGCATGGTCCGGATCATTCTTTTCAACAAACCCTTCGACGTGCTGTCGCAATTTACCGATCGCACGCAGAATCGGCGCACCCTGTCGGATTATATCGACCTGCCGGGCGTCTATCCCGCCGGAAGGCTGGACCGTGACAGCGAGGGCTTGCTGGTTCTGACCGATGATGGCCGGTTGCAGGCCCGAATTTCCGCGCCGCGCCACAAGATGGCCAAGACCTATCTGGTGCAGGTCGAAGGCGAGCCCGATGACGCCGCGCTTGCGCGCCTGCGCGCGGGCGTCGCGCTAAAGGACGGACCGACCGGTGTGGCACAGGTGCGGCGCATCGACCCGCCGGACCTGTGGCCGCGCGACCCCCCTGTCCGCTTTCGCAAAAGCGTGCCGGACCGGTGGCTGGAGTTGACGATCCGCGAGGGGCGCAACCGGCAGGTGCGGCGCATGACGGCAGCGGTCGGGCATCCGACCTTGCGGCTTGTGCGCTGGCGCGTCGGCGACTGGACGCTGGATGGGCTTGCGCCCGGTGACTGGCGCGAGGTCGATGCGCCGGTTCCGCCGCGCCCCGTGCCGCACAAACCGCGATAGGCGCAGGGGGCGCTCAGGTGCCCGCAGCCGCGCGGCCGGCACGTTCGCGGGCGATGATGTTCTTCATGATCTGCGCGGTCCCGTCGCCGATATGCAGCCCCAGAACGTCGCGCAGGCGCTGCTGAAACGGAAGCGTGTCGGAATAGCCGGCATGACCGTGTACCAGCAGGCAGGCATGGATCGCCTCATAGGCCAGAAGCGGCGGCCACCATTTCGTCATCGCCGCCTCGGCCGTGTGAGGCAGCCCCTGATCCTTGAGCCAGAGCGCATTCATCGACATCAGCCGCGCCGCCTCGATCTTGGTGTCGAACTCGGCCAGCGGATGGGTGACCCCTTGAAAGCCCGCCAGCGGTTTGCCAAAGGCGTGGCGTTCGCGGATATAGGCCCAGGTTTCATCCAGGCTGGCGCGCGCCGCGCCCAGGGCTTGCAGGCCGATCAGGCTGCGCGAGAAATCGAAGCCTTGCATGACCTGGGCAAAGCCCTTGCCCTCGTCGCCCAGCAGATGATCGGCGGGTACGCGCACATTGTCGAACCAGATCGACCCGTGGCCAACGGCGTTCTGCCCCATGTTTGAGAATTTCGAGGTCGTGATGCCGGGGGTATCCAGCGGCACGAGGATGGCCGAAACGCCATGCGCCCGATCCTCGGGCCGGCCGGTGCGGGCAAAGGTGATGACGCCCTGCGCGATCTGGTTGGCCGAGATCGAGGTCTTTTCACCGTTGAGGACATAGTGATCGCCCACCCGCTCCATCCGCAGGCCAAGGTTTGCCGCGTCGGACCCGCCGCGCGGCTCGGTCAGGGCGATGGCCAGCATCACCTTGCCCGCCGTCAGCTTTGGCAGCCAGTCGGCGGCGATGTGGGGCTGGGCGAAATTGGCCAGAATCTGGCCGTTCAATGACGCCAGAAGCGGAACATAGCCAAAGGTGAAATCGGCTTTGCCGATCTCTTCGATGATGGCGCCCGAATATAGGAACGGTGCCCCCATGCCGCCGAATTCCTCGGGCAGTTCGGGGGCGATCAGGCCCAGGCCGCCCATCTCGCGCATCAGGTCCAGTGCGAAGGTGCCGGCCCGTTCACGCTCAAGATAGCCGGGCGCGACCCGGTCGGTGGCGAACCTTCGCGCAAGCGATCGGATCTGGTCCAGCTCTTCGGTGTCGAAGATCGTTTTCATGCATTCCTCCCGGCGTGCCCCAGGTCCAGCGTTACGCGATGGCGCAATATGGGTCAATTAGTTTACATATACGGTCATCGGGAATCGCCCTTCGTGCAGTTGACCGCAAGCTGCATTGATGGATACTTGTTTTATGCAGCAAGATATTGACTCTCTTTCGTTTTCGGCCAACCTGTCGAACCGGCTGGCGTTTCGGCTGTATCAATGCGCCAACCAGCTCAACAAGACCGGGACACGCTGGCTGGACCGGCACGAGGTGACGACCCAGCAATGGGCGGTTCTGGGCGCATTGGTGCGCGGGCATCCGGGGCCGGGTATCGCGGTGCGCGATCTGGCGCGGCACCTGATGGTCAGCCGCCAGAACCTGACGGGCGTTCTGTCACGGCTCGAATCGCGCGGCTGGATCGCGCGCATCGTCGATCCCGCGGACCAGCGGTCGCGGCTGATCGCCCTGACGCCGCAGGGATGGCACCGGTGGGACGGCATGCAGGCCGATATCGCCGCGTTCTATGATGCGGCGATGCGTGGATTGTCGGACAACGACAAGATCCACCTGCTGCACTATCTGGATGTGCTGCGCGAGAATTTTCGCGCCATCGACGGAGCGCAAGGGGGCGATACGGCCGATGGCGACAGTTGAAGTGGTCGTCAGATCGTGCGCGTGCCGCCCGCGATGCGCCCCAGAACCACCGCCGCCAGCAACCCATTGCCCGAAAGGTACCCGGCATCGCTGGCGCCCGAGACCCCGCAGGCCGCACCGCCTGCGGCCTGAAGATTGGCAAAGGCGCCGCCATCGCCACGCAGGACGCGCGCGCGATCATCCACCGCAAGCCCGCCCTGGGTGTGAAACAGCGCCGCCCTGACGCGCACCGCGCAAAAGGGCGGCTGCAACGACCGGGTTTTATCCAGCTTGCGGTCGAACGGGTCGTTGGCGCGTCCGGACTTGGCGCCTTCGAATGCGGCGAAGGTTTCGGCCAGTGCGTCGGCAGGCAGGCCCATCTGGGCGGCCAGATCGGCCAGCGCTGTCAACGTGCATTCAAAAGTGGCCCGTGGTGATCATCCGAAACTGATCCACCCCGGAGGTGCAAGGCCCACAGGCGAGCGGCCCCCGAGTAGCAAGCTCGTCTGTGGGCTTTGTTTGCGGGGCGTCAGGTTTTCGGGCGGGATTTGCTTTGGGCGATGCGGTAGGATGTGTTGCCGGTCTCGATAATGCTGCAATGGTGCGTGACGTGATCAAGAAGCGCAGTGGGCATATTGGCGTCCCCGAAGACCGAGACCCATTCGCCAAATTCGAGGTTGGTGGTGATGATGACACTGGTCGTTACATACAGTTTGCTGATCAGATGAAACAGCAGCGACCCGCCGGACTTTGGAAACGGGATATAGCCAAGCTCGTCGATGATCACGCATTCCAGGGCGGTCAGTTGCCTGATGATCTTTCCGGTGTTTCCCTCGGCCTGTTCCAGGATCAGGGCATTGATCAGATCGACGGCATTGTAGAACCGAACCCTCTTTCCCTGGTTGACCAGGCTGGTTCCCAAGGCGATGGAAATGTGCGTTTTGCCGGTGCCGGTTCCACCGACGAGAATGATGTTGTGCGCGTCCTTGGTGAACTGGCCGGAGCGGAACGGGTCGATCTGCGCTCTGGTGACGGTCGCGGCGCCATGATCGAATGTGGCAAAGTCCTTGTGGTGGGGGAACTTGGCAATGCGCATCTGATACTGAATGGACCGCACCCGGCGCTCCTGGATTTCGGCTGCGATCAAGGTCTTCAACGCTGTCGTCAGGCTGGGTGGCGTGCGCGCTCAGCAGGTCCTGGGCGCAGGCCGCCATCCCATGGAGCCTGAGCGCTGCAAGCTGGTCGATGAGGGCGTTCATGCCGCAACCGCTCCGGCCACACACAGGGCCTCGTACCGCTTGCAGTCGGCCTCGGGGCGCAGGGTCAGCTGCGGGTAACCATGGGTATCGGCCAGCGGGGGGATGACGGGTTCCAGCACCTGATTGATCAGGTTGATGATCGCAGGCAGGCGCAGAGTGTTCTGTTCGACAGCCCGGTCGCAGGCCGTCTCGACCACGTCCATGCCATGCGTCAGTGCCAGCAGAAGCAGGTCGACGAAGTCCCGGTCGCCGCCCTTGTCGCGCATGTAGTGCTTCTTGATCTGCTGCATCGCCTCGGGCAGGTCCCAGCCGACGAAAGGCGCGCCATCACGCAGGGCACCGGGCTTGCGGTCCAGCAGAGGCACATAGTGCCATGGCTCGAAACAGCTGATATTGCGCGTGAAATGCCGCTTGTGCGCGGCGACTATCTCGTTGCACACGACCACGACAATCCGATCGGCATAAGCGCGCAACGAGACATGGCGCCCCGCGTGTTCGGACGGCACGCTGTAGCGATTGCTGTCATGTTGCACGAGACACGTCGATCTGACCCGAACGGTTTTTTCGACAGAGCCATCAAAGGGGCGGCCCAGTGGGCGCAGCACGATCTTCTCGTCCGCAAAAACGTCGGCGATTGTGCGATGCTGTTGGTCGGGATGGCGGCGCGCAGCCAGTTCCTCGCAGCGCAGGCGCAGCCAGGCATTCAGCGGAGCCAGGTCGTCAAAGGCCAGCTTCGGACAGAACAGCTCGCCGCGCAGGAACTGGACCTGGTTCTCGACCTGCCCCTTCTCCCAACCCGAGGCGGGGGTACAAGTGACGGGTTCGATGACATCGTGGTTCATCAAGGCCAGAAAGCGGGGGTGAAAGATCCGATCCTTCGATCGTGAGACGTACGTCACCATGGTCTCGGGGTTGTCGATGATCACCCGGCGCGGGACGCCGCCGAAGAACGCCAGCGCCTGCACAAAGGCATCGAGCACCATCTCGTTCGCCCGCTTTCTCGAACCGATGGCGTTCACGGGCTCACTCTCGTTCATGTAGGCCACGACGAAAGGCTTGCGGCTGTGGCACAAGTGGAAATGAGCCACATGAACCTTGTGCTCGACACCGCCCAACAGGACATATTCCTCGCTCCAGTCGAACTGCAGCGCATCTCCCAAGGCGAAATGCAGCGGAATGAACGCGTCACACACACTGATGCCCACCGACTTCATGAGCGCGCTGACAAAACGCTGAACCGGGGAATATGACCCTGTGTTGCCCTCCGCGACAATCGCCTCGGAAAGCTTCTTCGCCATGCGGCGGTCACGCCGTCGAAGCTGCAGATCGTGGGTAATCTCCCCATTTTTAACGGGGTGCATCCGTAGAATTTACGCGGCCATTTTCAGCTTCATGGCGGGTGTGATGCCGCCGATGCCCATGTTGGGGC